>NZ_FPBK01000006.1:176671-204167 GCF_900116665.1 Pustulibacterium marinum | reverse complement strand
TATCAAGCGGTGGTAGCCAAGAGTAAATGGCAAAGTTTGAAGCGTTCGCTGAAATATCTGACCAAGAAAACGCTACCAATGAGCTTTGATGAGCGTATAGGGCGGTTAAATCTACTTATACGTGGCTGGGTTAATTATTTTAAACCAGCATCCATACAAGGTAAACTTAAAAAGCTGGACGAATGGCTGCGAAACCGAATACGGTACTGCATTTGGCATGATTGGAAGAAACCCGAACGCAAACGGAAAAACCTAATTCGTTTGGGCATACCCCAAGGACAAGCCTATGCATGGAGTCGAACCAATATGGGAGGTTGGGCAGTAGCTCAAAGTCCTATTCTACGAACCACAATAACGCAATCCAAACTACAGAAAAGAGGCTATCTAAGTATGCTAACATACTATAAGGGTTAGTATCATTTTCGAACCGCCGTATACGCGACCCGTACGTACGGTGGTGTGAGAGGCGCACCGTGGACTTATCGTTCACGGCCGTCTACTCGATTGTGCGTTCGGCTTTTATTTTTCATTTTTTTCTTTCCAAATTTTCTCAGCTTCTATTAGCGGTTTATGCCAGTCCCAAAGCTCTTCCAATGTTGAAATGTCAGATGGTATTGGGTTTGATTCGCTGAAAGCTTCGTCAGGTGTCATTGGTAAAATATGTTGAAAATAGCTTTCACTCGTCCGTCTTGGATTTAGTGCTAATGAAGAACTGAAGTAATCAGTCGCATAATCGTAATGGTGAGAATGAATAAACTTATCCCATCTTTTTACAACCGTATCTTCGTCTTGAATGTCAACGATTTCAAATTGCTCCATATTCCTGGCATCCTTTCCTCCATATGCTTCATCGAGAAGTGTAACAGCTTCGACATCTGTACCGGGGGCTCCATAGCCAAATACAGTTACCAGTTTTGTTGAATCATCCTTTAACCAATACTTGAGTCGATCCCATTCCATCGAAATGAATTCATCGTCATTGTAGTTCTTTTGTTTTACAGGGTAAAGCAGTTTGGTCGGCTCAAAATATCCTCCATCTCTTCTCATATACATTCCTGCTGGTCCACATCTTTTATCTTCTGAACTGTAGCCTATAGATACATTTCCATGAAGAAAAGACATCAATGGTAAATCCTTTGTGAATTCACTGTTTCTGCAAAACGCTTGATAAAGAAAAGGATCCCAATTGAATGTTGCGATTAAATCTCGTGGTCGTAACGATAAGACTAAGTGGTCATAAATCGTTGGTGCTTCTGGTAGTTTCATATCTCCGAAATACTCTTGGACACGGGATTCAATTTCTCTTATTTCATCTGATTCTGGGTTATCTTCATGTAAATTGCTATACAGTTGTTCAAAATTTTCCGCTTGTAATTTTTCAGGGATTGTACTCACAATGTCCTGAAGTCCTACAATTTCTATGAAGTTATCCATTGAAGGCAATTGCTTGCCATTCATCTCAGGGTTTCTAAATGTCGAGGCAATGCTCGCACCTGCACCAAGTATTACTACATGTCCACCACCCATGACTGTATTTATTCTATCTTCTTTTGTTAGCGGCATATTCCAAACTCTTATTTTTTATAATAATCGATTTCATCTCTCATAAGACTTTCAATTTCCAACCATAGTTCTCCCATTCTTTTTCCTCTTTCTTCATGTCCAATGCTTTGTAATTGCTTTGCATTGTATTCCAAGTCATTTTTTGTAGAAAGATTATTTATAACTGATTGAAATTCGTTAGTGTAGTCATTAACTAACGTTTTGTATTCAGTGATTTTAGGTAATAGCTTTTCACTTGCCACAAGTTTTAGTTTGTTTAATTCGTAGTTGACAATCATCATCGGTTGCAGCGAGTCTCTTGTTGTTTCTAAAAGATTTTCATTGAATTTTAATAAGGCATTATTTATTCTTTCTTCGTCACCTGTTAGCATTTCGGCCATAAATTTAGTTGAAATTCCATAAGTTGCATTAGGGTTTTTGCGCATACTAATGCTCATTTCATCCATTTGATTCATGAAATTTGAGTAAACCTCAAATCTTTTTTCAATTGCTTTATCTTTTTTTTGGTATTTGCGATTCAATCGGAATTGGATAATACCCCAAATCCATCCTAAAATGCCTAATCCAATTATGAAGTAATCCTTAGTTTCCACTTTTAGTTATCGTTTTTAATCCTTTCTAGCCTTAATTCCGTGCTTGTCGTTGAAAATTCAGCTGGTCGAATCAATTTTCCTTTTTCTAAAGAACTAATAATGTATTGTGAAAAGCCTCTTTCACATGCATAATTATCAGCTGCATATTCTCCTTCAATATTCTTTTTATCTGGATTGAGGGCATGGCCTATTTCGTGAAGAACAATTGCAGTTCCCTCTTCAGATGAAAATAATTTAACCGTATTTAAATCTATAGTTATAATGTTTGAACCATTTTCTAAATCAAAACTTAGTTTGTTTTGGGAAGCAGGTGAAAATATTGGGTTGAAATAAATCTTATTAGTCTCCAATGCATTGAAGTCATCTATAGACAGCGATAAAATTAATTTCTTGTAAATCCCTAATTTGGCTAGTTTGCTAATACCCACTTGGTTCAGCATTCGGCTTGCCATTTTTTCGGCTTTCTGTTGTTCCTCTTCTGTCATTCGGTGTTTTTTTTAGCTGACGCACAACTTGTTTATATCACCATAAAGATACAACTTTTTTACACAAAACAGATTGCTAAAAACCATAATAGCAAAAACACCCCATAGCATATACCAAAAAGCACCACTACCCCACAACTATCAAATCAAAAAACCAAACCAACTAAAATGCTAAAATCTAATAATCTAACACCCTAATAATCTAACACCCTAATAATCTAACCATCTAACCATCTAACCTAAGAACATCCATCATGCAACCCATGCAGTTCCTGCTGCAAAGCAACCTTTTGCGGTTTGTTGAGTTTAAGCCCATGCAAAGTGTATATTTTTGGCTTCGGGTAGTGCTCTAGCAGCGTATACGTGCCATGAGAGTAGATCAACTTGGTATACCCAATAGTAACCAACACCTGTGGGCGGTCGGCCAATCTACCCTTAAACATATGGTTAAACACCCCACGAATCACATCCGTAAGAATCGTAAAACTAATGGTATCTCTCGCATGCGGATACTCCAACATATCATACGGTATCACACGCTTTTGACCATTAGGCAGGGTAATGCGTTGCAACGGCACCGGTTGGTCGTCCGATACATACACCTGGTACACCGCATAATGCAAAAAGCCGCCACAATCCTTATACCCCAAAACCGCAGCAGAAATCTCCACATCGTTAAACAATACAAATTCATAATCCGGATACTTCCGCTGTAACCCCCGCAACACACAATCCTCACCACCCAGCACCAAAGCAGACTTTTCAGTAACCACCCCATACTTATTACGCTTGCGATACACACTAGAAATCTTCGAAATCAACACATCTGGTTTCATACAATACTATACTTATTTAATTAAAATCATTTATAAACATCACCGCTAATGCTAGCATCTCGCTCATAACTCTCTCCCCCATCATCCAGAATCGTCATCCTGAACTCGTTTCAGGATCTCACCACAAAAAGCTAATAGCTATAAGCTAACAGCTGAAAGCTAAAAAAGTCCTAAGTCTTACATCCTATGTCAGGCTGAGCGGAGTCGAAGCCTCACAAGCCCACTGCTAGCACAACCATCTCACTCTTTACCACTTCCAAAAAGCAACACACCCGAGTGAAGCTTTGATCGGCCTACGAAGAGATTTCGTAAAATTTGCAGTAGGGCAAAGCGTTAAAAATACATCCAGTGGATGTATTTAGCGATAGAGCCAGCTGGCGCGAGGGGAAAAGCAGCTTATGCTGTTTGAGCCAGAATCTGATAATATACAAGCTCAAACACAGGTAAAACAGATTTTCATGGACAGATAATTACCTTAATGGCGAGTTCATAAGGTGTAGGTTCCGAACAATAAATTTAGAAATCAGTTCGTAAGCCTAGACTTTTTTGTTTCTTTTTTTGGCAATGAAAAAAAGAAAGCATGATCTAGCTCATCATATAAAATATCCCAAATCCTACATCTATTAACAGTTCAAGCATTATCAAAAACAACCACCCCCATCATCCTAAACCGTCATCCCAAGTATTTTCAATACTTTCAAAGGATTGAAAATGTATCGAGGGACAGGATCTCATCATAAAAAAGCTAATAGCTGACAGCTAACAGCTGAAAGCTAAACGTCCTATGTCCTACATCCTATGTCAGGCTGAGCATTATCAAGAGTAAAATATATTTTAATCGAAGATACCTTACGGAGTAATCGAAACGCTTACTGTTATAGCTAAGACAACTATAAGGGCTTCGACTCCGCTCCTGACACTAGAAATAAAACAAAACTAACAATCTAATATACTAGCTATCTGAACTACTGAAAAAAACCGTCATCCCAAGTGTTTTCAATACGGTCAAAGGATTAAAAATATACCGAAGGACAGGATCTCATCATAAAAAAGCTAATAGCTATAAGCTAACAGCCAAAAGCTAAAAAAGTCTTAAGTCCTATATCCTATGTCAGGCTGAGCATTATCGAGAGTAAAATATATTTTATTCGAAGATACCTTACGGAGTAATCGAAGCCTAATCAGCAAACCTCCAACCCCCAATAATTCCGAAAAAACCGATCCGTAGCCTCCACCTCATAATAAAACCGATTATGCTGCTTTACCGCCACCAAATGTCCTCTACGCACCATGCGCAAAACCGTTCGCTTGCATACATGGTGTCGGTCCGCCACCTCTTTGGTAGATAAAAACCGCCCTTCCAAATGCAAGTGTTCCACCAGTTGCAATAAGTACGACGTTTGTTCCAATACCTGAACCACCAATGAAGGGTCCAGATAGCTCATAAGCTCTTGTTTGTTCTTTTTCATAACAATGAATGTTTTTGATTAGGTTGATATTAAAATTCTAAAAATCATACTGCTATCACCAATAGGTAAAACCGATGGAATATAGCAGGAACCTTCCATTTGGGGACATTGGGGAAAAAGGGGCATTAGCAAAGCAATCATAAGGGAGAAAAACACCAACTGCATATTGATGAGCAAATTACACCTCATAAAAACACCAATCAATACGTATTTCTACGTGTTTTTACATAACGGTTAGTATAAATAAAAGAATACCCAACCGAACAACCACCGAACGACAACCGAAGGATAACACAAGGATGACACAACAATCACACAAGGATGACACAAGGTCAACACAACAAAAATCAAAATCGCGACATCTTGAATTGAGTTAAAATACTGAAAATTAGCGATGTATACAAATATTTAAAAAATGTTGTGTACAGTTCGTGTACACTTGGTGTACTATCGTTCGCCATCAGTTGCAAACCTCGATGACACTTCGCAACTTAGCCATGTCGAATAGAAAAATAATTATTAACACTTTAAAAATCATGTAATCATGGCAATTAACAAAGACAACATTATCGTAGAAGGTGCCAGCGGAAAGTTTGGCAAAAAATTAGTCTTCAGACAAAGAGGGGTGCTTACCATTATGTCCAAAGCACCAAAGAAAACAACCAAAGCTCCCACAACAGCACAGATAGAGCAACGCGAACTATTTGGCGAAGCAAGCATTTATGCAAAATCTGTAATTGCAAATCCAGAGCTAAAGGCCATTTATCAGGCAAAAGCAACAGGAAATCAAAGTGCGTACAACGTGGCATTCAAAGACTACCTCACAGCACCTACATGTGAATTTGAGCTCAGCGGCTATACCGGAGCCATTGGTGACATCATCAAGCTAAAGATCAAAGATGTGATAGAAGTTACCAACGCTGTAGTAAGTATGTACGATGCCGAAGGGGTACTACTGGAAGAAGGCAACGCCATACAACAAGATAACTTGCTATGGTGGAACTACACCACCACTACCGAAAACGCCTCCCTACCAGGAACTAGAATTGTGGTAAAACTCACCAGTTTCCCGGGTAACGTGTATGAATATGTGGCCATCATCGAATAACCACACCCCACATCCAACAGCGAGAAAACAGTAAACTGCAGTTACTGTTTTTTTGCGTTAATACAACTCAAAGCTACAAATCACAATAAATTATCTTTCCCCCGCTAGCGCGAGCGTCTCGCTCGTGACTTTCATATATTCCAAATCCTACATCTATTAACAGTTCAAGCATTATCAAAAACATCCACCTACGTCATCCTGAACTTGTTTCAGGATCTCATCATTGATATAACAAAGCCCAACACTCCATCATCCAAAACCGCCATCCCGAGTATTTTCAATACTGTCAAAGGATTGAAATTGTATCAGGATCAAGCGTAAAGAAACAGTTCAGTGAACTGTTTTAGCGAAGAGGCCGGCTGGCGTGGAGGCAGCATCTCACCAACAAAACTAAAAATCTAAAATACTAAAGGTCTAAGTACTAGAAAAAACCATTCAACATTTATAATTCAACATTCAAAATAATAAAAAAGCTAATAGCTAACAGCTAACAGCTGAAAGCTAAAAACGTCCTAAGTCTTACATTCAAAGTCAGTTCAAACATTATCAAAAACATCCACCCACGTCATCCTGAACTTGTTTCAGGATCTCACCATCGATATCACAAAGCCCAACACTCCATCATCCAAAACCGCCATCCCGAGTGGTTTCAATACTGTCAAAGGATTGAAATTGTATCAGGATCAAGCGTAAAGAAACAGTTCAGTGAACTGTTTTAGCGAAGAGGCCGGCTGGCGTGGAGGCAGCATCTCACCAACAAAACTAAAAATCTAAAATACGAACGGTCTAAGTACTAGAAAAAACCATTCAACATGTATAATTCAACATTCAAAATAATAAAAAGGCTAATAGCTAACAGCTGAAAGCTAAAAATGTCCTAAGTCTTACATTCAAAGTCAGTTCAAACATTATCAAAAACATCCGAGTGAAGTTTTTATTGGCCTACGAAGAGATTTCGTAAAATTTGCAGTGAAAGAACCGTTAAGCAGCTTATGCTGTTTGAGCCAGAAAGCTGATAATATACAAGCTCAAGCACAGGTGAAAATAGATTTTCATGCACAGATAATTACCTTAATGGCGAGTTCATAAGGTGTAGGTTCCGAACAATAAATTTAGAAATCTGTTCGTAAGCCTTGATTTTTTGGTTCGTTTTGTATCAAGACAAAATGAACATACCCGTAAGGAGAAATGATAGTCGAGATAAACAATCTTTAGCTATATAAAAGGCTTAGGTTCGACTCAGCCTGACGCTAGAAATAAAACAAAACTAACAATCTAATAGTCTAATAATCTAAAATACTATCAACTAAATTCCATATATTTGTAACTCAATGAAAACCATTGCCAAACATATCACAGCATTGATCCTCGCTATTTTAGTGCTGGCGTCTACGGTTTCCTTTACCGTAAATACCCACTATTGCATGGGACGCCCTATGGATCGCAGCGTATTTACCGCAGCCAAAAGTTGTGGTATGGAAATGTTGGAAGCAACGGAAACTCCTAAAGGGTGCGAAAAAGTAACCCAACACTGTTGCCACGATGAGCAACATGTAGTAAAAGGGCAAAAAGAACTGAAAGACAGTTCTATAGAGCTTACAACTACTCAACAGGCAGTACTTACCGCCTATGTATTATACACCTACCTTAATCTTTTTGAAGGTCTCAAGGAAAATGTAGTACCTTTTATTGGCTACAGCCCACACAAGGTCGTCAAACCCATACACAAATTGCACCAGGTATATTTGATTTGATAAAAACACACGAGTAAGCACCACTGTAAACAATAGTAGGTGCCATCATCAATTGTGTTTCATATAAAATCAAGGATATACTATGCTTAACAAAAGCATCAAATTTCTTATAGAAAACAAACTGGTTGCAGTACTGCTAGTACTCCTTTTCATAGGAGCAGGAATAGCATTTGCGCCATTCGGATGGAAAACAAACGTACTCCCTACCAGTCCGGTAGCAGTAGATGCCATTCCGGATATTGGCGAAAACCAACAAATAGTCTATACACCATGGACAGGACGTTCGCCTCAAGATATCGAAGACCAAATCACCTACCCGCTTACGTCAACCCTGTTAGGGATTCCGGGAGTGAAAACCGTGCGTAGCTCTTCTATGTTCGGCTTCTCTACCATTTATATCATTTTTGAAGAGGAAATCGACTTTTATTGGTCGCGCAGTAGAATCTTAGAAAAACTAAACGCTTTACCGGCGGGACTATTACCAGATGACGTGCAACCGGCTTTAGGCCCGGATGCTACAGGATTGGGACAAATCTTCTGGTATACCTTAGAGGGTCGGGATAAGGACGGAAACGTGACGGGAGGTTGGGATTTAAACGAACTCCGAAGCGTACAAGATTATTACGTAAAATATGCCTTGTCATCTGCCAGTGGAGTGTCTGAAGTGGCTTCTATTGGAGGCTATGTACAAGAATACCAAATAGACGTTGATCCGGAATTGATGCGGCAATACCATATTTCCCTGGCGCAACTGGTACAAGCAGTCAAACAAAGCAATCAAGATATTGGGGCACAAACCCTGGAGATTAACAAAGCGGAATACTTAGTCCGTGGATTGGGGTATGTAGAATCGATTCAGGATATTGAAAACGCGGTCATCAAAGCTCCGGACTATACAGCGATCACCGTAAAAGACGTAGCCAAGGTACATTTGGGTCCGGCTGCGCGTAGAGGAATTCTGGACAAAGAAGGAGCCGAAGTGGTAGGCGGCGTGGTAGTGGCCCGTTATGGTGCCAATCCTATGGAAGTGATCACCAATGTAAAAGAAAAGATCAAGGAACTCAGTGCCGGATTGCCTTCCAAAACACTGGAAGATGGCCGTACGTCCCAACTCACCATTGTACCGTTTTACGACAGAACCCAACTGATTCAGGAAACCTTAGGTACGCTAGACGAAGCCCTTACCATGGAAATCCTGATTACCGTTTTGGTGATTTTGGTGATGGTGTTCAACCTACGCGCATCCATACTCATATCAGGTTTGCTTCCGGTAGCGGTGTTGATGGTGTTTATCGCCATGAAGTATTTTGAAGTGGATGCCAACATCGTAGCGCTTTCCGGAATCGCCATTGCCATTGGTACCATGGTTGATGTGGGCGTGATTCTCTGTGAGAACATCATTCGCCATCTTGATGAAAATCATAAGGACCAAACGGTAAATGAGGTGGTGTACAACGCCACAGCGGAAGTATCGGGCGCTATTGTTACGGCCGTACTCACCACCATCATCAGCTTTATTCCGGTATTTACCATGGTGGGTTCCGAAGGAAAATTGTTCCGTCCACTAGCCTTTACCAAAACGTTTGCTTTAACGGCTTCCATCATTGTGGCCTTGTTCTTAATTCCGCCTTTTGCAGCCATATTGTTCCAAAAGAAACCGATGCGCACCGCAACCAAATGGCTTTTGAATGGTGGATTGATGGTTGTCGGTATAGCAGCTATAGTATGGGGCTACCCACTAGGGTTGCTTTTAGTAGGCTTTGGTATTATTGCCCTGCTAAAACAACAACAGATCATCACAGAAAAGACGAATAACCTACTTAAAGTAATCATTTCAGTAATCACTATAACAATCCTATTAGCAACTTATTGGCGTCCATTAGGACTGCAACATAACCTATTTACCAACCTTATGTTTGTGGGTGTTATTTGCTTTGGGTTGTTAGGTGTTTTCAGCCTGTTCAAACACTATTATACCCGCATTTTGCAATGGGCTTTGGCGAACAAAATACTTTTTATGAGCCTGCCCCTAAGCTTGATTGTTGCAGGGGTGATTATCTTCAATAATACAGGAAGAGAATTCATGCCTAGTTTGAATGAAGGCTCATTTTTATTAATGCCGACCTCCATGCCACATGCGGGGGTGGAAGAAAACAAACGCATCTTACAACAACTGGATATGGCGGTAGCCACGATTCCTGAAATTGAAACGGTCGTAGGGAAATCCGGTAGAACGGAATCTGCCTTAGACCCAGCGCCACTGTCTATGTATGAAAACATCATTCAGTACAAACCAGAATACCTGTTGAATGCAGCAGGCAAACAACAACGCTATAAAGTAAATGAAGAAGGGTTGTTTATACTGAAAGACGGCCGTTTAGCCTACAACCCGAATACCGATGTGGAGGAAGCAGCTCAGACAAAAGCCACAGTAGCACAGGTATTTCGCTTAAAAGCAACTGATTTACAACCGGATGATGAGGGGGAATATTTTAGAAACTGGCGTCCTTCCATACAATCCGCAGATGATATCTGGAATGAGATTGTACGTGTCACTAAATTACCAGGCATTACGTCCGCACCTAAATTGCAACCCATAGAAACGCGTATGGTGATGTTGCAAACCGGAATGCGCGCACCGATGGGTATCAAAGTAAAAGGACAAGATCTAAAAGAAATAGAAGCCTTCGGATTACAGCTGGAAACGGCTTTAAAAGAAGTGGAAGGCGTGAAAAAAGACGCGGTTTTCGCCGATAGAATTGTTGGGAAACCCTATTTGCTGATTGATATTGACAGAAACGCACTAGCCCGTTACGGACTATCCATAGACGCGGTGCAAAACCAATTGAAAGTGGCTGTGGGTGGTATGCAACTCAGCGAAACTGTAGAAGGCAGGGAACGCTATGGCATTCGCGTGCGCTATCCACGAGAATTGCGCGACAATCCTACAGCCTTGGAACAAATCTATGTGCCGTTAGCCAATGGCAATAGCATTCCGTTAAGCGATGTGGCTAGTATCAAATACGAACAAGGTCCGCAAGTCATCAAAAGTGAAGATACTTTCTTGGTGGGCTATGTATTGTTTGACAAGCTAGACGGCTATGCGGAAGTGAATGTGGTAGAAAGTGCACAGGCGTTGTTACGACAGAAAATCGATAGCGGTGAAATCACGGTTCCGAAAGGGATCAGTTACCAGTTTACAGGTACTTATGAAAATCAGTTACGCGCCAACAAAACCTTGTCGGTAGTAGTACCGCTTGCCTTGATCATCATCTTTTTGATTCTGTATTTTCAGTTCAAGTCCATCGCTACCTCCCTCATGGTATTCACCGGAATTGCCGTGGCTTTTGCGGGCGGACTCCTATTACTTTGGTTATACGGGGAATCGTGGTTCTTAAACTTCAGCGTGTTTGGAGAAAACCTGCGCGACTTGTTCCAGATGCATACGGTAAACCTCAGTGTGGCTATTTGGGTTGGATTTATTGCCCTTTTCGGAATTGCCACAGATGACGGTGTAGTTATGGCGACCTATTTAACGCAGACGTTCGCCCAACAACAACCGGATACCAAAGAAGGTATTAGAGCCGCCGTAGTCACCGCTGGCGAGAAGCGTATTCGTCCGTGTTTAATGACAACTGCTACTACCCTGCTGGCTTTATTACCGGTGTTAACCGCTACCGGACGAGGCAGCGATATCATGATCCCTATGGCGATTCCTAGTTTTGGAGGAATGCTCATCGCATTGATCACCTTGTTTGTCGTACCAATATTATATAGCTGGAAAGCGGAAGTACAACTCAAACGTACCCAATCATGAAAAAGAAAATATACATACTATACAGCGTAGCCCTACTCCTTTTTGGAAGTGTACAAGCGCAAGACTTGAATAGTTTTATCAGTCTGGCGTTGGAAAACAATCCACAAGTACAGGGTATGCAGTTGCAATACAACATCGCTTCGGAAAAAGTAAACGAGGTGAATACCCTCCCGAATACACAATTCAGTGGTGGGTATTTTGTGAGCGAACCGGAAACCCGTACAGGGCCGCAACAGTTCAAACTATCGGCACAACAACAGTTCCCCTGGTTTGGAAGCATTACCGCACGGGAAGCGTATCAACAATCATTGGCAGATGCGGAATATGAATCGGTAGTGATTGCCCAACGCAAAGTAATTGCTTCGGTAACTAAATACTATTACCAACTGGCAGCGCTACACGCCAAAGAACGCATTTTAGCGCAGCATAACGACTTATTAACTACCTATGAGCAATGGGCGCTCAAAGCGGTAGAAACCAACTCAGCGAGCACCGTATCGGTCTTAAAACTACAAATGCGGCATAATAATGTACAGGCACAGCAACAAGTGGTGGCACAACAGTATGCAGCTACGTTAGCGCAGTTCAAAGAGGTATTGAATACCGCTGAGGTTCCGGAGATTCAATGGACTACCGATTTTGTGATTCCTGCAAAGGAGTTGGAAGTAGCCATAGAAACAGACAGCCTTGTCTTGCATCCGGAATTGGTGAAGTATGATAGGTTGTACGAATCGGTGACCCAATCGGAAGTAGTAAACCAAAAAGGCAAAAGTCCCATGATTGGCGTAGGCGTTGATTACATCAATGTGGGCGAACGTAGCGATATGCAAGTCAGCGATAACGGAAAAGACATCTTTATGCCGATGGTGTCAGTTTCCATTCCGATTTTCAACAAGAGTTTCAAATCAAAAACGCGTCAAAACGAATTGGCGCAACAGCAATTGCAAGTCGCTAAACAGGAACGCTTGTTGAAACTACAAAGCATGTTGGAAACTGCGGTGGCTGAGAGGACAGCCGCACGTATTGCCTTCGACAATCAAACCAAGAACTTGGAACAAGCAGCACAGGCAACGAACATTTTGTTAAAGCAATACGAAACCAATACGCTGGATTTTCAGGAAGTATTGGATATCGAAGAACTGCAATTACAACTGAGTTTGGAACAGGTACAGGCGACCTTACAGTATTATACACAAACTACCATCATTCATTATTTAATACGTTGATCATGAAAAAATATAGCAGTTATATACTTTTACTTTTGGCAGGACTCGCCCTTGGATGGTGGCTGTTCTCCCCTGCTGAGTCTACAGCAACCACCGAACACACACACTCGGAAACTAGCACCGAACAGTTATGGACATGCTCCATGCACCCGCAGATCTTAAAAACAGAATCGGGTGACTGTCCTATTTGTGGGATGGAACTGATTCCGGCTGAAAAAGGTGCAGACGGACTTACACCAGAGCAATTTACCATGACCGAAAATGCCATGGCGTTGGCAAATGTGCAAACCACCGTAGTCGGTGATGCTGAAGATGCAAAAGGGACCTATACCCTGTCCGGAACCATTCAACCGAATGAAGAGAATAATGCCGTTCAAGTAAGTTATTTTGCAGGACGTATCGAGAAGCTTAATGTGAATTACACAGGGCAAACAGTTCAAAAAGGACAAGTATTGGCTACCATGTACAGTCCGGCACTGATAACCGCACAACAAGAATTGTTATCGGCGGTAGAATTGAAAAATAGTCAGCCTGCCTTGTACAAAGCAGTTCGTAACAAACTCAAATTATGGAAACTGACCGAAGCGCAGATTAACAGTATTGAAACGTCTGGTACAGTACAAGAATACATGCCCGTATATGCCACAGTAAGCGGTACCGTTTTAGATAAATTAGTTTCCGAAGGTGACGAAGTAAAAAAAGGTCAGGCCTTGTTAAAAATCAGCAACCTCAATACCGTTTGGGCGGCATTTGATTTATATGAGAATACCCTAGGAAGTTTGGAAAAAGGTCAACAACTAAGCATTACTACAGCTGCCTATCCCGGAAAAACCTTTGAAGGAACGGTTGCTTTTATAGATCCGGTACTCAACAATACAACCCGAACAGTGACAGCCAGAGTTACCTTGAACAACAAAGAAAATCGCTGGAAACCAGGGATGTTTGTTGAAGCAAAAGTACAAACAGCCAACACGACTACGGAAACTTTGACCATTCCAGCCAGTAGTGTTTTATGGACAGGGAAAAGATCGGTAGTGTATGTAAAAGTTCCGGGAACGCAACCGATATTTGAAATGCGTGAAGTTACCTTAGGTCCTAAATTAGCGGACAGTTATGAAATCACTTCCGGACTCACAGCTGGGGAGGAAATTGTGACCCATGGAGCCTTCACAGTAGATGCGGCGGCACAATTGCAAGGGAAACCTTCCATGATGCATCAACCCAAAGCAGCTACAGAGAATGCATTCAGTTTAGAAAATGAACAATCATTAAAAGTAGCACCTAAGTTTGTAGCGCAACTAGAAGAAGTGTACAAAGCATATCTTCCTTTAAAAGATGCCTTGGTGAATGATGATTCTGCTAAGGCAAAAGCTTCTGTTTCGCAACTGAAATCTGCTATTAACGCAGTAGACATGTCTTTATTGAAACAATCCGAAGCTCATGAAATTTGGATGTCTACTAAACGAGAACTCTTGGATCAATTGCAACAATTTCAGCAAAAAGTAGATCTAAAAGAACAGCGAAAGTTATTCATACCTATTTCAGAAAACATCATCACACTTGCGCAAACCTTTGGAGCTACTGAAACGGCTTATGTACAGTTTTGTCCAATGGCCGATAACAATAAAGGAGCCTATTGGTTAAGTGACGAAACTGAGATTAAAAATCCGTATTTTGGAGCTTCTATGCTCACTTGCGGAAACGTAGCAAAAACAATTACATCAAAATAAAAATCATTAAATTTAAGAACATGAAAAAAGTAATTTTAGCATTAGCAGTAGTAGTCGGGATGAGCTTCACTGCTTGTAACGAAACCAAAAAAGAAGCAAAAGAAGCAACTACAGCAGAAGTTGCTGTAAATGAAAGTACAGACCAAGAAATGGCTATGGCTACATTTGGAGTACGTGGAAATTGTGGCATGTGCAAAAAAACAATTGAAACTGCAGCCACTGGAGTTGAAGGTGTTTCTAAAGCGAATTGGGATAAGGATAAGAAAAAAATCGAAGTTTCTTACGATGATACCAAAACTGATGTGGCTAGCATAGAAAAAGCAGTTGCTGCTTCTGGTTATGATACTGAAAACTTCAAAGGTTCTGATACGTCTTACGAAAACTTACCGGCTTGTTGTCAATACGATCACAGCATGGAAATGAGTCAGGAATAATTCAATTTTATATTTCTTAAAAGTCGCTATTCATAGCGACTTTTTTGTTTTATAGAAGGTTGCTAAAGTTCTGTTATATTTAGTTAATTCAAAGGATTTCTGTTTGTCATTGTTGTAAATTTAAGCAACTGAAAACTTAAAAAATAATTGTATGAATACGAACAGATTTAAAATCCCTTTTGATATTGCACTTGGTGGTGTACCTTTTGGAAACGGTTTTGAAGTAATGACCGATGAAGAAGTGCATCATGTTTTAGAAACCGCCTGGAATGAAGGCTATCGATTTTTTGATACTTCTCCATGGTATGGTTTAGGATTGAGTGAAATACGTATGGGGAATTTTCTGAAAACCAAAAATAGAGACGAATATTTGCTATCTACCAAAGTAGGTAGAATATTAACCCCAACAGATACTCCACCCGATACCATGTGGAATGAACCTGCATCTAATGATTATACATATGATTACACAGCCGAAGGTACTCGTAAATCTATAGAGGACAGTTTGGAACGTTTAGGCGTTAGCCATATTGATTATGTATTTATTCATGATTTAGCTCCAGGAAATGAAGCTGATTTAGGCGGCGATTGGAAAGCTCAGTTCGAAATTGCAAAAAATGGTGCTATGCCTGAACTAACCAAAATGAAACAGGAAGGTTTAATTAAAGGTTGGGGATTTGGAGTAAATGATATTGATCCTATTTTAGAAAGCTTAAAAGTTGCTGAACCAGATGTTTTTCTATCAGCTATATCCAATACAATTCTAGATCATGACCGTTTTATAGAGGAATTGTTGCCAGCCATAGAAAACAGTAATGCGACTTTAATCGCTGGCGCACCGTTTAATGCAGGAATGTTGACAGACGCTGGAAAACGATACAATTATGAAGGTGAAATGCCAGAAGAAATTGTCAAAAAATATACTATTTTGAAAGAAGTAGCAAAGAAATATAAGGTGAGTTTATCAGACGCTGCGATCCAATTTTCTCATGCGCCAGAATTTGTAGATACTGTATTATTTGGTTGTAGTACTTCGGAACAAGTAAAACAAAATGCACAGGCTTTGGATGTAGCTATTCCTATTGAATTTTGGGACGAACTTACCGATAAAGGTGTGATTCATCCAAAAGCTGGAATTGGTAAAAATTACTACGCTTAATATTCCTCTTTAATAATATAGAAAGCTATCTGAAAGAATTAATTGTAGACATTTTACATCGCGCTTTTCAGGTAGCTTTTTTTATTTCTTTTTACTTCCCATCCAGGTCAGACGATGCCAAATACCTTCTAGTGGTCCATGTTTATGCCTGTTCATCCACCAAGTACTGAAAGCAATCATTCCCGCAGTTAAAATCATTGCAATGATAAAACTATAGGTGGCTCCGGTATACTGATACAAGCCAAAACCAAATCCAAAATAAATGGTAGAACCTACAATACTTTGTAGCACATAGTTAGTCAAACTCATTTTTCCAACTGGTGAAAAAACGTTCAATATTTTTCTTCCTGATTTTAAATAAAATAACAATACAAAACTTGAAAGAATGACTACCATAAAGGTGATATTTTCTAAAGCGTTGGTAATTGTTTTTAAAGGTCTTCGAATAGATTCTGTAGCGATTAAATCATCAATACGCAATTGAAAAACATATTGTGGAATGTAAAGTAACACCGCTGAAAAAAATACCAATCTCCAAAACTTTCTATTCTTTGGATTTTCAACAAATTTGAAATGTTTTCCTAACAAATAACCGGATAAGAATAACGCCAGCATATGAAAAAATCTACCGTTCTCAAACGTCCATAACACAACGGCTTTTCTCCCGTTGAATAAATTTCCTTTTACTGTTTCCCAAAAAGAATCATTAGGGATATAGGTTTTCATTTGGCCAAAATATTGCCATGATGGCGGACTTGGAATATCTGCAACAGGATGTTGAATTCCGTTGAACAAAGCGATGATTTGAACAGGTTGAATAAACATCAATACAATAATTACATACATCCATTTGGCGGGTAATTTTGTGGTTGGAATCAATAGAAATCCAACAAACGCATAAAACATCAAAATATCTCCTTGAAAGAATAGAGAATTGATGAATCCAAAACCAATAAGCAAAATCATTCGCCATGCAAAACGACCATCAAAAGACTGTCCTCTTTTTTCTTGATTGTATTTCTGAATAAAGAACGTTAACCCAAATAACAAAGCAAACATGGCATAGGACTTTCCGGCGAACATAAAAAAGAGAAAATCCCAGATATAGGTATCTAAGGTTTTCATCCATTCGGGTAAAAATTTTGGTTTAAAATAGAAGTCAAAATGCTCTAAATTGTGTAGCAGCATAATTGAAACCAAGGCAAAACCACGAAGTGCATCTACTACTTCTAATCGGTTTTTTCGATTTACAATGGGTTGTTCAGGTGGCATAAAGTTGTTTGTTTGAGTATAACAAGATAGTATTTTCAAACAAAAAAGCCGAAGATAATTTTCTTCGGCTCTTTCTATATTATTTTCCAATATTATTGCTCAAATACCAATTCATCTGTGGTAGCTCCAATTTTTTCTAAAATCTTATTGATTTCTTTCGTCATTGGTTTTGGTCCACAAACATAAAAATGTTTGGTGAGATCAGTAATTGTATTTCTTAGAAATTCCTCATCAATATAACCCTGAGTATATTCTGTATCATCTTGATTTGTGATTACGTAGGTAACATTATGCCCAAGTTTTTTATCAAGTTCTTTTTTCAGAATGATGTCTTTATCGGTTTTGTTAGAAAAGATAAGTATGTTATCATCCAATTCACCTTTACGTTCCAATTCTCTAAAAATGGCAATGAATGGTGTTATCCCAGCTCCACCAGCAATAAAATAACCGGGACCTTTATATTCAATGGCTCCATTCACTTCTCGAAGAATAAGTTCGTCTCCTGGCTTTATTTTATTCAATTGGTCAGTAACTCCGTTATGATCAGGATAGATTTTAATGGTGAATTCCAAATCTTTGGCATCTGGCAGACACGTAAATGTAAATGCTCTGTCTTCTTCTTCCCAACCCTCTTTATTTATAGAAACGTGCGTGGCCTGCCCTGGAGTAAATTCATAATTATCGGGTCTTTCCACTGTAAATCTTTTTACATTGTGCGTCAATTGCGCTACATCTTTTACTTTTACAATCGTTTTCATAGATCTTTGATTTTCTTTTTAAGTTAATGTGAAAATGTTTGCAATAGAAGCTTTATTACAGATATCTTGATTTTTTAACCGCTATTTAAGAAGATATGTAAAAATTACTTTAAAGAAAACCGATGCAGTTATCATGCATTGAAAAATAGTTATATTTATCCTGAAAACCTCCCCAGGCAAACAACAACTAGAATTTATTTACGGTCAATGAGTACACAACAATACTCCATTGCTTTCATACCCAATGATACTATTATAGCGTATGTAAAAGCATTAAAACTACAATTAGGGGAAACTATCGGATGGTTTTCAAGTAAAAATGCCATGGCACATATTACCATTGGCGAAATGCAGGTTTCACATGAGGCTTTGCAACATATTCATACCATCATAGAACATATAAGCAATGATATTCGCCCATTTGAAATAATTCTAGAGCATTTACAAACTTTTGAAAACAGTGGAACACTTTATTTATCTATAGATGCAGTTGCAAAGGATAAATTAGAAGAAATCATGCAAATATTTCACCAGCGATTTACATTGCAGGGAAGTGATAAAAATCCGCATATGACCATTGGTAGAAAATTAACTCCAGAGCAGCTTGCCAAAGGAATGGATATATTGCATGTAAGTCCTAAAACTTTTCTACTCGATTCTGTAAGTTTACGTAAATTTGATCCGGAGGTAAAGCAATATGAAGTTATTCATACCTATTCATTTACGAAATAGTAATCAACAAAAAAGGGAAAGCCTTTTTAAAAGTACTTCCCCCTCTTCTTAATATAAACCGCTTATTTTTAGTCTTCTTTAATTTGTGGTACTCCTTTTTCGGTACGTACAACTTTTTTCAGTAATCCATTTTCGTCATACTCTAGTTTGTCTACACAAACACTTCTGCGAAAAGGACCACCATCTGGTAAACCTGCATTATGATAAAAGAAATAATCATTTCCTTTAAAATTCACAATAGCTTGATGATTGGTTGGTGAATTTGGTAATGTATCATTTAGCACACCTCTATACGTCCAAGGTCCGGTGATGCTTTTTGCCGTTGCATAATCTGTTCTAGAAGGATAAGATGCCGCATACGACATATAGTAGGTATCACCCTTTTTGTGAACAAATGGCGCTTCAAAGAAATTGGTAAGTCCTTCTACATTTTGAACAGGACCATCTGTCTCTACCATATTTTTCTTAAGTTTTACCATTCTCACTTCGTTCCAAGAACCCCAGTACATATACACTTCGCCATCATCATCTACAAAAACAGCAGGATCTATATTTAATGGAATTGAATTCTTAGTGGTATCGGCTACAATTGGTTTACCAATAGGATCTTTGTAAGGCCCTAGTGGATGGTCTGCAACTGCTACTCCAATGGCAAATCCTTCATGAACTCTTGCAGTAGAATCTTTGTGTACCATAGGAACGTACCACCAGAATTTTCCATTATTCTCTACGCAATGTCCTGCGAAAGCATTGTTGGAAGCCCAATCAAAATCTGAAACGGTTAATTTTTTACCATGATTCTTCCAGTTTACCATATCGGGAGTAGAAAATATATACCAGTCGTTCATACGAAAACCTTCTTCTCCTTGTGGTGTAAGATCTGATCCTGTAAATAGATACAATGTGTCATTATAAGTAAGTACACAAGGATCTGCCGTTAACGGTGACTTGAACAATGGATTTCCACTTAAAGCTACCTCCTCTTCTTTCATGGCTACTTTCTTTTCAGTTTCACAACTAACAAAAGAAATGAAGCCTGAAAGGATGATGGCAGCAATTACTAATTTTTTCATTCTTGCTTAAATTGTTTGTGGCAAGATACTAAAATATTTTAAATGTAATATTTACACTTATGAATTTTATTTGTATTATTTCAACATAGCTCATCTCCGATTAGCGTTAATCTAAGTAGAGAACTTTATGGAGCTCTTTTAAATCTTCTATAGCTATTTTGATGACTTTTCTATCATAGGTGATCAACCCGTTAATTTCAGTTTCTACATCTGTAAGTTGGGTATAGACCGCTGCAGAAAAACCTGCCGCTTTTAATTCTACAATACGATTTATCAAACTTTGATATGCTTTTTTTAGTTGCTTTTCATTTTTAAACCCTTGATAACTCCAAGCTTCTTTTGAAAACACATGATCTTTTACACCGTAACCAAGACCTCCAAATTCACCAATAACCAAACCTCTATGGTCTTCCAAAGGAAACTCTTTTTGAAGTCGGTTACCATACAAATGGAAATCATGCAATTCCCCTCCATTTCGGTCTATCCATCCGCTTGGACCATCAATAACACGGGACGGATCTAATGATTCAGCATAGTCCAAAATTTCATTGGTTTTGAATTGTCCCCAACTTTCATTGAAAGGAACCCAAACACAAATACTAGGATAATTATGCAATTGAGACATCATTTCCTTTAATTCGGTTCTGTAATTGTTTTCAGAATCAAAAGATCTTTCCAAATCGTTGTAATGCTCGTCTAGCCAAGTAGCTTCCACCGAATGGTCATGGTCTTTTACAGGAACAATCTCATTGTAACCGCTTGGCATATCTTGCCAAACAATTAAACCTATACGGTCACAATGATAATACCAACGTTCTGGCTCTACCTTAACGTGTTTTCGTACCATATTGAAACCCATGGCTTTCATTTGTTGAATATCCCATAAGAGCGCTTCCTCTGTAGGCGCTGTGTAAATACCATCAGGCCAATAGCCTTGATCTAATGGTCCATATTGAAACAAAGGTTTGTGGTTGAGCATTAAACGTTGTACTCCTTTATCATCTTTAGCTATACGGATATCTCGCATTCCAAAATAGCCTTCCACTTTGTCTACAATTTTATGATCTCTTATGATGGCAAGTGAGTATGTATACAATGTTGGGGTATCCGGAGTCCATAATTGCGCATTATTAATAGTAGCTTCAAGTGTTTCAAAACTGTTCGCCGATAGTGTAGTGACTTCTTTATCGTCTAAGAAGACTTTTAGCTCCAGTTGGTCATTTGCTTTGGCATTTACGATACTCGTTTGGATAGACACAACGCTCTTATCTATACCCGTAGTGATTTTGTTGGATTTGATATAGGATTCTGGAACATTTTCAAGCCATACTGTTTTCCAAATTCCGGTAACTGGTGTATAATAAATGCCACCCGGGTTTTTCACTTGTTTACCTCTTGCCTGCTCTCCTTCCATAGTAGGGTCATGCACTTTTACCACCAAATCATTAGCTCCTTGCTTTAAAAAGGAAGTAACATCCATTTCAAAAGCGGTATAACCACCTTTGTGATTCCCTACGAAAAAACCATTTATATAGACTTCGGTTTCATAATCAACCGCTCCGAAATGGAGTATTACTTTTTCATTTTCGTTTGCCGTTTGAAACTCAAGATTTCTTTTGTACCACAGTAGTTGTTCATGAGTAACTCTTTTTTGTACTCCTGATAGATACGATTCAACCGGGAATGGTACTACTATTTCTCCATCCCATGTAGTAGGTATTTCTTTCTGGATGTTTGTAATAGCGTAGGCCCACGAACCATTTAGATTGGTCCAGTTATCTCTTTGTAATTGAGGCCTGGGGTATTCGTTTAGTGGATGTTCTTTCTCCACTTGATCTGTCCAAGGAGTTTTTAATACTTCTTGTGCTTGAACCGTGAATAGCGTTATCAAAACGAGAACGATAATCAGTTTATTTTTCATAGCGATGCTTTGTTTAGTTGTGTTCTCCTTCTCCTTAAAAGAAATCGAATGGTTCATTTCATTTTCGTTTTGTGCGAAAAATTGAATAGTTGAAAGTACTAGTATAGTCATGTTTATTGAATTCTATCCATTATTTTAAGTATTCAATCATACTTTATACTTTCATGATTTCACTAAAGTATAATTTTCAGGTGAAAGCGTAGTTTCAGCATTCGTCTGTATGATTCATTCTGGTGAAGTATTCAGTAAAAAGATTGGTTTTGTAGTATTTTGAACTGTATTGAGTAGATTTTCTAATGAAGACTTAGAGAAAAACTACCACTTAGGTCATTTAAAAATCACCAAATGGTAGTTGGTAAGTTAATTATGAGGTCTATAAAGTTCTTTCCGCTATGGGTAAAGTAGAATCTCTAACGATGAGTTGGGTGTCTAAAACCACTGATTTTGGTTCCGGAGGCATGTTTCTATTTTTCAATTTGTTGAATAATAGGTTCATGGTTTCAGATGCCATTGCTTCCAATGGTTGATCTATAGCCGTGATAGACGGACAAGTGATATCAAATAAGTAATGATTATCAAAAGTAATGATTCCCATTTGGTGCAGTTTTGTGGATGAGATATTCTTTAATACTGATAATCCTAACTTTGCTAAATAATTTGTGGCGAACAAAATAGAGTCTGCATCATTATTGGCTTCAAAGAATTTCTTCAACTCTTCTTTAACCAACTCTTTTTCCAGGAAATCATAAGACAATAGCAATATTTTTTCGTCCATTTTATTTGCTTCTGCTGCATTCTTATATCCCTGTAATCTTCCTAACATTTGAGTTTGAGTAGATTGAGTAGAAACAAATAGTGTTTTGGTAAAGCCATTGGCCACCAAATGTTTCATGCCCATTTCACTTGCTTTATCATTATAAATTCCTACATAATCTGCTTCAAAGCCTTCAAAATATCTGTCTAGCAATACTACCGGAATTCCTTGCTCCTCTAGCTCTTTTACCTTTTCTGAAAGATTGGGCGAAGGAACTATGATATAACCATCTACATGACGTTCACTAAATAATCTTATCAATTCATTTGACTTTTTATCACTGTTTTCGTTGCTACAAAACAGCATTTTATAGCCATTGGTATAGGCCAGGTCTTCAAAATAACGCGCTAATTTGGCAAAGAAGTAATTGGAAATATCTTCTACCATAAATACCAGAATTTTAGATTCCCCAGTACGTAGGCTCTGTGCTAAAATATTAGGTTTGTAGTTTACTTTTTTACAGTATTCTAATACACGTTTGCTCACTTCGTCTGATATTCTCTTTTCTTTAGCCTTCCCGTTCAGCACAAAGGATACTGTGGTCACCGATACATTTAATGCAGCAGCTATATCTTTTATAGATAGTCTTTTTCCTTTCATAATTTGATTTCCTATTCGTTCAACAACATAAGTGTGCCGGGGGTCTTTTCACGAATATAAACTTTTTTAAGGAAAATACATACTAAAAAGCAAGGACAATTAATAATCATCCTTGCTTATAAAACGTTTTATGTGGTTAAATCACTTATGGTTTTGGATATACCTCGTACCCATCTGCAAGTTGCTTCCATTCTTTTTGCATGGCTTTTACTACTTCTGGATTTTCGGCTGCTACGTTGTGTAATTCGGTTCTATCTGTTTTGAGGTTGTATAACTCCCAAGGATCTTTTTCGGTTAGTTTTACCAACTTCCAATCCCCTTTTCTTAAGGCGGCTGATCCGAAGTGTTCCCAGAACAGGACTTCGTTTACGTTTTCCTGCGTATTACCTTCCATAGCCGCAACCATTGATTTTCCTACTGCGGGAGTCACGGTGTTTCCATTTCGTTCTTCAGGATACGTGGCTTGTGCAATGTCTAAAATCGTAGGCATGATGTCTACAATGTGTGCGGCATTGGTACGAATAGCTCCTTTATCCTGAATTTTCTTTGGCCAATGGACAATGAATGGTGTGGTGATACCTCCTTCATATACTTTTGCCTTCCAGTACCTGAATGGCGTGTTTGCCGTGTTTGCCCATTGCGGACCAATACCCGACATGGTGGTTTCCGGCCCCGGCAAGGCATCGGTATTTTTATCTACCGGATATGCTATAGGCGTACCGGCTCTGGTTTCACTAGGTCTGTCAAAGCCAATACCGTACTGTGAAGGTCTTTCTGAACTGGCGCCGTTATCTGACAAGAAGAAGATCACCGTATTGTCTAGCTCTCCTGTTTCTTCCAACTTGTTGATTAGTTTGCCGATGTTTTGGTCCATACGGTCTATCATTGCCGCATGGGTAGCCATGGCACGGGCATCCCACACTTTATCTGTGTTGGCATCCCATTTTTTATCCTGGAACATGAACTCTGATAGTTGTGCTACATCACCTTGAATGATTCCTTTGTCTATCAGGCGCTTGTAACGCTCTTCACGTATTTTTCGCCAACCCACGGTGTAGGTGTCTTTGTATTTTTCTATTTCCTCTTCCGGAGCCATTAAAGGCCAATGTGGTGCACAATGCGCTACGTATAAGAAAAAAGGGTCTTTATTTTTACTGAATTGCTCTACATATGCCACAGCTGTATCGCCAATAGCATCGGTATAATAAAAGTCTTTAGGGACTTCCTTTACAGGTTTGGTACCATTGACCAAACTAAACGGATCGAAATAATCCACTACACCCCAAATGTTTCCGTAGTATTTATCGAAACCACGGTGGGTAGGGTAACTCATGGTGTCTGAGAAGGTTTCGTAGTCTTTTTGGTGGTTGAGCCAATCTAACTGCTCCTGATCTCCATGATCTTCTGTGATGGATACATGCCACTTCCCTGTCATGGCCGTTTGGTAGCCTGCGGTTTTTAATACTTCGGCAATGGTGACTGTGTGTTCATCTAGCGTGCCTTTATAGCCTGGTTGGCCCTGATCCATAGTCATACGACCGATACCTGCCTGGTGTGGATACTGACCTGTAAGCAAGGCGGCTCTACTGGGGCAGCAACGGCTGGTGTTGTAAAACGCATTGAAGCGCAGTCCGTTTTCGGCCAGGCTATTGAGCGCTGGTGTATTTACCTCGCCACCGTAACAACCCAAGTCTGAAAACCCAAGGTCATCTGCCATGATCACCACGATATTTGGGCGTGTATCTTCTTTGGTGTCTGTGGCGGTTGTAGTGTTAGTTTCCTTGGGCTTTTGGTCACAAGCTACTATGGCCAGGCAGCCGGTAACCCATAGCCATTTGGTAAGCTGGTTTCTATTCTTTTTTTTCATGGTTTGATAAATTGATTGTTGGAATGTAGTGTAAGTTTTAGAGACTTCCTATGGTTTTTATGGGACAAGGTTGGTTTGGGACAATCTGTATACAAATTGATATGATTTGAATTCCTTTGCGCTTTATTCTTGTAAAATGGCTGGATAAAAAAGCGTCTTTTTTAAGAAGGAACCGTTTGCGTTGGTTATGGTTATTGACGATGTATGCGCTAGGTAATGGTTTTAAAGTCCCTGTCATTTTATTTACGCTGTTTGTGTTTGCTACTAGTTACATTTTATTCCCATACGAAGCAAGTTTCTAAGTGCAGTTGTACACAAACTGTACACAAGGTGTACACGACTTTACACTTGTAAATCACTTAATAGACTGATTTTTAATACAATATGTAGATTCAAAATGTCGCAAGTTTTACTTTTGTTGTGTCAACCTTGTGTTGTTCTTGTGTCATTGTTGTGTGATCCTTGTGTTCTCCTTGTGTTGTTGTTCGCTTGACGTTGTATTGCGAGTGCTTTGAAAATCATCTATCTGTTTGCAATTTTTGTAGGAAAAAGAGGGAGTAAAAACTTAAAAGGCGAATAAAAGTTGTATATTGTTCATGATATAAACGAGTTGCCAGTAATTTGAATGAAAAACCTACGAATAAAAATATTACTACTTTTTTTAATCTTTTTAGTTGTTTCGTGCTCGACACAAAAAGGGTTGATTAGAAGAGAAAAAACGGAATTTGGAACTGTAAAATATTATGTTCAGACTGAATCGAAAAACGACAATTATGTAAAAACAGAACTGAATGACTTAAATGGCGAAAAAAGAATTGTAATAAAGGTTGCGGATTCTGTTTATTACAGTTTGTATTCAGACGGAATTAATAAGCGAACGAAAAAAGACAAAAATTCAGTTTACCGATTATTTTATGGAGAAATACCAAATGAAAAAGATACCCAAATTGCATATCAAAAATTGTCGGAATTAGACTCATTGATATTGTCTAAATCGGACAAAATATTGGACTCGCTGAAATGGAATGATTTTAAACGTTGGAACGGAGCAAAAGCATTTGAGATAGAAGTTGTTTATTATCACGGATTTCCCAAAAATGAAACATTTGAACCTTATTAAACGGAATAAAAAACTACTGGCAACAACGGTAATTGTTGCACAACTCCTTGGTAAAAGTTGGGGGTTGATTTATATGAGTCGCTTTTGAGCGACTTTTTTGTTTTTAGCGGTAGTGGATTTTCTGAATTTGCGGAAGGCTTACAAGCAGATTATGGGCTTTTAGAAAGGCTTTTATGGTCATAGAGAGCAGGCGTGTGTTTCCCTGATTACTATGGGCTTTTGGGGTGGTGTATTTTAGGTATTTTTTGAGATTATAGGCAATGGCTGCCATGAGCATACATTTGTTAGCTTGCTGTATGCCTAAGGTGTTCACTTTGGCTAGTCCCATAAACTGGGTAAGAATGCCAAAAACAGGTTCTACGGTACTAGAGCGTTTGGCTTTCATGTAGCGTCCTTGTTTGCTTTGTACTCGTTTGATATTTCTTAGGTATTCTTCTCGATAATAAGTGACGCTAAACTTCTTTTCCTGTGCTTTTCCCAGACAACTGCTTCGTATAGGACACCCCATACAGACCTGTTTTCTGGCTCGGTATTCTTTCTTTTTGGTGTGGGTTTTATGATCTAAAAATACTTTGGTAAACGGGATGTTTTTTCCTTGTGGACAGCGATAGTGATCATGTTCCTTTTCATAGGTAAACCCGTCTGGTCCACCTTTAAAGGTGCCGTGTGGTGGAATATAACTTTTGATTCTTTTGCGTTCTAGAAAGGCATAGTTTTCACCACTGCTATAACCGGTATCGGCCAGACAGTTTTGCCAGTGTAGTCCTAGTTTCCATAGGCGTTGATGGGTACGGTTGACAATGTCTTGCAAATGTTGGTTGTCTTTGGCATCGGCATGGTAGGCTTTGATATCGGTAATCACATGGTTGGCTGTATCTACGGTGAGTTGGCTCAGGTAATTGAGCTTGCGAGCTTTGCCCGGTTTTACGCTGATACGTGCATCTGGGTCTGTAGGGCTGTAATGCGTTTTGTTGCTGGTGTATCTACTGCCTTTGTTGCCTGCTCCGGGACGCTCGGTTTGCTGGCTTTGCCAACGCTTGTTGCGGCTTTTGATTTCATTGAGCGCTTTGGTATTGGCACTTAGGGTTTGCTGTGCTTTGGTAGCCTTGTTGTTTTTGGCTTTTCGGTAGGTTTCTTTATCGCGTTTGCTGATGTGGCGTAGCTC
>NZ_FPBK01000006.1:0-176406 GCF_900116665.1 Pustulibacterium marinum | reverse complement strand
GCCGTAATAGGGTTTGGTGAGTTTGTATAAATATTGAAGCTGTAATACCTGCTGTAATTTTCGATACACATTGTTTTGAGGTACATGGTCACTGAGTAGAAACTGGGTGAACAATGCTTCTTGTACGATCTTTTTGCCTTGCATACAGTAAGATACGAAAAAAAATAACGGTTGCACCTTAAAAAGGGTGGAGATTTTTTGCTAACTTGTGCAACAGGCACAACGTGTATAGCTCATTGCGGCTGAATTCCTAAATTGGAATTCATTACAATTCGCTATCTTTAAGTTACGGCGGAAAATCATAGCTGATTTTCTGCAACGAGTCATGCAGAAACCCGTTGTGAGCAATATGAGAAAAACGCTATCTATATTAATCTTGATTCTGATTTTATCCTGTGAAAAGTCGGACTATAAAACGATTGACTACGAAGCGTTTGAAATAACAGTTCCGAAAAATTGGTCGGAATATGAAATAAACGGAATTGACAGCTATGTTAGCGGATTGATAACGGACAAAAACGACACGCTAATTTTTGATTTGGGTTGGTACTCACCTGATTTGACTAAAAACCCAGAGGTCTTGGTATTTGAGCAATCTGAATATGCAGAATTTAGCGATAAGCAAAAAAAGCAATTAAAAAATGTAAAACATTTGGTTATTGAGGACTTTCTAACCGCTGAATATGACGCAAAAGATTATTTAAAGTACGAATTCCAAACAGACAGTATTGACTGTTTTGTAGCTAAATTTATAAAACCAAAAAATAAAGGATTTGGAGCAAGCGGAATTTATATTGATAGCTTGATAGGTGGTGGACCCAATTCTAACAAAACCAGGTTGAGTTTTTACGGAAACAATTTATCTGACTCAACTCAAGTGGAATTTTTTAGTGCATTGAAAACTATAAAACTGACAAAGTACTGTGAATAAAATACTGCTCACAACAAAGATCTGAGTTAAAAAACAAGTCACTTTTGAGCTACTTTTTTGTTTTTAGCGGTTGTGGATTTTCTGGATTTGTGGAAGGCTTTTATGGGTATTTTGAATATTGCTCATGCTAAGGGAATTACAAAAAACGTAATTAGATGACAAAACGAAGTAAGATTACACATATCTTTAGATTTTAAACACTAAATGTGGTATACAAATTAACTGTTTAAAACTATGTTTAAGCTGTAGCCATATTTTGGGACTAGACATTAAAAAAGACCTGCGAATTTCAACATGGAATTGACAAAAGACATATTTTTCGAGCACGAAACTTCGATTACCGATGACAATTGGAAAGTGGATTTGTCATATGAAAGTTCAAATGCAAAGAACAAGAAAATTGAACTAAGCAAAAATAATCCAATCATTCAAATAGCAAACGAAGATTTTTATTCGGCAATTAGAATTGATGTGACCAACAATAATGGATCAACTAAAAGTTGTATTTTATCAGGTATTGACGGAGCATTTATTTTATATCCAAAATCGGCAAAGGAAAATGAAGGACAGTCAATCATCATAAAGGATGATACTATAATTCTTAGTCTTGGTTTCACTCTTATTTGTATGAATTTGAATAACCTTTCTATCAATTGGAAAATAAGACCAGATATGGCGGAAATATTTGAGTTTTATGACTTAGAAAAAGACTTACTTTTAAGGGGAGAAATCGGAATTCATAGAATTGACTTAAATGGAAATATAAAATGGACTTTTTCTGCTAGAGATATTTGGGTAAACACAGAAGGGAAGAAAGAAGTTAAAATTGAAAACAATGCTATAAGGTTGTTTGACTGGGAATCAAACGAATACTTGATAGATTTTAATGGAAAAATAATAGAAGATAAACCATTTGGAATGAGAAAGGAGACTCAAAAGAAATGGTGGAAATGGTAAAAATAACTGGCCACAACTCCTTGGTAAAAGTTGGGGGTTGGTTTCTACAAGTCGCTTTTGAGCGACTTTTTTGTTTTTAGTGGTAGTGGATTTTCTGGGTTTGTGGAAGGCCTTTATGTTATTTTGAATATGACTCATGCTAAGGGAATTACAAAAAACGTAATTAGATTACACAAGGAAATAAGATTACACTTATCTTTAGATTTTAAAACACCAAATGTGGCATACAAATTAACAGGTTAAAACTATGTTTAACCTGTAGTCATATTTCAGGACTAGACATTTAAAAAAAAGCACTGCAGAACGAACCACAGTGCTAAATGAGTTACTTAGCTCTAACCCCTGAGACTTACTTCCCCTTTGAATTAATATTTGGTGGAGAAGGTTGGATTCGAACCAACGACCAAGATGGAATCTTTATATAACTTTGTTATAATTAACTATATTGAATTACAAAAGTATAAAAAATGTCAGAATTTGAATCGGAACCATATAGAATTTATGCAGACGCACATACCAGACTCAACAACTATATCAAAATATCAACTGTTGCTGTTGAATATCTTTATAATGCAAAAGAGTCTAAAGAAGATTTATCGTTACTTATAAATGAATTAATTGCTGACTCCAAGGAAAGATGGACACCGAGAATAATTAAAGACCCTGAGAAGGAATTAAATCAACTTAAAAATGATTTAACAAAATCAGCAATTATTTGGGTCTATTCTGCATTTGACGTGTTCTTTAAACAGATTGAAGGAATACTTTCCTCAAAATTCTCCAAAGAAGAAAAAAATACAACTACTGTAAATACAGATGAAGAAAATAGAGAACATAAACTAATTGAACTCTATGCGAAAATGAATTGGGATAAAAATGAATTAGATGATTTGCTTATCATTCTAAAATTCTATGAATCACTAAGACATTGTGTTGCTCATAATCAAGGCCTTCCAAGTGGAAAACTACTTGGGATATCAGAAAGTATTGAATTTAAAGATGCTATTTCCAATTGGAAAACTAAATTTGAAAAGAAATCTATTTCTCCACCTCCAGTTGTTAATGATAAGAATATTGAATTAAAACCACATCATTCAATACTTTATTCCGAAACTTGCTTGAGAATTGCTAAAAAAATAAACGCAAACCTTTTCAAATTATTGGGAGTTAATCATTTTATAGAAAAAACAATAAAAAAACATTTACTAGAAACAAGTGTTTTATCGAATCCCGTTTGTTCAAATTATTCTCGATATTTAGTATATCATCTTAATAATGATTTCAGGATTAAAATTAATCCATATAATGATGTATACTGTTATTACGAAAAAGAGGATGAACTAAAGCAACACAAATCAAGATATAACACATTAAAAAACAACCGCTAACAATAAATATACGTAATGCGGGGCGATGTGCGTAAATTTAAGTTTTGTACATTTACTCAAAATTATATCGGTTTGAAAGTGAAGTGCTTTGAAATCCCGCACTACGCATATTCGAGCCGTTAGCGGCAATTTACCAAATAAATGAAAACCGAGAAAAAGAACCAACACTTCATTCCAAAATTTTATTTAAAACACTTTTCATATTGCGGAAACAAAAAACAAATTGGAATATTTAATACAAGAAGTAGATTTTTCTTTAGCAAGTCTTCACTGAAACATCAAGGTTCAAAAAACTTTTTTTATGGCTATGACGGAGTTATTGAAGATAAACTAGCCAACATTGAAGGACATTTATCAACATCCATCAAAAAAATAATATTAGACAAAAAGCCGCCAGAAAAATTCGGTTTTGAGCATTTTCAATTATTAAATTTTGTCGCTTTAACTCATTTAAGAAACCCAGTAAGTGTTCAATCTGTAAAAGATTCAAGAGAGATTGTAAAAAAAAGATTTTTGGAGTTAGATCCAAAATTAGACATTGACAATTTCATTCCAAGCACAACTCATGAAGAGTCTATTGAGGTTGTTCTTTCAAATCTAATGAACGTTGTAGACATAACAGTTGACTTAGATTTTAAATTACTAATTAATAAGACTAAAATACCCTTTATAAGTTCTGATTTTCCAATTGTTAAATACAACCAGTTTTTAGAATTAAAAAGTTGGAAACGCGGAAAAACAGGTTTCGGAAACACAGGCTTACAGATATTTATTCCACTAAACCCGAAGCTGACGATTGCATTTTTTGACTCAAGAATTTATAAAATTGGAAACAAGAAAAACAGTTTTAAAATTGTCGATAATGAGGAAGATGTTAATCAACTAAATCTTTTACAATTTTTAAATTGTTATGAGACAGTATATTTTAACGGAAAATGTTCTGAGCATTATATTAGAACGTTATTTGAAAGGTCTGGGAAATTTAAGAAAGCCCATGAACCATATGTGAAATTAAGTCATTCTTCCTCAAATGGAAAAGAAATAGATTTTAGTAAAGCAAAAGACATAATCACAATTTTAAGGACTGACTGTGAAATACGATTAAATATTCAAGGTATTAAAACACATTCAAATGCAAGGAAAATTAATATGGAAAAACGCGAGAATATTTTGAGACCTAAAGCACTGCAAATGATGAAATAAACAGCCGCCAACAAAGATCTGAGTTAAAAAAAAGTAGCTTTTTAGCGACTTTTTTGTTTTTAGCGGTAGTGGATTTTATGGTTTTGTGGACGGCTTTTATGTTATTTTGAGTATGACTCACGCTAGGAGAATTACAAAAAAAGTAACTAGATGATACAACGAAATAAAATTACACTTATCTTTAGATTTTAACTTGTACCCATATTTTGGGACTAGACATTAGAAAACCAAAAACTATGATACATTTAATATGGTCAATACTCAACGGTATAATTATTATTTACTTTCTTTATCTAATTGTTGGATTTATCGCAAAAGGAAAGAAAATATTTAAACCACAATTTAAAGTTGTCTCAATTTTTATAATGGTAACTGGAATGGTTCAAATAATTTCAGCTTCTGATTCTGAAAAAAAATCAAACCGAATTTCAATAACTGAAGATTATAACCGAAAAAGTAACTCAGCAATAAAACAAGTGAAATTGGAGGACAATTGGACTTTTGACATAAATATGCTTGTAACATATTCGATTGAACAAAATCAATATATACCAATAGAAAGTAACAGCTTTTTGACTGGACTTGTTAGCGGTTACAATTGGGAATTTAACTCGATTAACACAAATAAATTGAATCCGAATGGAAAGGCTGAATATATAGCTAACGGAAATTTAAAATGGAATCTTTTTGGAATCACAGTTTATAGTGAATCCAAAACATTTAATGGAACAATTGAATAAAAGCCAGTTAACAACAAAGACAAATAACATCATTGCGGCTTAGTGTTTTGCGAACACAACCTCGAAAAAATATAAGTAAGTAATTCTGGCTATCTTAGTTTCCAACCAATTTGCAACAGATTGTTATACAATAACATTAGGCACAATTAAATGAAATATGGAAAACATATAGAAGGATTGAGCAGAGAAATGAATCTAGATATTTGCTTTACCCAATATGGATTTAATCAAGTCCAAGGAATAGACTGTCCAAATCCAGATCATAAGGATTGGCTTAACGATCAGTATGAAAAGTTGATAAATGAACTTTTCTCCTTTTTAGAAAGTGAGCCAGAAAAAGAAATAATAGAGGATTTTGTTATTAAACAGATTGATAATATTGACCAAAAGCAGTTTCTAAAAAGTGAGTATGATCAACTTTTGCTCTGCTATACTGGCTCCCTCTATTCCATTTTGGATTTAAAGCGAGTACGGGAACATTATGATTCAATTAAAAATAAAAGTGCCTAGACTTGATTGACTTTGATTAAGCTTTGGAAAATATTATGAATGAAAAAACGTCAGCAGGTAATATGGTTTATAGAGCATAGCCAAAAAGTGCTAAGCCGAAAGGTTTGTGTTCTTTTTGCACGCTACTTTTCATGCGGAAGTTCGTTGGTAACAATATGAAAAAAACTTATGTGGTTTGAACAATTAACAGGATTCAAGGAAGAATCACCCGAAAATGTGAGAAATAATCTGGAGATCAAAGGAGACAAAATTGTTTCATTGATAAATTCTCGCAGTTTTTCATTCGGAAAATTAGATATTCTAACGCTAGCCAAACTTAAAAAACTAAACAACCACATTGAAGATTATCATGGGAAGATTAAAGTAACTGAGGTAGTCGCTAATGTTCAAGAATTGCATTGTCAGAAAGAAAACTCAAACGCGCTATTTCAAGCTGCCTCACAATTTAATTTACTTGAAATGGTTAGCCCAGCTATAACACCAGAGCAAGGAATAGACAGATATGAGTTTGACTATACTCAAGGACCTGCTTGTGCAATTTCTTGTGGAGCTGGTACTATATACCGGAATTATTTTGTAGAAGTAAATGGACAAACTGGACAAAGTATAGATAACCAAATTGATTGTTTAGATTTAATTGGTAAAGAATTGAACAACGATAAGTTGAATTTATGGGAAATGCAGAATGGGTATGCTTTGGTAAATCAAAATGGACTTTTGGCTATTAATAAAATAATTGCTCAACTAACTGAAATTGAAAGAGAACGTCTTAAAGAAAAGCTCAAAACAGGAATTCAATGGAATACAGAAGTTACTAAATCAACTGAAAAACAAAAAGTTTCTCAAATATACTGTGCAGCACTTCCAGTTGCCTACAGCCATCTAGAATCTTTTTATTGGGAATATTTTGCAAGAGTAATTTTGGAAGCGACTTATGAATCAACGCTACTCGCCGGAGTATTGAATATGGAAAACAATAATTCAAACAAGGTTTTTCTTACTTTGGTTGGTGGTGGAGCTTTTGGAAATGAAGAATATTGGATTCTAGAATCAATGCAAAAAGCTATTAGAAAATTTAAAAATGTTCCTTTGGACATTAGAATTGTGAGTTATGGTAACTCTAATACGAATTTGATCAAATGTATTAATGAAATATAAAAACTTGTCGGTAATAGCGAATAACAACATTGCGGCTTAGTGTCCTGCGGACAGCACAGCGAAAGCATAACGGGAATTTTGAGTACCTACGTTTTTATGATACACCCGTTTAGTTTATAAAAAGTTGTATATTGATTGCTATAAATGTTGATAAAAACCACTGTATTTATTAATTCAATAAATAGACAATCATGAACAAAAATCCCTGTTATTCAGTGTGTGATGGGGTGGTAATGTTTATGTTTATCTGGGTATAAATAGTTGTAGCTATGTTGACTTAGAAATGAAAAAAACAATATCTAATACTTATAGATAATGTACACTCCAATACAAAACACCATTTTAACTAAATAAATTTAAACAACTTAACTATTCACTTATGAAAATAAAAATTACGCTACTCTTTTGTCTTTTAACCACTTTGATGTACAGCTAATACGGCTGGAACTATGGAGAAATAATTCTTAAAAACGGTAAATGTTCTAAAAGGACAAGTTAGACTAACAATGATCTCGAAAAACTATATCGCTTATAATGCTAAAGATAAAGTTCGTTTCAGGAAAGACAAAAAATCAAAAAAGGTTAAATACAATGAGAATGAAGTAAGTAAAGTGATTATTAGAATTTTGGATTTGAAACCTTATTTGTATAAATATGTACAGGTTTCAAAGAAGAGAAAAGAATTGTTTTATATCATGACCTCTGGCAAAGTAACACTTTATGGCAGAGATGTTCAAACATCGAGGCCAAATGAATCAAACGTTGGTCCCAATTATCTTTCGGCTAGTGAGCATGAATTTTATGTTTTACGAGAAGGTGAACCTATAGCTTCACCGTTAGTCACGGCAAGAATTTCTAGATCTTTTAAGGTTAGAGTATAGCGTATTTTTCAGACTGTCCTAGTTTGGTATCAAAATTAGAGAACAAAGTACTTAAGGAAAGAGATTTAGAAGAAATTGTAGAAGAATATAACAACTGTGATTAGAGGTTGTGTGACAAAAAATTAATGAGTATCAAATTTGAATAAAATTCCACCCCGTATACAATACCTAGTTTTTGCAATTTGTGGTAGCATGTTTATTGCCTTCAATTTGGGATTGGGTGATTCATTACAAACATTTGCAATACAAAATTTATATAAATTAACGGATTATTACTTCGGAATTTCAGCAAGCACACTTGATTATTTGATCGTTGCATTCATTCCGTTTTTTGGAATGAAATATAACAGTATGAGAACTGTGTATAATGCAAAAGAGTTGTGGATAGACATTGTAATCCTGTATTTATTTGTAATCCTGTATTTATTTGTAATTATGGTTTTTGTTGTGGGATTATTTATTATGTTTTTCACAGTCCGAAATTCGAATCCCCTCATCCCCGATTATCTAATGACCCAACCTTTTCCATTCTTTTCAACACTTTTACTCATTATCGGAATAATATTGCCTTATGTGATCATTCGATTAACGAATAAATAGCAACAAGTATAATATCGAAGAGATTCTACGCGTAGCGGGTAAAATATTTACACTATGACATGTATCACTCGTCATTCTGAATACATTATAACAAGGCACTGTGTTTAAATAATATTAAGCTGCAGCTAGTAAAAGTTTATGTATCTTCACAAATACAACATACTAACCACCTGAGAATGACGAATAGAATTCCTCAAATGGAAAGGAAACTTTGGCAATTATTAAAATGGATGCCCTCGTTGCTGGTTTCTATTTTTTACATAAACAACGGGTTTGGAAAAGTGCTTTATCCAGACGCGTCTAGAAAAATATTGTCAAGTATAGGGATTATGCGGGCAACAGGTATATTTTTAATAGTAGCAACACTCTTGTTTCTGTATCAGAAAACAATCATTTGGGGCGCTACCCTACTAGCGCTTTACATGACCTTTATTGTGGGAGTACATATCTACAAGGGCAAACCTTATGAAGTAGCCATGTTAATTGTCTTTGCTACCGTAGTGGCTGCTTATATGAGAAAATCACCGATCAAAACTAGATAATTATGCAATTTATTACCATGAAAATAAAAAAGCTGTATCGCTATTATTTTATATGTGTTATGGGAATATGTATCAGCTGTAATACAAATAAAACACTTGATAAACAACCGGAAAACATTCAAGAGGACATTAATCTAAATCTAGAAAGTAAAACAGCTAATGCTACCTATCCCAAAACAATTGCCGAGATGTTGATTGTTAACGATACTACTATTGAAAATCATAGCAAGCTAAAGGTTTATCAGGTATTTGATAGTCAATCACAGTCTCGACGACTATCAGAACAATTAATGGGTGCTTTGTTTAGGAGTTATATACCCTTATGTATAGATAATGGTTATACAGCATTACTGAGTGGTTATAGGTTAGATTTTCATCCACACAAAGTGGTTTTGGACACGTATGATGATTTGAGTTGTAAGAATAAAATAGAAGGGATTTCATTTACCACTAACAGTGAATATACTGAATTAGAAAATGGAGAGTATGATGTAAAATATATACTAGAAAAGAGAACATTTCCTTCACGCTTTGGTACTATTGAAATAGAACAACAAATGATGCAATGTGATGATACAGGCAAAAACCCGTTAACACTGTATGTAGAAGGTGGAAACTATATCAAGTTTCATAAGATAGGTAATATTTCTTTTTTTGAAGAAGACTTTGACAAAGACGGCAAAAAGGAGTTACTCATTTTCAATTATTTTAGTTGTAAAGGCATTTTGAAGGTCTATAAAATTGATAATTGATTTTTAAGTATTTCAGGAAGCTTGTACATTTATAGCTTAAAAATTACTTCATGAATCGTATTTTCCTCCACATAACGCTATTCCTGGTTTTAGTAGCTACTTCCAACATGCAGGCACAAGAAAGTTTGTATCCCAAAACGGTTTCCAACTATCATAACGATTGGACGAAAGGCCATTACAAAGAACGTATTGCTACGTTTCAAGAAGCGCCACTTACGCATGGCGGCATCGTATTTATTGGCAATAGTATTACCGAGCAAGGGAAAGATTGGAACGAGAAATTTGATACCACCCAAATTTACAATCGTGGTATTGCAGGCGATGTGACAGATGGTGTATTGTTGCGTTTAGATGAAGTTATTCACTCCCAACCTTCCAAAATATTTATATTGATTGGGATCAACGATCTTTTCAGTGTACACCACAAAGAAGACACACGTGATTTGCATTACGAACAGTTTGTTCCGTCAGCTAATTATGTCGCCAAGAATATTCTAGCCGTTGTCAACCAACTCCACACGGCTTTACCTGAAACCAAAATTTATGTACGCACCGTTTTACCTACGCGAGAAACGTTTCTGAAAAAAGATATTCTAAAAGTGAATCGATTCCTGAAAAAGCATGCAAAAGATGGTAGCTATACCTTAATAGACCTCTATAGTGAATTTGTAGATGATAATGGATTGATGACAGCATCCCTTACCAGAGACGGAGTACATTTAACACCGGAAGGCTATGCGAAATGGGTAGCATTTGAGACTCCTTATATTTCCGAATAGTTAGCAGTAATTGCTCCAAAGGAAACAGATTTAACAAATAACTAACAAAGCTTCACCTCAATTAACATCACTTCTATAAACAGTGTTTACTGCTATTGCCGTTAAAATTTGTATTTTTGCGGTTTGTGAATTGCTTATGAAAAAATTTGACGAATACATAGAAGTTCAGGGCGCCAGAGCTCACAATTTAAAAAACATAGATGTTTCCATTCCACGCGAAAAACTTGTAGTGATTACAGGACTTTCCGGTAGTGGAAAATCTTCTTTAGCGTTTGATACTATTTATGCCGAAGGGCAACGTAGATATATAGAAACTTTTTCTGCCTATGCACGCCAGTTCTTAGGCGGCTTGGAACGTCCGGATGTGGACAAGATTGACGGATTGTCTCCGGTGATTGCTATTGAGCAGAAAACCACTTCTAAATCACCCCGTTCTACCGTAGGAACCATTACCGAAATTTATGATTTCCTGCGTTTGCTCTATGCGCGTGCCAGTGATGCCTACAGTTATGAAACAGGCGAACGCATGGTAAGCTATTCTGATGAGCAGATCAAAGAATTGATTATTCAGGATTTTAAAGGGGAACGCATCAATATATTGGCTCCTGTGATTCGTTCTAGAAAAGGACATTACCGTGAGTTGTTTGAGCAAATCTCCAAACAAGGGTTTTTAAAGGTTCGTGTAGATGGCGAGATCTTAGATCTGGAACGCGGTATGAAGGTAGACCGTTACAAAACTCACGATATAGAAATTGTAATTGATCGTTTACAAGTGGGTGAAGGTGACGACTTGGAAAAACGATTGATGGAAAGTATCAACACCGCCATGTATCATGGTGAAGATGTGATGATGGTACTGGGACATGGAAAAGAAGAAGCTCGTTTTTTCAGTAGAAGTTTGATGTGTCCTACTTCGGGAGTTTCTTATCCGAACCCTGAGCCCAATACGTTTTCGTTCAACTCTCCCAAAGGAATGTGTCCGCACTGTAAAGGATTGGGGACCGTTCATGAAGTGAATTTGAATAAAATCATACCAAACGATAAAATTTCCATTCGTAACGGAGGGATTGCTCCTATTGGAGAATACAAGAAAAACTGGATGTTCAAGCAGCTAGAACTCATTGCTGAACGTTTCAATTTTAAGTTGTCAGATGCCGTAAAAGACGTTCCCAAAGAAGCGATGGAAATGATTCTCCACGGTGGAAATGAGAAGTTTGATGTGGTTTCAAAAGCAATGGGAATTACCCGTAGTTTTAAAATAGAGTTTGAAGGTGTTATCAACTTTATTACCAATCAGTACGAAGAAGGCGGTACAGCTTCTATCAAGCGCTGGGCCAAAGACTTTATGGATAAAAATGATTGTCCGGAATGTAACGGTACACGTTTGCGTAAAGAATCATTATACTTCAAAGTAAACGGAAAGAACATAGCCGAATTAGCCCATATGGATGTGACCGAATTGGCTCATTGGTTTGAAGTACTTCCAAAGGAATTATCCACAAAGCAGTTTAAGATTGCAGAAGAAATATTGAAAGAGATCAAAGCGCGTATTAGCTTTTTGCTAGACGTAGGCTTAGATTATCTTTCACTCAATAGAAGTTCTAAATCACTTTCTGGTGGTGAAGCACAACGAATTCGTTTGGCTACCCAAATTGGTTCACAGTTGGTAGGAGTACTTTATATTCTAGATGAACCTAGTATTGGTCTACACCAGCGAGATAACGAACGTTTGATCAATTCACTGGCATCTTTACGTGATATAGGAAATTCAGTATTGGTTGTGGAACATGACAAAGACATGATTCTGGAAGCCGATTATGTGATTGATATTGGACCAAAAGCCGGAAAACACGGTGGTGAAATTATTTCTCAAGGAACTCCCGATGAAATTATGAAACACCGTACGTTAACGGCAGATTATCTAAGTGGGGAACGTGAAATAACCGTTCCGAAAGAACGCAGAAAAGGAAACGGACATGAACTCACGCTAACAGGTTGTACCGGAAATAACCTGAAAAACGTAAGCGTAACGTTTCCATTAGGAAAAATGATTGGAGTGACGGGAGTTTCCGGTAGTGGAAAATCTACCTTGATCAACGAGACGCTCTACCCTATTTTGAACGCACATTTCTTTAATGGCGTGAAAAAACCAAAGCCATATAAGAAAATCAAAGGTTTAGAACATATTGATAAAGTGATTGACATCAATCAATCTCCAATTGGTAGAACACCGCGTTCCAATCCTGCTACCTATACCGGAGTGTTTGGAGAAATTCGTTCGTTATTTGCCAAAACTCCCGAAGCCATGATTCGTGGTTACAAACCAGGGCGTTTTAGTTTCAATGTAGCCGGTGGTCGTTGTGAAACCTGTAAAGGTGGTGGTTTGCGCGTTATTGAAATGAATTTTTTACCAGACGTTTATGTAGAGTGTGAAACGTGTCAAGGAAAACGCTTCAACAGAGAAACGCTGGAAATTAGATACAAAGGAAAGTCCATTTCTGATGTGTTGGAAATGACCATCAATGAAGCGGTAGAATTCTTTGAAAATATTCCGAAGATCTATCAAAAAGTAAAAACCATTAAAGATGTAGGGTTGGGCTATATTACCCTTGGGCAACAATCTACTACGCTATCTGGTGGTGAAGCGCAGCGTATCAAACTGGCAACAGAATTGAGTAAGCGAGATACTGGGAATACCTTCTATATTTTAGATGAACCTACTACAGGATTGCATTTTGAAGACATTCGTATATTAATGGATGTATTAAATTCCTTGGTAGAAAAAGGAAATACCGTGCTCATTATAGAGCACAACTTAGACGTAATTAAAATGGTAGACTATATTATTGATGTAGGTTATGAAGGAGGAAAAGGCGGTGGACAGATCATTGCCAAAGGAACTCCTGAAGAAGTAGCTGAACACAAGAAAAGTTATACCGCTAAATTTTTAAAGAAAGAATTAGAATAAAATGGCAAGAAAAAGTGAAAATCATTCTAAGAGCTGGAATGAAATAAAAACAAACGATTCTTGGGCGCTGTTCAAAATTATGAGTGAATTTGTGTCTGGTTTTGAAAAAATGGCTCAAATAGGTCCGTGTGTATCCATTTTTGGAAGCGCCCGTACCAAACCCGATAGTGAAGAATATTTAAAAACCCAGCGTATTGCAACCAAAATAGTAGAAAACGGCTATGGTGTAATTACTGGTGGTGGTCCAGGTATTATGGAAGCTGGAAACAAAGGAGCCCACTTAGCTGGGGGAACTTCTGTTGGATTAAATATTGAACTTCCTTTTGAACAACATTACAATCCATATATAGATAACGACAAAATGCTGGACTTTGATTATTTCTTTGTTCGTAAAGTGATGTTTGTTAAGTATTCTCAAGGGTTTGTGGTTATGCCGGGTGGTTTTGGAACTATGGACGAATTGTTTGAAGCAATAACGCTTATACAAACCGGAAAAATAGATAAGTTTCCTATTATCTTAGTAGGAACCGATTTTTGGAGCGGATTGTTTGACTGGATTAAAACAACGCTTTTTGAACAGCATCAAAACATTAGTGAAAAAGATTTAGATCTTATTCATATTGTAGATAACGAAGATGAAGTCATCGAAATACTAAATGATTTCTACAATGAATACAATTTAAGTCCTAACTTCTAAGATATTGAAAAAGACAGCGTAAAGCTGTCTTTTTTAGTTCTATACCCTTTCTTCAGAAAAAAAAGCAATAATTTAAATAGCTAACATGCAAATACGTTACAAAAAATAGTATCTTTCCAAACGGCTATGGAAAGCGTTTGTGAATGCAAGCGGAAAATCACTTTGGAACAAAGTGATCAATGTTGAACTAAAGAAGGAAAACTGAGTTTGTTAATCAAAAGATTTTATATTCAGGTAATTTTTTTGTGTTGTTTGCAATTTGCCCTTGGGCAAAACACGCAGACTATAACGGCTACGTTGCATGAAGATGCGATGGCAATCAACGTTCAACAAAACATTGTTTTTCATAACCAATCTACCGACACCCTTAATCAACTTTATCTTTACGATTGGAATAACGCCTATTCCAATAAAAATACAGCCTTAGCCAAGCGATTTGCGGAAGAGTTTAACCGTAGTTTGCATTTGGCCAGAGAGGAAGACCGCGGTAATACCAAAATTATAAGTATTATTGACGAGACGTTTAAATCACTCGAATGGAAACGTCTGGCAGTTGATGACATCATCAAAGTACAATTGAAGTCTCCTCTGTATCCAGGAGAAACCTATGTGCTTAATGCCATGTACACAGTGAAATTGCCTTCTGAGCAGTTTACAGGTTATGGGTATGACGAAGACGGACGCATTATATTGGAAAATTGGTATTTGGCTCCGGTTCCTTTTGAAAATGGCGAATGGGCATTATATAGCAATATGAATTTGAATGATATGTTTCTTAGGAATACAAATTATCAAATCAATTTCAACTATCCGGAAAGCTATAAATTAACAACCAATGCCTCTAAAATTGAGTATTCCAATACAAACGGATTCACTTCGGCTCAAATTCAATACAGAGATCGTAAAAAGGTTCGATTGTATTTTGAGAAAATAAAAACTTTTCAAACTGTACAAACCGATCATTTTACATTTATCACCAATATAGTTCCTAAGAATTTATCCGAGGTTTCCATTTATTTGTCTATTGATAAGGTGAGTGAGTTTCTACACGATCATATCAAAAACTCAGAAAATATACAGGTGATGATTTCGGAAGAAGATTACCGCAAAAATCCTATTTATGGTTTAAATCAGCTTCCCTCCTTTCTTAGACCGTTTCAAGATGATTTTTTGTATGAATTAAAAATATTAAAAACAACACTTAACAATTACCTCTTAGAAGCTGTTGATGCAGATCCTAGAAAGGATAAATGGGTTTTTGATGCTATAGAAACCTATTTGATGATGCAATTTATTGAAGAGTATTATCCTGATATGAAAATGGCCGGCAACTTCTCCAAAATTTGGGGATTACGAAGCTTTCACTTTTCGGAAATGGATTTCAATGAGCAATACAACATGTATTACATGTTAATGGCTCGTAAAAACATAGACCAGCCACTGAGTATGCAGCGAGATTCTTTGTTGAAGTTTAATAACAATATTGCCAATAAATATAAGGCCGGTATAGGTTTACAGTACCTTAATAAGTATACTGAAGAACCCATTGCAGATGAAATAATCCCTGAGTTTTTAGCGAAACAGGATGCAGATAAAGCTGCATTTGAAGAGTTAATCATTAAAAAATCAGATAAAAATGTGGATTGGTTTTTTGATGAATATGTGGGTACACGTCATAAAATAGACTTTAAACTGAAAGATGTAGATGCTACAGAAGATTCCATCTATTTTACAATTAAAAATATTAGAAATACCAATGTTCCCATCTCTTTATTCACATTGAAAAATGATAGTATTCAAAAAACATATTGGTTTACAGATATTGAAGATGAGAAGCAGTTTGTAATTCCCAATGAAGGTGAAGACCGTTTGGTTTTGAACTATGACAAAGTGATTCCGGAATTTAATATGCGTAACAATTGGAAATCCTTGAGAGGATTTCTTCTTAATCATAAACCTTTACAATTCAGACTTTTTCAAGATGCTGAAGATCCGCATTATAACCAAATCTTCTTTATGCCTGAATTTGGATATAACTATTATGATGGAATTATACTCGGGGCCAAATTGTACAATAAAACCCTGCTGAACAAACCATTTCAGTATAGTATACGTCCACAATATGCCACCAAATCTAATACTTTGGTAGGTGGAGCTTCTTTTAAATACAGACAGTTTCGTGAAGACTCTAAGCTGTTTTTAATTAATTACGGTATTGGAGGATCGTATTATCATTATGCACCGGGATTAGCATATAAATCTTTAACACCTTCCATTAGTTTTACATTTCGTCCGGATGATTTTAGAAGTAATGAACGCCAGATTCTAAATCTTCGGGCTGTAAATATTCATCGTGAAAAAGATACCATAGTACAATTAGAAGATCCTAGTTATACGGTATTTAATGCACGTTATTTAACCTATAATAACGATATTCTTAATTATCGTTCCTTTTTTCTAGATGCTCAAGCGGCTTCTAATTTCTCTAAATTATCATTCAATTATGAATACCGAAAATTATTTGACAACAACAGACAGTTAAACTTTCGATTTTTTGGAGGAAAGTTTATTCATAATAATACAAATACAAACTATTTTGATTTTGCGTTAGATCGTCCTACTGATTATTTGTTTGATTATAATTATTTAGGAAGATCAGAATCCTCTGGTTTGTATAGTCAACAATTGATAATTGCTGAAGGTGGTTTTAAATCTAAATTACCGGCTCAATATCAATATAGCAATGATTGGATTTTAACCTCCAACTTTAGCACCAGTATTTACCGCTGGATTGAAGCCTATGGTGATTTGGGGTTAATCAAAAACAAAGGCATTCCAACCAAGTTTGTATATGATTCCGGTATAAGACTAAATTTGGTAACCGATTATTTTGAACTCTATCTTCCTGTGTATTCGAATAATGGATGGGAAATAGCACAACCTGAATACGCTTCTCGTATTAGATTTATCATTACCCTCTCACCAAGAGCGCTTACAGGATTGTTTACACGTAAATGGTTTTAAATCATTTTCTTAGTTATTCTTGAAAACTTTTTAACCAGATGCAAGTTTTTGAAGATAAAATGAATAATTCTCAAAATTATTTTACGATAAATACATATTTGTTAATTATCTAACAAATTGAGAATTGCATTTCTTGTTGAAATTTGATAACTTTGCCTATCTAAAAAAACCAAAATTGACTATGGAGCACAACATGGAAACTTCTCACGAAATTTCATTCGATGATTTTAAAAAAGAAGTTCTTAATGACTATAGAATAGCCGTTACCAGTCGTGAATGTAGCCTACTAGGGCGTCGCGAAGTGCTTACAGGTAAGGCTAAATTCGGAATTTTTGGCGACGGTAAAGAAGTGCCACAACTTGCTATGGCCAAAGCTTTTAGAAATGGAGATTTCCGAAGTGGTTACTACAGAGATCAAACCTTTATGATGGCCATTGGTGGTTTAAAAACCGAAATGTTTTTTGCAGGATTGTACGCTCATATTGATATAGAAGCAGATCCTATGAGTGCAGGAAGACAAATGGGCGGTCACTTTGCTACACATAGTTTTGACGACCAAGACAATTGGGTGAATCTCACACAACAAAAAAATACAAGTTCAGACATCTCTCCTACTGCTGCACAAATGCCGCGTTTAGTAGGTTTGGCACAAGCTTCTAAAGTATATAGAAACGTAACAGGGATTGATGCTGAAAAATTCTCAAATAACGGTAATGAAGTTGCCTGGGGAACTATAGGTAATGCTTCTACTTCTGAAGGCGTTTTCTTTGAAGCCATAAATGCTGCCGGAGTAATGCAGATTCCTATGGTTATGTGTGTGTGGGATGACGAATATGGAATTTCAGTTCCTGCTAAATATCAAACTACAAAAGAAAATATTTCTGAAATATTAAAAGGTTTTCAACGTACAGAGTCCGAAGCTGGATTTGAAATTTTAACCGTTAATGGCTGGGATTATCCAGCATTGGTAGAAGTTTTTGAAAAAGCTTCTGTTTTAGCTAGAGAAGAACACGTTCCTGTATTGATTCATGTAAAAGAATTAACACAACCACAAGGACACTCTACTTCTGGTTCTCATGAGCGCTACAAAACCAAAGAACGTTTACAATGGGAACGTGAATACGATTGTAACGTGAAAATGCGTGAGTGGATGCTAGAATACGGTATTGCTACCGATGAAGAATTGACAGAATTAGAAAAACAACTAAAACGTGAAGTTCGTGAAGGTAAAAAGCGCGCTTGGTCTCGTTTCATAACTCCAATTAAAGAAGAGAAAAAATCATTAGTAACAATTTTAGATACCGTTGCAGCTAATAGCACTAACAAAGTATTCATTAATAAGGTAAAGAATGATTTAATTGCCATTGATGAACCTTCTAGAAAAGAAGTGTTTAGTGCGGCAAGAAAAGTATTGCGATATATTGTTAAAGAGCAAAACGTAGCCGGAAATCAATTAAAAGATTGGATCAAAAATTATTCAGCTGAAATTCAGCCAAAATACAGCTCATTATTATATAGTGAAAGCCAATATTCTCCACTTCATGTAAAAGAGGTAAAACCTGAATTTTCTGAGGAAAGTGAATTGGTAGATGCAAGAATCATAATTAGAGACAATTTTGATCAATTGTTTGAAAAGTATCCTGAAGTATTGATTTTTGGAGAAGACAGTGGTAATATCGGAGATGTAAATCAAGGATTAGAAGGCCTTCAGAAGAAATATGGTGAATTTAGAGTTTCGGATACAGGAATTCGCGAAGCCACTATTTTAGGTCAAGGAATTGGTATGGCAATGCGTGGATTGCGTCCTATTGCTGAAATTCAGTATCTGGATTATTTAATGTATGCGTTGCAAATCATTAGTGATGATTTAGCTACCTTGAGTTACAGAACGCTAGGTAAACAAAAAGCTCCTATGATTGTTCGTACACGTGGCCACCGATTAGAAGGTATTTGGCATGCAGGATCACAAATGGGTGGAATTATTCATCTAACGCGTGGAATGTATACATTGGTTCCTAGAAATATGACCAAAGCTGCTGGTTTTTACAATACTTTGATGGAAGGTGATCAACCTGCATTAATTGTAGAATGTCTTAACGGCTATCGATTGAAAGAAAAAATGCCAGATAATCTTTCTGAAATCAGAACTCCAATTGGTGAAATTGAAGTGGTGAAAGAAGGGAAAGATATCACCATTGTTTCTTATGGTTCCACCCTTCGTGTGGTTGAGCAAACTGCACAAGATCTTCTTGAAGTGGATATTGATGTAGAAATTATTGACTGTCAATCATTAGTTCCTTTTGATTTGAATCATGATACGGTAAAAAGTGTTATGAAAACTAATAGATTGTTAGTGGTTGATGAGGACGTTCCTGGAGGTGCTTCAGCCTATATTTTACAAGAAATTTTAGAGAAGCAACAGGCGTATCAATATCTTGATAGTGCTCCACAAACCTTAACAGCTCAAGAGCACCGTCCTGCTTATGGTACAGATGGGGATTATTTTTCAAAACCAAATCCAGAAGATATTTTTGAAAAAGTTTATGCTATTATGCATGAAAGTAATCCTGGAAAGTATCCAAAACTTTTGTAAATTAGTACATAGAAAAAACATAGTGAAAAGAATCTCGTGCATAACGAGATTTTTTTTGCCCTAAAAATATTGAAACCATGCGTATAGAAAATGAATTGAAATTAGGTTTTAAAGATGTAATGATCAGACCGAAAAGATCAACTTTAAAATCTCGTAGTCAAGTTTCTTTGGTAAGAGATTATAAGTTTATGCATAGTCCTCAAAAATGGAGTGGTGTTCCTATAATAGCTGCCAATATGGATACTGTAGGTACTTTTGAAATGGCTCAGGCACTTTCTCAAGAGCAATTAATCACTGCCATGCACAAGCATTACTCGCTAGAAGAATGGGTTAGTTTTATGCAAACCATCAAAGAAGAACAATATCCGTATATAGCAGTAAGTACAGGAACTGGTGAACAAGATGCTGATAAATTGCAGCAGATTTTACAGTTATTTCCATCCCTTTCTTTCATTTGTATCGATGTAGCAAATGGATATTCAGAACACTTTACAGATTTTCTGAAACGTACTCGAGACCTTTATCCAGATAAAACCATCATGGCAGGTAATGTTGTAACAGGAGAAATGGTGGAAGAACTACTACTTTCGGGAGCAGATATTGTTAAAGTAGGAATTGGTCCGGGAAGTGTTTGTACAACTAGAGTAAAAACCGGAGTTGGATATCCACAACTTTCAGCTATCATTGAATGTGCCGATGCTGCTCACGGATTAGGTGGGCATATTATTTCTGATGGAGGTTGTAAAATTCCTGGGGACGTAGCCAAAGCTTTTGGTGGAGGAGCCGATTTTGTAATGCTTGGCGGTATGCTTGCCGGCCATACCGAAAGTGGCGGTGAAATTGTAGAAATAGATGGTGAAAAATTTAAGCAATTTTATGGAATGAGTTCTGAAACAGCTATGAAGAAGCATTCAGGTGGCGTGGCCGAATACAGAGCTAGCGAAGGAAAAACTGTTCAAATTCCTTATCGTGGGGATGTAGCCCATACGTTGCAAGATATTTTGGGAGGTATACGTTCTACCTGCACCTATGTGGGTGCTGCTCGCTTAAAAGAGTTAACAAAGAGAACTACTTTTATTCGGGTACAAGAACAACACAACGAGGTTTTTTCGTAATTAAATTGTACATTTAAAAAACCAAACACTATTTTATGAAAAGTTTATTAGACGTAGGACTCTTATTTTTCCGTGTAGCCATATCAGTTTTAATGATGGTTCACGGTTTCGGAAAATTACAAATGCTATTAGGTGGCAAAGGTGCCGATTTCATGCCCGTTTTCGGATTACCGGCAACATTATCTTTAATTCTGGCAATTATCGGAGAATTTGTAGCTCCCATTTTAATTATCATAGGTTTCAAAACACGCCTAGCAGCTATTCCAGCTGCCATAACCATGGCCGTAGCGGTTTTTATAGCTCATGGCGGACAACCTTTAGCTGAGAAAGAATTAGCTGTAGTATACCTAGTGGCTTTTGTAGCTTTAGCATTCACAGGAGCCGGAAAATTGAGTGTAGATAAAAAGTAATTATTGAAACATTCGTTTTAACCTTTTAAAGCCCACAATACTCATGATAATGAGACCAATGGCTAATGCTAGGAGAACAATTGCAATAACTCCAGAAATAACACTGGTTACAAAAAGTACAATAATAGTAATTGCTAAAATGGCTAAGATACCTCTCAAGGTATAATCTGTAGCGGCAAGTTTTTTATCATTCATAACAAAATCTTTTTCAATTATAATAGTAAAGTTACTTTGACTTCACTTTAATTGAAGAAGATTTTTGTATTTATAACAGTGTTATAACATCACTTTAACTAAGAGCTCTTTTAAAAGGTCTGCCATATCGGCATTGCTCCCTACTCCTTTCGTCTGCACATCAATTTCTCTTAAAGTAGCCACAGCATAACTCACCTTTTTCATGGGGTAATTTCTTGCTGCAACTTGGTATTCTTTCACAAAATATGGATTGATTTTTAACGCAGACGCCACACTCTTTGGATTGTGATCATTGAGACCATGGTATTTAAGCAATTGAGTAAAGAATAGAAACAACATGGAAACCGTCACTATAATCGGGTTGTCTTTTGGATTTTGAGCAAAGTGATGAATAATTTTTGTGGCTTTTACCACATCTCTGTCTCCTATTGCTTTTCGTAATTCAAAATTATTGAAATCCTTACTGATACCTATATTTTCTTCAATGATCTCTGGTGTAACCTGACTTTCTTTAGGAAGAATCAATTGTAATTTTTCAAGCTCTTTAGAAATTCTACCTAAATCATTTCCTAAGAATTCTACCAGCATTTGAGAAGCTTTTGGCGTAATGCTATATTTTTGTCCGGCTAAAACCTTTCGAATCCAATCAGCAACTTTGTCTTCATACATTTTCTTGCTTTCGAAAATAATACCCGTCTTCTTTGCTGCTTTATAAAGCTTTTTTCGCTTGTCTAGGGTTTTATATTTATAACAAATAACCAACACAGTACTTTCCAAAGGATTTTCTGCATAAGCAGCCAAATTATCTATAGTTCTCGAAAGCTCTTGAGCCTCCTTCACTATGACTACTTGCCTATCGGCCATCATAGGATAGCGTTTTGCATTGCTTACAATATCATCAACACTCACATCTCTCCCATACAGCACCATTTGATTAAATCCGCGTTCTGCTTCATCCAACACATTATTAGCAATAAAATCTGAAATCTTATCAATATAATAAGGTTCATCTCCCATTAAAATATAAATAGGTGAAAGTTGTTTTTTTTGAATATTAGCAACCAGCTCTTTAACTTCGTCCATAAAACTTCGGAATACTTTATTTGCTTTTTGAGAGACAATATAAGTACTTTGCCGTATGCAAGCACTTAATTTTCCCCAGTATGAGTTTCGCTTCAAAAGTAGCGAAAATAGCATATACATCTTTGACGAAATACGTAAAAAATTTGTGGTCTTGCAACCAGAAGAATGGGTTCGACAACATGTTGTGAAATATTTAATGGTAGAGAAAAACTATCCAAAATCGTTAATCAATGTAGAAAAAGAACTCAAAATTAATGGATTGAAAAAACGTTATGATGTGGTGGTATTTAATTCTGACGGAACCATTGCCATCATGGTTGAATGCAAAGCTCCCGAGATTCCTATTCAACAAAAAACATTTGATCAAATAGCGAGATACAATTTGGCATTGAAAGCCACCTATTTAATGGTGACCAATGGGAAATCTCATTATTATTGCATGATGGATTATGAAAAAGAAGCGTATCAATTTTTAAGAGGTTTACCAAATTATAAAGAATAGCGTGAATATAGCAGTTGTCATATTAAATTGGAATGGAAAAAAGTGGTTAGAAAAATTTCTACCCACAGTTATTAAATATTCCCCAGAAGCTAATATTTACGTAGCTGATAATGCTTCTACAGATGATTCTGTAAGTTACGTACAGAATACATTTCCACAAGTCAAGGTGATTCAAAATACTTTAAATGGCGGTTATGCGCAAGGTTATAATCAAGCACTGAAAGCTATTGAAGAACCCTATCTATGCTTGTTAAATTCTGATGTAGAAGTTACCGAAAATTGGTTGGTTCCCATTTTAGCATTATTTGAACAAAATACAGAAATAGCTGCCATTCAACCTAAAATTTTAGATTACAAGAATAAAGCTTGTTTTGAATATGCAGGAGCTGCCGGAGGATTCATTGATAAATTTGGATATCCATTTTGTAGAGGACGAATTTTTGATACAGTAGAAAAAGACGAAGGACAGTACGATGATGTTTCTGAAATTTTCTGGGCCTCGGGAGCGTGTTTTTTCATAAGAAATTCAGAATTCAAAAAACACAAAGGATTTGATGAACGTTTTTTTGCTCATATGGAGGAAATAGACCTCTGTTGGCGAATTAAAAATTCTGGTAAAAAAGTCTATTATAATTATAAATCGGTGGTTTATCATGTTGGTGGCGGAACGCTGAATAGTAGTCGACCTCAAAAAACCTATCTAAATTTTAGAAATTCATTATTCACGCTACTGAAAAATCTTCCTGAAACTACGAGAAATTCTATTGTTTTTAAAAGAATGACTTTAGATGCTATAGCCATTATTAAGTATTTGATGACCTTTAAATTTGGGCATGCGTTGGCAATTTTCAATGCTCACATGGCTTACTATCAGAACAAGCAATCTTTCTTACAAAATGACATTAAAAATGATAAAAACCTGAACTACTATCTAGTAGAGTCAATCGTACGTCAATACTACGTTTCAAAGCGTAAGCAATTCAGAAATTTAATAAAAAATTAACTAAAATAGCTGTTAAACGTATTTGTTAAAATTAAAGATTTTTTACCTTTGGTGTGCTATTAATTAAATTTTATACTTATGAGAAAAATAGGTCTTGTAACCTCTCTTTTAGTTGTTTTGTTAATGTCTTCTTGTGGTACTAAGAAAATTGCCGAGTTAGAAGAAAAGAACAAAAAAACACAAGAAATGCTAGATTCAGCTACAGTGAAGCTGAACAGTTGTTTAGAAGAAAAAGCGTCTTTAACGTCTACAAACAGTGCGTTAAAAGATCAGAACGATATGTTAAGAGCAAACAATCAAGAGCTTATCAACAACATGGGGAATTTAACTACCCTAACTAAAAAAGGTGCTGATAACCTTGAAAAATCTCTTGAAAGTCTTCGTGAAAAAGATTTGACTATCAGAAAATTAAACGAAGCTATTACAAGAAGAGATTCTGTAAACTTGGCATTAGTTCAAAGTTTAAAAGGAGTTCTTGGAAATCTTGATGATGAAGACATTGAAATCTCTGTAGAGAAAGGTGTTGTTTTCGTTAGTATTTCTGATAAATTATTATTCTCTAGTGGTAGTACAAGAGTTACTGCAAAAGCTAAAGAAGTGTTAGGTAAAGTTGCTAAAGTTGTGAACAACAAACCAGATTTTGAATTTATGGTAGAGGGTCACACAGACACAGATCCTATCAGCACTGCTGCTGTAAAAGATAACTGGGATTTAAGTGTTTTAAGAGCGACTTCAATTGTTAGAATTTTACAAGATGATTATGGTGTAGATCCTAAGCGTATGACTGCAGCTGGACGTAGCCAATATATTCCTGTAGCTGATAATGATACAAGAGAAGGTAAAGCTAAAAACAGAAGAACAAGAATCGTTGTATTACCAAAAATCGATCAATTCTATGAAATGATTGAAGATGGAATGAAAGATGCAAACATCAACTAATTCTTGCTTCTAAAGCATAAAAGAAAAGCTCCGAATTTCGGAGCTTTTTTTATGTATATACATTATGGATTTTCAAAAAAATTGTATGTTCTCAACGAAGGAAAGAATAATTAAAAATCAATTGGGCCTTTTCCTTCTCTAATTACTTCAAATTCACCGTTAGACATATCTATAATTGTTGATGGATTATTATCTCCATATCCGCCATCAATTACTATATCTACTAGATTATCCCATTTTTCATAAATCAATTCAGGATCGGTAGTATATTCAATCACATCATCTTCATCATAAATAGAGGTTGAAACAATAGGATTTCCCAGATGCTTTACAATTTCGGTAGCAATCCTATTGTCAGGTACACGAATCCCAACTGTTTTCTTCTTTTTAAATTCTTTTGGTAAACTATTATTACCCGGAAGAATAAACGTATAAGGTCCTGGTAATGCTTTTTTCAACACCTTAAAAGTTGGTGTATCTATCTGTTTTACGTAATCTGATAAATTACTAAGGTCTGCACACACAAATGAAAAATTAGCCTTTTCCAATTTGATTCCTTTGATTCGTGCTATTTTTTGCAAAGCTTTGGTATTGGTAATATCGCAACCCAAACCATAAACCGTATCGGTTGGGTAGATGATAAGACCACCGTCTCTAAGAACATTTACTACTTTTTCAATTTCTCGGGGATTCGGATTTTCTTCATAAATTCTAATAAATTCTGCCATGATTATCCTATAATATCCAATTTAGCAAAGCGAAGTAGTAGCTTTTTGATTCCTCCATTCTGGAAACGTATTTCGGCTTTTCTATCGTTTCCTACTCCATCAATTCCAATCACTTCTCCTCTACCAAATCTGGAATGTTCTACTTTTGCTCCAACTTCTAAATCTTGAGTTGCAGCAGTGCTGTTTCCTTTTGGAGTCCCAATTTCGGGTTTCAGTTTTCTTAATTTACGTAATTTTTCAGGATTTGGTTGCTGATGAGTCGGTGGTTTTCCAGAAACAGGTTTGCTTTGTCTGAATTTACTTTTATCAACATCGCCAAAAATATCAGTATCCATCAAGGGTTTAAAACGATATCCTGATTTCATTGGAGGCGTTAAATGCTCTATGTATTTTTCATCGATTTCTTCAATAAATCTACTTGGCTCACCATCTACCAATTTTCCCCAACGATACCTGCTTTCTGCAAAAGTTAAATACGCTTGTTTTTCGGCTCTGGTCAAGGCTACATAGAATAAACGTCGCTCTTCTTCCAATTCACTACGAGTATTCATACTCATGGCAGAAGGGAATAAATCTTCTTCCATTCCTACAATGTACACATACGGAAATTCCAATCCTTTTGCCAAGTGAATCGTCATCATGGCAACTCTATCATCTTCGCCAGTATCTTTATCTAAATCGGTTGCCAAAGCCACATCTTCCATGAATTCAGATAATGAACCACGTGCATCGGCAACTTCTTTTTGTCCTTCCACAAAATCTTTCATACCATTCAGCAACTCCTCAATATTTTCCATACGAGCAATTCCTTCTGGTGTTCCGTCTTTTTTGAACAAATTTAAAATCCCTGATTTTTTGGCTACATGTTCTGCCAAAGTGAAGGCGTCAGCGCTTTCATTCATAACCTGAAAACTTTTGATCATGGTCATAAAATCATCCAACTTACGACGGGTTCCACCATTGATCTTTAAATCAATTCGATCTAAATTTTCAATTACTTCAAAAATAGAACGCTTGTAATGATTGGCCACTACTGTAAGTTTGTCAATCGTAGTTTGCCCAATTCCACGTGCCGGATAATTGATCACACGCACCAAAGCTTCCTCATCTTTTGGATTCAAAATCAAGCGTAAATACGACAATACATCTTTGATTTCTTTACGTTGATAGAACGAAAGTCCACCATAAATTCGGTACGGAATATCACGCTTTCGTAATGCATCTTCTATGGCTCTAGATTGAGAGTTGGTTCTATACAAAACTGCAAATTGACCATGATTTAGCTGATGTTGCATTTCGTTTTCAAAAATTGAACTAGCTACAAATCGGCCTTCTTCAGCATCGGTATGCGAACGGTGTACTTTGATCAATCCACCATCATCATTGGCTGTCCAAACAACTTTATCTAATCGAGTTTTATTCTTTTCAATAACCGTATTCGCAGCTTCTACAATGTTTCGGGTAGAACGGTAATTTTGCTCTAAACGATATACTTGCACATTATCATAATCCTTTTGGAAGTTCATAATGTTGTTGATATTCGCACCACGGAAAGCGTAGATACTTTGCGCATCGTCTCCTACCACACAAATGTTTTGAAACTTATCTGAAAGTGCCTTCACAATTAAATATTGCGAATGGTTGGTATCCTGATACTCATCTACCAAAATGTAGCGAAAACGGTTTTGGTATTTTTGAAGGACTTCAGGAAAACGATTCAACAATTCATTTGTTTTCAATAACAAATCATCAAAATCCATGGCTCCCGCCTTGAAACAACGATCACAGTATTCCTGATAAATTTCACCCATTCGTGGCTTTTTGGCCATAGCATCGGCTTCTATCAATTCAGGATTATTGAAATATGCACGAACGGTAATTAAACTGTTTTTAAATGAAGAAATTCTAGATTGAACTTGTTTGTACTTATAAACGTCCTTATCTAATCCTTTTTCTTTGATGATAGCGTTAATTAAACGCTGAGAATCTTGCGTATCATAAATAGTAAAATTACTAGGATAGCCCAATTTATCGGCTTCAAAACGAAGAATTTTAGCAAAAATGGAGTGAAATGTTCCCATCCAAAGATTTTTTGCTTCGCTATTCCCCACGATTTTTGCAATACGCTCTTTCATTTCTCGTGCTGCTTTGTTGGTAAAAGTCAAAGAAAGAATGTTAAAAGAATCTACACCTTTACTCATCAAATAAGCAATACGATATGTAAGTACACGCGTTTTTCCCGAGCCAGCTCCTGCAATTACCATTAATGGTCCGTCCACCTGCAATACAGGTGCTCTTTGCGCTTCGTTTAACTCGGCTAAGTATTTATCCATTTGTTCCATCGGTCGTCATTCAAATAAAACAGTAAAATTACTTATAAATTAGAGGTCATGTCAAATAACTTTCGAAATTTTTTACAACACATCCACTAAGATTTATAATTTTGCGGCAATCAAAATCAAAACATAATTATGTTAGCAGCTATTACTTCGTTACCATGGTGGTCTTGGATCTTAATAGTATTGGGAATTATAGCACTACGTGATGTACTTTTTCAAAAAAGACATACCATAAGCCATAATTTTCCTATCGTTGGTCATATTAGATATATGTTGGAGAATATTGGTCCGGAATTGCGTCAATATTTGGTTGCCAATAATCGTGAAGAATTGCCATTTAACCGTATTGAAAGAAGCTGGGTTTATGCTTCGGCTAAAAATGAAAACAATTATAAAGGTTTTGGTACCGATAGAGATATTTTCTCTCAGAATTATGTGTTTGTTAATAATAGCATGATTCCGTATAAAATGCCTCTGGGTCATCCAAATATTGAACAAAAAGATACCATTCCATGTGCGAAGGTTATTGGAGCCTATCACAACCGTTTAAAACCTTACAGACCTGCATCTATCATCAACATTTCTGCAATGAGTTTTGGTTCTTTATCCGCAAAGGCGATTGAATCACTGAATTTGGGTGCAAAAAAATGTGGAGCGTATCATAATACGGGTGAAGGTGGTCTTTCGCCTTATCATAAAATGGGTTCTGATATTGTTTTACAAATTGGTACTGCCTACTTTGGGATTAGAGATGAAGAAGGAAATTTTTCAATGGAAAAATTGAAAAAGTTGGTAGAAGATAATCCTCAAATTAGAGCGATTGAAATAAAACTTTCTCAAGGAGCTAAACCAGGAAAAGGTGGTGTACTTCCGGCAAAGAAGATAAGCAAAGAGATTTCCGAAATAAGACATATTCCAATGAACAAAGATGTGATTTCACCGCCTCATCACTCTGCGTTTGATGGTGTAAAAGGTATGGTAGAGTTCATAGAATCTGTTGCTAAAGAAACTGGATTACCGGTTGGAATTAAAGCTGCGATAGGAAAATTGGAAAACTGGAAAGAATTGGTAGACATCATGAAGAAAACCAATAAAGGTCCTGATTTTATTACCATAGATGGCGGTGAAGGTGGAACGGGCGCTGCACCGCCAAGTTTTGCAGACCACGTATCGTTACCTTTTATTTATGCTTTTAGTGAAGTGTATCGTTTGTTCAAGGAAAATGATATTGCTAATCGAGTAGTTTTTATCGCAAGTGGAAAATTAGGCTTTCCAGCACAAGCTGCAAAAGCTTTTGCCATGGGAGCAGATCTTATTAACGTAGCCAGAGAAGCAATGATGAGTATTGGTTGTATTCAAGCGCAGGTTTGTCATACAAACCGATGCCCGGCGGGAGTTGCAACTCAAAATAAATGGCTTCAAAGTGGAATTGATATTCCGTTGAAATCAGATCGTTTGGCGCAATATTTTGTGAAGTTTAGAAAAGAATTTTTAGAAATTACACATGCTTGTGGTTATGAGCATCCTTGTCAATTTACAATGGATGATGTAGAAATGAATTTGGGTGATAAAAACTTAACACAAACATTGGCAGCTATCTATAAATACCACAAAACTAAAGTTCCTTTTGAGGGTGTCGAAAAGTTATTGAATTGTGAATATTTAGGTGGTAAAAACTAGGTTTTCTAAGTTAGAAAATTGTTTTAAGTTTGTGACCGATTCATTTTCACAAAAATGAATCTTTTATGTAAATAATATAGAAATATTGCCTTTTGGCATTTAATCTCGGTAATCGAGCAAATAAAAAATCTTCAAATGGAAGAGCAAATCATTCAGTTATTATTTTATTGTATTCCGGCCATTGTAACCGGAGGTGTAGCGTATTATTTTTTCAGTCTTCATACCAAAAATGAAGAAGGAAGACGTAGATATTTATTACATAAAGAATCGCAAAAAGATGCTTTACCCGTACGTTTGCAAGCTTATGAAAGAATGACCTTATTTTTAGAACGTATTGCTCCTGCTTCCTTGACTATCAATTTAACGCCTGTTACTGATGGAAAAGATGATTACGAGAATAGATTGATTCAGCAAATAGAAACTGAATTCAATCACAATCTTGCCCAACAAATTTATTTAACAGAAGATTGTTGGGGAATTATTAGAGCTGCAAAAAATACAACCATTCAAATGATTCGTAAAATAGCGATGAGTGAAAAAATAGATTCAGCATCTAAATTAAGAGAAGCTATCTTAACCGAATTTATGGATAAGCAAGCTCCATCTGCAACAGCGCTTTCATTTATTAAAAAAGAAGTAAGCGAAATTATTGGTTAATTTCCGGACCTAACTGACTGGTTTCTTTATTTTTTAATTTGGCGTACTCAAAACCACTATGCCACCATGTTTCCATTTTCTTTTTATCAAAAATTAAGGAATTGGTGGTTAAGATCGTAGGTGTATAATAGAAGTTAATTATTGCATTATGTTGGTTCGCTGCAAACTTTCCTATTTTTATATTTTGATGTTCTATTCTATCCAATACAAAGGAAAACATGCTCGTCAACAAAGAAAATGCGTTTCTTGAAGGGAGTTTATTCAATTGAGTTACTTCAGTCTGTAAAATGATTACATCTATGTTTCTAGCGCCTCGTTTTACAGCTTCTTCAATAGGAACCATAATTCCTAATCCGCCATCTGCGTACTCACATCCGTTTTTTTGAACCAAACTCATGAATGGTGTGTAATTGCAAGAAATCCAAATCCATTCGAGAAATTCTTCATAAGAAAAGTCTTTGATAGACTTGTATTCTACTTCATTCATAGAAAGATTTGAAACGGTAACTACAATATCTTTTTTGGAGTTTTTCAGTGTTGAAAATTCTTCCTTCGTTATGGTCTTGAAAATAAGTTTTTTTAGGTTTTGACTTTCCCCAAACGTTTTTCTTCCTTTAAAAAAATTGAGTAGTACATTGAAATGATTTATCCCAATTTCCATTCCTCCATGACGTTTTTTAATGGTGAATGGATTCTGACTAAAAATACTTTTTTGATTTACCGATGTATATACTTTTTTAATCTTGTCTACATTTTGTAACGCCAAATGGCTTACCAACAAACTTCCTGTAGACGTTCCCAAATACAAATCATAATCTCGTCCCATTTCTTCAATGAGATATTGGGCCACGCCACCAGCAAAGGCTCCTTTACTTCCACCACCAGAGATGACTAATGCATTCATAATTTGGTATTTAAATATTTTTGTTCTTTTTCGGTCATTTTTGGCATTAATTCTTTAAAACGAGTTTTGTGCATTTCATCTTTTAAAAGTTGCTCTAGTAGCGAACGCGAAAAACTAGCAAATCGCCATGCCGGATGATGACAACCATTCATTAAATCTAATAAATTCTGATCTGTAAAAGCATCCAATTCTTTTAAAAATGAAAATGCATTTTCACGAACATCAAAACCATATTTAGGACTAGTATAACCAGTTAATTCTAAGAAATACTGCTGTTTATTTTTTTGATCAAACTCTGGAGTTACCAAAGATAAAGCCAACCATAAAATACGAATATTTTTATCATTAAAGCCTTCAATATTCTTTGTTGCTTCTAAATACTTACTACGGTCTTCTTGAAAATTTCCCCATAGCTTGTACAACATATTTTCTTTCGTGTTATAACTTTTATCTTTTAAAAACGACTCAAAAAATTGCTTTTTATTAGCTGGAATTTGACTGGTTTGAACTAAATATTTCTGACGAACTTTTAAATCTTCACTATTCAAAATGGAATTGATATACACAGAATCTTTCAATGCCGAATACTTATATGTAACAATTGCTTCTTTATATTTTGAAGGTAATTGAGCCCAAATGTTTTTAGACTTTTCAGTACTTGAAGCTGTAGAATCTTTAAAATGTACTTCTAATAATTCAGGAATTCCATATGGTTCATCATCAATTAGTTTCATTGCCTCTTCAAAATGAAATGCTGTATCTAATAACCATTTTTGTCTGAAATTCTCAAGATTTTTTCCCGAAGCTTTCTCCATTTCAGTTAAGAAATCATCTGTACTAACGTTCAAAAACTGATATTTTTTCAAATAAGATTTGATTCCTTCTTTAAAAGCCTTCGCTCCTACTTCATGTTTCAAAGCTACTAAAGCCCATGCTCCTTTTTGATAAAATGTGAGACTACTTGCCTTAGCGTTTAAAAGTGATTCTCCATTTCCGTTTTCACTAGCTAATTGCAATTGTTTAGCCGTATCAAACAAAGCTGCTTTAAAATAAGCGTTTCCAAAAACATCCTTTTCTGCCAACAAAGCAAAATAAGTTGCAAAACCTTCTTGTAACCAATGGTCCTCTGGAGATTTTTCAGTGATCAAATCACCAAACCAATGATGCGCCAACTCATGCGCATTTACGTTTACATAATTCCTGTCAATGAATGAAAGCGAGTCTATATAATAACTGTCGTTAAAAATGGTTGCTGTTGTGTTTTCCATACCTCCATACATAAAATCTCTCACCGGAATTTGCTTGTAATTTACCCATGGAAAGTCTACACCAACTTCGTTCTCTAAAAAGTCAAAAATCTGCTTAGAATATCTATAAGTGGGTTCTACGCGCTCTGGTTGATCTGGATAGTAGTATAATTTCAAAGGGATTCCTCTTTCAGAAATCATCTTTTTTTCCTCATATTTTCCGGCAGCTAGTGCTACCAAATAAGAACTCATTGGATGATTCATTTCAAAATTCCAAGTTGTGAGCGTATCTGTGGTTTCGGAATTGGTCAATTTTCCATTGGCAATTACTTGATACCCTTTTGGAAAAGAAATATTCAAATTGAAGATGACTTTTTCATTCACATCATCAAAACTAGGTAACCAATTACTGGTGTATTTTCCTTGACCTTGTGTGTAAACCTGTTTTCTTCCTTCATCGTCCTTCCAACCGAAAAAATACAGTGTTTTAGAAGGTTTGGCAGTATAGGTAAAACTTAACTGATTCTCTTTTTTGGGCTTGAATTTCTTCTGAAGTATGAGATGCTTTTCATCATTTTTAAATTTTACTTTTTTACCATTTACCAATACATTTTCAAACTGCATTCGTTGTGCATCTAAAAAGATGGAATCCACTTTTTCTAAGACATCAAAGCTATAAATAACAGTTCCTGTAACGGTTTGTTGAAAAGGATCTATCGCTATAGTAACATTGGCCGTTTTAAAATCAACGTGTTCAATTTGTTGGGCAAATCCTTGTGAAAATTGAAGTAATAATACCGAAAATAATAAAGAAAAAAATCGCATTAAGTAGTTCTTATTTGATACTAATGTAATGTTTTTGAAATGAATTTTGTTGAAACCAAAAGTTTAAAAACTGAAATGGATAGAAACTAACTGAAATTCAAACTTGAAATGATCTTCTAAAAATTTCTGGTTTTTGCAATTTACTATTTCACTCAAAAAAAACTAAATTCGCCTTATGAATCCCAACTTTCTCAACACTCCTATAGATTACCTTAAACGTGTAGGACCGCAAAGAGCCAATCTTTTGCGCACAGAATTGGGTGTTCATACCTATCAAGATTTGATCAATCTTTTTCCAAATAGATATATTGATAAAACCAAGTATTACAAAATCAACGAGTTGCAGCGTAATAGTACCGAAGTGCAATTGGTTGGTAAAGTAGTACATATGAAAATGGTTGAACAAAAACGAGGAAAACGTTTGGTGGCTATTTTTACTGATGGAACTGCAGAAATGGAATTGGTTTGGTTCAAAGGTCATAAATGGATCAAAGAAGGTGTAAAATTGAATACTCCCTATGTGGTTTATGGAAAAATTAATTGGTTTAATGGAGTTTTCAGCATACCGCATCCAGAAATGGAATTGCTGAAAGATCACGAAGCCAGTTTACGTTCTGCCATGCAACCGGTGTATCCTTCAACAGAAAAACTAACAAAAATCGGGATTAACAATAAGGTTATCAATCAGCTTATTCAGGAACTTTTTAAAGAATCGCAGGGGAAATTTTACGATACCCTTCCCAAGTATTTGTTAGAAGAGCTCAAATTGATCAACAAAGCAGAAGCACTTTTCAATATTCACTTTCCTAGAAATCCTGAAATGTTAGCCAAAGCGCAATACCGATTGAAATTTGAAGAACTTTTTTACATTCAATTTCAATTAATTCGAAAGAATTTAGTTCGAAAGAGCAAAATCAAAGGATACCCCTTTGAAAATGTTGGTAAAAATTTCACGTCTTTCTACAATGAACATCTTCCGTTTGATTTAACCGGTGCTCAAAAAAGAGTGATTAAAGAAATTAGAAAAGATCTTGGGAGTAATGCGCAAATGAATAGATTGCTACAAGGAGATGTTGGTAGTGGAAAAACTATTGTGGCGTTACTTACAGCGCTATTAGCTCTGGATAATGGATTTCAAGCTTGTATTATGGCTCCAACCGAAATTCTAGCAACACAACATTACAATGGGATTTTAGAATTAGTCAAACCACTGAATTTAAACGTAAAACTACTAACAGGTTCAACTAAAACTTCCGATAGAAAAATTATTCATGAAGAACTTCAAAATGGTGATTTATCAATTTTAATTGGTACACATGCTGTTTTAGAAGATAAAGTGAAATTTCAAAATTTAGGTTTAGCCATAATTGATGAACAGCATAGATTTGGTGTTGCTCAACGCGCTAAACTTTGGCGAAAAAACGAAATTCCGCCACACGTTTTGGTAATGACGGCCACTCCTATTCCACGAACATTGGCTATGAGTTTATACGGAGATTTAGATATTTCTGTAATTGATGAACTTCCGCCGGGAAGGAAACCTATTAAAACCGTGCATCGCTATGATGGAAACCGATTGAAAGTTTTTCAGTTCATTAGAGATGAAATAGAAAAAGGTAGACAAGTTTATGTGGTGTATCCACTTATTCAAGAATCAGAATCTATGGATTATAAAGATCTGATGGATGGTTACGAAAGTATTGCTAGGGATTTTCCAGCGCCAAAGTATCAAATTTCAATTGTTCACGGTCAAATGAAACCTGCAGATAAAGATTATGAAATGGATCGTTTTCTACGTGGTGAAACACAAATAATGGTAGCTACTACGGTAATTGAAGTAGGTGTAAATGTTCCCAATGCATCTGTAATGATTATTGAAAGTGCCGAGCGATTTGGTTTGTCACAACTTCACCAATTGCGTGGTCGTGTAGGTCGTGGAGCCGAGCAAAGTTTTTGTATTCTTATGACGGGACATAAATTGTCTGATGACTCTAAAACCCGACTGGAAACCATGACTAGAACCAATGACGGTTTTGAAATTGCTGAAGTTGACCTAAAACTACGTGGACCCGGTAATATTATGGGAACGCAGCAAAGTGGTGTACTTAATCTTAAAATCGCTGATATTGTTAAGGATAACGATATTTTAAAAGTAGCTCGTTATTACGCAATGCGATTATTAAAAGATGATCCTACTCTTCAAAAACCTGAAAACAAAATTGTTAAATACACTTTTGAAAAACTTCAACTTCATAAAAATATCTGGAATTATATAAGTTAAGGTCTTTATCCACTAAAAACCTTGATTTATCAACAGTTTATCTGAAAAACTAAGCCGAATATTTCTATTGAATCACTACTAAAATCGGTTACTATTGTTATCTTTGGGCTTTCAAAAAAATCAACGATGAAGATTTCTTATAACTGGTTAAAACAATTTATAAAGATAGACTGGGATTCTGAACAAACTGCTGAATTACTAACCGATCTTGGGTTAGAAGTTGAAGGAGTTGATGCTTTTGAATCTGTAAAAGGAGGATTGAAAGGCGTTGTTGTAGGTCATGTTTTAGAATGTGAACAACACCCAAATGCAGACCGATTAAAAGTTACCAAAGTAGATTTAGGAAACGGTGAAGTTGTACAAATTGTTTGTGGAGCTCCCAACGTTGCTCAAGGACAAAAAGTTCCGGTTGCAACTATAGGAACTACATTGTACGATGAAAAAGGTGAAGCCTGGAAAATCAAAAAAGGTAAAATCAGAGGTGAAGAAAGTCATGGGATGATTTGTGCTGAAGACGAGCTAGGTTTAGGAAAAAGCCATGATGGAATTATGGTTTTAGACGAAAGCCTTACTCCAGGAACTCCTTGTGCAGAATTGTTTGAAGTAGAGTCAGACGAAGTTTTTGAAATTGGTCTTACTCCAAACCGTGCAGACGCCATGAGTCATTATGGAGTGGCAAGAGATTTAAAAGCTGGTTTACTTCAAAAAGAAATTCATAGCGAATTGATCTCCCCTTCTGTAAGTAGTTTTCATGTTGATAACAGAACGCTTAAAATAGATGTTGAAGTTGAAAATAGTGAATTAGCACCACGTTATTGTGGAGTTACCATTAGCAATTTGGAGGTGAAAGAATCTCCGGCTTGGCTTCAAAATAGATTAAAAGCTATTGGGCTTACCCCAAAAAATAATGTAGTTGACGTTACCAATTATGTAATGCATGAATTGGGTCAACCATTACATGCGTTTGATGCAAATAAAATCAACGGAAATAAAATACAAGTTAAAACAGTTGAAGCAGGTACCAAATTCACAACTTTAGACGAAGTTGAAAGAGAACTTCACGAAGATGATTTGATGATCTGCGATGCTGAAAAACCATTGTGTATTGCGGGAGTTTTTGGTGGAACCAATTCTGGAGTTACGGAATATACAAGAGATATTTTCTTAGAAAGTGCATATTTCAATCCGGTTTCTATTCGTAAAACAGCAAAGCGCCATGCACTGAATACTGATGCTTCTTTCCGTTTTGAAAGAGGAATTGATATCAATTTTACAAAATATGCTTTGTTAAGAGCAGCCTTGTTAATCAAACAAATTGCTGGTGGAATTGTTACTTCGGAAGTTGCAGATTTCTATCCTAAAAAGTTCGAAGATTTCCCGGTATTCTTAACGTTTGAAAAAGTAAACAAATTGGTTGGACAAAACATTCCAACGGAAACTATCAAATCTATACTTTCTTCTTTAGAGATTAAAGTAAACAGCGTTACCGAAGCAGGGATTGGAGTTACCATTCCATCCTATCGTGTAGACGTTCGTAGAGAAGCTGATGTTATTGAAGAAATTCTCCGTGTTTACGGTTATAATAATATTGAGTTTACTGAAAAATTAAACGCTTCAATTTCAAACTCTTCAAAATTTGAAGATTATAAAATTCAAAATGTTATTGCTAATCAGTTAATTTCTCAAGGCTTCAATGAGATTATGGCTAACAGTTTAACTACAGCCAATTACGTAGCCTTAAGCGAGCAATTAAAAGAAGAGCACAATGTAGAAATGCTGAATCCATTAAGTAGTGATTTGGGCGTTATGCGACAATCTATCTTATTTTCTGGATTAGAAGCGGTTGCTTACAACATTAATAGAAAGCGTGCTGACCTTAAGTTTTTTGAGTTCGGTAAATCGTATCACAAATATCAAGAATATACTGAAAACAAACACTTGAGTGTTTTTGTAACCGGTAACAGATATCAAGAAAGTTGGAATACACAATCTACCATAAGTGATTTCTTTTATTTAAAAGGAATTGTAGAAACCTTACTGGGAAGATTGGGAATTACAAACATTAAAACGAGTCCTGCAAAAAGTGACATTTTTTCGGAAGCTATAGCTATTAGCTTTGCAAAAACTAAGCTAGTTGAGTTTGGTAAAGTGAAAAAATCTGTTCTAAAAGCTTTTGATATTAAACAAGAGGTTTTGTTCGCTGACTTCAATTGGGATGCCGTTTTGGAAGTTGCTACATATCAAAAAATTCAATATCAAGATATTCCAAAATATCCTGAAGTGAGAAGAGATTTAGCGCTTTTATTAGACAATAAAGTGTCTTTCAATGAAATTTATACTATTGCCAAACAAACGGAAAAAGGCTTACTAAAAGAAGTAAATCTATTTGATGTGTACGAAGGTGATAAACTTCCGGAAGGTAAGAAGAGTTATGCGATCAGCTTTATTCTTCAAGATCAAAATAAGACTTTGAATGATAAACAAATTGATAAAGTAATGACCAAATTGCAAGAAAACTTTGAAAAGCAAGTTGGAGCTACATTAAGATAATTTCATCAATTTCTATAAAACAAAAGCCACTGTAGATAAATACAGTGGCTTTTTTATTTCAAGCTAATTTTGCCCCTTAAAAATTTAATCATAAATAAATGATTTTTGCTTGAAATATTTGGTCTGAGAAACAACAATTATAAAACTCATGAAATATCAGTTTATTTTGTTGAATTTCTCTTTTAGCTATTTTTTAAGAAAGATTAACATACATAATCACGTAGTAACAGTTGTAAGCAGACTTACTATTTTATTTCATACATAGATGAGAGTCTCATCATTTCCGCTCTTTTAGGAAAACATTAATGTTTCCTTTTAAAAATTACTTAAATCTTACTCTTTTTGTTTGACACACAAGTTTTCTTTTAATCAAAGTAATACCTTTAAATATGCTTACGCATTATTCGAAGGTAAAATATAAGTAAGCATATATGAAAAAGTAGATTTTATAATGCCTAAAAAACAAATTGCTATGAAAGATTATCAAAAAATTTATGAAGGAAATATGATCGAGGCGCAAAAATTAGTAAGTATGTTAAAAGATCATAGAATTAGCCCAGTTATTAAAGATGAAACAGAATCTGGTAGACTGGCTGGTTTTGCACCCAATATTATAGGAAATGTACAAGTGTTTGTTCATAAAGATGAACTATCTGTTACAAAATATGTTATAGCTAGTTTAGAACCCTCTGAAGAGTCTATAAGAATGAGTTAAAAACCATATTAAAAAATGTTAACTGTTTGAAATCAACATCAACATCCATTTAAATTTGTAAGAAAAGAAATGAAATATGGATCAGAAAAAAAATGATGTTCACAAAGTTTACACCGGGCCAATGATTACTGCCCAAATGATCATGGAAAGATTGGAAGACAGAGGAATTGAAACCATTCAGGAAGATGATTACTTTTCAGGAACCGAACCTAATACCGAAGAAGGTGTTGTTGAAAACATTGATGTTTACGTAGACAAAGACGATTTGGTAAAGGCTCAACAAGTTATAGAAGAATCATACACCGATCTTTTAGATGATAACAATAACACATATTACTAATTTCTGTTTTTAGTCGAAATTAGAAAGATTAAAAAAGGAGGCAATTTGCCTCCTTTTTACTTTATAAAATTATCTGTATGCTATTTAGCATACATGCTAGCTCTTTGTTCTTTAATTTTAGGATCATCCATATAATCATCAAACGTAAGATACCTATCAATAACTCCATTTGGTGTTAATTCTATAATTCTATTTGCTACTGTTTGTGCAAACTCGTGGTCATGCGTTGTAAACATTACTGTACCTGGGAAATTTTTCAAAGAATTATTAAACGCTGTAATACTTTCAAGATCCAGGTGGTTTGTAGGTTCATCTAGCATTAAAATATTTGCTCTCAACATCATCATTCTACTTAGCATGCAACGTACTTTTTCTCCTCCAGAAAGTACATTACATTTTTTAAGTGCTTCTTCCCCACTGAACAACATTTTTCCTAAGAAACCACGAATGTGTACTTCTTCTCTTTCTTCTTCAGTTTTTGCCCATTGACGTAACCAATCTACCAAATTCAAATCGTTCTCAAAGTATTCTGAATTATCTACAGGAAGGTATGATTGTGTTGTGGTAACTCCCCAACTATATTTACCGCTATCAGCTTCTTTTTTACCGTTGATAATTTCATAAAAAGCAGAAGTTGCTCTTGAATCTCTAGAAATTAAAGCTACTTTATCGCCTTTCGCCAAATTAACGTCGATGTCTTTGAACAATAATTCTCCATCAATAGAAGCAGATAAGTTTTCAACGTTTAATATTTGATCACCTGCTTCACGCTCTCTTTCAAATATAATGGCAGGATATCTTCTGCTTGAAGGTTTTATTTCATCTACCTTCAATTTATCTAACATTTTTTTACGTGAAGTTGCTTGTTTAGATTTTGCAACGTTAGCACTAAAACGCTGAATAAATTCTTGTAATTCTTTCGCTTTTTCTTCAGCTTTTTTGTTTTGTTGAGCTCTTTGTCTTGCAGCTAACTGACTACTTTCATACCAGAAAGTATAGTTACCAGAGTAGTGATTAATCTTTCCAAAATCGATATCAGAAATATGCGTACATACAGCATCCAAAAAGTGACGGTCGTGAGATACTACAATTACCGTATTGTCATAATTGGCAAGGAAATTTTCTAACCAAGAAATGGTTTCAAAATCCAAGTCGTTGGTAGGCTCATCCATGATTAATACATCAGGATTTCCAAAAAGTGCTTGTGCCAATAACACACGTACTTTTAGTTTACCATCCAAATCAACCATTTGTGTATAATGTAGATCTTCTGAAATACCTAAGTTAGACAACATTGCAGCTGCATCGCTATCTGCATTCCAACCGTTCATTTCTTCAAAAACAATTTGCAACTCTCCTACTCTGTCAGAATCAGCATCATTAAAATCTGGTTTTGCGTACAAATCATCCATCTCTTTTTTGATAGCAAACAATTCTTTATTTCCACGAATTACCGTTTCTAGCACTGTAAATTCATCATATGCATAGTGATCTTGTTCCAAAACCGACATACGTTTGCCTGGTTCCAAGTGAACACGACCACTGGTAGGATCCATTTTTTTGGATAAAATCTTTAAAAATGTAGATTTTCCGGCACCGTTGGCACCAATAATTCCGTAGCAATTTCCTTGAGTAAAAGTTACGTTTACTTCGTCAAATAAAACTCTTTTACCAAATTGAACAGATAAATTAGAAACTGATAGCATATAGGATATAGTATTATATGTTTTTTGAAAGTGCAAAAGTAATAAATATCTATAGAATGATTTATAAACAATTGAATCTTATTCTCATTGCTTCTATTTTAACTAGCTATTAACAACTTCAAAAACTCCACTTGCTTAGATTTGTAACTAATTCCCTGAAAAACTTATTTCTAGCGAAAAGATTTTTACCCTTTATGAAGAATTATGTGTTAATAGCCTTGGTTTTAACCTTGGTGAGCTGTGGAGATGATGATGACGAAACCTATTTTGGAGGAGAAATTGTAAATCCAAAAACTAATTCTGTAGTTTTATTTAAAGATGGATCTCCAGTAGACACTGCCAAATTGGACAGTAGAAATAGATTCCTTTTTAAATTTTCTTCATTAGAAAGTGGATTATACTATTTCTATAATCAACCAGAATACCAATATATTATTTTAGAGCAAGGTGATAGTCTTTTATTAAGATTAAATACGTATGATTTTCATGAATCCCTTGTCTATAGTGGAAAAGGCGCTGAGAAAAATAACGTGCTTATAGCTCAATTTCTTCAAGATAAAAAGGATAAACAATTTATACGTAGAAATCTTGTGGAGCTTTCTCCAGATGGTTTTAAATTACGTATCGACTCTATGTACGCATCTAAATTAGAAAAGTTAGATCGATTTTTTGAAAATTATCATAGTACTGAAATTACCGAAGATATTTTGATTAATGATGCAGGGTATAGACTGTTTAGATATGCAGAAATTTATCCTTATTTACATTATAAATACACCAACGAAAGATCTAAGAAAGTACCAGATAACTTTTATAGCTTTAGAGAACTTCTAGACTCTAAAGATGATAGGTATGCTCATTTTGACCCTTATCTTAGATATCTAAAACTATATGTTTCTGGAAAAGCATATGACTTGGCTGCAGATATACATAAAAATTATTCCGCTTACGAAATAATTCAAAGTAATGAATATCATAATGAAAAACTTAAAATAATAGAAGATCAGCTGAAGAACTATCCATTGAGCAAAAATAAATTACTTCGAAATGCAGCTTACACCTTTTATTTAGACGAACGAAGAGATGCTTCTTATGATGAAACCTATTTAGAAAATTTCAAGTCATACGTATCAGACACTACTGCTATTTTTAAGGAAATTAATGAGATTCACGAAAATCTTGATAATCTAAAAAAGGGAAAAAGAGTAAAAAGTATTAATTTCATTAATTTCTCAGGAAACACTATAAATATACAAGACACAAATCACGATAAATTGACGGTATATTATTTTTGGGCACGTCATCAAAATAATCATTTTAAGGACATCCTAAATCGAGTTCATGTACTGGAAGATAAATATCCAAAAATTAATTTTGTAGGTATTAATAAAGATTTGAATCAGGACGATTGGAAGAAAACCTTAGCTACTTACAGACTAAATCCAGATAATCAATATAGAATAAATAATTACGATAGTGTAAGTAGAAAATTGATGTTAAGTAAAATGAATAAAGTACTTATTATTAATAAAGATGAAATTATAGTAGATGCATTTGCAGATATTTACGCTACAAATTTTGAAACTCTACTATCGTCTTATAGAGGAAACTATTATTCTAGAACTTCTAAGAATTAATTAAAACAATATAATAGTATTATAAATGAAAAGCGCATTGAAATTCAATGCGCTTTTTCGATATCCAAATATAAACTTTTACATCAATGAAAGTTTATGTTGTTACGAGTGATTTACTACTCGTTCCCTTTTTTATAATCAGCTAAGAATTTTTCTAAACCGATATCTGTAAGTGGGTGTTTCAATAATCCAGTGATAGATGATAATGGCCCAGTCATAACGTCAGAACCAATTTTAGCACAGTTAATTACGTGCATTGTGTGACGTACAGAAGCTGATAAAATTTGAGTTTCAAAACCATAATTATCATAGATATGTCTAATTTCCTCGATAAGGTTTAAACCATCTGTAGAAATATCATCTAATCTTCCTAAGAAAGGAGAAACGTACGTTGCACCAGCTTTAGCCGCTAACAAAGCTTGCCCTGCACTAAATACTAATGTAACGTTAGTTTTAATTCCTTTATCAGTAAAATATTTACAAGCTTTTACACCATCTTTGATCATTGGTAATTTCACAACGATTTGATCGCTAAGAGCAGCAAGTTCTTCACCCTCTTTTACCATGTTTTCAAAATCGGTAGCAATTACTTCAGCAGAAACATCTCCGTCAACAATATCACAAATGTCAACGTAATGTTTTAAGATATTTTCTTTTCCTGTAATTCCTTCTTTAGCCATTAACGATGGGTTTGTAGTAACGCCATCTAAAACTCCTAAATCTTGAGCTTCTTTGATTTGATCTAAGTTTGCAGTGTCAATAAAAAATTTCATTGTCTCTATTTTTGTTTCAAAGTTATGTTTTATATATGATTATAAGATATTTAAAATCTTAAATGTATACAAAAGTTTTTATAAGTGTAAAAAGTACATTTACAAATTTATAATTTATAATGATTCATAAGCATTTTTTCATAAATTTTATCTGGTAAAATTCTTTTTAATACAATGGAGAATTTTTGTAGCGGTGCTCCTACTTTATAATGAATTTTTGGCTTTTCGGTTTCAATAACTTCCAAAATAGCTTTTGCCATGTCATTTGGATCACTACCGCCATCCACATGAGCATCCATTGTTTCCAAAGAATAACCATAGGTATCTTCATAAGCAGAACCTTTCACCAAAGGAGCATGGTATCTTCCCGAAGCAATATTGGTGGCAAAATCACCTGGAGCTACATTCGTAATTTGAATATTGAACGGTTTTACCTCCATTCTAAGTGCTTCCGTAACCAATTCTAATGCTCCTTTACTAGCAGAATAAACACTTCTAAACGGTAAACCCATATAACCAGCTATAGAAGTTACATTAATAATGGTTCCACCTTTTTGAGCACGCATAGCTGGTAAAACAGCCTTCATTACCTCAATGGGACCAAAAAGGTTGGTTTCAAAATTGTTTTTTATTTCTTCTGCGGGAATTTCTTCAAGTGGACCTGTAATTCCTACTCCAGCATTATTGATGAGTACATCAATTCTTTTTTCTTTTTCTAATACAGTTTGAATAGCAGTTTGAATACTTGTAGTATATCTAACATCTAAAGCAACCAAAGGAAAAGGAGAATCAGTGATTCTTGAAGGATTTCTGCTAGTTCCGTAAACGATATAGTTTTTAGTTTTTAAGAAAGTGCCAACAGCTTTACCAATTCCTGAAGACGCTCCTGTAATAAATACCACTTTTGGCATTGATTTTATGGTTTTAGGTTCTTTACAAAGAAACAAAAAAATACAGGATAAATTGGAAAAAGTAATGTTGAAATACGGGTACAAAAAAAGGCAAGCTACCTTCATCGCACCGCTACAACCACATACCCTTGCTGCGTTCCCACCCTGGGGGATTCTGCAGGAGCTGGTCGTGAAGGACTTGCCGGGTGCAAATATACAATCTTTTTATTTTCAGACAACCATTTCTAGGTATAAATTAAATTCTCTAACTTGCCGTAAATACTAAGAAAAGTGATGAATTTATATAAATATTTGGCAGTCATAAGCTTATCTGCAACAGTGCTCTCATGCGGAGGAAAAAAAAGTAATAAAAAAAATAATTTTTCTGTCGAAATAACGAGTAAAAACAAAGAATTTAAGGTGAACGATACCCTAAAATTCAACTTGAAAAACGCAGATGGTCGTTCTACTTCACAAATTTCTTATTACATAGGAGAAACTAAAGTTCCTGAGGAAAATGGTCAAATTATATTGAAAGATATACCACTAGGAAGCCAAAACTTTAGAGCAGTTATAAATTCTGAAGACAAAACAGAATCGCTTTCCCAGAACATTAAAATTTATGCTGATGAAGCTCCTACTATTTATAATGTGAAAATTTTAAAAGAATATCCTCACGATATTGAAGCATATACACAAGGCTTAGAATTTTACAAAGATACTTTATATGAAAGTACCGGATTGAGAGGAAAATCATCTTTACGAAAAACCGATTATAAAACTGGTGAAGTTTTACAAAAGATAGATTTGGACCCAACGTACTTTGGTGAAGGAATTACAATATTAAATGATAAAATCTACATGCTTACCTGGCAGAGTATGCTTGGTTTTGTATATGATGTCAATTCTTTTGAGAAATTGAAAGATTTTAGATTCGAAGAAAGCAAAGAAGGTTGGGGATTGTGTAATAATGGTAAAACATTATTTAAAAGTGATGGTTCAGAGAAAATTTGGACACTGAATACAGAAACATTAGAGGAAAATTCAAATTTTCAATTGGTTACCAATAAAGCTATCTATTCCAAAGCAAATGAACTTGAATATGTAGATGGGCTTATTTACGCAAATAGCTACACCCACGATGGTATTATGATTATCGATCCTACTTCGGGAGCTATTAAAGGAGTTGTAGATTGCCGTGGGCTAAAAGAAAAGGTTACACAACACAATAAATTGGATGTATTAAATGGAATTGCGTACAATCCTAAAACAAAAACATTCTTTATCACCGGTAAAAATTGGGATAAAATGTTTGAAGTTACTTTTGAACCTAAATAAATTATGAAGTTTTTTGAAAGTACGCTTACCGTTACTAAAGAACATTTAGATGCGCTAAACCATGTAAACAATGTAGTGTATGTACAATGGATTCAAGATATAGCTACCAAGCACTGGAATGCTGTTGCTCCAAAGGATTTTGCAGAACAATACATTTGGGTTGTTGCAGCACATCATATTTATTACAAAGGAGAAAGTGTTCTTGGAGATAAACTGTTGCTTAAAACTTACATAGAAGATAACCATGGAGTTATTTCAAACCGAAAGGTAGAAATCTATAAGAATGAAAAGCTTATTCTAACAGCAAACACAGAATGGTGTTTATTAACCATCGCTACTAAAAGGCCAACCCGAATTCCACAAGAAATTAAAGATTTATTCGTTTCCTAAAATCAATTAAAAAGACTGGTAAAACATTGGTTTGCACACCATAATGTCTATTTTTACGTTCTCATTGCGCATACAACCTATTCTATGAAAAAAATCATTACTATTTTAGGCTTGGTCATAGCCACTATCTGTATTTCTTCGTGCCGCAAAGACTTTGAATTCACACCTTCTACAGGAGCTTTAGAGTTTTCAAAAGACACGATTTATTTAGACACCGTTTTTACAGATATCGGTTCTAGTACCTATACGCTAAAAGTCTATAATCGTAGTGATAATAATATTGAGATTCCTACGGTTCGCTTAGGCGAAGGAGCTAGTTCTAAGTTTAGATTGAATGTAGATGGTATGGCTGGTAAAGAGTTTAACAATGTAGAATTGTTAGCAAAAGACAGTATGTTCATTTTTGTGGAAACCACTGTGGATATTACAGAACTTACCGCTACTGAAACACAATATTTGTATACCGACGCCATTGAATTTGATACCGAAAGTAACCTTCAAAAAGTTGAATTGGTCACCTTAGTTCAAGATGCAGTTTTTCTGTATCCAAATAGATATGCTGATGGAACTACCGAAGTACTAACACTCGGTACCGGTGAAGATGCCTCAGATATCTACGGCTTTGTTCTAGACGATGATGAACTGCATTTCACCAATGAAAAACCTTATGTTATTTATGGGTATGCGGCAGTGGCTTCTAATAAAACCTTAACTATGGATGCCGGTACTCGCGTTCACTTTCATGCAGATTCAGGAATTATTGTAGGTGATGAAGCTAGTTTACAAGTAAATGGTGATGTAAGTACAGATGTCGAACTATTAGAAAACGAAGTTATTTTTGAAGGTGACCGATTGGAACCAGATTATGCAGATGTTCCCGGGCAATGGGGAACTATTTGGCTTACTGCAGGAAGTACCAATCATTATATCAATCACTTAACGATAAGAAATGCCTCTGTAGGTTTGCTTATGGATAGCAATGATGGAAATGATGTTACGTTGTCTATCAATAATTCGCAAATTCATAATAGTGCTTCTTACGGACTTTGGTCGCAAACCGGACATATTGCAGCTGAAAACCTAGTAATTGGTAATGCTGGTGTCAATGCGCTATTCTGTAGTTATGGCGGTAACTATACCTTTAAACATTGTACATTTGCAAACTATTGGCAAAACGGATATCGCGGTGATCCAGCGGTAATGGTAACCAATTATTTGATCCTAGAAGACGGCTCAGCCATTGTACAAGATTTAGATCATTGCGACTTCTACAACAGTATCATTTATGGTAGCAACAACGTGGAGTTTGGACTAGCTTATACAGAAGAAGCTGCTTTTAATTATTCAGTATCCAATTCTTTAATTCGATTTAATCCTTACGGAAGTTATGATGAAGAATTGTATGATTTTGAAAATACAGATCTCTATACGAGTATCATCCGAAATGAAGCACCTATCTTTTTAGATACAGATGGCAGTGATTTTCATATTAGTGACGAGTCACCTGCAAATGGTACGGCAAGTGCCACTTCTGGGGTTGTCCCTGTGGATATTTTAGGAACTACACGATCTGTTTCTGCACCAGATATGGGAGCATATGAATCTACCGTTTGGGAAGATTAACTTCAAACAAGTTACTATACTCATTTATAGTGACTCCCCACATTCTTTATGATATCTATAAGAAGCAATGGGAAGTATTATCTGTAATTTTATTCCATATTAAAATCAATTAAATTATTATGAGTTTATTACAAGATAAAGTTGCTATAGTTACCGGTGCCGGTTCTGGTATTGGTAAAAGCACTGCCCTACTTTTTGCTGAAAATGGAGCTAAAGTAGTGGTAACCGACATTAACGAAGAAAACGGAAACAAAGTTGTTGAAGAAATTAAAGCTACTGGTGGTGAAGCTATTTTTGTAAAAGCAGATACTTCTAAAGTTGAAGATTCTGAAACTACTGTAAACAAAGCTATTGAATCTTTTGGAAAACTTGATGTAGCCGTAAACAATGCAGGTATTGGTGGACCTACACAAGCGGTTGGAGAATATGATATTGATGCTTGGAACAAAGTAATCAACATCAACTTAAACGGAGTGTTCTACGGATTACGTTATCAAATTCCTGCTATGGTGAAAAATGGCGGTGGGTCTATCATCAACGTTGCTTCTATTTTAGGAGCTGTTGGTTTTGCGAACTCATCTGCTTATGTAGCCGCAAAACATGGTGTAGTTGGACTTACAAAAAATGCAGGACTAGAATATGCTACAAAAGGTGTACGTGTCAACGCAGTAGGACCTGCTTTTATAGAAACTCCACTTGTAAAATCATCTTTAAGTGATGAAGCGTATAATGCATTGGCAAATATGCATGCCATGGAGCGTTTGGGACAACCAAAAGAAGTTGCTGAACTTTTCTTATGGTTGGCAAGCGACAAAGCTTCTTTTGCCACAGGAGCTTACTACCCAATTGATGGTGGATATTTAGCTAAATAATATATCAAAATACGTCATAAAAAAATCCGGCTATAGCAGCCGGATTTTTTCGTTTATAATATTCTCTAAAATTTCTTAGAATGTAAACAATGGTTTTTCGCTCATCAAAGCATTTACTTTAATAGCTACGGCTTCTAAAGCTTCTTCATTATCGGCATTCATCAATGCTTCATCAATATAAGCAACAATCGTTTTCATATCGTCTTCTTTACATCCTCTAGAAGTTACAGCTGCAGCTCCAATACGAATACCGCTGGTTACAAACGGACTCTTATCATCAAAAGGGACCATGTTTTTGTTTACAGTGATATCTGCCTTACCTAAAGCTTCTTCAGCTGCTTTTCCTGTAATATCTTTATTTCTAAGGTCTATCAACATCATGTGATTGTCAGTTCCACCAGAAATAATGTTGTATCCTTTAGCAACAAGTTCTTCAGCTAAAGTAGCTGCGTTTTTCTTTACTTGTAGCATATAGGTCATAAATTCATCAGACAATGCTTCTCCAAAAGCAATTGCTTTTGCAGCAATAATGTGCTCTAATGGTCCACCTTGGTTTCCTGGAAAAACAGCACTATCAAACAAAGAAGACATTTTACGAACGACTCCTTTTGGCGTTTTTAATCCGAATGGGTTGTCAAAATCTTCTCCCATTAAAATCATTCCTCCTCTTGGTCCTCTCAACGTTTTGTGCGTTGTAGTAGTTACTACGTGACAGTAAGGAATTGGATCGTTCAAGATACCTTTTGCGATGAGACCCGCTGGGTGCGAAATATCGGCCATTAAAATAGCACCTACTGCATCAGCAATTTCTCTAAATCTTTTAAAATCGATATCTCTTGAATATGCAGAAGCACCAGCAATAATTAATTGTGGTTTTTCTTCTTTAGCAATCGCTTCGATTTTATCGTAGTTCAACATACCAGTCTCCTGCTCTACTCCATAAAATACAGGATTGTATAATTTACCAGAAAAGTTTACTGGCGAACCGTGTGTAAGGTGTCCTCCGTGAGAAAGATCGAATCCTAAGATTTTATCACCTGGCTTCAAACAAGCAGCAAAAACAGCTGTGTTAGCCTGCGATCCACTGTGTGGTTGTACGTTTGCGTATGTAGCACCAAACAATGCTTTAGCACGTTCAATAGCAATGGTTTCTATTTCATCTACTACTTCACATCCACCATAATAGCGCTTTCCAGGATATCCTTCTGCGTATTTGTTGGTTAAAATAGAGCCCGCAGCCTCCATTACTTGTTCGCTTACAAAGTTTTCAGAAGCAATCAGTTCTAATCCGTGAATTTGTCTGTCTTTTTCAGCCTCAATAAGTTCAAAAATCTGTTCGTCGCGTTGCATGAGTATTTGATTTCGTGTATTTAATAAAAAGCAAAAGTACTAAAAAGATGTTTTTCAAAAACACATCTGCACCTAGATTTATTTTCAATTTATTAAAAACTAATTAACAAACGGTATCCGTCATTTTTCATAAGAAAAAAAGAGGACTAAATTTTTTAAGATTTTTTTAATACGTTTGCGCATAAGTACTGGCATTATCCTTGTTTAGCGTATTGTAACAACAAACTTTCGCTTATGAAAAAAATTACTTTAATACTATTAATTTGTTTATTTACAGCTTGTAGCGGCGTTAAAAAAACCGAATCAGCATTACTGAATGGTAATTATGATGTAGCAATTCAAACCGCTTTAGATAAGCTTAGAAATAACAAAGATCGAAGAAATGCAGATGAATATATTCTTTTGTTAGAAGAAGCATTTCAAAAAGCAGTTTCTAAAGATAAGGACAGAATTATTCTGTTGAAAAAAGATGCAAATCCAGCTAATTATGAGACCATTTATCATTTATACGAGCAGTTAATTGCCAGACAAGAAAATTTAAAACCCATTTTGCCTTTACATTTCGAAAAAAAGTCAAGACAGGTAGCTATTAAAATGGTTGATTACACGGACGATTTGTTGAATGTAAAAAGAGATTTAGTTGCTTATTTGTATCAAAATGCTAGTGAAGCATTAGTTGAAGACCATACAAAACAAGAATACCGAGCTATTTTTAATGAATTAAGTTATATTCAGGAATTACAACCAAATTATTCAGAGACGATAGCTTTACTGCAAGAAGCTAAAGAAAAGGGCACAGTTCACGTAGCAATTCAATTGTTTAATTCTACAGAAATGGTAATTCCATACCAACTAGAAGATGATTTATTAAATTTTAGCACTTACGGAGTAAGTTCTGACTGGGTTATTTTTTATAATGATATAGCAACTAGTGAGTTGTATGATTATGAACTACAACTAAATTTTACAGAGTTAAATATTTCACCAGAAATTGTAAAAGAGAAAGAAATTATTAAAGAAAAACAAGTGAAAGATGGCGAAAAATATGTGTACGATGATAACGGAAACAAGGTGAAAGACAGCTTGGGCAACGCTATTAAAGTAGATAATTACACTACTGTGGTTGCTACTTTTTATCAATTTATGCAGCGGAAACAAGCAAAAATAAAGGCTTATGCTACTTTGTTTGATTTAACCACTAATCAATTGATAGACAACTATCCATTGCAGAGTGAATTTATTTTTGAAAATAGGTACGGAAAATATAAAGGTGATAAAAGAGCACTGTCTGAGGATTTTGATGATTTGTTGTCTGAAAGAGCCTTGGATTTTCCTTCAGACGAACAAATGATTTATGATGCTGGTGAAGATATTAAGCAACAATTAAAAAAGGTGATCACGAGATATTCCTTATAAAAAAGCACTCCAATTGGAGTGCTTTTTGGTTCTATTGATTTTCTATTTAAGCAAACTGTTCTAAAATCACATCGTTGATAGCTCCGTGTGAAGCTTCTGCCACCACTTCTCCATTTTTCAAAACAATCAATTGCGGACTTTGATGTACTACCATAAATTTTTCTGCCACAGCATTAGAAATTGGTCTGTTAGCCAATAAATCTAAATAATATAATTTCACACCGCTTTCAGCATTACTTTCATTTTCAAAACTGCGCTTTACCATTGCACTAATTCCACAAGATGTACTGTGTTTAAAAATAGCCACTGTTTCTGAACTGCTTTGTGCGGCAATTGTATCAAGCTGTTCTATTGAATTTAATTCATTCCATGGGAAATCAGTTTTACTTTCATTCCCTCCTTTACCAAAAATGCTGTTAAATATACCCATATTGTTCGTATGTTAAGTACCTTTATAATACCGATAGAAAGACAAAATGTCTGCTAAAAACCGTATCAATACTGACTTTTTGTCTTTTTATTCCTTTGGAACAGCAATTGCTATTCACTCTGCAAAAGTATAAATAAAATAAGAAAGATATAAAAGCTATGAACTTCAATAATTTCACAATTAAATCACAAGAGGCCATTCAACAGGCGCAGCAAATTGCGCAAGGTTATGGACATCAGCAGATTGAAAATGAACACATTTTCAAGGCTATTGCTGAAGTAGACGAAAATGTACTTCCATTTTTATTAAAAAAACTGAATGTGAATGTTCAGTTGTTACATCAAATAGTAGATAGTACACTACAAAGTTTTTCAAAAGTTAGCGGTGTAGATATTATGTTGTCTCGTGAAGCCGGTAAAAGTTTGAATGAGGCATCTGCGATTGCTAAGAAAATGGGAGACGAATATGTCTCTATTGAACATATTTTGATTGCTATTTTTAAATCGAAAAGTAAGATTGCACAGATTTTAAAAGATCAAGGTGTAAATGAAAAGGATTTAACAGCTGCCATTAAAGAGTTACGCAACGGAGAAAAAGTTACTTCCCAAAGTGCCGAAGAAACCTACAACTCTTTAAACAAATACGCTAAGAATTTAAATGATTTGGCGGAGTCTGGAAAGTTAGATCCTGTCATTGGTCGTGATGAAGAAATCCGTAGAATTCTGCAGATTTTATCGCGTAGAACCAAAAACAATCCTATGCTAATTGGGGAACCTGGTGTAGGTAAAACAGCCATTGCAGAGGGATTAGCACACCGTATTGTACAAGGTGACGTTCCTGAAAATTTAAAAGATAAGGTAATTTACTCCTTGGATATGGGTGCATTGATTGCCGGAGCCAAATACAAAGGGGAGTTTGAAGAACGATTAAAAGCAGTTGTAAAAGAAGTTACTAGTGCCGAAGGTGATATTGTGCTATTTATAGACGAGATCCACACCTTGGTAGGTGCTGGTGGCGGACAAGGTGCTATGGATGCTGCAAACATCTTAAAACCTGCGCTAGCACGTGGAGAGTTGAGAGCTATTGGTGCTACAACTTTAGATGAATACCAAAAGTATTTTGAAAAAGATAAAGCATTGGAACGTAGATTTCAAAAGGTACAGGTGAACGAACCCGATACTGAAAGTGCTATTTCCATCCTCCGTGGTATCAAAGAGAAATACGAGGCACACCATAAAGTACGTATTAAAGACGAAGCAATTATTGCGGCGGTTGAGTTATCACAACGCTATATTACCAATCGTTTTTTACCAGATAAAGCGATTGACTTAATGGATGAAGCTGCTTCTAAATTGCGTATGGAAATCAACAGCAAGCCTGAAGAATTGGACGTGCTGGACAGAAAGATCATGCAGTTAGAAATTGAGATTGAAGCTATCAAGCGTGAAAATGATGAAGTAAAACTGAAATCTTTAAATGCTGACTTAGCGAATCTTAAAGAAGATCGAAACACTATCTATGCAAAATGGCAATCTGAAAAAGATGTAGTTGATAAAGTACAGGCTGCCAAAGAAGCTATTGAACAATACAAATTAGAAGCTGAAAGAGCCGAGCGTGATGGTGATTATGGTAAGGTGGCTGAGCTGCGTTATGGTAAAATCAAAGAAGCTCAGGAGCAATTAGATACACTTCAACAAGAACTTGAAGCAAAAGAAGCTAATTCGCTTATAAAGGAAGAAGTTACCAATGATGATATCGCTGAAGTTGTGGCTAAATGGACTGGCATACCGGTAACAAAAATGTTACAAAGCGAACGTGAAAAACTATTGCGATTAGAAGATGAATTACACCATCGTGTGGTAGGTCAAGAAGAAGCTATCGCTGCGGTTTCCGATGCTATTCGACGTAGTCGTGCCGGTTTGCAAGATGCGAAAAGACCAATTGGTTCTTTCCTATTCCTTGGGACAACTGGAGTTGGTAAAACCGAGTTGGCAAAAGCCCTGGCAGAGTATTTATTTGATGATGAAAATGCCATGACACGAATCGATATGAGTGAATACCAAGAACGTCACAGTGTAAGTAGATTGGTAGGTGCGCCTCCGGGATACGTGGGTTATGATGAAGGTGGACAATTAACAGAAGCTGTGCGTAGAAAACCATATTCTGTAGTCTTGCTAGATGAGATTGAAAAAGCACATCCGGACACCTTCAATATTCTTTTACAAGTATTGGATGAAGGTAGATTAACTGATAATAAAGGACGTGTGGCCGACTTTAAAAATACCATCATAATCATGACAAGTAATATGGGAAGTCACATCATCCAAGAGAAATTTGAAGCTACGAAGGATGTTCAGGCGGCTACAGAAATTGCGAAAACAGAAGTATTAGGCTTACTAAAACAAACAGTTCGCCCTGAATTCTTAAACCGTATTGATGACATTGTGATGTTTGCTCCGTTGACAAACGCCGATATTAAGTCAATTGTACGTTTACAATTGAAAGCAGTTGGTAAAATGTTAGCAAAACAAAACATTACACTTGATGCTACGGAAGAAGCAATTGATTTCTTATCCGTTAGAGGATACGATCCACAGTTTGGTGGTAGACCTGTAAAACGAGTGATTCAGAGAGAAGTGTTGAATGCTCTCTCTAAAGAAATTCTGAAAGGCTCCATCACAACTGAAAGTGTGATTCTCATTGATGCCTTTAATGATGAATTGGTGTTTAGAAACCAAGAAGCATTGGTAGATTGAAGAGCATTGGGAATTCCCAATACAACTTTATAATTCATTTAAAAAGCCCTGAATGGTCACTTGTACCAGATCAGGGCTTTTTCTTTGCAAACTAGAAAATCGTTTATTTCATTTTCACTAGCGGATGGTTTAATCCGCCAACTACGTTTTTCAATACGGTATATTTTTCCAAATTAGCAAATAACTTGGTTAAGTTACTATATCCATAAGCTCTAGCATCAAAACCAGGATCTATTTTACGAATGTTTGCCCCTACTTTTGATAAATGTGCTTCGTCTTCAGAATCATTTAAAGAAATTTGAAATGCTTTATTTATGGTAGCGGCATCTTCTTTAGACAATTTCACAAACTTTTGTTTTGGAGTTACTTGTATGGTATTTGTTGCTTTTGACTTGGAATTCTTTGTACGTTCTACTTCCGGAACATCCTCTTCCAAATGTTGCACTAAGTTTTCAGTATACGTGAATACTTCACAAGATTTTACAAAAGCCTGCGGGGTTTTCTTCTCGCCTATTCCCATCACAAATAATCCTTCTTCGCGAATACGTTTGGCCAACCCTGTATAATCACTATCACTAGAAACAATACAGAATCCTTCAATACGATCGCTGTGTAGAATGTCCATTGCGTCAATAATCATGGAACTATCGGTAGAGTTTTTTCCGGTAGTATAAGAGAATTTTTGAATTGGACTTATGGAATGCTGATTGATGGTACTCTTCCAACTGTTCATGTGGTGAGAAGTCCAGTCGCCATAAATACGGCGAATGGTTGCTTTTCCATATTTAGAGGCTTCTTCTATAACTTCTTTAATCAATTTTGCTTGTGCATTGTCACCATCGATCAATACAGCTATGTTGAATTTGTGTTCGGTATTCATTTATAATGTATGATTCTTTTATTTTATGAACTGAATGCTCAACGGATAACTAGGTTCTTGTCCCCTATTTACCTTGATAGCATTCACTATTGGCATGATAAACCCTAGAATGGCAATAGCAATAGGTAGTATAACACCTAAGCCTAGTGTAATGACCATCAACGGAATACTTGCTATTGTATATACCAAGATACTCAATTGGAAATTTAGGATCATTTTTCCATGATGATCCATCCCATATATTTTGTCTTTTTGAGTAAGCCAAATCACTAGTGGTGCAATAAGTCCACCAAAACCAGTTACATAATCTAGTAGCTGACTCAAATGTGTTAATACCAATGTTTGATTATCTTCTTTTAAAGCGTAATTCATGTCTATTTATTTTTGATTGAACACTTTATCAGTCGTTATCTCTTCGATATGTTACACTATTCACTATCTGAATTTTTTGCACTGCCCTTTTCTTGTACCGTCATAGGGTTTGTAAAATTGATGGTACGTATTGGGAATGGAATGTTGATGTTATGCTGATCGTATGCTTTTTTGATCTTCATTATCGCTTCTCCCTTTGCTTCACGAATATTGATTAGTTTCGCAGCATTGACCCAAAAGCGCAACTCATAATTGATAGAACTATCTCCAAACTCTGTGTAGAAGAATTGAACTTCATTTTCTCTACCGCTATCTTTAGATAATTCTTTAGCTACTTTAATGGTTACTTCCCGTACCATTTCCAGATTACTTTCATACCCAACTCCACAAGTAAGAATCACTCTGGCTTGAGAATTTGTACTATAGTTCTTAAGACTGTTTTCCACTACCAATCGGTTTGGCACATACACTAGTTTATTATCAACTTGGCGAATGGTTGTATTTCTTAAATCGATATCTAAAACTTCTCCAGTATAGCCATTGGTTTCCACCCAATCACCAATTTTAATATTATCCACTACTGAAAGCATGATTCCTGAAAAAGTATTGCTTAGAGTACCTTGCAACGCCAAACCAACTGCTAAACCGGCAACTCCCGCACCTGCTAATATGGTAGTTAGAACTTTACTTAAGTTCATAATTCCCAACGCCAGTATCATACCAATGAGGATGACCATAACAGATACTATTTTAGAAATCATGATCTTTATAGACCGTTGCATTTTGGTCTTGTGCAATAAGCGAAGTGTAAATTTGCTTATATAACCAGAGAGCAAGAATGCAGCCACAAAGACCAATATTGCCAATATGAAATTAGGAAGATTTACGACAATAGCATCAAACCAGTCACCTAGTTTAGTTACCATCTTATCCCAAGCTGTTTTAAATTGCTCGTTAATTTCTTCTGTGGTTTCTTCTTGATAAAACATATATAGAAAGAGTTGGAGTTGTTAGTCAGTTTTAAAAGTACAGTAAAAAATCAGTATATAAAAAAACTATTCCCCGTGGAGTGAAGAATAGTTTTGGTGGTAACCATGAAGTGTAGCCCAAATTTATTCTGTAATTAATAAATTCCCTAAATGTGACTACCCTGAAGTATTGGTGATTTATAGCTGCGAACCTGAGAACTCCCAATAGCTTCACTACATGGTGTATGTACAATGCAAATTAATGCATTTCTTTTTTCTCTAATGTCTGTGTGGTTTTCTTTAACCAAACATTTAACATCCATGATGTTTTTTCTAACTCACGAATATAAGCTCCTAATAAATCGATGGAACCTTCATCGTTGTTATCATCTGCTTTGTTAAGCGTTTTACGCATCTGAGCAATTACCGTAGTTTGATCTTCTAACAAGGTTTTTACCATTTCAACATCCTTTAAATCAGATGGAGACTCTTTTAAGTTAGAAATTTCTAAGTATTCGGTATAATTACTTACCGGTTGGTATTCCAATGCTAAAATACGCTCTGCAATTTCATCTATTTTTACCTGAGCATCCGTGTACATTTCTTCGAACTGTTCATGTAAATCAAAGAAGTTATGTCCAAGAACATTCCAGTGAAAGTTACGAATTTTTTGGTAATACATGTGATAGTCTGCCAATAAAACGTTGAATTCAAAAACGGTTTTAGCAGTTTTTTCTTTATCTAATTTTAAATAATCCATAGTATCTTTTTGTTTTTTATTTCTACAATAAAAGTACTATGAATACAGGGCTGCATCAACTTTTTTAGAAATGTTTAAGTGTGGTTTAACATTCCATTATTATTAGCTGTAATGCTCTTTTGAAAGGTACAAAATATTAGTCTTATTTGTGGTCTATACCCTATTTTACTTTTGTTGTTAAAAAAAAGTAAGAAACACGTTCTTAAAAAAGCAGCAAACTGTTAACTTTGTAGCAATACTAAAAACATTCATTTTGAAGAATCGTAAAGCAATAAAACTCCTTAACAAGCTCATCGATGATGTGGAGCGCAATGGTATCATCACCAATACTATTGTAGAAGATCTAAAAAGTCTAAGACCTTACGCGGTAGAAGAGCAACAACCACTTTTAGCGAAGACCATTCGTTTGTTGTTTGAACATATAGAAACCTATGATAAGTTTGATATTCCAATTCCGGAAGAAGAGCCTATCGAAGGATTTGAAGAAGAAACAAGCACAACGGAAGACTTTGATCCTTCAGAAAGTATGCTGTATGTATTGAACTTGATTGCCGAACCGGACAATAAAGGAAACAAGCAAGACCTTAGAGGATATGTAGCCTCTTTGCAAGCTTACGCCGAAGAAAACTAAACAGTTTTTACTATAAACACCATCCCTTCCTAATTGGAGGGGATTTTTTGTATCCGCTATTTTTGAAGTTGTAAACGAGATTCCAGAAATTCTGCAAAGAATTCTATATCATCTTTCACATATTTTTCCTGTTCATCCTGAAACCCTAACAATTCATGCCGTTGATGATTGCGGTCTACCAATACCAAAAGTCCCTCATAGCTAAACTGATCTAGTTCGTTCACCTCTACTAAAATTTGGGCAATGTTTGTTCGGTCATAAACTTGTGTACGGTTTGCTGTTTGAATTTCTATGGCATGTTGACGAATGACCTTTACCTTTCCATTACTTCGTTTTTTGGCTAGCAACCGCTGGTAGGTCAGAAAAGCTGATGTCAACATAAAAAAAAGCGCACTTACTATTTCCATCTTTAGTAAAACCGCATCTGCACTTGCTTGCCAAGCAAAATAAACTATGACAAAGAAGGAAACTATTGGAAATATCACCAAACCAACTATCGTGAGTATATCGAGTTTTGACTTTCCCAATACTATTTGATTTGGAGTCATTGTAAACGCAATCTTATGGCGTTTTAATTTGGAAGCCGCTATGGAATGTTGCGCGTTCATTCAACAAAGTTTAGATAAAAACAGTTAGCAGTTCCTCTTTGGTCACTTTTCCAAAGTACAGGGTTACGTCTATAGCCTCAAAGAGTTCTGTAAGCATCTGCACATCATGTTTTTTATTTATGAGCATGTTTTCTAAGTCTTCAATAGGCTTTTCGGCAAAGAAATCACCAAAAATCTTGGCTTTTTCAATGATGCCTCCCTTCGCTACTTCCAAATGCACTTCAATAAAGCCCGCCGGAATTTTAACTGCCTGTTGAAAATTGTATTTCGGAGAAAAGCCAAAGTTCCAATCCCAAGTATCGTATTTTTCTAATACTAAGACTTCAATAGCTTCAATATCCTCTTGTGTTAACGAATAGCGCCGGCTCCCCGGATTGTCTTGCTCAATTGCTGCTATCAATAATGTTTTGAAAGACTCTGTTGTAGTGCCTTCCGGAAGGTAATGAATTAAATTAGTCACTCTGGCACGGTTTGACTTTACCGCTTTATCCTTGTACTTCAAAGGGTTTATTTTTAAGACATCGCCTAAAACACTCATTTCAGAATCTATTAAAATAGTACCATGCTGAATCATTTTTCCCTGGCGCCCTAATTTTGCATTTCCGCTGAACTTCTTTCCGTCTACCAATAAATCGTTTCTACCTTCCAATTTAGCAGGAACGTTTAACGATTGCAACAAACGAACCACCGGCTCTGTAAACGTACTAAAGTCCATAAACTCACTGGTGTTTAATTGGGTATGAAAAGAGAAGTTCAAGTTTCCCATATCGTGGTATACCGTTCCGCCACCGCTCATTCTACGCACTACTTTAATATCCTTTTCCTTTACATATTCCAGATTGATCTCTGCCAATGTATTTTGAAACTTTCCAACTATGATCGAAGGAGCATTGATGTACAATAAGAAAATATCTTCCGTTGGGAATTTGGATAGTAAATATTCTTCTGTAGCTATATTGAAATATGCATTGTTTGAAGGCGACTCTATAATAAGCATAGGTATGAGTTCTAATTGTTCGTCAAAAACCTCAAAATTAAGGTAAATATACCGTATGCTATACTACTAGTACTTCTTTTTTACATGCTCATAAGTTAGACCCTAAATTGCTTCCGTCTGTATAAAAAGTTTGTATTTTAGCCCTATGAACATCAATAAACGGTTTGTTAGCATCGCAGTACTCTTCTTAAGCCTTCTATTTGGGATGCAAGCTCAAGAAGGAATTTCTACCCCTGCTGTTTTTGATCAAAGCTGGCGCAAAGCACATACTGCGGAAGAAATTCAGCAAGCGTTGCAAACCGTAGTGGCTGAAGCAAAGGAACAACATGATTCCCTAACCCTTCAAAGAGCCTATCGATATCAATTTCATTATGCTACTAAACAGTCTTTCCCTGATGTACTAGAGGCTTCCTTTTCACAGTACTATCAACTGAGCGAAAGCCTACAGGATACAAGCGCTTTACAATATGCCCTTCGCCGAAAAGCACGTTTCTATTATGATCAAAACAATTATTTTGAAGCCCTAAAGGCCTTTGAGCAAGAACTGGTGTTTGCCAATGCCCGGCAGGAACTTAAAGATCAAGTGTACCTTTACCGATATATTGCCAGTTTGCAAAGTAAGCTCGGACTGTATTTTGAGAGTGAAGCCACTGTATTGCAAGCATTGCGGATGCTTCCGGAGAACGAAGCCACTTACGAATCCCTAACCGGTTTGTATAATCAGTTAGGGATCATTTACAAAGAACGCGACCAATTTGAAGAAGCCCGTAGCTATTATGAAAAGAGTCGTTCTTTCAGTACCAAGCCAGATCACCTTCAAACTATACAAAACAATGTAGCCAACGTATATGTGGAAGCCGGTAACTATCCAAAAGCTATTTCGCTATTTGAAGACCTGCTCAGCCGTATCGACAGCATTGCCGATACCAAAGACTATGCCCGCGCACTAGACAATTTGGGCAAGACGCTCACCCTTCAACACGATGCCCATGCCCTATCCTATTTACAGCGTGGATTGGACTTAAGAACCCAACTGAACTATGCCACCGGTATCTACAGTAGCTATTACCATCTGGCAATATATTATCAAACCTTTGGACAACACTCGAAAGCCTTGTACTATGCAAGCCAAGCATTGGCCATTGCTGAAACGCATGCCTTTCAAGAAGAGCTTTTGGAAATATATCAATTGCTCATCAGTTTGGGAGCCACGGAATATGCTACCGACTATTTACGAATGAAAGACAGTATAGACCATGCCATTCAACTACAAGCCGAAAAATATGTTGCTTACAAATACAATTACCGTAAAGAACATCAACTTGCAGAAGCTAATCACCTTAAATACCAACAAAGTGAACTAGAACGGCAAGTAGCAACCCAACATACCATTATTTGGCAATTGGTAGCCGGCATTACCCTACTCCTCTTTGCTGGCGGACTATGGCTTTACCGTAATTATCGAAAGCGAAAAGCGCAGCAAGCCATTTATGCCACCGAAACCCGAATTGGGAAACAAATACATGACGAGATCGCCAATGATATTTACCAAACCATGCAGAAAGTAACATACAGCGTGGTAGACCAAGATCAATTGCTTACCCAGCTAGATGGTATTTATCAACGCAGTAGAAATATCTCCAAAGCCCATAGTAGTATTGTAACCGATGGACACTTTCAAGAAGCATTGCAAGACCTGTTGCACAGCTACCAAGCACCCGAGCTTATATTGGTGAGTACCGGAATGACTACCATTGCCTGGGAAGAACTCTCCGAAGCCCGAAAAATATGTCTGTACCGAGTACTTCAAGAATTTATGACCAATATGCGCAAACACAGTAAGGCTACACTTGTAAAGCTCTCCTTTACCATGAAAGGTAAAAAGCTTTATGTGACTTATACTGATAATGGCGTAGGAACTGATACCCTTTCTAAAAGTGGTTTACAGCATGCGGAAAACCGTATCCGAGCTTTGAACGGAAGCCTTACCTTTACCACAGCAAAAGATAAAGGCTTCCAAGCCACGATGATCCTATAGGCCTATGTTCCAGAAAATACTCATAGCAGAAGACTTGCACAGCATTACCGAAGGCGTTCAGTATCTATTGAACACTTTGGGCATTCCGCAAATACAACACGTACAGTATTGTGACGATGCTATGCTCCGTTTGAAAAAAGCACACATGGATGCAGTACCTTTTGAGGTACTTATTACCGATCTTTCTTTTAAGACCGATCACCGATCACAACAACTTACCGATGGCGAAGCACTTATACGTGCTGTGAAAGCCGCTTTTCCGGAGGTACAGATCATTGCATATTCTATAGAAGACCGCAACCAACGTGTGAAACGATTGGTACAAGAAGTAGGTATTCAGGCTTATGTATGTAAAGGACGTCATGGGATACAAGAACTGCAAACTGCTCTTGAAAGCTTATGGCGCGGGGAAACGTATGTTTCACCACAAGTAGCCCATGCCCTGCATCCGCAGAACGATTTGAATATTGAAGACTTTGATATAGCGCTTTTAGCCCATTTGGCTCAAGGCTTGAGTCAGACTGAGATTAGTAGAGAATTTAAAGCGAAGAACATTCAGCCTCATAGTTTAAGTGCCATTGAAAAGCGTATCAACAAATTAAAGATCATGCTAAAATCGGCTAATGCGGTTCAATTAATTGCTGTGTCTAAAGACTTGGGATTGATCTGATTCTAAACCTTCTGTATTTTCTTTTGGGTTTATTTCACTTCCGTTACGGAAAACCGTAATTCCATCACGCTTACTCCGCTTACCTTTGCTGCTGCTGTAGCAGTTGGTGCCAATTTTGGTAAATTAAGGGTTGGGGGATCTTTAAATGTGTACCACTGCTGCAGTTTTTTTGTTGTGGGATGTTGCCTTTCGATTGGAGAGATCCTGAAACGAGTTCAGGATGACGTGGGATTCGGGGTGTGTATTTTTGAGAATAAAGGTTTGGGTATAAGCGCCAAGTTTTACCCTAACGGGTTGCTACTTTTTTATTCGTTGTTTATTTATTGTCTTTAATGAACTCATGATGTGCTTCGCAGTTCTTGATAAAAAAGTAACCAAAAAATATTCATTCAATTATATTGTTTTATGAGGTATTCATGAATCTTCGATTTCAAGACTGTCTAAAGGCGATTGCCTCGCGCACCGTTCATTCTCGAAGCTCCATGCTTATTGCCTTGCAATGCACTTCCGCTTCTTCATTCACTATCGCTGGTAGACAGTCATAAAACGCTGCGCTTTACTCACTCTGATGTAATTTTTACTATGTGGTTGAAAAATCTCTTCGTAGGCCGATTGAAGCTTCACTCGGGTGTGTTTATATTTGATTTCATTCACTATCGCTGGTAGACAGTCACCAAAGCGCTACTCTTTAATTACTCTGATGTGATTTTGCTTGGAGTATTTTAAGCAGATCCTGCTCTTCTCTTAGTAAGATCCTGAAACGAGTTCAGGATGACGTGTGGTTCAAGATGACGGTTTATAGCTATTCGCTTTCGGTGGCTGAGTGGTTTGTTGAATGTAATGGAGCAAAGTGTACCGAAGCCGTTTTGTTATGAATGTATTGTCTTTCGACTCAGCTCTATTCGTAGTGAGATCCTGAAGCGAGTTCAGGATGACGTTGGATTCAGGATGACGTAGAAGTATTTTAAATACATTTTGCCGAAGCGCCTGATGGCCTCTTCGCTAAAACAGTTCACTGAACTGTTTCTTTACGCTCTATCCTGCGTCGCTCAACCGCTCCTGAATCTCGGAGCTTTGCTCGGATATATTCTGAAAAAAGGGAGGTAAACTTCACTCGGATGTGATTTCGCTTAGTGTTTTTTAGATTATTTAATCAGTTATATAGTGAAATGAGTTCATGGTGACATGGGGTTATCGTTTCTTCTAATGAGATCCTGAAACAAGTTCAGGATGACGTGGGGTTTGGGGTGACGTGGGGTTTGGGTGATGGTTATTCTATGTAGATGGTTTCTAGGTTTGGGTTCTTTTGTTTGATGAGATTCCATTTCCATTCTCTTCTCCAGTTTTTAAGTTGTTTTTCTCTTCTTATGGCTTGTTCAATCTCGTTGAATTCTTCGACGTAGATTAATTCTGTGAGGTTGTATTTTGTTGTGAATATGGCCCCGCGTTTTTTGTTGTGTTGGTCTATCCGGTGTTTGAGATTGGAGGTTACGCCTATGTATAAAGTGGTTTTGTTTTTGTTGGTGAGGATATAGATGTAGGATGTTTTCATGGGATGTTGTGCTTTGATTGGTGAGATCCTGAAACGAGTTCAGGATGACGATGAGTTTGGGATGACGTGGGGGTTGGGTGCTATGGGATTGGAAGGGTTGGTTTGGGAGTGGGTTATCGGATGGGTTTGAAGTTATCCGGGTTTCCTGTGGGTGGTTTTGGGATGCCGTGGTACCGGTAAAATTCATCAAAGGTGATGGCATGGTGCGCTTCTTTTTGATAATGGTTTCTGATTTTTTTAATTAGTTTTCTGCTGGTTGCTTCTCCAGTTCCTGTAAGTGTCATTACGTCTTTGGTAGTGACAAAAATTCGGTTGAGTTTTAACATGATCAACGGTTTTAAAAATTACAATTTATGTTCAATATATAGTGGCAAGTATGGTCTATCTTGCTCGTGAGTTTTGCTCCTTTTCACTTACCACGTGGAATGGTCGTGGTTGCATCGTGGATGGTATGTCGATGCTCTGTGATTGCCTCGGGGAATTGTCGGGGGATTCATAGGGAATCGTCGACCGGCAGTCGGCATTTTGTCGGGGGATTGTCGTGAACTTGTCGGGGGATTGTCGTGAAACGGTCGGCTTTTGTCGTGGGTGTATCGTGGGGACGTCGTGGAACACCATTGTTCTAGTCGTGAATATTTCTGGTTGCCGTTTGTTTATCTACGTACTTTTTTTGTTCTATTTCTTCTTTTCACGAACTAATTTTTGGGGTAGCCTTGTTTCTATTTATCAAGGGATTTCCTATCGCTTTTCAAACTACCATTCCTAGTTACAGAAAACCCCTCTTAAATTATTATCACATTGCTAAATTGAATAAAAAAAATTAAATCACCAAATTTTTACTCAATTATTTTGCTGTATATCAGATGATTGCCCACTTTGTTCGTATTTCCGACCGGTAAAAACCGACAAAAAGTGACCAAAACCATCAAAAACCTTCAAAAGCTGGTAACGTATTATGAATGTGCGATTTAGCTTTTTATATTGCGGCATTATTAATCTTTAAATTTTATAAGCCATGGCAAAGAACCAGGGAATTATTCGATTGAGAGGTAGCATTGATGGTGTTACTTATTCTGAAGGGCAGAACGGACGTACCAGTCGTTCACGCAGTAATCTTGACAAGGATAAAATGGAAGGCAACAGCAATTTTGATTACATTCGATTGCTGCAACAGGAACTGAGTTTGTACTCCAAGTATGGCGCTCTATTACGTAGCGGTGTAAAGCTAGAGCTTAACCGAGTGAAGGCCACACGAGGGGTACAACGCCTGAACAAAATCCTGAATCAGGTAAAGAATCTTGACACTACCAGTCCGCTAGGATCACGTAACGTTACCAATGGATTGAGCGGAAATGCCGGAAAAGCGTTGCTACATGGTTTTGACTTTTACGGAAGAAGTTCGGTCTATGATGTATTTGAAACACCTTTTGCTATTGATGAAGCCACGGGTGTACTTACCATTACTGATTTGGTACCTGCTGATGCAGTGATTAAACCTTCTGCTGCTACGCATCTGCAGTTTAGGTTGGTGGTTATGAATTTGGATGGACCCGAACTGCTAGAGGAACATAGCAGTAGTAACTCTGTGTATTTGCCTTTTGATGACACTACTACTACGGTTACGCTGACTCCGACGAGTTTGCCTACCGGAGGACAAACCCGCTTTTATGTATTGCAAATTTTGTTTTATCTGGAAGTGAACGGATTTAAGCAACTTATTGGTGCGGATTCGGCTGCTTTGACGATTGTTCAAGTTGAGTAGTGTGTTTTCCTTTTTGGTTTTTAAAGAGTCCTCTTTCTGTTGTAGAAAGGGGGCTTTTTTTTTGTTGCTGTAAAAAGTTTAAAGTGAAAGGTTTACGGTTTTTATTTGGTTTTATGGTGTTTTATGAGTGAGTTTGAGTATAGCCGCTGTGTATTACCCTTTCAGGGTTATTCATTTCTTTTATTCGTAAACTTCTATTGTTTTTAAAGGTACTCATGATGTGCTACGCAGTTCTTGATACAAAACGAACCAAAAGATCAAGACTGTCTAAAGGCGATTGCCTCGCGCACCGCTCATTCTCGAAGCTCCATGCTTATTGCCTTGCAATGCACTTATGCCAGCCCGCCATCTAGCCTCTGCACTGAAACAGTTCACTGAACTGTTTCTTTACGTTTGATCTCATTCACTATCGCTGGTAGACAGTCACCAAAGCGCTACGCTTTACTCACTCTGATGTGATTTTGCTTGGAGTATTTTAGGCAGATCCTGCTCTTCTCTTAGTAAGATCCTGAAACTAGTTCAGGATGACGTATGGGTTCGGGGTGATGGATTTTTAGAATGAAGTGTTAAAGGTTTTTCTAACTATATGCTTGTTTGTTTTCTAGCTCCTGAAGATTTTTTAGTTCATTGTTTTCTTCTTCTATCATATCTTTATAAGTGGATATAAGTTCTTGAAATAGTATTTCTTTTTTTCGTAGGGATTTATTACGCTTAAAGATTTTTCTAGTTAGTCTTGCTATGTACATAAAAAACAAGGCCATACATGCCAATAATAGTCCTGTTAAGACAATATTTTTCTTTAATTGTTTTTCAATGGTATGGTCTAAAGCTTTGTTTAACGCTGATGTGATTTCCTCTATGCTTAATTGGCCTTCGTCTTCATATAAAATTATTAAAGCTTCTTTTAAGGTTTTACCTGTGGTGATGGCGTATTCTTGTTTTGTACCGTTAACTAAGATTGTTTTTACATTCTGGTCTTCTAACAGTGTACCGGGTTTTGAAATTAAAAATATACCTGCTACTAATAATGTGAGCGCTATGGCTATGATTACTATGTATTTTATAATATGATATGTACTGTTGATATTCCTTTTCAGTTGGGTCTTGGCTCCTTTTTCAGATTGTTGTATTAATTGTTCCTGCTTTGCTTCAAAAGTTTTAAGTCTTTGATGCTTTTGTTCTATCAGTTCGGTTAAAGGAAACATTGATTTATTTTTTTGTTATTTACTATGGGTTGAATACTGACAAATATAGTAAAAACAAGGGTTGTTATGTTATAACGTTTGATTTTTTAGCTACCTACTTCCACTCTTTAGAGAATTGTTTTTATGTTTTAGATGATGGATGGAAGTTTTGCGCAGTTCAAGCTTTGCGTTTTGACACACCCCAACAGAAGTAAAAATTTAGAAATTGGGAAGTTAGAAGTTTTGGATAGTTCAAGCTGACCGTTTTAACACACCCCTGGCCCCTCTCAAGAGGGGAAGGTTTGGTGCTTCTTTTGGTATTGCGTTTGGACACACCGCTGGTGCCTTTCAAGAGGGGAAGTTAGAGTGGCTGTAATATTTTGTAATTTTAAAGAAAACTGGAATTGTTATGAAACGAAAGATTATTCCATACAATCCTAAGTTGACTGCTTTAGCCAAGGAACTTCGGAATAACAGCACCCGTACTGAAATAAAACTTTGGAATCGGTTGAAGCGAAAACAATTCTATGGTTATGATTTTCACAGGCAAAAGCCTCTACTCGACTACATTGCTGATTTTTACTGTTATGAACTTGCCCTTGTCATTGAAGTAGATGGGTATTCTCACCAATTGGAAGAAACTTATTTGAAGGATGTGAAAAAGCAACAAGCTCTTGAGGCTGTTGGTCTTTCGGTATTACGGTTTACGGATGATGAAGTTTGGAATGAGTTTGAATCGGTGCTGTATCGGATTGAGGATTTTATATTGAAATTTGAGGAGGGTATTGGTGAGCGGTTGTAGATTTAGTAGTGTTTACGTTGGGACACACCCCATTTGAAGTACGAATTTAGAAGTGGAAAATTAGAAGTTTTGAATAGTATAAGCTTTACGTTTTAACACACCCCTAGCCCCTCTCAAGAGGGGAAGGTTTGGTGCTTCTTTTGGTATTGCGTTTTGACACACCCCTGGCCCCTCTCAAGAGGGGAAGTGATTGTGACTTCTTTTGGATTTTGGTTTTGACACACCCCTGGTGCCTTTCACGAGGGGAAGGTTTTCTTTAGTCTTCTAGTTCTATGATGCAATCGAAGTAGCAGTGCATTTCGGAGACGTGTACGAAGGTGAAGTCTTCGAATCCTTCCAGTTCGCCGTCTGGATAGATGGTGTCTATGTATTGATGGAACAGGTGTTCGCCGATGATGTTGAGGGTTATGAAATGGAGGGCTTGGTATAGATAGGGATGGTCTTTGAGATATTGGAATTCGGGAAAGCGTAGGATGAGGAATCCTTTTTTGGTACCGTCTAAGTTGCGAATAAAAATGAATTCTATATGGTTCATTTGTATGCGGAGGTCATCTAAAATAAACGGTTGGTCTCTGAGCAGGTCTTCGCGGTCCATTGGGGAAAATAGCACCTGGATGATGAGGCCTTCTATAACGGGGGCATCTTCGGCAATGATGGGGACATACCAATAGGCATCTGGATCGCCTTCTACGGTGATGGTGAGTATGGTTGTTTCGGTATCTGGTCTGGATTGGATCATGGCGCCCAGCGAAGGATGTATTTCTTCCAGCATCTCGTTCATGCGTTCGAAATATTCTACGTTTTCGAGCATGCTATTGTTGGTTCTTGGTAAGTTTTCCATTAAGCTTGTGGTTACTTTCCAAAAGTTAATGATCTCTTCTTTCATACCGCTTCTATTTATCTGTGGTTCTTTTGTTTATGAAGATATGGAATTTGGATTTAAGTTTGAAGTTTAAAGTAAAAAGCATTAAGCTAGAAGTTTGTTGCAGTTCATAATCGTGAAAATAAAGCGATCAATTCCCCTTTGTTATAAGTATCCTTAAAAAATTATCTATAAATTTGTTTCTCTATACTTATGACTTTTAAACCATACGAAATATTATCGGCCTTACTACCGGGCTTTTTGTTGCTGATAGCGCTTTTTATTTTTTTAGATATCCCCTATCAAAAAGATTATATCGTAGCTTATACAGCCATTGCTTTTTTGATAGGATTTGTAGTGAGTGCCTTAAGTAGTTGGTTGGAGGGCGTGTATTATTTTACTTGGGGCGGTAAACCATCGGAACGATTACTAAATGGAAAAAGCGTTTGGAAAGTTCCATTTTATGAAGCTGAGAAAGTAAAATCTATTTTAGCAAAACACTGGCATACCGAAAATGTTAGCAATGATGCGCTATACGCATTAGCGATACGTTATGCTAATGGTCACAAAGATTCTAGAATCAATGAATTTAGTGCGAACTATGCCTTTGCAAGAGTATTGCTCACCACTTTGTTGTTAATTTTATGTGTGATGCTGTATGCACATTACGGGCATTGGCAACACTACCTATTCTTATGTATTGTACTTATCATTGTTTGGCTGCGCTGTAAACAAAGAGCTTATTATTATGCTAGAGAGGTGCTTAATGAGTATTTAAACGGACACGAATAACTATAAGCTTATTGAGGTACAATTTAGAAGTTGGGAAGTTAGAGAGTGGGAAAAATTACTAGCTCTCAACAACTACTTAATGCTATAAGCTTACTTTCAAAAAAACTCTATTCAGTACTCCATTTTTTTCGATACGATGTACTGTTACATTGATTTTCTTTTTTTTGTTGGCTTTATGGAATATTTTATTGTGAATACATTTTATATAGCCTAAACGGACTCCATTTTTACTAACTTTTACTGCATCTTTATCATACTCATTATTATTTTCTAGTTGGTAAGATAAACTGTCTCCTACCTTTAAGGTATCGGCAGGTATTTGAAGTTTGGTTAATCCAGCTATTTCAGTAATAAATGATAAATTTTTTTTAGGGTTGAAGTCTGCCAAAAACTCAAAATTATCAGTAGGTAATAATCCTTGAGTATACGCTAACATGTAAAAATCGTCTTCCTTATATTTAGGATCAATTTGCCAGAAATCGTAAAAGTTTTTGATATCGTTACGCTCTGAACGCATGATGCGTTGACCAAAGATCTCTAAAATATTTTCTGTATACACTTTGTTAGTATCGGGAAAACCTTCATAATAACCAAAGCCTAGTTTTTTTGCTTTATCCAAGCCTTCCTGAAGGTATTCAAAGCGGACACCTTCGTTAATATTACGTTTAATTATACCTATAGGTATACGTCTGGAACCTTTCCCCTTACGCCAAATTAAAAATATGTTCCCTATGCTTTTCAAAGTAAAGAAGTCAACTTATTAAAACGCAAAGTTATTAATTTAATCATCAATTTTTTCCTCTCATCTGAAAGTTTGTAAATATTTAACTGATCTGGCAAATTTTTATCGATGTTATTAATTATAAACTCTATATTTCTTTCCTCGTATTTTTTTGAAATATTGTGTAATACAATAGATATACTTTCAGCATAATCTTTCTGTAACAATTCTAATAATTCAAAGTGATTTACTTTGCCTTGTTTTCCTCTCCAATGTACTTCGGACTTTCCCCTATTAATGTATTTATCTATCATTGGGGGATTTGCAAGCATCTTAATTACTCTCTCATCCAAACATTCCCTTCCTAAACAACATCCACTATCATAAATTGGAGCAAACTCATTTCTAATTCCAGATTGTAATTTCAATGCATTCTTAAAAAAGAAATTTGTGTTGTTGAATAATTGTAGTTGATCTGGAATATGACTAAAAATTACTTTTACATACTTTATCAAAGTTCTTTTAATGAAATTTTGACTTTTATTTAGTTCTTGTTCAATCTCCTCATAAAACTCATTAAAGTATGTGATTATTCCCCAATTCTCTTGATGCCTGTCTGAATTTCCAATTAAAGCATCAAAGACTAACATTTCAATAAAATTTTCTGTTACTCCACCTAACTTAAAAAAATTCAAAGTTTCTAATATAAATTGAAAGGTATAGTGAGTTTTATCTTTTTCAGGATTGTATGATGAATTTTTACCGGTTAAATAGACAACACCCTCTGTTAGATTATTTGTTTCATGACGTACCATAGAAGCAGATAAACAACCTACTTGTTGCACTCTATTTTTATTGAACGCAATATTATAGTCCAAAATATTGAATCCTAAATATGCTCCTATTTTAGATGATGCTATTTCTGACCAGAATTCCATTGGATATCTGATTTCTCCAGATGCCAATTCTTTAGATCCTTTGAAAAAATGTTGAATATCTGTTTGAGGATCCTTAACAATTTGCTTGCTTCGGGTTCCTGTTGTGTTGGTATATATTTGGTCTTCCCAATCTGAAATATCAGTAAATGTTGGTATGTATTTTTCGATATTCAACTAACTTAAATTTATTTAACTGTCAATTAACTTCGGAGGTTTCAAAAGTTCGTTTGTTTGGACTTGTAAACTTTGTGTCCTCTAATTGGTTTTATATTCCTGTTTGGTATAGCCCTTTTTGGAAATTAATGAACAATTCTCTTATTGATTTGATATCTCCTAATTCTTTTTTGGCATCTGTGATGCCTTTATATTTTAGCTCTATTAAATCAGGTAGTTTTTCTTCATCTAGCTCATTCACCCCTTGTTTTACATATTGTTCTAAAACAAAATTGATGAATTCTTGTTGTTTGCTATTGTACTGCGCCAAATTACTTTTAGCAATTGCGGCACGTTGCAGTCTAGGTATTTGTTTGCTTTTGTAGGCTACATAACTTAGCACATCATAAATGTCACTGTCTTCGCCATGAACTAGTTTTTTTAAGTCTTCTAACTGGCTGGTTGCATACCCTTTTTCACTAAGAGCAGTCAGTAATTTTTTTCTAGTACCAGGAATGCTCCAAATGTTTCGCAATTCATCTTCATCTCTAAAGAACTCCGGTAAATCTTTAAAAAGCTCCTGAATAAAATCATCTGAAGACATAGGATCACCTGTTGCAGGGTTCCAAAATGTAGTTTTTACTGTTGCGTCAATTTCTCTGGCTTTATTATCTGAAAAGGTAACCTTAATTAATTGGCGTGGTTCTTCATCACACACACATGGATCGTTGTCACAAATAGGGCAAACGTAATCAGGTTCTGGTTCTTGGGCACAAATGCATGGACTAACACCACAAAGACTACAAATTTTAGGTTCTCCCGGTGGTTTAGGCATTTCTGGAGGTAATGGATCGCCGTCCCATTCCGGGTCTTTGAAATGCTTGTGTGCTTTTACAAAATCGAAAATGGTAAAATATTCTTTTTCATCGAAAAGACGAGTTCCTCTTCCTACAATTTGTTTGAACTCAACCATAGATTCTACCGGACGTAACAATACGATATTACGGATTTCCGGAGCATCGACACCTGTACTTAGTTTTTGAGAAGTAGTAAGTACTGTAGGAATGCTTTTTTCATTGTCTTGAAAATCTCTTAAATGTTCTTCTCCTCTATTCCCATCATCGGCTGTAACCCGGTGGCAATAGTTTGTGTTGCCTACTTTTGTATTTTGATTGATTACATCTCTTATAAAAGCAGCATGCTCCTGGGTAGCACAGAATACTAAAGTTTTGTGGTTTTGATTGATCAATTTTAAAAATGTACGAACCCTAAATTCCTCTACCTGCTGGATGATTATTTTACGTCCGTAATCTTTATAGGTGAATTCATCCCCAACCTTTGCAGCTCCACTTACAATTGTATCATCTGGCGTAACCGTATATTCATCATAATTGGTTTGAATCTCTTTTACTCTAAAGGGAGTTAAAAATCCATCGTTGATTCCTTCTTTTAATTTGTAACTGTAAATAGGTTCTCCAAAATACTTGTAGGTATCTGCATTTACATCTCTTTTGGGAGTAGCTGTTAACCCAAGTTGTACCGCTGGTTTGAAATACTCTAAAATGGTACGCCAAGAACTTTCATCGTTAGCACCACCACGGTGGCATTCGTCTATAATGATGAAATCAAAGAAATCTTGATCGTACTGCCCAAAATTAAAATCTTCTACACTATGTGTAACCGTTTCTTCTGTTTCCGTTTCTTTGTTTTGGTTGGCTGTCATAAAGGTTTGGAAAATGGTAAAGAAAATGCTACCATTTGTAGGAACCTTTCCTTTTTTTCGAACCTCTTTAGCACTTATTCTAACTTTGATATTTTCGTCAATGGTGTCAAATGCATTGAAGGCATTAAAAGCCTGATCTGCTAAAATATTCCTATCTGCCAAGAATAAAATACGAGGTGCTCTGCTCGCATCTCTTTTCAAATTCCATTTGGCATTGAATAATTTCCAGGCAATTTGAAACGCAATAGCCGTTTTACCAGTACCTGTTGCCAGTGTTAGCAGTAACCTGTCTTTTTTTTCTGCTACCGCTTCTAAAACTTTGGTGATGGCGTTTTGTTGGTAATATCTTGGTTGCCATGTACACCCTCTGTCTTCAAAAGGCACAGCAAATAAGCGTTCTTTCCAATTGGCTATTTCTATTTTATAGTCTTCTTTAGGAGTAGGAAAGGTCATTTCCCACAGCTCATCGGGTGTAGGAAATCTGGCAACATCACCTTCCGTTGCCTCTTGCATGTCTACCCCATAAATAAGAAGCCCATTGGTACAATAGGTGTATCTAATGTTTAAACGATTTGCATACTCTTTGGCCTGTACCAAACCTAAAGTGTAGTATTTATCACGAGCTTTGGCTTCTACCACCCCAATGCGACGGTTTTTATATTCCAGCACATAATCGGCTGCTAGCGCCCTTTCTCTTTTATTTCTTCCCTGAATGCGCCCTTGTGTAATAGGGAACTCCAAGCGTAAGCGACTCCCCTTCACAATACCCCATCCTGCTTTTTTAAGAGCAGGTTCAATTAAATCGTGTTTGGTTTGTGCTTCGTTCATGTTACTTTACAATTTTATACTTTCTACTAGAAACTGGAAGCATTACCCCTGCCTGCTGAAAAAGTAGTCCTATGGCATGTACATAACAAGGTTTGTTGTTGTATTCTTTAGGGTAATACGTGTTAAATATAGCTTTTTCGTAGCCATTTTGTAGCGAAGCCTTAAAAACTTTTTGTAACATACTCATGGGAACATTTATAAAAGCGTTTGCCCCTACCTGAATTTGAAACCCTACTTCATTGTAGTTGCTACAATAAAAATCCGGTATATGTTTCACTATCTTGTATTTACTTTTACCAGAACTGTCTAGCGATTTGTTTGTAACTACAATTTTTTCTTTTAGTAAGATTTCTGCTTGTGCCCAATTCATAATGCTATATTTTTTGTTAGTTCTCCTGTAAACGCTTTTTGTAAAAGGGATTTTTTAAGGTCTTCTAAGTTGGCAAGTTTTTGTTGGTAGTGTGATTCGATTTTGCTTTGATTCGAATCTAATTTTTCCATTAGCTTAACAAGTTCATTTTGTATGGTTATTGATTTAGGTTGTACTATTTTAAGATTAGCCAATATTTTGCTCGAAACGTTAGGAAATGTTGAACCTGTTCCCAAATCATAAATAGTTTGTTGATTACATCTTATGAAAAAATTAATCCATTTTTGGCTTTTCACATTCCTTATTGCTGCAACTCCCCTGCCAATACAAGCTTGAAATCCTGCAATATTTATTCTACCAGTAGTAGAACCTCTGACACATAGGATTAAATCACCTTCTTCACAAAGCTTCGTAGGTTGAGTTGTCCATTTACTCATAACGGTTTTAGAGAAAGGTTCGTTTCCAAATTCAACAGGCCCATTAATGAGAGCCGTTCCAGTTCCTTCTGAATTATAAGAAGTTCCTTTTGGGCTTTGCCCCATTATAATCTCACAAACTTCACCCAAAGTCTTCTCTTCCCAATCATCTCCTTTTTGATTAAATATCTCATTCAGTTTAGATTGAAACAACTCTTTCGCATTTTCAATATTTTTCTCAATATTGGCTTGGGCTTGGTCTATGGCTGCAAAGGCTTTATCGAGTATCGCTACTATTTGTTTTTGTTCGGAAAGTGATGGGATTGGGATTTGCAATCTACCTAAATTGGTTTGTGATAACGTAGGTGTTGCTGCTCCGCCTATAATAGATTCGACTTTCTTTTTAAAATTTAATGTAGTTAAGGAATAATACAAAAATCTGTTATCACATTTCAAATCTTTAAAAACAACAAATTGAGGATTAATCGTAGCTTTTTCGTCAAGATTTTCAACAAGTGCAACCTTACCATAAGTAGAACCCGTTTTAACAAATAGAATATCGCCCTCAAAAACCATTATTTCAGGAGATTCTTCATACTTAAACCAAGAAATATAAGTACACTTATCTAAATTGAATTGATTATTAATAATATTAGAAGGGCTTAAAGTAATTGCTCCTTCTCCCTTTTCAACCAAGTCCTGTTTTGTATATCCTCGGTAGCCAATTCTACCTTTTATTGTACACAAATCATCTAAATTTTTTATATCCCAACCCTTCGGCAGGCTCAGTACATCGCCTTCCTTCATATCAACTCTTTAATTTGGTTCAAAATTGAACTCGTTTCTTTATCCAATCTCTGCATTTCTGCTAAAATCTCCTTTGGGCTTCGCAAGGGTGCTTCTTCGGGTGTGTTTGGGTTTTTTGGGGAAAGGTCGAGCGTATTCTCGTCTAAATCATTCACGTTAAATAGCCAAGATTTTTCGGTTTCCAACTTTGCCTTTTCGCTTCTCGACTCCGCTCGAAGTGACAAGCTTAGAGAAACAAACTCTTCCATATCCTTGTCATTCAAAGGATTGGTTTTTCCCATGTTTCTTCCGGCATCCAATTGGTAGTACCAGATGTTTTTGGTAGGTTCGCCTTTGGTAAAAAACAACACCACCGTTTTAACGCCTGCACCAGTAAAGGTACCTGCCGGCATATCGAGAATGGTATGCAGGTTGCAACTCTCTAATAAGTGCTTACGTAAAGACACAGAAGCATTATCGGTATTGCTTAAAAAGGTATTTTTAATAACAATAGCCGCACGGCCACCTGTTTTTAAACTTTTGATAAAGTGCTGCAAAAACAGTGAGGCTGTTTCCCCTGTTTTGATGTCAAAGTTTTGTTGTACTTCTGGTCTTTCTTTACCTCCAAAGGGTGGATTGGCAAGAATCACATGGTAACGGTTCTTCTCTTGAATATCGCGTATGTTTTCGCCTAATGTATTGGTATGAATAATGTTTGGTGCTTCTACTCCATGTAAAATCATGTTCATAATACCAATGACATACGCTAGGTTCTTTTTCTCTTTACCAAACAAGGTGTCTTCTTGTAGCGTTTTGAGATTTTCGGTGGTCTTTTCCATGCGATTGTACAAATACTCATACGCTTCACATAAGAAACCACAAGAACCTGCTGCACCATCATAAATCTTTTCGCCCATTTGTGGGTTTATGACCTGAATCATAGCACGAATTAAAGGACGTGGCGTATAGTATTGCCCGCCGTTACGGCCAGCATTTCCCATGTTCTTAATTTTAGTTTCGTATAAGTGACTCAGCTCATGTTTGTCTGTAGAGGCTCTGAAAGGTAACTCATCTGCATATTCCAAAATTTCGCGTAGGTTGTACCCACTCTGAATCTTATTTTTAAGTTCCGAAAAAATTTCACCTATTTTGTACTCAATTGTTTTTGGATTTTCCGCCGTGTTTTTAAAATCTGCCAGGTACGGGAACAACTTAGTGTCTACAAAGCGCACCAAATCGGGTCCGGTCATAGCTTTGTGATGGTCTAATTTCCCATCTTCATCTTTAGGCATTGCCCAATTTGGCCAACGGTATTCTTCTTCCAGAATAAAATTATAAGTTTTGCCAACTAACTCAGCTTGGTCTGCTTTGTCTCTTTCTAATTCATCTAGATACCTTAGAAATAGTACCCAAGAAGTTTGACCAATATAATCTAATTCGCTATCTGATCCGGCGTCTTTCCACAAGACGTCGTCTATATTTTTAAATGTTTGTTCAAACATACTTTTACAAAAATTGAGAAGGCTAATATAGGAGTTTTTGGCTTTTTTTAGGCTATTACATTGTCCTCATTGAAAGCTGTAGCGCTATGATTGATTTTGTTTAGGGTTTCTATTACTGCTGCTATTTTGTTGTCTGTTTCTTTGTATGCAATACCACGAAGCACGAGTCCGTAGTCCTCGACAAAATGAAAGTGGTGATCCTCCTCTAAACTAGATTGAATAAGCGGATCCATAGCTGCTTCACCTCTTCTAATTGCAAATCTTAATTCTATTCCATCATGATTGTAATAGATATCTATGTAATACACTAACTCTTTAAATTGCCATTCATCTAAAATGGCGCATGGTCTCATGTTTCCTCTTTCTCCATGGTAATACCAGAACTTTGTAAAAGGTGGATACTGATTTTGTATTTGCGGTTTGTGTGTTTTATAGAAATAATATGAACGGAGTTCGGCTTGTCTTGACGAATTTAAAGACTTGTTTAACAGGCGTATATATTCATCGTTTGTTTTGGTAAATATGGCTTCCTTGCAGTAGGCTAACATTTCAGGATGGTCTAACATCATGAACTTCCAATTTGTTGGATCTTCTTTAAGTTCTTGCTTTTTGTTATTGATGACCTGCTGCATACCTTCGGTGGTAGCGTTGGTTTTATCTAAAAGCTCTTTTAAAACTTTTCTCTTGGTTTCATCTTTGAATAGTTGTCTCCAGTTTTCATCTCTATCCCTAGAAGTACCTTGTACGGCTTTGTAAAATTTAAAACGATCTCCGGTTAATGCTGTTAACCAGCTATCGTTAGTATCAAAGGCGAAAAATGTACATTGTATAATGTATTGATCTGAATAGAGATTCTCTTTAGAAAAGAGTTTGGCCACTTTGTGATAGTAATTTTTGAAGAGTACCGGATCTTCTTCCGCCATTTCTAAGATAAAATTGATTTGACCATAAAAGTAGGTATGGTTTTCGGCCTCTATTACTACCTCTTGCCAAAGCTCTGGATTTGTGTTGATGAGCTTTAACTTTCTTACCTCTTCATGTTGTTGGGCTGTATTGAAAAAGTTGATCCATGTTTTATCTGCTTCTACATTCCAATTTGCTAATGTATTTATATTTAATACATACTCTGTCTTCAGTTGATGCAAAGCTTTGACGGCAGGTATGTAAGCTAGCTCCCCATCTATTCTTGAATTGTAAATGATATTTCTTGCTACCCTTAGCCAGTTGTATAAATCCTTCTCAAAGGCGCTTTTATCATCCAATGTATATAGTTCTATAAACCTAATTACGGCCACTACGAAGGTTTTGTTGTAATACGAAAGATCATGAAAATCAGCGAGTAACAACTTAGTGAATTTGATGTCATTTTTATAAAAAGGCTCACCCCATACCTTTTTGACCGTTTCATCTATGGTATTTTGCAGTATTGTTAATTTATTTAAAACTGTAAAAATGTATCGTAAGGAAGTTGTAGAAAACACTTTCTCTTTTTCGTAGGTGGCAGTGGGTGTAAATACATTGGGATTTAAAATTTTCAACCATTCGCGCTCCCGAACATACTTCTGTACTTTCTCTTTCTCTTGCTTTTCCTCTTTGCTGATCTTGTGAATAACCGCTAAGTTCTTAAAAAAAGCCAGGTAATTTACATCTACATCGCTTACTTTGTCTTTTGTTTTCCAAAACAGGTCGAGCCATTCTTTATCTAATTGATTAACCCAATCGAAGTCGTTCAATTCAGTATCTTCTTTGTGTTTTTTTTCAAGCCAAGCTCTGAAGTTTTCAAAATCTGTGAGTCCTTTCCCTCTGGCATTCATTTTAACATACAGGTCTTCCTCAAAGCCTTCTTCCTGTATATCGAAAAAATCGAACTCTATACAATTTGTATTTGAGAGATTATGCCATGCTTTACCAAAATCTATTGGTTTTTCTTTTACTTGTTCGTCTATTTCGTCTAACATGACTAACATTCCCGCTACCGTTGGATCTTTTTTCCATGAAGTATAGAACCACGACTGATCTTTGATTGCATCAGATAGTTTTTCAGCATGTTCTTCATTAATGATTTGATACCTCTCTGTTAATTGGGCTATAAACGCTTTGCTGCTTTCCCTAGTCTTATAGCTAAACTTTTTTAGTTTTTCCAAGCTATTCCCGGATTTTGCCGCTATGTACAGGTGTACTAAAAATAAGGTAGTTAAGCGCTGTTGGCCATCAAAAGGGATTAATACATTGGTATCACTTTTGGTAACTGGTTTTGGAGCAACAGTACTAGTAAAACTAACCCCTGTATTTTCGCTGTACTCTTTGAGTACCGATAACATTTGTTCCAGGCTCTGTTTGCTCTTGTTGAAATTGGCTTGATTGGTAGGATCTACAGATTGGCCAAAAACAAAGTCAAGGTTTAATTTTTTGTTTTGTGAAATTGCCTCTAAGATGTCTTTTACAAATTTTATTCTGATAGCTGTTACCCTTTCTGAAGTACGCCCTTGAGCATAATCTCTTTGAATTTCAGGTATCTCAATATTACTTTTATCTACTAAATCCCAGAATGTTTTACTCATGATTTCCTTGCTTTTGTGGTAAATAGGTTGTTAATAATGTTTCTATGTTTTTGGTATAGTCCTCAGCATCGGCAGCTGACCAAAAACTAAGTGAGATGTTACCATCAGACGTATTGGTGGTTTTTTTAAGAAAATTATTGACCGTACCTAACGGGATGTATGTTGCTGTTTTTTTATCTGTAACACTTCTCTCTGAACCGTCAATTATGATCTTTCTTTTTTTAGAGAAACTTTTGTTACCAATACTACTATTCGTAATCTTATCTAACAATGCAAGGTTGCCAATGCCATGTAGCCCTAACTCCTCGTTTACCTCTTCTGCAAACTCTCTTAATTTTTCAGCAATGTCATTTGTGATTTTTCCCTCTTTTTCTTCTTTCTTAAGAAGTTCTTCTATTTCATCAATTTTTTGTTTTTTCTCTTTCAGGTCTATTTCATTGTCCATTCTTTTTTTATAATCTTCTAACCAATCCATTGCTTCTTCTCGGTTAGTTAACTTTGCTGGATTTTGTGGGTGAATGTGCTCTATACTCCATTGGGTATCATTTTGCTGGTATAAGTTGAATGGAAACCGTTGTCCAGGAAAATTGGCTTCTATGAGTTTAATGTTGTATAACAGTAATACATCGTTGCACTGTTGGGTGCTTTGGTTATAATCTAAATTTTCTAAGCTGTATTCTTTGATTCTTTTCTCATTTCTAGTAACCTCTCTATCAAACAGTTCTTTGATTACATCATTGAAATATTTTTTGGTCTCTGATTTAGTTTTTTTAGCTGTTTTGTCGATCAATTGCTCAATAGTCATGTGATTGCTATTGACGATAAACCCTATTAAGTGAAAGACTTCTACTTCCTCGAACCATTCTTTTAGGCGTTGAAATATTCTTTTGATTGACTCCCAATTCCTATTTTCTTCTTCTGTGTACACTTCATAGGTATCCTCTTCACTTTTTCTTCCTTTCGCACTACAATCCATTTGGAATAATTTGTCGATACGCGTATCAAAACCGTTTTGATCACTATTGTTTATAAAGAACCATAGTTCATCATTGTGTAACTCGTTTTCTATACTATCCCATTCATTTGCAAACTTTTGTTTACGCATGGTTTTGATATCCCAAGCTTCTTCACTTTTGTCTATATCTCTAATGAATAAGGCTTTGATAAGTTCGGCACTTGAAAGCTTAATTTTACCTGCATTCATGTTGATAAAAAAGTCTTCTACTGTCTGTTGTCCACGTTGTTCTATTTGTACCGGATGCCAGATGATATAGGTTTGGTTTACTAGTTTGTTGTGAAATATTTTGCGCTCTTCTCCATTTTTATTGTTGAGCCAAGCCGTAATGGTGAGGTAAGCTTGAAATATATGGTAGTTGTCTATATTGTCTTCATCTCTATACTTTTCACAAAAGTTTTCCCATTGTTGATCGATGAAAGTCTTAAAGTTTTCATTGATGAAGAGATTGCTAGTATCTTTTATAGCCTTAGTAAATTCTTTTAAATGATCCTTTTCTTTGATGGCTTTTAGAAAGACCTTCGTTGTTTCTCTAGTGTTATAGCCTAAGTTATAGCTGTTAGTTCCATTTATAGCAAAGTTATTTTTCAACGCTGCCTGTATAAGATAGATTGTAGTGCTGCGTTGTTGCCCGTCTATAAGTTCCCAACATTTGTCCTCTCTAGGCGTTACTGCAAGTGGTTGAATGCAGTATTTTTTATCTTCTGCTACTTCGTTGATGTCTTCTAGAAGGTGCTTGATCTGAGTGATTCCCCAGCGATAGCCTCTTTGATAACTCGCAACATAAAATGAATCTAAGTCTTGATGTGTATTTAGTTCATTTATGGTGAGTAAATCAATTTTATGTAGCTCTTTTTTTTCGTTACTCATTGCAATTTTATTATTGGTTGATTGATACTGTTTTGTATCATTCTGTAGTATTTTTAAGTATTGTAAATATACCTAACTTGTGGTTGTAAAAAAAGGGATGTTCGACTCTTTTGCATAACCATAAAAATCTAAATTCCTGTAAGTATTACAGCATCTTGTAGGTATTTATTATGTTCTTCTGCTTTGAACCAATCTAGACTAACCCAGTACTGCCCCATTACGAGCCGATAATCATAATTTTGTAATGCCTGAGAATGTATTTGTTGTTTTTCAATTAAAAATTCGGCAAAAGCATGTCCTCCATCTTTGTTATAGCCTGCTACTACCCTAGCTTCTAATCCTATTTGTTTGGCAAAAGACGCTAGCAGAATGGCAAAATCATCACAATCTCCAGTGTATTTGTTTTTATATTTTAAAGCTAGTGTAGCTTCTGCGGATCGCCAAGTATCCTTGCCTGTTTGAGGATCGTTTACATAATGCCAATGCTCTTGTACATATGCTTTCATGGCTGTAATTTGCTCTAATTGATCTGAAGATGTATTTAGGTCTATGGTTAATGCTCTTACCTCTTTTACCACAAGACCTTCTACCTGAATAAGATTGCCTTGCGCTTTGGGGATGTTGTTTTCTATTAAATGCTTGTTGATTGATTTTTGTTCTTCAGGCGTTACAATATCTTGAATGTTTTCTTGATTTGGCTCTTGCTGTTTTTTTATTGTTTCAGGAGAAGGAATCGCAGCCTTTTTATTTGCTTCTATTCTTGCTTCTTTTACTTTAATAGCTCTTCCTGTTTTAGAGATTCCCTGGCATGCTATTAACAAACTGGCAACTATGATGAGGAGTACTTTAATTTTCATTTATTTACTATCTATTAATTTACCTACTTTAGAAGTTATTTGAATTGTAAAACGTCTGTTATTTTCTTCGTTTTCAGTATCTCTCGATTGTCCAAAGTATCCACTACCAGCCAAAATAACCTCGCATTGGTTCCCTAGTTTTCTAAAATCGACCCCATTTGATTTCCAGTAGTTAAAAAGAGCTAATGCCCTCTTGTAGCTTAGACGGTAACCTACATTGGGCATTGTTTCGTAATTCCATATATTGCTGTAATAGCTTCGTTGTGTATTCCCTTCAATCACTAATAAATAATCAACTTTAGGATTTTTTTCAATCATTTTTTGAAGCTTTGAATAAAGGTCTTTTCCTGCATTTAATATTTCTATTCTTTTATCTATGGCGATATCGGTTATTTTATCACTACTACTATGAAATTTGACATCTGTTTTCAGCTTGTATCGTTTGTTTTCCTGGTCAAATTCAAAATAAGCTTTGTCAAGTGAATTTAGAGCCTGTTGGATTTCTTCAATTTTTTCAAGTTTCACTGCTTTTGTTTGGGCGCTGAAGAGTTCTATTTTTAATACTGAAAAGGTAACCACATATAGCACTAACATGATAAAGAATAAACTCGTCATTAAATCGGAGTAACTTACCCAGAAGAAATTGGTTCTTTTTGATTTAGCCATCTTATACCAATGAATTATAGATAAACAACACGCCACAAACAATGATGATGGTAAACGCAATCATTTTTACAATGAATTCTGACCATTGCCGTTTTGACATTTTGGTTTCATTATATTTTTGAGGCACTTGTACTTGTTGTGTGGTGTAAGTAGGGGGCTCTTGCCTCCACTCTATTTCTTTGATAGCTTTTACTTGCTGAGCGGTGCCTTCTTTGAAGGTTTGAACTATATTGTTTTCTAAACTGTTTAATTTGGAGTCGATGGCATTTAACTTCTCTAAATTGTTTAGTTTTTCAAATTTAGGACGTGCTAGTTCAAAAGCTTCTGTAGTTTTATCTACTTGATGTTGAATGGTTGCGTTGTAACCATCGATAGCGTTGGTAAAAGCATTGTTTAATTTGACATCGTAGGTGGCTACAGATTCATTTAACACTTCAAATTGTTTTTCAACTGATGAACCTAATGCTCCTACAGCTCTAGCCATTTTTTGATCTGTGTCTGCGATGGCTTCATTGATAGCTTCGCTATAGTGCTCAAAAGATTTTAAATGTTGGTTAAAGAAAATTGTAGCATCGTTGCCCAAATGTATGTTTTGTTTTAAACCTTCTAAGACCGCTCCAAGGTTATCAGTATTTTTGATAAACATCTCTAATTGAGATATGAGCTTTGTGGTATTGAGCAATGATCTGTCGAGATTTTCATAGTACCCGGCAAAATTTTCAAAGGAAATCATCATTGATTCTAACTTTTTGAAAATGTCTATGTTTGCCTTTGATAGTTTTTTGATATCTAAGTCTTGAACTTGTTGCAGGAGCATTGCTTCGTTTTGTAGGTTTTGCTTTGAGCCTTTGACTATCTTATCTAAATTTTGAATGGCTGATACTGTGTTTTTAGCAAAATCATCTAGTTTGTTAGCTAAGACATCAATCTCAGGTAATCTAGATCGGTTCATTTTGGGCATTAACTCTGACTGAATTAATGAAAGTAGTTTGTTCTTATCCTTTTCGTTATCAGTTTTAGCGTTTTTAAAACCCCAAACAGACAAGAGTGTGGTGCAAATAAGCCCGAATACACTGGCAACCATTGCTGTTTTAACACCATCTAATAAAGGCTGAAGTTTGTTTAGGGCTTCTTGCGTAGATACATTTTCAGTATCATTTCCCTGAATTTGTTCTATTGTTTGCAGTTGACTGTTTGTTATTATGCTGTTGTTGTCTGCCTTAAAATTAATTGAAAAGAGTCCCAAAATTATTCCTAACATTGTTGCAGCCAAACCAATATATAAAGGAGCATAAATTCTATTGTGAATTTCTTCCTCTATGATGTCAACATTTCTGTCAATGATATCTTTTAAGATGTGAAAATCGACCCCTATACCTCTTGTTTTAGTTATGTAGTTGTTTATAGGCTTTATCATGTTGCCTAGTCTGGTATCAGGTTCTTCATCAGAGAGCATAGCGAGTTCTGTAGCCTCTTGAAAATATTCTTCTTCCTCTGGATTTTCGACTTCTTCCTCTAGATCGACTATGTATTTACTATCATCTGATACTTGTTTTTTTATCACCTCTGGAAATGGTCTGAAGAAATTTTTAAAGGTTCTAATTTTAGACCAAAGTGCAATGGTTATGTATGCCTGAAACATTAGGCATATTAACATTACTATTATCTCTATTGAAAAATCTTTAAACATATTTGATATGTATTTTATCAGTTACCACCCAATCTTGTGCTTCTAAGATTACTTTTCCCGGTTTGCAATTGACAATTCCATTAGCTTTTATATCATGGGCATTTTCGGCAATACACACTAATTCTAAGTATTTTTTTGGAGAGTTTAATGCCACTTTAAAATTGGCGTCTTCAAGAATTTTAATTGCACCCGAATTTTCTTCACTATCTAGTTCTATTACGTAGAGCGAAGTTTCATTTCTTTCCTTTTTACTATCTTCAACTGAAAACCTTAATTCTTCAAATGGAGAAGGTAGGTATATTTTTTCTTTTGAGATTTGCTTGAACTCTACCACATTAGGTTTTTCATCAGGATATAAAGGAGTATCTACTTCTTTAGGTTTACCGGTGTTGCTGTTTTCTTGTGGCTTGTTTGCTTCTTCTTTAACGTGTTTTTCTACTGTTTCTAATTTCTTTTTTAAGTCTTCATTTTCCCGAATTAGGTGATCTTGTTTCTGTTTTTGATTGTGACTCCTATTTCTATACGTTTTGAACTCTCTCTTCAAGTTTTTTAATTGTTTCTTGGTACGCATATAGGTTACAAAACATACTATGGTTATCAATATAGAGGTTACAGTAATGGATATCCATATAAGATTATTGGATGCATGGTTTACCTCTGTTACTTCCTGAGCTAGTAATACATTAGCTATTGTTATATACATATATTGCATGTTACTAGTCGTTTTCAGTTAAGGCTACTGCAATGTTGTATAACAACCCTATTATAGGATAGAAAAATAATGTTTGAGCAACTTCATCTTCCTCTTGTGCATCTATACTCAATTGACTGATTCCCGTTTTTAGAAAATCGAGTTGATCATTGGCTCTTAATTCTTTAAAGGTATCCATGGCTTTGTTAGACATTCCAAATTGATCTTGAAAACCAATTTTGGTATAGAGTTCTTCAAACAAGTCGTAAAAGTTTGAAGTATTTTTTACAATACCCTTTAAGTACTCATCATTTAGATCTTTATACTTTACTCCTTCACTTTTACTTTTGGTTTGCACAGAAGGTTTAGAAAAATTACCTACATTGACATGGATTAACTCTTTGTAATCTAATTGTTGTACTTCTTTTTCCTTTTCGATTTCGATGCCTCCTTTACAAGTAATTTCTTTAGGAGTTCCTAAAGCTTTGATATTAATGTTTGCATTATCATTGTTATCGAAATGATTAAATATTTCTTCCGCTAATTTTTTAATATTTGATATTTTGGATGATTTATCTAAAGAATTTAGGGTCTTAGAACCAGTACCACTAAAAACGATGTTGCGTGGTGCAGGATATCCTTTCAATTTCATTAACTCAGCAATATGATAGAATATAGCTGTGTAATACAGAAGAAATATGATTTTGAAGTCATTGTCTTTGTAGAGAATATTATCAAAATCAATTTGGATATTTTTGCTTGAAAGATTCTTATTTTCTTTCAACGAAAAGAAAAAGTTTATTAAATCAGTTGAAGATTGATACTCTGAAAATATTGTATTTAATATTTCCAGTTCGTTTTTACAGTCATTGTCTGATAGTTGCTTGTAAATAACATTCTTAAATCTTTTTACAAAACCGTTGGCATTTATATTGCCATTGAACCCATCACCAAAAATGGCATTACCTGCAAATCTAAAACTATTGATCAGTTCTGTTTTTCCATTGTTATAGATCATCACATCGGTTGTTCCACCCCCTATGTCAATAGCAACCGAAGGCTTATCTGAAACGGGGATTCCTTCTTTATTTTTGTAATAGTAGAAAGGAGTAATACTTTCCGGATAATCTTTAAGGAATGAACAATCACTAACTCCGAATATTTTTTGATAAGATTCTTCCCAAACGTTCCTTAAGCTTTGGAGGTGAAAAGGAGTCATGCTAACAGGATAAAACCAAATAACCTTGGTTTTCTTTACATCTCCTTTTTGTTTTAAAACTTTTGTTTTACAAAGTAGCAGCAGTTCTTCTATATAATGTTTTAGTTTTTTTTCATTATCTATTTCATTAGACCACTTTAAATTATTATTTGGACGTAAGTAGTTTTTTAGAACGTTTACTTCATAATCAAAACCTATGTTAACATGCCCAAATGTGTATGTAGGTTTGCTAAACGAGATATCTTGGTTTTGCAATAAACACGATCTGAAAGGAATACTTACCAATTGATCCTTCCCAAAATGGTATGGTATTGTTTCCTGCAAAAGGTAATCTTCTTGAGCAGTATTTATAGTACGTTCAGCCTCTGTACGCAAGCTTTCTGAGCTAGGCTGAAATAATAATGCTATTTGTTCTTCTTTCGGTTTTATGGCAAAAGGATTGGCATCTCCTTTCCCCTCAATTGCAAATTCGATGTGTGTATTCGTGGTTCCAAAATCGATTGCAAATTTGTATGAATCACCTCCTGTTTCCTGAACCTCTTCCCTAAGTGGAATTAAGTAATTAGATACATCACCATAGTTAATCACCAAAGCATCAAAAGGTTCGGTAGTATTGGTGTGCATTGTAAGATACGGATCTTTACCTCTTACAATACTATTCATTTTAGATTCTGGTAATTGTTTGCTGATTGTATCAGAATAAAAATGAATTTTTATAGGATTTGCATTTTCAGGATTTAAATCTACCATTCCCACATCTGTGAAGGGATGACTAGAACTTTTAATGTTAGGATATACCGATACCGACAATGTTTTCTCTATAATAATTCCTTTTCCTGTACCAGGCTCTAGTGAGGCCTTTGATTTTGTATTGTACAATTTAGAATATGTTATGTGACCTTTTTTAATTGGAATTTTTAGATTGACTTCTATGCTATCTAATCCTCTTTCTGTGCATGAAATTAGCTGTTGATCGATTATATCTTTTACAGAAAAGTATTGAAAGAATACTTTGTTTAGCGGGATTAAAAACTTATTAGCTCCTACAACTAGAAAATCTTTTGAATTGATATCGAACGGTAATTTTACTATATAGTTGGAAAGAAAATCATCCTGAGTTAGATACGGATATTGATCCCCCTGATCTGGTAATATTCTATTATCGATTGCAGTTTTGTCAAAAAAGGGAACGGTGGTTCTTTCGTTCCAATCATTCGTCGTGTATTTCAGTTTTTTATTAAAAGGTCCGGTGGGTAGTACTAAAGGTTTGTATTTATGAACGTGTTTGGTTGTTTTAATAACAAAATCACTGTTGTTTTCTATTACCTTACTATCTTCCTTAAATTGTTTTACACCAATGCCTCTAACTATTTCAATGGGTTGCCCATCTTGATTATTAAAATATACAGGCTCAAGATCTTCTAAAAATTTTTGACAATCCAGTATATTCAACTCATCGAAGAGGTTATAATCTACCTCTTTTATTTTATCAATTGTTATTTGTAGATAGTTGTAAAATTCAGGGAACAGTGTATTGAACCCAATTTGATCAATTCTTGATTTTGAAAGTGCGTATAAGTATTTTATATAATTTTTTTCTCTTTTATAAAGCGGTAATATTTTATCATCTAACATTCTATCTTCCCCAAAAAAGATATCAGTCTCTGGCGCATCTGGCGCAGCAAAAAATAATGTTCTTGGAGACGTAGCGCCAATGATTTGATGCTTGTATTTAAGAATGTATATTTTGTCAAAAACATCAAAATTGTATTGACTACTATCTTGATTTAGAAAAAGTTTAATTGTTTTACCAAAATGTTGATGTGCTTTGTTATGCGTGTCTAATAACCTATTCAAGCTATCTTCGATATCCCATTGCACTAAGCTTAAATACTTCTTATGTCTATTGTAATTGAAGAAAATTTGTCCAATATCTAATGCATCAGATACTAACTTATGATAGTCAGACACTGCAGCCCTACCATTTTTTATATTTCCATCTATATTGGTGTTATTAATGGATTTAAAAGCAGTTCTAACCAGATCGACTCTAGCGAAAGGACTAGGGATTGAAGTCGGCATTTTTTTACCATCTCCACCATCTGTATTGATACTGTCGATGATATTGTCATTTAATGGACCTGAAACAAACCAATCTTCCAATTGAGCCCCATCTTGATGAATTCTATAAACTTTGTTAGCCATGGTATATTGATTTAGTTCATTAATTGTTTGATATTTTTTTGAATCACATCATCGAATACTTTTATGAATCGAGCATTGCTTTCCTCACTATCATACTTTTTAGATTTAATAGCCCCATTTAAGTCTGCTATTAAATTGTTTCCGCTTAATTGCTTTTTAATTCCTATTTTACCTAAGATTCCTTCTTTATTGTTTAAGTCTTTTACAAAACCTTTTAAGGTTTCATGTGTAACATTAGTATGAAATGGTGCAAACGACACATCATTTTTTTCCATTTCATTCAGCCATTCGGTAAAATATGCTACAAATTTTTCTAGATATTCTTTGTAAAAATCTTTCGTATAAAAGGAGTTATCAATTCCATCTCTTTGATTATTAAAGGGTCCTTTATTTACTTTTAATTGGTCTAAAGAATGTTCAAGAAACAATGAGAATAACGTTAAAGCTGATAAAGGATGTTTAATACTATCCTTTGTTTTTGAACCAAGTAGATTGTATTTTAAAGATTTTCCGTTGTTCTGAAGCGTTCCGAACTCTTTCATTACTGTAGCACCATTTGATTGCTTGCAGTGATTATTCGTAAAATCTATAATAGCTAAGGCTCCTGCTAATTCAAGAAAATGTGCCGGATTTTTTTGATTCTCTTTTCCTTCCGCATATGGGATGCTATTATTTGAAAAATCTCCTAAGTAATAAAATGCATTTAGACTGTGTTCATCTTTAAAAATAGCATGTTCATAATAACTTAATGCTGCTTTAGATTTACTCATGAATGTACTAGAATCGATATCCTTGTTACCTCCTGCACTTTCAGGTATACTGAAATAAGGTAAATAGGTAATTGCACCAATTGGAGCTTGACTTATTATTTGGGAATTTAGTACTGCTGAATCGTCTAATCGAAGGTTTTTTAATAACAATGGAAAACCGGAGGCACCAGTACCACCGAATATTGAGTTAATAATAAAAATAGCATCCCCTGGGTTAAAAGAATTTCTAAATTCCTTATCTTCATTTGTAGATGAAAATGTATTTAAAACAACACTTCCTATATTTGGATTCCCTTTAAACCCTACAGTCATATCAGCCTCTTTATTCTCTTGACTAAAGAGTAAATCAAATAGCGCTTTATTATCATCGTCCATACCGTTATAATCAATGAACTCTCCAAATTTTTGACCTGTGTGTGCTAAACTGTAGATAAAATTGCTTGATATATTTTGATGGTTTTCATTTAATAATTCTTTAAGCGTTTTTATTTTAGTACCAAATAAATTTTCAGCTTCATTAGAATTTTTCTGTATATGTTGGTATTTGTTTAATATGTCTGTAGTTCTGTTTAAGTCTCCATTTGCAGCATCAGGGTCTATTACCATTGGAATTATGGTGTCAAAATCTGCGTGGGGCTTTACGCCTGATGCTAAAAGGAATGTTAATGCCTTTATGACTCTAGAACCCGTGCCACCAATTCCGAATATGTATAATTTTGCCATTTTAGAAAGGGTTATGTCGGTTATTTTTACTAATGAATTTAAAAGGGAACGGTATGAGTATAAATATTATAAATACTACTGCTCCGTACAAAGCTGTTACAGCTGCAGTTTTTAATATGAAAGATTCTATACCCGGAAGATCCTGATTAACCAAATATTCTGTAATTTCATTATTATTGGTTATTAGAATGTAAGCTATTCCAAATATCAAACCTATGTTTATAAGTATAGTTATTAGAAAACTAAAGGTTTGTTTTGCTACTGGATCCCAGATTTTATAAAAGACCAGTAGTGAAAGGCATGTTGTTGCTAATATTATAATACCAAGCCACAAATAATCTTTATTGACAAACAAAGCTGTCATAAAATCCTGGTTTGTATCATAATCAAAGAAAAACTCATATAATAATGAAAAAAAATCGTTCATAATAGAAGTGTTATAAATTGGTTGTTAGTTTGATATTGGTAATTGATTGTTCTTTGGATATTTTCTTGTAGGCCTCTTCAATACCATACATTAGTTGATCAAAAGCGTAGGTAGTATTGGTGTCTCCCTCAATATTACAGTCATCCATAGTACCTGTTTCTAGAATCCATTGAGGTAAGTTTCTTATCAATTCAACATTAATGTTTCCAAATAATTCTTTATGACCTCTTAAAACGATGAGATAATCTGGCTTAATATTCTCTTTTGACAATAGCTCAATTGCCTTTAGAGTTTTGGAATTTTTATTTAGATCTTGAACAGCAAGAATATTTTGTATTTCAAAATCTGTTTTACCATTGATTTTATAATTAGAAGCATCTAAAATGTAGGATTTAGGAAGATTTACTTTTGAAAGATCTATAGCTACTGCAAATTGAATAGCATCATTTGGTGTGCCTTTGAATTTGCTACTCTCTTTTTCTAGGTCCTCAATGGCATGTTTCTGATTATAACCTTTTTCTACAGCTTTGAAACTTCCTATCATTTCATCTCCTTTTGTAAGAATTGTGTATGGAGTATATAAACCACGTGTGGTGACAAATCGATTTTGAGCAACATACCCTTTCAATTCCTTTAAAACAATATATTGCTTAAGTGCCTTATTTATACTGTATTTATTACCAAATAGGAAAATATAATAGGGACGTTTTTGATCTATTTTGGTTCTTTTTCTACACTTTTGGCCATAATAAATACCTGTATAATTCGATTCCATTTTAAGTACTACTGTCTCTATAGATTCATTTGATAGGGCTTCTTTAAAGTCTTTTGCTATGTCAATTGTAATTAGATCTAAATTATTATCTCCTGATTTTGGAGAATAGATTCCATCTGTAACTAGTATACTAAGACCATTATTTGCAGCCCTTTTAATGGCCTCTTTGAATATATATTGGTGGTCTGTATTTCCTGTTCCCTTTGTTTTAATATCCCCTTTTTTAAATCTCTCTATGATATTATCTTGTGGATATAATTGTGTATTCACAAAAAAGCCTTGGGTATTTTCTTCTGGTAATGCAGTATAAATGCGATAAATATTTTGGCGAAATTCAGGATCGCCAATGTATCCATTCATGCTTGCAGAGTTTTCAAAAAAGAAAGATACTTTTTTAAGTGTATCTCGCTTTGCATAAAACCAATCTAACTTTTCTTTAAATAAACTTGGGTTTGTAGTGCTTTTAAAAGTGAAAATGGAATCTTCTTCCCTATCCCACATTATCTGTTTATTCGAAGTAATATCATTTTCTAAGCGTGATATAAAACTACTTAAATCAGCTTTTCTGATATGCATATCAATTTTATCACTTTCATATTTACAGCTACTCAACCCCAAAATTATTACAAGAGCATACAAAGCAGTATTCATTTTAAAATAGGACATAGTTGGTTTTATTTTTTCGAAAATTAATTAGAACGTTTTATACTTCCTTACGGTTTCCCGTAAGGAATTGATACTAAGTTGTTGTTATTTAGAGGACAGAACATAATAATATTTATATGGCCGTAACTCACACACCCACGGGAATTGTCCATAAGGGACAAAAAGGCGGTACTACAGGCTGTGGTACTGACACGAAGGATCATCCAGCTCATTGGATAAACACTAGTGCAAAAATCACCTGTACTAAAAATGGCTGTAAATAAACAGTAACTAAAAGCCATGGATTAATTTCTATGGCTTTTACATTATGCTATCTTTATACTTCAATAAAGTCATTTTAAATGAAAACATATCTATACAGCATTGTAGGAGGTTTGTCTCTTCTGGGACTGACTGCTTTTACCTATCAGGAGCTAAGTTCTAAGGCTACTGGGACTGCAACCAATGTATTTATCTGCACAGGGACTTCAAGTAAAAAGTATCACTACAAGAAGAACTGTAGAGGCTTGAATGCCTGTAAAAGCGAGGTGAAACAAGTGTCTTTAACTAATGCTAAACAGCTGGAACGTACGCTGTGTGGTTGGGAAGATTGATTACGGACAGATATATTTTTTGATCATATACCGTGTAATGGGTTTTAGTGGTTTGCCTGTTACAGGATGATCTCCTCTTGCGGAAAAGAACTCGTATTCTTTGTTTGTTGCTTTTCCGTACCAAATAAGTGGCTTATCGGTCCCGGTAAAAAAGATGGTTTGACAATTGGGATCTACTCTTTTTAGGTTTTCGATTGTCTTTGCATTGAACATTTTTAGCTCTCCTATTTTGAACATTTCTCCATTGAAGGGTACTTCTTCATAATGATCTTGTTTCCAAGCCATCCAATGCTGTTCTTTCTCTTCTAAACCAATCCATGAAATTAATATTACTAACAAAGCGAGTACTCCAACCGATTTGGCTCTATGCTTGCTATAAAAGCCCTGCGCTCTGTCTTTGAGTGTTTGGGCTTTTTTTGTCTTTAAGGTTACGTAATCTGAGTAATTGCCATACCCCAAATAGTTGCTTAGGGCATTTGCAATAGGTAGTCTAAAGGTTACTTCATCTCCTCCTAGGGCCTCTTCTCTTTTGTCTCTAAGTGTACGGCCCGTATACGTATCTCTAGCTCCATTCTTAGTTGTAATCTCTTCAATGATATTGCTAAGTTCTTCTCCAGATCTGGTATCTGAGTACTCCGGATGTTCTTCTTTCAGTTTGTTGAATACTTCAATGAGTAGTGTTCCATACATAAGCCTAAACGTTATGATTATAAAAGTACAATTTATTTGAGGGAAATGTTTGTGAAAAACATTTCCTGATCATTTCCTTACTATTTCCCGCTATTCTTTGCGGATTTTTTTTCATTTGATCCAAGAATTGAAAACAACAGTATATCAATTCTATACGATGGATTTGTAATAGTGAAGACACTATTTGGGAAGGTAGTTGATGCCCTATTATGAATCAAAGTACTTCCCGTTTGTGAGGCCTCACATTTTTAAAAATGTCGCTCAAAGCGACCCAGAATTTTTATGTCAAATTTTTAAAAATCATTACAAAATGAAGAAATTTTATGTACTTATGCTTACGGTTTTCCTCAATGTTCCATTTTTCTATTCTTGTACCCCTGATGCTGCGAATGCAGATGATTCGCTCTACACCGAACAAGCGAATACGGGTGATGATGATGGAGAGATACTGCCACCTGAAGAAGATGATTGTGATGACCCTGACGGTTGTTCCTAAGCTCTATATTTAGTTTATATAAAAAACCCCCATGACAGCTTTGTTGTGGGGGTTTTTGGTACTCTATTTTTTTACTCTTTCTTTTCAAAAATGGAGAATGGAACTCCTACTGAAGCTTTGATTTGAAAATTGTCCCAAGCGTTTTCATCGTATAACTGCTTTTCAAAACCACAGTTAAGAGCAAAGGTTGCCTTACTCCATGAATCTGCACCTACCACCCTAAAAATGGGTCCTACATAAAAGGAATAATTGGGTTTAAAAGGCATTGAAGTTTCATTTTTAACTGGGAAATTTAAATTCAATCGACCAGTGATCCCCAACGTTCTCTCAAATGCATAAAAGATAGTGTAATAGCCTCCAACATCCATGTACTGGATGTTTTCGGTAATTTCATTGTATGGTAAGAGTTCATCTCCATCTTTATCTACAATACTTAACGATTGTGTTGTTATTTTGTATAAGGTATTATCTTTATCATAAAATGGAGCATCAAGGAAACTTCCCCAAGTGAATCTTGAATATAATTGCGCTGCTTGTAGTGTTCTAATTCCTAAATGATTGTAGTTTAAAGACCCTTCTATTGCTGGCCTAAACACAGTGGTAATTTTTTCTAGTCCCTTTTCCTTAAAAATACTATCCGTAAGAATAGAATCGTTACTGATTCCAAAACTGTTATTAGCAAAATTTGCATTTATATTGAACCATTTGAATGAATATCCATGAAATACCTTTAGTTTAGAATCATAGGCATGAAATATTTCATTTTTTTTATTTTGAACTACACTCTCATTTATATAAAAGGTAGTAATTGAATCTTTATCCACTAAAGATTCTTGTTTAGCAACTTCCGTAACTCCCAGCATTTCATACATCAACAATATATTATCAGTATACTTCTTCATTAAGGAATCATTATGTGCTTTAATAATATTAAAATATTTCAAAGCATTTTTTTTCAAATCTTTTACAGATTCAATATTTAAAGTTTTATAGTCGAGCTCTTGATCTAGAAAGTCAATTTTATAATTTTTATTACAACTGCTGATAGCGTTTTTTAATTTTACAGGAATATCCTCCATTTCAATAGAATCACATATATTATTTATGCTGGATATAATATCGCTTTTATATAAAAGAAAAGCTCTATTATTAATCTTAAAACATTCTCTTTCATTTTCTAACAACTTTATGAAATAATACTTTACAATAGTATTATCAAATACATCTAAATCATATTCACCACTTTTTAGGTATAATTCATTATTACTTTTAATAAATTCAATAGCATCCTCATAAACACTATCATTCTTTGCAAGAAATAAAGACCAAGAAACATTACCAGTCCAATCTTTGTTATTTAATAATTTTATCCTCTTGTCTAATAATTCTTTTAGCTTGTTTCTTATGTTTTTTAAACTATCGATTAATTTTGGAGAGTTTTGTTTCAACCTTTGTTCTAGAAAAATAGTCCCCTGATTTATTCTAGTTATTTCTGGAATTATTTTAGTTTCTCGTTCCGTAATATATTTATCCTTTATGTTCTCGAGAAAGAATTGGGTTGAATTTAACTTAAAACTAAGTCCTATTTTGCCTCCAATATCCTGAGACCATCCTCCATCTCCATAGAAAATAAAATCGTTATTTGTCCCAGTCATATTTACACCTAAATCTAAAATTAAATTGTTCTGAATATCGGTATCTCCTTTTCCCATAAAAGCAAAATTTGCACTAAACGTATGCTTATCGTTGTCTTGGTTATACGAAAAAGCAGAACCGTTATTAATTACGTTACTATTGGTTAATACCACGGTACTAAATATTTCTTTAAACTGTTTATTAAAGGTATAATCATTGATTGCATGTTTTGGTCGATTGTATAAATCAAGATCGTCTAAAATAGATCTTTTGAATTCATCACTAAAACTTGATAATGGTATTCCTTCTTGAGCCGAAACTAGGAATGAGAATAAAAAGGATATAAAGGTTAAGGTCTTTTTCATTTTTGATTAAATCATTGGTTAATTTTCCTGTATAAAATGGATGCTTTAAAATTAATTATCTTGCGAAATACTCTTTATTGACCAAGTAACCCTACCTATCTCCTCATCCTTATAGTATTGTATTAACTCAACTTTATATTCACTTTCTCTTTCATTTCGAGGTATATAATATTGTAAATTGAAAGGAGCTGCTTTCATAATATTGAGAATTTTATTTTTTATTATGTATGTATGTCTACATGGTGTTCTCAATTTCAGAATCTTCATATTTGCTCTGTATTGAGAGGCCTCTGTATTACATTCCATATATGGACTCATTTCGTCTGGAAATTCAAATTGAAGTATAGCAGAAGATGGTATATCTGAATTCACTACTAAACTCAACTCTTCATTATAAAAAAAGTCTAAAACGAAATCTGTTTCATTTATTTCTCTAGAAGGATGGGTAGAGTTATTTGGATTATTATCCACAACATTGAAATTACGCCAAATAGCATTATTATTGTTCTTGATAAAATCTAGAAATTGCTTCGAAGTATGTATATCATATGGATTAGGAGTTTGATCAAAAACATTGTCAATCAATACTATAAAACAATAGTGCCCTTTTTTAGGTAATTTATTCGATGCCCATCTAATTGCAGGACTAACGGTTATAACTCCAGGTTCTATTTTAGGAACAAAGGCTTGACCAATAAGTTTCCATGATTTAGGTGATGCCAATGGTGATGCATTATTATAATAAAGATTAACAATATTAGATAGAGCTGTATTTGCAGATCTGTTCAGTAATCGAACATAACAATAATTGTCTTGTCCGTATTCTACATTGACATTTAAAAATTTATTTTCTTTTCCGCTTCCTGTACCAAATTCAGCCTGAGGATCAACAATAAAACGTTCACTAATAATTATATCAGGGCTTTGAAGTTTACTTGTTATATTTCTGTTCCCAGTATCTCCAATATAGTCTCTAGAATAAATATCAACAACATCTTTTAAAAAACTATAAAACTTATTCATTTTGGGCATGTTGCTTACATTAACTCCATCTATACAACAAAAACTCCAAATTTGGAGTAACATCCTCATTTTAAAATTGAATGTTTTTTCACTTAATACCATTCCTTTAAATGATAATATTGAACCTGCAACAATTGCAGCTGATAATGCCGTCCCAGATTTTAAGCCATAGTATGGTAAAGCGGATGTTGCATCCCTAGTACCTACTAATACATCCTCTCCCTGAGCAAACCCTGATACGCATGTACCATAGTTTGTAAAATCTGCTTTTGTATGTTGTTTAGCGATGGAATCATATTTGCTAGCAGCAACCATTATTGAGTTTGACTTATCGTAATCAGCACTTTGGATATCGAATATACGCCTGCCAAGATAGTCTTCAAATTCATCTAAATTTAAACCTCCGTCCCCTGCAGACTGAATGATTATTATATCTCTTGCGATAGCTAACTTTATTGCATCTCTTAAATCTTCAGCCACTTCATATGGCATGTTTGGTTGTCCATTAAATCCACTGAATTGATCTGATATTAAAATCAATGAGTTATCATGACTAGTTATTATAGCGTAAATTAATGCTCCTAACTTTCCTCCATTTGAAGAGGGAGAAAATATCTGCATATTACTTAAGGATGGAGTAATTCCCATCATTCCAAATCCATTATCCTGAGCGGCTATTATTGATGCAACTGCGGTTCCTACACCATCATTATTCGTATTGTTTCCTACAGTAGATAAATTTAGTCCGAAAAAGTCTTGATGTTGAATGAAAACACCTTCTTCTATAATTTTGATATTTAAATATTCTCCTCGATTTCCATCGATATTTCTTACATGATCAATATTAATCCCACTTTGGTTATGTAGGTATAGTTGTTGAGAATAAAGTGGTTCAGTGGTGACTATTTCGTTACCAGAACTAAGAACTTTTATAGGATTACTAGTTTCCCAATATAAAGGTTCTATATTATTTACATTATGTAATTCATTAAAAATTAAATCTATATCATTTTCATCAACATTATACAAAGTGTAATATGAAAGCAAATTAATATTATCTAAAACAGTAAGCCTTTTAGTTTCATCTTGTATTGTCTTTATTTTTTTTGATGGAACTGAGGTAATTCTAGGTTTTAAGATAAAGTTTGGATATTTACTTATGAAAGAGGACCAATCCTTGGATTCTTTTCTCAGATAATAATTTACAGTGTCATCGTAAGGTAAATTTTCAAATCCTTTGATTTTTATAGCAATAGAAATCATGATATTTAGGTTTTTAAGAGTTAACAATAAGCACTAAAATATTAATTAACAGAACTTTAAAAATAGGCATTCCCCTACTCATCACCCATATTTCACCTATTATCTTGGTTATTTTACCATAAACAGCAACGCGGTATGCGCTGCTGTTTGATCTAATAATTAAATATTCTATAGTTATGAAAAAATATGATTTTATTGGATATGGATTCATCTCGCCACCAAGCTTTGATGTGCAGTTCTATTTTTTTCTCTATTCCATCTCTGTCATGTTTGAAGATACACAACAGTTAACAGCTAAAAAATACCCACTATTGGGTATTTTTCGGCTGCTGCTTTTACAAAACAAATTTGTCTCCCCCTTTTTTGTTTTGTATCCTAACCCTTTTTGGTTATACAAGAATAGGTGTTTTTGTTGGGGATTTGCTAGGGGAATCCCTATTGTGGTTTGGGGTTTTTCTTTTCTTTTAATGAGATCCTGCCCTTCGATACTATTTTGAATCCTTTTCAAGGTATTCAAAATCACTCAGGATGGAATTCAGGATGACGTTGGATTCAGGATGGCGTTGGGTTCGGGGTGACGTAGCGGTAATTAGAGTACATTTTGCCAACGCGCCTGCTGGCCTCTACGTTAAAACAGTTCACCGAACTGTTTTTTTACGCTTGATCCTGATACATTTTGAATCCTTTTGCTGTATTGGAAACACTCGGGATGGCTTGGGTTTTTCGTTTGTTTTAATGAGATCCTGAAATAAATTCAGGATGACGAAAATTAGGATGACGAAGAGTTTAGGATGGGACTTAATTCAAAAATTGAAACTGAATTATGATGTCTTTATTATTCCGTGCTCCGACACGGAATCTCAACGTTTTTATCTCAATTCCTAAAGGTGTGCTTCTTCTCTTGACAGGGGTTAGGGGTATGTGTTTTTGAGAATTAAGGTTTGGGTATAAATGTCAAGTTTTACCCTTTCAGGGTTATTCATTTCTTTTATTCGTAAACTTCTATTGTTTTTAAAGGTACTCATGATGTGCTACGCAGTTGCTTGTCCAAAAGAAACGAACCAAAGAAAAGGACACCCTTTTTAAGGAATTTTTTGCTGCTTGTTCCCACAGCACCAAAAACCATCCGGCAAACTCCGCGTCGCTCAACCGCTCCTGAATCTCGGAGCTTTGCTCGGATATATTCTGGAAAAAGGGAAGTAAACTTCACTCGGATGTGTTTTATATTTGATTTCATTCACTATTGATAGTAGGCAGTCATAAAACGCTACGCTTAACTTAGTTTGATGTGATTTTGCTTGGGGTATTTTAAGCAGTTCCTGCCTTTCTATTAGTGAGATCCTGCCCCTCGATACATTTTCAATTCTCTGTCAGTATTGAAAACACTCGGGATGGCAATTCAGGATGACGTTTGGGGTTTTCGTTTCTTTTAATGAGATCCTGAAATGAATTCAGGATGACGTTGGGTTCGGGGTGACATGAGGATTTTCCATTTTTTTAATGAGATCCTGCCCTTCGATACTATTTTGAATCCTTTTCAAGGTATTCAAAATCACTCAGGATGGAGTTCAGGATGACGTTGGGTTCGGGATGACGAAAAGTTTAGGATGGCGGTTAGTTTAGATGGGGTGTTTATAGAATAAATACGAATTGAATAGTGAATCCCATTTATTTGCTGTAAATTTACGACTTAATTCATTTACAGGTTACTGTGTTTGCTTTGGTAACGAAGCTTATGGAAGCTACGGACATCCCCTCAGTTTTTGTTTTTCAATTTCCTTCCGGTAAATAAATTAAGGGTATTTGTAATGAGCGTTTAATGGCTAACAACAAATACACAATACACTTACGCATAGCCCTATAAGTTGGTATAACCTCCTTTGGATAACGAACAAAACACGTATGAATTTTAAAGAAATTAATGTTATAGATCCCATTGTTAAAGCTACTGCTTTGATGGGGTATACGCATCCAACGGAGATTCAACAAAAGGCGATTCCTGTAATACTAGAAGGCAGGGACGTGATTGGGTGTGCCCAAACGGGTACGGGAAAGACAGCTGCATTTGCTATTCCTACTTTACAATTGTTGCATAACCATCCAAAAAAACAACCCGTAGTAAGGGTTTTGGTCATTACTCCTACTCGCGAACTGGCTATGCAAGTACATGAAAACTACACTACTTACAGTGAGTTTTTAACTATTAGAAGTCAGGTAATTGTGGGAGGTGTTCCTCATACTAAGCAGCTTAAACAGTTGCAACAAAAACCAGCCGTGATCATAGGTACTGTTGGTAGATTGCTAGACCTTATCCAGAGTGGACATATTCAGCTATCATATATTGAAACTGTAGTTTTGGATGAGGCTGATACTATGCTGGATATGGGTTTCATTAAGGATATTCAGAAAATTTTGGCCATGCTTCCTAAGCAACGTCAAACTTTATTCTTTTCAGCAACCCTACCCCACGCCATTAAGAAGTTTGCCCTCACTATTTTAAAGAATCCTATTGAAATAGCGGTTACTCCTGTTTCTTCTACCGGAACATTGGTCACCCAAAAGGCGTGCTATTTACCACAAGATGAAAAAAGGAAAGCTCTGGTAGCTGTATTGAAAAAATATCCGCAAACACAAACACTGGTATTTACCAGAACCAAGCGTGGCGCTAACCGACTTATTCAGTATCTGGAAAAAATAGGCATACAAGGTGCGGCCATTCATGGAAATAAATCACAAAATACCCGCTTACGAGCACTACAGTCTTTTAAAGATGGATTGATAGATGTTTTGGTGGCTACTGATATTGCCGCCAGAGGTATTGATATTGAAGGATTGCCCCTGGTGATCAATTATGAAATACCAAATGTTCCTGAAACCTATGTACACCGAATTGGAAGAACCGGACGTGCAGGAATGGAAGGAATTGCCATTTCATTTTGTAATATGGATGAAAAGGCGTATATAAGAGCTATAGAAAAACTGATAGGTTCCGACATACCGGAATATGAAGTTTCAGCATTATAAAAATAACGTATAACTAATTTTAAACATATATGGCAGACTCTTTTTCAAAGAAAGAAAAGGCAAAGAAGAAAGCAAAGAAGTTAAAGGAAAAGGCGGAACGCAGAGAACAGCGTAAAACTGATAACAACAAAGGCCTTGAATTAAAGGATATGTTGGTCTATGTAGATGAAAACGGACATCTACAAGATACTCCGCCCGATGCACCAAGAGAAGAAATAAAACTGGAAGACATACAACTGGGAGCGGCTCCTATTGAGGAAGAAGATCCTATTAAAACCGGTTTTGTAGAGAAGTTTATCCTGGAAAAAGGCTATGGTTTTATCCGCGAAGAAAATGGAAATGGAGATAACATCTTCTTTCATACCAGTGATCTTCTGGACTTGATCAAACAACAAGACCGTGTCACTTTTGAAAAAGAACGATCGCCAAAAGGTTATAAGGCTGTCAATATCAAAAAAGCATAGTACTATAAGCGCCTAGCGCTATCCTATAGCTACGCATAACATATTAGTACGTAGACGTGTACTATTATTTCTCGTTGAAGAGTTCTAACTACCGTTGGAACTCTTTTTTTGTAGCTGGGATTCTGTATTCCGACGAATCAAACATCATTCTTTTAATAAATCTGGCTATTAGAAAATTTAAACATTTCCTCTAGGATCTGGTTTTAGCGCTAATTTTCTTGAAGAAATTATCTCTACACTACAAAAACCAACGTCCTCTATAATCGTTCCATAACAAGCATACACGCCAATACCATGTATAGGATATTTTTCTACCACAGCATGAAAATGAACGGCATCAAAATAGGTCCCCTTTCTATCTACAAAAGTAGAAAACCTCATAAGCTTTTTATTAGAACCTTTGTGAAACCTCGTATTGACCAATAGTCCATATAGCAATACCTTTTGACCAATGTATTGTGGCATTTCCTGTGCCCATATTTGACCTGCTTCAAAAGATTCCTGAATCAAATTAAAATAATCACACAGCGGGAATCCTAATAGTTCCATTTGATCATAGGCATCTTCTAACCAACCGGATTGCAATTTGGGCAATTGAAACGATTTGTGCTGTGTAGCAAACAGCTGGTTTTGTACAGTACACTTCTTTTTGCCTTGTAAAGCAAAAATGGCTTGCCAGAGTAATTCCATTTTGGTGATTCCGGTAGACCGAAAAGCTCCAATACGTATTAAAATGGTTAAAGCATCAATTCCTACAGCTACACGGTCAATGAAATTTTGTAATGACGTATACGGACCATTAAAATTACGCTCCGTTAACAAGCGTTGTACCGTAAGCTGATCCAATGCTTTCAAATAGCCTAATCCTAAATAAATAGTAGTTCCTTTTATAGCGTTTTCATGTACACTTTGATTGATGCAAGGAGCTTCTACTTTAGCACCACATTTACGAGCTTCGTGCAAATAATGTTCTGTACTGTAAAAGCCGCCACCGTTATTCAACACAGCAACCATAAACTCCATGGGATAGTAACATTTAAGGTAAAGACTTTGGTAACTTTCCACTGCATAAGAAGCCGAATGTCCTTTGGCAAAAGCATAGCCGGCAAAACTTTTAATTTGTTCCCACACTTCTAGTGTTAAAGATTCATCATATCCTTTTTCTTTACAATTGGCCATAAACTTGGCTTCAACTTCCAAAAACTCTGTACGCGACCGGTATTTGCCACTCATTCCTCTGCGTAACACATCTGCTTCCCCCAAGTTCAATCCTGCAAATTGATGTGCTACTTTCAATACATCTTCTTGATATACCATAATTCCATAGGTTTCGGGCATTATAGCAAGTAAAATAGGGTGTGCATCTTTACGGCGTTCTACATTGCGGTGTCTTTTTATATACTCTTGTTTCATTCCCGAACCCGATACTCCAGGACGAATGATGGAACTGGCGGCCACCAATCCTAAATAATCAGACGTTTGTAATTTTTGCATTAAACCACGCATGGCAGGCGATTCTACATAATAAGCTCCGGTAGCTCTCCCCTCTTTAAGCATGGCATTTACTTTGGGATCATTTTTAAACTTGGAAACATCGGTTATATCTATAGCAGGAGCATTTGGCTGATTGTACTTTATAATGTCTAGCGTTTCTTTGATCTTGGCTAAACCTCGCTGCCCCAAAATATCAAACTTATAAATCCCCACATCTTCTGCAATTAACATATCAAACTGCACTGTTGGAAATCCTTTAGGCGGAAGCATGGTTGCTGAAAAATCATGAACAGGACGGTCTAGTATTAAAATACCACAGGAGTGTACGCTTACATAGTTGGGAAAGCCATGAATTAGTTGACCATATTTCACCACTAAATGTCCAAAAGAATCCAATGTTACCTGCTCGTACTTGCCTACACTTATTTTATCAATCTCTTCTTTTGGTAGTCCAAAAACTTTTCCCAGTTCGCGTACTACTGCACGGTATTGAAACGTATTGTATGCTCCCAACAAGGCTACATTGGGAAATCGTTGAAAAATGTATTGCGTAATTTCTTCTCTATCTTTCCAGGAAAAATCAATATCAAAATCGGGTGGAGACATACGATATGGATTGATAAATCTTTCGAAATACAAATCTAGCTCAATAGGGTCTACATCTGTAATTCCAATCAAATAAGCGACTAAACTATTGGCTCCACTCCCCCTTCCTACATGTACAAAATCACGAGACTTTGCATACTGAATGATCTCATGATTGATTAAAAAATAGGATACAAAATGCATCTTTTGAATGGTTTTCAATTCTGTTTCCAACCTTTTGTATACTACCGCATCAGGGTTCTCATAGCGTTTGGAAACTCCACCATAGGCTAACTTTTTAAGATACTCAAAATCTGCTTCAGGACTTTCTAAAAACACACGTTGATTTTGAGAGGTACTTTTATTCCCAAATGAAAAATCAACCGTACAAGAGTTTAATATACGTTCCGTATTTTTCAAAAGAAAAGGAAACTGTTCGCAATATTGCTGCAAATCAGTCATGGAATGCATCTTATCGGTTTCCTTACATTCTTCTGAAGTTGGTAATTTGCTTAACAAACAATTGTTATCTATAGCGCGTAGTAATCTGTGTGCATTGAAATCTCGCTTATTTCTAACCGTTACTTGCTGTTGCAATACCAACTTATCGGTATAACTTTGATAGCTGGTAAAAGGTAATCTCCGTAGTTCTTCTATACTCACTCCAATGAATTCGTTTGATGCAAATTCCGTTTTTTCTAATTGCAGTACTTGTTCAAAAGGATATATGATATAGGTATCTTCCATCAACGGTGCCTGGGCAGGAAAAGGAGTTTTATCATGTAAATGAGCAGATAAAAACGTATTCAAATTCCGAAACCCCACATTGCTCTTTGCTAGCCCTACAAAGCACTGGGATGCACCATTCCGAAAATCGATGCCTACAACGGGATTAATGGCAAACGTAGCTGCCTTTCGAATAAAGTTTAAACAGGCCGACGTATTATTAATATCGGTCAACGCTAGTGTAGTTACCTTGCAGGCTGCAGCCAACTCTAGCAAGGCTTCCTCAGAAAAAGTACCAAAGCGAAGCGAATAATATGAATGACAATTGGTATACATTAACGATTACGATGTGCTAGCAATATGGGGGGTTCTCCATTGAATGCATTACCGCCACGGCCAATGGTCTTTGCACCCATGGCAGCAGCTCGCTGAATGCTTCCTTCTCCAAAACGATTACGAATGGTATCTAATGCCTGATATAGGCGTAGTTTTTCTTCAGTATCATCAAATAAATTGATCTGATAATGCCCCATCACTAGGTCACTCAATTTTACTCCTACCAAACGGATTAACAGTCGGCGCTGGTATAATTGTTCAAACAACTCCATCACCTTGGGGATGATGATATGATCGGCACTAGTATAAGGTATTTTCAATTGTTTGGTATAGGTATTAAAATCTGAATACCGAATCTTTACACTAATACATCCAGTAAGCCTATTTCCATTACGCAAATTATAGGCAAGGCTTTCGGCCATAGCAAATACTGTGGTTTTAAGCTTTACAAGGTCTATGGTATCCTTCCCAAATGTACGCTCGGTAGACAGTGATTTACGATCGTAATAAGGCACTAAAGGAGGATTATCCAATCCTTGTGCACGTAACCAAATGGTTTTCCCATTTTGTCCCAATGCACTCGTCATCATTTCCAATGGCATTTGCTGTACTATGCCCACGGTATCAATTCCCAGATTTCGTAATCGCTGATAGGTTTTTTCTCCTACGGAAGGTATTTTTTGAATGGATAAAGGCGCTAAAAATAATTTTTCAAAACCTTCATCAATCCGTAGTTGATTATTAGGTTTGGCTTCCCCCGTAGCTACTTTAGAAACAATTTTATTCCCAGACAATCCAAAGGAAATAGGAAGTCCGGTTTCTTTGATAATGGTACTTCGTAACTCCGTTGCATACTTATAAGAACCAAAAAAAGTATCCATCCCTGTTAAATCTGCATAAAACTCATCTACACTTGCTTTTTCAAAAACAGGCACTCGCTCACGTATAATTTCTGTTACGGTCTGCGAGTATTTTGTATAAATACTGGCATTTCCCCGAATCACTACTGCTTCTGGACACAACCTTCTGGCTACTTTCATAGACATACCAGAATGTACTCCAAAACGTCTGGTTTCATAGCTACACGCTGCTACCACTCCTCTGTCTCCCGTTCCCCCAACTAATATAGGTCGTTTTTGTAATCTACTATCAATCAAGCGTTCACACGAAACAAAAAAGGTATCTAAATCAAGATGTAAAATTTGTTGTTTCATACTACAAAGTTAGCTACATATAAAAGTAATTATTGCTTATATTTGTAGTATTATGAAAATTGTAGCAAAAAACATTAAGTTCCTCCGGCAGTTGAAAGGACTCACGCAAGAGACCCTTGCTGAGAATCTTCAGGTAACACGTTCGCGCGTAGGGTCGTATGAAGAAGGAAGATCGGTACCTAGTTTAGAGTTCCTGATCGCCTTTTCAGATGCTTTTAAAATACCCGTAGATATTCTTTTGCGTAACGATCTAAGCAAAGCACAAGACACCTCCTTTATTGAAGTAGGAAATAAACGAGTCTTGTTTCCTATTATGGTAAATGAGCAGAACGAAAATCTTATTGAAGTGGTTCCTGCTAAGGCAAGTGCAGGCTATTTGGGCGGATATGATGATCCTGAATACATAGAGCAACTGCAAAAAATAAAACTACCGTTTTTGCCAACAGGTAAACACCGAGCCTTTCCTATCAAAGGAGATTCTATGCTTCCCATGAAAGATGGAGCTTATGTAATTGGTCGTTTTGTAGAGAACAGAACCGATATTGTGAGCGGCAAAACCTATGTACTACTCACTTTAAATGATGGTATGGTATACAAAAGAGTGTACAATCAAATTGAAGAAAAACAAAACTTACGTTTAGTTTCAGACAACACCACCTATGCCGCCTACGAAGTTCCTATAGACGAGGTACTAGAACTTTGGGAATTTACTTGTAGCATCAATACGCAAGAATATGACGAGCAGGAATTAAAACTCTCTAGCATCATGGAATTATTCACCAGTTTGGGCGTAGAACTCAAAGCCTTAGAAAAGTTACTATCTTAAAATCAGCATACACAACAGGAATATGAACACAAAAAAACCAGCTATAGAATTCTTTACCCCCGATGAAGAAAGCGCTATTTTGATTAACTACTATATCGACGGTGTACAAGCCGGGTTCCCCACTCCTATAGGAGATGTACAAGATAATACCATGAGTTTGGATAGAACCGTGGTTCGAAATAAAGAGGCTACCTTCTATGCTCGTGTAGTGGGACAGTCCATGATCAATGCCGGTCTTAATGAAGGTGATATGCTAGTGGTTGATAAAAGTATTTCGCCCCAACACAACCAAATTGCCGTGTGTGCTATTGATGGTGAATTCACTGTAAAACGTTTATACATGGGTAAAGATGGTCTATACTTAATGCCCGAAAATGACAAGTATCTTCCCATTAAGGTAGAAGAATTTAATGACTTTCGTATTTGGGGTATTGTAACTTATGTAGTTAAAAAGATGTGAGTTTACTTTCCGATACAGAAATTAGCGAAGATATTCCCTAATAAATCATCTGTTGTCACTTCGCCTGTGATTTCTCCGAAGTAGTACAATGCTTGACGGATGTCTATGGCTAAAAGATCTCCTGAAAGTCCGTCATTGAGGCCTAGTTGTACTTTTTCGATTTCTTCTAGGGCTTTTAAAAGCGAATCGTAATGGCGGCTGTTGGTTACGATGGTTTCGTTATTACGTAAGGCTCCGGTATTTACAAACTGTAAGAGTTTGTCTTTCAAATCTTCTACTCCAATATTTTCTTTGGCAGACAACAATAACAGGTGTTCGTAACTTAATTCAGTCTGTATTTTTTCTGTATTTGATTTATCAATCTTATTGGCAATGATCACTAAGGGTTTCTGTGGGAACTGATTCTTGATCTTTTCGATCTCTACCGTGATTAACTGACTGTTTTCTTCAAAATGACTGGCATCAAACAAATAAATGACTACCTGCGCCTGCCCTATTTTTTCAAACGTCTTTTTAATACCAATACTTTCCACCACATCTTCGGTCTCGCGGATTCCGGCGGTGTCTATAAATCTAAAACCAATGCCTTGAATCACCAATTCGTCTTCAATGGTATCTCGGGTAGTTCCGGCAATATCACTTACAATGGCGCGTTCTTCGTTCAACAGTGCATTTAGCAAGGTACTTTTACCAACGTTGGGCGCCCCTACAATGGCTACAGGAATTCCGTTCTTAATGACATTCCCCACTGCAAACGAATCGATCAAACGCTTTAATACGGTTTGAATACGGTCTACCAACGCTTCAAACTGCGAACGATCGGCAAACTCTACATCTTCCTCTGCAAAGTCTAATTCTAACTCAATTAACGATGCGAAGTTCAACAATTCATCTCTTAAATGCTGTATTTCGTTGCTAAAACCACCACGCATTTGTTGCATGGCTATTTGGTGCGATGCTTCATTGTCACTACTGATCAAATCTGCTACCGCTTCTGCCTGACTTAAATCTAGTTTCCCATTGATGAATGCCCGAAGTGTGAACTCCCCTGCTTCGGCCATTCGGCAACCATTCCGCAAAAAGAGTTGAATGATCTCCTGCTGAATATACGTACTACCGTGACACGAAATCTCCACCACATTCTCACCCGTATAGGAATTCGGGCCTTTGAAAATACTTACCAATACCTGATCGATCACGCGCTTCCCGTCTACAATATGTCCCAAATGAATGGTATGACTCTTTTGTTGTGCTAACTGCTTGTTTTTCTTTACCGAACTAAAAAACGGATCACACAGTGTGATGGCGTCTGTTCCAGAAATACGAATCACAGCAATAGCCCCTGCTCCGGAAGGCGATGCCAATGCAATAATGGTGTCTTGTAAAATCATGCTACAAAATTACAGGTTTTTGGAGAACTACCTATCTACTCATTTAAAATAGCCTGTATACGCTGTATTTCTTCTGAAGTAAATTCAGTTTGCTCCAATGCACCTACATTCGCTAATAATTGTTGTGGACTACTAGCTCCTACCAATACTGTAGTGACTGCTGCTTGTTGATAAATCCAAGCGATGGCCATTTGAGCCATTGATTGTCCACGTTTTCTAGCTATTTGGTTCAACGCCTTCACTTTTTCTATTTGTTGAGAAACAGTGTCTGATGCTAAATAGGTATTCTCTTTGGCGGCTCTGGAATCCTTCGGAATTCCATCTAAATATTTATCGGTTAACAACCCTTGTGCTAATGGTGAAAATACAATAGCTCCTATTTGCTCTTGCTCTAACACAGGAAATACTTCGGTTTCCATACTGCGTTCTAACATGGAGTATTTAGATTGATGAATGAGACAAGGAGTGCCTAATTTTTTAAGGATGGCCTGTGCTTGTTGCATTTCTTCTGCACTGTATCTTGATAATCCTATGTACAATGCTTTTCCCTGCTGTACCAACAAACTTAAGGCATGCATGGTTTCTTCTAACGGAGTTTCAGGATCGGGTCTGTGATGGTAATAGATATCTACATAATCGAGTCCCATGCGTTGCAGACTTTGGTCTAAACTCGCCACCAGGTATTTTTTTGATCCCATATTTCCATACGGCCCAGGCCACATATCGTAGCCTGCTTTGGTAGCAATCAACAACTCATCACGGTGCTTGGCGAAGTCTTTCTTTAAAATTCGACCGAAGTTTTCTTCGGCACTTCCATACGGTGGGCCGTAATTATTTGCCAAATCAAAATGGGTGATGCCCAGATCAAAAGCTGTTTTTAAGATGTTACGTGCATTTTCAAAAGAATCGTAAAAACCGAAGTTGTGCCACAAGCCTAAAGATATCTTGGGTAATAGAATACCACTATTTCCGCAGCGTTGGTACTGCATATTTTGATATCTGTTAGGATTAGGAGTATAAGGTTTCGGGTTCGATTTATCGTGAATTTCCAGTTCCATTCGTGAGTTTTTTACGAATGTACAATTCTCATCGCTTTTTTTGAACTTAAATTATTTTAAGAATTAAGCATAAACTCTTTTATGGTCTCTTGTTGTTTTATGATCTACTTGATCTGTAATAGTTCATAAAGAAGCCAAAAAATCCGGCAGCTGGCTGATGTTCCCCAAATACATATCACCCGGTTCCTCCTCAGGCATTTCCAGAAAAAAGAAATCGATATATCTGTTATACAATACTTCACCAATTATACTGTCTAGTACATACTGTATGGCTTCATCTAATTGTGGATGGTTTTTGTACCGAAAGTACTCTTTAAAAGCAATAATCAATACTCCTTTTTCATCCTTTTCCAGAGTTATAAAATTAAAATGCATCTCGTTCACCTGTAACCGAATATCATCCAACTCAAAAGGCTCTTTCATACCGGCAATACTTTTTTCATCCATTGGTTGGGTAAATGCAACTACTTCTAATCCTTTTATCTTTGGCGCTCTTTCTACCACAAGCGGAACATATAAATACGCATCCGGATCACCACTAGCAGTGATGGTCATCGTTAATTCTTTAGATCCCGCTTGGATAACAAAACTAAGCGACGGATGTACATCTGCCAGAATTTCCATAAGGTACGAGACCACCGGTTCGGTCTTCTTAAAATTAACCGTAGCCATTCGAAGATAGGCCGTGTCGTAAGCTACTGCATCCCAAAACTCCTGAATAGTATCTTTCATACAAACAAACGTTTCTTGTTGCTATTAAAAATACGGAAAAATAAGATAGCCTGATGATTTTTTTGTCAACTAGGGAAACCCCTATTTCTCTTTCATGGTAAAACCTAATGCCGTAGTAGTCATATATCTTACTATTTCCATCTTTGAATAAATACCTTGCCACTATTGAAAAAGGAACGAATTATGAGCATGACCATAGGTGTAACCAAAGCGATAGAACAAGATGCAGATTGGAGTATCTACCAAACTTATGTGGCCCCCGGAGGTACACATCATCATGTATTGGATTTGCAATTGGTATTGGAAAATGGAGAGCAGATCTCAGATTTTTTAGCAAAGATCAAACATTATATAGACGCTGACTTTTCCTATCGCTATTTGGTAGAAAGTCATCAAGTAAACCGTATTGATGCACTTTTTCAATATAGGGTAACCATGCCCTTGTATGAGTTTTTGGATGAAATTGAATTATTATACGGAATGCCGCTAGCCCGAATACCTGATGATTATACGAGTTATATTGGCATTACTGTTCAACCTCAATTTTCTATGGCCAAGGTCAGTAGTCGTACCATGCTATCTAATTATTTTTTAATCCCGTTTTTGAAAGGTTTGCTATTGCATACACCCGATTTGGGAATTACGGGAAATATCAGCTTTATAGGTGTTTCAAATACTTTAAACCATACGCCTGTGTATTTGCTTTTAGGCAATCAATTATACGGAGCACTTTACAGTTTGAACGACAATCATAAAATCCATCAAAATCAATGAAATGGATTTTACTGTTGTATAAAAAAATAAACAAGTACAATTTATTTTATTTGTATCTTTTGAAGCATAAAAAACCTAATACTAAATACTAACCTAAAATTTTTGAAATTATGCCAATAGTAATTATTGTAAAAAAAGAAATTGAGAACAGTTCTGTCTGGAAGACTTATAAATCTCATAAAGAAACAAGTATTACTTTACCATCACACCACGCTATTGATTTAATCCATGCATTTAATAATGGCGTGGAAGTTTTGAAAATGCTCATAAACATTGAACAGTTTATCGACTTTAGCCATTCTTACTCATTTTTATTGGATAACCATGAATATACCGATGCCTTACCTAGTTTCCAAAACACTAAAAATACCACAGTAGGTCAACTAGTTAATAAGATCGAAACAGAATTTGGCACCGGCTTAAATTTTATAGCTGATACCTATGCCAACTTTGTTTATTTTGATTTGAGTGGTACTGATATAAATGTTGATATTATAGCCAATAATAATCTAAAACCGGGATGTTTCTCAATTCCATTCATCAAAGCTCTATTGACTATAACTCCAAATATTAACGCTAGTAGCCCAGTATCCTTGTCTAATGCAATAATTGACAATATGGAAAGTACATTCATTCAACTAGCCAACAAATATTATGATTTTTCACATAATCCTACTATGGCAGGTATTAGAGGAAAGTAAAAATTTATGATTACTAATTTTTTATCATATTTTTTAAATAGAGAAGAACTTTTTATAAAGCTATGTGTGTTTTCTTCACTATTCTTTTTAGCTTTTTCCGGAATTTCTTATCGAAAAAAAACAAATAAGCTTTTACTAGGAGTGGTAGGTATTTCTTCCTTTAATGAGGTCTTATGTAGTTTAATTCAAAGCTTTGAAGGTAATATTGCAATCACTACTAATGTAGTGATTGTAACGTTAAATATTTTATGGTTCTATATTTTGTATTACGTTTTTAATTTGAATACTAAAAAAATACTTGTTTTACCTTTTCTATATCTGATATTTTCCTTTTATAATACTTTATCTATTGAAGGTTTGTATACATTTAATTATCATGTATTTATATCTGGATCTCTTTTGTATGTTTTGATATTTATTATATTAAGTTTTTATTATTTAAAGGAAGAGAATTTCTCATTTTATCTATCTAACGAATACTTACTAATTTTAGCACCGTTATTATTTTTTATTGGGGCAAGTTTTCTTTTTGGTTTTAAGGATTCTAATTTAACAAGAGTGGTTATCTTTAAGTCGGTAACTGTGTATACATTTATAATGAATATTTCAAATTTCATCTGTTATACCCTTATCAATATTTATATTTACAGAGAAAGGAAACAAATTGCCCATGCCTCTTGAACAACTTGCTGTTGGTATTATCATCGGATTTTTATTTATCTGTTTGGTTATTTTATTTTGTGTTTTGATTGTCAAGCTCTATATACACAAAGTAAAAAGCTATACACAAATGCTCTATGAAAAGGATTTGGCATTTCAAAAAACACTGAACGATACGATTATAGAAACGCAAGAACAAACGCTAAACAATATTGCACAAGACTTACATGATGATGCGGGACAACAATTAACCTTTCTGAATTTTCAATTGGAAAATTTGAAGTTAGACCATCCTGAATTTTGCGAAACCCTTACTCCTGTTTCAGATTCTTTGCGACATTTGTCTCAGTCGATCAGATCTGTAAGCCATTCGCTTAGCAATCAGTTATTATTACAACACAGTTTGGTAAAAGCCATTGCACAGGAAGTAGAACGATTACAGAAAAACAATACCATTGAAATTTATTTCACACTTCACGGCTCCTTACAAAAGAAATACGACACCAATGAAACCATTCTAGTATATAGAATTTTTCAGGAAATCATGAATAATATCTTTAAGCATTCAGAAGCACGAAAAGTGGATATTATTCTTGATACCAATCCTGTTTTTAAGTTACACATCAACGATAACGGAAAAGGCTTTGATTATCTACGAACTCAACAAAATAATACCTTAGGACTCAAAAATATAGTTCATCGCGCGGCTGTGATCAACTATGAAGTAGCTATCGATTCGAAACCAGGTAAAGGAACCACTATTATACTTACACAAAAAACCACCACATGAATACAACTACCCTATGCTTAATTGATGACCATAAAATAGTACGTCAAGGATTAAAAGGATTGCTAGAACGTATGGACACCTACAAAGTAACACATGAATTTGATAGTGGTGTATCCTTTCTAGAAGCTTTGCCACTTTCCCCTGCTCCCGATCTTTATATTTTGGATTACTCCATGCCGTTTAAAAATGGTATTGAAGTTTTAAAAGCTCTGGGAGCACAAACAGAAACCTTAAAATTTTTGTTGCTCACTCAAAATTTTGATGAAGCTATTATTGATGAGGCATATTACTATGGTGCACGTGGTTTTTTACACAAGAACTGTACCGCCCAGGAACTCAAAAGTACCATTGATGCCATTGTAAAAATAGGTTATAGCAATGTAGCTGATATTTTGAAGCGAGTTCGTAGTTTTGAAAATAAACCGACTCCGCAAACCCACATACAACTATCTGAACGCGAAATGCAGTTCTTAACATTGGTTTGTCAACCAGAAGAATATACCTATGATCAGATTGCTGATATTATGGGACTTTCCGTAAAATCTATTGAAGCATATCGTGCCGCTATTTTTGATCGTTACGATATTAAATCCAAAGTAGGTTTGGTATTGTTTTCTTATCAAAACCGTTTAACACCACCCTTTATAGAAGAGTCTTAGTTTAACCTATACTACATCTTAATACTGCGATATAATTCTAAAACTAATTTGTCTAGGCTTGTGTTATCTTTTCTAACTCCTCTTCCGGCTCTATATGTATCAACACATGCCCTAAATATGCAATGGTGGTACGAAGGTGGTTTTCTATAGCGTGTGCAATATCGTGTCCTTCTCTTACCGTAATACTTCCATCCACAATGGCATGAAGATCTACGTGAAAACGAACACCAGATTTTCGGATGTAACACTTATCGGTTTCCAAAACTCCAGACACTTCCATCGTTCTTTTACGAACTTCTTCCATAAGTTCATCATACCTATGTTCATCCATAATTTCGCCCAATGCAGGACGAAATATTTTATAGCTATTGTACAGTATAAAACCAGATGCCACCAAAGCAGCCCAGTCATCTGCATTTTCAAAACCTTTTCCCCCTATCAATGCAATGGTAATTCCAGTAAAGGCCATGATGGAAGTAATTGCATCACTACGATGATGCCAAGCATCTGCAGCCAAAGAAGAACTATTGGTTTGTCTGCTTTTCTTCATTACATATTGAAAAGAAGCTTCTTTCCAAATGATGATGGCTCCCAATACATACAATGTCCATGAACTTGGAATTTGATGCGGTTCTTGAATATGCTGAATACTTTCATAAGCAATGACCGTAGCTGAGGTTACCAAAAATGCTACCACAGCAAAGGTTATTAATGGTTCTATTTTTCCATGTCCGTATGGATGGTTCTCATCTGCAGGACGTTTGGCATATTTCAACCCTAATAACACCAAAATAGATGCAAAAATATCGGCAGTTGACTCTATAGCATCTGCAATCAATGCGTAGGAATTACCGGCTACTCCGGCTGCACCTTTGATGAATGCCAGTGCCGTATTTCCTAAAATGCTAAACCAAGCGGTTTGTATGGCTGTATCTTTTGCTTTCAATTTTTTTGTTTTGCCTCGACAAAAGTAAACAGTTTTCATGCGGGAACATACTTTTTTCAAAAGTATCTCGTTTCGATCACGATTTTAAAATCCTACATCTTTATGCATTATTGTTTTGTATTTTAGCATTTTGACCTTAAAAAGAAGTGAATGAGTTTTTTAAAAGCCGAATGGCGTAAACTAGCTTTTGCCAATTATGCCATAGCCCCTGAAATACTTACTAATTATGTTCCCTATGGAACCGAATTGGATACGTATGACGGAGTTTGTTATATAAGTTTGGTAGGTTTCCTATTTCAAAATACTAAATTATTAGGATTGAAAATACCTTTCCATGTGAACTTTGAAGAAGTAAACCTTCGCTTTTACGTGAAAAGATTTGATGGTAAAGAATGGAAACGTGGAGTTGTTTTTATCAAAGAAATTGTTCCCAAACCAGCACTTACCTTTGTTGCAAACACTGTTTACAATGAAAATTATGAAACCATGCCAATGGAACATCAAATTATTCATAATGAACAAGAATTGATGGTACATTACCGATGGAAACATGCTGTATGGAATGAATTTCAAGTGACTGCAAGTCCAAAATCAGAACCTATAATTCCCGGAGGCTTATCTGAATTTATAACAGAACATTATTGGGGGTATGCTGCTCTAAATGCTACGAAATCTAACGAATATGAAGTTACCCACCCACAATGGAATATATATCCTGTACGCAATTATATAATACATGCTGATTTTGGTGCTTTATATGGAGAAGAATTTGCGTTTCTTTCCAACGCTACTCCAGCAAATGTGTTATTAGCAGAAGGTTCTGAGATTACCGTTGAAAACAAAATACAATTGAGACAAACCAACATAGTTTCTTAACGCACATTACACTCCTATGAATACTACCGAACGAAAAGAACACTGGGATCATATTTACGAAACAAAGTCTTTGGACAGTGTAAGTTGGTACCAACCTGTTCCAGAAACTTCTTTAGCTTCTATTCAAAAGTTGAATTTACCTTTGGATGCTTCCATAATTGATGTTGGCGGTGGCGATAGTTTCTTGGTAGATCATCTTCTGGTATTGGGTTTTACAAATATTACGGTTTTAGATATTTCTTCAAAAGCAATTGAACGTGCAAAAGAACGAATAGGACCAAAACAAACTCAAGTAAACTGGATAGTCTCTGATGTACTGAATTTTACTCCAACCAAGTCCTATCAGTTATGGCATGACCGAGCTGCATTTCATTTCTTAACAGAACAAAAAGCCATTAAAACGTATCAAACAATAATTTCAAAGGCTGTTAAACCTAGCGGATTTGCAATTATTGGTACGTTTAGTAACAAGGGTCCTCAAAAATGTAGTGGTATTGCAATTCAGCAATATTCATCGCAAGAACTTATTACAGCTTTTGACTCTCATTTTAAAAAATTAGCTTGTTCAGAGCATATACACATTACACCATTTGACACTGAGCAAGCATTCACATTTTGTACCTTTCAGAAAAAATAATTTTATGAAGTTATATTTCTCACTCTTAGTTTTGATTCTAGGAAGCATTTCGGGTATTACAGCACAAGTTCTCAAAAACACCGATGTTTATATTGTGCATAAAACAAGTTTGTCTTCTAACTTACGGTTGTATTATAAAAACAAGAATAACAAAGCCTATCGAACGTTAAAAAACCTAAGAGATCAACTTTCCGAAAATGGTGATTCTCTTGTTTTTGCAATGAACGCCGGGATGTTTACAAAGGAAGGAAAACCTCTAGGATTATATATTGAAAACGGAAAAGTTATTCAACCCCTTAATACCGTTCAAAAAGCCTATGGCAACTTCTATTTACAACCGAACGGTATCTTTTATTTAACAGCTGATGGTAATGCACACGTACAACAAACTAAAGATTTTAAACTTAGTGACGACATTACTTTTGCCACACAATCTGGACCTATGCTTTTGATAGATGGTGAAATCCACAAAGCCTTTAGAGAAAAATCCAGCAACTTGAACATCCGAAATGGTGTAGGTATTTTACCTGATGGATCCATGCTCTTTGTGATGACCAAATATCCTGTTAACCTATATACTTTTGCTGATTTCTTTAAACAATTTGGATGTAAAAATGCACTCTACCTTGATGGTGCTATTTCCCAAACCTACGCTCCTTCTGAAAATTGGTTGCAAACCGGAGGACCTTTTGGAGTGATGATAGGCGAAACTGTTCCAAAATAAAAAAGAAGCCTTTACTAAGCTTCTTTTTTATAATTTGAATGACTCGTTATTTTGTGAAAAGCTCTAGTGGTACGGCTAATCCTATTTTTAAGACTGCGTCATTAAATGCCACTTGAGAATATAAACGTTTTTCAATTCCTCCTGTTATGCTTAGTGTTGCAGCCGTCCAATCATTTTTTCCAGTCATTTTTATTATTGGTCCTGCTAAAACTGAATAATTTGGACTGTAGCTTCCTGCTGAATTATTATTCACAGGAAAATTAGCAGCAGCATTCAAACTAAGGCCTAACGCTTGTTTACAAGCAAAGAAATTCGCATACGATATTCCTGCATCTATATACGTAATTTTATCTTTAATATCTTCATAAGCTGTGATACGACGATTATTAGCATCTAACACCTGATAACCAAATGTTGAAGAAACAACTTTCATATTCATATCACTATAAATAGGGGAATCAAATATATTTCCCCAAGTAAAGCCTCCATAGATTTTAGCATATTTGGTTACTTTAGCGGTTCTTTTAAAATAGTTTAAAGAAGCTGTTACAGAAGGGCGAAACATTGCCTTGTATTTATCCTGAATAGTTTCATCTATATTCGCAGTTCCAGCTATTCCAAATGTGGTCAAACCTGCATTTGCAGTTAAATTAAGCCACATAGCACCATACATTTTACCTGCTGGCAACTTGCTGTCAAAACTATTCAAAACTGCATTGGTATAGGTATCTATACTTGTAGAATCTGTTAGTTTTTGTTGCGCTAAATAGGTTTGGTTTTTTAGTTTTTCCAATTCTTGATGTACAATTGCCTTTCTACTTTTTTGAGTTTGCACAGTTTTTTCAGTATCTCCAGATCCTTTGCTTCCCCAAGTTTTTAACACATGATCAGCGCCAAAAGAAAGGTTTAATACATTGTACCAGGTATCTCTTTTATACAATGCATATCCATTAGTAGTTCCTTTTAAATTAAAACCTACATTGAACAACCATTGACTATCTTTTGAAGGTACATTGTAGTTGATACTCATTGCATGGCTTCGCTTGTCTATAGCATACGAAGCTGCTTTTCCTCCAAAAACCGTAGCATCCGGATTTAACAAAGATGTTTGAAATACTTTTGGAAACTGTGCTGCAAACGAAGCATCTGTAAAAATAGATTGGCTTTCTTCATATTGAGCTAGTTTTAATTCAAAACTTTTCTCAACAGCAACAAATAAATTTTGTTGGGTCACATCCTGTTTTTCCTGGGCGACCATACTTGCAGATAGCAAGCCACATACTAAAGTAGGTATTATTAAATTTTTCATGGTGGGTGTTTTAAGGTGTGGTAAAAATAATGTCTTCTTGTTTATTTTTCCAAATAAAATGTTAAAATGATGATTTTTGTTAAGCTTAAATTCAATTAACTTCTCAATTATCAACTTATTAAATGAAAACATTTACCATATATAAACTTTCTATTTTTCACCCATTTTCATTTGTGTTATGTAATATCTTCTTTTGCTCATTTTAAGAATTACAGGTAAAAAAGGTGCTTGAATACATTTATTTAATCTTTCTACCTATCCTTATGTTGTATCTAGTTATCGTATTGAAATAACAGTTATAGATCATTTCATAAAAAAAAGCGTTCTATACATCTACAGAACGCCTTTTAACATCTATTTTTTGTAATTTATTTCTTTACTGAAATAACTTTACTATCCGTTTCCAAAGGAATCACATACGCTCCATTTTCTTTTGAAGCATTTATAGTATAATCTTCACCTTCAATATTGATGTATGCTGTTTTAGTGAATGAATTTGCAGGACTTAATGTAAGTTCTATGTTTTCATTTTTTGTGTTGTAGCTAAAGCTTTCTACAGTACCTGCATCTAGGGTAATCCATAGTTTTTCTTGAGCTATAAAAATTCTACTTTGTGCTGCTGTCGTATTTTTTACAGTAATGACATTTCCTTTTTCCGTTAGGTTTCCACCAAAAGCCAACCACCCAAAAACTTCTGTATGCGTAAGATAGGTTGCATCGTTTACCGCATATCCAAAGAAATTAGAACCATAATCACCCGATAAATAATCGATACGCAACTCTGTTGGGTACGAATGGAAAGCTGCTGCCCCAAAACCATCTTCTGTGATATTAGAAATAGCCCCTAACAAACCTCCGTAGCCTACTTTTAATTTATAAAAATCGGTATCTAGACGATAACCCGTTAATACTGGAATAGCATTCAAACCCGTTCCGTAGTGATGAATTTGACGTTCTACACGAGATAATTTTCCACCATATAAGAAATCCCAATAACGACGAGCATTTCCGTTGTAAGCCCAGTGTGGCATGGTTGGCATGTAGGCCAGAATAGCATCTAACGTAACATTTGCTTTCGCTAAGTAACCAAAGTACAAGCTCCACATATATACTTCTTCTTGTCCCGTAGAATCCCAAGGCATTTCGCTACCAAACGGATAGTTAAGCGATTTCCAATGGTCTGCTCGTTGTTTCATGGCGGTCTCTAAAGTAGTTGCCATTTCGGTTTGTTGCTCGCGTTTTAAATCTTTCAAAATCATTAAAAACACTGTACCTTCCATTTGCCCAAACTCTGCATACCATGGTGCTAGTTTTGGCATTGTAACTGCAGTATGGTATGCCTGCTCTAAATACCATTGCCAATTGTGGTGGGTTACATACCCTTTATGGTAACGAGCCAATCTATACATTACCCAATAGGCTGCTGCAACGTGAGGGTAATTGTATGAACGGCCAGGATCGTTTGCTCCTTTAATATCCCAAGCAGCCCAAGTGTTCCAATTTATACTATCGCTATAGGTACCTTTTGGTAACGAATCTGGTTCGTAAAAGAATACACTCTTTTTTACACCATATTTATTTTTACCTTCTTTATACTGTATACCGCCCCAAACAACATCGTCTATAAATTGTTCTAACTGTGCAATCTCTTCTTTTTCGGGTTGTACTAATTGCTTCATTACAGCACCAAGCCAACTACCTGCTCCGCCTTCGTCGCTTAAACCCGCTACCCAAGCACGGCTATCTTGTGTAACTTGACGTTTGGTTTCGTAATCATAAGAAATAACAGAATTTGTTCTGCCAAAAATATCGTTTGGGGTATCAAACCATTGCTCGGTTAGTAAAAAATGACCAAAGTCGTCTACTACATTGGCTTCTGGTTTTATTACTTTATAGTTTATACTTTGCTGTTTACCATCTTTATAAGTTATCACCACCTTAGCTCTGCCCCATTGGTTTCCTTTTACCTTATAGGCTTGGTAACCACTTTTAGTTTTTTTGGTTTTGGTAACTGTTAATGCATTTGACGGACTTACCGTTATCTCTTTTATTTTTTCTGAATAGTTTAAAAATAATTGTGCATCTACATCCATCGGTAATACATATCCAGGAACTCCAACAGCAACTGGTTGCTCTTCTTCGATTAGTTTATTCTGAATTTTCTCTATGGAAGATGCTAACACTAATTTTAAGGAGAATGTTTTACTTTCTCCCGGTTTCAATACAAGTGAAGTTGCTTCGTTCCATTCAGTTACTCCTTTCCACTCATTTTCAGCATAAGCTTTGGTTAATGGCATCCATTCATGTACACCTTCAAAAACAATACTTCTAATTGTAGGGTCTTCATTCAACGGTCTATATGCTTCAAAAGGCATATTTTCGTTTGGTAACACCAATAAAGGTTGCCCTTTACCACTAAGTTTTTTCACTTCTAGATACCCCGCATCTAAACCAATGTAAGGATCAAAAAATACATTATCGGCATGCGTTTCGTCTAGTGTTTTTCCTTCTAAAATATTATTAAAAGGCATTGGTACACCCAAAGCACCTATTTCTACAGGTTGCGCAGTAGTGTTGCGTATGGTAAACCCTAACACTAATGCGTTGTTTTCTTCTTTATAAAATCTGATAATTTCTAACGGAAGGTTACTAGGTAACGTATTTGCCAAATTTGCTGCAGCAAGTGTTTCTGGCATATCTACTGCTGTAACAGGCTTTCTGTGATATGCAGTAGAATAATGCTGATAATTACCGTTTGCATCTTTAAGCGAAAACGTAAGATCGCCCAAATAGTAAATACTGTCTTTATCTCTGTAGGCAATACGTTCGCCAGTTGTAAAATCGAATGTTGGGTTGCTTGTTGGGTACAAACCTGCAATGGTTTGCGAGGCGTTTACCAATTTCAGCTTAAATTCAGTAGTTTCAAATGTCGAAAAACCATCGTTTACCCCTAAAGTAGAAGGCCTATCTTTAACGTTATTCCAATACTCCGATGGCTCTTTTTGAGCCAATGCTGTTGTGGTTATAGTTGCACAAAAAAGTGCAGTAAGTAGCTTTTTATATTGCATTATAAGTGTTTTACTGATTGATTTTGAATTTATAAATACCTGCACTCTCTTTAGGTATTTGAAGGCTATTGTTTTTAATATTGACAGCTGTTTCGTTGATGTAAATATTGTCTTGATGCGCTACATCGTTATACACCATATCGTTTGCACCTTGTACAATAAAAGCAGTACCTGCAGTTGCTATGTTTTCTGAAAGTTCTTGCAGTTGTAATGGTATTTCATCATGCGTTGCATTTACTACAGAAATGGTTAGATACTTACCATCTTCTGTTAAAGTAACAGCTACATCTAGCGGAGCGGCATTACCCGAAAAAGTTACAGGTTGCGTACCAAATTCATTTCGATAAAGTTTTAACACCAAACCTGTACCTTCTAACCAAGATTTGGTTTTGGTAGTTTTTATAGCACCTATTACATTTACGGTTTGTGCATAATTTGCCATGTAATAGATATCTGATTGGCGAGAAAACTCATTTAAACCAGCCGCGATACCCAAAGCATCTCGCAAAAAGTAACGTGTACCCAATAAACCAAACTCATGTGGGCCGTACCAATAATTCCATTCGTCCATAGCAATTTTAATGTTTTTCTTCGCCACTTCTGGATGTTCTTTACGAGCTCTACGGTGTTCTTCGGCAATGTCTTTTATAGTTGCTGGCATTTGGTTTACATGGGTAAGCAAACCACCTGCATGCCAATCTTGTTTGTAAAAATGCTCGCTAATAAAGGTCATATTATCAGCACAGTTTTCGTACATCATATCGTTCCAACGGCCAGGAAAACCTACTCCTATTAAATCTATAGTTGGGTCTACAGCCCACATAGCTTCCGCCACTTCGTTATGCTTTTTCACATAGTCTTCAATAGGCATATGACCCAATTGCCAATCGCCAAACATTTCGTTACCCACTGCCCAAAGCTTAATGTTATACGGAGCTTCATGACCATTTTTGGCTCTCCATTGCCCCATTTTGGTAGAAGCATCCCCATTAAAATAAGCTACTTCTTCCGCAGCCATTTCAGCAGTACCTAAACCTGTGTTTACCGCAATATTAGCTTCGGTATCTAATAAATCTACCAACTGCATGAATTCGTGTATACCAACATCGTTATACTCTAACCCATTCCATGCTCTTTCAAATTTAGTTGGTCGTAAATCTGGATCGCCAATACCGTCTTTCCAGTTGTATCCTGAAACAAAATTTCCTCCAGGCCATCTGTAAATTGGTGCATCAAGCTCTTTTAGCAACGCCAAAACATCTTTTCTGAAGCCTTGCACATTATCTGAAGGCATTAACGAAATAGCTACCAAACTGATAGTACCTGTACCGTTAAATTTTATGTTGAAAATACCAGAATCGGTTGTAGTATTCGTATTGAATTCAAATGGTACTTTTTGAAAGGTATTGCTTTTCTTTAGTTGAATAGTTTGCGTAGTATCGCCAAGAGAGATTTCTAAAGATGTAATTCCGCTACTCTTTATATTCACATGCCCTACATAGCTTTTGTTTGCCTCTAAGGCTAAATCTGTCTGCGAAACTTCTAAATTGGTTACTTTTTGAAACACAGGAAAATTACCTTTTGAATAGCTATGGGTACTATCTATTTTTACTGTGGTAGTATCTACATTTATTTTCCATGGAGATTTTTTTGCTCCTATAGGATGGTAAAATTTACGATCTTGAAGCATTTCGGCCCAAATACCACCATAAATACATTTGCCCATATGCTCTATAAACTGCCCATAAATGTAGGGCGACATAGGAGCTTCTTTTTGAGTAAGATCTATTTGTATAGATGGTTTCAAGGTTGTTGCACTGAGTTCTTCTAGCCTTAAATTATCAAAATGTACTGTACCGCTTGCTTTACCATTTTTACCCAAAAACAACTCTAGCATAAAACTATCATCCATTTGAGTTTCAAACTCCATCGCAACGGTTGTCCAATCTGTAGTACCCGTAAAAATGGTATCGTTTTCTTTGGTAAATTTCCCTAAGCCAAAACCAGCTCCCGCACCATGTTCACCTTTTACATTTTCAGTTTTTATACTACCAGTAACTCTATAATTGGCAAATGGTTTTACGGGTATTTTTTTAAACCAACGTTCTGCAATTAACGTATCTGAAGCTATTGTTAATACTTCATCATCAAACTGAGATGATGCTGTAGCATTGTAGTGGCTAGGTGCGACCCAAGGCTCGTATTGCCAATTTGCTGTTTGAGGTTCTTCTCCTTTTTGTGGTGATAACAAGGTAGTAGTTGTTTGGTTACACCCTACTAACAAGACCAAAAAGGCCATAAAACTTAGTTTTTTTATACGCATGGTTGGTGTTTTTAATTTTATTTTAAGGTAATATCTAGGTATACAGAATGGCGGCCATAGGTTTCATAAAATGGTTTAAATGCAACACCATCTATTGTAAAATCTAGACCAGCCCCTATTCTTTTAATAGCGGTACCAATATTCTCTTTTGGTAAGGTGATACTACGCCATGTGGTTCTGGCAGAAGTTTCTTGTGCAGCCAACAATACCGGACCATAAAACAAACTTGCTACATTTTGTTGATCCATAATAGGTTCTAAATGAAACGAAAATGGCATTTTAAGCGAAATTACATCTCCCTTTTTCCATTTTCTGTTTAGCGTAGCATAACTTCCAGGCAGTGCATCTACCTTTTGATCTTTACCATTTACTTTAATGAAAAATCCATTAGTTGCCCATTGTGGCACTCTTACTTTTACTGCAAACTTGCCTTTACCATTAATGGTTATTTTGGTTTCGTCTTCTTTAGGAAAAGTAGTTTCTTGTTTGATAGTAACCTTCTGTTCTTCCCAATGCAATGTAGACGGTATGTACAAGTTTATATATAACGTTTTTTTGTCTTTACTTTTGAAATAGATAGTATTTTGAAGCTTTGTACTGCTTTCTATAGCTGTACCATTACAACAGGTAAACCCTGTCATATCAGCATTTCCAAACGATTTTACCGAACCGGGACGTAACGGAACGTGGTACGTATTCGCAGGACTGTCTTTAGCTACTGAAGCTAAAATATGATTGTACAAACCACGCTCATAATAATCCATATACTCCACTTTAGGATCGAACATGAACAAATTTCTGGTGAGTTTCAGCATATTATAAGTACCGCAAGTTTCATTTTGCCCTCCGGAAGAAAATCCGTTTTCAAATAACGTTGCGGGTTCGGCTACAAAACATTCTGCATTGGCAGGATTTCGTGCTCCAGCCACACCACCAATACTGTACATATAATCGTTTTTAGTTTTGTACCAAAAATTATCGGCTACTGCAAAATACTCTACAATAGCTGCATCTCTGTACATTTCTAAAGCACCCACAATTTGTGGTATATGCTGGTTGGCATGTAACCCACGAAACGTGTCTACATTTTTTGCCAAACCATGTGAGTGTTGCGCATCACCAAAAAATACTTTAATGTTATCAAACAATTTTGCAGTTTCTAAATACTTTTTTTCGCCGGTTAAACGATACAAACGTGCCATAGCTTCGTTCATCCCGCCAAATTCCCCAGCAATGTATCTATTCCACATTTTAATTAAGGTCTCGGTAGGTAACTGACTCAAACGTGCATGTACCCAATTGCCCATTCCTTCAGCAACCGTTAATGCTTTTTCGTTACCACTTACTTCATAAACATCCATCAAACCAGCTAAAATTTTGTGTAACGTATAGTAAGGAGCCCAAATTTGTGTTGGTTGCCCTCCGTATGTTGCACCGTGCTCTAACATGATAAATTGATCTGGCGGATACGCACTGATGTAACCTTTACCCCAGTTCCAATAATCAGTTCTTATTCCTTCTTCACTCAAATCAGAATCAAAATCAGCTCTGCCTTTTCCCGGAGGAACTTTGGTAGCATCTGCTACAAAATTTTTATGATACTCGGTTGGGTTACCTGATAATTGCGCTAATGTATATAAGGTATTCACCATATATTCCATTTTGTCTTTAAAGTTTTCTTGCAACGCTTTATCATAACCTGTACTTGCATAGGCTTGCGCGATTGCCGTTAAATAATGCCCAGTTGCATGCCCGCGTAATTTGGTTTCTTGTGTATCCCAAACCCCTAAAGGCTCTGCTCCTTTTGGCTGTGGTTGGCCAAAAGCATTTCGGAACATATATAAAAATGAATCTGGATTTGTATTTGCTAAAGTATTGATGAATTTATCTCGGTTTTCTATAAACTTGGTAGACTCTTGGTGAGTGTCTAAAACTAAAGAAACCGCTTCTAAACGAAAAGACGCTAAGCTTTCTTGCGGTTTATAGGTTACCTTTTCTTGCAAAACATGAACTGTTGCAATGGGTTTAAAATTTGTACCAGCTACCTTGCCCGTAATGGTATAACTTCCTGCTTTTTGTACAGTACTATTATCTTTTGGCGAAGGCCATAGCACACGCACAAGCGGCCCTGCAATTCCGTTTTGGTAAGTACCTTTTACATACCTTGGTAATCTTGGCAACGTACCTACGGTAGTACTCACCTCAACATTTGTTACAGCAGTTAAATAGGTGTTATACAGTTGCTGTTGATCTTCGGGAAAATTTGGTAAATCGTCTTCTAGTTCTTCATGCTCGTTTACACTACCATCTGCCAACGTATTGTGGTAAATACGCTCTAACTGATTTGCTGAAAGCGGAATTCTATAGCATCGAATATCTGATAATTTACCCGAAAACGACTTCCCTATGGTTAAAAGATTTGAATCATTTTGATTAAAAACATCGGTTAATTCTAGTTGAATGTCTTGTATTTCGCTTGCCAAAGTACCGTTAAGATACACTTGTATTTTTTTTGAAGGTATATTGAACACCACAGCAACATGCGTCCATTTTTCTAAAGGCATTTCTGTAGCCGTAATCTTGTACTGCTTTCCTTTTTTGGTATGAATAGTAATTACAAAACCTGATTGTTCGTTGATTCCTGTGGGATATACAATTATGCTTGACGATTTGGTTTCAAAAGTTATGAATTGCTGATTTTTTTCTGAAGTATTTGCATATACCCAACCTGCAATGCTTAGTGATTCCTCACCAACTACAGCAGCTCCCGGAAGAGTGAAGTAACTTCCTTTAGATAAAGACACTACTTTTTTAAACTGTTCATCTGCTACAAACGAAGCTACTCCTGCAGTTTCTGCATGCCAATTGTTTCTAGACCAATCTTTTACATCACCATCTAACACATATCGAGCAATGAGTCCGGTTTCACCAATACCATCTAAAATTTGATCGCCTTGAGCGTAGCTAACGATACTAAAACAAAGGCATACTATATATAAATATATTCTTTTCATCACAGTTATAATTTATTTACTGATATATTAAGCTCCAATCTGGAGGTGTAATATGCAAAAGGTGTTTTACAAAAAAATCTCTTCGTTTTCGCTCTCCAAATTCGCCTCCTGCTGTATGATTTTCTCCAGGTAAAACTACTAGCTCAAAATCTTTTCCTGCACTTATGAGAGCATCTGCAAATTGCATAGTAGATGCCGGATCTACATTGTCATCTACCTCGCCAACCATTAACATTAATTTACCTTGTAATTTATGTGCATTAACTACATTTGAACATTCTTGATATTGTGGCCCTACAGGATACCCCATCCACTGCTCGTTCCACCAAATTTTATCCATACGGTTATCATGACAACCGCAAGATGCTACTGCTACATCATAAAAGTCTGAATTAAAAACCAATGCTGCTCCTGCATTTTGTCCTCCTGCAGATGTGCCTCTTATACCCACTCTATTGGCATCTATGTAAGAATATTTTTGAGCTGCTGCCTTTATCCATAATTTTCTATCGGGAAATCCTGCATCTTTTAAATTTTGCCAACATACATCATGAAATGCTTTAGACCTATTTGATGTACCCATACCATCTATTTGTACAACTATAAAACCTAATTCTGCCAATGAGCTCATTGCCCAGTAGTATGGCGTAAAATCTTTAGGAACAAAAGAACTATGTGGCCCTGCATAAATATACTCTATTACAGGGTATATTTTTTTCTCGTCAAAATTTGTAGGTCTAACTATAATACCCCAAATATCTGTTTTTCCATCTCTACCCTTAGCTACAAAAGGTTCTGGAGTTTGCCAACCCGTTGCTTGTAAAGCAGCTATATTGGCTTTTTGTAAAAGTAATAATGATTTTTTGTTGCTAGTCTCTTTCAATACAGCTACAGGAGCCATATCTACTCTTGAGTAAACATCTATAAACTTGCTGTAGTCTGGCGAAAATGTTACATGATGATTACCGTCTTCAAATGTTAGTTTTTTAAAATTTCTACCATCAAAATCTACTTTACAATATTGTATAAAATAAGGATCTTGATTATCATACAATCCGCTTGCAGTAAAATATATTACTCTATTTTTTTCATCTACATGAACTACATTACGTACAGGCCATTTCCCTTTTGTTATTTGGTTTTTGAGTTTTCCAGATTTAACATCATATAAATACAAATGATAATAACCATCTCGTTCTGAAGCCCATATTATTTCTTGAGAATCATTTACTATATACTTATAACGCTTGCTACTATAATCTATAAATGTAGTACTTGTTTCTCTTATTATTGTTGACAACTTACCTGTGGTAGCATCTATTTTGAATACTTTATATTCTTGATGACCTCTTTGATTATATTCAAATGTTACAAAATTACTGTTTGAAGACCACTCAAAACTACCTAGATTGTATTGTTGTTGTATTTCTGATGTAGGAATTTTAAATTGTTTTTTACTTTCTACATTGAATAATTGCGGACTTATAAAATCTACTTCATCACCCGGTTTTCTATATTGACGTTCTTGTAATTTAGGTTGTATTTGATCTTTTGGGCTAGATTCTACAAAGTAAATCTTATGGTCTTCACCAGGTTTTACTTTATATGCTAATAGTTTTTCGCTATCTGGAGACCACATTAAATGTGTTGAATAGTAAAAGCCAGAAGAACCATCAAAACTTAATTGTATTTCTTCTGAAGATGTACTTGAAGAAATGTATACATTATGATTTTTAATATACGCCTTATATGTTTTATTTGGAGACAAGACTGGCTTGCCCTTTTTATCATCTCTAAAACCACCCCAATATGATCTATTTGTTTTATCATTTTCTTTTACACTATCCTTTTGAATTAATTTAGCATCGTTAATTTCAAAATCGTATGCAACATGATGATACTGAAAAGACAAAACATCTAACTCGTTATTAAACGTAACATTAGTTAACTCTAGACTATCGGAAATTATTCTTCTTTGGGTGAAAGATGATAATTGACTAGCCAATTCATTATGATTAAAAGCTATATCTTGTTTTTTTTCATCAGCATCAACCATATAGTACACTATACCATCTTGTGAATTATCTTTATACCAAACATATCTATTGTTTACCCAATTGAACTCAGAAGGATTATGGTATACTTTATTACTAAACAATTCTTGTACAGTCTCTGCTCTTTTATAATCTTCTATAGTACCTTGTGCATATACAGAAAAAGATAATATAGCTACAAAAAACATATACAAAACATGTTTAAGTTTTTTCATATTAAAATATTAGGTTGGTTGGTTAATTTTACTCTAATAAAAATACTGATTATATATGCATTATGTTTACGTAATCTTAGCGTAAAGTAATACTATATTAACTTCATATATCTCTTAACAACTATTATAGTGGTTGAATACTATAATAAAAAGCAAAAAACCGAAATTATAGAAATAATAATTTCGGTTTTTACACTAACTCAATTTTAAAAAAAACTTTATTCTAAGTATTCACCTCCGGTAATATTAAATACTACAGCAACTCTATACTCTCCTTTTTGAAAAATATGTATTAATTGTATTTCTTGATCTGTCTCTAAACGTGTTGGATGTTGACCTAAAGATGCTGTAAAGGTCTCCATATCCCATTCTGCAAAAATTGCATCGGTATCTCCCCATGATACTACATCTCCAGAACCATCGAACCAATACCCAAAACCATTAGCGGTGTAACCACCACCATAATCGTACCCAGTTGATGAATTGATAGCTAAGAAATCTACTTGATTACCTGTTTGAGTGCCACCAGTAACTTCTCCTAGAGCAGTTGTTAAAGCTGCATTATCGCTATATTCTAAATCTTGTAATAATTCTGTAGTTTCTATAGAAATATCGACACCAGAATAGTTAACTGTATCTATAGGCATGGTAATTTCATATGTATAAAATTTATCTGCATTGATATTTGCTTGGGCAGCAGCAAGAGAATCTGCATAAGCAATTTCTTCATCTGTGTAAACGTGCTTAACACTTACATCATCATCTTGATCACAAGCAACTAAAAAAACGCTTAAAAGTACTATTGCTATAGTAGTTATTTTTAAATATTTCATTCGTCTATTTTTTAGAAATTAATATCCAGGATTTTGCATTAGGTTAGGGTTTGAATCTATAAATGTTTGAAAAATTGGAAATACATTTTTATTCAATCCTTCTTGAGTATTTAATTCGGCATCTTTACAAAACCATGATTTACCATTATAGACATTGGTATTACCACTGGTTAACCTAAATCTTATTAAATCTTGTCTTCTATGATGCTCGCCTACAAACTCCCAAGCTAAATCATCTAACAAGCCGCCAAACTCTATATCATTTCCTCCTTCGTAAGTAGCCACTAAATTACTGTAATTTGTTGCTCCTGTACTAGTGTATTCTCTATGACCATAATCATAAATACTAGGTCCTACAAGATCTGAAGCAGTTCTAGTAGCATCTGTAGCATCATCAAAAGAACGTTGGCGCACTTCTGAAATAATACTTGCAGCTTCACCTTGATTACCTCCCAAACGTAACAAACATTCAGCTTTAATAAACATAGCGTCTGCTAGCCTAAAAAATGGTACATCATCGCCGTATGTACCTTCATCGCCTGGTACTATTTCATTTTTTACAAATCGATACCCTTCTAACATATAAGCTCCTGGGTTATCTATAGAATGTACTTCTTTGGTGTAAACTAAATTTACTTCACCTTGATCGTCTGCATTAGTTGTTAACGCTGCTCCTGTTTGATAATGATATTGCTGACCATTAGCCCACGTATCATTTAACCTTTTATCGTTTGGATGGTATGTGTCTATAAATTGTGGTATTGCACAACTACCATTCCAAGGTGAACCAGAATAACCGAAAGCCTGCGCACCATCGCTAATCAATGCTTTATTGACGTTGTAATTGTGAGAAGCATAATTTTGATCTAACGGGAGCGCAAAAATGATTTCGTTGTTACCCGAAAGATCTGCTAGAAAATTATCTTTATAGGTTGGTGATAATGAATAGCCTCCGTTATTAATAATATCATTTACTTCATCTAATGCTAATTGATAATATTGATTATCTGAAAAATCATTAAACCAAGCATTATGATTTAAATACACTTTTGCTAGAACCATCTCTGCCATGTACTTGTTTGGATACCCATAAATCTTTTCTGTACCCAAATCTTCTTTTACTTCATTCAATTCATTTACAATAAAATCAAATGTTTCTTGAGGTGTAGCTTGAGTTGGTACATAACCAGCTTCTACATTTTGAGTAGTTTCTAAAGGTATATTTCTAAAACAATCAAAAAGAATATAATAGTATAATGCTCTCATTGTTCTAATTCTAGCACTTTGAAGTGCATTTTCTTGAATTTGTGGCATATCTAATAATCTATTAGCATAACCTATCCCTGTATAAGCATAATACCATATAGTATAAAAATGGTCTATATTTGGGTTAAAGTCATGCTTATGCATAGATATATATAAGTCTCCCCAACCTACACCAATACGCAAAGGTGTCATCATCAAATCTGATGATTCTTCATGTATATCAAATAATCCATTCCATCCCCAATATACATATCGCATTTCGTTGTAAACATAACCTGTTAATCTTGAGATGTCTTGATCACTTGTTAAATCTATATTATCTTCTGTAAGCGTGCTATATACATTTTCAGACAAATCCGTACATCCGCTTGTACCAAATAACACACATGCTATTGTAGTACGTATTAAATATTTATATTTTTTAATGTTCATAATCTACGTATTAAAAAGTTACATTAAGCCCAAGCGTTAAAGATCTAATGGTTGGGTATTTATCTCTAAAATCATTACCAGCTGCATAAAAATCTGAATTCGCCAATTCTGGATCTAACCCCTTATATTTAGTTATAGTTAAGAAGTTTTTTGCAGAGCAGTAAAATCTTATTTTTGAAACATAATCAGACCAACTTTTTGGTACAAATGTATACCCTAGTGTAACGTTGTCTAATTTTAAAAAATCTCCGTCTTCTAAATAATAACTCACAAACGCTTGAGCTTGCGAACTTGATAATGGAACATTACCATACACAGGATCTGCAGCAGAACGTAACCTATTGTACTGAATAGAATTGTTTTCATAAAACATACGCTGTGTATTTAAGATTTTGAAGCCTAACTGTCCACTAAATTGTGTCATTAAATCAAACTTTTTATAGGTAAGTGTATTATTCCATCCAAAATAAACTTTTGGAAAACCATTACCTAAATATTGTCTATAGTCATCTGTATTTAAACTTGTGGTATAAGGTATTGCTTCTCCAGTACTTGGATCTTCAATTAACCATATTCCGTCATCTGTAACTCCTACAGACTTTAAACCCCAAAAGTTGCCAATACTTTGCCCTACTTCTACTCTATGAGTTGGTACAGAAATTGGATCTCCTGCATAAGCCACATTCAAGTAATTTTCTGTTTCATATAAATCGTTAGATAAGCTTAAAAGTTTGTTTCTATTTCTTGAAGCTGTAATTGTAGTATTCCAACTAAAATTTTGTGTTTCTACTGGCAGTGCTGTTAGCATAATCTCAATACCTTGGTTTCTTATTGAGCCAACATTTGCTAATGTAGTACCAAATAAATTGGGTGGTACAGGTACGTTATACGAGTATAATAAATCATCTGTTGTTTTATTATAAACATCTAAAGAGCCACTAATTTTATTATTTAAAAATGAAAAATCTAATCCGAAATTGACTTCTGAAGTCTTTTCCCACTTCAAATCTGGGTTAGGGTTTTGAGTAACCATTAATCCGGCTACCCATTCGCCATCTTCATTTAAAAAATTTCCGTAACTACTATCGTAATTATAGGTAGTAAGCGATAAATAATTTGCATTAGGTCTTTGCCCAGTAACACCATAACCTACTCTTAGTTTTAAATTATCTAACCATGAAACATCTTTAAGAAAACTTTCGTTACTGATGGTATACCCTGCAGATGCTGACGGAAATAATCCCCATTTATGATTTTCACCAAACTGAGAAGAACCTTCTCGCCTTATACTTGCTAAAATGTTAAACTTATTGCTAAAACCATAACTCAATCTTCCAAAAAACCCAATAAGTGTGTTATCTGATTTTGAACTGCTCATGTAAGCTTCTCCTTCTTTTAGTTGAGCTCCAACCGCAATATTATTATACAGATAAGCATCTGTAGGAAAATCTGAATTACTAGCATTAAAACCACTCGACACATTGTAAGTATAACTGTAACCAGCTAAAATATTGAATCTATGTAATGCATTTATTGTAAAATCATAATTAGAAGTTAACTCTAAAAATTTTGATTTTGATTTACCAAAAGACTTATATGCAGAACCACTGTAACCAGTAGTTGTAGAAGTGTAATAATTTGATGTTGCATATGTAGAGTAATCTTCGGTAAGAGTATTTTGCGCAACCATTAAATTAGTTTTCCAATTCTTAATTGGCTCTAAAGTAACGTTACCTACTATATTAGATCTTATTATCTCATCTTCACCAATCAATTCGTTTAGCATAGCTACTGGATTGTAATATTGAAATCTTCCAAATTCTTCATAATACGCTCCTGTATCTTCAGCATAGATTGGACTAGTTGGATTTCTAATAACAGCTTGCCTGTAGATATTTACAACACCTCCAGCACTAGCGTTGTTTGGGGTTAAATTTCTAAACTCTTGAAAAAGTTTTAAATCTACTTTTAATACTTTATTAAAAAAGTATTGCCCCACGTTTAATTGTAAACGCAATTGATCATTGTCTGATCTTTTTATAGTACCTTCTTCATATTTATAAGATAAATTTGCCGAATATGTAGTATTGTCAGACCCGCCATTTACAAGAAGAGAATGATTTTGTGTGTAACCTGTTTGAGTAACTGCATCTAACCAATCTGTATCCCAACCATCATCGCTAAAAGAAGTTCTACCTAATCTTATATCTGCCGGCGTCATAAAATCTGCTTCTTTATAAAAATCTGAAACCGATGCATAGGCATCATATACTATTTGCGTTTTAGCATTTAATTTACCAGATTTACTAGTTATCAAAATAACTCCGTTGGCTCCTCTGGTACCATATATAGCAGCTGCAGATGCATCTTTTAATACATCTATAGAAGCAATATTTTCTGGGGCTATCATAGTTAAATCTCCTGGTACTCCATCTATTAAAATTAATGGCGAAACACTACCATTTAAAGTTGTTACTCCTCGCAACATAATAGTTGAGGTTGCATTAGGGTCTCCACTACTTTTAGTGACAACCAGACCTGAAATTTTACCCTTTACTAATTCTGCTGCATCTTGTATTTTTCCAGGATTAAAATCTTCTGCTTTAATACTAGATACTGCACTAGTAACTTGTTCTCGTTTCTGTTCTCCATAACCAATTACAACAACCTCGTCTAAAGCTTGCATATCGGTTTCTAATATAACATCAAGATTTGTATTATTACCAACCGTTAATTCTTTGGTTTTGTAACCAAGATAAGAAAACACTAACACAGATGAGTTTGAGACGACATTTATTTCATAATTACCATCAAAATCTGTTGTAACGCCGTTGGTTGTATTTTTTTCTAAAATGGTAGCTCCAGGAATAGGAACGCCATCAGTATCAGTAATTGTTCCTGTTACTTTATTTTGTGCATTGGCATTAAAACCTACAAGCGAAGCTAACAACAAAAAAAAGCATAGAAACTTAGTATCGTTCATTATAAGTAATGAACAACTTCGTGGTGTTTTCATAATAGTAAGTTTTCTATTTGTTAATAGTTAATATCCTAACTTTATAAAGTAGTGTATCAAGATCTTAGAGTAAACTTACAATTATGTTTTATTTAATTTTAACTTAAAATTACCATTAGTTTATATTATATTAACAATCACGTTAATAAAATCTATTTAAAGCAAGAGATTTTATAGCAATAGATGTTTTTTTATCAAAAATTAACTCTTCTACTAACTTTCCTGTAATTGGTCCTAAACTAAAACCCATCATAGCATGGCCAGATGCAATGGTTAGATTATGATGCTTAGAAGATTTTCCTATAAAAGGTAAACCATCTGGAGACACTGGTCTTAGACCTGAAGTGGCTTGTTTTTGCTCTTCTTCTGTTATGCTCACATCTTTATAATAAGTACTTGCTGCGTTGGCTATAGCAGCTACTCGATGTGGTAAAATTCTGGTATTGATACCCGAAAGTTCCATAGTACCGGCAAAACGTGTAAAACCATCCATTGGTGTTACAGCACATTTGGCTTCGGTTAAAATTGCCGGATAATTAATTCCTGTTGGTCTTTCCACATTCATACTATACCCTTTACCTGCTTGTATGGGTATATTTAATCCTAATTTTTTAGCCAACTGAAACGTCCAACTTCCAGCAGCAAGCACAAACTCATCTGCTGTTAATTCTTGTTTGGTGGTTATTACTTTTGATATTTTATTCCCTTCTGAAATAATATCTTTTACTTTTTCATTTAAATAGAATTGAACTCCGTTACTAGCCAACCAAGCTTTTAAACTAGTCATAAATTGGTTTGGTGTTCCGTGGGCATCGCATTCGTAATAAGCTGCTCCTAACACAGAATTTGCTACCACAGGTTCTACTTCTCGAAGTTCTTGTTGGTTAAGCATAGTTACCTGCAAACCTAGCTCGTTACCTTTGTTGGCAAGTTTGGTTTCATGCTCTAAATTCTTTTCAGAATTGAATAGCATTAACAAACCTTTACGCTCCATATGAAAATTTAACTCTGCTTGCGCTAACATGTCAAAATAAAGATCTCTACTTTTTAGATTGAGTTCCTTTATTATCGGAATTGCCTTAGCAACTTTTTGATGGGTTGCAGATTTTTTGAAGTTTAAAGACCATTTAAAAAAATCTGTATCTAACCTTGGCTTGATGTAAAACGGACTAGCACTATTGAACATCCATTTGATGCCTTGCGTAATCATACCTGGTTCTGCAATAGGCACAAAATGACTTGGTGTAATGTAACCCGCATTGATAAACGAAGCTCCTGTAGTAATATCATCTTTATCTACCACAGTAACTTCTAATCCTTTTTTTACCAAATAATACGCCGAACATAAGCCTATTACCCCACCACCAATTATAACAACTTTTTTCATTTCAATAGCTATTAAATCACTTGAAAACCGTGAGCGTAAGGGTCGTCATCATCTATAATAATGTTATTATACCCAGTTACTTGTGCCCAACCTTCTATGCTTGGTACAATGGCTTGTTTGCCATTGAGCATTGTTTCTTCTTCTATACGACCGATGAATTTGCTACCAATAATACTCTCGTGTACAAATTCATCACCAGCCTTTAACTTTCCTTGTGCATACCATTGAGCCATTCTTGCCGAAGTACCTGTGCCGCAAGGTGAACGATCTATGGCTTTATCACCATAAAAAACAGCATTTCTAGCAGAAGATGTTTCGTCTATTACAGCACCTGTCCATTGAATATGACTCAACCCGTTAATGGTAGGATCTTCCGGATGGATAAATTCATGTGCTTGATTCAATCGACTTCTTAATTCTCTACTCCATGTAATTAAATCTGAAGCAGCATAACTATCTATGCCTGTGTAATTTTCTTGAACATCTACAATGGCATAAAAATTTCCGCCGTAGGCTACATCAACTTTTAATTCGCCTAAAGCTGAAGAAATCACAGTAATATTTTCTTTTGCTAAATAAGATTTGATGTTGACCAAACGAACTGATTTTACTTTTTTCCCTTCCTGAACATAAGACACTCTCACTAATCCCGCAGGAGTTTCTAACCGTAATTGCCCAGGAACTTTTGGTATGACTAAGCCTTCCTCAATCATTACCGTAACCGTACCAATAGTACCATGGCCACACATAGGTAAACAACCGCTAGTTTCTATAAAAAGAATTCCGCAGTCGTTTTCTGGGTCTGATGGTGGAAACAAAATGCTACCACTCATCATGTCATGCCCACGAGGTTCAAACATCAATCCTTTACGAATCCAATCGTATTCTTTTAAAAAATGCTGACGTTTTTCACTCATATTTTTTCCTTGCAGGAAAGGACCTCCACCTGCGACAACCCTAACTGGGTTACCGCAGGTATGAGCGTCTACACAAAAAAAAGTTTTTCTTGCCATTTATATGTTGTCGCGTGTATACACGCCATTAACGTTACGTAATATGCCTAACGGATTATCACTTTTCAACTCTGCTGGTAATAAAGCCTCTGGCCAATCTTGATACGATACTGGGCGTACCCAACGGTTTGCAGCTGTTAACCCTACAGAAGTATATTTTGCATTTGATGTTGCAGGAAATGGCCCACCATGCGTCATAGCTGCACAAACCTCTACACCAGTTGGTACGCTATTAAAAATAACTCTACCAACAGTTTCTGTTAACGCATCAAAAACATCTTTGTAAGCTTCTAATTCTTCAGCACTGCTATTTAATACAGTTCCTGTTAGTTGTCCTTCTAAAGCTTCAACTATTGCGAGTAATTCTGCTTTGTCTTTGCATCGTACTACTACTGAAAATGGCCCAAAAACTTCCTGATGGAATTTTGTATTCTGAAGGAAATCTTCCCCAGAAACTGTTATCACAGTTTGTGTACCATAATTTGGTTCAACTTCCGTAGTATAATCTGCTACTGTAGTGTAGCCAGACTGTGCTAAAACAGCTTCTTTTTTAACTGAATAATTCTTTTCCATACCCGGACTTAACATCACCGATGGATTAATTTTCAAGATTTCTTCACCTAATTTGGCAACAAAAGATGCCAATGCTTCACTTTCAATACCTAAAATTAATCCAGGATTGGTACAAAATTGTCCGCACCCTGCAGTGATAGAACCTGCGTATTGAGTAGCCCAAAAATCACCTTTTTCTTCTAAAGCAGAAGGCAATGCCAATACCGGATTGATACTTCCCATTTCGGCATACACAGGAATTGGTTCTTCACGCTGGCTAGCTATTTTGTACAAAGCCATACCTGCGTTGTAGCTACCTGTAAAACCAACACCTTTAATTTCAGGATGTTTTACAAGCGCTTCACCAACCTCGATACCTTTACTATTTAAGTTAGAAAACACACCATCTGGCATTCCTGTTTTTTTCGCTGCGGAAATGATGGCTGCAGCAACCAATTCACCAGTACCTGCATGTAACGGATGTGATTTTACCACAACAGGCGTACCAGCTGCTAATGCGCTAGCTGTGTCTCCACCAGCAGTTGAAAACGCAAACGGGAAATTACTAGCACCAAAAACCGCTACAGGACCAAACGGAATTTGCATTCTTCTAATATCTGGTTTTCCTTCTGGATTGTTTATGATGGCATCAACCCAAGAACCTTCTTTTAACATTGTAGCAAAAGCTCTTAGCTGGCCTGTTGTACGAGCAAATTCGCCGTTTGATCTTCCTTCTGGTAAACCAGATTCTTTTCTGTAGATATCTTTTAAAGCTTCTGCATTTGCTTCTAATTCGGTTGCAATAGCTTCTAAAAAAGTAGCTTTTTCAGCTGCTGATTTCTGTTTGTATAGTTTAAAAGCAGCTGTTGCTTTGACAACTGCTTTGTTTAATTCTTCTGTTGAAGCTTCGTAAAAAACAGCTTCATTCTCTGAATTAGTTGTAGGATTAAAGGTTTTAAACGTTACGTTTCCTGCGTTAGACAATTCGTTTCCTATGTAATTTTTACCTGTAATCATTTGCTAATTTTAAATTTATAATGCTTGATAATCTACTAATGCTGGTCTGTTTGCCATTGCATTATCTATGATGCTTTGAACTCTAGCTCTTTCTTCACCTTGTAATGGTAAACGTGGTTCTCTGACAAACTCGGTTCCTAAACCTGTAGCAACTTCGGCCATTTTAATATTTTGCACCAATTGTGGGCTTATATCCAATTCTAAAAGCGGCATAAACCAACGGTAAATTCTTAATGCTTCTGCAATATCACCAGATTTTACTAATTTATAAATAGCCACAGTTTCCGCAGGATATGCAGCTACTAAACCAGCTACCCAACCATCTGCACCAGCTACAATACTTTCTAAAGCTAAGGTATCTACCCCACAAAGAATTTTGATACGATCTCCAAATTTATTTTTCAATCTGGTTACATTGGTGATATCTCTAGTAGATTCTTTAACCGCTTCAATATTTGGGCAATCAGCCAATAATTCTTCAAACATTGCTAAGGTAACTTCAATTTTATAATCTACCGGATTGTTATAAATCATAATTGGTAAAGCAACACTATTTGCAATGGCTTTAAAATATACTACCGTTTCATGATCTGTAGCTTTATAACGCATTGGAGGCAATAGCATTAAACCTTGAGCTCCCCACTCCTCTGCCAATTGAGCAACTTTAATTGCTTCTTTGGTAGATTGTTCTGCTATATTTATGATTACAGGAACTTTACCTGCGGTGATTTCTACTGTCTTTTTTACTAGCGTCTCCTTTTCATCTGGAGTTAAAGTACTGGCTTCTCCCAGGGTTCCACCCAAGATGATTCCGTTTACGCCAGCTTCTAACTGTGCTACTATATTTTTCTCGAATGTTACCAAATCCAATGTATCATCTGCATTGAATTTAGTAGTTACTGCGGGCATTACCCCTTCCCATTGTACTTTCATAAATTCTAAATTTTATAACAAATTTATATGTTAAAGTCTGCAATGAATTGATCATTATTAGCGTTATATAATACTATATTAACCCATATATTGTTTTTAAAAATTTTATTTAGTAATATTTACATAAATAGATTGTAAATGAAAGTTCTCCCATTCAAAATCCCCAAACCTGAACAAGCTGCTCTAGTGTATCAAGAAGATCATGAATTAGCTTTTTATGACAAACTACATCAACATGAAGAAATACAAATAAGTATTATCTTAAAAGGATCAGGATCTTTACTTGTTGGAGATAGCATCAATGATTTTCAACCCAATGATATTCTAGTAATTGGAGAAAATGTTCCCCATGTTTTTCGAAGTGATCATCAAGAAAATAGTTCTTCTGTGATGTACACACTTTTCTTCACCAAAAAATCTTTTGGATCTGAATTTTTCAATTTGACTGATTTGAGTGATGTACAACATTTCTTTGACGAATCTGAATATGGTATGAAGTTCAAAGCCAATGAATTTCAGTATGATCTTTTTATGAAATTAAAAACACAGAATAAGATAGAGCGACTTGCTTCTATGTTATTATTGCTCAATTCTTTACTTCAATCTAAAAAAGAACCTTTATCTTCTTTTGTGTACGAAAAAAAATATACAGATGATGAAGGAAAACGAATGAATGATGTACTCCATTATGCTATGGAACATTTTCATGAATCTATTTCGCTAGATACGATTTCAGAAATTGCATTTATGAGTAAAAATGCCTTCTGTAGGTATTTTAAGAAACGAACAAATAAAACCTTTTTCCAGTTTTTAATTGAAATTCGAATAGAGCATGCTTGTAAGTTGCTCTATCGTCAACAGGAATTATCGGTTTCTGAAATATCTGAACTTTGTGGTTTTCATAACATAGCTAATTTCAACAGAAAATTTAAAGAACTTAAAGGCATTACGCCTACTCAATACAGGAATAAACTAGAGTAAACGTAATTTAAGGTATTCTACTTAATAAATTACTTTTGAGTAAATATGCCTAAATATCCCCCTCCATTATTCAACTTTACTGTAATGGTGTCTTTAACACTTTTAATAGATGTATTTATTTTGAAATCTGTAGCTATTGAATTTGAATTGACCCCATCTTCAATCGCTTCTAATTGATAGGTTTTATTAGATGCTAAAAAACTTAAATTTACTGTAAACTCTCTTGATTTATCATTTGTAATGGCAGCCAAATACCACGTAGTATCTTTTCTCCTTGCGAGTAAAACATACTCTCCTATAACTGCCTGTAATACAATTGTATCATCCCAAACAGTTGGTATCTTAGACATAAATGTTGTACATTCTTTATTCGCCAAATAGTTTGTTGGCGAATCTGCAAACATTTGTAAAGGAGCTTCATATATACCATATAATGCTATTTGATGAGCTCTAGTACCTAATGTCATTGGTCTATAAAATCTTACTGCAAAATTATCTTCATGAGCGTTGTCCATACCTCCAGGTGTATAATCTAAAACACCTGCTGTCATTCTAGTAAAAGGTAAAAGGGCATCATGATGTGGTGTTATTTTAGTCTCCCACTTATTGTTCTCTAATCCCTTTACAGCTTCATAATTAATAATGTTAGGATAAGCCTTTCGCATACCAGATGGTTTCATACCTCCGTGAAAATCTACCAATAAATGATGCTTTGCTGCACTTTTTGCTAAACGTTCATAAAAATTAACCACATACTGGTCTGCACGCTGAATAAAATCTACTTTAATACCTTTTACACCCCAACCTTCATATAAACTTAATAATTCTTCCATATTTTTATCAAGTGGTCTCCATAAACTCCAAAGAATAATGCCTACATTTTTTTTCTTTGCATAGGCAGTTAATACTTCCATATTGATATCTGGATTTGGTTTTGAAACGTCTAAAGTTGTAGCAGACCAACCCTCATCTAATATTATATATTCCAAACCAAAATCAGCCGCAAAGTCAATATAGTGTTTATAGGTTTCGGTATTTAATCCACTCTTAAAATTTACATTACCAATATTATTAGCATTCCACCAATCCCATGCAACTCTACCTGGTTGTATCCAAGAAACATCTTTCAATTCATTTGGTCTAGCTAATTGTTGTACCAAATTATTGCTTATGATTTCTTCATCTTGAAAACTAATCATAAAAACTCGCCAAGGAAAACTTCTCTTACCATTGGTTTTTGCAATATAATCTGCTTCTTTCTCTACAGCCTCCAATCTGTCTTGACCTTTTTCTAAAGCTTGAGTTTTTAGTACATATTTTGGAAATAAACTTTGAAAACCAAATGCCGTCTTTTCTAAAAAAAGATTTGGATAATCAAATAAATCAGACTCGGTTATTGAAAGACTTAACCCTTTATTATTTGTAAATAACGTTGGTAAGGCTGCTATAGTTTTATTTTTAATTGCTGAAACTTTTAGTTTCTCATAATAATTTTCAAAATGAGAAATTAAGCTTTTTTCTTCTGGCAAATAACACGTGAAATCTTGTGCTAAGGTTATATCCATTTCTTCATTAGTAACCAAAACATTTCCTTTAAGATGAGATATAAACCTATAAGCAACTCCATTATTGAAAACTCTGAGTTCAAAATCAAAGTCTTTACATTTTAAAGTTGAAGTTGTGCAGGTATACTCAACATTCTTAAATTTTGTAGGTACAATAGCTTCATAGCTTTCATTAACTAATTTGGTTGTAACTTTTTTTCTATTTTTAATCTGCCCAAAAGTTTTTCCGTTTTTGAATTTCATTTGTGGAACTAGCTTCTCAATAAGCTCTTCATTACCTGCTTGTATAGATAAACTTAAAGTATCTTTATCTAAGATAGTAACAGTAATTTGTCCATCTGGAGATGAAATTTCTATATCTTGAGCAAACAATTTTAAAGAACATAAAATTGTAAATACTAATACTATTTTTGCTTTCATAATGGTTAGTTTTATTTACTATGCTTCAAAAAGTAATTGGTAATCAAGGTATATAAATGTAAAGACGTTCCTTGCCCTTCGTAGATACCATGAGATCTATTTGGATATGCCATCATATCAAATTGTTTGTTTTGTTTGATGAGCTCGTTGACTAAATATTCCATGTTTTGATAATGTACATTGTCATCTCCTGTACCGTGAATTAATAATAAATTCCCCTCTAGACCGCCAGCATATGTTACAGGTGATCCTTTAATGAATTTCTCTTTATCTTCACTTGGCAAGCCCATATAACGTTCTTGATAAATGTTGTCATAAAATAATTGATATGCTACTCCTGCGACTGCAACTCCCGTTTTATAAATTTCTGGATAGCGGAACATCAAGTTTTGCGTCATAGAGCCTCCACCACTCCAACCCCAAACGCTTACTTTATCAGCATCTAGAAAATCACAGGTTGCCAAAACTTTTTCGGTAGCTTGTGCTTGATCATTGGCATTAATTACACCCACATTTTGGTAAATACTTTTACGCCATTTACTGCCTTTTAAGGTTGGCGTTCCTCTGTTATCCATATTGATCACCACAAAACCTAACTGAGCCAAATACAATTCATACATACCAACCCAAGTATCGGTTGCTACAACACTCCAAGGTTCTCCGTACACATGAAAAATCACAGGATATTTTTTAGAAGCATCAAAATTGATAGGTTTAGTAATACGAGCATCCATTGTGATACCATCTGCAGTTGTAACTTCAAAAAATGAAGTTTTGGGCATGTTTAATCTTGCCAAAGCAGCATTTAATTTATCATTAGTAACAAGCTCTTTTACCGTTTTATGCTTTGGTAAACTTACCAACGTTACCGTTTTTGGTGTGCTCACATTGGTAAAACTGTGCAACGCATATTTACCATTCGGACTAATGTTATAGGTATTCACCCCTTCAAAAGCGATAGGAGTTATTTTGGTTAATTTTCCTTTTCCATTCAACGGAACACTATACAAATAACGTTGCGTAGCATTATTTGGCGACGCTACTATGTATAAATCCTTTTTATCTGTTGTGTAATATGCAGCTACATCATAATCTCCCGGAGTAAGCAATGTTTTTTTACCGGTAGCAATTTCAATTTTATAAATATGTCGCCAACCGTCATTTTCGGTCATCCGTAATAAACTCTTACCACCATCTACAAGCAGTTGAGTGTTTTTACCCCATTGGTTAGACGCAAGATCTGGGTATCTTAAATCTACCCAAGTGTCTTCTGTTTCAGTATATATTTTCTGAAGGTTTTCTGTAGAAGGCTTATAGGTATACATAATCAACTCATTCTGCTTTCTGTTCATTTGCTGAATAAGTAACAAGTCATCCGCCAACCACTGCATTGCCGGTAAATAATGTTGCACAGGATCACCAGGAATAGGCACCCAAGTTGTTTTTGCTGTTTTGGTATCTACCAACCCTATTTTTGCTGAAGACGGATTATAACCCGCTTTTGGGTATTGTAACGGTATAGGCTGTGAATAAATAGAATTTGTATTGTTAATCATATAAAACGTACCAATTTCTGAAGCGTCTAATTGCCAATACGCAATGGTACTCGCATCTGGACTCCATTGAAAACCATCGCGCATGCCATATTCTTCTTCATACACCCAATCAAAAGTTCCGTTAATAATATCTCCGGTACCATCTGTAGTCAATTGTGTAATTTCTCCAGTTACAAAATTTTCTTTGTAAATATTGAAGTCTTGAACATACGCTACATAGCTATTGTCTTCAGAAAACTTAGCAAACATTAAAGATGATGAAGGAAATTTTGCACCTACTTGTTTTAGTTTATCTGTCTCAAAATCATACACCCAAAAATCTCCTTTGGTATTAGAACGCCATACTCTGCTAGAATTGGTGAAAATTAAAACTTTAGAAGCGTCTGGAGACAATGTGAAATTCTCGATACGTAAATTTGTTCCGTTAGCTTTTAACTTGTCCGCACTTAGATAGCTACTTTTCGTATAGCTTTTACTTTCATATTTTATCAATTCATCATTTCCGTTGGCATCACTTTCAATGGTTACAAAAGCATCGCCATCTTCTATCCAAAAAATAGGTCGTTGATAGTCTGCACTAAATTCACCAGAATTAAAAATTCTATCCAGCGTAAGTAACGATGTGTTTTCTTGTGCATAAATTGTACTAAGACACAATACAAAAGCACAAATAAAAATTATTCTTTTTCTCATAAAAAAGGTTGGTATTAAGGTTTGGTAATTGGTTGTATTAGGTAACTGTACGTATAGTTTTTAGGTTGAATTTGGTACTGCTCATGCGGTTTTGCTCCCCAACTATTGTCGCCACCTACTCCCATTTGTTTGTAATCTATATTGAAATAAATGGTGTCTTTTGCCACAATATCTATGGTATGTTTTTGTGCTTTTTGTTCACCTGCATCAAAATCTGATATTGGGTTACGCAAAGCACTAAATGAAAACTCGGGCATGCCTATATACTTTATACCTTCGCCATGAATATTGGTAAACGTTACCCATCGCGTAGCTGTTCTATTGCCGTTTTCTTGTGGTCTTATATACGGAAAATACATCTCATCAACATCTTTAGTATAGGTACCTAGAAACGCTGCGGTTTTTCTATCGGAATAATTTTCAAAAGGACCGCGACCATACCACTGCACATTGCGGTACTGTAATGGTATTTGCAACGTTTGCCCAAATCTTGGTAATTCTGATACATCTTTTACATTTTCTGGTAATTGCAACGCTTGATTCACTACAATACTGCCATCGCCATACACGGTATAGGTTATAGTAACAGTACCTTTTACAGCATCTAAAGCGTAGGTGCTTTTTACCTCGTAAGCATCGGTGGTTTGTTGCACATCAAAAGCTATTAAGTTTTGCTTTGTAGATGCTTTTTTCCATGCCGCTGCTCTTTTAGGTAAGTTGTTTCCAAAGTCATTATCGGTTGGGGCTCTCCAAAAATTTGGTTTTGGCCCTGCTAGCAACAATGGCTTACCATGAATTGTATAGGCTTCTATGCTGCCTTTTGTTTTAGAAAAAGTAATATGTATTGCCTCATTATCTATTTTAACCGCATCTGCTGAAGATGTTAATTGCATTGGAGCATCTTTTATACCCAATATTACTCCTCTAGCATCTTGAAGTACTAACTGATTTTTGGCTACTATATGCCCTTTGGGTAATGCAGCGCTCTTAGTTTTTGTAGTGATGTAGAAGTTAATATAGTATGCTGCATTTGCATCGTCTAGATTTAGATCTTGAAGCGTGAATTGTATACTACTTTGTGGAGCTACAGAAAAACTGCCTAAGCTTTTTTCCGCAATGATTGCTCCGTCTTTCACAAGCGTATAAGCAACCTCAAATTCATCTAAATTGGTAAAGAAAAAAAGATTGTTAAGCTGAAATTCTCTAGCGTTTACATCTACTGCTGTTACACTTGCGTTTTGATATACTTGTTTTACCTCGTACAAAGCAGGATGCGGTGTTCTATCTGGGTTTACCAATCCGTTTAGCACAAAATTACCATCGTTTCTGTAGGTATCGGGTTCATAATCTCCCCCATACGTCCAGTATTTTTCACCGCTTTCTGTAGTTTTTACAAAACCTTGGTCTACCCAATCCCAAATAAAACCACCTTGTAATTGGCGGTGTTTGTATACAAAATCCCATAAATCAGCTAAATTTCCGGTACTATTACCCATACTATGGGCATACTCGCACCAAATAAAAGGTCTATCAGGATACTTACCTAAATAGTTGTTTTCAATTGAAGAAATTGGAGCATACATCCACGGAATGATATCGGTATGTAGCTCTTTAAAATGTACTCCTCGTTCTGCTCTTTCATACTGCACAGGTCTGGAAGCATCATGCTTTTTTAACCATTTGTAATTTTTTATAAATGCTGGTCCGTCTCCTGCTTCATTACCCATAGACCAGATGATAATTGAGGGATGATTTTTATTGGTTTGCATCATTCTTACAATTCTATCATGATGCATAGGCTCAAATTCTGGCTTATTTGCTGGCGTTTTATCTTCGTCATAGCCAAAACCATGTGTTTCAACATTGGCCTCATCTACCACATAAATTCCATATTCATCACACAACTCATACCAATAAGGATCGTTTGGATAATGCGAACTTCTAACAGCGTTGATATTATTGGCTTTAAACAGTTTAATATCTTCTAGCATAGATACCTTTGATATTACATGCCCTTTGTAAGCATCATGTTCATGGCGGTTTACCCCTTTTATGTAAATAGGTTTGCCGTTAACCAATAATTGACCATTTTTAATTTCTGAAGTTCTAAAACCAACTTTAAGGCCTGTAGCCATAATGGTTTTTTTGTTTTTCTGCTGAAGTGCTACCGTTACGTTGTACAAATTGGGTTGCTCTGCAGACCATGATTTGATGTTCTTTACAATAGCCGAAGTGAATGAAATGGTATCGCTCTTGAAGTTTTTCAACTTTTGAGTAATTTCTGAAACTACTTCACCATTGTTCCATAACTTAACTACAAGAGATTCTTTATTTCGCTCTTTGGTAGTTGGAATGATGGCATATCCTTTTAAAATTCCGTTAGTATAACTTTCATCTAAAGTAGCATTTACAAACACATCTTTAATACGCTCTTTGGGTGTTACAAACAGGTACACATCACGCTCAATTCCGCTTAAACGCCAAAAATCTTGATCTTCTAAATAACTACCCGAAGACCATCTATACACCTCTACCGCTATACTGTTTTCGCCTTCTTTTAGGTATCCTGAAATATTAAACTCTGCTGGTGTTTTACTACCCTCGCTATAGCCTACTTTTTTACCATTTACCCAAACATAAAACGCACTATTTACTGCCCCAAAGTGTAGATACACTTCTTTCTCTTTCCAATTATTTGGTATAGAAAATTTACGTTTGTACGACCCCACAGGGTTATAAACACTATCTACAAATGGTGCATTTTTGGTAAATGTATACCCTTCGCTTACATAAATAGGAAAATCATACCCTTGAAGCTGCCAATCTCCTGGTACTTCTATGCTATCCCAATTTGTAGTATTGTAATCTTCTTTATAAAAATGAACCGGTCTTTTTTCTGGTACGGTAGCAAAATTAAATTGCCATGCCCCATTTAAACTTTTGTAGTTACTCGCAGTTTCATAATTTCCTGCTAAAGCATCTTCTTCAGAAGTGTAATAACAGAAACTTGCTCTAGGAGCTTCGGTATTTACAGATAGTACATCGAGTCGTTGCCATTCGGGCAATTCTTGAGCTGTTGCAGTTAAAGAAAACACCATGAGTAGAGGGGAAATTAAGGTACTGTAAAATTGTCTAAGGGTTTTCATGGTGTTTTCTATCTAATTATAAATTTTTTAAAGCTTCAATTTCGTCGGCAGTTTTAGCTAGCGGATCTCCTAGCAATTCTTTACCGTTGGTTGTGATGAGAAAATCTTCTTCTACACGCATACCGCCAAAAGATTTAAATTTTTCTACCTCAGCATAGTTTACAAAATCTGTATACTTGCCTTGAGCTTTCCACGCATCTATTAACAACGGATTAAAATAAATACCAGGTTCTACGGTTAGTACATTGCCTTCTTCTAAAGCTTTGCCTAATCGCAAAGATTTTAAACCAAACTCCGTACTTTTAAGTAAATCATCTGTGTAGCCCACTAATTGCTCACCAAAATTTTCCATATCATGTACATCTAAGCCCATAAAATGACCCAATCCGCATTGAAAAAATAATGTATGTGCTCCCGCATTCACAGCTTCTTGTGTATCACCTTTCATCAATCCCAACGCTTTTAAACCTTCAACAATTCTAGAAGAAGCTAATAGATGTGCGTCTTTAAAACGATAACCTGGTTTTAATGCTGCTGAAGCCGATTCGTGAGCGTCTAATACAATACTGTAAATTTCTCTTTGAATAGTGGTGAAACGTTCTGCTACAGGAAAAGTACGCGTCATATCACCTGCATAACCCATTGAAGTTTCTGCACCACAGTCGCACAAGACAATATCTCCGTTACTTACCACAGCTTCGGTAGCATGATTATGTAGGTACTGTCCATTTTTGGTTAAAATAATAGGAAACGAAATGTTACCACCACCTGCAATAGCAATGGCTTGTAATTCTCCCGCTATTTGTTTTTCGGTTACACCGTGCGTTGTCGCTTTAATAGCGTGGGTATGCATAGCTGCTGTAATATTTACTGCTTTATGAATCTCGGTAATCTCTTCTTGAGATTTTATAGATCGTTGTGCAATCACGGCTTTGGCAAAAGCTAACGATCTTTTTTCAGCTACTGCTGCAACAGGAATACCTGTTAACTCGCTTATTTCTATGGTAGTGTTACCACGATATGGAGCTAAATAATGTAAAGTTTGCCCTTTTGCTTTCGCATTTTGCACATACGCTTGTAATTTTGCCATGGGTTGCACTTTGGCAACACCACAACGTTCGGCATGAGCTTGCAAGGGCTCTGCAGCACCAACCCAAACCATATCTTCGGGCGTGAGATCATCTCCAAATAAAATTTCTTCACCTGTAGCTGCATCAATAGTTACATAAAGATCTGGTAAATTGATTCCGAAGTAATACAAAAAAGTACTGTCTTGACGAAAAGGATACCAATTGTCTTTATAATTCATTCCGGCTTCTTTGTTTCCGGGAAAAATTAAGAGTCCGTTTTGTATTGTATTGGCAAGGGTTTTGCGTCTTGCCGTGTACGTTTCTTTAGAAAACATTAGTTGTTCATTTTTTTAATTAATTCTACATTCACATAATACATATGCTCTATTCGCCATGGTGTAAATAGGTATTGATTGCTATTTTCAAACGGCACACTTTGCCACTCTGTAGTTGGTGAGATTTTTATTTTTTCTTCGGAACCTTTTAATACCAAAGGAAGATTGAAACCTTCTACACAATTTGCATATCTGTAGTATATGTTATGGTTTACGGCATCTACGTGTAATTGCAACGAAGGAATTTGTGTAGTGGTTAAGTACTGCTCAAAAACCTTAGAATAATCGTATCCTGATTTTTCGTTGATGTATTGCTGAATAGCTATACCATCTACAGTTTTGTTATGAAATGTGGTGTTTAACCCTGTTAAAATGTTTTTGAAAAGCTTGTCGTTGTCTAGACTATGACGAATGGTGTGCAACATGTTTCCACCCTTTGGGTACATGTCTCCGCTTCCTTTTGCGTTTACATTGTAAGCTGGTATAATTGGTGTGTCGTTTTGTATATCATTTCGAATACCAAAATTGTAGTCGTTTGCTGCTTCTTCACCATAATTATAATCTATAAACAGGGTTTCGCTATAGTTGGTAAAGCTTTCGTGCACGTACATATCTGCTAAATCGTTGGTAGTGATATTGTTACCAAACCACTCATGACCACTCTCGTGAATAATAATAAAATCCCACGTTAAACCTAAACCAGAGTACGATAAATCACGACCGCGATAACCACCTGCATAGTAATTTCCGTAGGAAACATTAGACTGATGCTCCATACCAGTATTGCTAGTTTCTACCAATTTATAGCCGTCTTCGTAAAACGGATAAGGCCCAAACCAATACTCAAAAGCACCTAGCATATTATGTACTTCGTTTGGCATGTAACTTTTTGCTTTCTCTAAATTATAATCTAACACCCAAAAATTAAGATCTAAATCACCTTTAACCCCTAGATAGTTTTCTGAAAAATTCTCGTAATGCCCTATGTAAGGTATAAGCGTATAATTGCTAATTGGGTTTGTAACTCCCCATTTGTATGAAACCGTACCATCGCTATGTTTTTTGGTGTCTAATAAACGACCATTTGCTACAGCTTTTAAAGCTTTTGGTACACGTATGGTTAATGACGCCCCACGATCTGGCTCGTCACTTTGATGATCTTTATTTGGGTACCAAATAGAAGCCCCTATACCTTGGCAGGTAACCGTCATCCATGGTCTACCTTTTTCGTCTTTGGTAAACGTCCAACCGCCATCCCAGGGAGCACGCAAGGCTTCATGCGGTTTTCCGCTGAAATATATTTTTACAGTATGCTCAGTATTGAATTTTTGTGCTGGAGTTTCTATATAAAACACATTGCCTTCTCTTGTAAATTTAAGTGATGTACTACCATCAAAAATAACCTTATCGATCACCAAAGGTTCTTGCAAGTCTATTTGCATGGTCTTTGTATGCTTTTTTTCTACTACTTTATAAGTAATGAGGTTATAACCCTCTGTAGTTTTGGTAGTATAATCTGGTGTAACTGCAATATCATAACGCATAACATCCCACCAAGTACGTTCGGGTGTTAGACTACCTCTAAGGGTATCGGCATGTGAAAAATTGTATTCTTGAGCTTGAACATGTATTGTAAGCAACAGTAGGAAAAGGGAAATGTAAAACGGTGTTTGTTTCATAACTATGATTTCTAAGGAAACATAAATTTGTAAAATTTTTAAGGTTCTAGCAACATTTCAAAAATAAAAGGGTAATATACTATCAACTATGGGTGAGATTTACTATTTCATCCAAGTTCCGAAAAATTTGATCTTCTTTAATCGTTAAACTCTTCCTAAATTTCAAAAAAAAGCTAGTCTTTTTCCTCAATAGTGTCAAAATTTGCCTTGTAACCTCCTAAACCAAAATGAATTGATTTTACGTAAAAGAAACTGTATCCCCCACTTATTTCTTTTTTTCTGTTTGTTTACATGCTATACAAATGCACAAGAAATTACCGGTAAAGTAGAAGATTCATTGCATAATCCACTTAGAGATATCAAGGTAATGAATACTAGAACAAAAATGGTCACTTTTTCAAATTCTAATGGTGTATTTATGATTCCAGCGCAAAAGAAAGATACACTGTTATTCACTTCTATGTTCTTTGAGGACAAAACAAGATTTATTCTAAGAAGTGACTTCAAACATTTCATGATCGTAAGTTTACAAGATAAAGTAAATGTTTTGGAAGCTGTAGAAGTAACTGATACGCTCATTGTACAGGATTTTGACGATGAACTGTATACAGCAAATCTTCAAATGCAATTGAAAAATGATATCAAAAATCATCCTGAATACTACATGACAAAAAATTCTAATGGACTTGATATTTTAAAAGCCGGACAGCTTACAGTTGATTTATTTACAAAACAGAAAAAAGAAGAAAATCCGTTTCTAAGCTATGATGATCTTACTACGCTCTATGAAAATGAAAATTATTTTTCATCGGAATTGGTAACCAAACAAATAGGAATTCCTTCTGATAAAGTATATCTATTTTTCACCTATTGCGGCCACAGACACTTGGCCAAAAGTCTTCTGGAAGAAAAGAATCAATTTTTATTTCTTGACTATTTATTCAAAGCAAAAGAAGAGTTTATGGATAGATTAAATGATAACAAACAAGATTAATTACACCGTAAACTTCTCTTGCTTCATTCTTTCAAAAAAGGAATAGTAAACTTGGTTCTCTTTCTAGGGTATGCTATACTTCTACATAACCATGCAGCTTCTATTTGATTTCTGATAATGTGAAATCAATTAGCAAAAATGTAAAATTCCTTTCTAGAGTAATGTAGAACTTTGCCATATGAAAAATATAAACACTTTTGGCATCGCAACCCTTATGCTCATTAGCATGTTAACCATCATGGTAGGTTCTGTGATTTCCCCATCTTTAATTGCCATAAATGATAATTTAAACTTTCAATTTGATAGTGGACTTTTGATTACACTTCCATCGTTAGGAGTTGTTTTATTCTCAAGTATAACCGGTGGATTATTAAAGAAATTGGGGTCTTTTAAATTACTATGCTTGGGGCTTGTACCCTATGCTATATTTGGATTTGGAGGTGCATTTCTTCACAATAGTTATCTTTTAATTGCAGATAGGTTACTACTTGGAGCTGCTGCCGTAGCGGTACAAATAGCCGCAACAGCTATCATAGCTGAAAATTTCTTGGGAGCACACCGTATGAAAATCATTGCTTGGCAAGGAATGGCTATTGAAGGTGGTGGTGTTCTATTTCTATCGCTTGGTGGTTTATTGGGTGAAATGCATTGGAGTTATCCTTTTTATATCTATTTGATTGCATTAATCTGTTTATTACTTAGCTTTTTACTGCTTCCAAAACATGCTCCGGATATGACAGAGCAGACAAAAGATAAGCCGGAAACTACACATACTAACGAAAAATATCTAGTATTCAGTATTTTTTTAGGATCCCTGTTTGCTATGATCATTTTCTTTGTAAGCTTTATTCATCTGCCCGAATATTTGCCAAAAACATTTCAATTTTCAGAATCCAAAACAGGTTACGTGATGGCCGGTATTTCCTTTATAGCCGTAATTACGGCTTCACAAATGCCCAAAATTGCCAGAGCAATTTCCTCTGGAGCTACCGTAGCTATTGGTTTTCTATTTTTTATGATTGGATATTTTATTTTCGGTGTAGGAAATACGGAAGCTTTTATCTACGCAGGTGCATGTATGCTAGGAATAGGATTTGGATTATCCATTCCTACACTCAATCATATGATGGTAGAAGTAAGCTCGTTTAAATCTAGAGGTAAAAATCTTGGTCTTTATTCTATTGGTGTTTTTGGAGGTCAATTTCTATCAACATTTTTGGGTTTCATATTTGTAGAAACCACAACACTTTTTCTAGCTACCGGCTGTATTGCATTGGTCATATGTTTGCTCTTATTTATTTTATTTAGAAAATATCCTTTGTAAATTTCCAAAATGAATATACATCATTGGAAACAACTGATTCGATTTGAAAATTCTCAAAACTTTACAACCTCTTTTCCAGGAGACTGGTATGCATTGCAGATAATTGATGAAAATAATTTTTTGAATGTGATACTGAAACCGCTAAATGAAGATCATTTTTATTTATTTGAAGAACAAAAAGGAGCTATTTTATGTTTTCAACGGCATTTGATTGAGGAGGATGCTAAAGAATATGCTTTAGATATTTTGAACCTATTCAACCTAACACCGGGAAATACCATTAATTTATCTGGTGAAGAAAAAGAAAAATTTTCGCTTTCGTTAAGCTTACTTAAAAAAGAACTAGATGATTCAGATAATAATTATATACTTATCAAAACAATTTTAAAAGTTGTACTTCTAGAACTTATTAAATTTCAAAGAGCCGGTTTCATCAATTATGAACTGAATCAAAAACGTGTATATTCCTTTTTGAATCTCATGGAACAGCATTATAAAACACACCAAAATGCTACATACTATGCCAACCGTTTGAATATTAGCGAAAAACGACTGAACCAAATACTGAAAGAGAAACTAGGCAAAACTGCCAAACAAATTATTCAACAGCGACTACTCACAGAAATTAAACGAATGTTACAAACAGATGAATTGACCGTAAAGGAAATTGCTTTTCAGTTACACTTTCAATCGTTAAGCAATTTTACACGATTTTTTAAGAGACACGCAGGAATCACTCCATCGGACTACAAAAAACAATATCCTGATATACAATAAATTCTATTTGGTAATTTTTTCACGATCACTTCTACTCCACTCACTCCAGCTTCCTACATACAACGCCGGTGTGGGAAAACCAGCATGAACCATGGCTAAAATTGTGTGACAAGCAGTTACTCCAGAACCACAATGTATAATAGTCGTGGTTTTCGTCACTGCTACGTACATATCTTTAAGTTCCTGTATAGATTTAAAAGTACCATCTACAGTCAAATTTTCTTTGAACGGAATATTTAGAGCATTAGGAATATGCCCAGCAATAAGATCTATAGGTTCTATTTCACCTGCAAAACGAGCTGAATCTCTAACATCTATAACTACAGCATCTTTTGTAGAAATCGCCGTAGCCACTTCATTCATAGTCACCATTGGCCATTGAAAGGATTTTACAGGATACTTAGTAATTCCTTTTGGATATTCCATCCCTATGGTGGTAGCTATTCCTACTTTTTCAGCTGCCGATAAACCTCCGCTCAAAACATGAACATTATCATGGCCAATAGCTCTAAACATCCACCACAAACGAGCAGCAGCATTTGCACCAAACATATTGTCATAGATCACTATTTTTGAACTTGGTAAAACCCCATATTTAGACAATACTTTTGCAAAATGAGAACTATTTGGAAGTGGATGGCGACCACCATTGGAAGGATCAGATTGATCTCCCGATAATTGATCATCTAAATCCATAAACAAAGTCCCTACAATATGTTTTTCTTGGTAAGCGTCCAATGCTTTTGCTCCATTTCCGGAAAAAATGATGATAGGTTGTTCAGTATTTAAAAGCTCTTTTAGTTCTTCTGCTCTAATAATGGAATTCATAATGAAACTTTTTGTGAAGATACAGGATTCTTAACAATGAATGATACAAGATCACTCCGTAATTATATTTTCTCTGGAAGGCGCACATAGCTCTATTTCTGGTAGCCTATACTGTTTTTTAAAATTAAGGATTCAAAATTTTATAAATACCATATAAAATGCCTAAACTAAAAATAGTAATGTAGGCCAATCGTTTAAATTTTTTTGGACTATCAAATAGCATACGTTGAATGACTTCTACAGGAGTTTTTGATGATTCTTCCACTATTTCGTCTTCAAAATAAGAATCTGGAAATCCATTTTCTATAAAATCATATGCCTCTGGTGTTAAATAAAAAATAGTATCATCACCTTCAGTTTCTATAAGATCCCAAGAAAGTAGTTCGTGTAGTAACTGACTTGGATTTTCATAAACTGTAAGTCCTATCTTCAATATTTCAGAACGATGCATCGCTTCTGATTTACGCTTATAAATTGTAGATAACACCTTTTTGTGGCCTTGATTCAATTTCATACCACGAAGATAAAATACTTTTTTTATACATGAGATTTATTTCTATTTTTAGCCGATGATTCTAATCAATAGAAAATAATGAAATATAGTAATATTGGTAAAATTTTAAAGAAAATAGCATTCATCCCTATTATTGTAGGACTATTGTTTTTTATTGAAATATTTCTGCCTTATAAAGAGATTCAAAATCATGTAGTGTCCAAAAATGTGAAAACCCGTGGCCGATTTGACAACACTACCTATACCATTAATTTTAAAGAAATTAACGATCAATTTACAGAAGAGATTTACAACATATTGCAACCCGGAGATCAGGTTTTGTTATATACTACGTATTTCAATAAACAAATTGAAGAAATCTATATTGATAAAGATAAAACCCTTTATAAAAATGATACTGGAGAAAATTATGCCATGTTATTATTTGCCATCGTATTTATCTTATCGGGAGTTATCGCACTGAACAAAAGAAATTTACGCAAAAAACAAATATTTTTAATTAGCTTTATGACCCTGCTATCCATAATCATGGGCTTAAAAATTATCTTATGAAAACCAAAAACTACCACTACATTATTCCGGTTGTAGTACTCATTGCATTATTGTTATATGTTGAACCTGTTTTGGCCGGACCAGGCGGCGCTATTGCAAAAGCATTTTTTAAAACATGGTGGGGAAAAATGATCATGGGCATTTTGGCAATTATTCTACTACCATTTATTCTATATATGAAAGTGATTACCTTTTTCAAGGTTCAAAAAACAAAAAAGCTATTACGCCAATTAGGATTTAAAAACCCCAATTTTGGATGGTTACATCTTCAAAAAACAGTAAAAACTATTTTTACAAATGTTTACGAAGCATGGAGTAATGAAGATATGTCACAAGTGCAGCGCTATGTAAACCCTTGGTATTGGCAGAATCAACAATTGGTTCACTTAGATCGTTGGAAAGCAAAAAACCAACAAAACATTTGTAATCTAGACACCATTAGCAACATAAAACCGCTATACATTGAAATTTTTGATGAAATCACCTTAGAAGGATCAAAAGTAGTTTTTGAAGTTTCTGCCATGATTGAAGATTACCTGATAGATAGAACCAACCAAAAAGTTGTTGAAGGAGCCAAAGGATATAAAGACGAAACACACTTATGGGTGTTTGAATATACCGAAGGAAAATGGCTATTGGAAAATATTATGGACGAAGAGTTTTCCTTTTCATACATCAAAACTCCAAATGCAATACCCGAAAGCTTAGTGGCCGCAACACGATGATTATTTGTCTCAATACCAATTAATTTTATGCAGCAGAGGCTTTTTCTGAAACTAGTGTAGCCATATAATCTAAAACTTGCTTTTTCTGCATCAAAACAGGACGTTCTAAAACTGAATTAAACGCAGCTATAGCTGCAAAAAGAATTTCTAAATCTGCTTGAATATAATTTCGTAAAGCAAAATATTGAAGCTTATTTTGAACATATCTTTCCAGAAATTTCAACTCAGATGTTTTGATATGCACACGGAAGGTATCTTCTTTTACTATTTTTTCAATAGCTGCTTTAAAGTCAATTTCCGCATGCTGTAAACTTTTTATATGGCTATGAATCATAGCTGTCTGTAGTTCCATAGCAAAAAATGCACATTTTTCCTTGACGCGTGCTTCCGTAGCTTTAAGTTCTTTGAGTTCTTCCTTAAATACTGTATACTTTAAAACTTGACTTTTCAGCTGTGGGTTGGATACACCTAATGCCGCTTCTTCCTTTAGAAAATAATGAAAAATATTAGCATCGTTATGATCTAGTGTTGCTTCAAGGGCTTTCTTTTCTTTTATGAGCGTGTATTTCAAACTGACCAAATTATTCGCTTTGTAGCGTTTTCCTTTAAATTGAATTGCACCTAAACTTTTACCAGAATTCTGTTTTATGATATTGGTTATAAACTCAATATCCTTGGAAAGCGATTGTACGTCAAAAACAGTACGAACCATTGTAGAAGAAAACAATTCAGAAAATGGAATGGCCGTGTCTACTTTTTGGTTCCAATCTATTGCTACTATATCACGCTCTTTATAATAACCATTGAAAACCGGCGATAGCTGTAACGTATCCTTTTCTGTGGTATAAGTAGTTTCAAAATCTTCGATACTTTCAAAAGCTACATTTTTATTTCGACCAGATAGATAGAAGATTTTATTGGTAAAATAAGTTTCATATTTTTCAGCTGCTCTCAATTGAAAAACGGCTTCATGAGAAGAAACACTACTCCCTGAAAAATTCAAATTAGAAACATGGGAAATTCTATCTTCAATATCAGGATGGGAACTCCAATTATTTTTTAAGGTTAAAAAACTAAAATTACTCTTCCTGTAATGCTCTAGATCCACCATAGGCAAGTCACTTTCCATTGGTAGTTTTTCCGTTGTTCCGTATGTTTTCAGCATGTTACTGTATACACGATAAATGTTTTTGGTACCTATTTGGCGCGTATCTATTAAATCTGAATAGTAACGAATAGATTCTTCTAAAACAGTATCACATACTTGTAAGCGCAGTAAAGCAGTTTTCATAACTTCAGATCCAGTGACAGAAGTAGCAATAGCATCTGCATGATACTCCATTTCTCTTGAAAGAGCTAAGTTGCTTTTATTTACCAAAATATACAGCTGAAATTGTATCCATTGAATTCCTTGAACAAATACCAAAGCCAACATTACTAATAGATTTACTATAATATGTCCGCCGTTGATTGAAGAAGCCATATTTTGGTATGAATCATTTTCAAACAACATATTGTGAATCATTTTGTTGGCGCTAGCTGCGTAACTTCCTATTTTCATGCTGCGTTGTGAAAAGTGTCCAAATTCATGCGCTAAAATAGCTCTGAGTTCATTCTCTTTCATACTATTGATCAAACCAACACCAACTACCAAATTCTTAGAAACAGGAAACAGCATACTTAAAATTGGATGTTCATAAAACACCGCAGCATTTACTTCTGGTGACAAATAGATCTTTTTAGGTTTTTTGGTGCCAACTTCCTCTGCTAAATCATAAACCAACTTAAAAAACTCCGGTTCCTCTTCTTCTTTTAAAGCAATAAATCCACTTAGATCTATCTTATTTCTAACAAATAAAAATTTAATCAAAAAGACCAATATCAAAACGGCGAAGAGTATTATACCTATTCCTAATAAAATCGTAAAAATTCGTGGAAAATTTATAATTAACGAAATTCCTCCATAAATAGCATAGCCAGTAATGGCCAATGAACCACTTAATAAAAGTATATAAATAATGAAATAAAAAGTAACGGCTGCTATGGCTAAACTTGCTTTTTCCTTAAACTTTTTGGAAGGTGCTACAGTATTTTTCATGGATAGTTACTGGTTGGGTTTATCCAAAAATAATATTTTTTTATTAGATACAGTTACTTTGAGTAAATACAAAAATTAAACCCAACTGATTTACAGTTGGGTTTAACAAGCTAATTCAAATAATAATAAAAATGTACAATCATAATGGTTTGGAAGACAACTGAGCTACAACCATTATTAGAAACTAACTCAGTGAATATCTGGAAGGTATGTAATTGATTCTATTTTAATTTAAATATCCTACAACTTCATAAGCTCGTTCTCCATCATATCTAACTTTACTATACAAAACACCGCTGTACTCATAATACGCTATGCCATCTACTGCTACTTTTTCATAATCTGCAGGTAAGGCATACACAATGGTGCCCACAGGTGGCGTGGTTACTGCATATCCATTCCCTGAATTTTGATAGTATACTCCTTCGTAATAAAAGTAATTTCTAGTGTCAATATGAATGGTAAAATAACCCGATGGAAGTGTGCTTATCACCAACCCCGTTGGTGGCGCTACTTTTATATAATTATTGTTGTAAGATCTATAATATGTCCCGTTATCTACATAATAATTTTTATTATTATGGGAAACAGTTTTCATGGTAGTATTGGCAGTACTTCTCCTAGCTACAACTTGTGGTTCAGATTTTTTATAAGTAACCTGATTTCTGCTTACTTGTTTCGTTTGTGTATTATGATTTTTTGAAACGGTTACACTATTCTTATTTTGCCCTTTACTTGTTCCTTTTTGTTGCGCATGAACTGAAAAAACAGCCAACAACAACATTGCACTGGTAAAAATTTTTATAGTTCTCATGGCGTTCATTTTTTAATTACACTTCGAAATACGCCATTTATTTACAGAAAAATAAATGAAATCTACCAGCAAGCTGATTTTATAGACGACGCTATAAATTTCACAGTTTATTAATTGCTGAAATACTTAAAACGCTTCTAAAAATCAATAAAATAGCTGAGAACTTGAATAATTACCGGAGCTAAGATTGCTGTCAAAATACCGTTTACAATGAGTCCAACCGTTGAAAAAGCACCAAAAGATGGACTTATTTCCATTGATTTAGAAGTACCCAGCGCATGCGAAGCCATGCCTATGGAAAAACCTTGTGAAATAGGATTATTCACTTTGAAGAGTTTCATAATAAGATATCCAAACATTGCACCAAAGATTCCCACAAAAATGACTACACCGGCAGTTAAAGAGGGTATTCCGCCAATAACTCTGGATACATCCATGGCAATTGGAGTGGTGACAGATTTTGGCGCCATTGAAAATACAACTTCTTTAGGTGCGCCCATTGACCAAGCTATAAGTACCACACTTATAATTCCTGTTACACAGCCTAAAAAAGAACTCATAACAATAAGCCAAGCCTGCTGTTTGATACGTTTAAATTGACGGTAAAGAGGAACTGCCAAACAAACAATAGCTGGTTGAAGCAGCATATTTATAAATTCACTATTTACATGATACACTTCATAATCAATACCGGTAAGCATCAAAAACCCTATAATAAAAAGCATGGCTAATAATATGGGGTTAAGAAAAACGAGTTGTGTTTTCTTCTGTATAATGGTACCCAACCAGTATGCTCCTACAGTAAGCGCTATAAAAAACATGGGGTTATCTAAAGCTGCTATCATTTTTTTCTTTTTCTAAGGCGTTGGTGTGTCCAACCGGTAACTAACAAGACCAAAGTAGTACTTACAAATGCTGCGACCAATATTGGCCAAAAAGATGCGCTAATTACATCTAAATAAAGCATAATAGCTACTCCTGCTGGAACAAAGAAGAAGGCCATGTTCTTATTAAAAAAATCACTTACATCTTTAACATCGGTGATTTTTACTTTTCCACTCATTAATAGTGCTGTTAAGATCAGCATACCCACAATACTCGCAGGAAGTGGAAGTCCTGTTACTGCTACAAATATTTTACCTAAGGAAAGACATCCAAAGATGATGAAAACTTGCTTGATCATCGTTCAAAAATTTCAACACAAATTTCCGAAACATTCAGAACATGTTCAACAAAAAAAGGGATATATCAACTCCTTTTATTTATTTCTTAGTATCCAATGACCAACATCATCAATATGTAAAAGTTTTTCTTTTTATATCGTATATTTGGCCATCATCAATCCTTCAAACTATGTTTCGCACTTACCTTTTAATCCTTGGTTTGCTTTATTTTGGCGCTATGAAAGCTCAAGATGGCTATCCTGTTCCTCCTAAAAATGGATTGCATCTTTTCTATATTCAGCATAGCGATAATAAAAATACGTATGTATACGATGCACGAATGGACGGTAATAATTTAGATGCTGATGATCCTGTTGAAGAATACAGAATTTTATATAGCGATAAAGGAGAAACAAAACCATTAACTACACTACAACGAAAGTTTGCATACGGACTCAAAATAGTATCCGAAAGCCGTAATAACTACGTGATGCACTTGACTGCTTCAAAAGAGCTAGAACTCCATTTGATTCTGTACAAATCGCACCCAAAAGTATATACCACCATTAACAATCATAAATTATTTATTACCCGAATTTTTATAAAATTGAAAGAGGGTACTTCTGGCCTAGGGGCCAAAATGGACTATGTTTTATTTGAAGGTTTTGATTACAATACCGGGAAAGCAGCGAGCGAGAAAAAGTATGCCGATTAAGTATCCTACCTGAGAAAAGTCATTTTTATTTTCTTGAAGTGACCCTACCTTCGTAAGGTATCAAAATCAACAAAAATGGCACTAGACAACAACAACTTTAGAAATGCTACAACGTATTCTAAACTTTCACTTTCAGAAACACTATATGCTTACTACATTCCTCTGCTTGTTTTATGTACTGGAAGTAGGGTAACTTTTGGAACACGATTGGAAGAGGCTTTTTCAAAAGAAGCAAATCGGTTAAAACAATTAGGACAAACTGATAAAGCTGAAAAGTTCTATGCTTTAAAAGATGGTATTGAGTATCAATTTGGAATTTCGGTGTGCTCGTTGATCTTGTTGATCACGATATTGGTACTGTTATTCTAAGGAATCGAAGACACCGATTTTTTGATAATTGATAAGCAGAAAATTTCTGTAATTATTTATCATGAAATCCTTTACCGGATAAGATGTGTGCAGTATATTTCTCAATTCGATTTTCTCGGGTAGCTGATTGCTTGGCTCCCGTAAAGTAGATAAGATAACCACGTTGCCTTCCCGGGGTTAAATTATAAAAAGCCTTTTCAAGTACGGGTTGTTGCTGAAATTTGGCTAACAATTCTTCAGGAATCGTTTCAGTAATTGTTGGTTTTTCTACCTTCAACCCCTTTTTTTCTATGGCTATAGCTTCCTTTACGTAGGCCATCAAAAGATTTTCTTTCTCTAGAAGCGTTTCAATGGTAGTGAATTTTGCAAATCGAACATGATGGGAATTAGATCCCGGCGATGATAACAATTTGTGTTCATCTTTTATTAAAGTTCCTTTGAAAAAACTCAAGCCTGCAAATTCTTTAAAAGCTACAATTTGCAGTACATTCTTTTTGTTTAAAGTATATACAGGACTCCCCCATTTACAGGTTTCTTTCAGTTCTGTGTCCTCCAATAGCTTTCTTAGTTTCAACAAAATCTGCTGCCATTTGACTACTTTGCAGTCTGGTGTATTGCCTAGTTTGCACCGTCCACAACCTTCTGTAAAATAAGCATCCACATTTTTTTGCATGGCGAAATCAACTAAGATTGTGGTATGAATAACTCAAGGTCTCCCAGCGTAATCTCATCTACATGTCCTAGCCACTTATGGTCTTGAGATAGTAAATGCACATGTATGTTAGCATCGTGATGGGTAAATACTCCCTTGTGTTGCGTAGAATAAAATCCAATCAACGTGGCTTCGGTATTTTTGAGAGCATAGGATTTTTGCCCAGTATGCGCATCTTCCATGGAATGTATTTCAGTACCTGCTGGTAAGTTTTGAACGTGAATGGTAGCCGATGGAACTGTACCTTCCAATTTAAAAGCAAAAACCTGTTGATCCATTTTGATAGCCATCTCGTCTAACAACTTTTCCAAATGCTTTAGTGATTGAATATTTACAGGTTTGGAAACTCTTCCCCATTTCTTCACATGTTCATACACGAAAAAGGGTGCAGCGGCATTAGGAATTTCTTGAACGGTCATGGTACTATCCGAACTTACTTGAGAGGCATAAACTTTTCCATTATTAACAACGATCTCTCCGGTTAAATTGGTCAACGGACCAATGCCGTGTAAACCTTCAGAAGGAACGGTATCCAATTGAATATGATCACTCAAATCACCGGCATGCATTACATTTCGCATGGCTCCGGCAGTTTGAACTTCATTAAAAACTATAGTTGATTTTTCTGTACAGGAAAATAACAGCATACTGAAAATGATGGCGCAGCTAACAGCTTTCATATATTATTTTTTAAGCGTTTTGTCTCCTTTTTTTAAAGCATAAATGAGCAGTATCATACTAATAATCAATAACAAGTTGGAAACAATACCTCCAAATTTATTATCACTGAAATGTTCAAAATCCAATTGAGAAATATTGTAAATCAACAGTATAATTGTGGCTAATAAAACGCCTATGGCTCCTAAATATGTTTTCATGCATACGATATTGAAATACAAACGTACGCAAATAATTCTTAAGGAGATTGAGCTGTTTTTCGCTTAAAGAACCATTGGATTTTACTCTGAGTATTTGGTAAACTGTCGGTACAGGAATTTCCAATACAAAAAGCAGCATTCCACCCGGAAAGTAATGGAACATAATAGCCCCAACCAGACTCTTTTACCATAAGTTTTTGTAAAGAATCTGGAAATATTCCAAAACGAGTTCCTACTTTGTAGTTTTCTATGGTTTTAAAATTAGCATCCTTCGTTGTAGCATAAATAGTATCAGTTTCTTCAATTACATAATCAAAGGATACGCCGTTCACAACAGTACTATGATATGGTTTTAGATCAGAAGCATTTATCATTAATAGCTGAACAGTTTCCTTTTCTGTAACATTTTGTTTTTCGTTACAAGAACACAGTGCTAGTAGAAGACCAAGAATCAGAAGTCTATAATTTTTCATAGAAGGCATTTGGTTTATAAACTTATCTGTAGTGAGGCTGTACAAACCGCTACTTACAACGGTACACACAAATAATACAGTAAGTAATAATTTTATTTTCATACTATATGATGATTGATGTTTGTATTTTTCTTTTGATAATTATATGGTAACCTGATTATTCTTCAGGAGCTACTAATCGTAATGCATTATTGTAATACACACTCATTTGATGTGCCATAAAAAGTCCTAAACTTACTGAAGTTAATAAAGTGCAAACAATGCACATTAAAACAGGAGGCACTAAAAACATTAGGACTTCTTTATCTATATTAAAAAGTAGTAATAAAATAAACGTACCCCAACAAATAATATTTACTGTCGCCGAATATTTAAAGGAGACCAACCAAATACTATTTTCTTTCTCTAAAGCAGTGTAAGCTACTTTAGTGGCAAAATACAAGGCAAACAAAAACGCTATACATAAGCCTACGGTGGGTATTGCATAATTAATTATAAAGATAAAAAGCAATATGCTATCTGCACCTCCCACAAAAATGAGTAACAGTGTACCGTAAATAAATAGAAGTCCACAAGGAAATCCTATAAAGTAGGAGGCTCTTAAACATTTGTGCAAGGTCTTATTCTTTACTCCTCTTCTTTCCATGGGCCGGATATAAAATAACTATTGATGTCGTCTTCAAAGCTACCATAAAACACAAGAGCATCATTCTCTTCAATAGTAAACCAAGCTCCCCCATTTACAGTACAGGTATATGAAACATTGTTCTGCAGCAATTCTAACTCATAACCACATGCATAATGATCAAATAGATGATGCCATTCTGAACCGACTATAATTCTTGATGTAGGAAGTATTTTTTTAATAGTAGTTGCCTCTAGTTCCCAATGCAAACACTCAGGTACATCGTTTTGCGCATTTTTATGATGCTTCTTTTGTAATTCTGTAATCTCAAAAGACGCATGAATATCAAAATGAGGAAATTGATCATCAGTTGGCAACGTAAAACTTGTTATGATAAATATCGAACCTAAAATAATCAAAAATAAAAATGTACTAAGCTTTGCTTTCATGTGGTTACCATTTGTTGTAATTGCTGTTTCGTACTATTATAAAGTTCATGCTCCAAAAAGACAAATTCCTTCGTAAAATGAAAGCCTTCTGTATCTTCGTATTTGATAGATATATATCCCTTTCTGAATTTTAACTTATGAACAGCACTATAGGGAATGTGAAATGTAATTAATTCATTTTGAAACACTTTAGTTTGATAAGAAAAAGTGATACCTTCATGATTCCAATGACAGTTGTTTACATAATTTTTGGTTCTAAAATAGCTGATAACAAACATAATTAAAGCCAAACATACTATAAGCAGTATATCAAATTCATGCTTAAAAATCCAATGTGAAATTGCATAAGTGGTTACATATATAACAGGAAATATGAGCTTATCACAAATAATTTTAAATGCTGGAATCATATACAATTCTTACTTATTAAAGAATCTTAAAGATATTGATTTTATACAAATAAGTTAAGCTCTATTCCTGCTTATTTTTATTCCGCTGTTTTCAATATTCTTTTTTAACCCAGCCATGATTTTTCATTACATCCACTGCTTCTTTTTTCCATTTACCACCTTCAAAACTGTATTTAATATTCATTATTTTAACCTTTTTTCCATCATGAATATCTACAACCATCCAATAAATATTCCCAGATTTAAAAAGATCTATGATATCTAAATAGAATTCACTTTTGATATCTTCTTTTGGTTCAAGGCTAACTTCTTGTCCATTTATCACTATAGAGGCCTTAAGTTTAAAATAGTTAGCAATGTGTATTTTTCTATCAGGATATGTATTCAGATTGTAATACTTTTTCATTTCTGGAGTGTTGAATGCCAGAGTTAGAAAATCTTGATACTCTGCTATTACTTCTTTATTTACGGCTCTAATTTTAGGGTATTGAAGATCACAATACTCAGAAGGCTTGTCTATGGCTGTATATCCATATCCCAAAGTTAAATCAATTAAAACATCGTCTTCTATTATATAAGCTTTATTGACTGTTCCGTCTGTATTTTCGAAACCATGAGTAACACTAATGGTATCATTTTTTATCAAATAATTTCCTTTAACAGTTGTAAAACCGTAGTGTCCAGCAGAGGTTCGTTTAAATTGACCATTTTTAGAAAAATGAAATTCCCATGTTGTACTTCCCCAACATCCTGCAAACGTTTTTTCAATGTTTTGTGAAATAGCTACTTGCCAAAAAACTAATAACACTATGATGATTGTTTTTTTCATAAGTGGTGATCTACTCCTTTTTTGATTTTTGAAATAGTATTTCGGCAATATTCTTTTTATCAAAGGCTACTTTTACTGCGGTAATTGTATCTAGTACATTATTATTATAATAATAGCTTACAACGCCAGAAGTGTATAATGAGTCGTTTGTAATACCTTCAACTCGTAAAGCAGGGATACGTAGTTCAATAGCATCATCTGTTTGTTGATAGGTTAAACTTAGATCTTTAAATTCATTTACAAAGCCATTATCTTTTCTTCGAGCTACAAATGGTATTCGCTTTGTTCCAACCTTAATGTAAATGGTATCATGATCCACGCGATGTCTCGAAACTTCATTTATATCCACAAAGCAATCTTTGTCAATGTGTGCTTTTGTTAATTGGTAAAACTTTAAATAACTGATGTCACTATAATCTTGGGCATACAGATTCTTTCCAAAAAATAGTATTATCAATATACATACTACTTTATTCATAATTAAATATATAGTGTTTTTAGTTGTAGCTTACAATGAATCAAGATACAACTTTTTAGTTCTAAGATTAAAGTGAAAAGTTTTAAGTCTTGCAATCTTATGGATTTACACTAATGAAATTGCCCACTGAACACTTTTAGAAGCTTACAGCTGATAAATACTATTGCTTCCAATCAATATCTGTTAAAGTGTTTTCAATATCTTCAATGATTACCTTTTTAATAGTTTTCGGATCAAACAATTCTTTGTCCAATTTAAAATTAAAAACCAACCCAAAGCAGCAGGCACAGGTACAATATCCGCTGTACTCATGTATTATCAATTGTAAGGTACCGTTATCGTCCACTGCTGCATCATATAATAAATTACTACAACAATTCGCTACTATATTTATATCTACCACAAGCGTAGTGTCTGTTACCTGAATACTATTTATTCTATTTTCTAAATCCATCTCAATGTTATTGGAACATGCTGAGTAGTCTACTTTCTTTAGATTTAGATGTAAATTTTGGCGCCAACCATAATTTTCTGAACCTTCTAAAATAGTATTACCAATTAATAGGTTTCTACGTTCTTCTGGAGCGTTAAATATCAAGGTGTCTGTTTGGTATTCTATAATATCAGGATCCCAATTCACATCCTTTCTAATAAATAAGGTATCTTGAGCAGATACGCTGAACATACTCAATAGTATACAGACTAAGACTACATATGTTTTCATTCGGTAAGTTTTTTTGTTTAAAGTATTGGTTATGACTGTAAATATATAACTGATAGATCCTATATTGATGAATTTCTCTTTCAATTTCAGATATAATAATATCCTACATTGACCATCCCATAACCCATCATACTAAAAAATAATTGTATTACCACAACATCTCTTTCTCTTCAATGCCTAGCAATTGATACATCACTGCGTTATAACGACAACTTATTCTTATTTCCACCTGACTAGTTTCACAACCTAATAAACCAACAAATTCTACATCATATTTTTCTACCAATGCCCGACGCTTTGTAAGCTCAGCTTCACTAACAAAATCACCGCCAATAATAATTATTCGTTTTCCGACTTCAAAATCTTTTAAAGCCTGTTGTTCATTATAGCGTTTGTAGAATGTAGGATCTAAGTCAGATTCAAATTTCGCAAGTAATTTAGCGTCACTAATACCTAACAAGAGTATCTTGTACCCATAGCATTTGCTAAATAAGACAAAGTATCAAAATAAATACGACTTTCTTCATCATGAAATAGTTGTATGAGTTTTTAAAATTTACAAAACTTTTTTCAAACTATGACTAGAAATTAGCTAATTATATTGGATACCATTTTTCATTCGGCAGATGGTAACCACTCCCTTTTTTTAATTTAACAGCTGAGATATTAAGGATACCGAAAAGATTGTAAGCATAAACCAACCTATAAATCCTTGTACAATAGCCAAATATCTTGGTAATCCCTTAATAGGAATCTCCCCAAAACCGAGCGTAGTAAAAGTATTGATAGAGAGCATTAAAGCATTCAGTATTTTAATAAAAATATCATAGGCAATGGCTATGATAAAAACCAGAATTACTAACCACGTCTTCCATCTTTTCTTTTTCTTAGGTAAATCTTGCCACCTTCCCTTCATAAAATCTAACTTCTTCAAAATACGAGCCGACAGTTTGGTTCCTGAAATAGCCCAATTATACAACGGCAACGCGGTGACCATAAAAAACCTTGGGACCTTTGTTCCATTTTTTTCTAACAAAAGTTTAAAGTCTTGAAACTCCAAAAAAAACTCTTGTTTGTTGGCAAGATATACCTCATGCATACCAGCTTCTTTATTCATATAGGTAAAGAAAAATGTATACCTATCCATAATACGCTTTTTTCCATGCACATCCCAGGTATTTGGGAAAAACAAATAGATAAAAGCAAAGATCATGATGACGTATAACGATACAATAATGGCGCGAGCGGGTTCGGTTCCATAAGAAGAAAAAACTTTTAGAAACTGGTTTACCTTCCAGGTAAAAAATCTTTTGAAACTTGGGTCTTTTTGATACCGTATTTGCATTCGTTTGGTTTCAAAATCTTTCAGCTCCATATATACTTCATTGGCGGTTTCTATGTCATACCTGCTCCGGTAATAATCATAAAACATTCCTTTTAATCCTATTTCATTTACAAAAATGCTTTTGTTGTAATACCGAATGGAATCTAAATAACGCTCCGTTAAATTTTTTCTATTAGATGATGCTATACTTCTTGCAAAATTGTAATAGGACTGAGCTGCTATCAAATGATTTTCAAATTGATTCCAATCGATCTGATCTTTGGAATCTAGCTTTTCTGTATAGAATTTTACAGGCGCACTAAACGTATTTTCGGTGATATTGACTCTCGTATCTATTTTCTCAAACGTCAATTGCGCACTTTTTGAAATAAAATCATTTCCTTTGATTAGAAAATCAACACTTTCTGATTCAAAATTTAACTGAATAGCTCCCTCCGTTTTAAGCGTATTTCCACTAATGATTACTGAACCCGTATTGTAAATTTCTATGACCAAATTATTCTTTTCACGATGAGTATCCATAACATTGTTCACTAGGTTCACCATATCTGTCCTATTATTCTTCAATCTATTTTTAAAGAGAAAAAATTGGTTAAAAGTTGAGTTTTGAATCAACATAGAAGACGTAGTGTATACATCTAAATCTTCTTCATTATAAAGTTCTTCATAGAACATAAATTGACCATCAAAAATACAGCTAGATATGTGTAAAGAGTTGGTTTCTGTAAAATTCACATCTTTCTTAAAATGAATATCCTTTAACACCCCATTGATCCAAGAACCGTTATCATTACTATAAGGATAGGCTAAAAACTGTACGTTTTCTAGCTCTACTACTTTATCTATAACTATCTTTCCCCGTGAATCAGAAATAAGACCTGTATTAGTACCAAAAACATCCTTAAAACGTTCAGAATCGGTTTCGGGATTATAATCTATCAAGGCATTCTTCAAATAAAATACCGAGTCTTGCTCCTGTTGCATCATAGCTACAAACTCACTATAAGAATAAGTGGTATACGCTGTATGTTGTGCAAAACCAAAATAACAACCTGTACATAGAAAAAATAGGATAAGTAAGTATCTCATAGCTATATCATTAAACAGAATCCAATACAAGTATACAAATTTTAACACATCAAACTGTTTATTTGTAAAAACAATCTAAGGTTTAAGAGCTATTTCAATTATACTAAAACAAAGTCGCTTTGGAGCGACTCCAGAACTTATTGGCTAGTTTTACAAAGGAGTTATTCGATGATTACCGTTGCAGTATGGACTCTTTTAAATGATTGACTTCATCAAAAATATCAGTAATACAATGCCGAAACTCAAAAGCCAAGAATTTCTATCTATGTTATGTAGTATTCTAATGGGTTGAAGGGATAGAAGAATTAATACGGTTAAACTAAATAACAACCCAATTCCACCATAAACTTGATCCCAATATTCGTATTCATGTAGTGTTGTTGTAACACCTCTCATACCATAAATGGTAATGGGTAACAGAATGATAGCTGAAACAATCCAACAACTGTAACTCAAAATCCAACCAAGTTTCTTCTTGGAAAGTAGTAGCATTCCAGATACTGTAAACAAAGTAGCATTGAAGAGTATTTTCCATTTCTCTAATATCAAATCGAAAAAAGAGGTTTCAATTTTATGGAATCCGTTATGTTCAGATAAGCTTTGAATAGTATTGAAATGGTGCTTGGTAAGATCAAAAAGCATATAAAAAATAATCATACCAATAATCAGATTTACAAATCCAATCACTTTATTTATTGTGTTCCAAATGGGTTTCATTGATTAATTATTTATAACGTTAAGTACATCTTTAAATCATTCATGGAAAGCGTAATGCTTGACCATTCACCACTAAATCGGGAAGCACTATTTTCAGATATTGAAATCAAATTTATTATCTTATCTATTGTTTGAATGTACTCTTCTCTGCTTATGTTCAAAACATTTTCAGCTTCTTTTATCTTTCTTAAGTTTTTTCGTATCCATTCTTCCTCCGCATTATATAAAACAGCCTTTTTGTCGTATTTCAAAACAAATCTTGCAACATCATTAATTTTAATTAACTGAATTTCTTCCTTGACTTTGACGATTATTAGTTTATTCCAGCTACCATGAAAACATCCTCCTTTTTTAATATCAATCCACAACGTATCAGTCAGTTTAATACTTTTAAATTGTTCCAATTTATTCAGTTCACTTTCCTGTGCAAATACTTGCCAAATGTTTCCAAGTAAAATGAATGGTATTATTAAAAGTAACTTTTTCAATAGTGAGTTAATTAGGTGTAACTACTTTATAACATGAACAATATACAACTTTTTAATTCACACCTTCTCTATCTATATAAACAAAAAAGCCGCTTTGGAGCGACTTTGTTCACTTATTCTCTCGTTTTAAAAAGGAATTATTTTGGGCTAATCAATTTTGTTATCCCAAATTACTTTTTCACGAACTTTTTATATGTCATATCACCATTTCTACCAATAAATTTTATAATATACACACCAGGATTTAAACCTGCTATATTAATTTTATTAATAGAATTAATGTTTTTTTCTAGTACCAATTTACCGTTCATATCATAAATTTTAGCCTGGGAAATATAATTTTGACTACTGAAATAAACAAAATCAGATACTGGGTTAGGGTATAAATGTATACTTTCAATTTTATTAATTGAGTTAATATTTAATGTATTAGAGTCTAATTTCCATAATTGAGCATTTTTAGAATAATACAAGTCATTATTATAAATTAACTTTCGGCCAAATGCTCCATGAACTATATTATCTAATGCTTCAACCGGATCTAGAGTTAAAGAATTTATGTCTAGTATCCATCCTTTTCTTTGTGGCCACGTATCTTTAGGCGAACTAACAAAAAATAGATTATCATTTATATTATCCAACGATAATGCAGAATAATTTCCTAAAAAAGCTGGCGGTTGTTGCGGTGCTTGGTCTACTTCTAGTATTTCTGTCACTAAATTGGTATCACTATCCAAATAAAAAAGTGATGTACCATTATTAGAATTTACAGAAGAAAAAATCAAATTATTACCAAGGGTATTTAAATATGAAGGATAGAAATATTGGTTATTTGTTACCGTATAAATTTCAGAAGTTCCACTGGTAGTTCCATCTGATTCATATATAGATAACTTTTTTAAATCGCTAGAAAAAAAAGAAAAGTACATTTTACCATTCAACTCAATAGCATCACCAAAGTTAGCTAAATCATACTGAGCATTCCACACGCTTGCAATATTGTTTGTTCCATTAAGAGTTCCATCAGTTTCATATAAAAAAGAACGTGTAATAAAATACAATTTATTATTATAATGTATATACTGACTTAACTCATTGGTACTCATAGAACCATTACCATCCATTTCTCCTGTTAGCGGGAAAGTTCCAATATCTGTACCGTCACTTCTCCACACCTTTACATTATTTGTTGACGGTACTTGAATTGTAAAAATAAAAGAGTTATTCACACTTCCTTGAAAGGATGGCGTACTCCATAATGAAATATTATCTTTCACCAAGATTGTCCCTGAATCTGTACCATCTGATTTCCAAATTTGTAAGGTATTCTCACCCGTTTTTATTGTCATGAAAAACTCATTTCCAACCGTAGTCATTCCATATAATCTTCCATCGAAAGTAGTTACAAATGATGAGCCCTCCTCAGTTCCATTAGTCTTCCATATTTCGCCACCTCCCGTATAATTATTGTCAACTTTTGCGGTAAAAAATAATTCATTATTAAGTTCAGTTGAAAAAAAAGTAGTCAAACCATTAGTTTCACCTGGTTCAATATCTATAACTAAATTTGTGTTTAATGAAGTGCCGTCACTTGACCATAATTCTCTACCAGAACCATCATTTCCTGCTGGAAAGAAAATTTTGTTATTAAACTCTTGAAGATATGCAGGGTTAGATACTTCAACACTGTTGTATGTGAAATTTGAAATTTGTACTTGGGCATTTAGATTAAAAAAAATAGTAGAAAGCACAAAAAAAAATAATTTTCTTATCATAATGGTTGTCTTAATTTTTGTCAACAAGTTTATTTTATCAAAAATACAAATTTTTATGCCATCTTGATTTTTATACTATCATTTTCTTACACTAATCTATTTTTTCTGTAAAACGGCACCATTTTTACACATGCACAGCCGTCTTCCAAAGGGTTGGCTCATAAATTTGTTTTTGTATTTCTTGCTAAAAATGGCATTTGGTAATCAATCAAACACACTTCTCATGAAAAAGACTATGGAAGAATCCCACAATTCCAAGAATAACTACTGTCCCCTTAAACGAGAAACCGCTTTGGAGCGACTTTGTATAACTTATTCTCTGGTTTTAGAAAGGAGTTGTGCAACGATTAACGTCTTTGTTACCTGTTTTTGCTTTTAATTCCCAAAAGTAATTGGCAAATTAAAATATCTTATGTTTTGCTGCTCTTTATTATTCCTCAAAATAACCGAGGAAATAACGATACTGATTGACAAGATGATCAAGCCTAAATGATATTAATCTAAACTAACACATTCAATTTAGTAATGTTCGTAACATCGTTTTGCAAAGATAAAAGACGCACCGTGACCTATTGTTCACGGCCGTCTACTCCAATGGTAATTAACACCTATTGCTTACTTTCAAATTTCTTAATAGTTTCTGGAGTCGTTGGTGTAAAGAGGTTGACTAAATTACCGTCAGGGTCACGGAATAAAAGCGATTTGTTTCCCCACGGCATTGTTGTAGGTTTTTGAACCATATAGGGTTCTAAGAAATCAGCCAATCTTTCATAGTCTTTTTCTACGTCATCTACCAAAAACTCTATAATAGCGCTGCGATTTTTTGAAGCCTGAGCCACAGCTTCTCCACCAAAAAAACGCAATGTTTTGGTACTTCCTATAGCCAAGGTGGCTGTTTTTGTTTGTAGCTCTGCAAAATCAGGTGTGTATTGCACTATTGGCATACCTGTAACTTTCTCATAAAATTTTACCAAACCTTTTACATCGGTAGTAATAATACGAATGGATACTAAACTCATTTTTTAGGGATTTAAATTCTAGAGCAAAAGTAAATTCAGGTCATGACAACAGTGTGTCAGGGGTCTTGAAATTTTTTTCTTTTTCAGCCAAATACTCCTGTAATGTGAGCGTATGAGGTTTGAATATTAACTCCGTTTGATAAATTGTCTGTATTCTATCTAGCCGAAACATTCTGTAATCTTTTCTTAACCTACAATAAGCAATCAGTGTCCAATTCTCCTGCAAACTGTAATACAAAGCAAAAGGTTCTATGAGTCTTTCTGATTTTTTGTTTTCATCTTCTCGTTGATACGTGATACGAAGCACTTGAAAGTTTGTCAAAGCATTTTGAATTAACATTAGTGAATTACTTGTATTTACGCCCGATATGGCAGGACTAACAGCCAATCGCTGTGATAATAATGCTGTTTTTTCTCTGGTAGAATATCGTAAAACTGCTTTTATCTTGTTGATGGCTTCCTGGTATTCTTTAATAAGTGAGCTATCTCTGTTTTTAACCACTAATTGTTCTACTGTAATCAAGGCATTGGCTTCACTTTCCGAAAACATCACAGGAGGAATTTTATATCCTTCCATTAAAGTATAACCTTTACCTTCTTGGGTTAAAATAGGAACTCCAGCTTGTTCCAATGCTTTGATGTCTCTGTAAATGGTACGTACACTAACAGCAAATTTGTCTGCCAACTCTGTTGCCGTCAAAAGACGTTTTGTTTGTAACTGTGTTAGAATAGCTGTTAGTCTTGAAATTCTTTTAAGATCAATTTCATTCATTTTTAATTAGTTCTTAAGGCATTGGTCATTTTCTTGGAATGATGGCTAATACATTGTATAAATATACACAAACCTTTGGGTTTCGCTAATTCCAAATAGATTTTAAAACTTCCTCTTAGCCCAGTAACAGAATAGCTAAAAGGTGGTTCTATATGCGCGCTGGAGTATCGTCGTTGGCAAAACAACATAGTAACAAACAAACTCTTAAAACAAGCTATTGCTATAGCAAAATCAGCAAAAGCCTATGATAAAATTATAGTTCTATAGTATCCTTATGAGACTTGTTTTTTAACTCAGATCTTTGTTGTGAGCTGGCTTTCATTTTTCCAAATCTTGTCCAAACTGTAACAAATATCCATTATTGTCATAAATGGCAAATTCTCGCATTTCCCATTCAAAATTTTCAATCTCATAACAGATTTTTGCTATATCTTTTAATTCTTCCCACAGTTCGTCTACTTGGTCGGTGTTGAAATAAAAGCTCCCCGTAAAAATCGGTTTTTCAAAAGGTGTATGTTCATTAGGCTTAGCAATCATAATTTCTACTTCGTCCTTATATAAAGAAGCCCAACCCCAGTCATCATTTCTTTCGCCAACTATAAATCCTATAATTTTTGTGTAGAAGTCTATGGTTTCATCAAATTTGTCAGTCCAAATCATGGGACGAAGATTTTTTAATTTCATATCTCTTCAATTTTGGATAAATTTTATGGTAATATTACACAAAAAGGTCACTTATAAGCGTCAGTTAAGGTTTGAAAATTAATGATTTTCTTAAGAATTATCTTTACCAAACATACTCTTAGAACAAGCTTTTGCAATAGTAAATTGAGCAAGGCCTTATGATGAAATTATAGTTCTATACTATCATTATTAGACTACTTTTTTTAATTTAGATGTTTGTTGGCATTAGTTTTTATTATGTATTTGAAAAATTTCGGAATCCTTTTTTGTACTGCTTTCAGCGTCTTTTATTGGATAATCAGATAAGAAACAAACATCAGTTATTTGAATTTCGCTCATTGGTGTTTTGTGAATCAAATTTGTTATTTGTTTTGCCAATGTCTTTTGATTTATATGGTAAATTCCTCCTGACCAACCATGGTTTCCATAAGTCATACTCCAAATATTTTCATTTTCAGATTTTTCTGTTGAGTAACTAAAGTATGCTCCTGGATCACTTATCGTTGGGTGAAGTGTGTCGTGAAAAGTTATTTCAAATTTTTCTTTTCGTAGTTTTTCAAGTAAAAGTATAACATCATCAGTATTAACCGTTTTATTAATAGATATAAATGTAGTTTCTCCTTTATTAACAAGTTTAAAATCTTTATTTAATTTAATAAAATTTGTCAATTCATTTTTAGAAATATTAGATAGAGATTTCATTTGGTATTGATTTTCGATTTGCTTAATAAAGTACAACTCATTTATATCATGAACAATATACAACTTTTTATAGACCACACTACAAATACTAAACCACTCTGGACTCAAAGTCCAGAGGTTTGATAACACGAGGGACTATAAGTCCCTCATTTCTATTCTAATATAAAATTAGAATTATCTGAAGAATCTTTACGGTGATGCTCTAGGTACTCATTTACCATTTCGTCTGTTACATTTCCTGTACTCCACACTCCATAACCTACTGCCCAAAAATGTTTTCCCCAGTAAGTATGACCCAGTGAACTAAACTCTTGTTGAAGTTTCCTTGATGTTCTTCCCTTCATTTGTTTCACTATTGAGCTTATACTATATTTAGGAGCATATTCTATATGCATGTGCACATGGTCTTGACTTACAACTCCTTTTAAGATCTCAATCCCCTCTGCATCACATATTTGTATCAGTAGTTCGCGACATC
>NZ_FPBK01000028.1 GCF_900116665.1 Pustulibacterium marinum | reverse complement strand
TCTCCCAGATAAAGAATACAGTTAGACTGAACATAAAATTCATAATCGGTATTACTTTCAAGGTTGTTAAGAGTGTGTGGGTTTGAAGTTGCCACAACACTGGTTCCTGTACCTTGTGTAAAACCAGCAGGACCATAATCTATATTCCAATAAGTAGCAGATCCATTTTCAGTCCAAGAAATATCTACGGTAGTATCTGTTGCATTTGTAGCATTTAAATCTGAAACACTTGGACAAGGCGGAGGTGTTTGAGAATAAATAGTTGGTGCGTTAAAACAAAAACCATAGGTGTAGTTTCCTCCGTCTGTAAAGTAAATACGGTATTTAAATCCCGTAAGCTGTGTACTCGTAAACTCACTGATGTTCAAATGATCTGAAACAAAATCAGTTTTATTATAACTACAATAATTATTGTAAGCATAGTAGTAAGTGTCTGTATTTAAAGGATCACCCCAATCAACCCAAGAGGAACTATCGGCATCCCAGTATTGTAATTGAATATAATCGTTATAGCTATGATTGTAGATGTATTCTGTTTCTACTTTTATCCAGGTCTCTTCTGCATTGTAAGCAGCTGTAAGGTCTATTACAGGAGATTCTGCTGCAATGGTCGAGGAGTATGAATATCCTGCATCATTGTCATCATAACTAAAGGTTGATGTAACCAATGGGTTCGCTTCCAATGCTAAGGAACTTGAATTGTAAGAGCCAGTAAGGCTCCAGTTGGCATTGGGCCAGTTGGCATTTTGCTCTAAGGTTTGCGCAAAAGTGCAAAAACCTGTAAGTAAGAGTAGTAAAAAAGTAAGTGTAGTTTTTTTCATCGGTAGGTTTTTGTGTAAAAAAATTTTTTATACAAATTAGATGACTTTTTACCGATAAATTTTAAGAAATAATTTGGTAAATATTAAGAATTATGTTAAAAAACAAAAGGACTGCTAATTAGCAGTCCTTTTTTATTCCTCTTCAACTTGATCTACCGGAATTTCGGGATACAGAAAATTATTATACGGAAAACGTGTTACGTGAATGTCTCTAACAGCACTGTAAACCTTGTTTCTGAATTCATCCATGTTTTCTTTATTCACTGCAGAAATAAACAGTGCATTACCATTCATAGTATTCATCCAGGTATCTTTCCACTCTTCTAACGTATAATGTTTGGATTCTTTTTCAGTAATTAAATCATCCTCATCTATCGGTTCATACTCAAACTGATCAATTTTATTGAAAACCATAATAGTTGGCTTTTCAGAACACTTAATTTCATCTAAAATCTGATTTACCGAAGCAATATGTTCTTCAAAATTTGGATGGGAAATATCCACTACATGTAATAGTAAATCTGCTTCTCTCACTTCGTCCAACGTACTTTTGAAAGATTCTACAAGCTGTGTAGGTAATTTTCTAATAAATCCAACCGTATCACTCAACAGAAAAGGCAAATTACCAATTACTACTTTTCTAACAGTAGTATCTAGGGTTGCAAAAAGTTTGTTCTCGGCAAAAACTTCAGATTTTGAAATGGTATTCATCAAAGTTGATTTTCCCACATTTGTATACCCCACCAAAGCTACACGAACCAAAGCACCTCTATTACCTCTTTGGGTAGCCATTTGCTTATCTATGGTTTCTAGTTTTTTCTTTAGCAAAGCAATTCTATCTCTAACAATACGTCTATCCGTTTCAATTTCTGTTTCACCAGGACCGCGCATACCAATACCACCACGCTGACGCTCCAAGTGTGTCCAAAGCCCTGTTAATCGTGGTAATAAATATTGATATTGTGCAAGCTCTACTTGAGTTCTAGCATAACTAGTTTGTGCTCTTTGAGCGAAAATATCAAGAATAAGACTTGTTCTATCCAAAATCTTACACTTCAAAATTTTCTCTATGTTTTTTTGTTGTGCAGGAGATAATTCATCATCAAAAACAACAGTACCTACTTCGTGTTCCGTGACAAATTCTCTAATTTCCTCCATTTTACCACTACCAATAAAAGTCTTAGGATTAGGAACATCTATTTTTTGAGTAAACCTTTTTATAACATCACCTCCTGCCGTATAGCTCAAAAAAGCCAATTCATCTAAATATTCGGTTGCTTTTTCTTCATTTTGATTCTGATTGATGATCCCAACCAAAACAATGTTCTCATGATCTAAACCTTTTTCTTCAATCATATATAGAAATTAATTTTTTACAAAAGTACGAAAATATGCTGTTCCAATAAGTTTGTTATAAATATATGCTTTTAACTATTTTCTTGTTAATAGTTGTATAATTAATGTTTATTTAACAAAACTTTTTAAATTTGAGGTTTATTAGCTTATAGCGAAACAAATAATTAATCAACACTCCACACATGAAAAAAACTACATTATTAATTTTAATGCTATTCATGGGTGTGCTGAGTTTTGCTCAGACACTCAATGAGCCTGCCAACTGGCCCAATGCTGATTGGTCTATCACAGGTTCTTATGAATCCGGTGCAGCCTATTTTGAGGCCAACCCTACTACAGACAGTAATTTCTCGTATGATGATTACAATGTTGCCGCAGGTGGGGCTGCTTACAGCGCACACAACACGATCGCAGCAGAATCACCTGTAATTGATTTGACAGCTGCTCAAACAGCTGGTGAAACTTGGTTGTATTTCACAGCAGATTATGTATACAACTTTTTTACCAATGATGATTTAATGATCCAGTACTGGGATGCAGATGCTGGTACTTGGGAAAACTGGGTTACTTTTGATGCCGACACGCCGTCGGCTCCAAGTAATAACTACTGTAGCGGAACCTCAGTTTCTTTTACTTCAGAACTATTGGATGTAAGTTCTTTTACAGCTACGCAGTTATCCGGTTTTAAATACCGTATTTATTTTACTGATAATGACTTATGGACTAGAGGTTTTTGTTTCAGCAGTCCAACAATTTATTCAGAAGCTGCTCCAACGTGTCCAGACCTTTCCAACATTACTGTTGCTGATATTACAGATACTTCTGTGGAAGTTTCTTGGACAGCAGGTGGTTCTGAAACTGCTTGGTTTGTAGTGGTACAAGAGGCGGGAACAGGAGTTCCTACAATTGCCGGAGTATCAGCGGGAACCAACCCTTATGTGTACACAGGGTTAGATTCTAATACAGCGTATGAAGTTTATGTAATGACAGACTGTGGCGGTGGAGATCTAGGAAACTGGGTTGGCTCAATTACTTTTACAACTGTGAACACACCACCAACAGCTCCAGACGGAGTAAGTTGTGAAGCAGGAGTTTCTTCATCATTTATCTTTACAGAAGATTTTGATGAAGCTGGTTTCTGGACAGGTGATGTAAATGATAACAGTGCGTCATGGGAAATTCCAGATGGTTCTACTTCAGCAAATACTGGACCTGTAAATGCTTATAACGGAGATAATTTTATGAACTTTGAGGCTACCGGAGCTTCAGGAGATGTAGGATCTATAGTATCTCCAGCCATAGACCTTGCAGGAGCTACAGGAGAGATTGAACTTTCTTTTTACATGTATGCTTACGGAGCAGGAATGGGAACATTAGAAGTAGGTGTAGCTACCGATGCTGCAGGACCTTTTACCAATGTATTTACTTGGGCAGGAGAATACCAAACTGCTCAAGATGAAGAATGGGTTGGTGTAGCTGCAGATTTAACAGCCTATGCAGGAGAAACTGTATATATAGAATTTAAACAAACGGCCACTTCTACAGGAGCTTACTATTCTGGAGATATGGCTATTGATTATATGAGAGTGGAAGCTTGTGGTGATTTTTGTATAGCACCAACCAATATTATGGCTTCTAACCTTACAGATACCACAGCTGAACTATCATGGACAGCAAACAACAGTGAAACTTCTTGGCAGTATATTGTTGTTCCAACAGGAACAGAACCAAACCCAGAAGACGGAATTGTAGTAACCAGCTTACCTGTTTCAGTTTCAGATCTAGATCCAGATACTACTTACGATGTATATGTAATGGCTGATTGTGGTGATGACTTTTATAGCATTTGGACAAATCCATATACTTTCACAACAGAAATTCAAACAGAATTCACTGTAGATTGTGCCGTAGGTCCTACGAATGTAACGTATTGCTATTTAAATAATGATGCTACTACATTTCACTTCACTGCTTCAGACGGTACTACTGCAGTAAATCTTTTATTTAACTCAGGATATACAGAAAGTGGATGGGATTATGTTACCATTTATGACACCGACATAAACTCACCTATATATACAGGATCTGGAGATTTATCAGGTATGTCTTTCCAATCTTCAGGAGCAGATTTATATGTTCTTATAGAATCCAATGGTTCCGATAGTTGTGCAGATGGCGGAACATCAGAAGAAATTGACATGATGGTAAACTGTATCACATGTGTAAATCAAACTGTAGATTATGATGTAGTGAACGACTGTTTGAACGGGGAGCAATTTCTAATGGATGTTATAGTATCTGACATGGGTGACGCCACTTCTTTATCTATCATGGATAGCGAAGGTAGTGAAGTACAAACGGCTACTGCAACAGGAACATTTACTTTTGGCCCTTATGAAAATGGAACAGAAGTTAGTTTTATTGTTGAAAACAATGATGACCCTAACTGTATAATTTACAGCGCTACATACACTCAAGAAACATGTCCTCCAATGAGCGTTTCAACGGATGAATATACTATTGAAGAATTAATAACAGATGTTTTAATCAATTCAGAATGTGCTCAAGTTAGCAATGTCATTTGGGATGGTGCTTCTAACTACACTTCTTTCAGTAGTATTGGTTATTTCTATGATGCTTATAATTTTTCATTCACAGAAGGTATTGTCTTATCTTCAGGAAATGTTTCAGAAGTACCTGGCCCTAACAATGGTTTAACCAGTAGCACTGGAACAGGTTGGAATGGTGATGCTGATTTATTAGCTATAGCTCAAGAAAACGATCCTACAGCAACTCTAAACAATGCTTCTTACATTCAGTTTGATTTTGTCCCATTAACTGATCATATCAGTTTTGATTTTCTATTTGCTTCTGAAGAATATACTTCTACTTTTGAGTGTAACTATTCAGATATTTTTGCATTTATCTTAACAGACTCGGAAGGTAACACTTCTAATTTAGCCGTTGTACCAGGAACAACAATTCCTGTTATGGTAACCACCGTTCACGGAGGAGTAGGTTCTTGTGGTCCCGCGAATGCAGAATATTTTGACCAATACAATGGAGACGGAACAGGACTAATTGCTTTTGATGGACAAACCGTTGTAATGACTGCTGAAGCAGATGTAGTTGTAGGTGATACTTATACTATTAAATTAGGTATAGCAGATGAGCAAGATTCATCTTACGACTCCGCTGTATTTTTACAAGCCGGTAGTTTTGATATTGGAGACATAGATCTTGGAGAAGATATTCTTTTAGAAGGTGGAAATGCCAATTGTGAAGGTGATGTAGTTGTACTAGACGCTGGCACAATTCCTGACAGCGCAAATATTGTTTGGTATAAGGATGGTGAAGCTATGGAAGGGGAAACTACTGGAACTCTATCTGTAACAGATACCGGTAATTACGAAGCAATTGTTACCTATAACAATACTACGTGTTCCTATTCAGATGACATCACTATTGAATTCTTCCCGGTACCAGAGCCATATTTCGATGTTGAATCAATTATAAAATGTGCCAACGAACAGGAAGTTTTAACAGCATATGTTTCTAATCTCAACGATCTTCCGGGTAATATTACCTACGATTGGTATGATGATGGAGAATTAGTTCAATCAAGTTCATCTAACACATATACACTTTCCAGCGGAGAAGAAAGATCAGGAATATTCACAGTTATTGTTACCGATGACACTAATGGTTGTAATGCCTCTGCAGAGATGGAAGTTATTTTCTATGACAATGCATATTGTGTAATACCACAAGGACTTTCACCAGGGACGGGAGCAGACAATGAATGTATGACTTTAGATTTCTTAGATGACAGGGACAACATTGCTTCTATGAAAGTTTATAATAGATTAGGAACAGAAGTATACGATTTTGAAAACTATGTAGATCAATGGTGCGGAACCGATAACGACGGTAATATATTACCAGTTGGAACTTACTTCTATGTAATCACATTTGTTGATGGAAGAGATCCTATTACAGGATATGTTTACCTTAATTATTAATAACGCATAAGATTATCTATACATGAAAAAGACATCATATTTATTGTTATTGTTGGTACTATTGGTAGGAGCCGATGCTTTCGCCCAACAAGACCCACAATACACGCAGTACATGTACAACATGAGCGTAGTAAACCCTGCGTATGCGGGAACACGCGAGAACATCTCCGGAGGATTGTTGTTTCGTCAACAATGGAGAGGTTTAGACGGAGCGCCAGAGACCTTTACCTTTTTTGCGAACACCGCAGTTGGCGAAAAAGTAGGTTTAGGATTATCTGCAATTTCAGATAAGATAGGGCCTGTAAAAGAACAAAACTTGTATGCAGATTTTGCATACAAGTTAAACCTTGGCAAAGGCCATACCCTATCTTTAGGTTTAAAAGCCGGGGCTACTTTCCATGATATCGGCTTGGTGAATTTAGATTTGATAGATCCAAACGATCCATTCTTTGCACAAAACATCAATTCGGTTACTCCCAATGTAGGAG
>NZ_FPBK01000003.1:89305-278949 GCF_900116665.1 Pustulibacterium marinum | reverse complement strand
TAGCCGAGTAGTACTAATTACCCGTAGGCTTATGTACATCGCTTGCCCCTTTTTTAAGGGGTAGCACACTCTTTAGAATTTAAGGATCCAATATAGAAGAATATCTTTTTATCTCAGTATGTTACAATATTAGAGTTATGTAAATAACCAAAGATTTAAGGTGGTTATAGCAATGGGGCTCACCTCTTACCATTCCGAACAGAGTAGTTAAGCCCATTAGCGCAGATGGTACTGCCATCCGGTGGGAGAGTATGTCGCCGCCTTTTTTAAAACTCCTCAGTCTATTTTTAGATTGAGGAGTTTTTTTGTTTAGATACTTTATGAAAAAGCGTATGTTTTTTATCTTACCTATATAATAATTAAACTATACACTTTATGATCAAAGAAGCCTGTGTAGAAACCTTACAACAAGCCATAAGAGCTCAACGAAAAGATGCAAACAGAATTGAATTGTGTAGATAATAGGTGTCGTTTATTCTTAGATAAATAATACTTGTTTCTACTTAGCTATCTTCTTTTAATTCCCGAGATCTTTTATATTTTTCTTATAAAAAAAGAGCATTCATTATTGAATGCTCTTTGAAATTATATAAGTAAAAGAAGTTTTTAGTTGTTATCTTCTTTCTTTTTAAAGTCTTTTTTAGGTCTTCTTTCGCTGTTACCTTCGCCTTCTTTTCTAGGAGGTCTTTGTAAAAGAGCCTTTTTAGAAACTTTATCTTTTCTTGTTTTGGGATCTACACCAAAATATTTTACTTTGAAAGTATCACCTAAGTTTACAACATCAGTAACGTTATTGGTACGTTCCCAAGCAAGCTCAGAAATGTGTAACAATACTTCGTTTCCTGGAGCTTCTAAATACTCTACTACTGCACCAAAATCTAAAAGCTTTACAACTTTTACATCGTACACTTCACCAACGGTTGGTTTAAATGTAAGTGCTTTTAAGTGAGCAAGTACTTTATCAATTCCTTCTTGGTTGGTTCCAAGAATTTCAACAATACCTTGATCTCCGTCTTCGTTGATAACAATAGTTGTTTCAGAAGCTTTTTGAAGTTCTTGAATGTTTTTACCACCTGGGCCAATAAGAGCTCCGATAAAGTTTTCAGGAATTGTAGTAGTAATGATTTTAGGGGCGTGTCCTTTAACATTTTGATTCGCTGCAGGGATTGTATCCGTTAGCTTTCCTAAAATGTGAATACGTCCGTCTCTTGCCTGATTCAATGCTGTCTCAAGAATTTCGTAAGAAAGTCCTTTGATTTTGATATCCATTTGACAAGCAGTAATACCATCTTCGGTACCAGTTACTTTAAAGTCCATATCACCTAAGTGATCTTCATCACCTAAAATATCAGAAAGTACTGCGAATTTATCTCCGTCAGTAATCAATCCCATTGCAATACCAGAAACAGGTTTTTTCATTTGAATACCTGCATCTAACAATGCCATAGTACCAGCACAAACTGTAGCCATAGAAGAAGAACCGTTCGATTCTAAAACTTCTGAAACTACTCGAACAGTATAAGGACAATCCGCAGGGATCATTCCTTTTAATGCGCGTTGCGCTAAGTTACCGTGACCAACTTCTCTACGGGATGTACCTCTTAATGGGCGAGCTTCACCCGTTGAGAAAGGAGGGAAGTTGTAGTGTAAATAGAATCTTTCTTCTCCTTGTTCAGACGGAAGATCAATTACATTTACTTCTCTAGAAGTTCCAAGAGTTACAGTTGCTAGAGCTTGAGTTTCTCCTCTTGTGAAGATAGAAGAACCGTGTGTTGAAGGTAAATAATCAACTTCACACCAGATTGGTCTAATGTCGGTTGTTTTTCTACCGTCTAGACGAATGTTTTCGTCTAAAATTAAGTTACGAACCGCTTCTTTTTGAACTTTACCAAAGTATTTACCTAGCAAATCTCCGTCTGCTTCTAATTCTTCTTCAGTAAATAATTCTTTACATTCTTCTTTTACTTCAGCAAAACGCTCTCCACGTTCTTGCTTACCGGTGTCATCTTTCGCAATTTGATAACATTTTTCGTATGCAAAATCATGAATTTTTTGAGCCATTTCTGCATTTTCTTTCTCGGGCTCATATTCTCTCGTTGGTTTTACACCAACTTTTTCAGCTAAGTTTTTCTGTGCTTGACACTGAACTTTGATAGCTTCGTGAGCAAATTTAATAGCATCTGCCATTTCTTTCTCAGAAACTTCTTTCATTTCACCTTCAACCATAGCAACAGAATCTTCAGATGCACCAATCATCATATCGATGTCTGATTCTTCTAATTGAGCTTTAGTTGGGTTGATAACGAATTCACCATTGACTCTTGCTACACGTACTTCTGAAATAGGATATTCAAAAGGAACGTCTGAAAGTTGAATGGCAGTAGAAGCTGCTAAACCAGCCAATGCTTCTGGCATTACTTCTTCGTCATGAGACATTAACTGAATCATAACTTGAGTTTCTGCGTGATAATCTTTTGGGAAAAGTGGGCGCAAAACACGGTCTACCAAGCGCATGGTTAAAATTTCCTGATCACTAGGACGCGCTTCTCTTTTAAAGAAACCACCTGGGAATCTACCAGCTGCAGCAAATTTTTCTCTATAATCTACTGTTAATGGTAAGAAATCCATACTTGGATCTGATGTTTTGGCTGAAACAACTGTTGCTAAAAGCATGGCGTTACCCATACGTACAACTACAGACCCATCTGCTTGTTTCGCTAATTTTCCTGTTTCTAAAGAGATAGTTCTACCATCTCCTAAATCGATAATTTCTGTTTTTACTTCAGGAATCATAAAATCTTTTGTTAATTAATTAAACAATGGGTGTTGTTGTGTTGTTGTGTGTAGTTGTTGTTGAAACCCAATGAAAAACTAATAATCTTCAGCTTTTTATAAAAAATATTGGCAATAAAAAAAAGAGGCACGAAGCCTCTTTTCTGATTATTTTCTTAAACCTAGTTCCTTGATAATAGCACGGTATCTTTCGATATCCTTTTTCTTTAAATAGTCTAAAAGACTTCTTCTTTTACCTACAAGGCTAACAAGTGAACGCTCTGTATTAAAATCTTTACGATTCTTTTTTAAGTGTTCTGTTAAGTGATTAATTCTGTAAGTGAACAATGCAATTTGTCCTTCTGCAGAACCAGTGTTGCTTTCTGCACCACCATGTTTTTTGAAAATGTCAGCTTTCGCTTCTTTAGTTAAATACATGCCAATATTATTTAATGATTTTTATGTACTGATATGGTTTTCATATCAAGCTGCAAATATATAACTTATTTTTATTAAAGTTACAGGTTGTTAAAAATAATTATTTGCTCAAATAATAAGTGATAAAATAAAAAAGAGGCTTAAAAAAGCCTCTTTAAATTATTCTCTTACCGGTTGATTTTGAATCAAATCGATATATAAATTGATTTTGTTTTTCAATTGTTTTCTATGAACAATATGATCTAAGAAACCATGTTCAAGTAAGAACTCTGAGGTTTGGAAACCTTCTGGAAGTTCTTTTCCTGTAGCCTCTTTAATTACACGTGGACCAGCAAAACCTATTAAAGCTCCTGGTTCTGCAATATTAATGTCTCCCAACATTGCATAAGAAGCGGTAACTCCTCCTGTTGTAGGGTCTGTAGATAAAGAGATATATGGTAATTTCTTTTCTGCAAGTTTAGCCAATTTAGCAGATGTTTTTGCTAATTGCATTAGTGATAATGCTGCTTCTTGCATACGTGCTCCACCAGATTTAGAAATCATGATGAAAGGCAAATTGTTTTCGATAGCGTAATCAATACCGCGACAAATTTTTTCACCGGCAACGCTACCTAAAGATCCACCAATAAAGTTGAAATCCATACAAGAAATAACGATGTCTTTTCCTTTAGATTTTCCAACTGCAGTTCTTACAGCATCTTTTAATCCTGTTTTTTCTTGAGCAGCTTTTAAACGATCTACATAATTTTTGGTATCAACAAATTTTAAAGGGTCTTTAGCGGTAAGTTTATCGCCAATTTCTTCAAATTCATTGTTGTCAAAAAGTATCTCAAAATATTCTTTACTACCAATTCTTACGTGGTAATCATCTTCTGGGCTAACGTAAAAGTTTTTTGCCAACTCATCTGCTTCAACAATCTTTCCTGTCGGGGACTTGTACCAAAGACCTTTTGGTGTGTCCTTTTTCTGCTCTGTGGCAGTTTGTATTCCTTTTTCTGTTCTTTTAAACCAAGCCATAAATAAAAAAATAAAGCGCTGAATTAAACTTTAATTCAGCGCTAAATTATAAAAATATTATGATTTATAAAGTGTTTACGTTGTTCAAATCTTCAAACGCCTTTTTAAGACGCGTGATAAACGTTTTTTCACCTTCTCTTACCCAAACACGTGGGTCATAGAATTTTTTGTTTGGAGAATCGTCACCAGTTGGGTTACCGATTTGCGCCATTAGATAATCTTTTTTCTCTAATACGTAATCTCTAACACCTTCTAAATATGCATATTGAAGGTCAGTATCAATATTCATTTTGATAACTCCGTATCCAATAGCTTCTCTAATTTCTTCTACAGTAGAACCAGAACCTCCGTGGAATACAAAGTCTACAGTGTTTTCTGCAACTCCGTATTTTTCAGAAATATATTCTTGTGAATTTTTAAGAATTTTTGGAGTAAGTTTTACGTTTCCTGGTTTGTAAACACCGTGAACGTTACCAAAAGCAGCAGCAATTGTAAATTGTGGACTTACTTTTAATAATTCTTCATAAGCGAAACCAACTTCTTCTGGTTGTGTATATAGTTTAGAGCTATCTACATCAGAATTGTCAACTCCATCTTCTTCACCACCTGTAACACCTAATTCAATCTCAAGAGTCATTCCCATTTTACTCATTCTCTCTAAATAACCTTTACAGATTTCGATGTTTTCTTCGATTGGTTCTTCAGAAAGGTCAATCATGTGAGAACTGAATAATGGTTTACCAGTTTCTTCAAAATGTTTTTCACTAGCATCTAACATACCGTCTACCCAAGGTAACAGTTTTTTAGCACAGTGGTCTGTATGAAGAATAACTACAGCTCCGTATGCTTTTGCCATTTCGTGAATGTGTTTTGCACCGGCAACAGCACCAGCAACAGCAGCTTTTTGATCTTCGTTAGATAATCCTTTACCAGCATTAAATTGTGCTCCTCCGTTAGAGAATTGAATAATTACTGGAGAGTTTAATTCAACAGCAGTTTCTAGAACAGCGTTGATAGAGCTCGAACCGATTACGTTAACTGCAGGTAATGCAAATCCTTTTTCTTTGGCTAATTTGAAGATTTCTTGAACTTCTTTACCTGTAGCTACACCTGGTTTAATATTATAACTCATGAGTTTGTGATTTAATTTTTTACAGTTAGTAACAAAGGTACGAAAATTATATATGTTAAAAGGGATAATTGATACCAATATTCAGCACTGCATCTTGAAAAGTAAAATCTTTAAACCAGCGATTTCCTAGCTCATTGGCAGGGTTATAGGTCTTGAAACCTGTATCTAGTCTAAATACAAAAAAGCCGAAGTCATAACGAAAACCAAGACCGGTTGCTAAAGCAATATCCCGTAAAGATTCTAGATCATTGAAAGTGGCATTTTCATCTTCAACATTATCAAAAACATTCCAAATATTTCCCGCATCTGCAAAGAGCGCGCCTTTTACGCTACCTGCAATAGGGAAGCGGTATTCCAGATTAAAAGCAAGTTTTAGGTTAGCTTCATTAAAGTCATTGACAGAACCTGAACTTCCCGGGCCCAAGTCATAGGCCTGCCAACCTCTGTTATCGTTGGAACCACCTGCAAAATAACTACGCGAAAAGGGAATACTATTAGAGTTTCCATAAGGGACTGCCATTCCAAAAAATCCGCGGAAAGCCAGTACGTTATTTCTGGCCAATTGAAAGTACTTTATATAGTCTAACTCTGCTTTTGCATATTGAGAATATTGAACTCCAAAAAGTAGATTGTTGTTATCGTCAGTTTGTTCAAGATTTGCTGAGCCTGATAGTAGTGATAACAAATTTCCTGCTAATTCAAATTTAGTTCGAAATTGATAAAAACTATTGTCTAATAAACCTCTTCTGCTGTTGATTGTATAAGTGATATTTGATGCCACAATCAAGTTGTTGTCCGTCAAACGCTCTTTACGTTCATTAATGCTTCTTACATTTTCACGATCGTCTGTAGATGTGCTTATTGTATTATTTAAAACGTCTGAAATAAAACTGTCTGCACCGCTTGGAATGGTAAGATCTCCATTGTCGTTGACATAAGATTCATCTACCGTGTAGTTGGCTGCAATATCGTTAAGTCTGCTATAGGTAGTTTGATAAACATTAAAAAAGTTATCAATATTTACATTTTTAATGTATTGAATATCAATAAGACCTAGCTCCATTTTTTTAAGCGCATTTGGTTGCCACTTATAGGTTAAAGCACCATCAAGTGTACGCTTATCCAAGCCAATATTTGTTTGGACACTGGTTCCTACGGAAAAAACAGTAGATGGAACCATGTTTTTGGTAATCCATTTATCAGTATTTAAAGGAAAGAAAATTCTAGGGAAGCTCAACTTTACATCTGCACCAACTTCTGAAATATTAAAGAATCTGTCGTTGTCTGCAGCACTTTGTTGTGAGCCAATGGTACTTCTTCCTGAAATTTCTAAGGTTTCCGCGCCTCTAAAAATGTTTCTACTAATAACCGATCCTCCAACAGTGAAACCAATATCTTGAATGTTAGAGTGAGATACATCGAAATCAAATCCTAAAGAGAATCGCTTTCTTGGTGTTAAATAGATATTGTTGATTAGTTTTGTATTGGTAGAATCTTTATCGTTGTAAACATACTCGATGTTAGGATATTTAAACACATTCAAATTGCTAATTTGTCTGTATGTGTCCGTTCTGTCAACATCTCTATAAACTGCGCCTTCTTTAGTAGAAATAGCGTTGGTTAGTGTTTTAGGTTTGTAGCGCAATTTACCAGTGTAGAAAATAGTGTAGCCATTGTAGCGAAGCGAATCCATTTCATAAATATTATCGCTAAAAGAATAATCTGCATAAATGTTTACATGTTCTATTTTATGAACTTTATATTCTGTTTGGTTTACAGTATCGCTATCTCTTTCGTTTAGGTTGTCAATGATAAGAGTGGTTGGCATTTTGTAATCATTATTAGCCGCAACGGTATCTCTTAAAATTTCAAAACCAATTGAGTTTTGTTGAAAGTTGTAAATTCCTGAATTTCTAAAAATAAAAGTCAGACGGTCGCGCTCTTTCTGAAAATTATCGAGATCATAGGTTTCTCCATTTTTTACAAAAGAAGCTCTTCTAAATCTTTTATAAATAGAATCAACATCTTTAGACGCGATTTCAAAAGATAAACTATCGATAATGTATGGCTTGCCGCGATTAATGGTGTAGCTTACCTTTCCTCTTTTTTCTTTGTTTTCAAGAGTGTCTACATTACTAGAAACTTCAGAATTAAAAAAACCTTTAGAGTTTAAATAAGCTTTTAGTTTGTCTTCCGTTTTTTTTGTCTGCAATTCGTCGATAATCACAGGAGCTTCTCCGGTATTGCGTAGCCAGTTTTGAAAACCAATTTTGGTTTTGGTCCATTGCACCAATTGTTTTCTTGATAAAAATTTCTCTGCAAATGTATTTTTTTGAAGCGTACTGTCTAGTCTGGATAAATAGATAGAGTCCGATTTTGGTTTAGCTAAATTGTAAATGTTTAAACGCAACGGATAGCCAAGAATACCGCTATTGGGTTCCTGGTAATATAAGCTAGCCATATCGGGGTTTTTAATAATTTCCCCGTTTTCTTTTAGTGTATTTTTTGTAAGCAACAGTTCGCCATCAGGAACTCTTTTTACAGTATTACAGGAAGAAAATAAAACTATTATAACAATAACTGTTATTTTTGCCAAAAGCGTTTTCAAATACCCAAGCGTTTTTTCAAATATGGTTTCAAAAATACATTATTTACATGGTTAGTAAAAACCAATTAAAACTAATAACGAGTCTGCACCAAAAAAAGTACCGAAACAAATATAACTTGTTTGTAGCGGAAGGAATTAAGGTGATCAATGAATATTTAGATGCAGGTTTTGAGCTACATCAACTTTTTGCAACTTCGTTTGATGCTTTTCATTCTGAAGGAAAAAATGAAGTTGAAATAACCGAGACTGAATTAAAAAAAATTAGCAGACTAAATTCGCCCAACGTAGGTGTGGCGTTGTTTAAAATACCAGCAGCAAAACCTATTGTAAAGGACAAATTAATAGTAGGGCTTGACGAGGTGAACGATCCTGGTAATTTAGGAACCATCATTCGTTTGTGCGATTGGTTTGGGGTAAGGCAGTTGGTGTGTTCAGAAAATACAGTAGATTGTTACAATCCTAAGGTGATTCAAGCAACTATGGGATCGTTGAGTAGAGTTAATGTGTCTTATATAAGTTTAAAAACATTTTTGACAGAAGCTGAACTACCCATTTTTGCAGCCATGATGGATGGTGAAAATGTATATGAAGCACATTTGCCCGAAAATGGTATTTTAATCATGGGAAATGAGGCGAATGGAATTTCAGAAGAAATTCTTCAAGCTGTCACAAAATCTATTAGCATTCCAAGGTTTGGAGATTTGCAACAAACCGAAAGTTTAAATGTGGCTACAGCCACTGCTATTTTGCTAAGCGAATTTAAAAGAAGGTAATAAGGTGTTTATTCAAAAGTGAAATTGATAAAAACTCCTCTTGTTTGAATGTATTCTATGTTGCCGGTCCACGGACTGTTTGGGTCGGCATCTGGTTTCATTTCATCTGTCAACGCAAATACACCGCGAATAGATGGAGAAAATTTAAAAGTAGGCGTGTAGAAATCAATACCAATTCCTAATTCATAATAATTAGTACCTCTTACCATTCTAAACACTCCTGAACTATTATCGTCTACACTTTTTTCTTGACTTCCTAAATTAACAGAAGTAGAAACACCTCCAACTAAAAATGGGCGAACATTTCCCCATCGTTTAGAGCTGACTTTTAATAAAAGTGGTAAATGTATGTAAGTAGAGTTTAGTTCTCTCACAGATTGAGACTCAGTAAACCCCGGGTTTTGAAAATTAAGCACTCTTCTGGTATAGTAAAGCCCTGGTTCAAAACGAAGATCAAGGAAACTGTTAATTCTTAAGTTTCCTATCAATCCTACATTAAATCCAAGACTTGTATCTACTAAAACATCTCCTCCAGGAGGATTTTCTTCGTACGCAAATTTGAAGTCGTACTGATTAAATCCTAAAAAATATCCCCAATGTACTGGCTGCTTATCAAAGTGAGGAAGTTGTTCTACAACTCCATGTCTTCTTTGAGCATTGAGTAGGGTTGAGCATAAGATAAGGGGGATGAATGTTAAAAGTATTTTTTTCATAAAGGTTATTTCGAGGCTGCATAAATGGTAGCCACTCCCATAAATTGTGGCTTGTTCTCTACATTAGTAAACCCAATTTTTCGTAAAATATTGTTGAACTTTTCACCATGAGGAAAAACAGATGCGGATTCTGATAAATATGCATAAGCAGTTTTATCTTTTGAAAACATTTTTCCTATTGCAGGTAAGATGTTTCTTGAATAAAAATTATATCCTTGTTTAAAAGGGAATTTTGTTGGTACCGAAGTTTCTAATACAACAAAAATTCCGCCTGGTCTCAAAACGCGGTAAATTTCGGCCAAACCTTTTTCTAGTGTTTCAAAATTTCTAACGCCAAATGAAACAGTGATTGCATCAAATTCATTGTCTTCAAAAGGTAGCGCTTCACTATCGCCAATAATCATGTCAATAGTGTTTGATAGTTTTTTAGCTTCTACTTTTTTAGCTCCTACCGCTAACATTCCTGGGGAAATGTCTAATCCAACAATTTTTTCAGCATTTGTTGCAGCTAAAGCAATTGCAAGATCGCCAGTTCCTGTAGCAATATCTAATACTTTTTTAGGTTGAATTGCTTTGACCAATTTTACCACTTTTTTTCTCCATTGAATATCCATTCTAAAAGAGATCACTCGGTTTAGATCATCATAATTCCCCGAAATGTTATCAAACATTTGCGTTACTTGCTCCTTTTTGCTAGAAGTAGAATCTTTGTATGGCTTTACTTGTTCAGACATGAAATATCAAAATTTGGGCAAAGATACATAATGATTTATGAAACGAATTGTTGCTTTAAATATTTTGTCTTTTTGAAAATAAAAAAGCCACTTTAATTTAAAGTGGCTTTCCTAAAATATGTTGAAAGAATTCAGATTAAGACAAAGCTTCTTTAATTCTTTTGATAGCTTCTTTCAATTCTGCTTCTGAAGCAGCGTAAGAAATTCTAATACAATCCGGATTACCAAATGCTTCACCAGTTACGGTAGCAACATTGGCATTTTCTAAAAGGTATAACGAAAAGTCTGATGCGTTTTCAATTTTAGTTCCTTTCAATTCTTTTCCGAAGAAATGAGAAATGTTTGGGAACACATAAAATGCACCTTCAGGAACATTTAGGTTGAAACCTTCTATTTCTCCCAGCAATCCCAGAACTAAATCTCTTCTTTCATGAAATTTATCAATCATGTATTTAATTTCGCTTACCGGAGCATTCAAAGCAGCAATGGTAGCTCTTTGCGCAATAGCATTTGGTCCACTGGTCATTTGCCCTTGGATTTTGGTACATGCTTTTACAATAGCTTCCGGACCACCAATGAAACCAATTCTCCAACCTGTCATAGCAAAAGCTTTAGAAACACCGTTTACAGTGATGGTTCTGTCATACATTCCGTCAATAGAAGCAATACTGGTATGCCCTGTTGTAGTAAAATTGATGTGCTCATAAATTTCATCAGAAACGATAAAAATATTTTCATGTTTCTTTAAAACTTCAGCCAAACCTTCTAATTCTTCTTTGCTGTATACAGATCCACTTGGATTACAAGGAGAACTGAACCACATCATTTTAGTTTTAGGAGTAATAGCAGCATCTAATTGTGCTGGGGTCATTTTAAAATCGGTATCGATAGAAGTTTTTACTTCCACAGGAATACCACCACAAAGTTTTACAATATCGCTATAACTTACCCAATAAGGAGCAGGAAGAATTACTTCGTCTCCTTCATTGATCATAGCTAATGCAAGGTTAGCCAATGATTGTTTTGCACCAGTAGAAACTAAAATCTGTGTTGGTTTGTACTCTAAACCATTGTCTCTTTTAAATTTATTGATGATGGCTTCTTTTAAATCACCATAACCGTCTACAGGAGAATAGCTGCTGTAATTTTGGTCTATAGCTTCTTTAGCGGCATCTTTAATAAAGTCTGGAATATTAAAGTCTGGTTCACCCAAACTTAATCCAATAATATCTTTTCCTTCTGCTCTTAGCTCTCTTGCTTTGGCAGCCATGGCAAGCGTTGCCGATGTTGCCATGTTTAAAACTCTTTCAGATAAGTGCTGATTCATTTTAATTATTTGCTTAGTTTATACTTTGTAATGCGGGTCTTTGCCCAAGTTCTTTTAAATGTTTGAAATGAGAGGCAATGGCCTTTCTCGTCGTCTGGTATTCGTGATATGGTAAATTGAATTCACTTGCCGTTTCTTTTACAATCTTAGAAATTTTGGCATAATGAATATGACTAATATTAGGGAACATATGATGTTCTACCTGATGATTTAAGCCACCCGTAAACCAGTTTACAATTTTATTTTTAGTTGAAAAATTAGCCGTAGTAAACAATTGGTGAATTGCCCAGGTGTTTTTCAATGTTCCGTTTTCTTCAGGTAGTGGAGTTTCTACATCTTCCACAACGTGTGCTAACTGAAAAACCACGCTTAAAATCAATCCGGCTGTGTAATGCATCGCAAAGAAACCTATGAAGACTTTCCACCAAGAAATATCTAACACCAACATTGGAATAATAATCCAAACCGAAACGTAGATGATTTTAGAAATCACTAAAATGCTCCATTCTTTTGCCGGATTAGGAAATTTACCATACGATAATTTACGTTTCATATACCTGCGCATTTGACGAATATCGGTAGTAATGGCCCAGTTAAGCGTTAGCAAACCGTATAAGAAAATTGAGTAGTAATGTTGAAATTTATGAAATCTATGCCATTTTGCGTGGTGTGTAAATCTAATGATTCTACCAGCATCTAAATCCTCATCATGTCCGTGAATATTGGTGTAGGTGTGGTGTAGTACATTGTGTTGCACTTTCCAGTTGTATACATTTCCGGCTAAAATATAAATACTAGATCCCATTAATTTGTTAATCCAGTCTTTAGACGAATAAGATCCGTGATTCCCGTCGTGCATTACATTCATACCAACGCCGGCCATTCCTATTCCTATAATAATGGTCAACAACAATTGCAACCATTGGTTCATATCAATCGTCAAAATCAAAAAATAAGGAGTAAGGAAAATGGCAAACATGATGAAAGTTTTTAGGTATAACTTCCAGTTTCCTGTCTTTTTAAGATTGTTTTCCTGAAAATAAGAATTGATGCGTCCGTTCAACGTTTTAAAAAAAGCTTGCGGATCTTTCCTGGAAAAGCGTATCGTTTTTGTCGATTTCATGCTGTAATTTCTGTGTATTTCTGAATAAAACCTATTCAAAAACAATTTTTTAATAAAATACAAAAGTAATAATTCTCAAATGTTGCAGATACTTTTTTGCTTGAAATATCTTTTTCTTTTTGATTACTTTTGTTAAAAATTCAACTTTCAGTAATTCTCTATGGATATCATTTTAAAATACTTCCCGAATCTCACGCCAAAACAGCAAGAGCAGTTTGCACAATTAGAAACACTTTACAAAGATTGGAATGCCAAGATTAATGTGATTTCTCGTAAGGATATCGATGAGTTGTATGTGCGTCACGTATTGCATGCATTAGGAATTGCTAAAGTTCAGGCCTTTAAATCTGGAAGCCATGTGATGGATGTAGGTACAGGGGGTGGATTTCCAGGGATTCCGTTAGCAATTTTATTTCCTGAAACCGAATTTTATTTGATCGATGCCATAGGTAAAAAAATCAAAGTAGTACAAGCAGTTGCTGAAACAATTGGACTTAAAAATGTGACGGCAGTACACGGAAGAGCTGAAAAAGTAAAGCAAGAATTCGACTTTATTGTGAGTAGAGCAGTAACCAACATGCCCGATTTTGTAAAATGGGTTCGTAATAAGGTGAAAAAAGATTCTGTTCACGAACTTAAAAATGGAATCTTATACTTAAAAGGAGGTGACCTTTCTGATGAATTGGCAATTTATCAAAGTGTGCAATTATTTGATCTACCAGATTATTTTGAAGAAGATTTCTTTGAGACAAAAAAGGTGGTTTATTTGCCGATGAAGTACAAAAAATAGATTTTTTCTTAATAGGTACGATTTTTGTGTGAAGACGTATAAAAATAACATCAATGAAAAACATCTTTACACTACTATTCTTAGTATGTTCATTATCGATATTCGCTCAAGACGGAAAATTAGGAAAAGCTAAAGCTGGCCTTAGTAGTTCATCATCTTCCAGCTCATCTTCAAAATCTTCTAACAATGATGATGAGAGTGATGACGATGGAGAAATAAATGCAATGATGGTAGAAGCGTTTGCTCAGGTTTTTTACTATGTTGGTATTAAATCTTTGTTTGGAAATGTTGAAAGAACAGATTTGAATATTTATCCTTATTATCAAGGTTATCCTGGAGAGTACATTACAGAACAAAATGATTATGTAGAAGGTTGGGAAGAAGAACTGGGTACGAGTTATAGCTACGCTTATAAAAAGTCAGACTTAAAAGCTCAATTAAATTATTTTTCGGCGTATGGAGTTAATGGTTTTCAAGCAAATATAGATTTTCGAATGCTATATTTTTTAGGGCTTAATGCTAGTTATAGTGGATTTTATGAAAATAATTTGGGGAATACCAACCAGTTGGATGTAGCTAGTTTAATGTTAAATTTTTATCGCATACGTACGAAGTATGTAACTATGTGGTGGGGAATTGGTGCTACTAGAGTTGGGGGAGGAGTTGATACTGCCGGAGTTGGTTATAATTTGGGTATGAATATTTTTCCTGTTCGTCCATTGAGTTTGTATATGTTGTGGAAACAGAGTGCTATAAATCAAAGTAGTGTAGATGAATTTCGGTTACAAGCAAAGTATCACTTAAAAAGATCTTCTGTCTTTATAGGTTGGCATTACAATGAAATTGGAGGAGTCAATTTAGGAGGAGTAGGTTTTGGGTTAGAGTATATTATAAATTAAGAAAATAAAAAAGAGCGTCCATTGGACGCTCTTTTTGTATGGTAAGTTTAAAGGAAAAACTATTCTCCTAAAAACGGATATCTATAGTCTACAGGAGAAACAAAAGTTTCTTTGATCAATCTTGGAGAAACCCAACGATACAAGTTTAATTTAGAACCTGCTTTATCATTAGTTCCAGATCCACGAGCTCCACCAAATGGTTGTTGGCCAACAACAGCTCCGGTTGGTTTATCGTTCACGTAGAAATTACCGGCTGCATTTTGCAATAGATCTGTAGCTTGTGTTAACGCATATCTATCTTGAGAGAAAACAGCACCTGTTAAAGCGTATTCAGAAGTAGTATCAACTAATTCTATGGTTTCTTCCCATTTTTCATCGTCATAAGCATATACTGTAACTACAGGACCGAATAATTCAGTTTCCATAGTAGTGTATTTAGGATTTGTAGTCAAAATAACTGTTGGCTCTACAAAATATCCTTTTGATTTGTCATATCCACCACCGGCAATAATCTCGGCATCAGCATCTGCTTTTGCTTGATCAATGTATTTAGCTAATTTGTCAAAAGAACCTTCGTGAATTACAGCTGTAATAAAGTTGCTCATATCTTCTGGAGACCCCATTTTGAAAGTAGCTAAATCTTTTTTTACAAATTCTAAAATTTTATCAGCCTTAGATTTTGGTAAGTAAACACGAGAAGCTGCACTACATTTTTGTCCTTGGAATTCAAAAGCTCCTCTGGAAATTGCTGTAGCCACCTGCTTTTCTATACAAGTTGGGTGTGCAAGGATAAAATCTTTACCACCTGTTTCTCCAACAATTCTTGGATATGTTTTGTAGTTGTGAATATTTGCTCCAACTTTTGCCCAAATGTCTTTAAACACTTTTGTAGAACCTGTAAAGTGGATTCCAGAAAAATCAGGACTAGCTAAAACTGTATCTGTAATCATGGCAGGATCTCCATATACAACATTGATAACACCATCAGGTACGCCAGCTTCTTTGAAAACATCTACAATTACTTTTGCAGAATAAATTTGGCTATCACTTGGTTTCCATACACAAACATTTCCCATTAAAGCAGCACTAGAAGGAAGATTACCTGCGATTGCTGTAAAGTTAAATGGAGTAATCGCATATACAAAACCTTCTAATGGTCTATGTTCAACTCTGTTCCAAACACCTTCTGAAGATTCTGGTTGGTCTTCATAAATTTCAGACATGTATTGAACATTGAAGCGTAAAAAGTCTACAATTTCACAAGCTGAATCAATTTCTGCCTGAAAAATATTTTTTGATTGTGCAATCATTGTTGCTGCGTTCATCTTGTCGCGGTAAGGTCCGGCGATTAAATCCGCAGCTTTTAAGAAAATAGCAGCTCTTTGTTCCCATGGAATTTTTGCCCATTTTTTGCGAGCTTCCAAAGCTGTTTCAATCGCTTTTTCTACATGAGATTTTTCTGCTAAATGATAGGATCCCACAACATGTTGGTGGTCGTGAGGTGGAGTGATATTTCTAGTGTTTCCGGTTTTGATTTCTTCACCATTTATATACAATGGAATCTCAACCGTACTTTTATAAAATTCTTTGTATTGTGCTAAAACTGATTCTCTTTCAGGTGTTCCGGGAGCGTAAGATTTAACGGGTTCGTTAACCGCAACAGGAACTTGAAAAAAGCCTTTTCCCATAATGTTACAATATTTTAATGTTGATAATCTATTGTCACAAATGTATAATTTTAAAAAGGATATCTCTTTCTAAAACTGTTACAATTCTTTTAAAATGAAGAAAAAGTAAGTGTGCGTTAATTTATAGCAAATGGAGCGTTGAGTTTGAATGTAGGAACAAAAACTCTAAACTTTTTGGTGTTTGTAAAGTTAATCATGTTGAAATAACCTTTCATAGCTCCCATTGGAGAAGCTAAAAGACAACCAGAATTGTAAGTGTATGATTCTCCTGGTTTTATAACAGGTTTTTTACCAATAACGCCTTCGCCGTCTACAACTTCGGTATGATTTAAAGAATCGAAAATGTCCCAATGACGTGAAGTAAGTTGAACAGAATCTTTGCTTTGGTTTTCGATGGTGATTTCATAACCAAAAGCAAAATGCATCTTATAGTTTTTGAAGAAAGTGCCTTCAAAACTAGTGCTTACTGAAATTTTAATTCCTTTGGTGATTTGTGTTACCATTGCTTAATATAAGAAAAAGCTTACTCCAATAAAAATTGTGAGCGTTACTGTGGCTAATATAGTGAAAATAGTATTAATGTATATGTATTTTAAAATCGTTTTTAATCTAGATTGCCCATAGAAGGTTCGCATGGCTTTGTATAGATAGAATAAGTTACCTATGGTAAGAATGAAAAGAATTGTAAATTTTGATAATAGTATAGTTCTAGAATATATAGTGCTGTCTGTCAATATTGAAATTATGGTATAGGTAAGGTAAGATAATACCAAAACGGTTAAAGTTTGATAACAAAATACCATGTGTTCCATAAAATAAAATCTTTTTTTACTATAAACCAACCAGATAAAAAATGCTAGTATTGGTACGGAAAAAAAGATAGCAAATGGGAGCTTATTTACAAGAAATGTAATGTATAAACTTGGTTGTTCTTTAACATTATAGCTGTTGAAAGCAAATTTATAGCTGAATCTATTCGTCCAAGAATTTTCAACTTTCATGTCTGAAAGCAAATTTGTATATGCAATTTGATTTGTATTTTCTATGCCGTATTGAAAAACTTTTCGTTTTAAATTAATCCCTTTTAAATAGGGGACATGAGTGTTTATAGAATCAAAATATGAAGTAGCGCTATAATAATGTAAAGAGTCTTCTGTTTTTTCGAGCAGATCTTTTTTCGAAACATCCTCTTTGTTTTTACTATTTTCAAATGTCTTTAAAATATAGGCGGCTTTTTCATTATCGCTTATTTCAACCGAGTCAATTTCTTTTAAATATTGCGCTATAGAATCTTTTGGAAATGAGTTGAAAGCTTCTGAAGTTTCATTGAATGATTTCTTTGCTTTGTCGTCAAGATCTCTCGTGTCAAAGGTTAAATTTACCAGAATTATATAGGTAAACAATAAACTCAAAAAAAACCTAAATGGATTGGTGTAGCTAAGACGTTTTCCTTCGCTGTATTCTTTAGTAATTAATCCGGGTTTGTATAGAAGAATCCAAATGGTTTTTCGGAATTTTGAATCATACGAGAAAATGGTATCGAAAAATTGAACAAATAAATCTGAAAATGTAATGCGCTTTGTAGAGTTGACTTGTGAGCAACGCGGACAGTATCTATCACTCAAGTCTAAAGGATGTTGACAGTTTAAACAAACCGTTCCTCTGTGTTTTAGCTTTTTTCGATTAAACTTTTTTAGTTTTAACATCCACTAAAAAGTATTTAGTTGGTTAAATTTTCACTATTTCCGTATCCAATACCAATTAAACTATCATATAAATCTCCGTAACCACGATAATAGACCAATACCATATAGCTGTTTTCAGTTTGATGAAAATTGCCACAAATAGCATTGTAATCTATGGTTTGCTCTTTGTCTGAAAAGACAACGTATTTATAATTGTAAAATCCTTGTTTTAAAAGAACTGTAGCTTCCAACAAACCGGTTTCGCTATTCTTCTCCAATTTGTTTTCTGGAAGTAATTCGTAATTATTAAATTTTCCGTAGATGTAGACATCGTTAAAACCTATAGCAGGATCATATTGCAATGCAAAATGAACATACGCATATTCGGCTTCGGTTTCCGTATTTCTGCCGTTATCTGTAGTGATTTCAAAATCTCCGTTTATATCTGGATTGTAGGTGTAAATTTTATCACTTCTACGCTCATTCACATATAAATAGTTGTGATATAGATCTTTCAAATCTATCTTTCTCACTCCGGTTCCAGATACTCTAACATTTTTGTTCTCGAAATTTAAATATTCATTTCCCGCCCAAAACGCTGTTTCTTGATCGTATTTATAAATAATTTCATCTCCTAGTGTGTACTGCGGAGCAATGTCAAACTTAGCATTATGCCACTGGTAATTTTGAAGCAGAACAACCTTTAATTGTTGCTGTGGGTTTAGAACCTGACTAGTGTTGCTAATGGCAAATTGCACTACCTGTTTGGTGTTAGCATAGTTTAAATCTCTAGATCTTTTCAAAGTTACTTCAACAGGTAAACTGTTTTTGTAGACCATAAATTTTCTCGAAAAAACAATTTCATCGTAACTATCATAAATTTCAATCATGTAGTTTCCTGTAATTGCCAATTTAGTATTTCTATTTGGTATTTCTAGGGTGTAATGAGAGTACGGTTGAAGAGTTGTAAATGAATTTTCGTAAGTAGTAATTCGTACGTCATCAACACCCTTTAAGTATTGTTGTTTATTTAAATTCGATGGTGTCCAATCATTATTACAGTGTATTATTTTGTAGTAATAATCGGCTTCATCAGCATATAAATCATCGAATTCAAGTGTTAAAGTTTCGCTGAGGGTTATCACAGGAAACTGGTCATCCGTAGGTCCATTAAAGAGGATGGTTTTAATGTTTTCTGGAGGGATTATTTCATATTTTTCTTGGCAAAACCCTTTTAATGAAATAGTTAATATACTGAATAAAATGTATAATCTATGCATTTTTATACTTCAAAATTTTGATAAATATAATCAAAATATTGGGTTAAAGTTAAAAATTCAAATTTAACAATGTTCAATTTATTTAGAATTGATATAAATAAATAATCAAACGATGGAAGCCTTAAAAAAATAACTCTAATTCAGTAAATTTGCGCTGATTTTTATACAAATTTATATATCAAATCAAGTAAATATGTCAAACGACATTCGTATTAAGAAAGGCTTAGATATCAAGCTGAAAGGAGAGGCAGAACATGTTCTTTCCGAAGCGCCAAGGTCAAAAGTCTTTTCTATTAAACCTGCAGATTTTCATACTGTTACCCCTAAATTGGTTAAGAGAGATGGTGATGACGTTAAGGCTGGAGAAACTATATTTTTCTCAAAATATAGTCCTTCTATTAAGTTCGTTGCACCTGTAAGTGGAAAAATTAAGGAGATTAGAAGAGGTGCCAAGCGCGTTATTTTAGATGTATTAATTGAAGCGGATGCAACAGATACTTATGTTGAGCACGGTGCTAAATCTCCAGCCTCTATGTCTGGTGATGAGGTGAGGCAGTTTTTGCTTGACAGCGGTTGTTGGCCATTCATTAAACAACGTCCTTACGATATAATTGCAAACCCTTCAGATGCTCCAAAAGCAATTTTTATTTCTGCAGTAAACACGGCTCCGTTAGCAGCAGATATTGATTTTGTTTTAAAAGAGAAGAAGCAGGCTTTTCAAACTGGTGTTAATGCATTGGCAAAGCTTACGGAAGGAAAAGTGCACGTAAGTGTTGCGAAAGCTTCATCATTGCTAAAAGATATTCAAGGTGTTCAACTTCATAATGTTTCTGGGCCACACCCGGCAGGAAATGTTGGAGTACAAATTCATCATGTAGATCCTATCAATGCTGGTGAAAAAGTATGGGTTGTGAATCCTGAAGATGTTGCAATCATTGGAACCTTATTTGAAACTGGTAAATTTGATGCAACTCGTGTAGTTTCTTTAGCAGGATCATCTATTGAAAAACCACAATATTATTCAGCTAAAATTGGTGCTGCTGTAGCAGATATCATTGGGACTAATCCTGCAGAGTCTAGAATTATTTCTGGAGACGTGTTAACAGGAGATAAGGTTGCTGCTGATGGTTATCTTGGTTTTTATGATAATGAACTTACAGTAATTCCAGAAGGAAATAATTACCGTATGTTTGGATGGATGCCATTTAAAGATAATTATATTCACAGTACTGCAAGAACTTCTTTTGCATGGTTGTTTCCAAATAAAAAATACGAAGCTACTACCAATTTAAATGGTGAAGAAAGAGCTTTAGTAGTTACCGGAGAAATGGAGAAAGTAATGCCTATGGATGTGTATCCTATGCAACTTATCAAAGCTTGTTTGGCCGGTGATCTTGAAAAAATGGAAAATCTTGGTATTTACGAGGTTGCTCCTGAAGATTTCGCTTTAGTAGATTATGTATGTACTTCTAAAATCGAAGCTCAGGAAATTATTCGTGAAGGCTTAGATATAATGATTAAAGAAGTAGGCTAATATAGTAGGTATGAGTTTAAGAGATAAAATAGACGAACTAAAGAAACCTTTTGGTAAAGGTGAAAAATTAGAAAAATGGGCTCCTGCCATTAATGCATTAGACACTTTTCTTTATGTGCCTAATCATACTACTAAAAAAGGAGCGCATATTAGAGATGGTGTAGATCTTAAAAGAACCATGATTACGGTTGTTTTAGCATTGTTACCAGCTTTAATTTACGGTATGTATAATACAGGTTACCAACATTTCTCTCAGATTTCAGGATCAGATTTATCGTTCTTGAGCTGTTTTATGTACGGTCTTTGGAAAGTACTTCCAATGGTTGTGGTATCATATGGTGTTGGTCTTGCTATAGAATTTGCTTTCGCAATTTATAGAGGTCACGAGGTTAACGAAGGATATTTAGTAACAGGTTTACTTATTCCTTTAATTATGCCAGTTGATATTCCTCTTTGGATGGTTGCAATCTCAGTGGTATTTGCAGTAATAATAGGTAAAGAAGCTTTTGGAGGAACAGGGATGAATATTTTGAATCCTGCGTTAACTGCCAGAGCTTTTGCATTTTTTGCATATCCCACTTATATGTCTGGTACCAAAGTTTGGGTTTCAGAAGCAACCAATATCGATGCTATTTCAGGAGAAACTATTCTTGGTAAATTAGCAGGTGGTAAAGAAGTTGCATATAGTACAATGGATATGTTTTCTGGAGCTATTCCTGGTTCTATTGGTGAAACTTCTACCCTTTGGATTTTAGTAGGAGCGTTAATTCTTATCATTACCGGAGTTGGTAGTTGGAGAATTATGGCTGGAGGATTAATTGGTGCTATTGGTATGGGATTAATTTTCAACGCAGTTAGTGCTAATGATCTTATGGCTTTTCCATGGTATAACCATTTGGTAGTTGGTGGATTTGCTTTCGGCTTAGTATTTATGGCTACAGATCCTGTTTCTGCAGCACAAACTACGAAAGGAAAATGGATCTACGGAATTCTTGTAGGTATGTTCTGTTTGTTGATTAGAATTTTCAACCCAGCGTACCCAGAAGGAGTAATGATGGCAATTCTTTTAATGAATGTTTTTGCACCAACAATTGATCATTATGTGATTGAAGGTAGTGTGAAGAAAAGAAAGAAAAGATTGGCTGCTAAATTAAAAACTACGTAATCATGAATAGAGATAGTAATGCATATACTTTCATTTTTGCAATTATAATGGTTGTAGTTGTAGCATCTGCACTAGCATTTACAGCAGTGTCGCTAAAACCAATGCAAGATGATAATATCAGAAAAGAAAAAATGCAAAATATCTTAGCCACTATTGGTATTAAGGTTGAGCGTCCAGAAGCTGAAGCAGCTTTCAATCAATATTTCAAAAAAGAAAATCAATTGTCTTTGACAAAAGATGGTGATGTTGATGAATCTGTAGATGCTTTCAATATTAATTTGACAAGTGAAATTAAAAAACCTGTAGATGAGCAACGTTTTCCTCTATTCATTGCTGAAAAAGAAGGGAGCGAATATTATGTAATTCCATTACGTGGTGCTGGTCTTTGGGATGCTATTTGGGGTTATGTAGCTCTTGATGATGATATGAACACAATTAAAGGTGTTGTATTTGATCACAAAGGGGAAACTCCAGGTTTAGGAGCAGAAATCACACAAACCTATTTTCAAGAACGATTTTCAGATAAGAAAATTGAAGACGAAAATGGAAATTTTGTTGGGATTACTGTGATGAAAGGTGGAAGTCAAGGAAATGACAATGCAATTGATGCAATTTCTGGAGCAACCATTACAAGTAGAGGTGTAGAAAACATGATCAAAGAAAGATTAGAGCACTACTTGAACTACTTTAAAAAGGAACAGTCTAAAGTGGCTTTAAATTAATTAGGTATGGAGAATAAAGCAAATAACAACAGCAAAAAAGCTCCCGTAGTTCTTTTTGTAGCAAAGGAAAAAGAACCTCTTTTTTCTAAAGCAAACAGAAAATTAATGACCGATCCGTTGAACGATAATAACCCTATTTCTGTTCAGGTTTTGGGTATTTGTTCGGCATTGGCAATTACAGTTCAGTTAAGGCCAGCAATAGTTATGGCTTTGGCGGTAATGGCGGTAGTTGTTTTTAGTAACTTGATCGTTTCATTATTAAGAAACTTAATTCCAAACCGTATTCGTATCATCGTTCAGCTTGTAATTGTAGCTGCATTGGTAATTTTGGTTGACCAGGTTCTTAAAGCATTTGCCTACGATGTAAGTAAGCAGCTTTCGGTATTCGTTGGTTTGATTATTACCAACTGTATCGTAATGGGGCGTTTGGAAGCATTTGCACTTGGTAATGGTCCTTGGAAATCTGTTTTAGATGGTATTGGTAACTCACTTGGTTATGGTGTGATTCTTATAATCGTTGCATTTTTCAGAGAGCTTTTAGGTTCTGGAAAATTATTTGGTTTTGAAGTTTTAGGTCATAAAGGAGTTACAGTAGCAGAATCAACAGGATTATATGCTTTAGGATATGAAAACAACGGTTTAATGTTGTTATCACCAATGGCATTGATCGTAGTTGGTATCATTATCTGGTTCCAGAGAATGAAGAACAGAAAATTAATTGAAACTCACTAATCGGTTGTAAAACCAAAAATATTTATAAAAATGGTTGAGTATTTTAGTCTTTTTGTAAGGAGTATCTTTATAGATAATATGATTTTTGCATATTTCTTGGGGATGTGTTCTTATTTGGCTGTTTCCAAAAACGTGAAAACAGCTGTAGGTTTAGGGGCTGCTGTAATCTTTGTATTAACAGTTACTGTTCCTGTAAACTACTTGTTAGATAATTATTTATTGAAATCAGGAGCTTTAAGTTGGTTAGGACCAGAATATGCCACTATCGATTTAAGTTTCTTGAGTTTCATTATGTTTATAGCTGTTGTAGCATCTATGGTACAATTGGTAGAAATGATTGTTGAAAAATTTGCACCTGCTTTATACGGTTCGTTAGGTATATTCTTGCCACTTATCGCTGTAAACTGTGCAATTCTTGGAGGATCGTTATTCATGCAGCAGAAGGATTTTCCTAATGTGGGAATGGCTGCAACATACGGACTAGGTTCTGGTATTGGATGGTTCTTAGCAATTTTAGCAATTGCAGCAATTAGAGAAAAAATCACATACTCAAATGTTCCTGCTCCATTAAGAGGTCTTGGTATTACATTTATCATTACCGGATTAATGGCAATTGGATTTATGAGCTTTATGGGTATTAAAATATAATTAGTAACAGAGAGAAATTATTATGGTAATTGTAGCAAGTTTAATAGTTTTCTTAGCATTAATTCTTTTATTAGTAGCTATCCTTTTAGGAGCGAAATCAAAGTTGGTTCCTTCTGGTCCTGTTACGTTGAAAATTAATGGAGAAAGAGATTTAGAAGTATCATCAGGAGGTTCTTTACTAGGTACTTTAGGTAATAGTAAAATCTTCTTACCATCTGCGTGTGGTGGAGGTGGTACTTGTATTCAGTGTAAGTGTAAAGTTAAAGAAGGTGGTGGAGAAGCATTACCTACTGAGACTCCTCACTTCACTAGAAAAGAATTAAAAGAAGGTTGGAGATTAGGTTGTCAGGTTAAGGTAAAACAAGACATGGTAATCGAGGTTCCAGAAGAGATCTTCGGTATTAAAAAATGGGAAGCTGAAGTTGTACGTAATTATAACGTGGCGTCTTTTATTAAAGAATTCGTTGTGCGTATTCCTGAGGATATGGATTACGAAGCAGGAGGATATATTCAGATTGAAATTCCACCATGTGAAGTAAAATATTCTGATATTGATATCACTGCTCACCCAGAAGAGCATGAAACTCCTGATAAATTCCAAATGGAGTGGGATAAGTTCAAGTTATGGCCTTTAGTAATGAAAAATGCTGAGACCGTTGAAAGAGCTTACTCAATGGCTTCTTACCCTGCAGAAGGAAGAGATATTATGTTGAATGTGCGTATTGCAACGCCACCTTTCGATAGAGCAAAAGGTGGATGGATGGATGTAAATCCTGGTGTAGCGTCTTCGTACATATTTTCTAGAAAGCAAGGTGATAAAGTAACTATTTCTGGTCCTTATGGTGAATTCTTCATTAACCATGATAGTGATGCAGAGATGTTATATGTAGGTGGTGGAGCTGGTATGGCGCCAATGCGTTCGCATTTATATCACCTATTCAAAACCTTAAAAACCGGAAGAAAAGTTTCTTATTGGTATGGAGGTCGTTCTAAGCGTGAATTGTTCTATTTAGATCATTTCTACGAATTAGAAAAAGAGTTCCCTAACTTCAAATTCTATTTAGTACTTTCTGAACCTCTTCCTGAAGACAATTGGAAAGTAAAAGAGAATATTGAAAGCGAAGGAGACGGATTTATAGGATTTGTACACCAGGCAGTGATAGATAATTATTTATCGCATCATGATGCTCCTGAAGATATTGAATTCTATTTCTGTGGTCCACCAATGATGAACAAGGCAGTTGTTAACATGTGTGAAGACTGGGGTGTTCCAAAAGAGAATGTTCGTTTTGATGACTTCGGAGGATAATTAAATTCTAGCATATATAAATAAAAAAAACCGACATAATTACATGTCGGTTTTTTTTATTTATATCATTTCAAGACATAGATTTGTAGCATGAAAATATTAGATGAACAGGAACTTCATAATTTAGCTATGAATATCGTAGGAAAGGAGTTGGAAGCAAAGGGATGGGAATTTCTGGCGGTGAATAGTCAGCCAAAGAGAGATCCTCAATTTGTTTGTGTAGATTCCAAAAGAAAGAAGCATTTTGTTGTTGTAAGGGCAATTTCATATCCTGAAAACCCTCATGAGATTGACTATGTTTTTATGGAAACTATAAAACAACATGCGAGCAAATTCAATGCGGCCACATATTATGCTGGAGTAGGTTTAGCTAATGCAATTGACTATGAAAAACCAATTTCTTCTGAAGAAGATTACGTGGTTAATTATAATGGAATAATTGAAATTTAATGAAAACGATAGGAATTATTTTTACCATTTGTTTGCTCTTTGTTGGTTGTAATGAAGAGAAAAACGAAGTTCAAGAATATGTGATTAATGGCAGAGCCCAAGGGAGTACTTATGCAGTAAAATATTTTTCTACTGATAATGTAGTTACTAAAGAATCTTTGGATTCCATTTTTCAAGTGATTGATGAATCGATGTCAACCTATTTGCCGACCTCCATGATTAGTCGATTGAATGAAGGTGATAACTCAGTAGTTGTTGATGATCATTTTATAAAAGTTTTAAACGCCTCTAAAGTTATTTTTAGGGAATCTGATAGTCTTTTTGATCCCACAGTAGGTATATTGATGGATATATATGGTTTTGGCCCTAAAAAGCAAACATTGCGTCTTAATCAAGAACAATTAGACAGCGTGTTGCAATATGTAGGACTACAGAAAATTGCAGTTAATGAAGATAGTACCATAGCTAAAATGTATCCAGAAAGTTATTTGGATTTTAATTCTATTGCCCAAGGATATTCAGTAGATGTTTTGATAGATTTTTTAAAATCGAAAGGTGTACAAAACGCTATTGTTGAAGTTGGAGGTGAATTAGCTGCTATTGGAGTAAACGAGGCAAAACAAAAAGAATGGATTGTAGGAATAGATGATCCTCTTCAAGATCCTAACGGAGAGCGTACGCTTATAGCTAAGATAAAATTGAAGAATTTGGGTATGGCAACTTCGGGTAACTATAGAAAAGTGAAAATTGACTCTATTACCGGTGAAAAATATGTGCATACCATGAATCCTAAAACGGGAAAACCACAAAAAGGTAAACTGCTTAGCGCAACCATTTTGGCGCCAACGACCATGCGTGCTGATGGTTTAGCTACTGCTTTTATGGTCATGGATGTAGAAAAAAGCATTGAATTTCTAGCTTCTCATCAAGATATTTATGCTTATTTCATTTATATGGATGAAGCGAACGAAGAACAATTCTATCAAACGGAAAACTTCAAAAAGTTAGTTGTAGAATAAATAAAAAAAAGCTGCAGTATGCAGCTTTTTTTATTTTATGGCTTGTAGCAAACCGGAATAATTTCTCCCGGAGCTAAACAATATTTTTCTACGAGTTCGTGTGTTATTTTATTGGTGTAATCTACTTCGTCAACTTTAAAACCAATGGAGCGTAGCTTATCAAAATAATCAAGCCCGTAAACACGAACATGATCATACTGCCCAAAAATTTCTGCTCTTTTCTTTGGATCAGTAATCGTATTATCTTCAAAAGTAGTTTCTCTATTGTAATCCTGTGGAATCTGTAAAATAGCAAAACCACTTGGTTTTAAAACTCTAAACAATTCGTGCATAGCTTTTGTGTCATCTGGGATATGTTCCAATACATGGTTGCATAAAATGATATCGTAGCTATTATCGTCAAACGGAAGATTACAAATATCAGCCTTCACATCAGCTAATGGAGAATTTAAATCTGTAGTTGTATACTCTAGGTTTTTCAGTTTTCTGAAACGTTTGTAAAACGCCTGTTCCGGAGCAAAATGTAAAACTTTGTGAGTTCCAGTGAAGAAATCTGTTTCACTCTTTAGGTATAACCAAAGAAGACGATGTCTTTCCAATGAAAGTGTTGAAGGAGAAAGTACATTGCTGCGCTGTTTGCCATAGCCATAAGGTAAAAATTCTCGAAAACTTTTTCCGTCAATAGGATCAGTAAATCGAGAACCTTTTAAGGCTAAAGCTAATGCAGGTCTTGCTACGTAACTTAAACGAATCAATAGCGGTCTGGGAACCGTGTTTAAAACAAGTTTAAAGAGCTTTTTCAATCTTTATAAAACTAATTCGTTTTGTCTGAATTCTTTTTCTTCGTCAGATTGTATACCAAGTGCTTCGTAAATGTATGCGAAAGTGGATAAGATTTCTGGTTTACCATTTACCAAAGCTACATCATGTTCAAAGTGAGCCGATGGTTTTCCATCTCTGGTAACTATAGTCCAACCATCTTGAAGCTGTTTTATGCGGTGCGTACCTAAATTAATCATCGGTTCAATGGCAACAACCATTCCTTCTACAAATTTCTTACCTCGGCCTCTTTTGCCATAATTTGGCATTTCTGGATCTTCATGCATTTTTTTACCTAATCCATGACCAACCAATTCTCTTACAACACCGTATCCCTCTTTTTCACAGAAGTTTTGAATAGCGAAACCTACATCACCAACTCTATTACCATGTTTGAACTCACGAATTCCAACATAAAGAGATTCTTTGGTAATGTCTAATAATTTTTTGGTTTCAGGGTTTACTTCACCTAGTTCAAACGTGTATGCATGATCTCCGTAAAATCCGTTTTTTAAAGCACCGCAATCAATGGCTACAACATCACCTTCTTCCAAAGGTTTGTCAGTTGGTAAACCGTGAACCACCGCTTCGTTTACAGATGTAAGTAGCGTAGAAGGGCAACCGTAAAGACCTAAAAATCCAGGTTCTGCACCGTGGTCTCTAATGAATTCTTCGGCTTTTTTATCTAGTTGATTTGTTGTAACACCAGGTTTAAGCTCTTTGGCCAACATTCCTAAAGTTTTAGAAACAATAAGAGCACTTTCCCGCATTAATTCAATTTCTTCCGGTGTTTTAGTGATAATCATAATTCTTGTTATTTTCTTATAAAGGAAAAAAGCCCTCTTTTTTTCTGAGGCTTTTCCGGTTGTGTTTGAAATAATTCTTGATAAATACGTCCCCAACTTACCATACCACCAAAATTTCTATCATCAATAAAAATATCTGCATTGATTTTTCTACTGATTTCTTCGGTATATACCTCTTCAGGATAACTTTTATTTACTGCATAAAATTCAATTCCGTTTTCTTTACAAAAGTTAACAGCTTCATCTAGCTTTTTTCCGCTTCTGTAAGTCCACAAAATTAAAATATGACCTTCTTCCTGAATTTTTTTCAGGGTGTCAAACGCAAAAAGCATAGGAGAGCCAATCCCGGGATAAGCATCTTCTACGATTGTTCCGTCAAAGTCTACAGCAATTGTAAGTTGTTGTTGCATCATAATCAATGCAAAAGTAACAAGAATTTTATGAAATAGGGCTAGCAGTTATTTTAATAAAAACAAAAAAGCCGACTATTTAGGTCGGCTTTTGAAAATTAATATAGAAAACTATTATTTTTTGCTGTCTTTGAACTTGTCAAAATCAGACTCAACTTCTTGTTTTGGCCACATGTTGTTGGTTACATCAACATCGGCTGTTTCTTCTTTTGGATCTACAGTAACACTTATCAATTCTTTATCTGAAGCAATAACTTTTTTCACTTCAAGATCATTCTTTCTCCAAACTTGAGCAGGATATTTTACAATTTCACTGCTTCCATCAGCATACGTATATTCAACGATAAGTGGCATTGGAATTTCTCCTGGTTTTTCAAAGGTTACTTGATAAAAGTATTTTGGAGTTTTTAATTTACTTCTTTCTGACGCAGAAAAGTTATCCATTATAAACTCATTTAAAGATGTTGAATTATCTAATATAGAACCATTTTTCAAGGCATCTTTATAATCTTCACTATCTTCTGGAATCATGTAAACTAATGGAGGTAAATCTGAAAGACTCATACCACGTTGTGCAGCTAATTCTTTCACTTCTTGGTTAGGTTCGCTACTTACATAATATCTTTTAACGTCTGTAACGCCCATGTCTACGTATTCTGTAGTGTAGAACCAACCTCTCCAGAACCAATCAAGATCAACTGCAGAAGCATCTTCCATAGTACGGAAAAAATCTTCTGGAGTTGGATGCTTAAATTTCCAACGCTGTGCATAGGTCATAAATGCATGATCAAATAATTCCGGACCCATAACAGTTTCTCTCAAAATGTTTAAAGCTGTTGCTGGTTTTGCATACGCATTAGAACCAAATTGATAGATGTTTTCTGAGTTTGACATGATTGGAGAAATGTGACTTTGATCACCATTCATGTAAGGTACTATTTTACTAGCTGGTCCTCTTCTTGATGGATATGCATCTAAATCTGGTAAATATTCTTTTTGGAAATTTTGTTCAGCTAAGTATTGCATAAAAGTATTCAAACCTTCATCCATCCACGTCCATTGACGCTCATCAGAATTTACAATCATTGGGAAGAAATTGTGACCAACTTCATGGATGATAACGCTTATCATACCATATTTTACACGATCAGAATAGCTTCCGTCTTCATTTGGTCTACCATAGTTCCAACAAATCATAGGATATTCCATTCCTTGATTTTTAGAATGAACTGAAATTGCTTTATGGTAAGGGTAATCAAATGTGTATTTAGAATAGCTTCTTAAAGTTGCCGAAACTGCTTTTGTAGAGTAATCTCCCCAAAGTGGATTTCCTTCTTTTGGATACAAAGAAATAGCCATTACTTTTTTGCCGTTGATATCAACAGCCATGGCATCATAGATGAATTTTCTAGAGGAAGCAAATGCAAAATCACGAACGTTTGTTGCTACGAAATTCCATGTTTTTTTCTTCTTAGAGAATTCTTTCTCTTTGGCTTCAGCTTCTTCTTGTGTTACAATAACTACTGGTTTATCATAACTTTCTTGAGCTTCTTCCCATCTCTTATATTCTTTATTACTGAATACTTTCTTTCTGTTTTCCAAAACTCCTGTTCCGTCCAAAATATGGTCTGCAGGAGCAGTAATATTTACGTTGAAATTTCCAAAAGGAAGCGCAAATTCTCCTCTTCCCCAGAATTGGATATTTTGCCAACCTTCTACATCACTATACACACACATTCTTGGGTAGAATTGAGCAATGATATACAGGTTGTTTCCATCTTTGTCAAAATGTTCATAACCAGAACGAGCTCTATTTACTACGTGGTTATTAACATTGTACCACCATTTAACATTGAAAGATACTTTACCTCCCGGTTTTAAAGGAGTTGGAATATCTATACGCATCATAGTTTGGTTGATAGTGTATTTTAGAGGTTTACCATCTTCATCGGTTACTGATTCTATATTGAATCCGCCGTCAAATGGTTCTTCCATGTAATTTTGAGCAAAAGATTGTGGTTGTGTAGCCGGTCTTAAAGCTTCACTTTCTATAAGTGGACTTTTAGAATCTTTGCTACGTACATTTTGGTCAAGCTGCATCCATAGAAACTCTAAAACATCTGGAGAGTTATTGGTATATGTAATGGTTTCTTCACCATATAGTTTCTGGTTTTTATCGTCAAGCTCAATATCCATATTGTAATCGGCTTGCTGCTGATAATAATTTGGTCCAGGAGCTCCAGAGGCAGTTCTAAACATGTTTGGAGTGGAGAATTCCTCATAAAGTTGTTTGAAACGATTGGTGTTACTGTGTCCTTTTTCTTTTTCTGTTTTTTCCTCTTTTTCCTGGGCAGTAGCTATGAGTGAAAAAGCAAAAAAAACCGCAAAGAACCTGAAAGCAAACTTGTTCATGAAAGTTGGGTTTTATATTGGAGTTTAATTAGAATCGAAAAATAACTAAAAAATTGAAAATGTTAGCTTTATGTTAAATTTTTAACATAGCTTTATCATTTCCGTTTATTAGATTGAAACTTCTACGGAAATCTCCTATTTTGAAGTGTATAATATTCTGTTGATCTGAAAATTCATCCATTAGAAGGATGTTTTCAATTTGAATAGATTGGAGATTAGATTTATCAATTTCAGGAATTTCGGTATATACTTTTATTACATCGTCTTCGTATTCGTGCCCTATATAATTGAATTGTGTTTTGTTTCCATTAATGGAAATCTTCAATTTTTGAATGAAATATTTTTCTATGTATAGATCAATATTTTTTAATTCCTTTTCTGTAGCTAATTTGGAATCAATAGCATATCGGTCATTCAAAGTTTGCTGAAAATCATCTATAAATAATCTGGACGTGATTTGAAGTGATTTGTCTTTTTCAGAATAATTTACTTGGGTTGTGCTCACATAGAATTTATGCATTGTAAATGCACTTAAAGACACAAATGAGATGAGTAGAATGAATGTTTTGATAAATTTCATAAACACAAATGTCTCATTTTTTTAATAAAACGAAATGGTTTTGCTGTAAATTGTGTTTAGCGAAATGAAACAAAACACATAGCTATTCCTCAGAAAGTGTTTTTCTGTATTCTTTGCTTTGATTGATTAGATAATCTACAAATTGAAACTCGTTATCTTTTTGCAATAAATCTCTAGAGAAAGATTGATCATCTAAATAGTAGGTGAAATCTTTTATTTTATCTTTAGGTATTTTTAAATCCACTACAAAAAATTCTTTGTCATAAAGTTGTAGTACTATTTCGCTCAAATTTAATTTTGGTGCAGCAGAAGTTTCACTAGTTTCTTTATTTCCTTTGAAGAGTACACGAGCAATATTGGTAAAGTTAAGTCCATTTTGCAATCCTCTTACTTGTATAGGCAAGGCTTCGTTGTCTTCTAGTTTAATCTCTGTAGCGTCGTCTCTCTCGTAACTATATTCACCGTACGAACTAAGTTGTTCACTCTTGGCATTCAAAAACTTTTCGGTATTCTCTGGAGTAATTACCACTTCGTCCAACTCATTAATTTTCTCGTCTACTTCAACAATCAACCTGCCATTATCTATGATGTCCTGTGTGACTTCTACAGAAGCTAATTCGTAGTTTAGGGATGTAAAGGCTAGTATATCGCCCGGTTTCACATCAATAACAAATTGTCCGCCGCTATCTGTCATTACTACAGTTTCATTCGTTACGTTGATAACGCTTTCGTCCGAAATATTGATGTTTTTATAAATTACTTGTCCTCTTAATGGTACCCTTTCTTCTGTTTGACTAAAAACCAACGTTGTGAAGAATATAAGAATGTAAAAAGTGTAATATGTAAAGTTTCTATTCATAATGCTACAATATTATAGTAAAGAAATTACAACTTTTTCAAAATTGAAAGAATCCGTCCGATAAACTTTTGTTAATTGTATTTCTTCTTCCTTAAATTTACTCCAAATTTTTGAGAGCTATGAAAAATATGATCATTGCAAGTACTTCAACCGTTCATGGAGGAACATACTTGTCGTATATATTGCCAGAATTAGAAGAATTTTTTAAGGGTATTTCTACTATTTTATTTGTGCCATATGCACGTCCGGGAGGAATTTCGCATGATGACTACACTGCTATTGCTGCAAAAGGTTTAGCAACGATAGGAAAAAAAGTTGTGGGACTTCATACATTTGAAAATCCTGTGAAAGCTGTTGAAGATGCAGAAGCTATTTTTGTAGGTGGTGGAAATACATTTTTACTGGTTACGCAGCTTTACAAGCAACAAGTTTTGGAACCTATTCGTAAAGCGGTTATAAATGGAACTTTGTACATGGGATCAAGTGCTGGAAGTAATATTACAGGTCTTACTATGCAAACTACCAATGATATGCCAATCGTTTATCCGCCAAGTTTTAAAACATTTGGTCTGGTTCCTTTTAACATCAATCCTCATTATCAAGACCCTATTGAAGGTAGTAAGCACATGGGAGAAACTAGAGAAACTCGCATTAAAGAATTTCATACTATCAATACTCAGCCTGTTGTGGGAATTCGAGAAGGAAGTTGGTTACACGTAAAGGACGATGTGATTTATCTAAAAGGAACACTTTCTGCACGTATTTTTGAACAAGGAAAAGAGCCGTATGAATTAGAAACCAATTCTGAAATCAATTTTAATTAATGGATTATCAACTCATTTTAAACGAAATAAAAGAAGAAGTTTCTTTACTGGAAAATGAAGGGTTAGTAGCAAATTACATCCCTGAACTTACCAATGTAGATCCGGGAAAACTAGGTATGCATTTACATAGTGTGGATAATAAAGGATATAGTTTTGGTGATGCTGAAGAAAAATTTTCTATTCAAAGTATTTCCAAAGTATTCTCATTGATTTTAGCTTACAAAGTCCTTGATAAGGACATTTGGAAAAGAGTCGATGTAGAACCTTCTGGAGATCCTTTTAATTCATTAACATTACTGGAGTATGAGAATGGAATTCCTAGAAATCCATTTATAAACTCAGGAGCTATTGTTGTAGCAGATATTTTAATGTCTCATTATCAAAATCCAAAAGAAGCATTACTCAATTTCGTTAGAAAAATTTCAGGAAATCCTTCTATAGATTATAATGAAAAGGTTGCGCTTTCTGAAAAATCTCATGGATATAGAAATGCTGCTTTGGCTAATTTGATGAAATCTTTTGGTAACATTCAAAATGAAGTAAATGATATTTTAGATTTCTACTTTTATCAATGTAGTTTGGAAATGTCTTGCAAAGATCTGTCAAAAGCATTTTTAATTTTTGCGAATAAAGGGAGGTTAGTAGAAACCGAAGAAGTTTTTATAGAATCTAGACAGGCGAAACGTGTAAATGCAATAATGCAAACTTGTGGGTTTTATGATGAGTCAGGAGAATTTGCTTTTAGAGTGGGGCTACCTGGAAAAAGTGGTGTTGGAGGTGGTATTGTTGCCGTTCATCCTGGTCAATACAGTGTAGCTGTTTGGAGTCCAAGATTAAATGAAAAAGGAAACTCATATATGGGTATGGAGGTTTTGGAGAGGTTAACCACCAAAACCGGGTATTCTATATTCTAAAAAAAATAAAGGGGAAAAATTTCAGAAAGAAAAGAGCGGGAGACGAGGTTCGAACTCGCGACATTCAGCTTGGAAGGCTGACGCTCTACCAACTGAGCTACTCCCGCAAAAGCAGTGCAAATATAAAACGATTCTATGTAATTTGCCAAGTGTTTTTATTACATTTTTTTAAACTTTTTCTAATGAGTAATTGTGTAAGTTTTCTTATCAGGTCCAATTCCTTTGATTATTAAAGACTTCCATTCTTTAGGGAGGATAGGATTCTTTTGAATTATTCCTTCGTCCGTAATATCAAGTCCTCCAAAACCAAATAAAACAATCTGCAACATGCCGCCAGCTCCGGTAGCAAAATAAGGGTTGTTACTCGTAGCTGCTTCAGCTAAAGCTCCAAATGGTTGTCGCTTGTTGGGTTCATAACTTCTTTTAAAAAGTCGGAATGCTTCTTTACTATCGCCAAGTCTGGCATATAAAATTGCGAAAACCGATTGTGCCATTGCTGGTCCTTCTTCAGCCAATTTTGGCTCATAATATTTTAGATCTTTCACAATGTGTTCTTTATCTGTTACAATATGAAGTGGATATGACAATAGATTTACATCGGCCTGTTTAATTATTTCACCCTTGTATTGAGCATGTTCCATGGTAATACCATCAGGAAAGTAATGTAGTTTGATGTTTTTTGCTACTTCATCCCAAATTTGTACAGGTTCTTTTTCTAATTCTTTGGCGGCTTTAGTTGCAAATTCCAAAGCAGTTATGGCAGCTCCATTGGTAAAAGCATTATCATCAACATTTGGTGCAAACTCATTTGCGCCAACCACATTTTTAATAGAATAACTTCCGTCTGAATTTTTTGTAGCACGACTTACCCAATACGCTGCAATTTCTTTCAACATAGGATAGCCACGCTCTTCAAGCCATTTTTTGTCTTTCGTTACGCGGTAATAATTCCAAAATGCAATAGCAATATCTGCTGTGATATGATGTTCAAAAGTTCCGGTTAATGCCCAAGCCGGTGTAGCTTCTTCTCCTGTATCATCACTTTCCCAAGGAAACATGGCTCCTTTATAACCAAAGTTAATTGCTTTTTCTTTCGCTTTTTCAATTCTGTCTGATCTATAATTCACCAATGATTTTGCGATATCTTGGTTAAGTAATAATAAAGGTGGATACATCCAAAGTTCGGTATCCCAAAAAATATGTCCATTGTAACCTTGAGACGAAAGGCCCATTGGAGAAATACTTAAGTTTGAATCTCCTCTAGAAAATGCATACAAATGATATAGCGCCAAACGAACATCTAATTGAGATTGCAAATCTCCTTCAATAATAATGTCGCCCTCCCAAAGTGTCTCCCATAATTTTTTGTGTTGTGCAAGTAAATCTTTTTTCGGAGTTAACAGATTGAATATTACAAAACGCTCTGATTCTGTTTGAGGATCATCAAAATCTTGCGTTGTACATTCTGCAGCAGTCCAAACAAAATTGTAGGATTCGTTCTTTTTCAATGTTTTGGAGAAGGATAGCGTGTTTTGAAAGTCTGAAATTTTTTCATGTGTCAGTTCCGGACGTTGTTCAGCTCTACCCGAATTGATATTTGGCCAAACAAAAGTAGCAGTAGTAGCTACAGTATGTTTTTCAAACTGACTTTTCGCAACAGTTTGTAAAATGGGCATTGTAGTTTCATTGTCTCGCAGAACTCGGTAAGTGCTCAGTGGTTTTTTATAGCTATTATCAGTTAAAATTTGACCTGTAACTTTAATGTCACAGTTCTTTTTTGGAGTAATAGTAACATCAATATATCCGGCGTATTGAACATTTCGCAATGCATAAATGGTATATTCTATGGTAGCTATATTTTTAAAAGTGCAAGACGTGGTAAACGCGGCAGTTTTCATGTTAAGCGTCTGTTTCCAGTCGGAAACATTATCATTAGAAACTTTTTCTCCATTGATTTCAATTTTTAAGTTTCCGAAATTCATCCCTTTCAAAATCTTACTTACGCCAAGTTCTGATTCCTTTTCAAATACATTATTCAAAATCACAGATTCAATTTCAAAAAGTTTTTGCGAAGGTAAAATACCAATTCGGCCGTTGGCAGCAACAATTCCAGTGTAGTTATCAACAGTTTTCTGGGTAGAAATCGTCCAACCGTCTTTCATATTTTGACCTATCATTATACTTGAGAAGAACAAAAGCGCAACGAGTATTGTGTTTTTCATGAGTTAAAAGCGTTTAATTTGTTTGTTTGATAAATTTTAAAATTGATTTTTGATAAAAATATAAAATAAATCATTCTAATTATCATATTGTAAATAATTGTCTTCTTGATAACTTTTGTTAAAAAATCGAATACTTCATTTTTAGATTCTTCATTTAATGCTATTTTTGCGCATGCAACACAATGTTTTAATTTTAGATTTCGGCTCGCAGTATACCCAATTAATAGCTCGTCGCGTTAGAGAGTTAAATATCTACTGCGAAATTCATCCTTACAACAATTTACCGGAAACAGTTTCGGATTTTAAAGCGGTTATTCTATCTGGCTCACCGTTTTCAGTTCGTTCAGAAGATGCACCGCATCCTGATCTTTCTGAAATCAAAGGAAAAGTTCCTTTATTAGCGGTTTGCTATGGTGCGCAATATTTAGCGCATTTTAAAGGTGGAAGCGTAGAACCGTCCAATACCCGAGAATATGGTAGAGCCAACCTTTCTTTTATTAAAGAGAACGAAGTTTTCTTTGAAGGAATAGAAGAAGGTAGCCAAGTTTGGATGAGTCATAGTGACACTATTAAGCAATTGCCAACAAATGGTGTGAAACTTGCAAGTACACACGATGTTGAAAATGCTGCTTACAAAATTGAAGGAGAAGAAACGTATGCAATTCAGTTTCACCCAGAAGTGTATCACTCAACAGACGGTAAACTTTTACTAGAAAATTTCCTAGTGAAAATTGCTGGTGTAAAACAAGACTGGACACCGTTCAACTTTGTAGAAATGACTGTTGAAGACTTGAAAAAACAAGTTGGAACAGAAAAAGTTGTTTTAGGACTCTCTGGAGGAGTGGATTCTTCTGTAGCAGCGGTATTGTTAAACAAAGCTATTGGTGATAATCTTCACTGTATTTTTGTAAACAACGGATTGTTGCGTAAATATGAGTTTGAATCTGTTTTACAGCAATACGAAGGAATGGGGCTAAACGTAAAAGGCGTAGATGCTACAGACCGTTTTATGGATGCTTTAGAAGGATTAGAAGATCCGGAAGCTAAGCGTAAAGCAATTGGTCGTGTATTCATTGAAGTTTTTGATGATGAAGCACACAAAATTGAAGATGCAAAATGGTTAGGTCAAGGAACCATTTATCCTGATGTTATTGAATCAATATCAGTAAATGGTCCTTCAGCAACTATTAAGAGTCACCATAACGTAGGTGGTTTGCCAGATTTTATGAAATTGAAAGTGGTAGAGCCATTACGTATGTTGTTTAAAGACGAAGTACGTAGAGTGGGCGCTAGTTTAGGAATGAATCCTGAGTTACTAGGTCGTCACCCTTTCCCTGGTCCAGGATTGGCTATTCGTATTTTAGGAGATATTACTCGTGAAAAGGTAGCTATTCTTCAAGAAGTAGATCATATCTTTATTCATAATTTGAAAGAATGGGGATTGTATGATAAAGTTTGGCAAGCAGGAGCTATATTATTACCTGTGAACAGTGTTGGAGTAATGGGTGATGAACGTACCTATGAAAAATGTGTTGCGTTGAGAGCTGTAGAAAGTACAGATGGAATGACAGCCGATTGGGTAAATCTTCCGTATGAATTTCTACAAAAAACCTCTAACGAGATAATAAATAAAGTAAAAGGCGTTAATAGAGTAGTGTACGACATTAGTTCTAAACCGCCAGCCACAATTGAGTGGGAATAACAAATAAAAGTTTTTAATGAATAAGATTATTGCTTCTTTTCTTGGTATTTTTTTGTTTACTGTAATTTCAGTAAATGCTCAGGGATATAAAAGTCATACGGTTCAAAAAGGTGAAACTATAGAAAGTATTGCCAAAAAATACAATATAGAACCTTATGATATTTATAAGTTTAACCCGGGAGCACAAAAAGGTATTCATGAGAATTCAGTACTCATTATTCCTTCAAAATCTATACAACCTAAGGCAACGGGTTCTGATTCAGAGTCCGTTACCTTTGTTGAGCATAAGGTAAAGAGAAAAGAAACATTATTTGGTATTTCTCAAGAATATAAAGTTGCTATTGAGGATATTAAAAAATACAATCCAGAATTATATAGCAGAGAATTGGATAAAGGAGAAAAAATCAAAATTCCAATCATTAAAAACAAACCTGTTCAAGAAACTCCAATCAAAAAGATAGATTCTTCCAAAACTCAAAAATTAAAGCCTTACGTAGTTCAAAAATCAGAAGGGCTTTTTAGAGTTGCTACCAATCATGGTATTACTGTAGAAGCTTTAAAAGAGCTTAATCCAAATATGAAAGCATCGCTACAGTTGGGAGATACTTTATGGGTTCCGGTTGTAGAAGCTGAGCAAGAGGTTATAGCGAATGAATATGATTTTTACACGGTAAAACCAGCAGAAGGTTTTTTCAGTATAGAGAAAAATTCAGGATACACACAAGAAGTGATTGAGCGTTTAAATCCTGAAGTAAAATTAACAGGCTTAAAACCAGGAATGGTTTTAAAGTTACCAAGAAAAAAGACAGATTCGCTACCATTCTTTCATAACTTCATTAAAGCATCGCACACAAATTTGGTAGATAGCATTCGTTTACACGATGTAAGCATGGCACTAGTTTTACCTTTTAAAGCAGGAGAATTGACTGTTGATTCTGTTCCGCAATTGGTTAAAAAATTAAGATCAGACAAAGTCTTAAATATTTCTTTAGATATATATTCTGGTGTGCTAAAAGCTGTTGATTCTCTCAAGAATTTAGGAGTGAATGTGCATTTGAAAGTGTTAGATAGTCAGGGAGATGAGTACGTTATAGATCAATTAACGTCAAAAGGAGAGTTCAATGGTGTGCAAGCAATTATAGGCCCTTTGTATACCAAAAACTTCAATAAATTGGCTTCTAATGTCATGTTTGATAGTATTCCGTTATTTGCTCCTTTGTCTAACAAAAATCTGAAGGATTATAGTAATATCTTTTCAACAGTTCCAAACGATAATGATTTGTCTGATGCGTTACTATCTTATGTAAAGAAGCGTGAATCTAATTATCATGTAATTATTTTTGCTGATGAGGAGCATACAGTGTCTAAAAATAAACTAAAAGCACTTTTTCCAAATGCTACAGTTGCTTCCAAGGAAACCTTTACTGTAAAAGGTATTGACGCTCTACTTTCGAAAACACAAAGAAATTTGGTCTTTGCTGAAACAAATCATGTACCTACATTAACAAATATTACTAATATTCTAAATACGCTTGCGACGGAATCTCTTCATGTACAATTGGCTACAACTAACAAAACCGATGCATTTGATTCAGATGCTGTAAGAAATGAATATTTAAACAAGCTTCATTTTTTATACCCAACAATAGACAAACCTTCCTCTTTGAATTTGCCTTTTGCTAAATCTTATTATGAACAATATCAAAAGTACCCAAGTAAATTTGCTGTGAGAGGTTTTGACCTTACCATGGATACTGCATTGCGTTTGGCTCAGGGCGAACCACTATCAAAAAACACATTATTTATAGGCGAAACAGCTTACATTGAAAATAAATTTCACTATATTAAACAACCGTATGGTAATTATTTTAATAATGCCGTATATGTTGTGATGTATAAGGATATGGAGATTGTTGAGGCTCCATAAAAATGTAGTGTCAATTTGAAATTAAAGTTAGTATTTTACATTAGTTGTTTTTTGTTACTGGCTTTCACGACCAAAGATAGTCGTAGGGAAGAAGCCATAGTTTGGAACGGATATCAACGTCTTAGTTGGAAAGATTTTCAAGGAGTTCCAGACCTGTCTACTGATGCCGCTGCTGTAACTGCCTCCGGTTTGTCTTACGATTTATCAGCATCTATTTCCAAGAATGAAATTGTGGTAGTAAATTGTAAAGTTTCTGCTTTCTTTTATCCTACAGAATCTTGGTTTAAACCAGAATTTGCTGATGACCACATTTTAGCACATGAGCAATTACATTTTGATATTACGGAATTAATGGCGCGTAAATTCAGAAAGCGAATTGCTGAGACTAAGTTTAGTAAAAATGTAAAAGCTGAGGTAAAAACCATTTACAATCAAATGAATAAATCTTTAGATAGTTTACAAACTGCATATGATGCAAGTGCAAATTACTCAATGAATAAAAAGGCACAACTTTCTTGGCAAAAGAAAATTAACAAAGAACTTCTTCAATTAAACTCTTATAAATAGAAAATGCAGTTAGATCCTAATGCGTTGTTGGAGCTTGCTCATGCAAAAATGCCATTTGGTAAGTACAAAGATTATTATTTGGTAGATATTCCCGAACCCTATTACGTTTGGTTCAAACAAAAAGGTTTTCCCACGGGCAAATTGGGAATGCAAATGCAAAGCATGTATGAGATAAAATTAAATGAGTTAGAATCACTCGTAAGAAAAATAAAAGATAATTACCCAAAGCCTTCTAAATAATTACAAAATTATTTATAATCAGTTGATTATATTTCTAAAAGAACCTTCCATAAATTCAGATTTTAATATTGTTTTTTGATGATGATAGTTGTACTTTTGGCGCGACTTTTTCAACAACACAACAAAATATTTTTATCGTAAATGGCAGCAACCAAATACATCTTTGTTACCGGTGGTGTAACGTCTTCTTTAGGAAAAGGAATCATTGCAGCATCTTTAGCAAAACTACTTCAGGCACGCGGTTATAAAGCAACAATTCAAAAATTTGATCCTTATATCAATGTGGATCCAGGTACATTGAATCCATACGAGCATGGAGAATGTTATGTAACCGATGATGGTGCAGAAACCGATTTGGATTTGGGTCATTATGAACGTTTTTTAAATGTAAATACTTCTCAAGCAAACAATGTAACTACTGGTAGAGTATATCAAAGTGTTATAGAAAAAGAAAGAAAAGGAGAATTTCTAGGGAAAACAGTTCAGGTAGTTCCTCATATTACTAATGAGATCAAAGAGCGTATGCAGTTGCTTGGTAAAACGGGAGACTATGATATTGTAATTACCGAAATTGGAGGTACCGTTGGTGATATAGAATCATTACCTTATATAGAATCTGTTCGTCAGTTGTTATGGGAATTAGGAGAAGACAACGCTATTGTAATTCACTTGACACTTGTACCATTTTTAGCTGCCGCAGGGGAATTGAAAACAAAGCCTACACAACACAGTGTAAAAACCTTAATGGAGAGTGGTATTAAGGCTGATATTTTGGTTTGTAGAACAGAGCATGAACTTTCAGATGATCTAAGAGATAAACTAGCATTGTTCTGTAACGTAAAGCGTGAAGCCGTAATTCAATCTATTGATGCATCTACTATTTACGATGTTCCAAACTTAATGTTGAAAGAAGGTTTAGACACCGTTGCGTTGAAAAAATTAGACCTTTCAGACAAAGCAGAACCAAATCTTACGCAATGGAATCAATTCTTAGATCGTCATAAGAATCCAAAGAATACGGTAACTATCGGTTTGGTAGGTAAATATGTTGAGTTACAAGATTCGTATAAATCTATTTTAGAAGCTTTCATTCATGCAGGCGCAGCCAACGAAGTGAAAGTAAACATAGAATCAATTCATTCAGAATTTATTACTGAAGAATGCATCAACGATAAAATAGCTCATTTAGATGCCATTCTTGTAGCTCCAGGTTTTGGTGAGCGCGGAATTGAAGGAAAAATAGCAGCCGTACAATACGCAAGAGAACATAGTATTCCTTTCTTCGGAATTTGTTTAGGAATGCAAATGGCTGTTATTGAATTTGCAAGAAATGTTGTTGGACTAAAAGGAGCGAGCTCTACCGAGATGAATCCTAATGCAAAATATCCTGTGATTAGCATTATGGAAGATCAGAAGAATCTTGAAGAAATGGGCGGAACCATGCGTTTAGGAGCATGGAAATGTGATTTGAAAGATGGTAGCATTGTTAAAGAAGTGTACGGAACATCTCAAATTTCAGAGCGTCACCGTCACAGATATGAATTCAACAGTGATTTTAAAACACAATTAGAGGAAGCTGGCTTAGTAGCTACGGGTATTAATCCAGATACTGGCTTGGTAGAGATTGTTGAAAATCCAGAACATCCTTGGTTTGTTGGAGTTCAATATCATCCAGAATATAAGAGTACAGTTGCCAATCCACATCCGTTATTTGTGGCATTTGTAAAAGCAGCTTTGACGTATAAACTTTTAAAAGCAGATGCCAGTTTGGCATAATTATCCAAGTTGGATATGTTTTTGTAAAATAGGAAAAGCACTGATGAAGTGCTTTTTTTGCGACTGTAAGCTGCCGAAAATTCACTTACAGCCGAACTAGTAATAATTTTTTAGTAAAACAAACTAATGGAAGAACAAAAGAAGTTAGACAAAAACTCCATTATCGGGTTTATTTTGATCTTTGGTATCATTATATGGATGCTATGGATGAACAAGCCGGGACCAGATGAAATTGATGGCGAGAAGGGACAACAAGAGCAGTTGGTAGATGAAAATGCGGCTACCAAAGAGGTAGAAAAGCCAGAGGAAGAAACAACCTTGAATTTGGCCGATTCTACTACCATGGCAGCATATCAAAGTAAACTGGGAGTATTTGCCTATTCAGCAACATTACCTTCTGCTAAAGAAGATTTCACGGTTATCGAAAACCAAAAATTGTACTTAAAAATAAGCAACAAAGGTGGTCAAATAGTGGAAGCTCGTTTAAAAGAATTTCACACATTTGATTCTGTTCCTGTTTATTTGATTAAAGAAGGAAATGCAAATTTTGGTATTGATTTCACTACTTCAGATAATAGAACACTTAATACAAAAGATCTTTATTTTGAACCTTCAAAAACTCAAAATGGAGAGGCCAATGTAGTTTCAATGAAGTTGAAATCGGATGCTAATAAATATTTAGAATTCCGTTATGAGTTGAAGCCAAATGATTATATGGTAAGCTTCACAGTTCGTTCACAAGGTTTAAATGGGGCAATTATCTCTTCTTCTCCTATCAATTTAGATTGGAGTTTAAAAGGATTGCGTCATGCAAAGAGTGTTACGTATGAAAACCGTTATACGCGTTTAACCTACGAACATGAAGATGATGAAATCTCAAAATTGAGTCCATCTGGTGATGATGAAGAAACTGTGAATAATGTAGATTGGTTATCTTTCCGTCAACACTTTTTCAGTTCTATACTAGTTACTGACACTCCTTTTGAAAAAGCGAATATTTCTTCAGTAAATTTAGCTAAAGAAGAAGGAGATGATGTAAAATTCACCAAATCATATGCTGCGACTATGCCATTGAAAATGCAAGGTGGTGAGTTGAATTATAACATGCATATGTATTACGGGCCTACAGATTATAAAGTTTTAAAAGAATATTCAGACTTTGGAATTGACGAATCTATGCCACTTGGTTGGGGTATTTTTGGTTGGTTAAACAAGTGGTTGTTTATTCCTGTGTTTAATTTTTTAATGAGCTTTTTACCTGCTGGTTTTGCTATTATCGCATTGACAATTTTAGTGAAATTAGTACTTTCTCCAGTTCAGTATAAACAATACATGAATCAGGCTAAAATGAAAGTGCTACGTCCTGAAATGAACGAAATCAATGAAAAGTATGCAGATCAGCCAATGAAAAAGCAACAAGAAACTATGGCACTTTACCGTAAAGCGGGTGTAAACCCAATGAGCGGATGTTTGCCTGCGTTCTTGCAAATGCCAGTGTTCTATGCATTGTTTACTTTCTTCCCAACAGCGTTTGTGTTGCGTCAAAAAAGTTTCTTATGGGCAGACGATTTATCATCCTATGATATGATCTTAAAACTTCCGTTTGATGTTCCTTTCTATGGTAGCCACGTGAGTTTGTTCCCAATATTAGCTTCTATTGCTATTTTCATTTATATGCAAATGACTTCAGCACAGAGCATGCAACAACAGCAACAGCCAGGAATGCCAAATATGAAATTCATATTGTATCTATCACCATTAATGATGTTGGTGTTCTTCAATAAATATGCAAGTGGATTGAGTTTGTATTATTTTGTATCAAACACAATTACTATTTTTATCATGTTGGCTATTAAGAAGTTTATTGTAGATGATGAAAAGATTCATGCTAAAATTCAGGAAAACAAGAAGAAACCTAAGAAGGAAAGCAAGTTTCAACAGCGTCTTAAAAACATGATGGAAGAAGCTCAACAGCAGCAAAGCAAGAGAAAATAAGATTTCTTCATATATATTAAAAAAAAGAGCATCCAAAACGGATGCTCTTTTTTTATTATTCCTAACTGTTTTGTTTTTATGCGTTTATTTTTTCTTATATTTAATCATTATGATCAATCAAATACATAAAAATGAAAAATATACGGTTCTTCTTCATTACATTTTTACTGCTTCAAATAGGGTTTTCACAAACAAATTCAAATCAATTAATTCAACAAGGAATAAAATATCATGACGAAGGAGAATACGAATTGGCTATTCAGAAGTACGAACAAGCATTGAATATTAATAAGTACAATCCAACGGCGCATTATGAAATGGCATTGACTTATTTTGAAATGAAAGATTATGATAAAGCAATTGAACATACCGATATTGTTTTAAAGTCTGATGCTACGGATAATCATTTGAGTTCATATGTAATTAAAGGATCATCTTTGGATATGCTTGGAAAAACCAAGAAGTCTATCAAAGTATTTGAGAAGGGGATCGAGGAAACTGGAGGTAATTATTTGTTGTATTTCAATCTGGCAATAGATTATTATAAATTATCTGAAACAGAAAAGGCAGAAGAAAATTTTATTAATGCGATTAATTCAAATTCTTTTCATGGGAGTAGTCACTATTTACTAGGAATTATTAACGAGAATAATGGGAAGAAGGTTCCTGCGCTTTTGGCTTATTATTATTTTTTGATGTTAGAACCAGATTCTCAACGTTCACAAAATGCATATAAGTCTCTCATGCGAATGTTGGAAGGAAATGTAAGTAAGAAGGACGATAATAATATTAATATCAATTTATTCCTTGGAGACGATAAGGATGACGTGAATAGCTTTTCGGCTGCGGAAATGACATTGAGTTTATCCGTTGCTGCCAACTATACAGAAGAATATGAAGATCTTTCAGATATTGAAAAATTTCAGAAGAATACTGATACCTTTTTTAGTGTTTTATCTGAGTTAAGAAAGGATGAGAATTCAGGTGTTTATTGGAATTATTATGTGCCGTTTTTCAAGAAGTTGAAAGATTCTGAACACTTTGAATTTTTCTGTCATTTTATATCCTATACAAAAAATGATGAGGAAAAAGAATGGTTTACCAATCATCAAGAAGAGTTCAACGCTTTTATGGAGTGGTTAAAGAGTCAGAAAAAAGAATAACATCTTAACGTCAGTTTCACAACATTGCCAAAAATCCTTTTGTAACTTCAAGCAAAATTTTTTGATGTTATGAAAATTGGATTTATAGGACTTGGAATAATGGGTAGCCGTATGGCTGCAAACCTTCAAAAAGCAGGATATACTCTTTTTGTGTATAACAGAACTGAAAGTAAAGCAGCAGATTTAATTACCAATGGTGCTGTTTTTATTGCCGACCCAAATGAGTTGGTTCAGCAAGTAGATGTGGTGATCACAATGCTAGAAAAACCGGTTGTAGTTGAAAAATTAGCTGTTGGTAGAGATGGTTTCATGCACCACATGAAAAAAGGAACTATTTGGATAGACTGTAGTACCGTGAATCCTTCGTTTAGTAAAATGTTGAGCGAATTGGCTACGCTTCGCGGAATTGAATTTTTAGATGCACCAGTTTCAGGCTCCAAAGTTCCAGCAGAGAAAGGTGAACTCATTTTTCTTGTGGGTGGAAAAGAAGAAACTTTAGCAAAAGTGCAACCGCTTTTAGATGAAATGGGAAGTAAAACCATTCATGTAGGAGAACATAGCAAAGGTTCAGCCATGAAAATTATGATCAACCAAATGCTGGGGCAAAGTATGTTGGCATTTTGTGAATCACTCTCTTTAGGAATGTCATTAGGGATTGAAAAATCAAAAGCCATGGATGTATTGTTGAATTCAGCAGTTTCGGCTCCAATTCTTACAGCCTTCCGTAGTAGAATAGAAGAAGAAAATTTTGAGCCTAACTTTCCTTTAAAGCATCTTCAAAAAGATTTACAACTATTTACCGATACCGCTTTTGAACAGGATAAAGCAACGCCATTGACCAATACCGCCAAAGAAGTGTATGCAATGGCTAAGCAAAATGGTATGGCAGACGAAGATTTTTCGGCAGTGTTTAAATTATTGCAAGGCAAATAAGTCTGTAGTTTCTATTGGATAACGAAAGTATTCTGATTGTTTTCTATTTGTTCTGAATTGAATAATTCTTGTAATTCTGTTTTTGTAGGAAATAGAGGCGTCAATTCTTCGCGTGTGTCAAAAAATAGAATTACAGATTTTTTATTGTTGATTTCATTCTGAATAGAGTCTAATTGTTGGTTGTAAAGCATGTTTACGGTTAGGTTGTAAAGGTCTCTTTTCATAGGAATTTGCTTAGGCATTATTCTTTTGGAAAAGATAAGAAATGCAACATCGTTTGTGTATACTTCTTTATTTTTAAAATCGATATTATCAGGGATTGTTATTCCTTCATAAGTTTTTCCGGTATATCCATATCCTTCCCGATAATATTTTAAAAGTTTGGGAGCTCCAGACAATATTGATATTGCGATGATGCAGATTGGGATTATAAAGTTTGTTCTATGATGTTTTTTCAAAACATAGTTTAGGATGATAGCAAATACTAGTACCGAAAAAAGATACATAGGCATTAAAATACGTTGATCTATTGGGGTTGAAGCATCAATCAAGCAGATAACCCCAACAATGAAACTATAATATACCACAATGCTTGTAAGTAGAAATTTTAGATGCTTTTCATGGAAAGAAATATAATTTCCGAATTGATTTTTAGTTTTATAAATAATTCGCAAACTCAAAGTTATCAATGTGGCAAAGGCAATGACACCTATGAGAACGAATTGATAGGAACTTCCAATACCCCAAGCGATGATGGTTTTGACGGTTGTAAATATTTTATGTGAATCGATTATGTGAAAAACCAAATCTCTGTCGTTACCCGTTTCCATTTTACTGTAACAATATAGGTTCCAAACCATGTAACAGAGTATAATTGGAATTGTATAGAATGCAAGGTTGAAAAGCGTTTGTAATTTTTTTCGTGGCTTAGAAAATAGAATATAAATCATTATTCCTGCAACAATTCCTGCTGTTGCATATCTGGTTAAAAAGCACAAACCACTAAAACAACCTGCTATGATTAGAAATTTGAGTTTTTTCTCATTGATCCATTTTAAAAAGAAAAGCATCGTTGCTAAAAATAAAGGGATAAACAATGTTTCGCTCAAAAACATTGTGTAGGTTGTGCTAAAAGGAATAGAGAAAAGTAAAGAGAATAGGCTTAGAATTATTGTGTTTTCTTTTAATTTAAGAGTTTTTAAAACTAGCCAAAATAAATATCCATTGCCTATTATGGAAATAATGTTTAAGTAAAATGCGGCATTGCTAAGGTTGGCTCCCGTTATCTTTTTGATTAAAGCTAAAACAATGGCATATAATGGTGGCCAGTGATTAATTAAGTTTCCGGCGTAGTCAACAATTCCGTTATGTTTTAAAATATTGTCTGCTGCTTGGTAGAAGAAAACTGAATCTGCAAAAATACCAACACCAAAAGAGGACATCACGAATGTGTAGACAAAAGCGGCTAAAAGAATAATTAAATGTGGTAAAATAGATTTTAGCTTCATGATTAGTTCCTTTTCAATGCCCCATATTTTAAAATGCAAAAAATAGCTCTTACTCCGTCTTTCCAGTTTATCTTTTTACCTTCATCATAAGTTCTTCCGTAATAAGAAATACCTACTTCATAAATTCTAACGTTTGGGATTCTAGAAATTTTGGCAGTTATTTCAGGTTCCAGACCAAACCTTTTTTCTTTCAGATCTATGTTTTTGATTAAATCAGTTCTAAACATTTTATAACAAGTCTCCATGTCACTTAAATTTAGATTTGTAAACATATTAGAAAGAAAAGTCAAAAATTTATTTCCTACAGTATGCCAAAAAAATAGAATTCTATGAGGATTATTTCCTTTAAATCGAGATCCGTATACCACATCTGCAACACCAGCAATAACAGGTTTTAGCATATCATTATATTCCTCAGGATCGTACTCAAGATCAGCATCTTGTATAATGCAATATTCTCCGGAAGTATTGGCAATAGCGGTACTGATCGCAGCTCCTTTCCCCATATTCTTCTCGTGCTTAAAGTAATGGCAATCTGCATTTGGATATTTTAGGCAAAATTGATCTATAGCTGTTTTTGTATTGTCTGTAGAACAATCATCAACTATAATAATTTCCTTTTGAATATTGTTGTTTAATTCAATTTGAATCACTTTTTCTAAAAGCTCAAAAATTGTGGTTTCTTCATTAAATGCAGGTATCAGAATAGAGAGCTTAGTAATGATCATTTTTAGATGTTGTAAAGTGATTTTCTGAGGGATAAAATTTAAGTGCGTAAAAATAAAGATATTTTTTAGTTGTTAAATTAGAATACTGTTTTATTTGAGATTTCTGCATCATTGTTTCAATAGAATAAAATTGAAATTTCTAGGGAAAAGCATACCGCCAAAGAAGTGTATGCAATGGCTAAGCAGAAAGGTATGGCAGATGAAGATTTTTCGGCAGTGTTTAAGCTTTTAAACGACGCTAAGTAGCAAATATAATGACGGTTTGTACATGCTGAATGTCACATCGGTGACAGCTTGTCAGTAAAATTCTGTTGGCATAAAGATTGACTATTTGTTGTCGAGTTTAAAAAAGAATTTTCAAACACAAAAGAATATATCAAATATTATGGGTAAGATAATTGGAATCGATTTAGGTACTACAAACTCTTGTGTTTCCGTGATGGAAGGTAACGAGCCAGTAGTAATTCCTAACGCAGAAGGTAAAAGAACAACACCATCTGTAATTGCATTCGTAGAAGGTGGTGAAATTAAAGTAGGTGATCCTGCAAAACGTCAGGCTGTAACCAATCCTCATAAAACAATTTATTCTATCAAGCGTTTTATGGGAGACAAGTTCTCTGAGTCTCAAAAAGAAGTAGATAGAGTACCTTATAAAGTAGTAAAAGGAGATAATGATACACCACGTGTAGATATTGATGGTCGTTTGTATACTCCACAAGAATTATCAGCTATGATTCTTCAAAAAATGAAGAAAACAGCTGAAGATTATTTAGGTGATACGGTTTCAGAAGCTGTAATTACAGTTCCTGCTTACTTTAACGATGCGCAACGTCAGGCAACTAAAGAAGCTGGTGAAATTGCAGGTCTTAAAGTACAGCGTATCATTAACGAGCCTACTGCAGCAGCATTGGCTTATGGTTTAGATAAAAAAGCATCAGATCACAATATTGTAGTATTTGACTTTGGTGGTGGTACGCACGATGTTTCTATCCTTGAATTAGGTGACGGAGTTTTTGAAGTATTGGCTACAGATGGTGATACTCACTTAGGTGGTGATGATGTAGATGAGAAAATCATCAACTGGTTAGCAGATGAGTTCAATGCTGAAGAAAATATGGATTTACGTAAAGATCCTATGGCATTGCAACGTTTAAAAGAAGCTGCTGAAAAAGCTAAAATTGAGTTGTCTTCTTCTAGCCAAACAGAAATCAACTTGCCATATATTACCGCTACAGCTAGTGGACCAAAACACTTAGTACGTTCACTTTCTAGAGCTAAATTTGAGCAGTTAATTGCTGATTTAGTAGAAAGAACTATTGCTCCTTGTAAAAAAGCATTACAGAACGCAGGTTTATCAACTAGCGATATCGATGAAATCATCTTAGTTGGTGGTTCTACTCGTATCCCGGCAGTTCAGGCGGCAGTTGAAAAATTCTTCGGAAAAGCGCCAAGTAAAGGAGTAAACCCTGATGAGGTTGTTGCTATTGGAGCAGGAATCCAAGGTGGTGTATTAACCGGAGATGTTAAAGATGTATTGTTATTAGACGTTACTCCACTTTCTTTAGGTATTGAAACTATGGGAGGTGTTTTAACTAAGTTGATTGAAGCGAATACTACCATTCCTACTAAGAAATCTCAGGTATTCTCTACAGCAGCAGACAATCAGCCATCTGTGGAAATTCACGTAATTCAAGGTGAGCGTCCAATGGCAGCAGATAATAAAACTATTGGTAGATTCCACTTAGATGGTATTCCGCCAGCACCAAGAGGAGTTCCTCAAATTGAAGTAACTTTTGATATTGATGCAAACGGTATCATCAACGTTTCTGCTAAAGATAAAGGAACCAACAAAGAGCAAAACATTCGTATCGAAGCTTCATCTGGATTGACTGAAGAAGAAATCCAAAAAATGAAAGCAGAGGCGGAAGCAAATGCTGAAGCAGATAAAAAAGCGAAAGAAAAAATTGATAAGCTAAACGAAGCTGATGGAATGATTTTCCAAACTGAAAAGCAATTAAGCGAGTTCGGAGATAAATTATCAGCAGGTAACAAATCAGCTATCGAAGGTGCTTTAGAAGAGTTGAAAAAAGCTTACGAAACTAAAGATGTTGATACTGTTCAACCAGCTTTAGATAAAATCAACGAAGCTTGGAAAGCAGCATCAGAAGAAATCTACAAAGCGCAAGCTGAAGCTCAGGGAGCTGCAGGCGGAGCTGGTCAAGACCCAACTGGAGGAGCAGGAGCAGGTGCCGATGCAAATCAAGGAGATGATGTTCAAGATGTAGATTTTGAAGAAGTAAAATAATACTTAGCTCAAATTATATTTCAAAAAGCGCGACTTACGAGTCGCGCTTTTTTTATGGCTTCAAATTAAATTCAGAAAAAAAATCGAATCCCATCCAACCTTTTTATAATTTAAAGCGTTTTTATAGATAGAAGCAAGAAGTTTTATGGCAAAACGCATTTTTATGACACAGAATGTCAACAGATTGGTTGAGCTGGCTAAGAAATCCGACAGGAAAGCGCAGCTAGCTTTGTATGACATGTATGCGTCTAAAATGTTAGGTGTTTGTCAGCAATACATCAGAGACAAGCATTTTGCAGAAGATACCATGTTGGTGGCTTTTCATAAAGCACTTTCAAACCTTAAAAAATACGATCCGTACGGAAGTTTTGAAGGTTGGTTACGAAGAATTATGATACGGGAGTGTATTTCGTATTTGCGGGTTCAAAAGAACAAATTTGATGTGGTGGAGCTGGAAGAATATACGTTTCAAAATGAATTTATAACTATTGCAAATGAAGAAGATGAAGTACAACAAGCTATCAATGCATTGCCGGTTGGTTGTAAAACCGTTTTTAATTTGTTTGTGGTAGAAGGCTATTCACATAAAGAAATAGCTGTTTTGTTAAAGGTTAGTGTAGGAACTTCAAAATCGCAATTGGCACATGCAAAGAAGTTGTTGAAATGTAAATTGTCTCATATAAATGAAAATGAAAATGGAACTAGATAATTGGGAAAAAAGAATCCAGGAGATTCAGCAGAAAAAAGAGGCAACACCATCACTAGAAACTCGTACTAGATTAAATAGTCTCCTAGATAAGGATGAAGAGCGTGGAAAGCGTAATAAAAAAATATGGTGGTCTGCAGCGGCTATTTTGATTTTTTTAATGGTCAGTATTTCTATTTTAAAGACCAAGTACTCAGGTGCAACAGATGAGGGTGCTTTTGTACAAACTCCAGAGAAAGAAGTAAAAAAGAATACTGAGAGAGGACAAATTCAGCAGTTATCCAAGGAAGAAAAGGTTGTTTCCGTCGTTCTGGATAGTCCACAAGTTATGTTAAAAGAGATGTTTATATCAAAAATAGAGTTTCCAGTGATTAAGAAGTTACCAGAAGTTAATGATGCAGAAGGTATACTTGGGAATGAAGTGGTTATGGAAGCTGATACTGTTTATTTGATAGATGCTCCAAACTCTGCAATGAAAGAATATGTTAAGGCAGCTGATTTATTAGCTTGGGTAGGTGGTCAAAAATCGAAGGATTCATTGTTTAATTTTGAAAATGAGAATACTATTTATGTGTCAAGCGATAGTTTGTTAATCGATTCTGAAAAAGAACTTTTTGAAGATGAAAATGGAGCTATTTTTCATCGTATAGGTAAGGGATTGAAGAAGTTAAAAACTAACGTGGCTAATAGGAATTATAAATAATAATCACAATAAATATTTTTTTTAACCCTTACTATTCAAATAGTTGAGGTAGGAATGTAGTACTTAAATTTAAAATCAATCATCATGAAAAACGGACTGTTATCACTATTATTTTTTTGTATTTGCGTTGGCGTAAATGCCCAAGATGCTGTATTCACCGAAGAAGCATTACAAATTGCTACAAAAATTGACTCCATTACTACAGCAGGTAAAGAGTCTTTAAAAGAAGAGATCAAGGCAATTGATCAAAAATTAAAAGATAAAGAGCTAACGGCTTTTGAAGCGGATAAAGAGAAAAAGCGGTTGGCTCAATTGCAGGCAAACAAAATCAATGAACAAATAGCCGAACAAGAGCAAAAGTTGAAAGAATTGGTACAAAAAAGAGCGAATGGACAATTGAAACCTACCATAAACGATGCGGAGAGTCCACAAGAGATTATCAACTATCTGAATAAAAAGAAAACTGAAGATGCTGATAATCTGAAAGGAGAAAAAAGACTTACCAATCAATTTGTTTTGATGCTTGGCGGAACTAGAGCTATAAAGGAAAGCGGTGGTTACTATCCAACAGATTTTGAAAGTGTTGGATATTCTGAAATAGGGATAGATTTTAAATATAGACTTATGGAAGAATCACCACTTTGGAACTTGAAATTTGGGGTTTCTTTGAGTTCGGAGGCTATAAAAACTGAAAATAATCATTACAAACTTGAGGTTATGGAAGAGGAGACTAATTGGGTTTACAGTGATATAAATTATAAGAAAAGTACTTTTAGTAGAGGATTTTTACAAATTCCAATACATTTAGAACTCGATTTTTCTAAACCAAAATACAGTGTAGATACCAAAAAACATTACGTAAATTCTCAGCAGTCATGGCGTTTTGGATTAGGTGGATTCATTGGATTAAGAATGAGTTCTGGTGCAGGAGTTAAATATAAAGAAAACGGAAATACCATTAGAGAAGGTATTCAAGGGAGATTAAATTCTACAAATTGGAATTTTGGACCCAGTGTATATGTAGGTTATAAAAGTATCAGTCTATTTACAAAATACAGTGTTCCATCAGTTTTTGAAAACAATCCTGTAGATTTAAATATGTTGAATTTTGGAGTGCGTGTAGATTGGAATTAACTTTGAGACGGTATGAAATAAAAAAATCCTCAACAATCGTTGAGGATTTTTTTATTGAAAATATGTATTTCTTATAAGTGAATCACTTCGTCATAAGCAGCAGCAACAGCTTCCATAACCGCTTCACTCATAGTTGGGTGAGGGTGAACTGCTTTTAAAACTTCATGACCAGTAGTTTCTAACTTTCTTGCTACAACTGCTTCTGCAATCATATCGGTAACTCCGGCACCAATCATGTGGCAACCTAACCATTCACCGTATTTAGCATCAAAAATAACTTTTACAAAACCATCTGCGTTACCAGAAGCTTTCGCTTTACCAGAGGCAGAGAACGGGAATTTACCCACTTTAATTTCGTAACCAGCTTCGATTGCTTTTTTCTCTGTTAAACCAACAGAAGCAATCTCTGGGGTACAGTATGTACAACCTGGAATGTTTCCGTAATCAAGAGCTTCTACATGCATTCCTTTGATTTTTTCAACACAAAGAATACCTTCTGCAGAAGCAACGTGTGCTAATGCTTGTCCTGGAGTAACATCTCCAATAGCGTAGTAACCAGGAATGTTAGTTTCGTAGAAATCGTTTACTAAAATTTTATCTCTATCAGTAGCAATACCAACGTCTTCTAAACCGATACCTTCAATATTGGTTTTAATACCAACAGCAGAAAGAATTATGTCTGCTTCAAGAACTTGTTCTCCTTTAGCAGTTTTTACAGTAGCTTTCACACCTTCACCAGCAGTATCTACTTTTGTTACTTCAGCAGAGGTCATTACTTTAATTCCAGATTTTTTGAAGCTACGCTCTAATTGTTTAGAAACTTCTTCGTCTTCAACCGGAACAATATTTGGTAAATATTCTACTACAGTAACTTCAGTTCCCATAGAGTTGTAGAAGTAAGCGAATTCGATACCGATAGCGCCACTACCAACAACAATCATTTTCTTTGGTTGTTCTGGTAAGGTCATAGCCTCGCGGTAACCAATTACTTTTTTACCATCTTGTGGTAAACTAGGCAATTCTCTAGAACGAGCACCTGTAGCAATAATAATATTATCTGCGCTATATTCTGTAGTACTACCATCTTTAGCAGTAACTAAGACTTTTTTACCTTTTTGAAGTTTACCAAAACCTTCAATAACATCTATTTTGTTTTTCTTCATTAAGAACTGAACACCTTTGCTCATTCCTTCGGCAACGCCTCTACTTCTTTTTACTACTGCTTCAAAATCTTTATCATATTCTCCTACAGAAAGTCCGTAGTCAGAAGCATGTTTTAAATATTCAAAAACCTGAGCACTTTTTAACAAAGCTTTGGTTGGTATACATCCCCAGTTAAGGCAAACACCACCTAAGTTTTCTTTTTCAACTACGGCAGTTTTAAAACCTAATTGTGAAGCGCGAATAGCGGTAACATAACCACCTGGTCCACTTCCTAAAACGATAACATCGTACTTACTCATATGTTATAATTTAATGTCTGAATTTATTCTATTAAAAGCGGTTACGAAGTTAATCATTTCATTTTAAAAAGCAGTGATATACCAGCATAGAGTTTCTATCGTCTGTTTATTTTACAAAAGCTTAAAGCTGAGCTATTAAAGCTGCAAACATTTTTTATCTTTGTACCTCATTTAAAAAAAGAATAATGAAAGACGGTATTTACGCAAAATTTAATACTTCTAAAGGAGTAATTTTAGTAAAACTAACACACGATAAAACACCGGGTACGGTTGGTAACTTTGTTGGTTTAGCAGAAGGTCAGTTAGAAAACGATGTTAAGAAACAAGGAAATCCTTATTACGACGGTTTAAAATTTCATAGAGTAATTCCAGATTTTATGATTCAAGGTGGTTGTCCTCAAGGTACCGGAGTTGGTGGGCCAGGATACCAGTTTGATGATGAATTTCACCCAGATTTAAAACATGCGGGACCAGGAGTACTTTCTATGGCAAATGCAGGACCAGGAACAAACGGTTCTCAGTTTTTTATTACTCATGTTGAAACTCCTTGGTTAGACCAAAAACACACAGTTTTTGGTTTTGTTGAAGAAGGTCAAGATGTGGTAGATTCAATTGCTCAAAACGATGTTATTGAAAGCTTAGAGATCTTAAGAGTAGGGGAGGAAGCTGAAAAATGGAATGCTATTGAAGCCTTTAGAAAATTTGAAGGTTCTCGTGAAGAGCGTTTAGCAGAAGAAAAAAGAAGAGCTGAAGAAGCATTAGATAAAGTAGCTGCTGGTTTTGATAAAACAGATAGCGGACTTCGTTATAAAATCATTCAAAAAGGAAACGGACCAAAAGCAGAAAAAGGAAAAACAGTTTCTGTACACTACAAAGGAATGTTTGTGGAAGGTGGTGTTTTTGATTCTTCATACAAAAGAAATCAACCAATTGATTTTACATTAGGAATTGGACAAGTAATTGCAGGATGGGATGAAGGTATTGCACTACTAAACGTAGGTGATAAAGCTCGTTTTGTAATTCCTCCACATTTAGGATACGGAGCTCAAGGTGCAGGAGGAGTTATTCCTCCAAATGCAACTTTGGTTTTTGATACGGAATTAGTTTCTGTAAAATAATTTACAAAATACTTAACAGAAGAAAAGCTCCTTTTATAGGGGCTTTTTTTAATTTTAAGTATGACAGAAGCACAATTAGAATTATTGAAATATCCCATAGGAACATTCGTATGGGCGAATGAAGAAGTGAGTGATGAGCAATTGCAAGAATGGATTCGCCAAATAGAAGACCTTCCTGCGAAGCTAGAAAAATTGATAGAACATTTTACTGAAGAGCAATTTCAAACTCAGTATAGACCCGGCGGTTGGACGGTTCAACAAGTAATACACCATTTGGTAGATAGTCATGTGAATAGTTATGTAAGATATAAATGGGCGCTAACGGAAGAGAAACCAATAATAAAGGCATATGATGAAGCAAAATGGGCAGAGCTTCCCGATTATGAAGTTCCACCAGAGGTTTCCATTGTGATGTTAAAAGCGCTACATCTTAAATGGACAGTTTTATTAAAAGTAATGAAACCTGAAGAATTTAATAAATCATTCATTCATCCGGAAACGGGAAAGGAAATGGATCTTCGAAGGGTTACAGGAATGTATGCTTGGCATGGCAATCATCATTATGCACATATAGAACATTTAGCAAAGCGAAATGATTGGATATAAAAAAGAAAAACCTGCAACTGCAGGTTTTTCTTTTTTCATAACAATTTTTATCTAAACGATATTTTAGTCCAAATTAGGTTGAGGCGTTAAACGTAAATATGGCTTAACTTCCTTAAATCCTTTTGTGAAAATGTTTTTAGCATCTTCATTAGAAACAGCTGGGCTAATTACCACTTCGTCACCATGTTTCCAGTTCGCTGGTGTAGCAACTTTATGGTATGCTGTAAGCTGTAAAGAATCAATAACACGTAAAAGCTCGTCAAAGTTTCTTCCGGTAGAAGCAGGATAAGTGATAATCAATTTGATTTTTTTATCTGGTCCAATAACATACACAGAACGTACAGTGAAGGTAGCATCTGCATTCGGATGAATCATATCATATGCTTCTGCGATTTTTTTATCTTCATCAGCAATAATAGGATAATCTACATTTACATTTTGAGTTTCGTTGATATCATTGATCCAACCTTTGTGCGATTCTAAGCCGTCAACACTCAAAGCAAGAACTTTGGTATTACGTTTTGCAAACTCATCTTTGTATTTTGCAACTGTTCCCAATTCTGTAGTACAAACCGGGGTATAGTCTGAAGGGTGAGAGAATAAAACTCCCCAACCATCACCTAAGTAGTCATATAAATTGATTTTTCCTTCTGTGGTTTGCGCCGTAAAATCTGGTGCTGTATCTCCTAATCTTATAGTAGCCATAATTTTTTTATTTTACATTATTCTACAAAGTTAGTAGATTAAATAGATTAAAAAATGTTTTTGCTTTAAAATTGCGTTAATTTTTCCATTTGATGTTACAACCCAAACTAGGTTTTTGCAATGTCAGAATTTCATTTCCAGATAGAAGCGCATCCAAAGCCGTTCTCATATCTTCGCCAGTAACAGGAATTCCATTTTGTGGTCTAGAACCATCCAATTGCCCACGATAAACCAATTTCAAATCTTTATCAAAAATGTAGAAATCTGGAGTGCAAGCCGCATCGTACGCCTTGGCCACTTCTTGCGTTTCGTCATATAGATAGGGGAAAGGATAGCCCAATTCTTCTGCTGTCTTTTTCATGAGTTCAGGTGAGTCATCAGGATAGTTTTCCACATCATTACTAGAAATAGCTGCAAATGAAATTCCTTTTGGTACATAGTCATTCGCTAATGAAATCATTCCGTCATCTACATGTTTTACAAATGGGCAATGATTACAGATAAACATGATTACAGTTCCTTTTTCTCCTTTAATATCGGTTAAGGAAAGTGTGTTTTGGTCTACTGTATTTAGAAGAGAAAAGTCTGGAGCTTCGGTTCCTAGAGGAAGCATGTTGCTGGGAGTTCTTGCCATAATTTATGATTGATTTAAGAGTATATAAGATTCACTTAAGATAGAAATTTTAGTAAGAATAGTATCTTTAAATGTAAAATTAAAGACAATATTTAAGAATGAAAAACTATTGTCTTTTTGATGAAAAAGAAAACGGAAACAAAAAGAAAGAATTAAAAAAATTTAGTGCTATGAAAACAGCTTATGAAACCCTGTCTTCGGCTATTGAAGGCTTAAAAAAGAAAGGATTTAAGGAAGATTTTAACCTTATTGAAAATGGTGTAGAGAACAAAGCGAAGAAACAATTGATCGAAGCAAAAAATCTGAATGTTGTTGAAGTTCACAGGTTCGAAGGTCAAACCAATCCAGATGATAGTTCTGTTTTGTATGCAATTGAGACAAGTACCGGACAAAAAGGTTTGTTGGTAGATGCATACGGAGCATATTCTGATAGTATATCACGTGAAATGGTAGAAAAACTTAAAATTGTAAGCGAATAATACTTATTTACGTTTAATGATTAAAAACTAAAAGCCGTTATTGAAAAATAACGGCTTTTACTATATACTGATTTTTGGTTGGTTCATTAGTTTTTAAATATCTTCAAAACTAATATCAGTAAATTTTTCTGTAGGAGCTACTTCTTCGTCCTCTGAATCAAAATAAGATTCCTTCTTAAAATCCTTTTGGTGACGTTCAGAAATCACTTCTTCTCCTTTCGAGTCTATAACAAAATCGGTCATTTCACCCAGGATGTCCTTAAATGCAGCAAAATCTTCTTTGTATAAATAGATCTTGTGTTTTTTGTAGTGGAACGATCCGTCGTCGTGAGTGAATTTTTTACTTTCGGTAATGGTGAGATAATAATCTCCGGCTTTCGTAGCTCTAACGTCAAAGAAATATGTTCTTCTACCGGCTCTAAGTACTTTTGAGAAAATCTCATCTTTCTCTAGTAAGTCTTTGTCATTCATAATTCCCTCTAACTGTTTAGTTGAATAGTATTTTGTTTCAAAAATGTGAAAAAAATCATAATATAGCAAAAATTTAATGACTTTCTTTTTCGTGAAGCTGATTTAAATACAATTCTTTATAATATCCTTCCGTTATTATAAGTTGATTATGAGTTCCTTGCTGTACAATTTTTCCGTCATCAATAATGAGTATTCTATCAGCATTTTTAGCCGATGAAATACGGTGGCTCACAATGATGGTAGTTTTTTCTTTTGCTATTTTAAGTAAGTTATTCAATATCTTTTCCTCGGTTTCTGTGTCCACTGCAGAAAGACAATCGTCAAATAAATAGATTTGAGCATCTTTTATCAATGCTCTAGCGATAGAAACTCGCTGTTTTTGTCCACCACTCAGTGTTATACCTCTTTCGCCTAAAACAGTGTCATACTTATTACTGAATTTTTCAATATTTTTATGAACAGAAGCCTGTTTTGCAGCTTGAATAATTTCTTCTTCAGTTGCATCAAATTTACCAAACTTGATGTTTTCTTTAATAGAAGTAGAGAATAAGAAAGCATCTTGCGGCACCGCTCCAATCGCGTTTCTTAAATTGTAAATATTTTTTTCCTGTATAGGCATACCATCAATCAAAATTTGACCAGATGAAACGTCATATAAACGTGCGATCAAATCTAAAATAGTAGATTTTCCCGATCCCGTTTTTCCTATTATAGCAAGGGTTTCTCCATTCTTCACTTGGAAAGAAACGTCTTTCAAGGCTTGAATATTAGTGTCTTCATACGTGAAGGAAACATTTTTAAATTCTATATTTCCTTTAATAGGAGTTTCGTTTGGTTGTAAATTTTTAATCTGTGGTTCTTCTTTCAGAAATTCATTAATTCTTTTCTGAGAAGCATCTGCTTGTTGAATTATAGAACTAACCCAACCAACGGTAGCCACTGGCCACGTAAGCATAAGAACATAAATTAAAAATTCAGCAATGACTCCTATGCTCTCAATTTTTCCATCAATATAAAGCATTCCTCCAACATAGATAACCGCAATAGTGCTCACACCAATGAGTAGTAGCATAAGTGGAAAAAACCAAGCTTGAACTTTTGCGAGATTCATACTTTTTTCTTTTCCTTCTATTGCAAGTTCGTGTAATTCTTCATTAATACGGTTTTCAATTCCGTAAGCTTTGATTACGCTTACCCCAGAAAAAGTTTCCTGAGAAAACGTGGAAAGCTTTGATAAAAACTGCTGAACAACCGTTGTTCGCTTGTGAATAGTTTTACTGATGTAATAAATTAATATAGAAAGAATTGGTAACGGAATTACCGTGTATAGCGTTAACGTAGGCGATGAGTTGATCATTAAAGGAATGATGCACACAAAAAGCGTTAATGTTTGTATGCTGTACATAATTGCTGGTCCAGCATACATACGAACCTTTCCTACATCTTCACTAATTCGGTTCATTAAATCACCTGTTCTATTTTTTTTGTAAAAATTGATAGATAATCTTTCGTATTGCTCAAACACTTCATTTTTTAAATCAAATTCAATATATCTGGAAATATTGATGATGGTTTGTCTCATTAAAAATGTGAACAAAGCATACAGCGCACTGGAGCCAATGATTATAGCAATATAGGTGATTAATTCGCCCTTGATATGATCCAAAGGTAAATCTGATTTAACGGTATCTTCTACAGCATCTAGCGTCTTTTTCACATATGTAGGCATTACCAAACTAAATACACGAGCAATAATTGTAATTAATAGCCCTAGCAATAGCTTAAATCGGTATTTGTAAAAATATTTATTTAGATGTTTTAGTTCTTTCATAGGTGGTACTTCTATCTGAAGTTTATCTTGGTTATTTGCAAGTTTGTAGTTTGAAAAATTTCACAAACAAGAAAGGCAAAGATACAGGTTTAGGTAAAATAAATAGAACGCTTTTAAATTCGGCTAAGCATATAAATTTTTAAATATTGTTAAAGTTTGAAGTATTATGAAATGTGAGTAGATGATTAGCTTTTAATTGTGTCATAAACAGCGAGGGTTTTTGTCAAAAATTAAAATAACAATATAATCATATTGATTATTAAAATAAGTTATATTTTTGCCGTCGAAGAAAAACAAAATCTTCGTCTGTAATTATTTAAAGTAAGTTCTTATCAAATGTTAACAAGAAGACATATCAGAGTCAAGGTAATGCAGTCCATGTATGCATTAACAAAAGCAGAAAATGTAAATCTGGAAAAGGAAGAAAAGTTTCTTTTACAGAGTATGGAAAACATGTATAATTTATATTTAACTGTGCTAAGCTTGTTAATTGAAATTCAAAAAAGAGCTGCTTCACAATTAACCCTATCTCAAGGAAAATATTTGGCAACTGCCGAAGACAAAAATCCAAATAAAAAATTCGTAAATAATGAGGTTTTGCAAATGTTGGTAAACAATCAACTTTTGCAAGAAGCTATTGAGGATAGAAAATTAAATAGTTGGTACCTTGATGAGGAATATGTAAAAATTATTTATAACGATATCCTTAATAGTGATATTTATAAAGATTACATGAAGGAAAAGCTGTCTACATTTAAAGAAGATAAAGAGTTTTTGGTAGACGTTTTCAAAGAAATTATAGCACCAAATGAAAAGTTATATGATTATATAGAAGATCATAAAATCACTTGGATTGATGATTTGCCGGCAGTAAATACAATTTTCTTGAAATCTATAAGAAAATTAAAAAGTAACAATCATCCTGAAACTTATTTTCTTCCAAGTTTATTCAAAGATGAGGAAGATAAAAAATTTGGTATTGAGTTGTTAAGAAAAACGGTACTTAATAACGAAATGTTGCAAGAAGAAATCAACGGAAAAACTCCAAATTGGGATAGTGATAGAATTGCAGATATGGATACCATTTTACTTAAGATGGCAATTTGTGAGTTCTTGAAATTTCCTTCTATCCCTATAAAAGTTACCATCAACGAATATTTAGAAATAGCAAAAGAGTATTCTACACCAAAGAGTAGCATTTTTGTAAATGGAATTCTAGATAAGTTGGTTAAAGATTACCAAACTACTCAGAAGTTAAATAAGGTAGGTAGAGGGCTTTTATAATATAATTAGTACATTTAACCTCCAAAATAAAACTAAATACAACATGAAAAAAAGTTTATTAATCATCGGAGCTTTAGCAGCTACAATTAGTTTTACATCTTGCGAAGAAAATGCTTCTAAGAAAGTAAAAGCAGAAAATGTTGAAGCAGCAGCAGAAAGAGATGCAAATTCAGAAAAATTTGCTGTAATGGAATTTGAAGAAAAAGTTCATGACTTTGGAAACATTCCTCAAGGAGAGCGCCAAGCATACACATTTAGCTTTACAAATACAGGAGATGTTCCATTAGTAGTGACCAATGTTAAAAGTACCTGTGGTTGTACAGTACCAAAAAAACCAGATGGACCTATTGCTCCAGGTGAAAAAGGTGAAATTCAAGTAACCTATAATGGTAGTGGTAAAAACCAAGTAACTAAAACTATTACAGTTACTGCAAATACCGAGACTGGGAAAGAGCGTATTTCAATCAAAGCGTTTGTAGAACCAAAAGCAGCAGAATAAGATAACGTAACAGAATTTAATTGAATATTTATGGAAGGATTAATGAAATATTTACCTTTTTTAGCACTTTTTGTAGTGATGTATTTTTTTATGATACGCCCACAAATGAAAAGACAAAAAGAAGAAAAAAAGTTTGGAGAAGGGCTTAAAGTAGGAGATAAGGTAATTACAAAAAGTGGATTACACGGTAAAATTCACCAACTATCCGGAGATTCTTGTGTTATAGAAACAATGTCTGGTAAACTTAAATTTGAACTTTCTGCCATTTCTATGGAAATGTCATCAAAATTACATACTACCAAAGCAGTAGATAAAAAGTAAGTTTACTTTAAAATATACATTACTGAAAATAAAAAGCCGATGAATTTTGATTCATCGGCTTTTTTTATAAAGTCATAGCTTTAAAAAAAGAAAGATTCTAGTCTTCATCTTCCTCGTCGTCAGCTAGTGTATTTAACTTTTTTAGCTTTTCTTTCCAAAGCTCTAAAGACTCCTTATGCTTGTCAATGTTTTTAATAACTTCTCTCACTAATGGGTTACTTTCGTCTACATTGGTGAAGAATTGCATATTGTTTTCTAACTGTCGGATCTCTGCTTTTACTTCATCAATCTTACGTCTAATGAAAATATGTTCGCTTTGTAGCTGGCGTTCATTGTTATCTTCATTAGCTAAGTGATCTAATTTTTTATCGTATTTGATAAGTTCAGCCTCCTGCTTATCCATATCCAATTTTTTGAATAAGGCATCAATGATCTTATTAAATTTGCTTTCAATGTTTCTCTTGTTGTAAGGAACACGCCCCATGTTTTTCCATTCGGAAATAAGTTTTTTGATGTAGGCAAGATCTTTCTTGTTGTCTCCGGAAAGTTGATAATCTTTCAACTCATCTAAGAATGCTTTTTTCTCTTCAAAAGCTTCAAATTCTACCTTTTGAGATTCGTTTCTTTGCGCATGCAATCTATTGAAGTAATGGTTACAAGCACTTTTGAATTCTTTCCAGATTTTATCAGATTGCTTTCTTGGAACATGACCAATTAGTTTCCAATCTTGCTGAATCTTTTTCATCAAAGGAGTAGTTACTTCAAAATCTTCATTGTCTTTATTAGCCTCCGCTATCGCAATGAGTTCAAGCTTTTTATTGAGATTATCTTGTTGTTCCTTTTTTAAATTCTTGTAAAAAGCATTTTTGTTCTTGTTGAACAATCGAACAGCATCTTTAAAATTTCCCCATGATTCTTGGGTTACCTTAGCAGGAACTCTACCGGCTTTGAAGAAATCTTCTCTAAGAGATTCAATATCCTTCATGAGTTTTTGCCATTGGTTATGTGAGTTCACTTGTTTCCCTGCAATGGATTCAATCTCTGCAATGATTAACTTCTTCTTTTCATAGTTCTTCTCGTAAACCTGTTCAATGTTTTTAAAGTAATCTTGGCGCTTGTCATGAACAACTTTTGTAGCTTCACTAAAGCGATTCCAGATTTCTTCTCTTTGGTCACGTTCTACAGGACCTATATCTTCCTTCCAAACTTTGTGTAGAAGTTGCAGTTCTCTAAATGCTTTAGGAATGTCTTCCTCTGTAGCCAAGGCTTCAGCCTTTTCTATGAGTTTTAATTTTTCTTCTAAATTGTGTTTAAAGTCAAGATCTCGAAGATCTCTATTTAAATCTAAGAAGTCATAGAATCTTTCCGTATGGAAATAATAGTTTCTATAAACATCATTGTAACTTGCTCTTGGAACCGGACCAACAGATCTCCATTGATCTTGTAAATCTTTAAAGTGCTTGTAAGTAGTGTTTATATTTTCTTCTACATCTAACAAACCTTTCAACTCTTCAATAATCTGTAATCTTTTGTCAAGATTATTTTTGAGTGTAAGTTCTATGTTTTTATAGTAAGCATTTCGCTTATCCTTGTACTCTCCATATAAAGAATTAAACGTACTTCTGGCAGGAACGTGGTAACTAAAATCAATTTCATTCCCACCATTTGCTATAAATTCATCTTTTTTCTCTTCAAGTAGATGGGTGAATTTATCTTCAAACTCTGTACGAATATTGTCTACGTGCTCTTTTATAGCTTGAACCTTATGATTCTTCAGTAGTTTTTCAAATTCCAAATTAAGTAAATCCATGTCCATAGCATGATAATCCGGCATTGGAATGGAATGACGCTGATGGTTGTCTTCGTCTTCTGCATCTTCTGCATTAGAGTCGTCAATCTCTTTGTGTACTTCATCAGATTCTTCAACTACAGGAGTAGTTTCTTCCTCTTTAATTGCGTCTTTAGATTCACTGGTTTGTTCTTCGTTTTGAATCGGTTCTTGTCCGTCTGCGTTTAACAGGTTATCATCTTTTTCTTCTAACATTGTCAGGAATGTTTTAAGGTTGGCACTAGTTTCTTTGACTGAAAGATACTAACAACTAATTTATATGACAAAAAAAAAACTAAAAATGAACTGATAAATCGATTAACTCCCTACTTGTTTTTATGAATTCCAAATAGTCCATGCTTTTTCTGCCTGTAGTTGTAGCATACTTGCTCCGTTTGCAATGGTAGCTCCTCGCTTCTTACCCTCAAGTAGAAAAGCAGTTTCAGCTGGGTTGTAAATCAGATCAAAAAGTAAATGTTCTGAAGTGATATGCTGATACGAAATTGAAGGTTTGTCTGTAATGTTTGGGTGCGTTCCTAAGGGAGTTGTATTAATAATTAGCTTATTATTTTGAATGATTTCTTTATTTAAGTCAGTGTAGGAATACTGCTTTAATTTTGGATTGCGAGAAACCAATTTTGCATTTATTCCAAGTAACTTCATTACATATAGTACAGCTTTTGCAGCTCCACCAGTTCCAAGTACAAGAGCTTTGGAATGTTGAGGTTTTAAAAATGGTTCAAGTGATTTTAAAAAACCGTAATAGTCGGTATTGTGACCTATTAGTTTATTATTTTTAAACTGAATTGTATTTACTGCGCCAATCATTTTTGCTGTTTCATCCAATTCATCTAAATACGGAATCACGTCTTCTTTGTAAGGAATGGTAACATTCATTCCTTTTAGGTTCTTATTTTGCTGAATGATTTCGGGGAATTTATCAATAGAAGGAATATCAAAGTTTGTGTAAAACGAATCTTGTATACCTTCTTTTTCAAACTTTTCTGAAAAATATCCTCTAGAAAATGAGTACGAAATATTTCTTCCTAGTAATCCGAATAAGTTTTTAAACGTGTTTTCTTGATTTTTGTCCATACCAGTCAAGTGCTAAAATAATTCCTATGCCAATAATAATAAAAACAATGGCAATATAGGTTTCTGAATGATTAAAATGTGGAATAAAACGTTTGTAGTTTTCTATAATTCTTACTCCGTTTGAGTCGTGAAGATAAGCTCCGGTAGCGTCCGTTTTGAAGATAGTTTTTTTCCATGGCCATACAACGCCCAATGATCCCGTTATAAAACCTATAATTACGGCAGTTGTAATATGTTTGAAGTGTTTAAGAACGTAATTTAAAAGATGGGAAAGTGTCACCAAACCTACGAGAGATCCTGTTGTGAAAACTGCTAGAATCTTAAGTGTATCCAACCTTTTCGTATTTTCTACAAAACTAAAATCTGCTTTTATAATTTCTGCAAATGTATCGTACAAAGCGTTTACAGAATCTACTAAAAGAAGCACGTAATTACCCAATAAAATTAAAATGAAAGAACCCGATAAGCCTGGTAAAGCCATTCCTGAAACACTGATCATTCCGCAAAAGAAAACAAATAAAAGATTGTCATTTTGCGTAGCCGGACTCAAAAAACTGATGGAAATTCCGGTAGAAATACCAATTAAAAAACTCAGTATTGTTTTTCTATTCCAATGATCAAAATCTTTACTGATATAGTAAATTGAACCTAAAATCATTCCGAAGAAAAGAGACCATACGTAGAGTTCTTTTCTTTCAATAAAATAATCCAAAAGCTTGGAAATACTGAAGTAACTTACGAGCATTCCAAAAATAAGCAAGCCTAGGAAACGTCCATTTATATATCTGTAAAAACTTTTGAATCTTCCGCCAATAAGTAGTTTAAAGGCTTTTCCATTGACTTTTCTTAAAGAACCGATGAATTCTTCGTAAAATCCGGCAACAAATGCCACAATACCACCTGAAACTCCGGGAACTTTATTTGCGGCTCCCATTGCAAGTCCTTTGATCACCAAAAAGAACTTATCTTTAAATGTTCTGTGGCTATTGTACATTTAGTTTTCATTTGGCGTAGTTGCCACTTTTTCCAAGATGATGATGGTAGCAAAACCAACAATCATTAAAATGATTGAGAACAATAATTTTGGATCTCCATCATAATTAAATGGTAAAACGCTTATTTCTTTAAGAGTAATTACTTTATCTTTTATTGTAATGGATTCTAATACTTTTTTCCAAGGCCAAATCTTGTTTAGTGAACCGAAAATAAAGCCAGTAAGAATAGCTAAAATTAAGTTCTTATGATTGCTGAAAAGCCATTTTAAAACTCTAGAAAACGTGAGTAATCCCACGATAGCTCCAACACCAACAATGGCAATTGTTTTTAAGTCTTTATTATCTACCGCTTCTAAAATCGTTCTGTATGCTCCCAGCAAAACTAGAATAAATGAGCCCGAAATTCCTGGAAGAATCATTGCGCATATCGCTAGTGCACCTGCCAAAAGTAAAAACCAAGGACTTGCTTCGGTACTTAAAGGAGGTAATGAAGTAATGTAATAGGCTAATGCTGCAGAAAGTATCGCAGCAATGATAATAGCCACGTTCCACTTTTGAATTTGTTTTCCAACGAAATAAATACTTGCTAAAACGAGTCCAAAAAAGAAAGACCATAGCAATACAGGTTGGTTTTCAAGAAGCCAACCAATTCCTTTTGCTAATGAAACTACGCTAATGGCTATACCCAATAAAAGGGCTAATAAGAAATTACCGTTTAGTTGATGCCATGCTGCTTTAAAACCTTCGTTCTTTAAAGTTTTAAATAGTGACAGATTTACATTGTTGATAGAAGTTATTAACTCTTCGTAAATTCCAGAAATAAAGGCAATGGTTCCGCCGGAAACGCCTGGGACAATATCTGCTGCTCCCATAGCCATACCTTTTAGCGAAATTACAAGGTAATCTAAAAATGATCTTTGCATGGATTTTATACTTGAAACCAAGCAAAAATAGGATTTTTTTGTTAGGAAGCCTTTTTAAATTTTGTTATAATATTCTTAACAGTTGGTCTATCAAAAATTGCTGGAAATAGCTTTGAAGCCAGTTCATGACCATCATAGTTATGTTCTAATGCATTTGTTAAATGATATTGACCTTTGATGTCTTCATGCATTAAATAATAAAGCGCAGCTAATCTATATTCAATGCCGCTATCCTCTGGATAAAACTCTAATCCTTGAAGCAATGTTACTATAGCAGTATCATTTTCTCCTAAATGGGTGAGAATATCTGCCCATGAAACCCATGTGTCCAGTTCATAATTGCCTAATTCAATAGTTTTCTTATAAGCAATATCAGCTTCTTCAAACATGCTTAATTGCTTGTGTATTTCTGCAGATCGTTTCCAATATAGTACATTGTCTTCGTCTATATTGATAGCTTTTTGAATGTAGTATTTGGCTTTTTGGAAATTTTCTAATCGGTAATAAAAATCTGTTATAGCCAGCCAACCTTTGTCAAGTAAAGGATCTTCGTGAACTGTCTTGTAATAATTCTGTTTTGCAAGATCCAAGTTTCCTAGTTTCTCATGACATTTTCCTATTCTCAAATAGGCAAAAGAAGTAGGGTCATCAAGTTCTAGCGTGTATTCATAATTATCAATAGCTTCATTATAGCGCTTGAGTTTTTCAAGGATTTTTCCTTTTTCAAAATAAGCACCAATAAAAGAATCGTCTGAAATGATTGCAAATTCAAAGGCAGAAAGTGATTCCTTATAAAGTTTCTTAGCTGCATATTGTTTTCCTAATTGATGCCACGCTACTTCGCAGTAAGGATTTACCTCTAGAAAATCATTTAAAAAAGTGATACAACCATCATGATCCGCTAAATATTCATAACAAAAAACAACATTGTAAAGCGCTGCATAATCTAAATGGTCTTCTTTTAAAGCTTCTAGAAAATAATCTTTTGCATTTGCATAATCCTCCAGAAATAGAAATTCCATACCAATCATAGATAAAATATCTGCAGCGGGATCTTCGCCATTTACTGCTAATGCTTGTTTCAGTGTTTGAATGGCTTTTTGATGCATATCTTTTTTACTGAAAATATTAGCCTTTTGAATATAGAGTTCCACATTATGAGCACAAATTTCTTCCAAATCTTCTAGCAGTGCCTCAGCTTTATCTAGTTTGTTCTCAAAAATTAAAATTTCTACTTCAAGGAGTTTCAATTCTGAAGAGGTAGGATGTTGTTCTAACCCAATTTGAGTTGCTTTTTTTGCTTTCGCAACTTTTCCTTCATCTAAATAATAGGTGATGATGTGTTCAAAATCAGTTGAGTCAAAGAAGAAAACTGTATTTGTTTTCAACATCGATTCAAACTTAGCAATCGGTAAATTGTATTCTTCGTTAGAACCAAATGGCATAGGCGAAACTTTTTTAGATTTCTATAGTCTTAAATTTATAATACGAAAAGCTATGTTTTACAGTAATTGTGTTTTGTTATCAACAATTTAGTTAACAGTTATGCTTTCCATTCTTCAATTGATTCAAGAATTAACTTACAACCAATTGCTATTTCCTCCTTGGAAATTGTCAAAGGCGGAGTGATTCTTACAGCTTTTGGTTCAAACATTAACCAAAATAAAATCAATCCTTTTTCCATACATTTTAGAATGATATGATTTGCCAAATCTTCACTTTCTACCATCATCGCAAGCATAAGACCTCTTCCTCTAACGTCTGTAATTTTTGGATGTTGTAAAAGTTTTTTGAATAAGGCTTCTTTTTCAACAGCTTGTTGCATTAAATCAGATTCAAGAACTTCTTTCAAAGTAGCTAAACTGGCAGCGGCAATAACAGGATGTCCACCAAAAGTGGTAATGTGTCCCATTTTTGGTCCGTCTGAAAGTAAATGCATGTATTTTTTAGATGCTGAAAATGCGCCAACAGGCATTCCGCCACCCATTCCTTTTCCCATGGCTACAATATCTGGAACAACATTGTATTGTTCAAAACCAAATAAAGTTCCAGTTCTTCCAAATCCAGGCTGAATTTCATCAAGAATAAGTAATGCGCCAACTTCTTCACAACGTTTTTTAACTTTAGCCAAATAATCGTTTTGAGGAGGTAAAAAACCAGCGCTTCCCTGAATCGTTTCTAATAAAACACCAGCAGTTCTATGTGTAATTTTTTGTAGATCTTCTTCGTTATTAAACCGAATAAAATCTACATCTGGTAATAAAGGTCGAAAAGCTTGTTTTCTATGTTCGGCACCCATTACGCTCATGGAACCTTGTGTGTTTCCGTGATAGGCATTTACTGCTGAAATCAACTGAGATCTTCCGGTAGCTCGTTTTGCTAGTTTGAGAGAACCTTCGATTGCTTCGGTACCAGAATTCACTAGATAAGTGCAATCTAAAGGCGCAGGCATATGTTCTGCTAATAACTTAGAAAGTTGAACAGCTGGCGATTGTATGTATTCTCCATACACCATTACGTGCATGTATTTTTCTGTTTGTTCTTGCACGGCTTTTACCACTTTTGGATGGCAGTGACCCAAGGTGCAAGCAGAAACACCAGCAACAAAATCTAAATAAGATTTTCCGTCGGTGTCATAAATATAACTTCCTTTGGCATGAGAAACATCTACCATCAAAGGATGAGGCGACGTTTGTGCCTGATATTGTAAAAAGTCGGTTTTCATTGTCTTAAATGTAATGAAAAGTTTCTTTGCTTGTATTTTTCTCTGTAAAAAGTATTACGGATGCGTGCTAGTTTGTGGTTTTAAAACCGGTTTTAGCTTTAATGAATCTACCTGTATTAATGGCCGTTTTGGTTTTAAAGCAGGAGAAGATTCCTTTTTTGGTGTAGTAGGGGATTCGTCTTCTTTATTTGTTTCAGAAGTAGGAAAAGCTTCAGTACCATCGGTTGGTTGAGTTGCAACTCTACCCATTTCTTCCATATCTATGGCTTGTGGATCATCAATTCCCTGAATTTTAACTAATTCAATATTATTATCTTCTTCGCTAAAAATATCGTCTTTGGTCTTTATACGCTCATCACCACGCCAATAAAATCCAGGGAGTTTCCTAGCATTTACCGGTAGATCTTCTTCTCTGTTTATGGTAGATTCCGTATCTGTAAAATTGGTTACACTTACAATTTGATTGTCTGCTAATTCTATTTCGATACGGCTACAAATAGCTTTATCAATTCCAACAAATTCTGAATCGTCATAGGCAAAAAATATAGACTCAGTGTTTTGTACAATGTGTACTTCATTTAACTGGTTGGCGTCATTAAAAAGTCCGTATAGGTTTTTTCCTTTTACTTGATTATAACCATCTCCAAGAGAATCTTTTTCAGCAATAAAGGCATTATTCAATACTTTTAATGAATCTAATTTTTCTGTTTTTGCATTAGAAATAAGATGTATGCTATCTCCGGTTAATTGGTTTTCGCCATTCCAAAGAATAGGATTGTATTTTAAGAAATCTCTTTCCTTAGTTCCTTTTGGAATTTTTCTAATTAACTGAGTAATTCCTGTAATTTCACTAGAATGAATAGAATCACATTTACCAGACATTCCAGTTTTGTAGATTCTAGCATCTCTAAAAGCTCTTAAAATACGTTCGTTCTCTTTACCGGTTACCATCAACGTGTCACCATGAATAAAGATAGAATCATTTTCTACCAAATTGATAGCTACCGCACGTTTGGTGACAAACATAGAGTCTTTTGCTTTCCAAACTTCACCATAATGTCCCTTTACAATTCCTTTATTTACAGTATCAATAATTTGAATATTGTTAGTGGCTGCGGCAAACTCTTTTTTCTTTTCAAAATAAAGACTATCTCCTTTGATAATGCGCTGATTATAGTCTATTCTGGTGTTTTTGATTCCGTAGCCTTTTTCAACTGTAGTATCATAATATCCACGTTCACAATAAAGAACATAATCTTTTCCAGTGATTGTTGACGGACCATAAAGATAAGCATGTTTGCTACGCTCGTAATAATCCAGCTCATTCGATTTTAGATCGAAATCTTTGTTTACGAGATGCACATTACTGTTGAATTGAAACTTTTCTGTTTCTATAAAGTATTTTCCACTTTGACTGGTGAGCGTATTTTCAGGATCGGTTACTGTTCCAGATGTGTTGTAGTAACATTGCTGTAGCAGTCTGTTGAAGTAGAGTTTATTAGTCTCTAACTTCATTTGATTATTTCTTAGCTCCACATTGTCTTCTGCAATGGCAAGTTTTGTATTTCCATTGTATTCAATGTAATCACAATTCATTTTTACTGAATCGCCTTGCTGCAAGTATACGTTTCCGGATGCTTTTATGAAATTATCATCTTGATAATACACAGCAATATCACACCAAACATCAATTCCTTCGTGTCGAAATTGAACTTGTTGTTTATCGCCATTGAAAATTGTAGCTCCAGGAAATTTTTCTTCATCTTTATGAAAATTTCGTCCCTGAATTATTTGAATTTTTTTCTTTCCTTCGGAAGTATTTTTCTGCTGAGCGTTTGATGAAAAAGCTCCCAGAAAACATATAAAGAATAAAGAAAAATAGAATTTTAGATTCATGTATGCTGAAAAAATTTGGTCAAAAATACAATTTTTAATGAACAAGAAGCATGCCAGTAGCTATAATAAAAAAAGACCGTTATCAAATGAAACGGTCTTTTTACAAAATTATGATAGGTTCAAATTTTATCTGTGAATCGTTTGTGTTCTATCAGGACCTACAGAAACAATTTTGATAGGTGTTTCCAATTCCTTTTCTAAGAATTCAATATACGCTACCAATTCTTCAGGAAATTCGTCTACACTTGTCATTTTGGTAAGATCGGCGTTCCAACCTTTCATTTCTGTGTAGATTGGAGTTACGTTTTCTGGTTCAATGTTGTATGGTAAATGCTCAATAGTTTCTCCTTTATATTTGTATGCAGTACATACTTTTAAAGTTTCAAAACCACTTAAAACGTCACCTTTCATCATCATTAATTGGGTTACACCGTTTACTTGAACAGCATATCTCAATGCAACAAGATCTAACCAACCACAACGTCTTGGTCGACCAGTAACGGCTCCAAATTCGTTCCCGATTTTAGCCATTTTTTCTCCTGTAGCATCAAAAAGTTCAGTAGGGAAAGGTCCACTACCAACACGAGTTGTATAAGCTTTGAAAATTCCAAAAACTTCTCCAATTCTGTTAGGAGCAACACCTAAACCAGTACAAGCACCAGCAGCAGTAGTGTTTGAAGAGGTTACAAAAGGATAGGTTCCAAAGTCGATATCCAATAAAGATCCTTGAGCACCTTCTGCCAATATAGTTTTTTCTTCACGAAGCGATTTGTTTAAAAACTCCTCGCTATCAATGAAAGTAAGTTCTTTTAAAGTTTCAACAGCAGCAAAGAATTCAGTTTCTAACTCTGCAAGATCATACTCAATATCCACTTTGTAAAAGCTGATCATTTCTTCATGCTTGTCTGCCAAAGCGCGGTATCTTTCTTTGAAATCATCTAGTTCAAGATCCCCAACACGTAATCCATTACGTCCGGTTTTGTCCATATAAGTTGGTCCAATACCTTTAAGAGTAGATCCAATTTTCGCTTTACCTTTTGAAGCTTCCGAAGCTGCATCAAGCAAACGGTGTGTTGGTAAAATTAAATGTGCTTTTCTAGATAAAATCAACTTTTTCTTGTAATCGATATTGAATTGTTCTAATCCTTTTAATTCGTTTACAAAAACAACAGGATCAACAACTACACCGTTACCAATAACGTTGATTGATTGTTCATGAAAAATTCCGGAAGGAATGGTTCTAAGAACGTGCTTTATTCCGTCAAATTCAAGCGTATGTCCTGCATTTGGACCTCCCTGAAAGCGGGCGATAATATCATAGTTTTTTGTAAGAACGTCTACAATTTTACCTTTTCCCTCATCTCCCCATTGAAGTCCAAGTAGTAAGTCTACTGCCATTTTAATATATGTTGTGTTATGATTCAGTTTCTTCTTTTGTTCCGTAGAAGTATAGCGAATGGTTGTGAATTTTGATATTAAAAACCTCTTCGATTGTTTTTTTGATGCTCTGGATTCTTGGGTCACAAAATTCCATCACCTCACCAGTATCTGTCAAAATTACGTGGTCGTGTTGCTTATCAAAGTATGATTTTTCATAATGAGCTTGATTTTGCCCAAATTGGTGTTTACGCACCAAACCACATTCCAATAGAAGTTCTATGGTGTTGTAAAGCGTTGCTCTACTTACACGATAGTTTTTATTTTTCATTTTGATGTAGAGTGATTCTATATCAAAATGCTCATCATTATCATAAATTTCCTGAAGAATCGCGTAGCGCTCAGGAGTTTTACGATGTCCTTTTTCTTCTAAATACTTCGTAAAAACATTTTTTACGATCTCTTGGTTTTTTTCATTTGCCATGATACTTGCCTCAAAATTCCAAACTACAAAAGTAGTGTTTATTATTTGTATCTGAAAAGTATATTTTACATTCTGGTAACTTTATCGATACCATTTATTCCTTTTAATTTTTCTATTAATTTTTTTAGCATAGCTCTGTTTTTTACTGAGAGCGTGATCTTTCCAGAAAAAATTCCATCATCGGTATCAAAGCTGATGCTTTTCATATTCACATGCATGTTATCTGAAATGACTTTTGTAACATCGCTCACTAATCCAAGATGATCTATACCTGTAAGTCTAATTACTGCTGTATGTTCTTGCTGAGTAGAATCTATCCATTTTGCTGGTAAAATTCTGTAAGCATAATTAGATTGTAACGAAAGTGCATTTGGACATGTTTTTTTATGAACCTTTATACCTTCATTAATCGTCAAAAATCCAAAAACATTGTCACCAGGTATCGGGTTACAGCAATTGGCAAGTTTATATTCCAATTTTTCTTCTTCTTTACCAAAGACAAGCATGTCGTATTTAGTGGTGATTTCTTCCTTGTGAAGATCTTCTGAAGGATGATTGGGTCTTCTAATTTTATTTTTGAAGAAGTTTACAAACATGTTGCTGCGGCTATTGGCATACTCTTTCAATTGTTGGTTGTCAATAGTACCTACACCTACGCGATAAAATAAATCTAAACTTGTTTTAAGTTTAAAATAAACAACCAACTCGTTTACAATGTTTTCATTGAATGTGATCTTGAGTTGCTTTAATTTTCTACGAAGGATTTCTTTACCGTCTTCAGCTATAACTTTTTTCTCTTCTTTTAAAGAAGATTTAATACGAGAACGAGCCCGGGCAGTAGTGGCATAATCTAACCAAGTCACTGTTGGTTTTGCAGATTCTGAAGTGATAATTTCTACCTGATCTCCACTTTTTAGTTTATGACTTAGCGGAACTAATTTTCCGTTTACCTTGGCGCCCCGTGTATGTACACCAATTTCTGTGTGAATACTAAATGCAAAATCTAAAGGTGTAGCTCCTTTTGGTAACGATTTTAATTCTCCGTTTGGAGTAAACACAAAAATTTCTTTAGAATATAAATTGAATTTAAACTCCTCTACAAAATCAATGGCACTGCTTTCCGAGCCTTCCAAAGCATCTTGCAAACGGTTTAGCCAAACGTCTAAACCTTGTTCTTGCTGGTCTCCGTGTTTGTATTTAAAATGCGCAGCATAACCTTTTTCGGCAATTTCGTGCATGCGTTCACTACGAATTTGTACTTCAACCCAACGACCTTTTGGCCCCATTACTGTAATGTGTAAGGCTTCGTAACCCGTTGATTTTGGTGAAGAAATCCAATCGCGTAAACGTACCGGATTTGGGCGAAAGTGATCTGTAACAATGGAGTAAATTTTCCAAGCTAGGAATTTTTCATTCGCTGCATCCGATTTGTAAATGATTCTAATAGCAAACTTATCATACACCTCTTCGTAAGATACGTTTTGGGCTTTCATTTTTCTTCGGATAGAGAAAATAGATTTTGATCGTCCTTTAATGTTATAGTGTAATCCTTCTTTATCAAGGCTTTCTTTGATTACATTAGAAAACGATTCAATATAGGCTTTTTGATCTTCTTTACTTTCTTCAATTTTACTTAAAATCTGGTTGAACATTTTAGGTTCGGTATATTTCAAACCTAAATCTTCTAACTCCGATTTTATGTTATACAACCCAATTCTGTGTGCCAACGGAGCGTAAATATACAAGGTTTCCGAAGCAATTTTCTCTTGCTTATGTGGTGGCATAGAATCCATGGTTTGCATGTTGTGCAAACGGTCGGCAATTTTTGTCAGAATCACTCTAACGTCATCGTTCATGGTTAGCAGCATTTTTCTAAAATTTTCTGCTTGTAACGATACGTCGTTGTCTTTACTTAAACTCGATATTTTGGTCAATCCGTCTACAATGCGTGCAATGGTAGGATTAAAAATCCGTTCCATATCTTCCAACGTATACGGAGTATCTTCAACAACATCATGCAGTAAAGCAGCAGCAATAGCGGTGGCATCTAAACCAATTTCCGAAGCCACAATTTTTGCTACCCCAATTGGATGAAATATATACGCTTCGCCACTTTTTCTACGCTGTTCTTTGTGGGCATCAACGGCCGTGTCAAATGCTAACCGAATGAGTTTTTTATCTTCATCGGAAAGGAATTGATAACTAATGCGAAGTAGTTCTTTGTACTCGCGGGCAATTGCCTTGTTCTCCTGTTCTGTGTCTATTATTGCCATAGTGAGTTTTTCAGGGCTGTATTATTATAAAATTAGCACAAACTTTGGTTCATGCAAATTTTTTAGGCCATCAAGTTTTTAAAACGTTGCAACAATGTTGGGTGTGAATAGTGTACAAAAACGTATGCTTTATGCGGGGTTAAATTGCTTAAACTATTTTTAGATAGCTTTTTAAGTGATGTAATTAATGGAGCTGCGGCATACGTTTCTTTAGCGTAATTATCGGCTTGGTATTCAAATTTTCTTGAAAAAATATTCATGATGAGTCCAGTGATTTCTGAAATTGGACTGTACAAAATTCCAAAAGCAATTAAACCAATATGAAAACTTGGTGTAGATACACCCATAGCTTCGGAAAGTATGGGTTCGTTAATGAATAATGAAAGAATATATAAGGTGAAACCCGTCAAAAGAATTGAAGTAATCAAATTGAAAATGATGTGATTTTTCTTGTAATGACCTACTTCATGAGCTAATACTGCTACAATTTCTTCGGTGGTTAAATCATTGATCAAGGTATCGAACAAGGTAATTCTTTTGGTAGCTCCAAAACCTGAAAAATACGCGTTTGCTTTAGTAGAACGTTTTGAACCATCAATCACATAAATGGCATCAAGTTTAAATCCAACTTTGGTGGCGTAAGCTGTAATGGCTTGTTTCAATTCGCCTTCTTCCAAAGGTGTTTGTTTGTTGAAAAGCGGAACGATTAATTTGGAATAAAACATATTCATAAACAAACTGAAAACCGCTACCAAAGCCCAAGCATATAACCAAAAGTTACTGCCTGTAAATTGATAAAACCAAATAATCAAAGCCAAAATGCCGCCACCTATAATAGCTCCCATCAACCAACCTTTGAGTTTGTCTAAAAAGAAAGTCTTTTTGGTTGATTTGTTGAAACCAAATTTTTCTTCGATTACAAAAGTGCTGTAATACGAGAAAGGAGTAGATAAAATATCGCTTACTAACATAATGATTCCGAAGAAAATTAAGGCGATGATAATTTCATTATCTGAGATGCTTCTCGCTAGTTGATCTACAAATTCAAATCCACCAAAAATGAAAAAACATAAGGTTGCTATAAACGAAATACTTCCTGTGATGGAACTGAATTTATGGCGTGTTTTTTTGTACTCTTGAGATTTTATGTATTCAGCTTCGTCATATACATCGCTTAATTCAGCTGGAATTGGGTCATCGTATTTTTTAGCGTTGAGCGAATCTAAAATTCCGTCTACAATAAAGTCTAACACTAAAAGTCCGATGATGATATAAAATAGTAATTGTGCGTTCAAATTGTAATAATTAGGAGTTGGTAATTAATAATTAATTATTAGTAATGAAGGATTAATAATGGTTCATGTTTGATGAATTCCATTAACTTTTACTGGTTTCAATAATACGATATAATATTTTTAAAATGGGAAGTAATTCGATTTCAAGCGCATCAAATTTTTCTTTTGAAATGTAGCTTGTATCTTTTAAAATTCGTAACCAATAATGGCTTTCTCTAGCTTCTTTATAGGCAATGGACATTTTTGCTCTAAAATCTTTTTTAGAAATACCACCAACTGCTTCTTCAACATTTGCACCAATGGATGTCCCCGATTTTAAAAGTTGTTTGGAAAGCGTATACTCTTTATTTTCCTGAAGTGTTTTGCATAGTTCTACAATATGAATGGCAAATTGATAACTTTTTGTTACGATGATATTTTCTTTCGGATTTTCCATTCAATATTATTAATCAATCATTATTCACTACTAATTAAAGTCTCGTTGTCTTTTCGCTTCAAAAATAACAATAGCAGCAGCAACGGAAACATTCATAGAATCGATTTCGCCTTGCATTGGAATGATGATGTTTTGTGTGGAATTGTTCAACCATTCATCACTTAAACCAGTAGCTTCGGTACCAACCACAACTGCTGAAGCTTGCGTGAAATCTTGGGTTTGATACGGAATTGAAGCGGTTAACGCAGCACAATTGATAGCAATGTTTTTCGATTTTAGAAATTCAATGATTTCCGACGTAGAACCCGTTGCAATATTGTTGGTAAACACACAACCCACGCTAGAGCGAATGATGTTTGGGTTATACATGTCTGTTTTTGGGTTGGCGATAATCACAGCATCTAAATTGGCAGCGTCGGCAGTACGTAACAAAGCACCAATATTTCCCGGTTTTTCAGGAGCTTCTGCTACAAGAATTAGTGGGTTTTCTCTTTTGAAAGCTAAATTTTCTAAATCAAGTGATTTGGTTTTGGCAATAGCCACAATGCCTTCAGTAGTTTCACGATAAGCAATTTTTTGATATACGTCTTTTGAAACTTCAATAATTTCTGGTCTGGAAGAGTAATCTCCTATGAAGTCTTGTACTTCTGTTTCACTGCAGATATCTGGGTAGAAGAGGAGTGTTTCCAATGTATAACCACCTTTCAATGCTAACATAATTTCGCGTTGCCCTTCTAACACAAACGTATTGGTCTTTTTGCGTAAACGCGACTTTTCTTTGAGTTGCAGTATGTTTTTAATCAACGGATTTTGAGTACTCGAAATAACTTTCACTAGACTTGATTTTTGGCAAAAATAATTAAAAAAAGCGAGCTGTTAAGGCTCGCTTTCATATCTAAAAATATTGTTTTTTAGGGTTGACCATTAATCTTTTCATTATACCTATGGTACAATTCTGTTTGATGGGTTTCAAGACTGATATCTCTACCTTGAATAAAGGCTTTACTAATGATGTTGGTTCTCATATCCAACGCATCTCCTTCAGAAATAAACAGCGTAGCATCTTTACCGCTTTCCAGGGTTCCCATGATATCATCAATACCAAGAATTTCAGCAGGATTTTTAGTTATTAAACTTATAGCTTCTTCTTTATCAATTCCGTATACAGCGGCAGTTCCTGCATAGAAAGGTAAATTTCTACTGCTCATACGTTCCATATCTCCAGCAGGATCAATGGTTACTTTTACGCCTTTAGCATGCAAATCGGCTGCTAGTTTGTACGGACCCTTAACATCGATGTCTTCCATGCTTGGTAAACTGTGCGGACGTGTAACCACAACAGGAACGTTATGCTCAACTAAAAAGTTTGCAACAGGAGTCGCTTCAGCACCGCCAACAATAATGATATCCTTGATACCCATAGCTTCTGCAAAGGTGATGGCATCTACAATTTCTCGTTGTCCATCAGCATGGATAAATAGTTTTTGAGAACTATCAAATACCCCTTTCATAGCTTCAAGTGGAAGATTTCTTTCTGAACCCTTGCCTTGATTGTATGCTTTCGCCTCGGCAAAATAGGTTTTTAAGGTTTCGATATTTTCAGCGTATTTCTCGTTCTTTTTGATGGTGTTGGGTTCGCCCATCCACCAACGACCACGACTTAAACTGTTTGGCCAGTTGATGTGAATGGCATCATCTGTTTTGATGGCCGCATCTTCCCAATTCCACGCGTCAAATTGCACCACTGAAGATGTCCCAGCAATAGTACCGCCTTGCGGAACAATTTGACCTGCTAAAACACCGTTAGGTCTCATAGTTTCTATTACTTTAGACTCGGTATTGTAAGCGATTAAACTGCGAATGTTTGGATTCATTTGCCCAATTTCGCGCTCATCATCAGAAGCTTTTACCGCATCAATCTCTACCAAACCTAAGGTTGAATTGACTACGATAAAGCCTGGATAAACATGTTTTCCGCTGGCTTCAATCACTTCATCAAATTGTGTCATATCAATTCTAGAAATTGTTGCATCTACAACCAACGTAAGTTTACCATCTTTGAACCCAATAAAACTATTTTCTATTACTTTTCCGTCTCCAATATGTGCGGTAGCGTTAGTAATAAGAATGCTTTTGGTTTGTTTAGCAGCTGGAGTTTGTTGTGCTTGCAACACGCTTAAACCTGTCAGCATACATAAAAAAGTATATACTATTTTTTTCATTTTTCTGTGTAAATTATAAGGTGTCACAATGCATTAATTCTTTCTCTTTAGCCTTAGGAGCTTGAGTTTTCATACCGCTATTTTTAGCATCGATCATCATGTTTACCAATTTATTTTTGGTAACAGCAGTTTCTACTTTTTTAGCTTTCATTTGCTCGTAATCGTAATACACAACACCTTCAATCATTGTTTTTTCGGCAATCGCGTAGATAGATAACGGATTATCGCTCCACAATACCAAATCGGCATCTTTTCCAGTTTTTATACTTCCTATTGTATCATCTAAATGCAATAATTTAGCAGGATTCAAGGTTACCATTTTCCAAGCTTCTTCTTCGGTCATGCCACCATATTTAACGGTTTTTGCAGCTTCTTGATTCAATCTACGAGACATTTCAGCATCATCAGAATTTATAGCGACTGTAATTCCAGCATCGTGCATAATGGCAGCGTTGTACGGAATAGCATCGTTTACTTCAAATTTGTAAGCCCACCAATCAGAGAAGGTAGAACCGCCCACACCGTGTTCTTTCATTTTATCAGCAACTTTATAACCTTCTAAAATGTGTGTAAACGTATTGATGTTGAAATTGAATTGTTCTGCAACTTTCATCAACATATTGATTTCGCTTTGAACGTAAGAGTGACATGTAATAAAGCGTTCTTGATTGATGATTTCTGAAATAGTTTCTAGTTCAATATCGTAACGAGGAGCATTTGTTTTCGCTTTCTCTCTTTTTGAAAGTCCGTTATAGGTATTCCAAGCTTCATTATATTCTTTTGCTCTTTGGAAATAATCAATAAAAACTTGCTCAACGCCCATACGACTTTGCGGAAAACGACCACCGCCCCAATTGCTTTGTTTTACGTTTTCACCCAAAGCAAATTTGATGAATTTAGGAGCATTGTCAATAAGCATATCATCTGCAGAACCACCCCATTTTAGTTTGATTAAAGCAGAACGACCACCGATTGGATTGGCTGAACCGTGCAAAATTTGAATAGTAGTAACACCACCCGATAAGTTTCTATATAGGTTGATATCAGCAGGATCAACTACATCTTCAATAGTAACTTCTGCTGAAGAATTTTGTCCGGCTTCATTAACCGCATCTGTACCGATATGAGAATGTTCGTCTATGATACCGCTAGTTAAATGTTTTCCGGTAGCGTCTACAACAGTCGCTCCTTTAGCAGAAAGATTTTTCCCAATTTGAGCAATTTTTCCATCTTTTACCAAAACATCGGTTTCTTCTAAAACACCATCAGCTTCGTTGGTCCAAACCGTTGCGTTCTTGAATAAAATAGTTTGTTGTTTTGGCATTTCAGCAAAACCATACGCCATATTAGGGAAACTTACAGGTAATACTTCTGGTGTTTTTTCTTCCTTATCTTTTTTCTCTTTTGCTTCAAAATCTTCAGTTTTTCTAGCGGTCCAAGAAATTTCTTTTCCGTTAGTTAACGTTCCAGAACCTTTGAAATCGTTGCCATTTACTAAACTTGATAAACGAACAAATTCTGTAGTTTCACTTTCAGAAACAGGGCTATAAAAAATATGAACCCAACCATTATCATAATTAATTTTTGAGTTGATTTTGGTAGAATCTTGTTTGAACTCGATTGATGGTTTTTCAATTTTACCTTTGATGTCCATTGTGTACATTTCACCATCAACTTTTACTGCATACGTACCACGAATATCTTGTGTATGCATATTTTCTAGCAAGTTTCTATTTCCTTGTACCCAGTTTTCATACAACGTAGTTTCTTTGTCAAAAACAGGTCCGGAAGTGATTAAAAAGTTAGCATAACTTCCTTTTTTCAAAGTTCCGATGTCTGTTTTTCCTAGTAAACTTGCCGGAATCGTGGTTAAGGCTTCCAAAGCTTTGGTTTCGTCTAAACCGTATTCAATAGCTTTCAATAAATTTTCTTGAAAATCTTTTAGTTTTTTATTTTCTGAAGAAGTCAAAGCAAATGTTACTCCGTTTTCAGCCAATACTTTTGCATTGGTCGGAGCTTGATTCCAATACAACATGTCTGACAATGCTACTTTTGAAGCCATGTACGGATCGGTTACATCATACGCATCAGGAAAATCTAACGGAATTACATACTTGGCATTGGCAGCGATGACTTCATCGATTCGAGCATATTCATCTCCGCCACCTTTTAAAATGTAGTTGATACCAAATTCGTTGGCAATTTTGTCTGCTCTAACACTGTTTTTTCTGCTTTTGGCATCAAAAAATTGTGGCAAGGTTTTATTAGCCAATTGTGCTTCGATAGCCAAATCTTTGGTTTCAGCATTGCCTTTTGCATACCAATCTGCATCATAATAAAACTGACGAATCAACGCCATGGCACCCATCAAAGAAGTTGGGTAATTTTGATTGGATTGTGAACTTTTACTGAACGACAAAAACTGTGAAGCGTTTTGATCTAATATTCTGTAATTGTTGTCTTGCTTGGTGTTCAAGGCTACTAAAACACTAGTTCCTTGAATAATTCCGTCATTCAAATGAGTATTTACCACACCAAAACCGTATTTGATGAGTTCTTCGGCATCTTTATCATTAAAGCTAAAAACATCAATGGTTTTTTGATCTGGACGAATATGATCATTCCAGTAAAAACCTTCACGCGTAGCATCGTATTGTGAAGTTCTACCACGAGCAGCGCTTTTCGGTTTTTCTACACCAAATTCTGAAAACACTTCAATAAAAGATGGGTAGATGTATTTTCCGTTCAAATCTACGGTAATAGCATTTTTGGGAATAGTTAAGCTACCAACACCAATTACTTTTCCTTTTTGAATGAGTAAAGTACCGTTTTCAATAATTTCGGTAGGGGTTACGTAAATTTTAGCATTTGTAAATGCTGTGATGGCGTTTTCTGGAGTTTTTACTCCGTCGTTCTTAGGGAAGTAATCTTGTGCGGAAAGCCATTGCGAAGCAACAACTGCCAAACATAAGAGTAGTTTTTTCATGGATAAAATGGGTTAGTAAGACGTTTAAAGATACTAAAAAATTATAAGGCTCTGTTTTTGTAGTAATTCACTAAGAGTGAAACCACATAGTTGTAGCTTTTTATACCTTCTTTCTGTTTGTTTGCTTTTAAAAAGGTGTTGTAAGAGCTTTTGAAAACTGGTTCAGCTTTGTTTTGATATTGTGCCCAGAACTCTGCCACTTCCATATAATTCAATAAAATTCCGTAGTTGATTTTTATATTGTATTCTTCAAATTTTTCAGGATAGCGACGCTTCATTTCACCTAAACAATAGCGCAATACAAATATGTAGGCTGAATATTTAAAATAAATATCATCGTTATGTACAGCCGCTAAATAACCTATGAAATTGGCTTCATTTTCTGCAGAATAGCCTAATTGATGCGCAATTTCGTGACAAGAAGTAGTCGGGAATTTAAAGTTGTAAATAAGTCCGTTTACCTGTGCTTCTCCTGTAAACGGATTCAAATAACCGCTGTAGCCCATGTAGGTGAGTCCGGTACTGTAAAGTGATTTTTTAATGCTTTTTGGATGATAGGTAAACTGTGGGTATTTTTCAGCCAGGTGATCGTATCCGTTTTGAGTCATTTTGAAAATTTCACTTTTGGTATACGGCATGTCTACTTTCACCGAATCGTTTTGCGTTATTTCAAAATGAATTGTATTTGATTTTTCAATCAATCGTTCTGTAAAATCTTCTAATTCTTCGGTAGTGTATTCGTTTTCTAAATGCAGACTTTTATGAAGCGGTAATCGGTAATAGTTCAATGCCCATGAAATATGAAAAACAGCGTATGCAATGGAAAGAACCATAAAAATTTCTCTGAAAAATTCTCGAGTAGATTGTATGAATAGTTTTCCTTTTAGAATTAGAAATCTTAAAATTAAGATACCCAAAAGCGTATAGAAAATATCTCCAACAGAAAATGGGAGCCATCCAAAAACGTAACGAAAAATTTTAGAAGTGAATTGATAAAAGCCGTTACTGTAATAAGTTTCTATGAACTCCGGGTATTTTCCTAGCCATTTTACAATGAAAATTTGAGGAAAGATAGAAAGCGCTAAAAAAGTCTTTAATTTCTTACTCATGCCTCAAAAATAATTAAAATACTGTATCAGTGTTTTTGAATCCTTATTTTTGTACCAACCTAAAATTAAAAATATGAGTACCGAAATACGAAATCTGGAGCCGAAGCCTTTGTGGAACAAGTTTGCAGATTTAAATTCAGTTCCACGTCCATCTAAAAAAGAAGCGAAAGTTATCGCTTTTATGATGGAGTTTGGAGAAAAATTAGGCTTGGAAACCCTGAAAGATAAAGTTGGGAATGTGATTATCAAAAAACCGGCTACGGCAGGTATGGAAGATCGCAAAGCCATTGTAATGCAATCGCATTTAGATATGGTGTGTCAGAAAAACGCTGATACCGATTTTGATTTTGACACTCAGGGAATTGATATGATTATTGACGGTGACTGGGTAAAAGGAAACGGAACTACGCTTGGTGCCGACAATGGTTTGGGAGTAGCTACGATTATGGCAGTTTTAGAAAGTACCGATATTCCACACCCAGCTTTAGAGGCTTTATTCACCATTGATGAAGAAACCGGAATGACTGGAGCTATTGGACTTGAAGGTGGTTTGTTAGACGGTGAAATTCTATTGAATTTAGATACCGAAGAAGATGATGAAATAGATATAGGATGTGCTGGTGGAGTAGATGTTACGGCTCGCAGAACGTATGAAGAAGAAGAAGTACCGGAAGGAACTGTAGCCTACAGGATTACTGTGAAAGGCTTGCAAGGAGGTCATAGCGGAATGGAAATTCACTGTGGTTTTGGAAACGCTAACAAAATAATGAACCGTTTGTTGTTTGATGGTTTTGAAAATTTTGGGTTACGAATTTCAGAAATCAATGGAGGAGGATTGCGTAATGCGATTCCGCGTGAAAGTTTTGCTACCGTTGTGGTAGATAAAGTGCATCATGATGCATTTGCGTTGGAGTTTAATCAATTGGCGCACGAAATTAAAAAAGAACTAAAAGTAAAAGAACCTAATTTAGTAATTACAGCCGAGAGTGTTGAAGCTCCGGAAGCGGTCATGGAACTAGGAGTTCAGGAAGGAATTACGCGTGCGTTGTATGCGGCTCATAATGGCGTTTACCGAATGAGTGCTTCTATGGACGATTTGGTTGAAACCAGTAACAACATTGCCAGAGTAGTGGTGAAAGATGGAAAGGTGAAAATTAGTTGTTTGACACGTTCTTCTGTGGAGTCTTCTAAATTAGACTTAGCAAATGCATTGCGTGCTAGCTTTGAATTGGCGGGTTGCGAAGTTGAATTTTCAGGAAGTTACCCAGGATGGACACCGAATGTAAATTCTCCAATCTTAAAAGTATTGGAGACAAAGTACGAAGAATTATTTGATGAAAAACCAGGAGTTGTGGCTTGCCACGCTGGATTGGAATGTGGTATTTTAGGTCAGAATTATCCAGATATGGATATGATCAGTTTTGGTCCAACCATTAAAGGAGCGCATTCACCAGATGAAAGAGCTTCTATTTCTTCAGCTCAAAAATATTGGAAGTTTGTGTTAGAGATACTAAAGAACATTCCAAAGAAATAAAACTTTCTGTTGAAAGTGAAAAGTAAAAAAGCTGCCAACTGGCAGCTTTTTTTATGAAATTCTATATTATTTTTTTATTTCTGAGGAGCGGTTGGAGCAGCTTCTGGAGTATAAATACCTTCAATTTCTAAATCAAAAATAAGATCTGCATTTGGTGGAATCACACCTCTACCAGCACCACGCTCACCATATCCTAAGAAAGAAGGGATGAACACACGTACTTTGTCACCCACTTTCATGCTTAACAAAGCTTCTTTAAATCCTGGAATTAAACTAGCGTTGTTGCTGTAGTCCATAGGAATTGGTTCGTATCCTTTCATTTGTTCTCTTCTATGGTCATATTTTCCAAAGTCTTCTGCCACTTCTTTAATGTTAGAATCAAACAAAGATCCGTCTGCAGCTAAGTAACCAGCATAGTTTACCAATACTTTATCCCCTTGAGTAGGAATTTCTCCGGTACCTTCTTCAATAGTGTAAATTTGTAAACCAGAATCTGTAGTAACTGCTTGTTCTTTCTGAGTTGTAGCAGCGTCCAAAACTTTTGCTTTTGCTTTTGCAAGTTTTTCAGCAGCTTCTTTTTCTCTTTTTTCCTTGTCAGCAACATAATCAGCAAAAACTTTTTCAGCTTTAAATTTACGAGCTTCTTTTCCGTTTTTGATGATTTCTACATGGTTAATAATAACAGGGTCTATCGGTTTTTTTCTTGGATTTACTTTCACTTTTGCAATAGTGTCAATCACCTCCAAACCTTTTACAACTTCTCCAAAAACAGTGTGCTTACCGGTTAACCATGGAGTTTCTTTTTGTGTAATGAAAAATTGAGAACCATTAGTATTTGGACCCGAGTTTGCCATAGCTAAAATTCCTTTTCGGTCTAGTTTTAAACTATCAACAAATTCATCATTGAATTTATAACCAGGATCACCAGCACCGGTTCCTAGCGGATCACCACCTTGAATCATAAAATCTTCGATAACTCTGTGGAAAGTAATTCCGTCATAATAGGGTTTACCTTTTAAACTATCGGTAACACTTTCATGGGTTCCTTCTGCAAGCGCAACAAAGTTTGCTACAGTTACTGGTGTTTGATCAAAATATAATTTTACGATCATATCACCTTTGTTGGTTTGAATGTCTGCAAATAAACCGTCTCCTAAGTCTTTATAATTTCTCTTTTGACAACTTGCTATAGAGATCATCATCAGCAAAAATGCTGACATCATTGAGAGTTTTCTCATAATTAATTGGGTATTGAATCTTGTGTTTGTTGTTGAATATCTATGATTTCTAATTGTACTTTTAAAGGCATATTTCTACCTATTCTTTTTCTATCGCCAACATAACCATATGCTAGAGAAGATGGAAAATAGATAATAGCTTCTTCGTTTTCTCCTAGTAATTTTACGGCTCTACGCATTCCTAAGAAAATATTTTCTTGTTTGTCTACCAAATAGTTTATAGTGTCAATACTTTCTTTTGAATAAATGATGTTTCCGTTTACATCTTGTACATTGTACATTAATGTAACTATATCGTCTTCTTTAGGTAGGTAAATTTCAGTAGAATCCTGTTTGATGTAGGAAAACCAAAAACCATCTTTGGAAGCTTGAAAAGAATTGACACTATCATTTTCAATCAATTGTTGAAACATAGCTTCTTCCTTGGCTAACATTTTTTTAGCACGTTCAGCAGATTCTCTGTAAAACGATCCAGAACTACTTGTTACAGGTTTTCTTGGTTCAGGGGTAGAGCATGAACCAAAGCAAAATGTTATACAAATGATGAAAATTAGTTTTTTCATGTATGTGATAATTGAGATTTATGTGTTGCCACAGTTTTTTCAAAATAAGAAACGGTTTCCTCTAAAGTAAGATCGCTTCTTCCGCCAGCTGCATTTTTATGTCCTCCACCATTGAAATGGGCTCTAGCAAATAAATTTACATCAAAATCCCCTTTGGAGCGTAATGATATTTTAACGAAGTCTTCATCAGAATTCGTATTTTCTATAAAGATAACTGCAAATTTTATTCCGTTTAAGGAAAGGCCATAATTTACAAAACCTTCTGTATCACCTTTTTGAAAGTTAAACTCATTCAGTTCTTTTTTACTTAAAGTAATATAAACGGTGTTGAGGTCTTCCAAAACAGTCAAATTCTTCAAAGCACAGCCTAAAAGATGTAATCTACTCAGGGAATTTGTGTCATAAACTGCTGTATGAATTTTAGCGTTATCTGCACCTTTTTCTATAAGATCTGCTACTACTCTGTGCGTAATATTGGTTGTAGATGGGAAACGAAAAGATCCAGTGTCTGTCATAATTCCTGTATACAAACAATTGGCAATTGCACTATTTACAAGTTCAATATCACCTAAAGCATCTATAAAATGATAAACCATTTCACAAGTAGAACTCATGGAAGTATCGGAATAGGTAACCACAGCAAAATCACTTGGAGATTGGTGGTGATCTATCATTATGAAATCTGCGGTGGCTTTCTCTAAAAATGGTTTTAATACATCCACTCTGGAAAAGTCATTAAAGTCTAATGTAAAAATGAGCGAAGCTTCTTCTATTACTTTTATTCCTTCCTTTGGATTTGTATCGTATTTAATAATGGTATCTTCTTCTGGAAGCCATTTCAGAAAATGAGGAAAGTCGTTGGGACTAACTACAATAGGTTCATGTCCTTTTAATTTCAAATAGTGGTATAACCCCAAAGTGGAACCAATAGCATCGCCATCGGGATTTTTATGAGGTATGATTGCTATTTTTTGTGGAGTTGATAAAAGTTCTTCAACTTTTTTTGTGTCAATTGTATTCATAAGCGATGCGAATATACAGATTTTCTGTGGTAAAGATTAAACAATTGTAACAACCTTGTATTTCATGTTAAAAAGACTACTTTTGTTAAAAAAATGACCATATGGCAACGAATAGAACATTTACAATGATTAAGCCTGATGCTGTTGAAAACGGACACATTGGCGCAATAATAGAAAAAATTCAAACGGCTGGTTTCAAAATTGTGGCTATGAAATATACACAATTGAGTGAAGCAGATGCAAAAGCTTTTTACGAAGTTCATAAAGAACGTCCATTTTATGGAGAGTTGGTAGCATTTATGTCTCGCGGACCAATTGTTGCTGCTGTTCTTGAAAAAGATAATGCTGTAGAAGACTTTAGAACTTTAATTGGAGCTACAAATCCTGAAGAAGCGGCAGAAGGTACCATTAGAAAATTATTTGCTACTTCTTTAAGTGAAAATGCAGTTCACGGTTCCGATAGTGATGAAAATGCTGCTATAGAAAGCAATTTCCATTTTTCTGGAAGAGAAATTTATGCTTAAATAGATTTTTGTATGGGATATAAAAAAAGAGGTTCCAAAATTGGAACCTCTTTTTTTTGGTCATCAGATTCTTATACCTACTGGTAAAAGATCTTTGTAAATCATTTTGTGCTTTCTAAGAAACTTAGCGATTTGTGGACTTGTAGGAACAACTCTTCGGTTCGTTTCTCCGATTTTTGAAAGTACGCCACGGATGAATTCATCTGTAAAGGAATCATCTGAAACACTTTCTGGAATCACAAGCTTGGTTAAGAAAATTTTACGCTCTTGAAGTGCGTATTCAATTTTAGCCAACTTACCATCTATTTTTACTTCAAACTGACGTAAAAAATCATTATCATTAATTTCTAAACTCATATTATGGTGTTTTTAAAAAAGATCAATCAATAAAAGAACTTTGGTGTAATTATATCATAATGAATATAACTACTTGAAATTCAGTAAGTAAATGTTTTGTTCTCGAAGCGTTTTAATTAGGGATTTATAACAAACTCAAAATCAACAAATTTCAGAATGCTTTTTAGCTTTCTGAGAATCTGTGTTTGTTTTATTAAAAATGACTTAATTAATTTCCGGGAGTGTGTTACATTTACAGTGCAAATTTACAAAAAATCTTATAATTAGTAAGTTAAGAGCAGAATTATGTCAAAAAAATCAAAAATTCCGGTGTATTTCATGCCGGGAATGGCAGCCAATCATTTAATTTTTGACGGAATAAAATTACCCGAAGATACTTTTGAAGTTTATTTTTTAGAATGGTTGATACCAGAGTTTAAAGAAAGCTTGGAACATTATGCAGAACGATTAACTGAAAACATTCGTCATGAAAATCCTGTTTTGATAGGTGTTTCTTTTGGAGGGATTGTTGTGCAGGAAATGGCTAAGTTTATCAAACTTAGAAAGCTTATTATTATCTCAAGTGTAAAACACGAATCTGAACTTCCTCGAAGAATCAAATTTGCAAGGGTAACAAGGGTTTATAAATTGATTCCGACCAAATTGGTTAAAAATATAGAACTGCTTGCCAAATTTGCGATCGGAGAAACTGTTGTAAACCGAATGGATCTTTATCAAAAGTACCTATCGGTAAGAGATCCCAGATATCTAAGTTGGGCAATACACCAAATAATTAATTGGAAGCAAACTCAATCCAATCTTGAATTGATTCATATTCAAGGCGATAAGGATAAAGTTTTTCCGGTAATAAATATTCAGAATTTCATAGCAGTGAAAGGAGGAACGCATATAATGATTGTGAATCGTTTTAAATGGTTTAACGAATTTTTACCACTTTTAATAACCGAGGAAAGTTAAATTTGTATCTATATTTAAGGAAATTCACCTAGAGGAACATGAGATTGATTAAAAAAATTGCTTTATCTGTTGCAGTGCTTGCTGCTGCTGGAATATTTATTAATGCGGTAAGTAATACTAACGAAAGCGCTCCAAAAGAATCAGAAGATTTACACAACGAATCTGAAGGTGTGGCAAATGTTTATGCTTTGAAAATTCCGGATAGTTTGTCATTTGCAGGGGAAATGATGCCTTATGATGATCCTGAAGTTTTAGAAAGAATAGATAGAGAGTTGCTCGTAAATAATTATTGGCAGTCTAATGCTTTGCTACTTTTTAAAAGAGCTCATAAATATTTTCCTGTAATAGAACCTATTTTGAAAGAATACGGCATTCCAGATGATTTTAAATATTTGGCACTTATAGAAAGTGGTTTGCAAAATGTAGTATCACCGGCAGGAGCAACGGGATTTTGGCAATTAATGGAGCCTACGGCGAAAGAACTTGGACTAGAAGTGAATTCTAATGTAGATGAACGCTATAATTTAAAACTTTCCACTGAGGCGGCTTGTAAATATCTTTTAAAATCAAGAGAGAAGTTTGATAGTTGGACGCTTGCGGCAGCTTCCTACAATGCTGGTCAGGCTGGTATTTCTAAGCAATTGGAAAGACAACAAGTGAGTAATTATTATGACTTGTTACTTGGGCAAGAAACGGGACGTTATGTTTTTAGAATTTTGGCTCTAAAAGAAATTTTAAACCACCCACTTAAATATGGATTTCATTTTCAGGAAGAAGACTTATATGCTCATGATCCAGTTTATGAAGTAAAAGTTGATACTGCTGTTTCAGATTTTGTTGCATTTGCTAAAAACTATCATATTAACTATAAAGTTTTAAAAAGACATAATCCATGGTTGAGAGATACTTTTCTTAACAATAGATCAAGAAAAGAGTATTTTATAGAAATTCCAGAAAAAGGCATTTATCCTCAATACAATTAAATGGTAGCATACATAGAATCTTTAACCGCAATTCAGATAATTTTAGCCATTAACTATCTTTTTGTGGTTGTAGCGCTATTCACGGTACTTTTTAAAAATAACAATCCAACCAAGACGCTTTCTTATATTATAATACTTATTGTATTACCATTTTTTGGGTTGATCGTATACTATCTTTTTGGGCAAGAATATCGTAAGCAAAAGATTTTTAATCGTAAAAATGTATTAAATCAATCTACCATTAAGAAATACCAAAAGGCATTAGCGGTTGATGAAGAGGAATTGGTGAAGCTAGAAGAAGAATTGCTTGATGGTAAGGTTAAACTTATAAAACTCCTCAATTCTAGTGAAGATGCTCCGTTAACACGATGTAATGAAGTAGAGATTATTAGAAACGGAGAAAATACCATTCCCAGAATTGTTGAAGATCTAGAAAAAGCTACATCTTTTATTCATTTAGAATACTACATTATTAGAGATGATGAAACCGGTAATATGATTCTGGATGTTCTTTGTAATAAAGCACAAGAAGGAATAGAAGTGAAGCTTATTTACGATTATGTAGGAAGCAGTTTGTCCAATGCTACCATGGAAAGACTTAGCGTAGCTGGAGTTGAATTTCATCCTTTTATGCCCGTTTATTTTCCAAAGTTTACGAGTAAATTAAATTATAGAGACCATAGGAAAATTGCTATTATCGATGGAAAAATTGGTTATGTAGGTGGTGTGAATATTTCTAATACATATTTCAATGGTAGAAATGATATGTACTGGAGAGATACTCATACACGAATCGTAGGGCAGGCTGTTGGTTCTTTACAAATGCATTTCTTTATGACCTGGGATTTTGTAACAGAAGAAAGCTATGAAATCGTAAATGCTCATTTTCCAAAATGTGAGACGTCTAATAGAACTGCATTACAAATTGCAGCTAGTGGACCAGATACGGATTGGGCAAATATTATGGAAGCAATTTTCACAGCTATAAATATAGCCGAAGATTATGTTTACATAACCACACCATATTTTATTCCTAATGATGAGATGATTACAGCTTTATCTGCAGCAGCAAAAAGTGGAGTGGATGTTAAGATTATAACTCCAGAGCAATCAGATTCTTGGATGGCAAAACATGCCAGCGCTTCTTATTTTGAACGTATGCTGGAATCGGGAGTTCGTATTTTTTATTACCAACCAGGATTTGTTCATGCAAAAACAATGGTAGTGGATGATGTGTTTACAACTATTGGTACGTCAAATATGGATTATAGAAGCTTTAATATCAATTTTGAAATCAATGCTTTAATTTATGACGAAAAGATTTCTGCAGAAGCTCTTTCGCATTTCAAAATAGATTTGGCTGAGAGTAGAGAAGTGGTTCTCGAAGAATGGGAGAAAAGATCTTTTTCTAATAAATTAGCAGAATCGTTTACAAGATTGATGGCGCCTTTATTATAGATTTCTAATTCGTAGCAACAGAAGAAGCTTTATTCTCGATAAGCATTTCTTTTACATATGCTGAGTGATAATTGTAGTTGTCTTCTCTAACAGTTTCTTGATCTGTATAAAAAGGTTGACTTATAGCACCACGCGTAATTGAAATGATACTTTTGTCTTCATTTAAATAATAACAAGTAGGGAAACCAAAGAAGTGTTTTAGTTTACCAACAATATAAGCTCCTCTGTTATCCAATTCATCAAAATATGTTATAGTTACATCAGAAGAAAAATCTTTAGAAGCTTTTCTAGTTTGTTTTTTATTACCCCAATAAAGTACCACGAAATCAATACTTTTCTTATATTTCTTAGCAAGTTGATTGATAGCAGCTATTTCTCCTTCCGTAGTTATGTACCAAGAGGATAGTGTGATAATAACCGTGGGTTTGTCAAAATCATTAATTCTTAAAGATCGCCCTCCAATTTGTTCCACTTGAAAATTATCAAAGTAGGCACCTTTAAAAACTTTTGAAGTAATAGAGTCAAAAAGAAACTTAACCCTGTCCATATCTTTTTCGAGAATCGCTTTATCGCATTCCTCAAGATATTTTTGTCCATTATTAACAATAGCATCAGACAAAAACGTTTTGTTAGTTGTCTGAGCATGAATTGCTAAAGAACATAAAATTAATAATAGAGTAATTCTTTTTGTCATAGAGAATAAATATACGACAAAAATAGTGCTTAATCACTTGGTTTTGAAAAAAAATCAGTTTAAAAACGTAAAAATGTGATTAAACACGTAAAATTACTCTAGTATTAAATTATTGATAATTTTGTATTGCTGAATGTTTATAATTTAACAAGAAAAAAGAAACTTGTTTAAATTCTCTTCATCTGCTGTTGCATCATTTTTATTTGATCAGCCATCATATTTTGCTTATCAAGTTGTTTTGCCTCTTTCAATAATGCTTGTGCTTCTCTTTTTCTTCTTTTTTGCATAGAAATTCCTGCAAGGGTTAGTTTTGCCATGGCTAAATCATAATCCATGGTTAAACCTAGTTTTACGGCTTTCTTTAAATATTTCTCAGCAACGGTAAGATTTGTCTGAGATGCCATGATACCATGTAAGTAGTTATAATATCCTTGTTGCTTTGGTATTAAAGCAGTTTCTGGGTTCTTTATCTTGTTTAGCCATTTACTGGTTCCTTCAAAATCTTGCTTACGCATTCTTAAAAAGGCCATAAGAATAAACTCATTTCTGAAATAGAAAAATATAAATATTAATGAAAGTAAAATGAGCGCAATTCCGTTTCCTATATGTCCTTTGACGAATTCAAAAACTGCCCAGGCAATAATTAAAGCTGCAATTATTAACTTTAAATTTTTATTATACATAATAAGGTGTTAATTTTGGAGTGCAAAGATACTAAAAACAATCAAAAATATTTTTGTAAATAGGTTTGCTTAACTTAAAACTATTTGTATCTTTGCGCCCAGCTTTTTGAAAAAGCAGGTAAGCATTTTAATTTAATAGAGAATAAGGCATTTAAAGATATTTTAAGATGAAAAGAACATTTCAACCATCGAAAAGAAAAAGAAGAAACAAGCACGGTTTTAGAGAAAGAATGGCTTCTGCCAATGGTAGAAAAGTGCTTGCCAGCAGAAGAGCTAAGGGGAGAAAGAAATTAAGTGTTTCTTCAGAGCCAAGACATAAAAAATAATGATGTAGTTTTACTATCATATATGAGGTGTTACTTTATGGAAGTAACACCTTTTTTTGTACCTTTTTAATTCGTAAGTATATAACCTTCACAACTATAATACAATGCCAAAGAGAAAAGATCTAAAATCTATTTTGCTAATAGGATCGGGCCCAATCATCATTGGTCAAGCATGTGAGTTTGACTATTCCGGTTCTCAGGCACTTCGTTCTTTAAGAGAAGATGGTATAGAAACCATCCTTATCAACAGTAATCCGGCAACTATCATGACAGACCCTTCTATGGCAGATCATGTATATTTAAAGCCACTTACCACCAAATCAATTAGAGAAATTCTTGAAAAGCACCCTAATATTGATGCGGTTTTACCTACAATGGGTGGGCAAACAGCCTTGAACCTTTGTATTGAAGCCGACGAAAAAGGTATTTGGGAAGAGAATAATGTAGAAATCATTGGTGTTGATATCGATGCCATTAATATTACTGAAGATAGAGATAAGTTCCGTTTATTGATGGAAAAAATTGGGGTAGCTATGGCACCTCAAGCTACAGCAACTTCTTTCTTAAAAGGTAAAGAAATTGCACAGAAATTTGGTTTCCCATTATGTATTAGAGCATCTTTTACTTTAGGTGGAGCTGGTGCTGCGATTGTATATAATGAAGATGACTTTGAAGAATTATTATCTAGAGGATTGGAGATTTCTCCTATTCATGAGGTAATGATTGATAAAGCCATGATGGGATGGAAGGAGTATGAATTAGAATTGTTGCGTGATAAAAATGATAACGTAGTTATTATTTGTACCATTGAAAACATGGATCCAATGGGAATTCACACAGGAGATTCTATCACAGTGGCTCCAGCTATGACACTTTCTGATAAAACTTTCCAGAAAATGCGTGACATGGCTATCAAAATGATGCGTAGTATTGGTGATTTCGCTGGTGGATGTAACGTTCAGTTTGCAGTAAGTCCAGATGATCAAGAAGATATTATCGCTATTGAAATTAACCCACGTGTATCTCGTTCATCTGCTTTGGCTTCAAAAGCAACAGGTTATCCTATTGCAAAAATCGCTTCAAAATTAGCTATTGGTTATAGTTTAGATGAATTGGATAATCAAATTACAAAATCTACGTCTGCTTTATTTGAGCCTACTTTAGACTACGTAATTGTTAAAATACCAAGATGGAACTTTGATAAGTTCGAAGGATCTGATAGAACTTTAGGACTTCAAATGAAATCTGTTGGTGAAGTAATGGGAATTGGTCGTTCTTTCCAAGAGGCATTACACAAAGCAACTCAGTCGTTAGAAATTAAGCGTAACGGTTTAGGAGCAGATGGTAAAGGTTATACCAACTATGATCAAATTATAGAGAAACTAACATATGCAAGTTGGGATCGCGTATTTGTGATTTATGATGCTATTCAATTAGGAATTCCATTGAGTAGAATTCACGAAATCACAAAAATAGATATGTGGTTCTTAAAGCAATATGAAGAGTTATATCATTTACAAAAAGAGATTGCTACATTTAAGATCGATTCACTGCCAAAGGAGTTACTTCTTGAAGCAAAACAAAAAGGTTATGGTGACCGCCAAATTGCGCATATGCTAGGATGTTTGGAAAGCCAAGTATACAGCAAGCGTGATGAGATGGGCATCAACAGAGTTTATAAATTGGTTGATACGTGTGCGGCTGAGTTCCAAGCTATGACACCATATTATTACTCTACTTTCGAAAGTGAAATCACAGATGTAGACGGAAATACGTACACTTCAAACGAAAGTGTAGTAACCGATAAGAAAAAAATTGTTGTTTTAGGCTCTGGACCAAACCGAATTGGACAAGGAATCGAGTTTGATTATTGTTGTGTACACGGTGTTTTAGCAGCTGCTGAGTGTGGTTACGAAACTATCATGATCAACTGTAATCCTGAAACCGTTTCTACTGATTTTGATACGGCAGATAAATTATATTTTGAACCAGTTTTCTGGGAACATATTTATGATATTATTCGTCATGAAAAACCAGAAGGTGTAATTGTTCAGTTAGGTGGACAAACAGCATTAAAGCTTGCTGAAAAATTAGATAAATACGGAATTAAGATTTTAGGAACCAGCTTCGATGCGTTAGATTTAGCGGAAGATAGAGGTAGTTTCTCAAAATTGTTAGCTGACAATAATATTCCTTACCCAAAATTTGGTGTAGCAGAAACGGCTGATGAAGCTTTGGCTTTGGCAGACGATTTAGATTTCCCATTATTGGTAAGGCCATCGTATGTATTAGGAGGTCAGGGAATGAAAATTGTGATCAACAAGAAAGAATTGGAAGAGCACGTTGTAGATTTACTTCGTAAAATTCCAAATAACAAATTGTTGCTAGACCATTATTTAGATGGAGCTATTGAAGCAGAAGCAGATGCAATTTGTGACGGAGAAGATGTTTACATCATTGGTATTATGGAGCATATTGAGCCTTGTGGAGTTCACTCTGGAGACTCAAATGCAACATTACCTCCATTTAATCTAGGAGATTTGGTTTTACAACAGATCAAAGATCATACACGTAAAATTGCTTTAGAATTAAATACAGTTGGTTTAATCAATATTCAGTTTGCAGTGAAAGATGATGTAGTATATATTATTGAAGCAAACCCAAGAGCATCTCGTACAGTACCATTTATTGCAAAAGCATACAAAGAGCCTTATGTAAACTTTGCTACTAAAGTGATGCTTGGCGAGAAGAAAGTGAAAGACTTTGATTTTAACCCACAATTAGAAGGATACGCAATTAAGCAACCGGTATTCTCTTTCAATAAATTCCCGAATGTAAATAAAAACTTAGGGCCAGAAATGAAGAGTACAGGAGAAAGTATCTTATTTATTGATAGCTTAAAAGATGATGAGTTTTATAACTTATATTCTCGTAGAAAAATGTATTTAAGTAAATAAGAACACTTTCATATAGTATAAAAAAACCTCCTGAAAAGGAGGTTTTTTTATTTTATAACGTTAGATTTGTTGCCGATCATAAATAAACAATCTGATCATGAAAAAACTTACTTTTCTCTTTATTTTATGTGTATTTACCAGTTCAATATATGCACAAAATTCCAAAGGAGATTTTACCTTAGCTCCCAAGGTTGGACTTAATTTATCTAACTATTTTGAATTTGAATCTGATGTTTCTTACAAATCAAGATTAGCACCCAATTTTGGCGTGATTGGCGAATATTTTTTTAGTGAAAAATGGAGTGCAAGATCTGGAATTACGTATGAAAACATGGGAGTGAAAGACTCTTATGATGGTAAAGATAAGTTGCAATACATAACTATTCCATTGAATGCTTCACTTCATTTTGGGAATAAAAATAATTGGTATTTTAATTTTGGGACAACGATTGCATTTCTAACTAATGCGGTGTATGAAGATACCAATGGCAATGAATATGATATCAAAGAAGCATTAGCAAATAATGATTTTGGTATTAACTATGGTCTTGGTTATAGTTTTAGAGTTGCAGAAAAAGTATCATTATTTATTGATTATCAAGAATTCTTCGGGTTTATAAATCCTGATAAGGCAGACGCAATTCCGTTTACAATTCTTAATACAAAATCATCTATAAACGTTGGTGCAATTTTAACCTTGTGATTCAAATAAAAAAAGGAACTCAACTGAGTTCCTTTTTTTTATTATGTTCTTTATATAAATGTGGTTACCAGCTTTCCTGAAAACCACTTTCCAAGGCTTTTTTATAAGTATCTAAGTTGAAAGAATATAAATCGGGTGCTTTGTGTGCTCCACCTTTTCTGGTTTCGTCTAATTTTGTGAGAATGTCATAACGCTTCATCTTTCGGTAAAAATTACCTCTGTTTAGTTCTTTTCCAAGAATTACTTCATATAGTTTTTGAAGTTCTGGCATTGTAAATTTTTCTGGAAGTAAATTCAAACCAACTGGTTTATAATTTAAGTCTCTTCTTAATTGTAATAAAGCTTTATCCAAAATCTCTCTATGATCCATGATCATACCTGGAAGCTCATCAATATCTTTCCATTCACAAGCATTTGAGTAGAAATCAATAGATGGAGTTACTTGTTCAAAATCTATAAGTGCATAATAGGCTATGGATAGAAAACGCTGTTTATGCCACAAATCATCTGGCCACTCATCAAATGCCATTTCAGATCTGTTTACTTTTCCAAACGATTTGAATTGGGTTAAAAATATATCTTTGGCGCCGGTACGCTCTTCCAAAATTCTACTGGCACTTTTTTCAAGATCTTCATCTTTTTGCAAATATCCGCCCGGTAACATCCAATCTTCGTAACCTTTAAGTCTGGTCAACAAAACTTTTAAACTTGCTTTATGAAATCCAAAAACAACACAATCTACCGAAATGCTCGGTAAATAATTCATTTTATAGTCTGGCGACAATTCTAACAGTTTCTTATATAATTCTTGGTTCATAGCGGTTTGTTTAATTATCAAAAATAGGATACTTCTATTTTTAAATCAAATGTTTGCAAGTAGTTTTCTGAAAAAAAATGATTTACAGAAGATCAATTTTCACTCTTTCATTTTTCAATTTCTCCACTGCTTCAATCATATCAAACTTAAAATTCTTTGTAATTTCTTTATGCTGCTTTGACAATTCTTTCAATTGCATAGATCTTGTATAGCGCCTTACATCATTTTTAGTCGTAAGTACAAGACCGGGAACATTCACGCTTTTTCCGTCAGCACTTCTTGCTACCATAGTAAAATAAGAAGAGTTACAATGCTTCACTTTTCCGGTTTGAATGTTTTCAGAATCTACTCGTATACCTACTACCATGCTAGTAGTTCCCACAAAGTTTACACAGGCTTTCATGGTAACCAATTCACCAACCTCAATTGGTGCTAAAAAATTCACGGTATCTACGGATGCTGTTACGCAATATGTGCCGCTGTGTTTACTAGCGCAGGCAAATGCAATTTGGTCCATTAAAGATAAAATATATCCTCCATGAACTTTACCGTTGAAATTGGAAGAAGAAGGAAGCATTAGTTCTGAAAAAGTGACAGCACTTTCAGAAACTTTTTTAAAAGTTGTTTGCATAGTTTTTAGGTGTTCGGGTTCTTTTGATTTGATGAAATTACAAAAAACTATATAACTTTTCATCATACTCTCAATAATGAAACAGGTTAACGGATTGTTAACAGCTATAGTATTTCAAAATTTGTTACTTCAAGAAAAAATAGTTCACATGAAAGTTTTAATTATAGGTGCTCATGGTAAAATAGGGCAAATTGTTTCTAAAAAAATGAGTGAGTCGTCAGAATACGAACCCACTGCTTTTATTAGAAAATCAGAACAAATTCCATTTTTTGAAAATTTAAATATACCTACAGTCGTGGCTTCTTTGGAAGATAGTGTGGAGACGCTTTCTAAAGATATCAAAGGTTACGATGCTATTGTTTTTACAGCCGGTTCTGGTGGTAAAACAGGAGATGATAAAACGCTTGAAATAGACTTGGATGGAGCTGTAAAAACTATGATTGCAGCAGAAAAAACTGGTATTACACGCTACGTAATGGTAAGCGCTGCCTATGCCGATGAACGCTCTAAATGGGATGCAACGGGGATTAAACCGTATTATATTGCAAAGCATTTTGCCGATAAAACTTTGAAGGATAGCAAGCTTCAATATACAATTGTACGTCCTGTAACCTTAACGGATGAACCTGGAGAGGGTACCGTGGGATTAAAGTCTATTGTAGATAGTTTAGAGAAAGAAATTTCTAGAGAAGATGTTGCCGATGTTATCTTAAATAGTTTGAAAGAACCGAATACCATTAGAAAGGTAATTGAAATAAGTGCTGGTGACACTCCAATTGAGAAAGTAGTTAAATCAGCGTAATTAGTATAGGAAGAAAAAGAAAATAAAAAAACAAAAGCCGTTTCGTATGAAACGGCTTTTGTTTTTTTAAAGATCTAAAGTTTCTTCATCTCCAGATCTGTTGATCCATTTTTGATCTATTTGTTTACTTGCTTTGGCGCCCAGTTTTTTCAATTTTTCAACACGTCCTAGTAAATTTCCACGTCCTGTAAGTTTGGTCATCGCACCTGTATAACTATTCTGAACAGTTTGTAATTGCTTACCAACTTTTTCAAAATCATCCAATAACCCCTTGAATTGGTCATACAATCTTCCTGCTTGAATAGCAATATCCATGGCATTTTTATGTTGTTTTTCATTTTGCCACATACTGTCAATAGTACGTAACGTAGCCAATAGAGTAGAAGGTGTTACAATGACAATGTTCTTTTCAAAAGCCCAACTATATAAATTAGAATCTAATTGAGAAGCCGCGGCAAATGCCGGTTCAAGTGGAATGAATAGCAATACAAAATCTGGACTTTCTATTTTGTACAATTCATGATAACTCTTGGCGCTCAACTGTTCTACGTGCTTGCGAACAGAATTCAAATGTTCTTTTAAAAGTGCTGGACGCAAATTTTCATCTTCCTCATTTACATAACGTTCGTAGGCTATTAAAGAAACCTTTGAATCCACAATCATTTTTTTATTGTCTGGCAAATGAATAATTACATCGGGTAAAACACGTTTTCCTTCTTCAGTGGTAAAACTATTTTGTACTGTGTATTCACTTCCTTTTTCTAAACCAGATTTTTCCAAAACGCGTTCCAACACCAATTCGCCCCAATTACCTTGCATTTTGGTATCACCTTTTAAGGCGCGTGTAAGGTTCGATGCTTCTTTGGTAATTTGTTGATTCAGTTCTTTTAAATTTCGTAATTGCTCCGTCATGCTATAATGACGTTTCAAATTTTCTTCGTTAGAATAGTCTACTTTCTTTTCAAAAAGTTGAATTTTCTCTTGTAACGGACCTAAAATATTCTTGATATTTTCTTTATTCTGTTCCGTGAATTTTGAACTTTTTTCTTCGAGAATTTTGTTAGCTAGGTTTTCAAATTCTTTGGTGAATTTCTCCTGAAGTTTTTCCAGCTCTTGTTTTTGCTCTAAAGAACGCTCTTGCAAATGTTGAAAATCGGATTCTTTTTTAGAAAGCTGAACGGCCAAAGCTTCTTTTTCATGACGAAGTTCATACGCTTCTTCTTGCACCATGTCTAACTGCTTTTGAACCTGTGCTAGTTGCAAATTCCACTGTTCTTTTAGCGCCAATTGTTGTGCATCAAAATTTTCTATTTTTGATGTCAATGCTTGCTTTTCCGATTCGCTTTTTGCCTTTGCAATATTTTTACTGATAAGAAAACCTATAACGGCTCCAATAGCTGTGGATACCAATGCTATGATTGCTTCTGTCATGAACTGAAATACTTTTAGAGTTGGTAAAGATAAAAATTATCGCTGTAAAATGTTACGGTAAACAGTAAGCTTACAATTCAATTTCAATCCAAATGGGAATATGATCGGATATATAGTGAGCTTCTGAAAAATCGGTAAAAGATTCATAAAAACGAATTACACCAACAGATTTGAGTACAATATCTTTCTGAATGAAAAAGTTATCATATTCATTCGCCAAACAAGTAGTGGTACATTTGCGCTTTAAAGATGTTTTTTGATTGACCAACGCTTGTTGAAATCCCATGGTTTTCAGAGGACGAAAAACCGTATGCGATTGCGGACAATTAAAGTCACCTAAAAAGACAAGGCGATCATCAGGATAATTTTTCGGAAAGAATTTTAAGTATTTTAATTCAGTTTCTGGTTGTTTACTTTTTGGAATAGCGTGCAGAGAAACCAGCGTAACCATTTCATCTTGATAACAAAACGTAGCCATAAAAGGTTCGCGCTCTATTTCTTCCGCATAAAAGGAATCTAAATGTGGTTTTCCTTCGAGTTTTACGGCAGCAGTTTTAAAAAGAAAAGCATAACGCTCTTTTGAATACGGATCACTTTTGGTGGGATCACTCAATACATAGCTCCATTTACTTCCGGTTCTATTGAGGGCATCGTTTAATTTTGCAATGGCTTGCGGACCACCATAACCCGCTACAACTTCTTGAATGGCTACCACATCAAAATCTTTTAGTTGAGCAGCCATAAATGCAATCTCTTCTGTAGATTTTGTTCTCCCCATATTTTCAATATTCCAACTAGCAATTTTTAGTTGGGCTTGAGCAATAAGAATGCAGCAAAAAAATAGAATGGTTGAGAAGAAAACTTTCATATTGAATTTTTGAAAGGATGAAAATACGCAGATATTCAAAAATCAAAAGAGAGTTAGGAGGGAAGTTATAAACAAAAAGTCCTGAACACGTTCAGGACTTTTTTATAAGATTATTTTGCAATAGACAGCTCTCCGTTTGCTAAAGCTTCTGTTGCGTTTGCAGTAATAGTTTTGTATAGGTTAAAGAACTTTTTACCATCTTGTCTTTGTAGCGTAACAATAGTTTCACCGTTTTCCTGAGTCACTTCAGTTACTAAAACTTTTACTCCGTACAAACGTTTAAAATCTGTTTGCGGCGCTCTTTTTATAAGCGTTCTTGAGCTAGGAAGATCAATGTGTTGGTAATTTCCGTAATGTTCTGGAGCGTTGATTACAAATACATCTCCTTGTTTTGGTGTTGGTTGTTCAATAGGTTGATTTGCAAAAGTAGCCGATACGGTAAAAAGGGCTACAATCCATAATTTTTTAAACATTTTAGTTGAATTCTTTCTTGGTTAATTGGACGTAAAGGTACTTTTAAATTTAGGTTTTGTCCTATGTTATTTTGTTGTTTTTCTATAGTATTTGAGCCCATTTATGATTTAAAAAAATATTTGAATTTCGGAAATAATAGAACTACTAGGGTACAACGTTTTAGGTGTAAACTATCATTTAGGTAATTCTTTTTGTAGGTTTTTTCTTTTAATTAAATGAAAATTCGTAATATTAAGTTTTTAAACCTATAAGTTAGTTATTATGAGTAGAGTTTTATTTCTTATGGCTGCTGTTCTATTTGTTATTCCAACTGCGAAAAGTCAAGATCTGGTATTAAATGGAATTAATTTTGAAAAAGAAGGTTATCACATTTTTGTAACACCTTCTGGTGAAACAGGTTATTTGCCTGAACAGATAGATACACACTTTGAAATGCCAACGTATATATTAACGCTTAATGAAGAGCATTATGCAGGACACCGGAATTCAAATTTTTATTTGATAGATAGTTTACCACTTTTACAGGAACTTCAGGATAACTGGAAATGTACAGATGAAGGTTTAAGTGAAGGTACTCAAAATCAATTTGATTATGTTCTTCAGATTATCAAAGGGAATAGTTTAGAGGAAACAATTTTTATCAATACTAAAAGCAAATTCATGAAATCTTCCAGAAGCGAAGAAATTAGTTACTTCAATTATTCTGAAAGTGCCTGGGAAACTTTGTTCAAAAAATCTAAACGATTGATTCATGAACATTATGCTATCTACGACAAAGAGACTGCTAAAAATCTAACAAAACAATTACAATCTCAAGAACTTTTCAAAATTCATATTTCAGAGAATAAGAATTTAGCATTTAATGATTATCAGGTGACATTTCGGTTGAAAAATGAAGATCAGAATGCTTCTAATATGTTGAGTGAAGAAGTAAGAAAGAAATATCAAATAATACCATTACCAACCTCTACTTTCGATCATCCTATTTATGCCGTGAGAAAAGAAAGTAAACAAAGTTTTGAAGAGCTTCAGCAAGAACTTCCTGCTATAGAAATTGTTGATGCTCATCAATATTCAGGATATCAAATGAAGATTGATGCTTTTATTTGGCCTTAAGAATTAGAAAATAATTTGTTTCAAGAATATGTTACTACTCATCATCGCAATTGTTTCGGTTTTGCAATCAGGAGTTTACCTTTTACTTGGTAAAATGGGATGGCAGCGTCTGCTATGGTTGGTGCCGCTGTTGTTTTGGGTAGGATATTTATTTTTGTTACCAAAACTTCTCATACCCGAACCAAGTCCTGATGGAATTAATTGTGGTTTACCGGTTTTAGCCATTTATCTAGGTTGTTGGATTTTCGGAACCATTACTGTTTGGAGTGTTCATTTTTGCCATAAAATGATTGTCAGAATATTTTTAAAATGAAATAAACCTGTTGCAAAGTAAAACTTTTCGGCATTATAATTGTTTTCAGTAGTTGCATAAAAATGGACTTATGAAACTACCATTACTAGTGGGGCTACTATTTCTTTTTGGTTGTAAAAATACTTCTCCGAAAGAGGAAGAAATTGTGAAGAAATTACCTTTTACTGCACAAGAATTGCAATTGTTACAATCAGATATGCCAGCGGAAGCTACTTATGATTTTTCGTTAGATCAAGAAGAACAATTTCGGAGTATAGCGCTGCAAGTAGATAGGGATATCTGTAGTGGAAGAGCTATTATTTCAACAGCATTCCATTTTACAGATCATGAAAGTTTAGATCTCATGCTGTGGTATGATCATTTATGTCCTAACCATTCGTACAATTTGCCACCAAACTGTTTTCCTCCCATAGATATAACGGTTAATTGTAAGAGTAAAAATGAAATATTGCTCAATTACCAAGTGGTGAATTTTGATGAGTTGATTGATTCTACTGTAATTGAATTAAAGAATAATCATGAACTGATAAAGCGTGGAGATATCATATTTACCATTAAGTGGGATCATCTAAAATCTGAAGAAAAACAAGATATTTTGATAGAATTGATGAAGGCATATATTCATTACAGTGATACTGCGGCACAAGAAATCTTTCAAAAATCCTTAAATGAGTTAGATGATAATCAGATAAAAGAACTTAAGACCAAAACCCATTTTGTATTTCAAATGTTGGATAGCGATGTATTGCCACCTCCGCCTCCTTCAATAATAGAAATAATACCGTTAGAAGATGAGTTAACAATTAATTAATGCAACGTTTTTAGAAATTCAGCATCTCTTAGCTAAATCATAAAACGGACTCATGAAATTAATGGTATGTATGTTCCTTTTTTTAGGAGGAATAGCTCTTGGAAACGCGCAACAATATGCGTTGAAGATTGTTAATTTAAAAAATGGTACTGAAAAAATTATCAAAGAAAATAGAAGAGTTAGACTTAAAACTATTGACGGTGATAAATATACAGGACGTTTACATTTTCAAGATGCAGATGTTTTAAAAATTAAAGGTGTTGTGATTCCTGTTAGCAAGATAAAAAAGATTAAACGGCATCCCTTATTACTGAGTATTATTATTGACGGTACGTTGTACTATTCCGCTGCCGCTTTTTTATTTACTGGCTTATTTTTTAGTGCGTTTATGCAAGATAGCTCATACTTAGCCTTACTATTTCCCGGAGCTCTGAGTACTGTTGCAGCTGCTTTTAGTCCCAGTATTATTCCGGCCTATAAATTAAAAAATGGATGGAGCTATGAGGTCATTCAGGTTGAATAATAAAAAAGATCGTTTGCTAATTGTTTATAATAGCAAACGATCTTTACATATTAAATTATTCCACTACAATTTCATCTAGGAAGATAAACGATCCGCCACCCAAACCGGTTTTATAATTATTGGCTACAATTTTCAGGTATTGAACTTCTTGTTTTTTCAGTTCTAGATCAAAAACATATTTGCTTCTGTTTGCATTTTTTGTAAAGGGACGTTTCAACTGTGTTTCATCCGTAAAATGTTTACCATCTTTGGAAACCCAAACCGTTACAGCAGTCGGAAAATTGATTCCTGAACCTTGACTTTCCAAAGCGCTCACCTGTACATTGTGAATTAATGTTTGTTCGCCAAGATCAATGATGGCCTCCATATCACTATCTAGCCAAGCTTGCCATTTTCCATCATGAAAATCGAGACTTCCACCCAAACCATTTACCAAAGTAAAAGGTCCGCTTCCGCGATAAGCTCGGTAAGGTTGTTTTGTAAAAGTGATGTTTTTTCCTAAAGCTTTGTGCAACTGATAGTGTTTTTTAAATTCAGCACCGTAGGGTTCTCCGTCTTTGAAAACCGCAGCTTTTAGAGTACCACTTTTGGTAATCATAATGCTATCAGTATATTTTTTAGCAGCCTTATCTACTTCACTTCCGTCTAGCGTATATCGAATATCTGCATTAGGAAATTCGGTAGTTAACTTTACAACAATCGCTTTTTGAGCAATAGCAGCGCTGTCGTTTGCCATAATACTGTAGGCGCTTTTTGCATAATTGATGTCTCCAAAAGCATAACGTTGCATTTGAACCTGAACTCTTCTGGAAAAATCAGGCCAATTCTTTTGCTCCTTTTCACTCCATAAAGCTTCTGACATTGCAGAAAGTCTAGGATACAACATATATTCACTATGAGTTGTTGTTGGAATATATTCTGACCACAAATTTGCTTGTCCGCCCAAAATGTGACTGGCTTGCTCGGTGCTCATGCTGTCTACCACCGGATCAAAAGTATATACTTGACTCAAAGGAGTGTAGGCATTGAAAGCCTCTGGTTCGCTATCTTGCGGACCTTGATAGTAATCAAAATAGCAGTGCGAAACAGGTGTCATAATCACGTCGTGACCTTGTTCACTAGCTTCCCAACCACCTTTGAAACCGCGCCAGCTCATCACTGTGGCTTCAGGAGCAAGACCGCCTTCTAGAATTTCATCCCAACCAATCATTTGCTTATTTTTTGAAACAATGTATTTTTCAATACGTTTCATAAAATAACTTTGTAGTTCGTCAACATCAGAAAGTTTTTCAGTTTTGATACGTTCTTGACAATGCGGACATTTTTTCCATTCGGTTTTGGTAGCTTCGTCACCACCAACATGAATATATTTCGAAGGGAAAATGGTCATAACTTCATCAAGTACATCTTCTAAAAATTCAAACGTACTGTCTTTGCCGGCGCAATAAATATCTGTGATAGGCCAAATACTTCCTGATGGAACCATAATGGGTTCTCCGGTACAAGAAAGTTCTGGATACGCGGCAATGGCACTCATTACATGCGCAGGCATTTCTATTTCAGGAATCACTTCAATTCCTTTTTTCTGAGCGTAAGCTACAATTTCTTTGAGATCTTCTTGAGTGTAATAACCACCATAAGTAGCTTTTTCTCCCAATTCTGGAGTGCGCCGAGAGCGCCAATTTACACCTTCTTGATCTACTCGAAAGGCACCAACTTCTGTTAGTTTTGGATATTTTTTAATTTCAATTCGCCAACCTTGATCGTCTACCAAGTGTAAATGAAGTGTATTCATTTTATGAAAAGCCAGTTCATCTATAACTTCTTTTACATATTCTTTTTTGAAGAAATGACGAGAAACGTCTAACATCACACCGCGCCAAGAAAATCTTGGTCCATCTGTGATTTGGACGTTTGGAATAGCCCAGGTTACTTTTGAAACTACCGAAGTACTTTCAATTTGTGGAGGTAACAATTGCAAGATACTTTCCAAACCGTACAAAGCACCATTGTAATCGGAAGCTTTGATGTTGATATGATTTGAAGTTACCTGAAGCTCGTAATGTTCTGGAGCCAAAGATGTATCTTTTTTAATAGAAATATAGTTTTCTTCCGACAGGGAAGAAGCCGTATTTATAGTAATTCCAGCTGCGGAATGAAATGGTTGTTGTAAAATTTCAGCAAGTGGAAGCCATTCCTTTTCAGCAATGTATACTTGTGTTTTATCGGTAAACAAAAAAGCACCTTCATTTAATTTTACAGCATTAGGTTTTGGTACAATATTGATGTCCTGAACCGTAAAAGTTAGCTGTTTCGCATCAAGTTGAGCTTCCTGTTTACATGCTGCAAAAGCGCCAAAAAGAGTAATTCCTAAAGCAACTTTAGCAATAGAAGAAAAATTAAATTTTGAATTCAGCATCCGTGAGTTTATTTCCGTTTTCTTTATCAAAAGTAGCGTAGTTAAATCCTTTTCTTAAACAATAGCCACCCGTTTCACCATACTTATTCATGGCAATAAAACCAACTTGTAAATAATCAAATTCTGGTTGGTTTCTGTGTTTTTCGTAGATGCGTTCTACAATTTCTTTACAAGCTTCTTGTGGAGATCTTCCTTGACGCATTAACTCAACCACCATAGCGCTTCCGGAAGTTCTAATAATAGCTTCTCCCAATCCCGTTGCAGCGGCAGCGCCAACATCACTATCCAGAAATAATCCGCTACCAATAATTGGGGAATCACCTACACGGCCATGTATTTTCCAGGCAGCCCCACTTGTGGTACACGCAGCAGAAAGTCGGCCTTCTTCATCCATGGCAATCATGCTTATGGTGTCGTGATTTTCTATGTTGATGACAGGTTTGTATTCTGATTTTTCAAGCCATTCTTTATAGGCTTTTTTCGCATCGTCAGTAAGAAGATCTTGTTCTTTAAAACCTTTTTCCAAAGCGAATTGTTTTGCTCCAGCACCTACCAACATTACGTGCGGTGTTTCTTCCATCACTTTACGTGCCACAGAAATTGGGTGCATAATATTTTGAAGAAATGCTACCGAACCAGCTCTGCTGTTATGATCCATAATACAAGCATCCAAGGTAACGTTTCCTTCTCTATCTGGCCAGCCACCGTAACCCACGCTTGATACTTTTGGGTCTGCTTCTGTAATACGGACTCCTTGTTCCACAGCGTCTAAACTGTATCCACCTTTTTCAAGTATTTTTAAAGCTTCTTCGTTGGCTGCTAATCCATGATTCCAAGTAGAAATAATGGATGGTTTTGTTACTTTTTTATTGGTACTTTTAGTTGTTTTTTCGGTTGGTTGTGCTGAGGTTTCACAGGCTAGAAGGGAGGTGCTTCCAACGGCAATGGTTCCTAAAGCTGCTTTTCCTATAAATTTTCTTCTGTTGATCATGATATCGTTTCTAAGATGGAATTTATATTTCTTTAAGTATGTGAGGTCTTTCTTGATACGTTTTTAAAATCAATTCTCCGAATAATGTATTTGCCCAAGCAAACCATGGTCTTTCAAAAATTTTCGGATCGTCTTTATGAAATACTTCATGCATAAATCCTGTTCCGCCATGTGTAGCGATTAAGGTTTCAATACAATCTTTAACTTCAGCATCGTCCGTACTGGTTAAAGCTTTCATGGTAATACTCATTGGCCAAATAAGGTCTACTCCTTTGTGCGGACCACCAATACCTTCGGCTGCGGTTCCTTTAAAAAACCACGGATTATCTAAACTCCAAACAAAATCTCTAGTGTTTTTGTAGATAGGATCGTCGGCTGGCATAGCACCCAAATACGGTAAAGCCAGTAAACTTGGTACATTAGCGTCATCCATGAATAGATTGTTTCCGTAACCATCAGTTTCAAAAGGGAAAATATTTCCGTATTTACCATGCGAAACAATTGCATATTCTTTCAATGCATCATTTACTTCATCGGCTAATGCTTTACATGCTTTAGCAAATGTGTGGTCTTTTACAACTTCCGTAAAAATTTCATCTAATTGGTTTAATGATGTAACTGCAAAAAAGTTAGATGGAATTAAGAATAAGAAGGTACAAGCATCGTCTGAAGGTCTAAACCCAGAAGCAATTAAGCCTACCGGTTTTATTGGGTTTCCGTAACCTCTACCTGGCATAGTATCGGTATCATGTTCTGTTTTTCGCATGAAAGAATACGGACCTTTATCTTCTTTACGTTGTTGCTCTTTAAATGTTTTTACAACAAGTTTCATGGCTTCTTGCCACTTACTATCAAAAACGGATGTATCTCCTGTTGTTTTCCAGTAATGATATGCCAAACGAATTGGGTAACAAAGCGAATCTATTTCCCATTTGCGTTCATGCAATTCGGGTTTCATGTCTGTGTTGTCACTTTCCCATTCGCTTCCTGTTGGGCCGTCGTTAAAAGCATTGGCATACGGATCTATAAGAATACACTCAGTTTGTCTGTTAATTACACCCGCAATAAGATCTTTTAATTCATCATCTTCATCTGTCAATGAAAGATAAGGCCAAACCTGTGCACTACTGTCACGTAACCACATGGCGTGGATATCTCCTGTAATGACAAAAGTATCTGGTTTTCCATTGATCTCTTTGTACTCAACAGTAGTGTCTAATGTATTTGGAAAACAGTTTTCGAATAACCATGATAATTCAGGATTTTTAATCGTTTTTTTCACCTCTTTAATGGTTCTTTCTACTGCTTTACTTGTAAAATTACGCTCTTTTAAAGGTGGCCTTTTTGAAGTGAAATTATCTCCTAAAATAGAAGCATTAAGAATATGAGGTGCCACAGTAACACCTGCTAGCATTAATGAGTTCGACTTTATAAAATCTCTACGTTTCATGGTAATTTGTTTGTTTATTGTATGTTCTAAAAATAAGGAAAGCTTTTTTATTTTGAATTAATTTAATGCTGCTTTCATTTTTTTAACTATTGTTAATTTTTCAGGGTTCAGAGCGTTGCCGTCAAAGAACGATACTCCTTTTGCTCCATTGTCTTTGGAGGTTTGAATCGCTTTTTCTAATTCTTCAGGAGAAAGTTCTGGTACATAAATTCCAGTATGTAATTCTGTTCCAGTTCCTTGAAGGTCGGATACGCCTTGGGCAGTAGCAAAACCAACCCAGTCAACACCTTCATTATAAAAGCTATTGTAAATCATTGGGGTTACAACATCTATTTTCCATTTGTCCCAACGCTGACGCACCATATGATCTGCCATTTCAGGATAAGGGAACACTGCTGCTGTTAAAATCTTACCGTGTTCATGTGCAATTTTGTAAGCATGATTTACAACATTTCGTATTTCATTTAAACGGAATTGTTTCCATTCAATATCAATTGCAGGGTTTTCCATTTCACGAGGATCTCTTCCAAATTTTTCTTTGAAAGCATTCACACTAGCATCCGAATAATCGAAATCATAATCAGGCAATTCTTCATCTTGTGTAATGCCATATTTTGGTAACAATGCTACAGGAAGGTAAACGTCAGGATAGCGAATATAATCTAAATGTACACTTGCAACATCCTCTACTTCTGCCAAGCCTTCTACCAAACTCCAAATGTGTTGGCGCGCATCTGGATGGCTAGGAGAAAGCCACTGATAATAGTCTACATACGGTCTGGCATCAAAACAAGATTTTCCGCTTCTGCTTACCATGTACCAATCAGGATGTTTAAGCGCAACCGTATCACCGGGGCGATTCATGGTGAACATCCATGCGTGAACTTCTAGGCCTTCTTTTTTGGCAATAGGAGCCAAGCGAGAAAGGAGTTTTGGGTCCGCATTGGTGTTGATGAAAATGGCATCGATACCATTATCCTTGTATTTTTTGTATTCTTCTATGTAAGATTCGTCGGTTCGTTCATTATTGGCATGTGTCCAAGCCCAAAATTTGAACTCATTATTTTCTTTTTGAGGAGCTTCTTCTAAGGTTTCTTTTTTTGTTTCCTGCGTTTGGCAACTTGCAAGAATTAAAATCAACAATAGATAAATATATTTGGTTTTCTTCATGGGGTGTTGGTTTATTTTATAGTAGTAAGTTTACTATCTTCTTTAATTTGGTAGGTTGCATTGGTGAACGGACTTTTAACTGAAATTGTCCAACCGCTGTTGTAATTTTCTAAAACAGGAGTTACCATTTTTCCATCTATTTGATACGATTTTTGACCAATTTCTGAGATGTTTGCAGCCCATTTTTTGTTCTTATTCTGATAACTTTTCTGCGCTCGGTACAAATCAAATAATAACCATTTTAGTTGTTCATCTTTTGGAATTTCAAACTGAAAAGGTTCAGAAGTTTTATGATCTGAAAAATACACATAACCCCATTTTTCTGGTTCGTGCATAGCAATTACATATTGCGGAGACCAAACCCAGTTATACTCTGGAAGGCGTTTTCCGTTTTTGTCTTTTTTACGTTGGTATTTTCCGTTTATAATTACATGATCCCAGTTTACACGAGAAAAATTGATGCGCCAAAAATCGTTTGCTGGTACTTTTTTATTTCCCGCTTCGTAGATAGATTTCCAAGGCATTGCAATTTCTACACTCCAACCTTCGTCCGTATCTTTTGGGTTATTTAGTGTCCCGTTAATGGAAACCTCAGTTTTAATTCCGTGAATATCCCAACCATCTAAAACGGGTGCAGCATCACGGTAGGGTTTAACCAAAAACAAATCCCAAATAGTGTTTAAAGCGTTTATTTCAAACTCCATGTAATTATGAGAATCACCATCAGGATCTATGAAAATCTCAAAATCATTGTTGTGGAATATAACCGTATCTCGTTGTTTTAAGGTTCCCCAAACATGAGGTTCTTTCAATTCAGCATAGAAATACAGGTTTTCATCATCCCATAATATTTTTACGTTGGTTTGATATTTAGGAGTTTTATCGCCTTCAATATCTGTAAAATTAGCTGTGAAAGAAGCATTTTTCCAATCTGTCTCATTTGCTTTTCCATCAATGGAAATAGGTGCAGAAGTTTTGTACGCTACGTAGCTTTTTGGTGCAGGCGTAATTTGTGCAGCAACTATTGAAGCACAGAATAGAATGGAAATTTTGAATAGATTTTTGAATGAAAATATCATGAATTACAGGCTGTTCGTTTTTATAAAATCAATCACTTCGCTTAGCTTTCCGTGAGCCATGGCCACCACGGTATCTGCCGCACCATAATATACGGTAACTTTATCTTCTTTGGCATCATGAAGCGCCGCACAAGGGAAAACTACATTGGGAACATCACCAGCCAATTCATATGGCGCAGCCGGACCCAAAAGATAAGGTTGGGAACGGTACAAAACTTTATCTGGATTTTCTTTATCTAAAATGGCAGCTCCCATAGCATATCTAAAACCATTACAAGTATTGATAACGCCATGATAAAACATCAGCCAACCTTCGTCAATAGCAATAGGTATTGGGCCTGCACCAATTTTGGTACATTGCCAAGCACTATCGGTAAACGGAGCAACTTTCATAACACATCTGTGTTCGCCCCAGTATTTCATATCTGGACTGTAGCTAATATAAATGTCTCCAAAAGGAGTGTGGCCATTATCGCTTGGACGACTTAACATGGCATATTTTCCGTTGATTTTTTCCGGGAATAAAACCCCGTTTCGGTTAAACGGAAGAAATGCATTTTCACACTGAAAAAACTCTTTAAAATCAAACGTATATCCAATTCCAATAGTTGGTCCGTGGTAACCGTTACACCAAGTAATCCAATACCTGTCTTCAATAAAAGTTACTCGCGGATCATATTTGTAATCAGAATCTATCATTTCTGTATTTCCGGCAAGAAATGAAATAGGTTCATGGTTAATATCCCAATGAACGCCATCTTTACTAAACCCTGCAAAAATGTTCATTTGCACAGCTTTGTTATCACACCTAAAAACACCTGCAAAACCATCTTCAAAAGGAACTACAGCACTATTGAAAATACTGTTGGAAGTTGGAATTGCGTAACGGTCTATAATTGGATTTGCAGCATTTCTCCACATAACGTCGTTACAGTTTTGCGGTTTATCTTGCCAAGGAATGGGTTGCATATTATTGTGGTTCATTTTTTAATTTGTCTAGCCAGTTAAATTTAAGAATTGCTGAGGTTGCTACCATGACAATAATACTAATAGCAAGATTAGTGTATTGACCAATAAGCAAATAAATAGGAATGAGAATGAACGAAAGTTGCCAAATAGCACCCACGCCGCAGTTCAACATATCTCTTAAAAAGTCAGTATTTGATTTAAAATCTGGATTTATTTCTTTGTGCCATTGATAAACAGGTTTCCAAAATCCCCAAGGACGAACTTTTTCATAGAAGTCCATAAGTACTTCTTTTTTACAAGCAGGAGTCACCAAACTTGCAATGACAGATGCTGCTAATGAAAGCACAAAAAGAATTGGGAATGTATTGATAGCCGAAGCATTTGGAAAGAAAACCGGAATTCCCATAGAAACTACCAAACCGGTAATCATTCCGTAGAAATAACCATAACCATTAAAACGCCACCAAATCCATTTAAGGAGATTCGCAGCGGTATAACCACCAAAAAGTGCGGCGGTAATCCACTTTAAAATGGTATCTATAGAACCAATAAACAAGCCTAAAGTGATACCCAAAATCACTACAAAAAGTGATGAAAGGTAACTCATAGTCATTAATTTTTTCTGAGAAGCATTTTTATTAATGAATCTTTTATAAATATCATTTACAATGTATGCGGGGCCTGCATTTACATTCGCAGCATATGTAGACATGAATGCTGAAATTAGTCCTGCTAATAATAAACCTTTTAAACCAATCGGGATGAAATTATTGACGGTGTAAGGTAAGATCATTTCAAAATCGATGGTCCCGTTGGTATTATTAAGATCATCTGAAAGATAGACTAATGACAAAACGACCAATCCGAAAATCATAAAATAGCGCGGAATGAATAAAACCAACGAAACAATTCCACTCATTTTAGCAGCTTCTTTCGGAGTTTTTGCCGCCAAAATACGTTGCATGTCATAACTCGGCAGCGGGCCTGCAATACTTACTAGAACTCCTTTGAAAAGCATTAGCATCATTAATATGGACATGTATTCGTAACCGTCTGCTGATATTTTATCATTTACTGCAACAATGTAATTACTCCAGTCTAAATCCAACTTCCAACCGAAAAATAATTCGTCCCAACCACTGGGTGTAAATTGGCTTATTTGTTCTGGAGTTACTGCGTTCAATGCTACAAAACCTACCAAAATACAAGCAATGGTCATTACAATAAACTGAATTACTTCGGTCATGACCACACTATACATTCCACCTTTTACAACATAGATGGCAGTAAGTATCATAATTACCATCGCATACGTGTGCGTAGAGGGAATTACAGAAGATCCGATAGCAAAAGAAAGATCCCAGGGGAAGAAAGAAGTTGCAAATTTGCCAATCCCTACAAAGCCATAAGCGATGAAACCAATCACACTTACAATAGCAAAAATAACCACAACTAAATGAGATAAAATGGCTCCTTTTCCTTCGCCAAATCGTGTTTTAAGCCATTCTGCACCGGTGAGTACATTAGATCTTCTTAGCCAGACAGCTAAGAAGATCATTAAAAATATCTGATTCCATACCGGCCAAAGCCAAGGTATCCATACACTTTTTAATCCGTAGATAAAACCAATGGCAACCATCCACATGGTACCCGTAATATCAAACATTCCAGAGGCATTAGAAACACCAAGAATATACCAAGGGATTGTTTTTCCGCCAAGAAAATAAGAATCCATATCCTTATTTTTACGGGTTGAAACAAGATATCCCAAAAGCACAATGACTAGGATGTAACCTATGATAATGGCAATGTCTATAGTGGCTAAGGTCATGAATTAGTTAGGTTGCTTAGGTGATTATCTTTATTTTTTATTTAGCCGTAGCCCATTCTTTATTTGGTTGGTTACCCATTTCTAATACAAGAGTACCACCAGCGGTAAGTGTTTTATGAGAAATTGATGTTTTATTTAACGGCTTTCCGTTCAAGGTAGCCGATTGGATGTAGAAATTATCACTTGAAACATTTTTGGCTTCAATAGTAAATTCTTTTCCATTCGGTAAATTAATGGTTGATTTTTCAAAAACCGGACTTCCAATTTCATACTCGCCAGAAGCAGGATTCATTGGGTAAATACCAATAGAGCTTAATACATACCATGCCGACATTTGTCCGCAGTCTTCATTACCACTTAAACCAGCCGACGTTGTATCGTATTGCTCAGAAAGAATTCTGTGTACGTAATATTGTGTTCTCCATGGTTCACCAGATTTGTTAAACATATATGCAATGTGGTGGCTAGGTTCGTTACCATGAGCATATTGGCCAATTAAACCTGAAATATCTGGCGAAGAATGTTCTCCATTAATTTCTGAAGATTCATTAAAAAGAGCTTCTAATTTTGTGTTGAAAGCATCATTTCCACCATGAAGTGCAATAAGACCTTCTACGTCATGAGGTACAAACCAACTATGTTGCCAAGCATTTCCTTCGGTATAATCAGTTCCTTTTCTGTGGATGGATAATTTTGGGTCGAATGGAGCATGAAATGTTTTTCCGTCTTTGGAAAGTCCTCTCATAAATCCGGTTTCTTTATCAAAAATCTTAGCGTATCCTTTAGAAAGTTCAGAATACTTTTTATAATCCGCATCTTTCCCTAGAGCTTTAGCTACTTGAGCAATACACCATTCGTCATATGAAAACTCTAGGGTAATGGTTACGTTTTCATCTAAAAGATCGTAAGGAACATATCCATATTCGTTGAAATATTTGACACCTCTACTCGTTTCATTTAAGTTCATGGTTGTTGTCATAGCTTCATACGCACGTTCTTTATCAAACCCTTCAATTCCTTTTAGTAAAGCATCGGCAATTACTGGAATAGCATGATTTCCTGTCATGGTATACGTTTCATTTCCGTATAGCGTCCAAACAGGTAAGGTGCCATTTTCGTCATAATAGGCTAGTAAAGAATTGATAATGTCCGAAACTTTTTCCGGCTCTAAAATAGTTAGAAGTGGGTTCTCCGCACGGAACGTATCCCAAAGAGATAGAGAAGAATAAGCTGTGTAATCTCCTTTGGCAATGCTATCATTTTGCAAACGAAATTCTCCATTGACATCACTAAAAGTAACGGGAGCTTCTTGTGTGTGATACAAAGCTGTATAGAAAATAGTTTTCAATGAATCTACCGGAGTTTCTACTTGAATGCTTGAAAGTGCTTCCTGCCACGTTTTTTGAGCCGTATCTTTTACCGTATCAAAATTAAATCCATCTGCATCTGAAGCTAGATTTTTCTTAGCGTTTTCTATACTTACTGAAGAAACAGCTACTTTGACTTCTAATGTTTGAGAATCTTGTGCATCAAAAAAGAACTCAGCTGAGGTTTTTTCTCCCTCGGTACTTTTTGTGTCATTTAAGAGTTCAAAATTGCTATACAGATCATAAGAAGTAATAGGTTTTGAAAACTTGGCTACAAAAAATACTTTTTGATTTGGAGCCCAACCTTTTGAGAAACGATATCCTGAAATGGTGTGTGCATCTTCCATCTGAATTTTAGTAGAAACTGGAGCATCCCAGTTGATAGCAAAACCAAGATCTACCACTACATTTTGTTCGCTACCTTCTGCAAAAGTATATTGATGATAACCCACACGATCGGATGTGGTAAGCTTTACTTCGATCTTTGGATCTTCTAAATACAAACTGTAAAAACCCGGAGTAGCAGTTTCTTCAGCGTGGGTATATTTTGACTTGTATGGATAGTCGTCCCTTGTTTTTATTTTTGTAGTAAGATCTACTTTCTTATTGGTAGGCATGAAAAGGATGTCTGCCAAATCGCCAATGCCGGTTCCACTTAAGTGTAAATGACTAAAACCAACCACAATAGAATCGTGTACATTGTAACCGGAACACCAATCCCAGCCGTTAGTACCATTATCAGGACTTAGTTGAATCATTCCAAAAGGAACAGTTGCACCAGGGTAAGTGTGTCCGTGACCGCCGGTTCCAATTAGTGGATCTACAAATGTTGTTACATCTGCAACGGGAGTAGTATCTTTTGTTTCAGGAGTTTCGTGTTTACAAGATTGTAAGCTAGCAATGGCTGCAAGGGTAGTGGTTAGGAATATTTTTTTCATATCATTTACATATTAATCAAATATTAACTTAAATTAAAGTTATAGTGATGTTATAAATATTTATAAATTTGAGAATCATCAAAACAATATTAGACCAATAACGTTACTGAACAGCTAAACAACAACAACCCAACTATCCCCAAACATGCCTGAAGAAAAGTCTAAAAGAATCCGTGAATTATTTCAAACAAACGAAAAGCCAACCTATCAAATCACTGTAAAACACCATGTACTGTTTTGGTTGTGTTATTTTATGTTCAATACATTACGTTGGGCAAGTTACTATAATGATTTAGTATTTTCATTAAAGGGAAATTTTGTTGAATTTCCACTACACATTGTAGTTTGTTATTTCATTATCTATTATTTGATTCCGAAATTTATTTATACCAGAAAGATATTTCTTTTTTGTTTCGGGGTTTTGATAGCCTTACTTTTTGTAGTGGTCGCAAAATATTATATGACCTACTTTTTTGTGAGTCATAATGTTTGGCCTGAAGGTCCTGGAACCACTATTCTTACTTTTAACTACGCTATGACTACCATGCTGGGAGAAGTGTATGTGATTTCTTTTGTGACTTCTATAAAAATTACAATTGACTGGTTAAGAGAGCGTAAGCGATTGACTAATTTGGAGCAGACTCAATTGGAAACGGAACTTCGCTTTTTACGAACGCAAATTTCCCCGCATTTTTTCTTCAATACATTGAATAATATCTATTCGTTATCCATTGAAAAATCAGACAAAGCTCCACAGATTATTTTAAAATTATCTGAATTGATGCGCTATATGTTGTACGAAACAAAGCAACCAAAACAAACACTTACCAACGAAATCATGGCGCTTCAGAATTATTTAGATTTGGAACGAATTCGATATGGAGATTCTTTGGATATTAACATGAATATCTCAGGAGATATTCAAGACAAAGAAATTTCGCCCATGCTGCTTTTAACGTTTATTGAAAATTGTTTTAAGCATGGAGCTAATAAAAATGTTGGAAATGTTCAAATAAATATCGACTTTAACGTGGTTGATGACTTTCTCTATTTTAAAGTGACCAACACATTACCAAAAGAACCTATAAATACACATATCGTAAAGCATAAAGGGGGAATAGGTATCCGAAATGTAAAGAAACGTTTGGCACTAGGATATGAAAAACAGCATTACGATTTAAAAATTTATAAAAAGAACGACCTCTATGTTGTAGAGTTAAAAATAAAAGTATCATGAGTACACTAAAAAGTATTATTATTGACGACGAACCCCTCGCTGCCAATATTTTAAAAAGTTACATAGAGCAGCTAAATAGTATAGAGTTGGTTCAGGTATTTCATAATGCCATTGAAGCATTAAATTTTTTAAGAGGTAATGAGGTTGATCTTATTTTCCTAGATATAAATATGCCTTTACTAGACGGATTGAGTTTTCTACGTAGCTTAGACAAGCCGCCAATGGTAGCCATAACCACGGCTCATGAAGAATATGCAGTAGAAAGTTATGAACTTGAAGTACTAGATTATCTGGTAAAACCTGTTCCGTTTAACAGGTTTGTAATGACGGTAAATAAAGCTTTACGTTCGGTATCGTCATCAGTCTCAAGTGGAAACACATCGTCTTCCGAAAATCCATTTCTATTCGTGAAGATAGATAAGAAGAAAATGGTAAAAGTATATTTAGATGACATTTTGGTAGTTGAAAGCTTGAAAGATTACATCAAAATCATTACATCTGCCAATAAATATATAGTACACCAAACCCTAGGAAGTTTTACAGATGAATTACCTTCTGAAAAATTCATAAGAATTCACAGATCCTATACCATAAATATGGATAAGGTAGAAACGGTGGAAGGAAATAGTGTAGAGATTTCCGGAATTCGCTATACCATAGGAAGAAGTTACATCAACGATGTGAAGAGTAAAATATTAAACGAAACCTCTGAAAACAATGAAGATTAGTTGAAATTCAACTAATCTTCATAAAAAAACAAACATATAACAGTAAACCTGAATTAAAGAACGTCGTTCTTAATTCGTTTCCATAACTGAATCAATAATACCGCAAAGATTATTGATGCTCCTAGGAGGATAAGTCCGGTGGTGAAATTCATATACACCAGATTTCCTACACTAAATAACAAGCTGTAAATCAATAAACAGCCTAATATCATGGCTAATATTCCGTTTGGAATACTAGATTTTTTATTTCGTCCAACAATTTCAACACCATCTTTATCCGCATCTTCCAATACTTTTTTCCAACCACTTCCACCAGGTTGTACTTGGTTGTAAAAGCTATATAAAGTTTCTTTCTTTTCTGGTTTCGTTAAAAATGTTACGGCAATCCAAGTTAAAGTTGTAATGGCAACAACAATAGGAAATTGCCAATAACTAGGAATACTATCCGGAAAGTAAACAAAGGTGAAAAAGATAGAAACAAAGCCAGAAACAAACATAGCAGCAATTTCACTCCATGCATTAATTCTCCACCAGAACCAACGTAATATGAATATAAGTCCGGTTCCTGCACCAAACATGATTATCACATTAAAAACTTGTTGAGCATTGGTAAAAAAGAAAGCTAGGATGGAACTAAAAACCATCATAACAACGGCACTTAATCTACCTACATTTACTTTTTCTTTTTCCGTTGCATCTTTATTGATATGTTGAATATAGAAATCATTTACGATGTACGATGATCCCCAGTTTAAGTGAGTAGAAACCGTTGACATATAGGCTGCAATCATAGAAGCCATAACCAAGCCTAATAATCCGGAAGGTAAAAATGTTAACATTGCAGGATAAGCTAAATCATGTGCTAATTTATCTTGTGAAATAGCGGGGAAAGCTGTGTGTAAACTTTGCAAGTCTGGAAAAACTACAATAGACGCCAAGGCAACCAAAATCCATGGCCAAGGACGCATAGCGTAGTGTAAAATATTGAAAAGGAAAGTAGCACCAATTGCGTGACTTTCGTTTTTAGCAGCCAACATACGTTGTGCTACGTAACCTCCACCACCAGGTTCTGCTCCAGGATACCAAGCACTCCACCATTGAACAGCCAGCGGAATTACAAGTAATGTCATCATTAATTCCGTATTGCTGAAATCTGGTAAAATACTCATCTTCTCTATAACAGCCGGATTGGTCACCAATTCTGTTAATCCACCAACTTGATCCAGATTTACGATATAAACGGCAGCCCAAACTGCGCCAATCATGGAAATTACAAACAGAATAAAATCAGTGTAAATTACCCCTTTAAAACCTCCTACAGAACTAAAAACCAAGGTAACCAAACCAGCAACACCTACGGTTACATACTTTGGAACGCCCAGCATTACTTCTCCAATTTTGATGGCTGCCAAGGTTACAACAGACATCACAAGAATGTTAAAGATCAATCCTAAATAAAGCGCTCTAAAAGCTCTTAAGAACTTAGCTGCTTTTCCGGAGTAGCGTAATTCATAAAACTCAATATCAGTAGCTACATCAGATCTTCTCCATAATTTTGCATAAACAAACACCGTGAGCATTCCTGTTAAAAGAAAAACCCACCAACCCCAGTTTCCGGAAACTCCAACGTTTCTAACAAAGTCGGTTACTAGTAACGGAGTGTCTACCGCAAAAGTGGTTGCTACCATAGAAATACCTAAAAGCCACCATGGCATACTTCGGCCAGATAGGAAATATTCCGAAGAATTTTTACCGGATTGTTTTGAAACGGCAAACCCTACAAGCAGTGTTAATGCAAAAAAGGAAAAAATTACAATGTAGTCTAAGGTTGAGAGGTTCATAATGGTATTTTAAGAGTTATTTGGTTGAAAAATAAAATTTTAATTCGATAGAAATTCCGAAAAACAGACGCGGAGAATTAAAATTTCTAGGTTGATTTCATAGCAATGTTAAGGAGGAATTATTAAAAAAACAACAAAAAATTTTGAGTAAAAATCCTGTTTTTTCATTTGTCGGGTAGTAGATGTTACTGATGTGAAAAATGTTGTTATTCAGATAAAATTTAGTAGAAAAAAAAATTCTGTAGTTATATTAGTTCAAAATTAATATGACGAAATCATCAATATTCTTTGAGTAAATGGTTCATAGCCAGTTAATTTTAAACTAACTTTTTTTCAAACTATCCAAAAGATGCTAAAAAAAATACTCACCTTAGTTTTTGTGACAACAGCAATTTTTATAGGAAATGCGCAAGAAGCAAATGAAGTTTACAACATCATTCCGTGGCCGGCAAAAGTAAAAACTGTTACGGGTTCCTGTATTTTGAACGAAGATTTCAAAGTAAATATTCAAGGTGATTATCATAGTAGAATTTATGGTGGAGCATCTAGGTTTTTAAGAAGATTGGCAGATAAAACTGGAGTTTTTATAGATCAGGGCTTTGCAACAAAGAAGAACGAGTATCCAAATGCAATTTTGCAAATTTCCATAGAACGTCCGGGAGTTGTAAAATTGGGAGAAGACGAGTCTTATTCTTTAGATGTTTCAGAAGGAAAAATCATACTCAAAAGTACTACGGATATTGGAGCGCTAAGAGGTTTGGAAACCTTATTACAACTGGTTTCTTTTTCAGAGACTGAATATTTTTTCCAAACCGTGAAAATTGAAGATGAACCGCGTTTTCCATGGAGAGGTTTGATGATGGACGTTTCGCGCCATTTCATGCCTGTTGACGTAGTAAAACGAAATATAGATGCTTTGGCTGCCGCTAAAATGAACGTATTTCATTGGCATTTAGCAGATGACCAAGGATGGAGAGTTGAAATAAAATCATTACCGGAATTGACGGAAAAAGGAAGCGATGGTTTTTGGTTTACACAAGAACAAATAAAAGATGTAGTTGCTTATGCTGTAGAACGCGGAATTAGAGTAATTCCAGAAATTGATGTTCCAGGGCACGCAACGGCTATGTCTGTAGCGTATCCTCAAATTTCTAGTAAAAAGGATACGGTTTACACTATAGAACGCTATGCTGGTGTTTTTGATCCTACTTTAGATCCTACCATTGATGAAACATACGAGGTTTTAGAAAAAGTAATAGCTGAAATGGCTCCTTTATTCCCAGATCCTTATTTCCACATTGGGGGAGATGAAAACGAAGGAAAACAATGGGCTGCCAATGAAGATATCCAGAAATTCATGAAGGAACATGATTTGAAAGACAAGCATCAATTGCAAAGTTATTTCAATATCAAACTTCAAAAAATCCTCAAAAAATACGGAAAGATCATGATGGGGTGGGATGAGATTTTTCAACCGGAATTACCAAAAGATGTAGTAATCCAATCCTGGAGAGGAAAAGAAGCCATGATTCAATCGGCACAACAAGGTTCACAAACTATTTTGTCTAATGGTTACTATATCGATTTGAACAACTCGATGAAAGGACATTATTTGAATGATCCTTTAGAAAAAGACAACCCTTTAACACCGCAGCAAGCTAAAAATATTTTAGGAGGCGAAGCTACCATGTGGGCAGAGTTGGCTACTCCTTTGACAGTAGATTCTAGAATTTGGCCAAGAACAGCAGCCATTGCAGAGCGTTTATGGTCTTCACAGGATGTGAACGATTATGATAATCTAAGAAAAAGATTGGTTCAGTTCAATCTAGATTTAGAACTATTAGGTATTACACATTTAAGCTATAGAGATGTTATTTTACGTAACATGGCTAACGGTAGAAATATAATGCCATTACAAAATATGACTGCCATTTGCGAACCTTTGAAAGGTTATACACGTAACATGGGTGGTACAGAATATAAAACCTACAATCCCTATACGTTATTTGCAGATGCTTGTGTTGTTGATGCGAGTGATGCCGTAGCCTTTAAGCATGCAGTAGCTGCTTTTATCCAAAAACATAATGAAGAAAATAGAAAAGCGGTAAAAATCTATTTGCAAAAATGGGCAACACTTTATGATGATTTAAAAACATTACAACCCAATCCAACATTACAGAAAATAATGCCTATTGCTGAGCGTGTACAAAATGTTTGTAAACCTTTGTTGGCAAAAATGAATGGTGAAAAAGCGAAACTAAAAAAGAAAGATTTTAAAGTATTAGAAGCTCCAGTGGAAGATGTAGAAATTGTTATAACGACTGATTTACAACTGCTATTCGAAGCTTTGTAAAATAACTTCAATCAAGTTTTAAGCCGACCCAATACGTTCGATGTATTTCGAAGTATTGGGTTTTTATATGCCGTAAATTATTCTATAATTTTAATCTTTTCGGCATAGCGTTTTGGCGCTACAGGTTGTTCATCTGGGTAACCTAAGGCAACATTAATAGCTACTTCATATCCTTCCGGGATGTTCAACAGTTCTATAATATCTTTGTTTTCTTCCAGATTTAAAATAGGTACTAAAGTTCCTAACGGACAAGTTCCTAAATCAATCGCATGAGCACTTAATAGAATATTCTGAAGAATGATACCACAATCTAAATAACTAATGTTACTGCTTTTGTCTCTGGCAATAACAATAAGGGTTGGCGCACCGTGAAAAATGCTAAATCCGGGTTCGCGGTAATGGGCTGCACTTCCTTGAAATTCTTTTCCTTCTGCATAATTCAAAAAGCGATTGTTGATTTCGGTTAACAATTCTTGATTCTGAATCACGCGTACTTCCCACGGTTGTTTGTTCAACGCGCTAGGCGCAAATAAAGCACTTTTCATCACAATATCTAATTGTGATTTACTCACTTGTTGGTCTGTATATTTTCGGATAGATCTTCGTGTAAGAATGTTGTTGATAATGGCTTCTCGGTGATTTCCAGAATAGGTTATCTTTTCTGCCGGTTTTTCTTCACAGGAAAAAATAAAAACAGTGGTAATGAGTAGGAATATTTTTTTCATGGATTTGCTATTATATAGGATTGGATATATTTTTTAAAAATGAAAAATTAAATTTGAATATGATGTAAACAATGTACACGTACACCAAGTACGGAATCATATGGTAATAATCGAGTGAAATAACGGCCAACGTTACACCTAGGATGGCTAATGTTAATAGAAAAATTTGTTCTATACGTGATTGCCAATCTAGAGGTTGTCCCCAAACTTTTGGTTTGAAAACTAGTGATATAAATCTACTGAATCCGTTCAATATTAAAATTGAAAAGGACATATATTCATAACTCACTTTTCCCAAAAGCAACAGAAAAGTGACTAAACCAATCATGCCACCATAATAGAGTTTACCATTGGTATTTGTAGGGCTCGATGGCATATCTGTAGCCATAAAAATAGTACCTAAAAGTACGCCAGCTAAAGAAAATTTAAGATCATCTCCATCTGGAACAAACCAAAAACAGGCAAAAAACACAGCGAGCAATGCAAACGGAATATGCCATGAAATTCTATTTCGTATCAATAAATACAATCCGCCAATAGCAATAGCAACGATAGAATATTCGCCCATAGCACCGCTGGTTTTATACACCAAACCACTCAAGTAACTATTCAAATAGTCACTAGTCAAACCCGGAAAAAGATGGGTTGCCGGAGTTTGAATATACGATGTAGTAGCCCAAATTCCTGCAGAAGTCATAATTACAGGAAAAAAAGTAGCCATAAATTCACGTCCCACCAAAGCAGGATTAAATCGGTTTTTACCCAAACCTCCCCAGACAATTTTTCCGAATAGAATTGCCGAAGCTGCTCCAAATGCCACAATATACCATGGCGTAATTGGAGAAATCGTAAAGCACATTAGCAATGCAGTAACTACTGCCGATCCATCCAAAATGCTTCGATAATTTTTGGTAACTAATACAGCCGAAATTAACTCTGTGACCAAAGCAACTCCAATAGCTAAAAGCTGTAATTGTATGGCTTGCATTCCATATGCGATATAGGAAAGTATGCTGAGCGGGAGCAATGCAATGATTACATCTACCATAACGGTAGTTGTGGTTTCAAATTTTGGTTTTATGTATGGATTCAAACTCATGCGTTGTGTAACAGATTTTTACCTTCTACAATACTTTTCATGAGTGGCACATCACTTGGGCAAATGTATGCACAAGCTCCACATTCTATGCAATCGTTGAGGTTGAATTCGTATAGTTTTTGAATGTTCTTTTCAGTGTTGTAACGCGCAAATTCCATGGGCATTAAATGTTGGGGACAAACATCGGTACAATACCCACATTGAATACAATTATAGCGTTTGTTTGTTGGGTTGGGAAGTATTAAAACACCTCCGCTTCCTTTGTTGATAGGTGTTTCAGGTTGATAAATGGCTTTTCCCATCATAGGCCCACCAAGTATCACAGTTTGGTTTTCAGTATTCCATGGCAGACCAATTTCTTCTAAAATATGAGAAACTGGAGTACCAATTGCCACTTTAAAATTTCCTCTATTGATAGCTTTTTCTCCAGAAATAGTAATGATACGCTCAATGTAGGGTTGCTCATTGTAAAAAGCTTCATAAATAGCCCAAAGTGTCCCTACGTTGCTCACTGTAATTCCATGTTCCGCCGGAATACTTCCTTTGGGAAGTTCTTTTCCAGTTACCGCTTTTATCAGTTGTAATTCGCCTCCTTGTGGATACGTATTTGGTAAAAGTTTGATTTGAATTGAAATGTTGAGCTTTTTCGCATTTTTCAACAAATGTGATTGTAATTCTTTATGTTGCTTTTCAATTCCAAAAGTAATTTTTTCTGCTTTGATCACTTTTTGAACTAACTGAATTGCTTTTAAAAGCGCTTCGGTTTCTTGTTGCATTACAGCATAATCAGCGCTTAAATAAGGTTCGCATTCAGCACCGTTGATTATGAAGTGTGATATGTTTTTTTGTTGTGTATTGTATTTGGTATGCGTTGGGAATTTTGCGCCGCCACTACCTTCAATTCCGAAATTTTTGATGGTTTCAAGGATTTCTTCTTCAGTTAAATGTTCAACAGAAGTTGAATTTATTTCAATACAAGTATCCAAAAAATCATTTTCAATTTTGATGTGCGGAAACTCACTTTCGGTTTCAATAGCTATAATTTTTCCAGAAACCGGACTGTGTAAACTCCCAGCAAACACTCCGTTACTTTTGGCTATTTTTTCGTTTTTCAACACCAAATCGCCCACATTTACTAGTGGTTTTAGAGGGGTTTTATAAGCTTGTAATGGCATATACAAAAACGGAGAAGCTTCCAACGTAGTAATGGAAGTTTTCTTAGTTTTTGATTTTAAAGACGGAATATGCATTAACATGGCAACAAGCTTTTAAAATTATGCTGATGTAGATGTTGATTTTCATCTATCAAATACGCTTCAAAATTGAATACTTTTTGTAATCGTTGGATGGTTTCCTGAAAGTTTTTAGCTTCAATTCCGAATAGGGCAGTGGACAACATATCGCCCAAACAGGCCGAATCCGATAACAATCCCACTTGTAAATTGGCAGCAGGATAACCTGTATTCGTATTAAGAATATGACTGTATTTTTTGCCTTCAATTGCTATAAACTGATGTTTACAGGCCGAAAGTGAAAAGCAACGGTTAGAAAGTGGAATCTTAGCCAAATTCGTTTCCTTTTTAGGATGTGGAATATGTATGTTCCATTTTTCATGAAAAGCATCCGTTAATGCATAAATAGTACTTCCACCAGCGTTGATGATAGCATCGGTAACTCCTTGTGCTTTTAGCATTGCAATCACCTGATCAACTGCATAAGCTTTGATAAAAGAACCTGTAATCAATTCCTGATGTTCTTCAATCTTAACTCGATTTCCGTCAATTTGAATCTTAGAGAAATCTACCTGAGTTAAGCAATTTTGTATCGCTTCTTTAGTTGGTATTTGAGCTATATTTTCTTTATAAAATCCCCACAAACGAATCAACGGCATGGCAGTAATATCGTAACTACCATGCGTTAATTCTGAAATTTTTATAGTTTGTTTCAGTAATGAAATAGTCACTTCATCTACGGAAACCCATTGACCTGCGTTGGTATTAATTTGATGAAAAAGTGAATCTTCTTGATACGAATTGTACTGAAGATCGATAGCTTCTAGCATGGCAAAACAATCGTTTAACAAAGCTTCCGGATAGGTAGCCGGTATTTTCACTTTGATGTGGCAGTGAAATAAAAATCGAGTTTGTGCTATGTAGTGTTTATAAGCTGTCTGAGGCATTTTCGTCATCATCAATTTCAACAGTAGTATGCCCTTTCTTTTTAAGTGCTTTGAAGTTCAGGTTGCCCAAATTCACTATTTGAAAATAATAGGTTGGATTTTTCCATGTTTTGGAAATAGAATCGTATTGCAAACGCTGGGTTTCAAATCGCTTCTCTACATCTTTATTTGCTTCAGCTAGTGCTTTTTGCTTTTTTTCTTTTTCCCATGATTCTTGCAGTTCATCCCACAGATCACGGTTGCCAAAAAGCAATAGTGCAATACCTAAAAGATATAGGAAAAGGTGTTTGGGTTTCATTTTGTCTAATTAAAGCAATAAAAGTAACAACAATTGTTGTACCTACAATTGTTGAAACGTTAAGCTGATGTTAAAGCCATTATTGTACAGGCGCATTTGGAGCAATTAATTTCTCCTCTTTCAATTCATCCCAAAGATCTGCAGGAACTTTTGTATTGAATGATTTTACATTCGCTGTTACCTGAGAAGCCTTGCTAGCTCCCGGAATTACCGAAGCAACTGTTGGGTGCGCCGCACAGAAATTCAAGGCAACTGTAGCTAAATCTATGTCGTAGTTTTTAAGAATAGCATTTATGTGCTCGCGCTTTTTGAAAAGATTTTTAGGCTTATCATTTCCATAATTAAAACGATCTCTGTTTGCTAAAAATCCAGCATTTAATGGTCCGCCGATAACTGCTTTTACATTGTTTTTGTCCATTGCCGGAAACACTTTGTTCATTGCATTTTCATGTTCAACCAATGAATATTGAATAGCAACTAACATCAAATCGGGATCGGCAACTTCTAAACATTTTAAAATTGGCTCTGGAGTATTTACGCCCATTCCCCAAGCTTTGATAATGCCTTCTTCGCGCATTTTAGTGAGTTCAGGAAAAGCACCTTTTTTGGCAATATCTAATTGTTCTGTCCAGTTTTTACCTAGGTCGCCATTGTCTGGAGATAAATCGTGTACATAAACAATATCAATAGACGAAAGTCCCATACGCTGTAAACTGTCTTCAACCGATTTACGAACTCCCGATGCCGTGTAATCATACTTATGTTTGAAATTCAAACGACCTTTCCATAACAATTCAGGATTTGGAGTAAATGAATCATTGGGTTCCATAAGACGACCCACTTTAGTAGAAAGTACAAACTCGTCTCTTGGTTGTTCAAACAAAAAATGTCCTAATCTACGTTCACTTAATCCCAATCCGTACCAGGGAGATGTATCAAAATAGCGTACACTACTATCCCAAGCGGCTTGTAAAGTTTCGGTAATGCGAGCATTGCTATTTTCGTGAAAACCATTGCCTAGCGCAACGCCTCCTAGTCCATATTTTGATGGGAATTTTACATCAGCTCTTGGCAAGCCTTGTGGTTGAGTATTGGTTTCAAAACTAACTTTCTCGTTTGCAAATCCACTTAAAGGAGTGGCGGCAATGGCTGCAGAAGCCAAAGCCGATTTGGTTAAAAATTTTCTTCTTGAGTTCATATTTGTTCTTAGTTTGTTATGCGTTCATCATGGTTTTCCAAATGTTTAAGCTGTACTTGGATTGTTTTACAAATTCTTCCATTTGAGCATCTGTCATGGGTAATTTATAAGGTCGACATTCAGCAATTACGATTTCAAAACACAATAAATCGTCAAAACCAACTTCTTTTAGTGCATTGAATTGAGCTAAATAATCAATATGTCCAGTACCAATTCCGCCTCTTCCTGAATCTGAAACGTGGTAACTATACAATAGATCACCACCAATTTTGTGAATAGGCGATATCAAATCTTTCTCTGTAATGTTCATATGAAAACTGTCTAAGACAAGTTTTACGTTGCTAGGACTTCCTGCAGCCTCATAAATTTCTAGAAGTTCTGCAGCGGTTTGTCCTTGTGGTACTTCGTAATGGCAACAAGCTTCGTAAGAAAGTAGAATATCCTTTCCTTTGGCATATTCACTTAACTGTTTTACAGCTTCGCCAATTTGTTGCATGGCAGCCTCGTAGCTAGCTTGATTTTTTGTCCAGAAAGATAAACCTTGTAATGTGCTCATAGGAACGTCCAACTCAATAGCATAGTCAATTACTTTTTTATAGAAAGCTACTGAGTTTTTTAGAGTAGCATCTTCATCGGTATCAGGTTTACAACTAAGCGGATCATAACTGGTTAATTCTATGCCATATGCTTTTGATTTTGCTACTACATCCTTGGCATTGTATTTTTTAAAGTCACCACAAAACTGTAATCCTGTGTAACCAATTTCTTTTACTTTACTAAATAATTCGTCTAAATCATCCAGACCAAACGTCCAGCTAATAGTTGCTAATTTCATTTTTTAAATTGCTTTTGTATTCCGTTTGCTCCAACAATTAATGCGGTATGTTTGGTGTTTTTCATGTTATGCTTTTTTGTTGCGCACATTTAGTGCATCTGTTTTTTTGATGGTGAAGAAGTCGTAGATAGCGAGCACACCAATAATGGCAATAATTTGTAGCGTTAACTGAAAGTCTTCCACTTGATAATTAGAGCCATTTCCGTGGTAATTAGCTGAAAGATGCAAAAGTAAAGCACCAATTGAAATTCCAGCTGCCAAAGCTACTTGTCGTAAAGTACTGTTTAGTGTATTAGCATTGCTCATTTCTTCCGCATCAATGTCAGCATAGGCAAGTGCATTCATACTACTAAATTGCATTGAACGCGTTAGACCGGAAAAAAACAACAAAGTTGCCATTAACCAATAGGGAGTATCTGGTTGTAAGAACGATTGTAAAAATACTGCCAAGGCTAGTAATAATCCGTTTACAATGAGTACTGCTTTAAAGTTGAATTTACGAGTAATCCATATGGTGGCAGGTTTCATAGCCAAATTTCCTACCATACTAGCCATGTATAACAAACCAGCATTAAAGGCCGATAATCCAAATCCAATCTGAAAAAACAATGGCAATACATAGGGTGCGGTATTGATAACTATTTTGGTTACGGTACCAGAGGTAACAATTACTTTATAAGTTCTTACCTTCATTACGGCATAATCAATAATAGGATGTTGAATTCTGAATGAATGCCAAACAGAAATGCCGATGAGTAGTAGCGCAACAGCAATAAGCGATAAAGCCACAGGAATATTTACATTGGTTTCGCTGGTAATTTCTACACCAATCATTAAAGCTAGTAGACCTATTCCACTAAGTAAAAAGCCAACCCAATCAAATTTGCGTTTGTAATGATGATTGCTTTTAGGAATGTATTTATAAGTAAGGAAAATGGCAATAATACCTAGCGGAACATTCACAAAAAATATCCAATGCCAAGTGAAATATGTAGTAAAAAATCCACCTAGAAAAGGGCCACAAATAGGACCTGCCAATCCGGGCCAACTTAAATAAGCGATGGTTGTTACCAAATCTTTCTTTTCGGTATTGCTTAATACTGCTAATCGACCAACCGGAACCATTAAGGCTCCAAAAATTCCCTGAAGAATTCTGGCTCCAATGAATAATGGTAAGGAATAGGATAATCCACAAAGCGCTGAGCTTATGGTAAAACCTGCAATAGCGATACTGAAAATATTTCGGGTTCCAAACCGTTCTGCAAACCATCCGCTAATAGGAATGAAAACCGCCAACATAATCACGTAAGAAGTAATACCCATGCTCATGGTTACCGGATCTACACTAAAATCCTGTGCCATTTTAGGTATTGCGGTTGTAATTGCGGTACTGTCTAAATTTTCCATAAAGAAAGTACCACCAACAATAAGTGCTATGATGAGCGATTTTCTATTCAAAAAGTATATGATTTAGTTAAAAATAAAACTCCGATACGGATTAAGGCATCGGAGTTTTTGAAATTAATTATTTACTAGCATTGTTTAATAAGGCTAAATCTTCAGCGTCCAACTGTAATTCTGGTGCATTGAATAATGTTTGTAATTGACTTTCGCTGGTAGCACTTGCAATTGGTGCTCCAATTTGTGGTTGTGCTAAAAGCCAAGCTAAAGAAACAGTTGCTTGAGAAGTATTATGTTTTTCGGCTACCTTATCCAAAGCAGCAATAACACCCAAACCTTTGTCTGTTAAGTATTTTTCTACGCTTCCTCCACGTACACTTTTGTTTAAATCTTCTTTGGAACGGTACTTACCCGTTAAAAAACCGGCTGCTAAAGACCAGTAAGGGAACACTGTTAGATTGTATTTCTTTGCTAAGGCCGCATAATTACTTTCGTAACCTTCACGTTCCATTAAATTATAATGCGGTTGCAATGCTTCGTATTTTGGTAGACCATTTTTTTCTGAAGCAGCAAAGGAAGCTTCTAAACGTTCTGGAGAAATATTAGAGGCAGCAATATAGCGTACTTTACCTGCTTTGATAATTTCATCATAAGCTTCTAAGGTTTCTTCAACAGGTGTTTTTTCGTCATCAAAATGGGTATAATACAAATCAATATGATCTGTTTGAAGACGTTGTAATGATTTGTCAACCGCTTCTAAAATATGCTTTTTGCTAGTGTCCACAGGGTGAGTTCCTGTTTCTCCACCTACTTTGGTAGCCAAAACAATATCTTTACGATTGCCTCGCTCTTTCATCCATTTTCCTAGAATAGTTTCAGACTGTCCGCCTTCGCCTCCGTCTACCCAATACGAATACATATCGGCAGTATCAATAAAATTGAAGCCTTTTGCTGTAAATGCATCTAAGATTTCAAATGATTTTTTTTCGTCTAAAGTCCAACCAAATACATTTCCTCCCAAGTTGATAGGAGCTACTTCTAGATCGGTATTTCCAATTTTTATTTTTTTCATGATTTTACTATTTAGTGATGATTAATCCTTCTTTTAAAATTCCTTTTTTTACCAATTGTGGTTGAATAATGTCATCGTGATTCACAATGAGTTGAATCCCTTCCTTACTTGGAAGTAGGTTGAGCCAATCCAGTTCAAACTGAATCATAGTGGCATCTTCTCCAATACGATCACGCTGACTTTTTGGTTTTTGTTTTTTCTCTTGAATTCCAGCGTAACTCCAGCTAACATCACCGGTTACTATGTATTCTTTTCCGTCTTTAAATTGAATGTATATCATGATTTCCCCCGGTGTATGCCCCGGCGCTTTGATTAGAACAACTCCTGGTGCTACGGGTAAAATGTCTTCAAAATCTACCAATGTAAAATCGGTAAGTTGAGAAGCTTTCATTTGTAGTTCGGGCATTTGAGGTTTGTTCAAAAGCGTAGTTATCATTTGCCTGGTGAGCATAGTTTTTGGAGCTATATCACTGTAAAATTCAGATCGTAAAACACCTGCTACATGGTCACCATGTTCATGTGTGATAATGATTTTTTTTGCACCTTTTAAAGCGAGTTGAATGCTGTCATTTTTCTTAGAGAAATAAGGCTGTTGTTTTCCATGACCAAAGAATTGATGCACTTCTTTATCCATTCCAGCATCAATCATAATATAGCCATCTGCGAAAACAAGCTGATACGCCGTTCGTGCTTGTATGTATGGGGTTTCATCTCCGCCTTCGATGGTTGCACTGAACGTTCTTGGACTTTCCGCAAACTTTATATAATGTAAACTTTCAGCTTTTTCTCCTGGAACTGAGTTCGCTGCAATTCTGATTTTCTTCAATAGCGATTCATTGTAGATACTATTAGTGAGTTCTTGTGCGTGGGACACAAAACTCACTAAATATAGTATCTGGGCTATGAAAAAGTTACTTTTCAATATCTTCATATTTTATGTTGATAATTTTTCCTTCTTCGGCACTTTTTCTCACGGCGTCCATAACCGTCATGGTTCTGTAACCGTCCCAGCCAGATACTGGTGAAGGTGCATTATTAATGATGGTTTGATAAACAGCATCAAAATATTCAAAGTAATTTCCTTCTTCACTTTTGATAAATTCTGTGATTTTATCACCATCTTCTAAAAAACTTAATTTTCCGTCTTTGTGATCTTTATGGTTCACCCAATCTTCTCTACTTGGAATTGCACCTGCAATAAGTCTGTCTTCTTGGATATCTGTTCGGTCTTGCAAATAAGATCCGTTACGGCCATGAAAAACGTAGCCGTATTCGTGTTCCAGAGAAATATCTTTGGCTCTTAATTTGACTCTTTTATCAGGATATATCAGCGTAGCTAAAAAGTAATCTTCAACAGGAGAATCTTTACGTAGCGCTGCAAAATCTGCCAAAACAGCATCTGGAATTCCAAATAAATTCACTGCCTGATCTGTGATATGTGAACCACGATTGTTGTATTCTCCACCGCTTTTAGGATGTTCGGTATGCACATCGCCACGAACGTTTGGAACAAAAAAGTCATACGAAATGGTAGCTTCTACCAATTCTCCAAGTTTATCCATTTCCAGCACTTTTTGGGCTGTTTTAAAATCGGAATCGTATCTTCTGTTTTGGAAAACAAATAGATGAACACCTTTGCTTTTTGCAAGCAAATGCAATTCTTTGGCTTCTTCAGCAGTATTGGTAAAAGCTTTTTCTACAATAGCATGTTTCCCGGCTTCTAACACTTTCTTGGCGTATTCAAAATGGGTGTCAATGGGTGTGTTAACTACAACTAAATCTACTTGATCATCTGCTAAAACAGCTTCTAGCGAAGGATAACTTTCCGTATAGTCATAATCATGTTGAATTTTCTTTTTTGAGCGTTCCCAAGCACCTTTTAAAAGGTAACCTTCTGAAACGTCAAGAAATGGAGCAAAAAAAGTTTTACCAGAAAAACCGTAACCTAGTAATACGGTGCGAATTGTGTTTATTGTCATTTTTTGTGTTTTTAGGGGAAATGTATTTTTATTATTGTCCTATGGATTTTTCCATAAGAATTCTCCAAACATTCATGGGCAACCATTCTTCATAATTCATCCAATGTTTGTAGTTGGGTAATTCTACTTTATTTGGAATTTCAAAAAGATTGGTTCCTTTATCCAATTCTGCTTGAACGGCAGCGTACAATTCATTAAAGTAATTTTGAATTAGGTGTAGATCTTTGCGACTTCCTACAGCTCTCACATGTGACATAAGCAGTGTATCAAATTCCAACTGATCTATTTTCTTTAAAGAGGTAACCCAGTTGGAAGGATCAGCGTCGGGTAGATAAGCATACAAAACTCTATCGGGTACTACCAGATCAATTGAGAAGACGGTATTGTGTTCGGGGAATCGAAAGGTGGTCATTCCATCGCCATGATTTCTTCCGTAGAAGTATAATTCCATTGTTTTTCCACCAATTGTGTATGTAGTGAACTCGCCTTCCCAAGTTTCATCTGGCATGATAACTTTTGGGTTTGGTGCAATGGTTTCTTTAGCTTTTATATGACTAATAATGGTAGCTCCTTGATCTTTAAACAATTTTCCGCCACTGATATGATCCCAATGATTGTGGCTATAAAAAAGATGGGTTACCGGTAAATCGGTCACTTTCTTGATAGCTTTCATGGTAGCTTTGGCATGTTTTTCATTTAAAGGATCTATTACAACCACTCCTGTTTTGGTAATGTAAAAAAGCGAGTAGGTGCGGTCGCCAACCATATACAAATTGTCTTTAACCTTGATGGTTTCTATGTCTTTTGCAAAAGACATAGATATAGTGAAAAACGTAAAAAGGGCTATTAATTTTTTCATACTCATTTGGTTTTGGGTTAAACAATATAGTTGGCAACTCCACCGTCTACTCGTAAAGCGTCTCCATTGGTAGCCGAGGATAGTGGACTAGCAATGTAGGTGACCATGTTGGCAACTTCTTCGGTTGCGGCAAATCTTTGTAAAAGAGAAGTAGGTCTTCTGTTTTCAAAGAATTCTTTTTGAAGCGCTGCTACAGTGGTATTTTTTTCTTTGGTTTGTTTTTCAAAATCTTGTTCTAAAGATCTACTCATGGTAGGTCCTGGTAAAACCGAGTTCACAGTTACATTGGTTCCTTTACAAAGTCTTGCCAAACCTCTGGAAATGGCCAGTTGTGCTGTTTTACTGAAACCATAATGAACCATTTCGGTTGGGATGTTTAGAGCAGATTCGCTAGAGATAAAAATGATTCTCCCTTCGTTTTTCTTGATCATTCTAGGGAAATAGTGGCGAGATAATCGAACACCGCTCATAACGTTTACTTCAAACATTTCGAACCATTCTTCATCAGAGATATTTTCGAAATCTACTTCATTGAAGATTCCAACATTATTGATGAGGATATCAACATCTGGAATTTCTGTGATGAGGTTTTCTACATCTTCTTTTTTAGAAAAGTCAGCCACAATTCCGGTAATTTCTTCATTTCCGGTTTCTTTCTTTAAATCTTTAATTCGATCTGCAACATCGTCTGCTTTTCTTCCGTTGATAATAACGTGAGCGCCCTCTTTTGCCAAACCTTTAGCAATGGCGTATCCTATTCCTGCAGTAGATCCAGTGACCAATGCAGTTTTTTCTTCTAATTGTAAGTTCATAGCTTTTATTTTTTCTTCGTGAATAGTAACGTGTTGTAATCTGCAAACAAGTAAAGGGCTGCTAAGTATGCTCCGTACATCATTTCTATAAAGATGGCATTCCAATTTTCCTGAAAAGACATTCCGAAAATGAGAGTACAAATTAGCAGTACTCCAACGGCGGCAGAAGCTTTCATTTTAAAACCAATAATTAGAGTTATTCCCAAGAGAAGTTCTAAAAAAGGAAGTAAATATGCGAAGGGTTGTACTATGGCCAATGGAAATGCAGTTTCTGAAAAACCTTTCATCATTCCTTCTCTAAATTGTTGTAATTTAGGAATTCGGATAAATCCATGTCCTAGAAAACTAAAGCCAATAGGGAGCCTGGCTAGCGTGTATGCAGTTACTTTTTCTTTCATAGCTTCAATTTTAATCAAAGAAACAAAGAGATACCGTTAACTACCTTGTAAAAATCTGTGAATTTATTGTAAATTGCCATTATGGAACGATACAAGCAGTTTGATAGATTGGTGATAAACGACTTTGTTGCCGAGGTTTGGCAACATCCATTGCATAATCATAATCACTATGAATTTATATTTATAGTGGAAGGTAAAGGCATGCACCATATCAATAAACGATTGCTGCCGTATCGTAAAGGAAGTATGTATTTACTTGGACCGGAAGATGAGCATGAATTTATGATTGATGAGAAAACGCGGTTTGTTTATTTTAAATTTACAAAGCTGTATTTAGATACGTTTAAGAATGAAGATGCCAGTGAATGGAATCAAGATATTGATAGTATAATCAGCTTGAAAGCGAGTAAAACGGGTGATTTATTAAAGAGTGATGATGATATTGAAATGATCACCTTATTGCTAAACATGATTGTAAAAGAACATCAAAAGAATGAAGTGCTAAGTAAAAAGATTGTTTTTCAATTATTCAAATCAATTATGTTGGTAATCAAGAGGAATAAACATAGCTGTGGAACCAAAATGATTACTTCTGAAAATGCAGAAACTACAGAAGATTTACTGGAATATATAGAACTGAATATATACAACCCAAAAATGCTCACGCAAAAGCAAATTGCAGCGCATTTTCACTATTCGCCTAATTATATAGGTACTTTTTTTAAAGAAAAAGTAGGGACTTCTTTAAAGAATTACATTCAGCAATACCGTTATAATTTGTTAGAACAACGTTTAAAACACGGCTACAACAGCACCAAGCAATTGGCACTAGAGTTTGGTTTTACCGATGAAAGTCATTTACACAAATTTGTAAAAGGGTTCACCGGTAAAACGTTCACTGAATTAAAGCAGTTAACTGCTTAAAATATGGATAAGATTTCGTTGAATTTATAAGTGTTTTGTTCTCCGGACTTCATATTTTTCAAAGTGAAAGTTTCGTCTGCTAATTCCTGAGAACCAATGGTAATTACGTTTGGAATACCGCGTTTGTCGGCATATTTAAATTGCTTTGCAGGTTTAGCAGCATCTGGGTACATATCTGCTTTGTAACCAGCTTTTCGCAATTGTTGCATCAATTTGAAAGAAGCTAAAGCTTCGTTTTCTCCGAAGTTGATGAACAATACATCTAAGTTGTTGTTTACGGTTTCCGGGAATAAATTCAGTTCTTCCAGTACCAAGAAGATTCTATCTAAACCAAAAGAAATACCCACACCGCTAATGTCTTTCAAACCAAAAATACCGGTTAAATCATCATAACGACCACCGCCACCAATAGAACCAATTTTTACAGTATCTGGTGCAGCAACTTCAAAAATAGCTCCGGTGTAGTAGTTCAAACCACGAGCTAAAGTAACATCAATATCAAGTTTAGCTTGTTGCAAACCTAAATTTTCAATAGCCGCAATAATAAAAGCAAGTTCTTCTACACCTTTCATTCCGGTTTCAGAAGCTGCTAACAAGTCTTTTAGTTTGTCTAGTTTTTCAGTATTGGTTCCGGTAAAGTTGAAAAGCGGTTGTACTTTTTCAATGGCGCTTTCAGCAATGCCTTTTTCCAGCATTTCTTTTTTCACGCCGTCTTCACCAATTTTATCTAGTTTGTCTAGTGCAACCGTAAAGTCGATTAATTTATCTTGTGCGCCAATCACTTCAGCAATACCTGATAAAATTTTACGGTTGTTCATTTTTACGGTAACGCCTTCAACACCTAAATCATTAAAAACGGCATCATATAGTTGAACAAATTCAACTTCTTGCCATAATGATTTGGAACCAACCACATCGGCATCACATTGAAAAAATTCACGGAAACGTCCTTTTTGTGGACGGTCGGCACGCCAAACCGGTTGAATTTGAAAACGCTTGAAAGGGAAATCAATTTCGTTTTGGTGCATTACCACGTAACGTGCAAATGGCACCGTAAGATCGTAACGCAATGCTTTTTCAGAAATTTGTGCCGCAACTTTGGTAGAATCTTTTGCAGTAAGATCGGCCTCGTTGGCTTTTCTTAAATAATCACCTGAATTTAAGATCTTAAAAATCAAACGATCACCTTCATCACCGTATTTCCCCATCAAAGTATCAGAGTTTTCAAAAGAAGGCGTTTCTATCGGTTGAAATCCAAATACTTGAAAATGCTTTTTGATGGTATCAAAAATGTAATTTCTTTTTGCTAACTCAACTGGTGAAAAATCTCTGGTTCCTTTAGGTATTCCCGGTTTCTTTGCCATGATCTGGTTTTAATTTTTAAGACTGCAAATATAAATAAGATATGGTTTGTAACCGAATAATTACCTACTTCTTCCTATTGAAAGGTTGGTTGCTCAAATTCTACCGCTTCGCTTTCAAATTGTGGGGTTTCTGTATCAGCTTCATCGGTTGAATCTATAGTGGTTTCATTCAATTCTTCAAGTTGATCCAAAACCCCTTCTTCTTCTAAGGTATTTAATTGATCTTGAGCTTCAATCTGTAATTCCTTGCGTTGTTCTACAACGGTTTCATCTACTTGAACTTCATCTTTAAAAAGCACAGGTTTTAGTAAAAAAACGCCAATAAGAATTATGTTGATTCCAATTAATACTTTGGGTAAGTTTTTCTTGAATGCTGTTTTGGACAGGCGAAATAGAACAACAGCAAATACAATGGCAACAATACAAAAGATGATAGAAATGCTTCCTAATGGAAACCAAATGTTGGCAATACAAAATGCCGTAATAGCAACAGTGCTTAAACTAAAAAATGGTCTCATTGGTTGTGGTTGTTAGATTCCGGTTGCTTTAGTTAGTTTTAATTGTCCGTTGCCAACAGGAATACTGAATTTGATTAAAACAGGTATCTTTTTTGCATCGGCGGTAAGCCAAAGTAGGTTTTCGTCTTTGCCTTTTAGTGCATCGGTTTTAGCACTAATAGAAAGTTTGTAACATTCCTTTTTACCAAAAACATCGGTTGAAATGGTTTCTTTCGCCATATATTTTACTATTACAGGAATTTCTTTTCCATCAAAAAGAATGGTGAGCGTTACTTTAGTTCCGGGTTTGGCAGCGCTAATGTTTAAATTTCTCAATTGGTATAAAGTCGCTACAACATCACTCGTTTGCAAACTAATAGCTACGTCTTTTTTTGTTTCCGGTTTTTTGCGGCGTTGCACCGTAGTTTTAGCAACTTTGTTCTTGTAATCAAAAACGTATTTTTCACTTTTCGTATAGCCACCTTCATCTATATTTCTATAGTATAGAACAGGTTTCAAAGTTTTGGTACTTACATAGGATTGGTACTGATCACGTATTTTAAAATACGAATCCCATTTGGTATAGGTAGACGCGGTAAGGTTTAAATGAAATAGATTTTTATCAGGAACCTTTGTAGTTTCCATGGTTACTTCGGCTAACGTAGTCATTAATCCACTCATGTTATACGAGGCGGCGTAAACTAATTTTTCACCACTTTTGATGGTAGTGTTCTGTGCAAAAACTCCCAGGGAGGTAAAAACAGCACAAATGATAGACAATAATTTGTATTGCATAAAAAGACAGTAAATAACGAAATCAAATATAGAATATAAACCGAATTAGTTCACCAAGAAAAATTACATTAATTTCGTGAAAAATTTGAAGGAATGAAAGTGACTATTTTGTCTCCTATGGAGATAGAAAAAGAAAAAACGCTCATGGCTTTGCAAAACATTAAAGAGTTGAAGCACAGTTATGAAGTGATTACGTGTGGAATTGGAAGAGAGGCCATTGCCAAAACTATGATGGCGTTGCCAGAATCTGATGTTACTGTTTTAATGGGATTTGCAGCCGTAGTTGGTCAAGCAGAAGTGTTGCCAGCTGAATTGCAATTGGGAATGCCAGTGGAAGTGACAGCTTCGTTGTTATACGGTTATGAAGGACAATTATTTGAAAACGGAAGCATCAAAGTGTTCAATGCCAAAACCAATTTACCTTGTTTATTATCTTTAACTTCCGATAAATTTGTAAAAACGACTGATATTACCATTGGAACTTTGGTGAATATGGAAGACTACAGTTTTGTGAACTTAAAGCGTCCACAAGATTTTATCATCAGAATTGTTTCTGATTTTTTACCACATCAAAAACCCATCGATTTTTTCAAGGAAATAGAAGTTATCGATTTTACAAAGGCCATTGAAGCCATAGAAAAACTTTAAATTGTACACCTGTGTCAGAACCAAAAAGAATCAATAAATATTTAAGTGAAATAGGCTATTGCTCTCGTCGTGCAGCCGATAAATTGATAGAAGAGGGTAGCGTGACCATTAATGGAAAAGTACCTGAAATGGGAACAAAAGTAACCGATGATGATGTGGTGGCTGTGAATGGAAAACCGGTAAAAGAACCGCAGGAAGATTTTGTCTATTTAGCGTTTCATAAACCCATAGGCATTGTATGTACTACCGATACCAAAAGAGAACGAAATAATATCATTGAATACATCAATTACCCAAAACGTATTTTCCCAATTGGGCGTTTAGATAAGCCTTCGGAAGGATTGATTTTGATGACGAATGATGGTGATATTGTGAATAAGATTTTACGTGCTCGAAATAATCATGAGAAGGAATATATAGTGCGAGTAAATCGAAAAATTACAGACGATTTTATCAAAAGAATGGGGAGTGGAATTCCAATTTTAGGAACCATTACCAGAAAATGTAAAGTAGAAAAAATTAGTGATTTTCAATTTCGAATTGTACTAACTCAAGGGTTAAACCGACAAATTCGCCGTATGTGTGAATACTTGGGATACAGAGTAACGCAGCTGAAACGTATCCGAATTATGAACATTACCTTGGATGTTCCGGTAGGGAAATACAGAGATCTGACTCCAAAAGAAATGAAAGAACTCAATGCTTTAATAGCAGATTCCTCTAAAACATACGATTAAGAAAAAAGCCTTTCCCAACAGAAAGGCTTTTTATTAAAAATGAAAATAAAGGTGTATTAAATAATTGTGGACCTTCCGAAATTGATGTTTTCGTGATTAATGCGCGTAGTTTCTTCATCGATATTGGCAATGGTATTTGCAATATAATCTCCTACACTATTGGTCCCATACTCGCTATTCTTGTTTAGATCACTAGTAACTATTTGTTTTTCAATAGCACGTTCTACAGCTTTATTTACGGTAGCAGCTTCTTCATGCAAACCTAAATGTGCTAGCAACATGGCGGCGCTCAACACAGAAGCAATTGGGTTGGCAATATCTTTACCAGCTCCTTGCGGAAACGAACCGTGAATAGGTTCAAACATGGCAACATCGTTACCTACAGAGGCCGAAGCTAACAATCCGATAGAACCACCAATTACACTTCCTTCATCAGAAATAATATCTCCAAACATATTTTCGGTAAGGATCACATCAAATTGACTAGGATTCAGAATCATTTGCATGGCAGCGTTGTCTACAAATAAAAAGTCTAATGCTACGTCTTCGTAACTTTTTGCAATGGTAGTAACCACACGTCTCCATAAACGCGAAGATTCTAATACATTGGCTTTGTCTACCAAGGTTACTTTCTTTTTGCGAGTTCTTGCTGCTTTGAAAGCCAAATGTGCAATACGCTCAATTTCAGCTTCGCTATATTCACAAAGGTCAGAGGCAACGGTGCCGTCTTCGCTTAGTTTTTTCTCTCCAAAGTAAATACCTCCGGTAAGTTCACGATAGATCACCATATCAGTTCCTTCAATGATGTCTTTCTTTAAAGGCGATTTGTCTAATAAAGTTTCGTATGCTTTTACAGGTCGAATGTTGGTAAACAAACCTAACTCTTTACGCAGTTTTAGCAAGCCTTGTTCAGGTCTTACTTTTGCATCTGGATTGTTATCATATTTAGGATCGCCAATAGCTCCAAAGAGCACGGCGTTACTTCTTTTACAAACGTCTAAAGTGGCTTCCGGTAACGGATCTCCGGTTTGATCAATGGCAATTGCCCCAACCACAGCTTCTTCAAACTCAAATTCGTGACCAAAGGTGTCACCCACGGCTTGCAATGCTTTTACAGCCTGATTTACTACTTCCGGACCAATGCCGTCTCCCGCTAATAATGCAATGGTATACTTCATACGTTGTTAAGAATTTTGTGCTTCAAAGGCTTCAATAGCTTCTTTTTTGCTGATTAAAAAATCAATATCGTCATAGCCGTTCATCAAACACATTTTTTTATAGCCGTCAATATCAAAACCTTCTTTTTCATCTTGATAGCTGATGGTTTGATGTTCCAAATCAATAGTCACTTGTGTTGCCGGATTTTCTTGAATTGCAGCAAGCAATCCTTTTAAAAATTCAGGAGAAACCTGAACCGGTAAGAGTCCGTTGTTCAAGGCATTTCCTTTGAAAATATCGGCGAAGTAGGAAGAAACCACAGCTTTAAAACCATAATCTGTTAAAGACCAGGCGGCGTGTTCTCTACTACTACCACAACCAAAGTTGTCGCCGGCAACCAAAATGCTTCCTGTAAATGTAGTATTATTTAGTACAAAATCCTCTTTTGGATTGTTTTCTTTATCGTAACGCCAATCGCGAAACAAATTATCTCCAAAACCAATTTTATTGGTCGCTTTTAAGAAACGCGCCGGGATAATCTGATCGGTATCTATATTTTCTATAGGTAACGGAATGGCGGTGGTATGTAAGGTTATGAATTTCTCCATTTTTTTAATTCAATTGAGTAGAAACATCGGTTATTTTTCCGTTCACGGCAGTAGCTGCAGCTACTAACGGACTCGCCAAAATGGTACGAGCGCCCGGTCCTTGACGGCCTTCAAAATTTCTGTTGGACGTAGAAACACAGTATTCACCAGCCGGAACTTTGTCTTCGTTCATTCCTAAACAAGCAGAACAACCCGGTTGACGAATTTTGAAACCAGCAGCCTCAAAAACTTCGATTAAGCCTTCTTCTTTAATTTGTTTGGCTACTTGCTGCGATCCCGGAACAATCATCGCATTTACGTTTGTTGCTTTTTGTTTGCCTTTGATATAATCGGCTACAATGCGGAAATCTTCAATTCGTGAATTGGTACAACTCCCAATAAATACATAATTGATGGCTTTTTCCAATAGCGATTCACCTTGCTCAAACCCCATATATTTCAAGGATTTTGCAAAAGAAGCATCGCTGTTCGTAGGAATATTTTCTGTGATTTTGATACCCATTCCCGGATTGGTTCCATACGTAACCATTGGGGCAATGTCTTCGGCATCAAAATGGAATTCTTTGTCAAACTCAGCGCCTTCATCGGTTTTTAATGTTTTCCAGTAGGCCACTTTCTTTTCAAATTCCTCTACTTGAGGAGCAAATTCTTTTCCTTTTACATATTCGAAAGTAGTTTCGTCCGGAGCAATCATTCCACCACGGGCACCCATTTCAATACTCATGTTACAAACCGTCATACGGCCTTCCATGCTCATTTCTTCAAACACATTTCCTGCATATTCGCAGAAATATCCGGTACCGGAATTGGTTCCTAATTTTGAAATGATATACAAAATCACATCTTTTGGCAACACACCTTTGGCTAGTTTACCGTTGACGTTGACACGTAGTTTTTTAGGTTTTTGAAGCAACAAACATTGGCTTGCAAATACCTGTGCCACCTGGCTGGTTCCAATTCCAAACGCAATGGTTCCAAAAGCTCCGTGTGTTGAGGTATGGCTATCACCACAAACCATGGTCATACCTGGTTGGGTAATTCCTAATTCGGGTGACATTACATGTACAATTCCCTGGTATTTATGGCCTAAACCATATAGGGTAACGCCATGTTTTTCACAGTTTTTGGTCAATTGCTCTACCTGATTTTTAGATAACGGATCTTCAATAGGTAAATGCTGATTTTCTGTAGGTACGTTATGGTCTGCGGTAGCAACAATCTGATCTGGACGAAAAAGTGGAATGTTTCTTTCTTCCAATTCAGCAAAGGCTTGCGGACTAGTTACCTCGTGAATTAAATGTTTGTCGATATATAAAATTTGTGGGCCATTGGGTACAGTATCTACCACATGCGCATCCCACACTTTATCAAATAAGGTCTTTTTCATGTTTTTTTAAGCAATCGCTTTGTGTTCTATTTTATGAATTTCCATGATTTGATGAATGTCTTCATCTACCACTTCTTTCTTCTTATCAGCAAAGTTTAAAAATTCTTCGTAAACTTTGTCTAATTCTAATTTTGTTAATTCGTAACCGATACGTTTCGCTCTGTAAGCCAAAGCAGCTCTACCACTTCTGGCGGTTAAAACGATGGCAGATTCGATAACACCAACTTCTTCCGGATCAATGATTTCGTAGGTTTCTCTGTTTTTGATCACTCCATCTTGATGGATTCCTGAACTGTGTGCAAATGCGTTAGAACCTACAATGGCTTTGTTAGGTTGTACTGGCATTCCCATACTTTCTGAAACCAATCTACTGGTACTGTACAATAATTTAGAGTTGATATTGGTATCTAAATTTAAATCTGGGTGTTGACGCATGATCATTACCACTTCTTCTAAGGAAGTATTTCCGGCACGTTCTCCAATTCCATTTATAGTACATTCAATTTGGCGTGCACCGTTGATTACTCCCGAAATGGAATTCGCAGTAGCCAAACCAAGATCGTTATGGCAGTGACAAGACAAAATTGCTTTATCAATATCCGTTACATGATCTCTCAGGTATTTAATCTTAGCTCCATATTGTTCTGGAAGGCAATAGCCTGTGGTATCAGGAATATTCAAAACAGTTGCTCCCGCTTTGATTACTTCAGAACAAATTAATGCTAAAAACTCGTTATCAGTTCTTCCGGCATCTTCTGCATAAAATTCCACATCGTCTACAAAAGTTTTAGCATAGGCTACCGCTTTTACAGCACGTTCTAAGATTTCATCTCTATTCGATTTAAATTTGTGGAGGATATGAGAATCAGAGGTTCCGATTCCGGTATGGATACGAGGTTTTTTGGCGTGTTTGAGTGCTTCTGCTGCTACTTCAATGTCTTTTTTAACAGCTCGGGTTAATCCGCAGACGGTAGCATTTTTCACTATCTTAGCAATCTCGTTGACCGAATGAAAGTCACCAGGACTAGAGATAGGAAAACCTGCTTCTATGACATCTACTCCCAAAGCATCTAAGCGTTCGGCGATTACAAGTTTTTGTGCGGTGTTCAATTTACACCCCGGAACTTGCTCACCATCTCTTAATGTAGTGTCGAAGATTTGGACTTTTTCAATACTCATTTCAATTATTTAACCTTAATTTTACGTTGATTGTTTCATACGAATTTAAAAGTTGTACTTTTAAATCGCTCATTTACCCCGTAAACCGTTACAACACTAAAGTGATAATTTTTAAATATATAAAATTGGTTTACAGTGTTTTAAAAAGTTATTAGATACGATGACAAACGCTTCAAAAGATAGTTTATTCATACTTATAAAGTCATTATCAAAGTCAGAAAAAAGACAATTCAAACTATATGTAAATCGCTTGGGAGTGAATGCGAATGCCAAGTTCCTGGCACTTTTCAATCTTTTAGACAAATTAAAAAAGTATGACGAACCTACTATTTTGAAAAGTGAAATTGTAAAAAAGCAGCAACTTTCTAACTTAAAAGCGCATTTGTACAAGCAGATTTTGGTGAGTTTACGCTTGAATCCTGTGAATCAAGATATACGTATTCAGTTGCGAGAACAATTAGATTTTGCAACTATTTTGTATCAAAAAGGATTGTACAAGCAGAGTTTAAAGATTTTGGATAAAGCCAAGAATATGGCTTTGGAAAACCAGGAGAAGAACTTGGCGTATGAAGTAATTGAGCTAGAGAAAATCATAGAATCACAGTATATTACCCGTAGTATTAGCGGTAGAGCAGATGAGCTGGCAATACAGGCGAAAGAGCTAAGTCAAAAAAATGTAATTGCGAGTAAGCTTTCTAATTTATCCTTACAATTATACGGTTTGATGCTAAAAATGGGCTATGCAAAGAGTGATGAAGAGATTACTGAAATCACTAATTATTTCAATGCACGTTTACCGGAATATCAAATTGAAGCATTAGATTTTCGAGAAAAATTGTGGGTTTATAAATCGCATTTGTGGTATTCATTTCTTATTCAGGATTTTTTATCATGTTATAAATATGCTACGAAGTGGGTAGATATGTTTTATGAAAATCCATCCATGATTTACTTGAATCCGGTTTGGTTTCTTAAAGGAAACAACTATTTGTTAGAATGTCTTCAATTGGTAAAGTATAGCTCTTATTTTAAAACAGCCTTGGAAAGATTAGAGGCTACCATAGCTTTACCAGAGTTCCCAAACAATGAGAATGTACAATCGTTGAGTTTCATTTATATCTACAATAATAAGTTCAACCTTCATTTTATGGAAGGCAACTTTGTAGAAGGAGCTTATTTGATCGAAGAAACTCAGGAGCTATTAAAAAACCATCAAAATGCAATAGATGAACATCATGTAATGATTTTCTACTACAAAATTGCGTGCATGTATTTTGGAATGGAAAATCATAAAATGTGTATCAAATTCTTGAAAAAGATCATTGATAATAAAAACCTTACCATGCGAGAGGATTTAATGTGTTTTGCCAGAGTACTGAGTTTGGTAGCGCATTACGAAGCAGGAATGGATTATCATTTAGATGTACAACTGCGAAGCACGTATAAGTTTTTAATTAAAATGAACGACTTGCATGCAGTACAAAAAGAGATGATTAAGTTTTTGAGAAATCTAGGGAACATCTATCCACATGAGTTGAAAGGAGAGTTTATAAAGTTACGTGATCGATTGAAACAGTATGAAGATCACCGTTATGAGAAACGAGCTTTTCTGTACTTAGATATCATTTCGTGGCTAGAAAGTAATATTCAAAACAGACCCGTGGCAGAGATTATCAAAGAAAAAGCGCAGCGAGATTTTAGATAACTTATAAAGAACCAATATTAGCAAAAAGGGAATTACACACACTGTAATTCCCTTTTTTAATTTAACCAAACCTTCTAATGAAGTAAAACAAAACACACGAAATAAAATTTAACCAATGAATTATTTAAAACGTGTAAATTTTATGTATTCAACAATACTTCTAAATAACGGTTTTAATATGTGAATGTAAATACCCAATAGTGAGTATTTTATAAGTTGTAGTGGGTTGACTAAGTATGTGCTGTTATTCAGTTGCCTGCCATAACTTTTCATCAGGTACAGGTGCGGTAATAACCAGTTTTTCCTTGCTTACAGGATGAACTAATTCCAATTTTCTGGAATGTAAATGAATACTTCCATCTGGGTTGCTTCTGTCAAAACCATATTTTAAATCTCCTTTAATAGGGCAACCAATGGCCGATAATTGGGAGCGTATTTGATGATGACGCCCGGTTTCCAAAGCTACTTCCAACAAATAATAATGTGTCAGTTTTTGAATGACGGAATAACTTAAAATAGCTTTTTTACTATCTGGAACTTCCTTAATATGCGCATACGATTTGTTTTGTTTCGGGTTTCGCTTCATATAATGCACTAACCGATCTGTAGTTTTTGGCGGCTGATTTTTCACCAAAGCCCAATAGGTTTTTTTGGCTTCCTTCCCTGCAAATAGTTTGTTGAGTCGGGGTAGTGCTTTGGAAGTTTTTGCAAATAGTACAATACCTGTTGTGGGTCTATCCAGTCTGTGCACCACGCCCAAATATACATTTCCGGGTTTGTTGTATTTGTCTTTAAGGTATTCTTTTACTACTTCCGATAATGGTTTGTCGCCCGTTTTATCACCTTGTACAATATCTCCCGAACGTTTGTTGATCACAATAATATGATTGTCTTCATACAAAACTTGCAAGTTATGTTTGGTTGAGTGGGTGTGCATGGGAAGTATGTTAGATAGTTAGTGTATTAGATGATTAGTATTGAGGTTATTAGAAATCTAGTATGTTAGTTTGTTTTTAGTTGACTTCTGAATTTTGAGATCATTTTTACAATTTGATTGAGTTCATCCAAAATATAAGCTGTTTTTTCTTGAGGAAGAAATTTTAAATCTTCAGCAATCAAAATTTGTGTCTCCATTTCGTATGCAGAGCCAAGGGCAATCTCTAAAAATCTGGAAAATTCTTTCTGAGAAGTTCGTGAAGCACCTTCAGCAATATTTGAAGGAATTGAGACAGCGCTTCTTCTTATTTGATTTGTTAAGCCAAACTGTTCTGAACTAGGGAAATTATTGGTTTCAGTATAAATTACTGAACAAAAAATTTTGCTTCTTTTCCATATTTCTAATTCCTTGAATCTATGCATAAGCTAACATACGAACAATCTAAGATGCTAATGGTCTAAAATACTAATAATCTATAAGCTTCAAAAACATCCGGAAGCGCGTCTTGCGAAATCACTTCCTCACTACGATAAGTTTCTCTAAAAAAGCCACCTTCCGGATGCGGTTGTAGGTTTAATTTTTCTATGATTGCTTGGGCAGTCATACAATTAATATTGTTCTTGATCGCTAGGGAAGTCCTTTGCTTTTACATCTTCAACATAATGCTCAACAGCTTCGGTCATTACATCATAAAGATTGGCATATCTTCTCAAAAATCTTGGATTGAATTCGTGTGTCATACCTAGCATATCATGTACGACCAATACTTGTCCGTCTACGCCATTTCCGGCACCAATTCCTATCACAGGAATGGTTAAACTTTCGGCAACTTCTTTGGCTAGTTTGGCAGGTACTTTTTCCAAAACCACTGCAAAACATCCCATTTTTTCAAGCAATTTTGCGTCCGATTTTAGTTTCTCAGCCTCTTCTTCCTCTTTAGCTCTCACCGTGTAACTTCCGAATTTATAGATAGATTGCGGCGTTAAACCTAAATGTCCCATTACCGGAATTCCAGCATTCAGAATACGTTTAACCGATTCTTTAATTTCTTTTCCTCCTTCAATCTTAATAGCATGTGCGCCACTTTCTTTCATGATTCGAATAGAAGAACGCAAAGCTTCTTTAGGATCACTTTGGTAACTACCAAAAGGAAGGTCTACAACAACCAAAGCTCTGTTAGCTCCACGAACTACCGATGAAGCGTGGTAGATCATTTGGTCCAGTGTAATAGGTAAGGTGGTTTCGTGTCCGGCCATCGTATTACTGGCAGAGTCACCCACCAACATTACATCAAGTCCGGCATTGTCTAAGATCATAGACATGGTATAGTCATAAGCGGTCAACATAGAAATTTTCTCTCCATTGCGTTTCATTTCGCCTAACGACTTTACCGTGATTCGTTTATATTCTTTTTTTGCTACTGACATTTTTCTGTGCTTAAAATTGGGGCAAAAATACTAAATTGTAATTTTTTAAGACTGTTAATTATGAAATACCTAGTTGCTTTCTGTTGTTTTTGTAGTTTTTCATTTCAGGCTGTTGCGCAAAGCTCAGAGGAATCGGTGAAGCAAACTGTTCAAGACTTTTTCAAGGCCTTTCATGCGAAAGATACAGTAGCTCTTGCCGACTTTGCCTATGGATATGTAGAATTGCAATCCATTGGAAAAGACAAGGAGGGAAAGGTGAAATTAGATTCACAACCGTACCGCACCTTTGTAAAATCGATAGGGAGTATACCAGATCATATCAAGTTTGAAGAGCGCTTAACGGATTACATCATCAAAGTAGATGGAGATATGGCCAATGCCTGGACACCCTACGAGTTTTATATGAATGGGGAATTTAGTCACTGTGGAGTCAATTCGTTTCAATTTATAAAAATCGATACAGGTTGGAAGATTATCTATTTGGTAGATACCAAAAGAAAGGAAGGTTGTGGTGAGTAACAAAAAAGCACTACGTTTTGGGCTACGTAGCGCTTTTGTCAAGTATATAAGGGTTCTACTTGTTATTTTCTGCCTTAATTACATCGGTATCTTTTCTAGATTTGAGCATTCCTGTTCCCGATAAAAAGAATATAAATCCTAAAATAGCTAATGCCCATGGGCTTACACCAACAGCCATGCTGCCAAAGATGCCCATAATTCCCATTATCAAACTAATAGCGCCGCCTACGGCCAATATTATAGCAAGTATCTTTATCATAGCAATTTCTTTTTCTTTCTAGCCAAAGTATGCCTTAATATATGATTATAAACTTTGTTAACCATCTCTTAAGTAGTTTTTAGCATACTTTTAAACTTTTGGTTTGTTCGTAATGTAATCTATTTATGGTCGTTCAACCAGCTGTATGTGCAGTAATTGTACGGGATGTAGCTGTTTATTATTGATGCAAACAGGCTGACTATGGAGCATATCTGTATAAAAGAATATACAGCCTACTACAGCTATCACTGTTTTTGTTTTGGGCAGTGCTAGTTCCACCTCTTCTGAGGGAATAATGTAGTTTCTGTTGGGAATGTCTATTTGTAGTAATTCAGTGTTCTCGTTAGTATTGCTAATAAAAGGATTGTTTAAAAATAAGCATAATGTAGCTTTGCTAGCATTAGTTGGCCATGAAATACTAGTAGCAGCTTCACAAGAAGCTATGCAAATGCTTATCTTTCTAGAGGCGGTAATAGCACACTGGATGGAAATTCTGCAATAGTGTGAAAAGAGACTTTGTGTATTGAATTCAAACCCATTAAGATCACTGAAGGTAACATCTGCAAGTGAGCGCATGCTACCCGGTGGCATGGGCTTGGAAAGCATGCTATTGTAAAGTGTACTTCTAAAACGATATCCCATTTGACTATCTTGATACTGTAAGATAATGGACTGCCAACTGCGAACCATCTTTGAAGCTTCACTACTACATTGGCCAAAATTGGTAGCAGCTTTTTTGGTGTTTTTGGTTTGTTTTACGCCTCCCTTTCCGGGTTTAGATTGTAGAATAGTAGCGCCATTCAGTTCTTTAAAACTTACATTTCCTAAAGATCCGATGATCTTGTTGTTTGGTAATAACTTAGCCATAATTTCTGTTTTTTTGTAAAATAATGAATTGGTGTGTTCCTGTGAGTATCCTTCGGGTATCCCCTTAGGTTCCTCCATGGTAAGTCCATGGTGAGTCCATACCTAGTCCATGGTTTAGGGGTAGAAATATGGACTCAGTATACACTACAATTGTCTTGATACTACTGCAACATCTTTGGAATGTAGGGGAACTAGTAGTAATGGTCCTGGGGAAGATAACCAATGAATAGACATGAAAAAATCCCCATATGTAGGGATTTTACCTTGTTTAAGGTGACAATATTTTATAATTGTATTAACAAAAGAAGTTTAAGTTAGGGTTTCTTTAAAGTAAATTAATTCTTAGTTTCGTGGTGAAAATGAAGAAAATGATCAGTGCTTACCAAGCACTCAAGAAACCTAGTGACTATGAAAACCAACTATTCTGTGGAATGGTTAAAAGAACAATTAGTAAATGATGAAGTAAAAGACTTCTTATTGTTTGAAGGAAAAACCACAACACATCCAACAGAGGTAGATGAGCGTTGTCTAAGCCGAAAATATGAAAGTTCATTCAAAGTGAACGGCATTGTTTACAAAACAGCCGAACACTGGATGATGGCGCAAAGAGCACGCTTGTTTCACGAAGATAAATTGGCCGAAGCCATTATAGCAGCCGATAGTATTCAAAAAGTGCAACAGCTAAGTAGAGAAGTAAACGATAAAAATGAGGTAATCTGGAAAGAGCGCAGATTTGATCTGGCTGTGGAAGGAAATATTCATAAGTTTAGCCAAAACCCCGAATTAAAACGTTTCTTACTGAATACAGATGAAGATGTATTGGTAGAAGCTAACAAAAATGAAAGTGTTTGGGGTATAGGAATGGGTGTTGAAAACCCAAAAGCTACCGAAGTTTTTCAATGGAAAGGTCGCAATCTATTAGGCTTTGCGCTCATGGAAGTTAGAGACCGATTGGCAGCATAACCAAAAAAATAGTATTTTTAGCTAATAGCTTCAAATACAAAGGTTATGAATCGTATTCGTTTTTACCATTTGCATAGCATTGGGAATATAGTGTTTTCTTTTACTGTATTTCTTTGTATCATCATAGCATTGTTATATTTCTTCAATGTTATTTCAAATCCTTATGTATCTTATCTTATACCTTTTGGCTATTTTGGAATAACGGTACAGGCAACCCGTGCTTTTTGGTTTAAACATTATATTCAGTGGAATGCGGTACGCTGTACCATAAAGTTGAATGGGTATTTTGCACGTCAAAAGACCATTAGATATCGCGATTATAGTACGTTTCAATTGGCAGAAGATAAACTGCATTTCATTAGAAAAGATGGTGGGTTGGTTTCCTTTTCATTAAAGGACATTACACAGGAAGATAAGGAACGTTTACAGAATTTTTTTCAGTATTTCATGCAGCCAGACGTTAAAAAGGCTTCTTTGTAAATATAGCTATCTAAGTGCCTAAGCTTGTTTCAGATTAAGAAATAGTTGTTATATTCATTACATGAAATTAAAATGCTTGCTTATTTTATTTTTGGGTACTTTGATGCTGAATGCCCAGCAAACTATTCAGCCAAAAATTACAGCTAGAGTAGATACAACTGATATTCAAAAGAAACAGGTGTATCAATTGTATACGAACTATCTCAATTCAAATATTGATAGTATTTATAACAATCCCTATTTTAAAGAAACCAATTGGAAACCTGAATTAGGCACAAAAGATCGCAGCATCTTTTTTCTAGTAGATTTACCGGATGATCAAACGTTCCTAAAATCATATCCACCCAAAATATTACAGTTAGACAAGATTGAAGAAGGTAGGTACCAAATAAAAACTTTGTTTGATGCTTCTGGTGTGCCGGAACAATACCAGCAGTTTGTGCCTGCAGCAATCACCAAACTCTATGCAGTTGAGCAACCGGATGGTTCTTTTTTGTTAGAAAACATATTAGAGTATGACACCCAAAAATGGCAACATGAACAAGTAGGTTTTATCAACTATGTGGTGAGCCCGTTTGTGACTTTTGATAAAACACAGGCAAAAGAAGCAGTGAAGTTCTGTAAAGAACTGGCAAAGGAATTTGGATTGGGAAAGGTGCCCGAATTTAATTATTACATAGCCAACGGTAGTGATGAAATGCAAGCGCTCCTTAACTTTGAATACCTAATGAGCTACCATACCGGGTTAACCGACGTGTTTGGTAGAAAGTTATTCACTTCCTATAAAAGTCCGTTTTACAAACACGAGTTGGTACACATGCTGTTTCCGGTGAAAGGTTTGCGTCCGGCAATCATAAACGAGGGATTTGCCACTTGGTTGGGTGGTCCAAAACAGGGGATAGGTTATGAGGAAAGTTTGTTGGCTTTATCAAAACAATTTCAAGAAAATAGACCTTTGTCTTTAAATGAAATACTGAATTATGAGTATAAAAATAAGTTAGATAACAATGTGCTATACGTTACAGGAGCTACAATTTGCAAGTTGACTTACGAATCCTACGGAACCGAAGGAATTTGGGCGCTACTTAATAGTACACCAGAAAACTACCAGCAACTACTAGCAAAAATGAACAACCAATCATTTGAAGAGTTTAGCCAATATGTATTGCAATACATAACAGATTATGCAAAGTAATACCAAGAGAAGAACAGGGGTTATCAAACTTAGTTTTCAATATAGAATTTTGTTCGCGCTTTTTTATGTAGTGCTGTATACGGTAGTTACTGCACTCATGAATTACATAGCCAATCCAGCGTATTTTGAGTTTGATTTATCAGAGAAAGTAGTATTTACGCTCATGATAATTGTAATTATCGGTCTTATCAATCCATATGTGTCCGAACGTTTTGGATATCGCTTCATACTTTTATTCGGAAAAGGAATTCAACCTAAAAATCTACCGGAAGGCGAAACCGTACAAGACAGCACCATGGCAGAATTGACATTTCTTTTGAAACCTGCTGTGGGCGGAAAACTTTTTTGTACCGAAAATTATATGGTTTTTGTTCCACATGGGTTGTACAAGAACAAAGAAGTTATGGTAGTTGCATTTAGCACTATAGAAAAGGTGGAACTAAAAGATGAAACCTTGCGTATATTTTTAAATAATAGTACCGATTTTGATATACGTATGAAAGATATGGATGCTTGGTACGCTAAGTTGAGTAAACTTATGGTATGATTCTATTTTCAATTATTTCTTGCTCCCTAAAATTAGTGTATTTACTTTTTCCACTTTTGAATATACTTTTGTTTCAAATGCCTTTAAGACTTGCTGTAATTTTTGTTGCGTAGATTCAGCAGAATGATCTAGGGCAGCATTGAAAATAAATTGCCCGTTAGCGGTTAGCCTTTCATGAATCAGTTGAAAGAAATCAGAAGTGTATACCACTTCGGGTACTTCGGTATCTATGAACAAGTCAATAATGATGAGGTCATACGATTCCTGATCTTTTTTAAGAAAATCGAAGGCATCGTCTTGTACTATTTTTAGCTGCTCGTTCTCTTCAATTCCAAATTCTTCTTTGCAAATGGTAATCATTACGGGGTCTAGTTCTACTGCGGTAATGGGGTGCTGAAAATTAAAGTCTTTCTGCAATGTTTCCAGAACGCTTCCGGCTCCCAAACCAAGTAGTAGCACATTATTTACAGTATTCAGATCAATCTTTTCAAGTCCAAACTTCAGTATGTTTTGTAAAGTACCGTAAGAGTAATTGGCATTTTCAGTATCTACCATTTTCACGCCGTTGAACCAGGTTATTTCTATAACGCCACTTAGCTCCGAAACATAGGTTTTGGTAGTAATTGGATACAGGTAACTGAGCGCTTTTACAGTAGATGGCTTTTTCAAACTTTATTCGTATTTTGAATGCGACGGCTAATTTATAAATAAAAAATCCGTAATTTTACAAGCCAAATACTTTTGGAAAATTAATTATGAGTCAAAAAGTTCTTCTTACTTCAAAAGAGATCAACATCATTCTTCACCGTTTGGCTTGTCAACTTATTGAAAATCATTTAGATTTTAAAGATACAGTTCTTGTAGGGATACAGCCAAGAGGAGTGTTGCTTGCAGATAGACTAGGTCAAATTTTAAAGAATTCTTACGGTATTCAAGATTTAAAATTAGGCTATTTAGATATTACTTTTTTCCGTGATGATTTTCGCCGTAGCGGAAAACCGTTGGAAGCAAATTCTACCCAAATAGATTTTATTGTAGAAGATAAAAACGTAGTGTTTATAGATGACGTGCTGTATACAGGCCGAAGCATCCGTGCTGCATTAACTGCAATCCAATCTTTTGGTAGACCTACGAATATAGAATTACTAACGTTGATAGACAGGCGTTTTAGCCGTCATTTACCTATTCAGCCTACGTATAGAGGAAGACAAGTAGATGCCATCAACGACGAAAAAGTGATTGTACACTGGGAAGAGAAAGATGGAGAGGACAACGTGTACCTAATCAACCGATAATAAATAAACGCAACGATAACAACTATAAAGTACAAAAAGAATGAGTGAATTAAGTGTGCCACACTTATTGGGGATAAAATATATCAACGAGGCAGATATTCAGTTGATTTTTGAGACAGCCGATCAATTTAAAGAAGTGATCAACCGTCCCATTAAAAAAGTGCCTTCACTTAGAGATATTACCATTGCCAACCTGTTTTTTGAAAACAGTACACGTACCAGACTTTCCTTTGAGCTGGCTGAAAAACGTTTATCGGCAGATGTTGTAAACTTTTCTGCAGCGCAGTCTTCTGTGAAAAAAGGAGAAACGTTGATAGATACAGTAAACAATATTTTGTCTATGAAGGTAGACATGGTAGTAATGCGTCATCCAAATCCTGGAGCAGGTGTTTTCTTGTCGCAACATGTAAAAGCAAGCATTGTAAATGCCGGAGACGGAGCGCACGAACACCCAACACAAGCTTTGCTAGACTCGTATTCTATTCGTGAAAGATTAGGAGATGTAGCTGGTAAAAACGTTGTGATTGTGGGTGATATTCTACACTCGCGTGTAGCATTATCAAATATTTTTGCATTAAAATTACAAGGAGCCAATGTAAAGGTTTGCGGACCAAAAACATTGATTCCAAAATATATTACTTCATTAGGCGTTGAAGTAGAAACAGATCTTCAAAAAGCGTTGCAATGGTGCGATGTGGCCAACATGCTTCGTATTCAAAATGAACGATTGGATATTAGTTATTTTCCATCAACAAGAGAATACGTTCAGCAATATGGTTTAACCAAACCAATGCTCGACGCTTTAGACAAAGAAATTATCATCATGCACCCGGGACCTATCAACCGCGGTGTAGAAATTACAAGTGAAGTTGCCGATTCCGATCAGGCTATTATTCTTGATCAAGTAGAAAACGGAGTAGCTGTTCGGATGGCAGTAATTTATTTATTAGCATCTAAAATTAAATAAGCTATGATTTTAAGTAAAAACGATAACACCAGTATTGTAACCAACGAAAAAATGTCTGTAGGCGAATTCATTAAGAATTATAAAGAAGCCTATGAGCGCATTAAGAGTGACCATATCATCATCAACCTGTTTTCTATCAATAAACTTTCGGTAGATGATTTGTTAGAGTTTTTACCCTTGTCAAATGCACATCGCGAGCGCAATAAATCGTTTGTTATTGTAGCTTCTGATATTTCTTACGACGACCTTCCAGATGAGTTGGAAGTAGTACCAACTTTGCAAGAAGCGCATGATATCATAGAAATGGAAGAAATAGAGCGCGATTTAGACTTTGATGCATAATGAAGGTTACCATCCTAGGTTGTTATAGCGCTACTCCCCGAACATTGAACAATCCTACCGCTCAGGTATTGGAAATCAATAATCGTATCTTTTTGATAGATTGTGGAGAGGGAACGCAGGTACAACTTAGAAAAAATAAAATCAAATTCAATCGCATTAAACATGTATTTATATCACATTTACATGGCGATCATTTCTTTGGTTTGCCCGGGTTGGTATCTACTTTTCAAATGCTAGGCCGGGAAACCGAATTACATATCTACGGGCCAAAAGGTATCAAAGAGGCTATTTTATTGTATTTAAAATTAGGAAATTCCTATACCACATATCCATTGTATTTTCATGAGTTGACTTCCAAGGATTCTGAAGTAATTCTGGATGATGAACGAGTAACGGTGCAAACCATTCCTTTATCGCATCGTGTATATACCAACGGATTTTTGTTTACCGAAAAACCAAAAGAACGTAAGCTAGACATCAATGCTGTTTTAAATTACGAGATTGATAAATGTTATTATCAAAATATCAAAAACGGGAAGGATGTTACTTTGGAAGACGGTACTGTAATATCTAATGAAAAATTGACATTTGATCCACCATCAGCAAAGAGTTATGCGTTTTGTAGTGATACCAAATACAAGCCGGATATTATTCCGTTAATCAAAGGTGTTACCGCTTTATATCACGAAGCAACTTTCTTGGACAAGCATAAACATCTTTGTGAACATACCAAGCATTCCACTGCAAAACAAGCAGGTATGATTGCGAGCGAAGCTGAAGCTAAAAACTTAATCTTAGGCCATTATTCTACTCGCTATGATGGGCAAGAAGCTTTTAAAGAAGAAGCAGCTGAGGTTTTTCCTTCCGTTGCATTGGCTCAAGATGGAAAAGTGTTTGAATTTTGATATTAATTGGATGCCGATCTTTTGTAAATTCTTCTTAAAAATACGGTAAAGACTACTATTACTACTTTTAAAACAAACCAAGAACTCGTACCTTGCTTACAAAATACGAGTCATGCAAAAAGATCTTAGCGACTATAGAAAGACATACGATAAAAGTGAACTTACCGAACAGGAAGTTTCAGATAATCCGTTACAATTGTTTCAAACTTGGTTTTATGAAGTAGAAGCTTCAGATTCTGTTGATGAAGCCAATGCCATGAGTGTAGCAACTATTGGCGCTGATGGTTTTCCTAAAACGCGCGTGGTTTTATTAAAAAAATATACACACGAAGGTTTTATATTCTACACGAATTACGAAAGTGAAAAGGGAAAAGCCATAGCAGAAAATCCAAATGTATGTTTGTCTTTCTTTTGGCCGGGAATGGAACGCCAAATCATTATAAAGGGAAAGGCTGAAAAAGTATCAGAAAATATGTCTGATGGTTATTTTGAATCGCGCCCGCACGGAAGTCAGTTAGGAGCTTTGGTATCGCATCAAAGTAGTGTCATTGCTAACCGAGCTGTATTAGAAGACGAATTACAATCACTAGAAACTCAGTTTGAAGGAAAACACGTTCCAAGGCCATCACATTGGGGAGGTTATTTGGTACGACCAGAAAGTATGGAGTTTTGGCAAGGGCGTCCAAATCGTTTGCATGATAGGCTTCGCTATACGTTACAAGAAGATTTTGATTGGAAATTAGAACGACTAGCTCCGTAGTATGAAAAATCTCATTTTAATAAGACATGGTAAATCATCTTGGAAGTATGATGTTCCCGATGAAATGCGTCCGCTTAAATCCAGAGGAAAAATGGATGGAGCGCTTATTGGAAAAGAGTTGAAATCATATCAACTTTCTATTGATGCCATCTTTTCAAGTCCAGCAAATAGAGCTTTCAGCACCTGTAAATTAATTTGTGAAGCATTAGAGTATCCTTTAGAAAAAGTAACAAAAGAAGAGGAACTTTATGATTTTGGTGGACAACGTGTACTTCGTTTTATTAAAAACTTGTCAGATAATTTAAATACCGTTTTGCTTTTTGGACATAATCATGCATTCACGGCTTTGGCAAATACGTTGGGCAATCAGCATATTGCAAATGTACCTACGACTGGAGTAGTTTGGTTGCAATTTTCCGAAGAGAAATGGAGCGAAATCTCGCAAGGAATCACAAAAAATAGTATATTTCCTAAGGAATTAAAGTAAATGGATAAGGTAAAAAATCAATACATAAATAGAGAAATTAGCTGGTTGCAGTTCAATGCCAGGGTTTTACAGGAAGCTGCAGATCCCAAAGTGCCTTTGTTAGATAGGTTACGTTTTATTGGTATTTTCTCAAATAACTTAGATGAATTCTTCAAAGTACGTTATGCAACTGTAAAAAGGATTGCCCTTTCATCTGAGACCGGCGAAAATTTCTTAGGTGGTAGAGCTGCGAAGGATTTGCTGGAGGATATTACGGAGATTGTAATCAAGCAACAATCTGAGAGTTTGGATATTCTAGATGATATTCACCATCAATTGCGTGATGAAAATATATTTATCATCAACGAAACCGAAGTAGAAGAGGCTGTGCATAAGAATTTTATCAAAAATTATTATGTAGATAAAGTTGCACCTGCTTTGGTGACTATTATCTTGAACGATCTTAATGAATTTCCGGTATTGAAGGATAGTGCAGCATACTTAGCTGTGAAAATGACGCTGAAAAATACCGAAAAAAATAGTGGTGTAAAACGACTTTTAAAACCGGTTTCCGTTAAGAAAGATAATAAATATGCCTTGATAGAAATTCCACGAACTATCGACAGGTTTATTGTATTGCCAAAAGTAGGGGAGCGCAGTTACATTATCATGTTAGATGATTTAATCAGGTATTCTTTGAATAGTATTTTTAGCATTTTTGAGTACGAAGATATTTCGGCATATATGATAAAAATAACCAGAGATGCAGAATTAGATATTGATAATGATCTAAGTATGAGTTTTATAGAGAAAATTCATAGTAGTGTTAAAGGAAGAAGTAGTAGTGAGCCAGTTCGTTTTGTGTATGATGAAGATCTTGAAAAAGATACATTAAAATATCTTATGCAGAAAATGGGAATTGATAATACTGATAGTGTAATACCAGGAGGTCGCTACCATTTCCGTAGAGATTATATGGGATTCCCAAGTTTGGGTAGAACAGACTTGTTGTACAATTCCTATCCGCCGTTACCTATCAAGGATGTGGATATGGAAGGAAGTATTCTTTCCAAAATTGCTGAAAAAGATTTTCTTCAATATACACCATATCATACGTTTTCTTATGTGATAAGATTTTTGCGAGAGGCTGCTTTGGATCCACAGGTTAAAACCATTAAAATTACCATTTATCGTTTGGCAAAACTTTCTCAGGTAGCTAGTTCATTGATAAATGCGGTGAAGAATGGAAAAAAAGTAACCGTTCAAATAGAATTGCAGGCACGTTTTGATGAGGAAGCCAATATAGAATATGCAGAGGTTTTACAGTCGGAAGGAATTAACCTTCGTTTTGGTGTTCCAGGGTTAAAAGTTCACAGTAAAATTTGTGTAATTGAACGTGAAGAAGCAGGAAAAATTAAACGATACGGATTCATTAGTACCGGAAATTTTAATGAGTCTACTGCAAAAATATATACTGATTATACACTTTTCACTGCGCATCAGCCTATTCTAAAAGAGGTGAATAAAGTCTTTGAGTTTTTTGAAACCAACTACAGAATTCATCGCTATAAACATTTGATTGTTTCACCACATTATACCAAAAGCTCTTTTTCAAAATTAATCAAGACTGAGATTAAGAATGCAAAAGAGGGGAAACCTGCTTGGATAAAACTGAAGATGAACAGTATTACCAGTTATAAAATGGTAGATAAACTCTACGAGGCTAGTAGAGCAGGAGTAAAGATTCAAATGATTGTTCGTGGTGTTTGTTGCTTAATTCCCGGAGTTCCTGGAATGAGTGAAAATATCGAAGTCATTAGTGTGGTTGATAAATTTTTAGAGCATCCACGTTTGTATATTTTTGGGAATAATAATGATCCAAAATTCTATATTTCTTCCGCCGATTGGATGACCAGAAATATAGAAAATAGAGTGGAAGTTTCGTGCCCTATTTATGATGAAAGTATCAAGCATGAATTATTAGATACCTTTGAAATTTGCTGGAGTGATAATGTAAAAGCCCGAATTATTTCAGAAAAACAAGATAATGCATATAGAGTGAATGATTTGCCAAAGGTACGTTCGCAATTTGCAACGTACGAGTATTATCTTAAGAAAAACCGAGTAGTTTAATATAATTTGAAAGTATGAGAGTAAGAAAGTTTGCCGCTATAGATATAGGTTCTAATGCCGTAAGGCTATTAATTTCAAATGTTTTGGAAACCGATAATAAACCACCAACTTTTTCAAAAAGTAGTTTGGTACGGGTTCCCATCCGTTTAGGTACCGATGTTTTTTTAAACGGAAAAGTATCTGATGAGAACTCCGATCGTTTGTTAGAATCCATGCAAGCTTTCAAAATACTAATGAAAGTACATAAGGTAGAAGATTACCGTGCTTGTGCTACATCGGCCATGCGAGAAGCAAAAAATGGAGCAGATCTTGCAAAGACGATTAAAAAGAAAACCGGAGTTAATATAGAAATTATAGACGGTTCTGATGAAGCGGCAATCATTGCAGCTACCGATTTGAAAACTTTGATAGAAGGCGATAAAAATTACTTGTATGTTGATGTTGGTGGAGGTAGTACAGAGTTTACTGTTTATGCTCAGGGCGAAACAGTAGCTTCAAAATCTTTCAAAATAGGTACAGTTCGTTTGTTAAATGAAACCGTGAGTCATGATACTTGGATTGAAGTTGAAAACTGGATCAAAGAACATACAAAAGGTTTTGAAGACGTAGCATTGATTGGATCTGGTGGAAACATCAATAAGATTTTCAAAATTTCTGGTAAGAAGGAAGGTGCCGCATTAACCTATTCTTACATCAGTAGTTATTATCAGTTCTTAATGTCGTTTTCTTATGAGGAACGAATTTCTGTTCTTGGTTTGAATCAAGACCGTGCAGATGTTATTATTCCGGCAGCAAGAATTTATATGAATGCCATGAAATGGAGTAGAGCTAAAAAAATCTATGTTCCAAAAATTGGACTTTCAGATGGTATTGTAAAAAGTTTATATTACAGCCAAGAAGAGCAGACGGCATCGGAAAATAAATAAATAAAAAAGCGCCCTATTAGGCGCTTTTTTATTTTATAAAGTGAACGATTTATCCGTGCATAGTTTCTTTGGTTCCCAATTCTTTCATGATTTCGGCTTCAAAAGTTAACAAATCTTGCCATTTTTTGTCAACCTCTTCTCGGTCTCCGTATTTACGTGCAAACCCTAAAAACATAGTGTAGTGGTTAGCTTCGCTCGCCATCAAGTTTCGGTAGAATTCAGCCAATTCTTGATCTGCAATTTGCTCGGAAAGTAATCGGAAACGTTCACAACTTCTAGCTTCAATTAATGCCGCATATAAAAGCTTGTGAATCATAAACGTTGTTCTGCTTCCGCCTTTCGGGAAAAAGGTCATCAGTTTATTTACATATTCGTCTTTTCTATCTCTTCCCAGCGTCCAGCCACGAGCAATAATTTTGTCATGTACCATTTTAAAATGACTGATTTCTTCCTTTACCAAAGCTGTCATTTCTTGAACCAAATCAGTATATTCAGGGAAAAGTACTATGAAAGAAATGGCTGTTGAAGTTGCTTTTTGTTCGCAAAAAGCGTGGTCTGTCAATATTTCGTGAATGTTTTTTTCTACAATATTTACCCATCTTGGGTCGGTAGGCAATTTTAAACCAAGCATAATTCCTGTTTTTTACAAAAATAGTAAAATTGAGAAAAGTTCTTTTGGGATAGTTAATTTGTTTCAGAACAAAAAAAAGCATCTCCTAAGCTTATCAGGAAATGCTTCTCTTCATCATGGCAAAGTATATAGATTGCAATTTTTTCTACTATGTAGATGTACTGATGAAAAAAAGGTTGCGTGAAAATTTTAAGAAACTAGAGAAAATAGTTTATTCGTAGTATTCCAATTTCTGGTAGTTGCCGAAATTCCAAGTTTTCCTTCTATAATTTTATTGGTAAGTTTAGTTTTTCCAGCCGAAATACCAAAGTAAATATACAGTACATCGTCTATGATTTTGAATTGATCTTCACCAAATTGAAGTTGCTCAAAATCTTTTTGTTTGCTAGTATCTGGAATTTCTTGAAAGTACGAAATGTACATTTTTTTCGGGTCGAAATCTTTTAGGGAAAGAAAAGGATTCTGACGGATAATGGTTTCCAGTTGTGCTGGAGTTTTTATAATTACCGAAACATTTTTAGTTTGAAATTGAATTTCAATTGCTTTTTCTAAAACTGAAACATCAGGTTTCGATGTACTTTTGAAAATAATATTCCCACTTTGAATATACGTTTTCACCTCTGAAAAACCCAAGTTTTCCCAAAATGAACGTAATTCTGCCATTTTGATAATATTGGTTCCAGAGACATTGATGCTTCGTAAAAGACAAATATAAGTTTGCATTACAAATCGAGATCAAATTCTTTGCGTAACAAATCGATTACCGGATTGGTTTCGCGCAGCTTTTCATACTTCTCTTGTGGCGTGAAAATAAATTTTTTGGCAGTTTCTTCGTTTACCGTAATGTGTAAAGAAATATCATAGTTTTTCAGCTTTTTCTTTAAGTATGCTAACAATGCATTTTGCTGATTAATGATATCGTGCTTAATACCATCGTTTGGAGATTCTATCCAAATGGTAGTTGGGTTTTTCATTCGTGGCGTATCAACCGTTAAGTTAGAAGCCATGATTTTTTTACCATCTTTTTCAAGCTTTGCAACATACTTGTTCCAATATTCTTGCATTTCTTCTTCGGTAAATTTTTCACGAGGAAGGTTTTCTTCGTCTACAATATCTTCAACTCTATTTTTCTCTAGTTCCTTTTTAGCTTTGATGCTCTTCAAGGAAAACCCAGATACACCTTTCGGCATATTTTTCAGATCTATTTTTGGAGCTGCTGGTTTTGAAACCGGAGTAGGAATAGGTTCTTTTACCGCTTGTGGAGTGGTTGTTTCAGTAATTGTTGGCGGAATGGCATTGGTTGGAGCAACTTCTTTTACAGGAACTTTTTCTGTATTGATGAAAAAAGTAGCCGGAATTATGAAGGGTTTACCATTTTTTTTTTCTCCATCATAAGTGATGGAGGCCAATTGCATTAAACAAAGCTCAATGAGCAAACGCTGATTTTTACTGGTTTTGTAATTGAGATCGCATTCGTTGGCAAGTTTGAGTGCTTCCAATAAAAATGGCATGGAAGTTTTTCTACTTTGTTCCGCATATTTTTGTTGGGCTTCTTCACCAACTTCTAGTAACGGAATGGTAGCTTCATTTTTACAAACCATTAAATCTCTAAAATGACTTGCTAAACCACTTACAAAGTGATGCGCATCAAAACCTCTACTTAAAATCTCATTGAACTGCAACATCAAATCAGGAATTTTATTTTCCAGGATGAATTCAGTTGCGGTAAAATAGGTTTCAAAATCTAAAACATTCAGGTTTTCTGTAACCGCTTGTCGCGTTAAATATTTTCCGGAAAAAGAAACCACTCGGTCAAAGATAGAAAGTGCATCGCGCATGGCACCATCAGCCTTTTGAGCAATAACATGTAATGCATCGTCTTCGGCTTCAATTCCCTGTTCTTCGGCAATGTATTTCAAATATTCTTTTGCGTCTGTAACAGTAATTCTCTTAAAATCGAAAATTTGACATCGCGAAAGAATCGTAGGTATAATCTTGTGTTTTTCGGTAGTCGCTAAAATAAAAATAGCGTGTTTTGGCGGTTCTTCCAGTGTCTTCAAAAAAGCATTGAAAGCTGCAGAAGACAACATGTGAACCTCGTCAATGATATACACTTTGTATTTTCCTACCTGTGGTGGAATTCTAACCTGATCAATTAAATTTCTAATATCATCTACTGAATTATTAGAAGCGGCATCAAGCTCAAAGATATTAAATGCAAAATCTTCATCTTCCCGCTCTGTACCATCACTATTGATCATTTTCGCAAGAATACGTGCGCACGTAGTTTTACCAACGCCACGAGGACCACAAAACAATAAAGCTTGCGCTAAATGATTATTGTCTATAGCGTTTAATAAAGTATTTGTAATGGCTTTTTGGCCAACTACATCTTTAAAAGTTTGCGGACGGTATTTTCTTGCTGATACAACAAAGTGTTCCATAGTGGCAAATATAGAAAATGAGTGGTTAAAATGGTAGGCGTAAAATCTGATTTTATAGGGTAGTTATCAACATAGGAAATTTCTTTTAGAAGTATTTAAAAAGCTTCAGTTTAAAAAACTACTTTTGCAGCAGAAAGCAGGCTATCTTATCGCTTGGTAACAAGAGGAAAGTCCGGACACCATAGAGCAAGCATAGCGGCTAACGGCCGTCCGTCGTGAGGCGAGGACAAGTGCAACAGAAAGGATGTACAGGTAATGCTGTAGTGAAATCAGGTAAACTCTATGCGGTGCAACGCCATGTAAACCAATGTTTGAGGGCTGCTCGTCCGATGTTGGAGGGTAGGCGGTTTGAATTTGCAGGTAACTGTAAATCTAGATAAATGATAAGGCTTTGACAGAATCCGGCTTACGGCCTGCTTTTTATTTTAAGAGTAATTGCATAAAGACCAAATCTAACCAGCGGTCAAATTTTCTTCCGGCTTGCGGAAATCTCCCTGCTTCTTTAAATCCGAATTTTTTATGAAATGCAATGCTGGAAGTGTTTTCAGCATCAATCCCTGCAATCATACAATGAAAACCATCTTTAGTAGCTCTTTCAATTAAAGCTTGCAACATGATTTTTCCAAGTCCTTTTCCCTGATGCTCTGGATGTACGTAGACTGAATGCTCTACAGTAAATTGAAAACCTGCAAATGGGCGAAACGTTCCATAGGTTCCGTAAGCCATGATGATGTCATTTTCTTCAATAATAAAAACCGGAAAATTGTTCAACAGTTTATCTTGAAACCATTGTTGAAATTGACTTTGAGATTGTTCTTCGTAATGATAGATTGCCGTTGTATTTTTAATAGCATCATTCAAAATCCATAGTATCTGTGGAAGATCTTTTTCTTGGGCTTCACGTATGTTAAAATGGTTAGCCATTAATTACGTAACCAATTTTCTCTGAATTTCTTTTGAGCTTTTGTAGCATTTGGGTCTAAAGTCATTTTATAAGAAGGATAACTTTTACTACCTAAAGTAAGTTTCAAAGTCTTTTCTCCAGTTCTTCTCTTTATTTTGATAGTAATGGTTTCATTAGGATTCAATGCAGCCTCAACTGTATTTATAGAATTATCCTTTGAATAGGGCTTTCCGTTTATTTCTAAGATTTCATCCTTCACGCTCAAGCCAGCACGTTCTGCAGGAGAACCGAATTCAATAAAAGAAATTGTAGTTCCATTAGTTTGAATACCTGTAAAACATTTTGATATTGGTTGCGGAGTTGTATCAATTAGGATTCCCGCGTAATCCAAGTATTTTTGATAATCAATTTTTTCTGTAGAAGTGGTTAACTTGAAAAAGTTATCTAAACTAGATGTAGCAAATTTTTCGCAAGCTAGTTGAAATTCATCATCAGTAAATCCTCTGTTTAATTCTTTATGATAGTGGTTATATAGATAGCGTATCACATTATCTAGCGAATTTTTATTTTCGGATGCATGACGAATTTCTAAATCTAAAATCATAGTCAAGGCACATCCAATATTGTAATATGAAATGGTGGTGTTATTGGTATGATTGGAATTACTGAAAAAACTATTCCATGTATCAAAACTTGAATCAGCAGCAGATTCAAATTGTCTCCCAGGAATATTTTCAAAAGCTTTGATAGTCCCTGAAATCATGTCTAAAGTTTTCTGAGTATTGATAATTCCGGCTTTATTTAGAATCATATATTCGTAATAAACGGTTCCACCTTCGGAAAACCAAAGCATGGGTGTATGTACTTCATGATCATAGTCAAACGGACCTAATTCTATTGGTCGTATTGATTTTACATTGTATAAATGAAAATATTCATGGGCAATAAAAGAAAGCCAGTTGATATAGCCATCGTTATTACCTACAGTATATTTTTCGGTATTGTTGTAAACAGCCATAGAGTTTAAATGCTCTAAACCACCATAGCCTTTTCCCATGAAGAGAAAAGCATATTTTGTATATGGAATATCACCAATAATCCCAGATCCTGTTTCAATGATTTTTTTAAGATCTTTTACATAATTAGATTTCTCAGAAATATCTAGGTACGGAGGGTTTTCCATGGCCATTTCATAGGATATTCCGTTTAGATCGAATGATGATGTAGCTACATCACCGGCAAGCAATGGGCTGTCATATAAAACATCAAAATCTTTAGCAAAATAAGTGTTTTCGGTTTCTTTGATTTTGGATAATCCTGTAGTGATACTTTTCCAACTTTTGAAAGGAATGACTTTTAAAGTTACTGACTGTTCTTTGTTTTCTGGATATAAGAAGAGTCCTGTTGGGCACATAAAAGCTCTACCGTCATCTAAAAAGGGATGTGCAACGGAACGTTCAAACGCATAAACATCATAAGTTATTTGAACGGTTTTACTGCCATTTGTAATAACCTTGAACGTATTTTTATTGGTTTTAAATAACGATAATTCTTGAGTAGTAGTATTTGCTTCAAAAGACTTTATGTTTTTAGCGTGATCTAGAATTAGATAATAACCAGGTGTCCAAACTGGCATTTTGAGTGTTAGTGTATCTTGATCTATGTTATTTATTTCAAGACTTATATGATAATAATGCGTGTTTGGATCTTCAGTAGAAATGGTGTAATTATAGTTTGCAGATTGGCCATAGCTGATGGCGAACATAAATAAGCTCAAAAGGGGGAATAAGTGCTTCATAATTATTCTTCTATATCTTCTTCATCCGAAGGAATTTCAAAAAAACTAAATACGCTTCCACCGTATCTTTTATCGAATGCAAAAAATGGAAGTTCAGATAATTTGGTGTGTTTGGAGTGTTCTACAATTAAATAACCTTCTTCCGATACTAAATTACGTTCGAAAACAAGTTTAGGGATTTCGGCGAATTGTTCGTCTGAAAAATCATAAGGAGGGTCGGCAAAAATAATATCTGCTGTGATCATCGTTTTTTCTAAGAATTTAAATACATCACTTTTAAAGGTTCTTATGTCAAAGTCTAATTCTTTGGCGGTTTTATTGATGTATTGTACGCAACCAATATTGGCGTCAACAGCAGTAATTTCTTTACAACCTCTACTGGCAAATTCATAACTAATATTTCCGGTTCCGGAAAAAAGATCAAGCAATGAAACTTCATCAAAATAGAAGGAGTTATTTAAAATATTGAATAGGGCTTCTTTTGCAAAATCTGTAGTGGGTCTTACAGGTAATTTGCTTGGCGCCATTAATCGTTTTCCTTTATATTTACCAGATATAATTCTCATGTAAATGAATTGATTAAAACAAAATGATCTAAAAATCTGTTAGTATCTATTTTGAGTAGTTTATCTTTGGGAGTAAGTGTATACGTATTTACATTTCTAATGAAAGTGTATGCAATATCATAAAGAGGATTTCCTTTATCTATTGTAGAAATAAATTGCAAAGGAACCTCTTCAGTATTTAATTCTAGCTGCTCATACGTGAACAATAAATAGTAGATAAAATCTTCCGGAGTATGAAATGAAAAGGAGTTATAGAGCAGTAACTTTCTGTTTTTTGCTACAACCACTTGAAACTCATTTTGGTCAGAAAAATGTACAAATACTTGAGGTGAAGAATGAATGCTTCCTAATTTGAGTATTTGGTTTACTAGGATAGATGAAAAATGTTCAAATTCAAATGATCCAAACCAATCCAAAAAGAAGTTATTAATATTTACAAATGGAATATAAACATTATTCATTTCGGCATTTTCCAATGCATCATAAGTAATGTAATCGTTTCCAAGTATTTTTACATTGAATTTTAAGTAATCTGCAAGATGTTCTTCATTAAAAATTACTTCTGGAACAAAAGCTGAAAGATTATTAATGTAAACAACTTTTAAAGAATCAAATTCTTGTAGAAGCACTTCTGTACCTAAAATAGTATTCTTTACTGCATCAAGAAGCGTTTCCGGGTTTAGGTGTAACGCTTCAAATGAAGTATGTTCTAAAACCTCAATAGTTTGATTCAATGCGTTATGAATACAAAAAGAAAGTCCATTCAGGCTAACCTGAATGGACAATGCTTTATAACTTTTATCTAAAGTGTTACTCTTTATTGTTGTTAGTTTTTGCGTCATAAATAGTTGGCCAGTTACCACTTGTACTTACTTCCTCTAAAGAACCAACAATAATTTCTGGTCCTTTGATGTCTTCGGTGATGTTTTCAGTGGTTAATTCTTGAGCTACTAAATCTTTTGGTTGATCTTGTAACAATACTTCTTTATGTACTTTTGCTTGGAAAACTGGAGCTTGATAACCATTCTTTTCAATAGTTTTTGCTTCAAGTTCGAATTTTTTTGAATCATCAGTATAAGGAACGTACATCATTTTTTTATAGCGATCACTATTTTTGAACAATGAATCCTTAATAGAAACAAATCCTAATGTATCAATGATTTTACCTTCTTTTGGCATATCAATTTTATAAATAGGATCATACTCCATCCATGAAGTATCTCTTTGAGAAGTAATTGTAAATTGTCCATTCTCAATAAAATGAACTAATGAATCATAATTACTAGTGTATTTTCCATTTACAACACGGTAAGCTTCTTCAGATTTACTTATGTCTTTCAATCTAGAAATTACTTTTGCAAAACGTTTTTCTTTAACTTTTTTGAATTCCAATGGTCCAGAAACGGATTTGTATATTTGGTATCCGAAGAAGATACTCAATCCCCAAAGAACTATTTGTGCAGCTATTTTCATTGTATTTGTTATGAATTTATTTTAAACTGATTAACGCAAATCTACAATTTTTTTTCAATCAAAAAAGGATTTAACAATAAAATCATTTTTAATATTTGTTAACAACAATAATGCCAATTAATCAGTGAGTTGCTCATGTTTTTATAATTTTGAAATAAACTTTTGAATGCCTTATGGATGCTGCTGCTTTTTACAAATTATTAAAAGATAAATTTCCGTTTCAACCTACTTTAGTTCAGGAGGTTGTGTTGCAAAAATTATCTGAATTTCTGCTGTCAAAAGACAAGGAGCGCGTTTTTTTATTGAAAGGATATGCAGGAACAGGGAAAACGACCATCATTGCAAACACTGTTAAAAACTTATGGCAAGCAAAGTTAAAAGCAGTGTTGTTAGCACCAACAGGTAGAGCAGCCAAAGTGATTACCAGCTATTCTAATACGACGGCTTTCACCATTCACAAAAAAATTTACTTTCCTAAAAAGCAACAAAATGGAGGTGTAGCTTTTACGTTACAACCTAACAAGCATAGAAATACAGTTTTTATCGTTGATGAAGCTTCTATGATTCCTGATATAAACACGGATTCTAAATTGTTTGAAAATGGTTCGTTGTTAGACGATCTTATGCAATATGTGTATTCCGGTCATCAATGTAAATTATTATTAATTGGTGATACAGCTCAGTTGCCACCAGTAAATTTAACGGTGAGCCCGGCTTTAGATGAGAATACCATAAGTAATCATTACAACAAAGATGTCACCACGTTGGAGATGGATGAAGTAATGCGACAGGCTGAAGATTCGGGGATCCTTTTCAATGCTACTAATATTCGTGAACAATTGTCGGCAGCTTATGCTGAAGATTTTCAGTTTCATATCAAAGGGTTTTCAGATATCATTCGTCTGGTAGACGGTTATGAAATTCAGGAAGCAATTGACGAAGCGTATGGTAGAGTAGGGAAGGAGGAAACTGCACTAATCGTTCGATCTAACAAAAGAGCCAATTTGTACAATCAACAAATAAGAACTAAGATTCTTTTCAATGAAAATGAATTGACTCCGGGAGATTATGTAATGGTGGTGAAGAATAACTATTTCTGGATCAAAGCCACCACGGAAGCAGGGTTTATAGCAAATGGAGATATTCTTGAAGTACTCGAAATTTTTGCCATAAAAGAATTGTACGGCTTCCGATTTGCAGAAGTGAAAGTTCAAATGGTAGATTATCCAAACATGAAACCTTTTGAAACCGTATTGCTTTTAGATACGATTATGGCCGAAAGTCCTTCGCTTTCTTACGATGAAAGTAATCGTTTGTATCAGGAAGTAATGAAAGATTATGAAGGAGAATCGTCTAACTATAAAAAGTTTTTAAAAGTAAAAAGCAATCCGTTTTTCAATGCGTTACAGGTAAAATTCTCCTACGCAATTACGTGTCATAAATCGCAAGGAGGACAGTGGAATACAGTTTTTATTGAACAACCTTATTTGCCCGATGGTGTAAATATAGATTATCTGCGCTGGTTGTACACTGCGGTTACGCGTGCTAAAGAACGCCTGTATTTAATTGGGTTTAAAGACGACTTTTTTGCCGATCTTGATTAACTGAACATTGTAATAAATACTGTTGTCAAACATAATTTTCGTAAATTAAAGCCTAATTTCGCATAGCAAACTATTTTTTAAGTTTATGAAAGTTATAGCAATGATTCCCGCCCGTTATCAGGCATCTCGTTTTCCAGCAAAATTAATGCAAGAGCTTGGAGGAAAAACGGTTATTTTAAGAACGTATGAAGCTGCTGTGGCTACAAATTTGTTCGATGACGTTTTTGTAGTGACGGATAGTGATATTATTTTTCAAGAAATTACTTCGAACGGTGGTAAAGTAATGATGAGCATCAAAGAACATGAATGTGGAAGCGATAGAATTGCCGAAGCGGTAGCAGATTTAGATGTTGATATTGTGGTGAATGTGCAAGGAGATGAACCTTTTACAGAAGCTGAAAGCTTAACCAAAGTGTTAGAGGTTTTTAAACATGATTATGATAAAGAGATTGATCTTGCTTCGTTAATGACGCCACTTACTGATTGGGAAGATATTGAAAACCCAAATAACGTTAAGGTGATTGTAGATAACAGAGATTTTGCGCTGTACTTTTCTCGTTCGCCAATTCCGTATCCTCGTGATAAAAATGCCGGAGCAAAATATTACAAGCACAAAGGGGTGTATGCTTTCAGAAAAGATGCATTGATTGCGTTTCCAAAAATGCAAATGAAACCTTTAGAAGCTACTGAGAAAATAGAAGCTATTCGTTATTTAGAATATGGAAAGAAAATAAAAATGGTGGAAACTAGAGTAACCGGAATAGAAATAGATACTCCGGAAGATTTGGTAAAAGCCAAAAAAATGCTAGATAATGTTTGATGAAATAAAAGTCATTGGTTTTGATGCAGACGATACACTTTGGGTGAACGAAACATATTTTAGAGATGCAGAAGATGCTTTTGCTAAATTGCTTTCTGCCTACGAAACTCCCAATAAAATTGATCAGGAATTATTCCGGAAGGAATTAGATAACTTGGACATCTATGGGTATGGAGTGAAAGGTTTTATGCTTTCTATGGTAGAGTCTGCTCTCGAAATTTCTAACGGAATGGTGAAGCCTGAAATGATTTCAGAAATTCTGAAAATAGGGAAGGATATGATCAACAAACCTGTGGAAGTTTTGGAAGGAATTCCTGAGGTTTTAGAATCGCTTTCAAAAAAGTATAAGTTGATTGTGCTTACCAAAGGTGATTTGTTAGATCAAAAACGAAAGCTAAAAAAATCAAATTTGTCGCACTTTTTTCATCATATAGAAGTGATGACCGAAAAGAAAGAGGAAGACTATTCAGAGGTGTTAAACCATTTGGAAATTCAGCCAAAAGAGTTTTTAATGATCGGAAACTCGTTAAAATCGGATGTCTTGCCTATTATCAATTTAAGAAGTAATGCAGTTCATATTCCCTTTCATACCACATGGGAACATGAAAAAGTTTCTCCTCAAGAATTAGAAAATCAAAAATATCTTACGCTTCAATCAGCTTCAGAATTATTAACCTATTTGTAAAACCAAACTCAAACACATGAACACAAAGTGGAATACAGATTTGTATGATACCAAGCATAATTTTGTGTTTGAATATGGAGCGGGATTAATAGATATACTCAATCCAAAACCAGATGAATATATTTTAGATATAGGTTGTGGTACTGGTGCATTAACCAAGAAAATTCAAGATCTTGGAGCAAATGTTTTAGGAATTGATGCTTCTCAAGATATGATTGCTAAAGCCAAACAAGAGTTTTCTGATACAGAATTTCTTGTAGCCAATGCTGCTGATTTTTCTTTTCCTTCTCAATTTGATGCTATTTTTTCTAACGCCACGTTGCACTGGGTTTTAGAATATAAAGAAGCTGCAAAATGTATGTATGATGCTTTGAAACCAAACGGAAGGTTGGTGATAGAGTTTGGAGGAAAAGGAAACGTAGATGTAATTGTGAAAACATTGCGCATGGTTTTGACTGAGTATGGTTACGTGTCGCAATCCAAATTAGAACAATGGTATTTTCCGTCTGTGAGTGAATATACACAGGTTCTAGAAGCTATAGGTTTTGAGGTGGAATTAGCACAATTGTATAAAAGACCAACACTTTTGGCAGACGAGCAAACCGGAATTACAGATTGGCTGAGTATGTTTGCCGGAAACTTTTTTACAGGTATTGAAAAAGAAAAAGTTTCAGCAATTAAAGAAGAAGTTCAGAAATTACTGAAACCTGTATTGTTCAAAGACGGCAATTGGTATGCCGACTATAAGCGTTTACGGATTGTTGCTACTAAAAATTAGAAAGAAGTAGCTGTATTGTCTTTTCCGTAGTTTTTAATGTCGTCAATAGGAGCCAATACATTATAATCGGCCCAAACAGTAGGATCGTACGTTTCTAATTCTAAATATTCATAATCCTCTTGGTCCACAAGTGTATCATAATTTGTTTGATCTATTTCTCCTTCATTAATCACATAAAACTCTGTTGTAGATAAATTATCTTGTTCAATCATCATATCGAGTTTTAATTTTTGTCTATCATCGTCTCTGTCAACGCGATTTTTGATGAATTTAAAAGCAGGTAGACTCACGTATGCATAGGTTCCACTTTGTCTCTTTCCGAATTTAATGCTGTACTTTCCGTTTTCTTTCTTCTTATAAATAGACGTTACCTTAATACGGTCTTGCTGTACTTTAAAGCCTAATAATTTTAAGTTGATATTATGTAGCTTTTCGCCTTCCATCATAGTGTAATCCAATCGCATAAGTCCGTAATCAAAAACATTGATGTACATTTTTCCGTAAAATGAAGCACTTCCACGATCTGGCGAAAAGGAAATAATGTAAACAGATTCTCCATCTATATTTGTGTAGCCATCCAATTGATATTGGTAACGTTTCATTTTGTTGAAAAAGTCTAAATCGTCATCATTGTAAAAATTGTTGTAGTGGAGGTTTTTATAAAAGATACTATTCTTAACGTATTTTGACTTTCCTTTGGTAGAGTCGGTTTCTTCATCAAATATTTCATCTCTGGTCAAGGAATCTTCTACTTTAAACATACCAAGTTTAAATTTATAAGAAGCATCTTTATCTAAATGTTCTTTGAAAATGTTTACTACTTTTTTAATGATTTTATCTTGAGAAATATCTTCGTCTTCATCTTTCAGGTAAACAAATTTATCTACATTCACCTTGGAAGAATCATTAAGTCTGGCATAAGAACCGTAATACTCTGTGAAATATTGGAATTTTTGACCTTTCATTTTTTCTGAAAATGCTTCGATTTCTTCATTTAGTTTTCTAAGATCTTTTTTAGATTCATCGGTAGCTTTGTCAATTTCAAAATCAAAATCAATTATTTTTTCCTTAGAATTGTTTCGTACGAAAAATGTCTGCTGAAAATTTTTTTGCTCATAATTCTCTGGAGCTTTCTCTAACATGTTGGTAATAATTTCTTCTGGTGTTAATTGTTTGTTGGTTACCAATACTTCATCTAGTTCATTTACATCTTCTTCCAGTATATAAGTATCGTCTACAAAATCTGCAAGGGGGATTTCTAATGTTTTATATCCCATAAAAGAAATTTGAACTTGGGCGTCCTCAGGTTGGTTTTTTGTTTTAATGGTAAAGTATCCTTCGGTATTAGATACTACGCCATAATGATCTCCTATTTGAATGGTTGCATAGGGTATGGGTTCATCTTTCTGATTTACTATTTTTCCGGTTACAGATTGGGCAAATGAAATTACCGCCGATAATAGTAGTAGCAAAGTAAGGTAAGTTTTTTTCATAAAATGTAGTTTTTTTAAAAGACGATGTGTGTAAGTGAATGTTACAAGTTCGAATAAAAATAAAAAAGTCTGCTTACGAAAACAGACTTTTTTTTAACACTCCACGAATATTGGTTGGTTAGTTGGTTATTTTGTGAACGTTTAAGTTGTTCGAAACTACTTTTTTTAGGTGCTTTGTTGCACCTCATTAAACCTAAAGCATACATGATACTTAGTCTTAAGATTCCGAACAAAAATGAAAAAACTACCTAAGATGAAAACTTCCTTGTTCGGATGTTGGATGATTAAAACTTAAGAACTAGTGTTTGTAATAACTTGATGTAAACTTAAGTTTGGAATTTATATAAACCTAAAAATCAACTACACAAAACCTTACTTCTCCTGAAAAATGTAGCTACTCATTAGCTACTCTTTAAGGTATTCTTAAGTTTAAGTAATAATGTTATTGAATTTTAAAATAAAGAAGTGAATATTGACGAAATTCGAATAAGGTTAAATTTCATTGAACCAATTATAAGTATCGGTATTTTTGGGAATATTTAATTTTTTCCTGATTCTATGCTTTTTATTTTGTACAGTTCTGGTTTCTATAAAAGTATATTGAGCAATTTGCTTGGTGGGAATGTTCAATTTTAGCAAGGCACAAAATTTTATTTCAGAAATTGTAAGCTCAGGATTTAGTTCCAGTAATTTATTTCTAAAATCAGGATAAATATTTTCAAAATGAGACAAAAAAGCAGGATCGTCTTTTTTAATCATTTCAATCAATGAATCATAATTGTTGGCTAATTTTTCTTGCTCTGTTTCTTCTGGTTCTACTGGTAATTTTTTTCTTTTCTTAATCAGTATAAACGTTATACTTGAAAGTAGCACAACAATGCTTATGCCGAGAATTATATATAATGTTTGAGAAGATTTATTTTTTTTTGAGGTGTCTTCTTTGACAATTTTTTTTAGTGCTTTATACTTGTTTTGAAGTGTATTTACATTGTAGTCATCTAATTCTTGTTGAAATATTTTTGCTGAATCAGTTTTTCCAAGAGAGGCATAAATGGATTGTAAACTTTCCAGTAATTGACTTCTGTTAAGGGCGTCTCCGGTATTTTTTAGAATATGATATGATTCCAAGTAATTTTTGATGGCATTTGAGGTATCATTTCTTTTTTCTGCTACCTTTCCTAGTATAAACAAATTGGCACCTTTTATATTTTTTTCGCTTACTGCTTTTGTAGAGAGTTCTATGGATTTCTTTACATAATAGGCAGCGGAATCAATGTTTTCATTTAGATATACATTAGCAAGATTAGAATAGTTAATGTATTGAAAATGATTGTACTGAGATTGATCTTTTAGGAAGTTTCCTGTTTTTATCAATTGTTGATGTTTCGCTAATGCTTTTTTGTATTCTTTCTTGTCATAATAGATGTTAGACTGACTTATAAGAATATTTGATTTTATAAAAAATGCTCTTAGAGTGGTATCTTTTGCAATAATATTTTCGGCTTCATTTAAATTATGAAGTGCTTTATCGGGTAGTTCGTTAAGCGAATAACTTTCAGCTAAATAAAGAAGTGCAGAAGATTCGTAAGAAGGTTTTTTATATTTAATTGCTTTGTTTCTTAGTATTTTTGAAGAGGTCAATAAATTATCAATATCCGTTTTGTTGTAGAAATAGTGACATTTTCTATCCAGTAGAAGCAACTCTAAAAGCGGTTCATTTTGAGATTGTGCTTGTTGTATAAGCGTGTCTACTTGCGTATAGGCACTATCCATATTCTTATAGAATAGCAATCCATTTTCTCTCACTTTTTCTTTTAAGTCTTGAGAAAATAGGATATACGGAAAAATAATCAGTACATATAATATGTATAGATTGTTAGTTTTCATCTAGGTAAACGGTAATTTTCTGTGAAAATAGAAAATGAAATTTAAACAAGAAGTGTTATTAACTTTATTTTTTTGAACAAATTTTTGTCAATAAAACTTACAAAAATGAAAAAAGGAGCTGTAAAGAGCTCCTTTTTAAAATTTTATCTTGGTAGATGATTATGCTTCTTCGTTAGAAGTTTCTTCCATAGTATGGAAAACATTTTGAACATCGTCATCTTCTTCAATTTTCTCCAATAGTTTTTCAACATCTGCAGCTTCTTCAGCAGAAAGTGATTTGGTAACTTGTGGAATTCTATCAAATCCAGAAGATAAGATTTCTATTCCGCGTTCTTCTAATTCTTTCTGAATACCTCCAAAACTTTCAAACGGAGCATAAATATGGATTCCATCTTCATCATGAAAAACTTCTTCTGCACCGTAATCTATCATCTCTAGCTCTAATTCTTCAGGATCTAATCCTTCTGCGTTTACTCGAAAATTACAAGTGTGGTCAAACATAAATTCAACAGATCCACTCGTACCTAAGTTTCCATTACATTTGTTAAAGTAACTTCTAATGTTGGCTACAGTTCTGTTATTATTATCGGTTGCTGTTTCAATTAAAATAGCAATCCCGTGAGGAGCATATCCTTCAAACAAAACCTCTTTGTAATCTCCTTGATCTTTATCAGAAGCTCTTTTAATAGCGCGCTCAATATTATCTTTTGGCATATTGGCAGCCTTCGCGTTCTGGATTACTGCACGTAAGCGAGAGTTAGCATCTGGGTCGGGACCACCTTCTTTAACTGCCATTACAATATCTTTACCAATTCTAGTAAAGGTCTTGGCCATTGCAGACCAGCGCTTCATTTTTCTAGCTTTTCTAAATTCGAAAGCTCTTCCCATATGATTTTATTTTTTGTCTTAAAATTCTAGTGGTACAAATATAAAGTTTGTTTTAATTTTTTGGTATATGCTTGCTTAAAAAGTTGTTACTTACGGTTTCCCATTCGGTAAGTAACACTGTTCTTTCTTGATTGAGACGTTCGTTTGTCTTGTTAAACTTGGCAACTTCGGTATTTACTTGTTTAACCAGATTGTTGTACTCATCAATTTCTTCTTTGGTTCTGTCTTTTGCTTTTTTACTTTCGAGTGCTTGTTGCATTTTAGTTATTTTATCATTCAAAAGCATGAAGTCAATCATTTCTGGGACACTTATTTCTGCTTCTTCTTTATAAAATAAAAGTACTTTTTTGGTAACATCAATGATAGATGAATCATTATTGTACGCCTGAATTGTTTGCAGCGAGTCAAGACCTTCTTGAGCAAAAGCTTGCAATGCTGAGGCTTTTTGCTGAATATCTCCCACATTGTGGCTACCTAAAGAACCAATTAATAGATTTTCCTGAAAATTAGCTTTAAAAAAGGGTAGATACGCTGCGTTTTTATGTTGAAAAACTGCGTTTGAAATTTTCATTTTTTTGGAAAGATCACTCTCTTGTCCTGCAACAAGATTTATGTTGTATTTCTTAGCAAAAGTTGCTTGAGCGCTGTCTATTTCAGTAGAAGCATGTTCCATTTTTTCATCAACCTTTTCTTGTAGAAGAATATAGGCTTCCATGGCGTCGTAGGATTGCTCAGCGATTTCTTTTAAGTCTACAATTTTTGCATAATCGTTATTGATAGAATTTTCATAAATGGTAAGATAGTTTACAAATTCATTCTTATAGGTGTCATCTCCATCTACACTTGGCATTTGAGAAATTTTTCTTTTGGAAAGTTGAATTTGAGTTACTAGATTTTTACGAGTTTTTTCAATTTTTCTAGGTCTTTTATCGTGCGCTACTGCTTTGGTATATTGCCAAACTTGAGTGTTTAGTTTTTCATTTTCTTTTGATAGAAATTCTAAATATTCTAATGCTTTGTTTTTTTCTTGTGCTTCAACTTGGGCAAATCCAAAGAAGAATAAAGAAAAAGCAATAAGTAGTTTTGTTTTCATTTTGGTTAGTGTTTTATGATATCGTTTAAAATGTGGTAGGTTTCTATGAGTTCAAAGTCTTCAGAAAGTGATTTCTTTTTAGAATCATCTATCGTGGTGGCGTCACTATTTTTTGAAAGAATTTCTTTGGCAGCTTCTGTGTTCTCAATAGTGAAAAAAGTATTTTTTGCGTGCAGACCATTTAGTTGATCAATAATTTCTTTGAAAATTTGCTCTCTACTCTCAATAGCTTTTAGAGTCAATGGAATAGGGTTGCGATCATCTGCATAGCGTTTCAATTCATCTTTTATATGATTGATTGTTGCAGTTTCCGGTAAAGCTGCCAAGCGCTCACTGCTTTTTACTTGGAAAGATGAAATGTTTTTCGCTGAAGGAAATTTGAAATATACTTTTTTTACAATGGTATCTTTTGCTAGTACATTTTTATAATCGGATTCTCTTTTTCCGTAACCACTCAAAGCACTTGGAAGTTCAAAATCTGGTATAACACCACTTTTCTGCCATGATTTTCCAGTAATTCGGTATAATTTTTCAATGGTAACTTTTACAAAACCAGCTTTTGGATCTTCAGGATTTACAGGACGAATAATTTGTCCACTTCCTTTTCCAAAAGTTGGAGAACCTACTATAAATGCACGTTGATGATCTTGCAAAGCAGCACTTACATACTCAGAAGCAGAAGCTGAATGACCATTGACCATAACTACCATAGGTTTGCTAAAAATAGTACCGCGGTTGTAATCTTTATAAATATCACTTTGGTCTTGAAAATTATTGATGATAGCTACTGGACCGCGATCTATAAATAAACCAACCAAGTCAGTTGCTTCTTGTAAAGATCCACCGCCATTGTCTCGAAGATCTAGTACTAGGGCGCTTATTCCTTCTTTATTTAATCGTAATACTTCTTTGGCAATATCATTTGCACAACCCATTCCAAAATCTTCACTCGTATAGAAGCTTGGAAGGCGTATGTATCCAATCTTTTGCGATCCGTCTAAAATGTAACTGTCAACTGTATTCTCTGAAACATGTATGTTTTCTTTTTTCAGAGTAACATCGGTAATTTCTTTGGTTTCTTTTTTTCTTATTTTGAATTGAATTGCAGTGTTTTCAGGATCATAAATAAAAGAGTACAATGTTTCCACGCCTATACAATTCATATCTAGTTTTTTTTTGTTTGAATTGATTTCCAATACTTCATCACCTTCTGAAACCATATCGTGTTTCCAGGCAGAACTTCCTGGTTGTACTTCGCTTATAGAAACAATTCCTTCATCGTTCTTTGAGAAGAAAACTCCAATAGATTTAAAATCATCATGAATAGATTCGTCAAAAAAACTTTTCTCACTGTTATTAAAATAGTTGGTATGAGGGTCAAAATAGGAGCAGAACGTATTCAAAAACCAATCTTGCATCTTTTTCCTTAGCGATACATCGTCATTTAATTTATCGGCAATGGTGCACAGTTCATTAGATATAATTTGTTGTGCATAGTTTGGAGCTTCTTTGCTGAAAATGCTTGTACTATCGGCAATATCTAAATACCTGTCAATAGTTTCTTTTCTTATTTTTTTGGACCAAAATCTTTTTAACTCTTTGGTATCATCTGCGTAGCTAAACTCTTTTCTTTTTTCACCAATCTGATAATAGTGCAACGAGTCCTTACCACTATAGTCTAATTGGGTTACATTGATTTCTGAAAGGATATTTTTAGTGTCATTCAACCTCTTTTTATAAACTGAATAAAATTCTTCAAAAAAACTACAATCTTGGTTTGTTAAATAATCGTCTAGTTGGTATCGATGTTTTTGTAAAGAATCGAGATCAGGTTTTGTGAGAATCAAATCATCTTCGTCTAGTTTATGTAAATAGGAGACAAAAACGTAATTGGAAAGTGAATCATCCACAGTTTTTGGAGCGTAGTGAAACTCCTGAATTACCTTATTCACATTGGTAAAATTATCGCAGAAAGTATTTTGTGAAAAAGATGAATTGTAAAAAATTAAGAAAAAAAGTAAAAGTATGTTAGAGATTCTCATTTTTATGCGACATGGTTTCTGTAAAAATAGGAATATCTTGCAGAAATCATAACTATTTTATGAGAATTTAATGCTGTCTTTTAGAACGTCGTCTGTTGTTAATTGTAAATGTTTTGGGAGTTTATTGTCTTTAGGAATTACCGCTAAAAACCGATCATAATTAGAAGTATACACATTCTTAAAAACGATATTTTTTAGTTGTAGTCCTTTACAAATCTCTTCAATAAACTCATTGTGGTGAATCAAATCGGTACTGCCTAAATGAAAAATTCCCTTTTTGTTTCGGTTTACCATGTAGTGAATTTGCTGTGCAAGTTTATCAGCATAAGTGGTGTTCATAACCAAATCTGGGAAAACCTCATAAGGAACTTCTAGCTTATGATGTGCTAATATTTCCTGTACTCGTGGAGAACCAGTTCCAAAAACCATTGGAACTCTGGCAATGCAGTAATTCTTTTCCGGAATTCTGAGTAGTTTGTTTTCAATTCTGATTTTTAAACGGCCCCATTTGCTTTCAGAAAGTGTTTTATCCATTTCATAGGAAGGAAAATTGGTAAACGCATCAAAAACATTGGCAGAAGAAAGAAAGATGATTTTTCGATTTGAATTTTTTACATAATCTATCAAAACATCATGCACTGCAATTTGTTCATCAAAGTCGCCTCTCAAGGCAGAAATAATGATATGTGGTTTTACTTCTTTCAACACTTCATCTACGCCATCGATATCCATATCAAAACGAATGAAATGCTGATTTTTTCGGAAAGATTTTTTACTTCTATATGTGCCGTAAACATCATAATAGGAGCAAAGTTCTTTATAAATGGTATTTCCTATAAAGCCACTTGCTCCTAATATCAATATTCTATTCAAATTATATGCTCCTTTTTGGCATACAGCTAAGCTACCAACTCATCAATGAGTTTGGCGAATTCCACGTCTTTTTCGGTAACTCCGTCTGCATCATGTGTGGTTAAACGTATGGTTAAAGTATTGTAGCTATTGCTCCAATCTGGGTGATGTTGCAAGCGCTCTGCTTCAAAAGCAATTCTGGTAATGGCCGAGAATGCATCTTTGAAGTTAGGAAACTCAAAAGAAGTTTCCAGACCATTGTCTATAAAGTGCCAACCTTGAAGGTCTTGCAAAATGGTGTTGATTTCTGTTTCGTTCAATTTTTTCATAGCAATTAACTTTTTTATTTGTAAAAAGGAAGTTTTACTACGGTAGCCGGTACAGCTTTTTTACGAACCTGAATACATATTTCTGAACCTGGTTTGCTCAATTCAGTAGGTACATATCCTAATCCAATTCCTTTTCCTAAAGATGGCGACATGGTTCCACTGGTTACTATACCAATTTTGTTTCCTTCCGCATCTACAATATCATAATAGTGGCGTGGAATGGCGCGTTCATTCATTTCAAAACCGACCAATTTTCTTGTAACACCTTCCTCTTTTTGAGTTTTTAAAGCATCTGAATTTACAAAATCTTTGGTGAATTTGGTAATCCAGCCTAAACCAGCTTCTAATGGAGAAGTTTCGTCGTTGATATCATTTCCGTATAAGCAGAATCCCATTTCTAAACGTAAAGTATCTCTCGCAGCCAAACCTATTGGTTTTATGCCAAAATCGGCGCCGGCTTCCATTACTTTACTCCAAACCTGTTCTACTTCTGTGTTTTTACAATAAATTTCAAAACCACCACTTCCTGTATATCCTGTTGCTGAAATAATTACATGTTCAATTCCTGCAAAATCGGCTACTTCAAAATTGTAATATTTAATAGCTGAAAGATCTACAGAAGTTAAACTTTGCATAGCCTCTACCGCTTTTGGACCTTGAATAGCTAATAACGAATAATTGTCTGAAATATTTTTCATTTCAGCTTCCATTGTATTATGAGACGCAATCCAGTTCCAATCTTTTTCAATGTTTGAAGCATTTACTACAAGAAGGTATTGTTCCTCTTTTATTTTATAAATCAATAAGTCATCTACAATTCCACCTTTGTCATTTGGCATACAGCTATATTGTGCTTTACCAATAGTTAGTTTTGAAGCATCGTTAGAAGATATTTTCTGAATTAAATCCAAAGCATTTGGCCCGGAAACCAAAAATTCTCCCATGTGTGAAACGTCAAAAACACCCACAGCTTTTCTCACTGTTTCGTGTTCAATAGTTACACCTTCGTATTGTACCGGCATTTGAAATCCTGCGAAAGGAACCATTTTTGCTCCAAGAGCCTCGTGTGTAGTATGTAGTTGTATTTGTTTCATTATAATTATAGTTAGTAGTATTTAATTTGTGCAAATGTATTCATTTCTTTTGTTTCGAAAAGGTGCTAAAACTTTATAATAAATTATCTGAATTTTAGATGTCATAATAATAGTTTCAGTATAAATTGTTTATAAGTTTTTTACGCTATTTATTTGTAGGTAAATATCTATGAGAATGAAGTAGGGAATGTTAGATCTACAAACTACGGGAAGTACTCAAAATACATTTTTTTTTAAAAAAATGAGGGTATTGTGGAAGAAAACCTAAATTTGTAATAAGTATTTTTATTATTCAATAGAAAATTTATGCATTTAGTAAAAAATGTTTTCTAAAGTGATAAAAGTTAAAAAAAAGATTGATTGTATTGAAAATTTTATAATTTTAGATGGTATTTTATGACTATACAATATATTGTGAAAAATCTGGTAACTATGTTTTTTAAACCAAGTAAATTATTTTTTGTGCTGTTGCTTTGCTTGGTAAGTAATTCAATTTCTGCTCAAGAGGTAATGAAACATACTGTTGTTGCTGGAGAAACCAAGTATAAACTTTCGAGACAATATCATATTTCTATTGAAGATTTAGAGGCTCAAAATCCACAAATAGTTTCAGGGTTAAAAACGGGTCAGGTTCTCACAATTACAAATGGAGTTGCTAACAGTGCTGAACAAAAGATAGATGTTTTATCAAAATTTCAGAGTTTTGAAGCTTCCAGCAATGCTAACGGAGAAGTTTCACAGCATAGTAACGGAGAAATTTTATATAAAATAGCGAATGGAGATACAAAATATAGTGTAGCAAAAAGATTTAATTTATCGGTAGAAGAGTTAGACAGATTGAATCCATCATTGGGAAATTCTTTTCATGCTGAATCAAATATTATCCTCCATAAAGGAAATAGTGAAATAGCTACAACAACTATTTATAAAACAACCACCAATAGTGCTGGTAAATCAGAAGAAAATGAAGCTGAGGTGGAAAATGAAGCTGAACAACAAGTCTCTGTGAATCGTAAAGCTACGATTGAACAAGAAGAAGTCTTAGTGTCAGATAATTTATTTATAAAGAATTTATCAGAAGGTCAACATAAGAAAATAGGGTTTATCTATAGCGCCAATTTTGAAGAAGAGAATCCGGAGTTTGCTGAATTTTATAAAGGAGCTATGTTGGCAATAGATTCCCTGAAATCTTTAGGGATTACGGTAGAAGAACATACAGCCAATGCAATGGCATTAACATCGGGTGAAATAGCTAATTTATCTACGTCCGATTTATTTATTTCTACGGCAGATGTTTTTGGAGTGCATAAACTTCAGAACAAAGTAGAGCAGCATATTCCAGTGGTTTATGGATCACCCGTTTTGTGGGATACCACAGAAAAATCAAAAGCTTATTTTGCCTTACCGCCAAATGATTTTACACAACGAATGCTTTTAGATTATCTTACAAGCCAAAATGGTAATGTTATTGTTGTAAATGGTATAGACGCAACTGTAAAGCCTTCTTTCATTACAGATGAATATCCAGAAATCTCTCAGATTTCCACACCGGAAAATGGAGTGATAGAAGAAAAAACTATAGTAGAACATTTAAAAGAAGGAACCAAAAATTTTATTGTTTTGAACACGGAGAGATCAAATACGATTCTTAATGTGACCAATGCATTACTTCATAATTATTCAAAATTTAATACAGAATTAGCATCCTTTCTTACAGTAGATTTTTTAAATGACGATAACGTATCAAATAAGCGATTTGAAGTTTTAAAAATGATCTATCCGAAAATGGAATCAGTTAAAGGTAGTAAAGTTCATAAAGAAAAGTTCTTCAAAAAATTCAAGTCTAAATATAATTTAGAACCTAGTGAAAAAGCAATCATAGGTTTTGACGTTACTTTTGATGCAGTTCTAAGACTTTCACAAAATCAAGGTTTTGAAGAAACTTTAGACGTCACTTCGGAAGGATTACAATTAATTTTTGATTACTCAGAAACAAAACAACCAAACGAATATATAAACCAAAACACACATCTGTACCAGCTAAATAATGGAAAGGAAGTTCAACTCAAGTGATAACCAAATGTAGTAATGGAACAGATACAAAAAATAATTTCACGTTAACTAATGGAAAAAATTACTCTTAGAGGATTTTTAATATGTTTCTTGTTTAATCTTCTTCTATCACAAAATATTTTTTCGCAGTGCCCCTCAATACCAAACACTACTCAGTATTTCTGTGATTCTCAAGATCCAACCATAGCAAGCTTAACCGCAGTTGATACCGGGGATGGAGTGCAATGGTACGCAACCGCATCTTCCACTATTCCATTAAATTCAGATACAGCTTTGATTGATGGAATGACCTATTTTGCTGATAACAATACAGGTACATGTGGCGCACGTGAAAGTGTAGAAGTAATTATTTATGGAGAGCCGCAAGGAGTAAGTTATCAAGGATTTTGTATCACCTCATCTTCACAAGTATTACCAACCATAGCAGATTTGTTTGCTGTAGGAGAAAATTTATTATGGTACGATGCAGAAATCGGGGGAAATGTACTTTCAGAAAGTACCACGTTAACGGATGGTCAATTGTATTACGTAAGCCAAACTCCTTCTGGAACTGGTTGTGAAACAACTCGCTTCAGTGTTTTAGTGAGTTTGTTTTTAGTTACGGAAGCTCCGGTAGGAGATAGTGAACAATATTTTTGTGGAAGTTCTTCAAACCCACCAACGGTTGCAGATATTTTGGCATCTGGTACCAATAATTGGTATAGCTCGTTGACCGCAAGTACTCCTTTAAATAATGCAACACCCTTAATAGACGGCGCAACCTATTATGGTACAGAAGTGAACGCTCCCTGTGAAAGTGATAATAGATTGGCTGTTACAGTTACTGTTTACGATGAAAATATAGCCGGAGATGATACAACTTTAGAACTTTGTGAGAGTGATTTAGCCAATATTGGAACTATAGATCTTTTTTCAGAATTGAACGGAAATCCAGATTCAAATGGGGTTTGGACAGGAGATTTACCCGTTTCGGGAAATATTGTTGATGCAACGTCAATGTCTGGAAATAATACATATAGTTTTACTTATACCGTTCAAAACTCAACAAGTTGTCCCGAAGATTCAGCGATTGTGACCATTGTAGTGAGTCCAACTATAAATTCTGGTGAGAATGGAGTAGCTTCTTTTTGTATTTTAGATGCAGGAGAGGACCTAATTAATTATCTAGGAGGTTCGCCAGATACGGGAGGTACTTGGAGTCCTGCCTTGGCAAGCGGAACAGGTTTTTTTGATCCTTCACAAGATTCTTCAGGAACGTATACCTATACTGTTTTGGGATCTGGAGGGTGCGATGCTAGCAGTGCTACTGTAGATGTAACTGTTTTCAATCTACCTCAAGCCGCTGTATTTACAGGAGTTCAGGATGTTTGTGCTAATAATTCTAGCTTTGATTTATATTCATTACTAGATGGATCTGAAGATATTACCGGAACTTGGCTGGATAATTCCAATGCTACAATAACTAATCCTATAGATGCATCCTCGCTGACTTTGGGTGCTCATAGTTTTACTTATGAGGTTTCAAATTTTTGTGGAGTTACTTCCACAGCTGTTACAATCAATGTGATACAAGGCCCATCTTCTGGAACGTTTACGGGAATAGTAGATTTTTGTAATCCATCAACTAATTTGGACTTGTTTACCCTGTTAGATGGTAGCCAAGATAGTGGAGGTATTTGGACAAACCAATCTGGAGTCTCTGTTTCAGAAAGCATAGACTTAAGTACGCTTTCAGTAGGGACATATAGCTATTCTTATACGGTTACGAGCACGGCATGTGATAGCGTTGCTACAGAAGTTACTTTTACAATTTCATCAACTGATTCCTCGGGAGTTTTCACAGGGAGTCAAGACGTTTGCTCTACAACCAGTGCTTTTGATTTATTTAGCCTATTGGATGGTTCAGAATCCGTTAACGGAACATGGCTAGATAGTTCTAACAATACCATTACAAATCCTATTGATGTCAACACACTTGCTTTAGGAACACAGACGTATACATATCAAGTAAATAATTCATGTGGAAGTTCTTCAACAACGGTTAACTTTGAAGTGCTTGAAGGTTTCTCTTCCGGTACTGCTATCAATGATGTATCATATTGCGCTAGTACAGGAACAATAGATTTGTTTGATTTATTAGCTAACGAAGATACCGGAGGAATTTGGACCGATGCTTCCAATAATACAGTAGCTAGTGAAATCGACATCACTTCATTGACAGCAGGAACATACAATTACACCTATAAAGTAAGCAGCGCGAGTTGTGGAGACAATGCCACCACAGTTACTTTTGAAATTTCTGAAGAATTATCATCTGGAGTATTTACCGGTATTCAAAATG
>NZ_FPBK01000003.1:88470-89090 GCF_900116665.1 Pustulibacterium marinum | reverse complement strand
AGTAAGCAGCGCGAGTTGTGGAGACAATGCCACCACAGTTACTTTTGAAATTTCTGAAGAATTATCATCTGGAGTATTTACCGGTATTCAAAATGTTTGCCCTTCCGATGTAACTTTTGATTTGTTCAATTTACTAGACGGAAGTGAATCAACCAATGGTCAGTGGACTGATGAATTGGGAACAGTGGTAAGCAATCCATTAGAAGTAACTACTTTTTCAGCAGGGACGTACACGTATACTTATACAGTTTCAAATACTTGCGGAAATTCCTCAACGGAAGTTTCTTTCTTGATTCCATCTAATTTTGACCCAGGAACCAACGGAAGCGTTACTTTTTGTAGTGATGATTCAGGAGCAGATCTTTTTGATTATTTAGGCGGAACTCCTGAAGAGGGGGGTATTTGGTCACCATCATTGGCCAGTGGCACCGGCTTTTTTGATCCTTCAGTAGATGCACCGGGAACCTATTTTTACAGTAGTCCTTTGGTATCAGGAGGATGTTTTCAAACTTCTTCCTTGGTAGAAGTTACGGTAGAACAAAGCTTATCATCCGGTGATTTTGTAGGATTAACAACCTACTGCACTAGCGAAGGAACCATCGATTTGTTTGATTTATTAG
>NZ_FPBK01000003.1:0-88280 GCF_900116665.1 Pustulibacterium marinum | reverse complement strand
AGTTACGGTAGAACAAAGCTTATCATCCGGTGATTTTGTAGGATTAACAACCTACTGCACTAGCGAAGGAACCATCGATTTGTTTGATTTATTAGTTAACGAAGATACTGGAGGAATTTGGACCGATGCATCCAATAATACAGTGTCTAATGAAATCGACATCACTTCATTGACAGCAGGAACCTACAATTACACCTATACAGTAAGCAGCGCGAGTTGTGGGGACAATGCCACAGAAATATCGTTTGTGATAGATACATCAGTTGCAAATGCAGGAAACTTTACTGGGCTGATTGAAGTATGTAATCTAGATGCAACTTTTGATTTGTACACGCTTTTAGATGGTACTCAAGATGAAGGCGGAGTTTGGACAAATTCTAATAATGAGATCGTAAGTAGCATAATTACTCCTGCCGATTATAATACGGGTACAAATACATTTACTTATACTGTTAGTGGTAGTTGCGTATCCGATAGTGAAACCGTTCAAATTGAAATTTTGGAATCTATCGATATGGATGCAGTGACTCTTTCAGTAGATACCGAAATTTGTTATGGTACACAGGCTTTAGTCGCCTTACAAAATATACCAGATGGAGTGTATACAATTACGTATTCCCTTTCTGGAAGTAATACCGTTGGAGATCAAAACGCGAATATTGCTGTGAATGCAGGAACAGGATCATTTGTAGTAGATGAAAGTTTATTGAGTAATGTTGGGGTAACTACAATTTCTGTAACCGAAATATTACCACAAGAAACAAATTCTTGTAACACCAGTTCTGCGACTATCACCGCTTCTTTTGAGGTAGTTGAAGGACCAAGTATAGCAACTTCTGCTTTAAGTATTGATAATGTATGTTTAGGGAATGAAGGAATACTAACCATAACAAATACGAATCTTTCCGATGGAGATTATCAATTAACCTATAGTCTTGAAACTACATCAGGAAGTAATTCATACACAAGTGAAACAATTTCTTTTGCGAACGGAGACGCTGTTTTCAATATACCTGTAGATCAGATTTCGCTAACAGATGCTTATTTATTGACCATTACTTCAGTAGTGAATTTAGATACAGGTTGTGCAAATTTAAATACCGATGCTTTTATCACTTTTGAGGTCACAGATGTTCCAGATATAGATGTGGATCAAACCAAATTATTTACTCAAAATGTATGTCTTGGTGTTGCCAATGATGTAATTATTTCTAATCCATCCATACCAGATGGTGATTACATCATAGAGTATGAAGTTTCTGGGGTTGTCAATTATTCAGAAAGTGATTTAATCGTAACATTAATAGATGGGGAGGCCGTATTTACCATTCCTGGAGAAGTATTAGCCACAGAAGGTACTGTTTCTGTATTACTAGTAAACTTAAGTGATGGAGCAGTAGAATGTCCTATCTATTTCACGGATATAGCTTCGGCAACTTTTGAAATTTATAATGGAGACATGATTGAAATGGAGGAAGAAGGCAATATATTTTGTGAGCAGGATATGCCAACGTTTGAATCATTAACTGAAAATTTAATTAACCCGGATGGTGAAGTTGCTTGGTATGATGCTGCTGTAGGTGGTAATATGTATGAGAATACCGATATGCTTGAACCAGGCGTAACGTATTACGGAGTGTATGCAGATTATGCCGATTGCCCAAATACAGAACGATTAGCGGTTACGGTAGATATTACATATTGTGATGTAATTATACCAGACGGTTTTTCACCAAATAATGATGGAGTAAACGAAACCTTTACCATTCATAATTTACGAGAATATTATCCAAATTTCGAAATAGAGATTTTCAATAGATATGGGAATGTAGTTTACAAAGGAAACTTTGACACTCCAGATTGGGATGGTAAAACCAATACAGGAGCTGTAACTATTGGTAGCAATGGTGTGCCAACAGGAGTTTATTTCTTTGTGCTACAATTGCATATTGAAGGAAGAGACGCTATTCAAGGAAGATTATATTTAAATAGGTAGAAGAAATTAAAAATGAATATTAAATTATATATATGTTGTATGTGTTTGCTGTTTGGTTTCACCGTGAAAGCACAGCAAGATCCGCAGTATACTCAGTATATGTACAACATGAGTGTTGTAAACCCGGCGTATGCAACAGATGACCCCGATGTTATAAAACTTGGAGGCCTTTACCGTGCACAATGGGTAGGATTTGAAGGAGCTCCAACTACTCAAAGCTTTTTTATCCATAATACATTTCCAAACAATGTAGAAATGGGGCTTTCTATTGTGAATGATGATATAGGAAACGTGGTAAGTGAAACCAATGTGTATGCAGACTTTGCCTATGTATTACGTTTTTCAGAAAAACTGAAATTATCTTTAGGATTAAAAGCAGGAGCCACATTTTATGATGCCAATTTTACAGGGTTCCAATTTTCAGATGATGCACCAGATAATGCATTTGCTGAAAACATTAGTAGAACCATGCCAAATGTGGGAACTGGTTTTTTCTTGTTTGGTGAAAATTTCTACTTCGGATTATCGGCGCCTAATTTGCTCAAATCACATCATATCGAGAATCAAGACGGAATTGCTTATCAAGCGGTAGAAGACATTCATTATTTTGCAACCGGTGGATACGTGTTTCAGCTCAATGAGGATGTGAAACTTAAACCAGCCTTTATGCTTAAAGCAGCTTACGATGCTCCAGTTTCTCTAGATATTACTTCCAACGTACTTTTTCATGATGTTTTTGAAGTAGGAGTTGGTTATAGATGGGACGATGCAGTAAGTGGATTATTCAATTTTAGAATTTCGCCCACTGTAAGAGTTGGGTATGCATATGATTATACGTTAACTAATCTTAGTAAATATGCATCTGGTTCACACGAGGTCATGGTTTTGTTTGATATAAGTAAAATAGGAAAACCAAAAGGGTACGATGTTTCACCCCGATTTTTCTAAAACAACTGCCGTATGAAAATAAAATATATAGTATTTATAAGTACGCTGTTCTTTCAGCTTCATAGTTTCGCTCAGTCATCAGATGAGAAACGCGCTAACAATGCCTTTGCAGATAGGGCTTATGAAGCGGCAACGCAGTTGTATTTGAAACTAGACAACCCGTCTCAACAAGTACTGCAAAACTTGGCAGATAGTTATTTCTATATTTCTCAAATGGAGAAAGCTTCCGGAGCATATCAAAAGCTATTTACAACGTATAAGGATTCTGTTCCAAAAGAATATTTATTTCGCTATGCTCATGCTTTGAAAGGAATAAAATCATATGATGAGGCTGATTCCATTCTAGGTGTATATACCGGAAAACCATATGCTACTCAACAATTTATACAAGATATTCAAGAAAAAGTACCCTATAACTACTTTTCAAAACCATTGCAAAAAAGTGTTTCTGGTGATTTTGGTTTGGCCTACTTCAAACAAGATAGTGTCATTTTTGCAGCTACCAGAAATAAAGAGAATCCTACGTTTAGCTGGGATTGTACACCCTATTTAGATTTGTACACCGCCACTGTAAGTGAAGATAAAACACTTGAGAACATCCAATCTTTTTCAGAAGATATCAATACAACTTCCCATGAAAGTTCTGCAGTGTTCACCAAGGATGGAAAGACTATGTATTTTAATAGAACCAGTAGAAAGCGTAACAAGATCAATGACGAGAAAGTAGCTACTGTTCGTATGTTTAAAGCAGAATTTATAGATGGTTCGTGGCAAAATATAACCGAGTTGCCTTTTTCTTCTGAAACATACAACACCATGCATCCGGCACTTTCTAATGATGACAAACGCTTGTATTTTTCTAGTGATAAAGATGGATCATACGACTTATTCTATGTAGATATTAAGGAAGATGGAATTTATTCATATCCAAAGAACTTAGGAAGCGGAATTAATACAAAGGAGCGTGAACAGTTTCCGTTTATTGCAGAAGATGGAATTCTCTATTTCGCTTCGAATGGTTTAAAAGGTATGGGCGGATTAGATATTTACATGACTTCGCCCACAGATTCTACTTTTACAAAACCTATGAATTTGGGAGCTACATTAAATAGCGAATTAGACGATTTTGCTTTTGTAGTAAATACTGAAAAAAATACCGGATATTTTTCATCTAATAGAAGTGGTGGAGACAAAATCTATGCTTTTGATAGAGAAGATAATCTGAATAGTTTTGTGGTAGAAGGTGATGTAACAGACAAGCACTCTCACGAACCACTACCGGGAACCACTGTTAGATTGTATGACGAAAACGGAGAAGTTGTAGGAGAGACTGTAGTTGGGGCTGATGCTCACTACAAATTCAAGACAAAACCATTTACTACGTATACAATTGAAGCTCAGAAAAGTTTATATGTTCCTTATACCAATGAATTTACAACAGGTGAGGAGGGTGTGTTTTATTATTCTATAGGATTATCCCTGGAGTCTTTTGATGATGCAGAAGATATTGTAGTAGTACGCGAAGATGGATTAATGTATATTGAATTGGAAAATATTTACTTCGATTTAGATAAATGGGACATCAAACCACAAGCAGCAAGAATATTAAATGTATTGGTAGATTTGATGAAGAAATACCCAACTATGGAAGTAGAGATTGATGCACATACAGATTCTCAAGGTACCGATGCATACAATATCAAACTGTCTAAAAACAGAGCAGCGTCTGCTGTAGATTATTTGGTATCGCAGGGAATTGAGCGTCGAAGACTAACTTCTGAAGGTTATGGCGAAAGGAAACCATTGGTAGCTTGTGGTGAAAATTGTACCCAAGTGGAACATGCTATCAACCGTAGATGTGAATTTATTGTAAGAAATTAAAAGAATAAAAAAAGCTCCTAAACAGGAGCTTTTTTTAATTTATAGTTGATCTACAACTTTTATGATTTCTTCAATTGGAGCCCGTTTCGTATAATCTGGGTTTACAAAACGGTATACAATTTCTCCATGGGTATTAATTATATAGGTTGCCGGAACTGGAAGTACCGATTGATGACTCGCATTTCTATCCGTTAGCGATATTTTATTTTTAGTCAAATTTTCTTGATATGCATTGGTAACTCCAAATCCAACATTAAAAGCATCCATGACCTCTCCCGAAATATCAGAAGCTACCAAAAAGTGCGCTTTTTTTTCTCCTTTCATCTTTTCTGCATAGTCTCTAGTTTCTGGAGTCACGGCAACAAGCGTTGCGTTTTCTTGAATTGTAGATGCTTGTTCTGCCATTTGGGATAAGTACTTATTACAATGCGGACACCATGATCCACGATAAAAGAAAAGAACCAGAGGCTTTTCAGCATAGAGTTTTGCTAACGGTACAGCTCTTCCTTCTACCTCAATTTCAATATCCGGAACTTTTGTACCCACTTGTAAACCTTTGGGGTCTTCACCTTGTTTTATTCCAAATTCTGTTAGATCTTCTGTATTGGGTGAAGTTGATTTTTCTTCTTTTTTTTCGGAAGTTTCACAACTGAAACAAAGCGTCAAGGCCAATACGCCAATAAGTAGTTTTTTCATTTGTAGTTTTATATTGAATTGCTTCGGGAAAGATACTATTTATATTCTGAAGTTATTTGATTCTCTACTTCTGAAAATTCAAACCAATATTTTCTTCTAAAAATAGGGTAGAAGCTTATTCCTTTAGGATTCTTGGTTCTTGTATAGTAGTTATAACCACCTTCAAAAAGAAAAGGGTAATTAAATCTAAGCGTTTCATCGGTCACATTCTTTTTAAGTGTTGTAAACGTGTGTTGTTGTATTGCTGTGGTTTCGGAATTTAGATATACAAATGCATCCGGTTGGTAAAACAGAAACAATCCTTGGCTTCCTTTTAAAGTTTGCACTAAGTTTTCAGCTTTAAAAATTACCTTCCCATTGCTGATGTGATAGGCGTTGTTTTCAAAATATAACTGTACACCATCTTTTTCTAAAAAAACTGCTTTTGCTTTCAATACTTTTTTATCAGTTTGGGTAAGGGTTTCGCTAAAATAGCATCAATGGCATCTGCTGAAAGTCCGGCATAGGCTATTTTTTCTGTTGGTAATACTTTGTCATCATCATAAGGTAAATGTCGTTCATAGGTTTGTGTATCATTCGCTAGGTTGTTGGTAATGGCATAGTGAAGTAGCTGTAATATATCGGTAACTTTACTATCGTTGGTGATTTTTTTAAGTGCTATATGAGGATGATTTATCTTGTATGTGCCATAGTGATAACTGTAAAGTTCAAAAATATTGAGTTGCTTGTCATAATAATTTTTGTTCAAAATAGTCAATGGGTCACGGTCATATCTTGAGTTAAAGTAGAGATAAATAGTATCGTTGTACTTTAGTTTTTCAGATAGTTTTGCTGCTAGCTGTCCAACTACTTTAGATTTGCTTGCTAACGCACATTCGTTAAAAGGTACTTTAGCCAACACTTTTACATTACGATAGGTTTCTCGTACAAATTTGTCTGTATGAAAAGCATTTGCTTGTAAACAAACCAAACAGAGGAGTAAGTATATGTATTTCATAGTTTGAATACTTGTTTATCATACAACGTTTTTATTTCTTTTCGATTATGTATGATGGAATTTTTTTGTTAAATTAATGAGGTAAATGTAAACCTGTATCCTTATGACTATTCGAAACTACTTTTTCCTGGGTATTTTATTGCTTTTTTCTTGTGTAGCATTACACGCACAAAAAATACAAGATGATATCGCAACTGAAATTAAGGGTACGTGGATTAGTGAAGTTGATCCGGATTATAAACTTGTTATTTCAGATTCTGACTATAAGGAGTTTTCCAAAGATTTGTTGTTAGAAACTTTTACGTATGAATTAACGTATACGTACGAAGGCAACGAAACGGATATCTTATATTTAAAATTGATAGATGAAGAGGGTTCAAGCTACTTTTATGAACTATATGGAGCCAACGTAGAGGGTAGTGGTATATTATCTATGCGGTATGCGGACAACGGAAAAATACTTGTATTTGATAAGCAATCATAAAACAAAAGCCTCCATATTTGGAGGCTTTGTTGTTTTATAAATTCCTTCCTACTAAAAACGCTTTTAAATCCTCATACGTAGCTATTAAAGTACTTTTTTTCTCTTTGTCTAATACCACTTCAATTTGTGGTGGAATGGCAACCTCAACACCCAAAGTATCAACAACAGTATCTAAAAACTTCACAGGGTGTGCCGTTTCTAGAAACACACACAAATCATCATGATTTTCTAAATACTTTTTAGCTCCCAAATAACCCACAGCTCCATGCGGATCGGCTACATAACCACTGGTTTCGTAAATGGCTTTCATGGCTTTACGAGTATCTTCATCGGTATAGCTAAACGAAGAAAAGTGCTTTTTCAAGGCTTCGGTATCTTGACCGTAGATTTCCTGAATACGCACAAAATTACTTGGGTTCCCTACATCCATAGCGTTCGAAATGGTTTGTTTCGATGGTTTTGGTTCGTAGGTTCCGGTGGCCAAAAATCTTGGTACGGTATCGTTTACATTGGTAGCGGCTACAAATTGTTTTACTGGCAAACCTAGTTTGCTCGCCATCATTCCGGCACAGATATTTCCAAAGTTTCCGCTAGGTACTACAAACACAAATTCTTTTCCTTGTTGTTTCAATTGTTTGTACGCAAAGAAGAAATAGAACATTTGCGGCAACCAACGCGCAACATTGATAGAGTTTGCCGAAGTTAGGTTTTGCGAAGTCAATTCAGCATCTAAAAAGGCATTTTTCACCATATCTTGGCAATCATCAAAAACACCGTTCACTTCCAAAGCAGTAATGTTTTGTCCTAAAGTAGTCAATTGTTTTTCCTGAATATCGCTCACTTTTCCGCTAGGGTAGAGGATCACCACATTTACGCCATCAACTCCTAAAAAACCGCTTGCCACAGCACCACCGGTATCTCCAGAAGTGGCTACCAAAACAGTGACTTGTTCCTGTGTTTTATCTTTGTTGAAATACCCCAGACAGCGTGCCATAAAACGACCGCCAACGTCTTTAAACGCCATGGTTGGTCCGTGAAATAACTCCAAACTGTACACATTGTCTTCTACTTTTACGGTAGGAAAGTCAAAACACAAGGTTTCTTTGATGATTTCTTTTAAAGAGGCTTCATCAATTTCATCTCCTACAAATTGTGAAATCACGGTAAACGCAATTTCTTCATTGGAATAGTTTTCTATATGCTGAATAAATTCCGAAGGCAATGCAGTGATGCTTTCCGGGAAATACAACCCACGATCGGGAGCAATTCCTTGTACTACGGCTTCTTGAAACGATACTTTTTGTGCTTTATTATGGAGACTATAATAGTTCATTTTTATAATAGTTTACATCCGTCAGGATTGATTTTTGAAACATGTACTTCTATGGCAATGCCAGAGTTGTGATATACTTTTGTCATGGCTTCGGCCACTTTGGTAGCGGTTTCGGCTCCTTTGCTCAACGCAAAAATAGAAGGTCCTGAACCCGAAATACCACTACCTAAAGCTCCAGCTGAAGCAGCTGCAGCTTTTACGTCTTTAAACAACGGAATCAGTACCGAACGTACCGGTTCTACAATCACGTCTTCCAACGAGCGTGCAATCAATTCATAATCGTTTAAGAACATGCCGCTTACAAATCCGCCAACATTGCCCCATTGCTGAATGGCTTTGCTTAAGGTTAGGTTTTTCTTTAGTACCGCTCTGGAATCCGCTGTTTTCACTTCTATCTGCGGATGCACTACGGTAGCATACAATTCGGACGGAACCGGAATGCCCACCACATCCAAAGGCGTATAGCTGCGTACCAACGTACAACCACCCACAAGGGCAGGAGCTACGTTATCGGCATGCGCAGTTCCGCTAGCTAAGGCTTCTCCTTGCATGGCAAATTGTACCAATTCCGCTGGCGTAAAGGGTTTGCCTAGTAATTCGTTGATACCGAATACCGCTCCGGCCGAACTGGCAGCACTGCTACCTATACCGCTTCCGGCTTTTATTTTTTTATAGATTTCGATTTCAAATCCTTGATTTGATTTCAAAGCTTCGAGCATGGCTACTGCAGCTACTCCCGAAACGTTTTTATCGGTTTCCATCGGTAAATCTGCTCCATCAATCTTGGTAATACGCACTCCCGGAGTATCCGACTTGCGCACCACCATTTCATCACCTACCGAATCTAAACACAATCCTAGCACATCAAAACCACACGAAACGTTGGCAATGGTGGCCGGACAAAATATTTTTACTGCTTCCATATGTTAGTTGCTTCCTACGCGTATAATATCGGCAAAGATTCCGGATGCGGTAACGTCTGCACCAGCACCTGCACCTTTAATCAATAACGGTTGTTCCTGATAACGATCGGTATAGAATAATACAATATTGTCTTTTCCTTCTAAATTGTAAAACGGATGATCACTTGGGATTTCCTCCAAACCAACCTTCGCTTTTCCGTCTTCAAAAGAGGCTACATATTTTAAACGCGCTCCTTTGGCTGATGCCTTCGCATACAATTCATTGAAATGCGCATCGTGCGTTTTCAAGGTTTCGAAAAACTCAGGAACTGTTGGAGCATCTAAACTATCTTGTGGTAAGAACGGATCGTTTTTAATCGCTTCCATATCCAATTCAAAACCACTTTCACGTGCTAAGATCAAGATCTTACGTGCCACATCTACACCACTTAAATCTATTTTAGGATCAGGTTCTGTATAACCTTCTTCCTTGGCTTGTTGCACCACATCGTGGAAGTTATGCTCCGTATCAAAATTATTGAATACAAAGTTCAAACTACCTGAAAGCACGGCTTTGATGGTATGAATACGGTCGCCCGAAGCAATCAAGTTCTTTAAGGTATCAATGATGGGTAAACCAGCACCTACATTAGTTTCGAACAAGAAAGGCGCATTGTAGTTATGCGATAAACGCTTTAAATATTGATAGTTTTTATAGTCCGAAGCAGCTGCAATTTTGTTACAGGTTACTACCGCGATGCTATTTTTTAAGTATTTATCATACGTCTCAGCAACCAATTCCGTAGCCGTGTTGTCTACAAAAATGCTGTTACGCAGGTTCAGGCTTTTTACTTTTTTAAAGAAACCGTCTAACGAAGCTTGTTCGCCATTGTCAAGGGCTTCTTTCCAATTGCTAAGCGAAATACCGCCTTCGTCAAACACCATTTTTCTAGAGTTGCTCAACGCAATTACTCGTACATTCAGTTTTAAACGCTCTTTTAAGAACTTCTTCTGCTGATGGATTTGTTGTAAGAACTTTTCACCTACATTACCAACACCCGTCACAAACAAGTTTAATTGTTTGGTTTGTTCTTCAAAGAAACGCTCGTGCAAAACGTTCAAGGCTTTGTTTACATCCTTTTCATCGATTACTGCAGAAATGTTACGTTCCGAAGCTCCCTGAGCAATCGCGCGGATGTTTACGTTGTTTTTACCAAGGGTGCTAAACAATTTACCACTCAATCCCTGGTGACTCTTCATATGATCGCCCACTAAAGCAATGATGGACAAGCCTGCTTCTACGATTACAGGTTTGATTTTGTTCAATGAAATCTCATATTCAAAAGCAGTGTTGATGGCAGCTTCAGCTTTCACAGCATCGGCAGCACTAATTCCTAAACAGATAGAATGTTCTGAAGAAGCCTGGGTGATCATGATCACACTGATTTCTGCTTGTGATAACACTTCAAACAAACGTTTGGAGATTCCAGGGATACCAACCATTCCCACACCTTCTAGCGTAAGCAACGCAATCTTATCTACATTGGAAATACCCTTTACCGGTTGCTGTCCGTTTTCGGCATCGTCTTTCATGATCAGTGTACCCACTTCTTCCGGAGCAAAGGTATTTTTTATCAAAATAGGAATCTGTTTTTGCAATACGGGTTGCACTGTTGGCGGATACAATACTTTCGCACCAAAGTGTGACAATTCCATCGCCTCTTCATAAGAGATCTTTGCAATCGCCTTGGCTTGTTTTACCACCTTCGGGTTGGCTGTGAACATTCCACTTACATCAGTCCAAATTTCTAATACTTTTGCATCTGTAGCTCCGGCAATGATGGCTGCTGTATAATCAGAACCACCGCGCCCCAGCGTAGTTGTTTCACCTTCGCTAGTACTGGCTACAAACCCCGGTAATACCGTCACTTTTTGCTTGGCACTTCTGAAATAGAAATAACAGTTGGTATTTGTCAGTTTAAAATCTACCAATGCCTTTCCAAAGTGTTTGTTGGTCTTGATCAAATCTCTGGAATCCTTCAGTGTTGCATCCAATCCTGCTACTTTAAAGAATTCAGCAATGATATAAGAAGAAAGCACTTCACCATAGCTCACGATCTTGTCGGACGTTCTTGGTGTGATCTCTCCCAAAAGGAACAAACCTTCGTACAGGGTTTCTAATTGATTCAGTTTTTGTTTCACCTGACTGATGACACCACTTTGTGAAGTTACCGGAATAAGCTCCTGAATGGTTTCTAAATGGCGGTCTTCAATGTGTTCAAGCGTTGCTTTGTAGTTTTCGTCTTGCGCCACTGCTTGTGCAGCTGTTTTTAAGAGTAGATCGGTAACGCCACCCAAGGCAGATACCACTACCGCCATGTTCTTTTCTTCTTTTTCAGAAGCTACTATGGCTTTTACTTTTTGTATATTTTCTGCATTGGCTACCGATGTTCCGCCAAATTTTAAAACTTTCATGATGTTGTATTTTAATCGCTAAAAAAGATGTACTTAAGAATAGTGTATAGTAAAGGTAGTTTGAAATTTTCAAACGTAAGGCCCTAAGATGATATGAAAAATTTAAACCCCGAACGGGGTAATAATAATTGTAGTAGTAATAATAGCAATAATACCACAGCCGATATGACGGTGAAAAATATTTACCGTATCTTGAAAATTATATGTGTTGAATGTGTTTAACACTTTGCTGTGAATTCGTCTATATTTTCAAATGTAGGCGTTTTGTTTTAGATAACAAGCAAAATATTTATTTTTTATTATTTTAACATTAAAAATGCTATTTTATTAACCTATGAAGATATTACACGCGAAGCAGCTAAAAGAAGCTGATGAATACACTATAAAACGTCAACAGCTCTCTAGTTGGCAATTGATGGAACGCGCCGCCACGCAACTTTTTGAATGGTTGCATAACCGACTCCAACAAAGTCCGGTGACCATACATCTTTTTTGTGGAACCGGAAATAATGGTGGAGACGGACTTGCCCTTGCACGGCTTTTATTGGAACAGCAATACCCAGTAAAGGTGTATGTGGTAAACTTTAGCGAACAGCGCAGTACAGATTTTTTGATCAACTATAACAAGTTGAAAGAACTGAATCATTGGCCAGAGCTACTTAAAGCGGATGATGCTTTGCCCGAGCTTCCGCCACAAGATATTATCGTAGATGCAATTTTTGGTCAGGGATTGAACCGCCCTGCCGAAGATTGGGTTGCAGCCATTATTCAGCATATCAATGCTAGTAAAGCATTTACCTTGGCAGTGGATGTACCATCCGGCATGTATTTGGACCAAGTGCCGAAGGAGCAGGATGCTGTGGTACAAGCCAACCATACGCTGAGTTTTCAGGTGGCTAAATTGCCGTTCTTTTTACCACAAACAGGCATTTTTACCGATACCTGGGAGTTGCTAGACATTGGGTTGGATGCGCAGTATCTGCAAGAAGTAACTACCGATATGCACTTGATAGGCGCTATGGAAGTATTGCAGTTTTACAAACCCCGCAAACGCTTTTCGCACAAGAATACCTACGGACATGTATTGGTAATTGGTGGAAGTTATGGTAAAATGGGCGCTCCCATGCTCTCGGCTGAAGCAGCCATGAACGCCGGAGCCGGACTGGTAACGGCGTATATTCCAAAATGTGGCTATCAAATCTTTCAAACCGCTTTGCCCGAAGTCATGGTACTTACCAGCAGACATGAAGAGTATATCTCGGAAATAGAATTTGATCTGAAACCTACCGTAGTGGCTTTTGGTCCCGGTGCCAATACCAAAGAGGTCACCATCAGAGCGTTTCGCGCCTTTTTAGAAAGCAATACACTCACGCTGGTCGTAGATGCTGACGGATTAAATATTTTAGCGCAGCATCAAGGTTTGTTGTCTTTACTACCAGCGAAAACTATTTTAACCCCTCATCCGGGAGAATTAAAAAGACTGATAGGCGCATGGGAAGATGATTTTGATAAGTTAGCCAAAGCCAAAGCCTTTGCCGCTCAATACGATCTGGTATTGGTGTTGAAAGATGCGTATACCATCACCGTATGCGAAGGGCAATTGTACGTAAACACCACCGGAAACCCCGGAATGGCAACCGCGGGAAGTGGCGATACGTTGACGGGCATCATAGCAGGTCTTGTAGCGCAGCAATACGATCCGTTGCAAGCTGCTCTCTTTGGCGTATACCTACATGGAAAAGCCGGAGATCTTTCGGTAGAAAAGAATAGTTACCAGGCGCTCACTGCCACAGAGATCATCGACTTTATTGGCGATGCGTATTTGAGTTTGTTTGAAGGGTAGCTTTTTTGAGTTCTAAGTTGAAAGTGAAAAGCCTTAAGGCCTATGACTTAATGTAAATACGATAACTGCCGGATTTCTCGGTGGCTGAGTGGTTTGGGGAATGCAATGGAGCAAAGTGTACCGAAGCCTTTTATTTCTTTGAATGTTTCTTCTAGTAGTTTAGACTGTTAGTATGTTAGATTTTTAGATTTGTTAGTGAGATCCTGAAACAAGTTCAGGATGACGGTGTATTCAAAAATTGAAATTTAGGCATTATGCGATTGTCATTTCGTGCTGTGACACGGAATCTGTCAGCTATCAGCTAAAGGCTGTCTGCTAACGGCTGAAAGCTGTTTACTTTTCCGGTGGCTGAGTGGTTTGTGGAATGCAATGGAACAAAGTGTACCGAAGCCCCGGCACTTCGGTACTATTTTCAATCCTTTACTTCGTAGTATTGAAAATCACTCAGTGACCTTCTTAGGAGTCTATACATAACCGTCATTCTGTGCTGTGACACGGAATCTTTTTGCTCTCTCGGTGGCTGAGTGCTTTGTGAAATGCAATGGAGCAAAGTGTACCGAAGCCTTTTTATTATTTTGAATGTTTCTTCTAGTAGTTTAGAGTGTTAGTATATTAGATTTTTAAATTTGTTGGTGAGATCCTGAAACAAGTTCAGGATGACGGTGTATTCAAAAATTGAAACTTAGGCATTATGCGATTCCGTGCTGTGACACGGAATCTTTTTGTTTTTAGCTGAATGCTTGAACGTGTGCTTTTGGTCTTGAGTGTATGATGTTTTGATGGAAACGCCAAGTTTTACCCTTTCAGGGTTATTCATTTCTTTTGCTTGTCCAAAAGAAACGAATCAAAGAAAACGACACCCTTTTTAAGGAATTTTTTGCTGCTTGCTAACACAGCATCAAAAACCATCCGGCAAACTCCGCGTCGCTCAACCGCTCCTGAATCTCGGAGCTTTGCTCGGATATATTCTGAAAAAAGGGAATTTAGCTTCACTCAGATGTATTTTTATTACAATAACTAGAGAAGTAATTATCAGCTAAAGGCTGACTGCTAATGACTGAAAGCTGTTTACTTTTCCGGAGGCTGAGTGGTTTGTGGAATGCAATGGAGCAAAGTGTACCGAAGCTTTTTATTATTTTGAATGCTGAATTATACATGTTGAATGTTTCTTCTAGTAGTTTAGAGTGTTAGTATATTAGATTTTTAGATTTGTTGTTGAGATACTGCCCCTTATATATTCAATTTCTTGGGGTATTGAAATCAGGATTACAGTGTAGCATGATGATGTATCCAATATTTTTTATTACTTTTAGGTACGGCTTTGATAAACCTTTTATTTACTGTTAGTTCCAAAGTTCCTTAAAATAAAAACAGACGTCCGTTTTTCATAAAACGGACGTCTGTTTTTGTATAAACGCACGTGCGTTTTGTTCAAAACACCCGTGTGTTTCTTTTCAATCAAACGGTTGAAAACATCCAATGAACCGTTTGTTTTCATTCAATCTTCCTTATAAATAATTAGAACATACCTAGTGGGTAAACCAGTGTACATGTTCTTAATCATGATTTTGTTGCTCATTGAAGGTATTTAACTACAAAATACTTATAGGAGATGCTTTGAGATGTAACTCAAGGGAAATGTTCAATATACAGTTTGTATATACCCTAAAAAGTAAATGGTAAGAGTAGCTCAAAAGAAAAGAGCACAGAGTGGTACAAGGTATATAGAAGGTTGGTACAAGGTTGGTAACAGGATGAGCAGTGGGAGCATAGTGTTTGCTTACAGAACGCTTACAGGATGGTAACAGAACGGTAACAGAACGTGACTAAAGTGTCCGATTTATTTTTGGTATTATGCAGTATATCAAAGTTTTAGCAAAAACGAAGTGTCCACAACTGTAATGCAAATGTCCAATATGGTTTTGTAGATTGCTTGTTTTTAATGTTTTACGGAGTTTAGCCTTGGTTAATGTGCTATATAATTCATCTAAAAACCAGTGTGTTATGGTAGGGGATAAATATCAGTTCCTCGTAACAATTGTTGGAAATAGCATTACAAATTTGTGCAATTTTGTGCATATCTGTGGCAATCTGTACCCATGTGTGGAGTATGATACCATTATATGGGCGTTAGTACGTAGTGATACTCAAATGTACCCAACGTGACCAATTGTTACATTTTCGTAAAGCAACCCTGCGTGTTTGTTGCAGTGTTGTTGCAGTAAACGGTGAGTTTCCTTTACGAAAACGCCATTTTACCAAGGAAGACTGGAACAAAACTGGGACAAAACCCCTTGGGAGGTAGCTGTGGATTGGGTGGAGGAAAGCCGATGAACGGGAAAAGTGGGGGGTTGTAGGAAAATAGGAGTATAAAAATTTAAAATTGCACAAAAAGTTATATCTTGTTCATGATATAAATGAGTTGCCACCAATTTGAAAAATGAACTGGAAAAAATACGAAAAGGAAATATTTGAAATTTTCAGAAATGAATATCCAGATGCCGAAATAACTCTCGATGCGAAAATTATTGGCAGATATTCCAAAAGAAGCCGACAAATTGATATTCTAATTGAACAATATGTTGCGGGAAATAGATTGCGAATTGCAATAGATGCAAAGTTTTTTAATAAAAAAATAGATGTAAAGACCGTTGAAAACTACATCTCTATGTTAAATGACATAGAAGCACATAAAGGACTTTTGATTACGAATGTTGGATATTCACAGACTGCTTTAAATCGAGCTTATTATGACCCGACTGATATAGAACTTGATATTTTGAATTTTGACCAGTTAAAGGAATTTCAAACAGAATATGCTCTGCCCTTTGCTGGAAATAATGCTGTTGATCTATTTGCACCATTCGGTTGGATTATAGATGCTAGAAGTTGTCCAAATTGGTTAGCTACGCTTTATCAAAGAGGTGCTGAGTTTGATGTTGAAATGGACGAATGGATGTATGTAAACTTTTGGAACAGAAAAGAAAATGATGACACCGTTGACGACTTATTAAAAATTCAAAAAGGCGAATTTGAACAAGGTAATTATGAGGTTGAAATCGAATATTTAAATACAATAAAAAGAAAAGACTCTAAAGTTGTTTTAAGAAAGGTCAAATACAAGAAACATCCAATTTCTGAATATACTGGATTTGTGGAATTTGAGGATTTCATATTTTTTATTGTTATGTTTTCACCTGTCGAACTATCTAACAAAAATATAAGGAAAATGGAAAATATTTTGACCACTATAACACCTAGGAGAATTGAAATAAAAACTGGTGGCAACAAAGATGCATAACCGCAATTACGGCGGATTCGACTACGCCCGTATCCACTCGGAATTGCTAACGTCTGTGCTTAAGATAAACATTAACTTAAAACCCGTAACTGGCGGTTATACGAATCGTTACCTGTAATGCGAAAAAACTAAATAACTAAATGACAGAAATCATAAATAAGATTACGAGCTATAATCTTTTTAACTATCTATTTCCAGGAATTCTTTTTGTTATTATCGCATCTAAATGGACTATTTATGACTTTCAAGTAGAAAATATAGTTTTAGGTGTTTTTCTTTACTATTTCATTGGAATGACCATTAGCAGAATAGGCTCTTTATGGATAGAGAAAATTTTAAAAAAGAGTAAGGTGGTTAAATTTTCAGATTACAAAGATTTTGTTGTTTGTTCAAAAAAAGATGATAAAATTAATCTTTTTTTGGAGATAAATAATACCTATAGAACACTTATCTCATTAGGTTTTTGCTTAATAATTATCAAATTATACAGCGAATTAGATAGAGCAATTGAAATACCTGAAATATACACAACTTTCATTCTACTAATATTTACAGTATACCTGTATGTGTTGTCATACCAAAAGCAAACGAAATATATAAATAAGAGAATTAAAGCTAATAAAGATTGAATATGCTTAAAGTACATCATTTAAATGTTGGACACGGAGATACAATCGTGATTGAATTTTTAGATACAAAAAGGTTAATGGTAATAGATATGAACCGTTCTTCCGAATTTGATAATGATACAAAACAAGAATTAATAAACGAATCTTTATCAAGATTGGACTCAATCGACCAATTAAGATATAGTTTAGGAATGTTTGATGCAGAAAACCTATTGGAAAAGGCAGGAATTAAAAAGTCACTTACTGACCCTATTCAATATATTAATGATTTAGGTTATTCTTCAGTATTTAGATTTGTTCAAACACATCCACACGCTGACCATTTTACCGGAATGAATGAACTATTTGAACAAAAATCAGTAGCTAATATTTGGTGTGTTAAAAACAATTTTACATTAGACGAATCCAAATTGTCAAGAAAACAGAAAGCTGATTGGAAACTTCTGAAAAAATTTAGAGATAGTAATAGTAATCCTGTTGATGATGTTACAGTAATTAGACCATTCGCTGGAGACAAAAGACAATATTTGAATGAGGACAATATTACAGTATTGTCACCAACACCAGAATTAGTAAAACTTGCTCAAGACAAAGACAATAAAAACATTATGAGTTATGTCCTTCTAATTAAATATGGTGGTCATAAATTCATATTTGGTGGAGACGCTGAAAAAGAAACTTGGGAATACATCGTAGAGAATTACGAAGATGAAATTAAAAACGTAACAGTATTAGACGCATCACATCACGGAAGGAAAAGTGGTTATTACCAACCAGCAGTTAAATTAATGAATCCTGAATTCACCATAGTTTCAGTTGGAAAAAAACCTTCTACGGACGCTTCGAATAGTTACAGACAATACTCAAGAAATGTTTGGTCAACCAGATATAAAGGAAATATAAAATTTGAAATAAATAGTGACGGAACTGGTAATTTCGAACATCAATATTCATAAGCACTACCGCCAACAAACATCTAAGTTAAAAAACATTTAGTTTGGAGGGCTTCGATACACTTTGCTCCATTGCATTCCACAAAGCACTCAGCCACCAATTTTTTTTATTGTTTAGGGTTTGGTGGGTAAAAGTTGTATTTTGGTGTAGCTATCAATGCGTTGGTCATAATTAAGAACAAACTATGAATAAAGCTTTTTTTAGGATATTATTTTTTGTTATTCCTTTTCTGATTTTAGGATGTAATTCTAATAAGGAGAAAACAGTAATTGGAATAAAACCAACCAATTGCAACAGTCCTACTGATGCAATAGTGAAATTCAAAAAAATTAAAGAAAGTGATGTATCGGAACGTATTTTGAGTTATAGCAAAAGTCAATCCATTGAATTTAGCCGTTTAGAAGAAAAAGAAATTTCTGATTGGATTCATAATGTTGTCTTCAGTGATAAAAGAGGCTATTCTGGAATTAAAGAATGGAATATCAATGATGAAGACATTTGTTTTACTCAAAATGTACGAATAGAATCTGCTTCAGACTCAGTTCAAGTTTCTAACGTTTATATCAAAATATGTAATTCAGTTTTAACTAAAGATGTTTCTGCCGGTAATTATTGGGAGTTTGATTCTGAAAATTTTATAATTACATTAAACTACTGCTTTGATTCACTAGAATTTATTAAACCTGTCGGATATTATGAAATTGTTGAGAATAATGGAAAGTTAGAACGTTCATTAAAAACCGATTTAAGGAAACACAATTGTTTGGTAGATATTAACTTGACCTTTCTAGATAAAAGAAGTAATACCGAATATAATAAGCAGATTTTATCTGATAACGGATTTTTATATACTGATTTTAGAAACTGGAAATAAAAACTATAGTCAACAAAGATCTGAGTTAAAACAAAATTTGATAGGAATATCGTAAGCTATAAGTCTGACCACCGATCACTGAACATTGAATACTGAACACTGAACACTGAATACTGAACACTGAATACTGAATACTGAATACTGAATACTGAAATACTGATTCACTTATTTATAGATTTATTTTTATGGCATAAAGGTTGTATAGAAGATATAAGTAAACCATTATCGTATGAAAAAAATATTACTACTACTTTGTGGTGTATTCACAATCAGTATTCAAGCACAATACTGTCAAAAGGAAACCGCTATTATCAAAGCTGAATTAGCAAAACTGGTGAATCAGCTTCGTGAAGAGAAAGGAGCTACTCCTTTAGCATTTCATCCCATACTGGCAAAGGCTGCCGCGCATCATAGCAAGTATATGAGCAGTACCAATAGCCTAACACATACCGAAAGTGAGGTAGGTTACAAAACACCGTTTGATAGGGTACATACTTTTAAAGGCAAAGATTTTATTAGTGTTGGTGAAAATGTACTGTATATAACTGTAGTAACAAAAAATAACAAGAAAGCACAGCTGAAAGCTGTAGCCAAACAAATGTTTGAAAATTGGAAAGACTCTCCCGGACATTATGCCAACATGGTAAATCCTGAATATGAGTTTGGTGATTTTGGTTTTGAGTACAACCTAAAACAAAAGATACTATTTGCAACACAAGTTTTTGCAACCAAAGGAGTAACTATCCCAGGACAATTGTCTGACGATGACTTTGGTTTAACAAAGGCTTCTGATGATTGTAAAGAAGCTATTGGCAATCTAGGTAACCTAGTCCTGAATATGGGGAATTCATTGCGTATAGAGGGCAGAGATGTGGTATTGTATTATCATAGTAAGGAGTATTTTAAAGAAATTATCAAAAATCCACAAGATGGTTTGGCAGTAGATTTATTAAAAAGAGATCAATTTGCTTGTGGTGCTAAAAATCAGTTAGATGTTTCTCCTGTTCATGATGGTATTTTGCTGCCACCTGTTTACAAAGAAGAATTGTGGACCCATAATACAGCTGAAAGTGATTACCGGGTGATTGTAAAACTGGGCACTATTCCAGAAAATTTAAATGTAGCCGACTATACGCCAGCATTAATCTTAATTAAAGACGGACAAGCTTGTAGTGAAATCTATCAGGCAGAAGTTCCTAGTGATGAGTATTCTTTAAGACCCGTGGTAGCAGTTACAAAAGATGAACCTTCGGTTGCATTACGCAAAGAAGGAATTATTCAATCTCAAATAATAAACTACGATTTTAATGCAAACCAAACCAAGCCTATTCATATTCCTAAAATTGCGAAAGTTGTAACACCCATTCATTCGATAGCTATTCAGGCATATAGTTCTGTAGAAGGAGATTCCATTCATAACATACAATTGCAAAATGCAAGGGCGGCGTATATTCAAAAACAGCTTCAAAAAATCTTAGACCTTAAAAATGTGCCTTTCAATATAGAGGCAAAAGAACATTGGGATTTAATGGATTTCCAACTGAATTATTTTGATCGGCAATCACTCTTAAAAGTATCTCACGATTCTTTAAAGCAAGTTTTAGCCAATAGAGACCAAAACTTTCCGTGGGATTCTTTGTTGTTTGTGCAACGTAAAGCCACAGCAGTAGTCCATTACAAAGGAAATTTAGATACGTTTGATCCCTATAATTTCGAAACCCTGGCAACACAAAACTTCAGAACTGCCGTAGCAACACAAAATGTAGCCTTGGCCAACAAGACTTTGTACCATATGTATACAGATTCTATACTTTACAACAAAAATGTATTGTTTGAGCCCCAGGTAATGCCGTTTGTAAAAGCGCATAAGGAGTTAGTAACCAATTTTTCAGCCAATTTAACGGAATCCTGGAATGAGTATGAAATTATTAGATACATGAATCATTGGTTATCTTTTTCAGAAACGTTAACTACAGATCAAAAACACAATATATTACAGTTGTATAGTTTGGTATGTCATCGTTTGTTAAACAATTGGGATGTAGCTGCAGAAAGACTAGCAAAAGTGATTCACCCCAGTAAAATAGAACCCTTGATCTATGAAGGTATTTCAGATGAGCTAATGCTTAATTTACATTTAAGCTTTTTAAAATATTATGGACAAATAAATGATAGAGAGGGGATTAACAAGTCTTTTGATTTTATAGTGAATTATTTTAAAGCGCGAACCTTAGCACCTGAAGATGACAATGCATTGGTTTTATTTTTCAATAATTGGTCTAGCTATAATGCAACTAATTCATATCTTTTAGAAAAGTACCAAAAAGAACTGTTAGACGAAGACGGACTGTTTATATTCATTCAAACATTGAATTTCTCTAATGAAAGCATTCCAGATTTGTCAATGTATGAAGTACACCAAAAAGCTATTTCAAAAAATAAAGAGCGCTGGTGTCAATGGTTGCAGAAAGATTTTCAAACTTTACGTAACGAAAACATAAAACAACTGTACTGTGAAACTTGTAGTTTATAAAAAAAACACAGCCCTCACTTCAAAGGCTGTGTCTGTCACATGTGTGTTTTAGTGGAAAAATTACATGTATGTTTATAGGATAGATGCAGCTTATTCAAAAAGGTTGCGGAGCGTATACCTAATTTTTCTTGAACATCGTAAAATGAATTATTTTCTAATAAAGTGAATGATACAATTTTTGTACTTTTACTAGTGTTTAAAAGTTGAGCAACCATGACCGCAGTACATACTCCATTTGGCATTAAAATACGACGTATGTTGTTATGGACATTTGGTACATTGGTATTGCTCAATGGTTTTTTGAATCTATTTTTTGGTAACGATCCTGGTTTGGGACTTTCTTTTGTACTCATATCGGCCATCTATTTACCTCCAATTACCGATAGAATTTATCAGCATTACCATATTAGAATTCCGTTACTTTTACGTGTCATTTTAGCTATTTTAATGCTTTGGGTAACGGGAGCAGTGGGTGCTTTGGCAGAAGGATATATTTTTTAATGTATGATATGATTTTTTTACATGCACCAAGTAACTCCTCCATATTTAGACTGTTTCTTATCCTGCTAGCTTGCATTGCATTGGTAGTTGCGGTATTACACTTTTTTTGTAAGCGGTTTGGATTGTTTGCTAAGATTAAAGTAAAGGGGAAGCTTTCAGTCTTTTTTTATGGTGTTGGGCACTTTTTTGTTAGTATCGTTGTATTCATTAGTTTGGTAAACTTACTTGGTCTATATTTTCAATACTATTCATAAAGTCTTAGAAAAAGCTTACATCTAGAGTTCATTTTTTTATCTATTATAGATTTTGGGTAAGATCTGTTTTTACAATAAAAAGGTTGTGTATATTTGATACGATAACAACCTAAACTTTTACCTATGATTTTTTACGGTCATAACAGTACCAAGTTGGCAACAAGAACATCAAAAACTGCCATTTGTCCTCATTGCGATACACAAGGAAGCATTACATTTCATATATTTAGCAAATATGCTCATATCTTTTGGATTCCTATGTTTCCTTATAAAAAAATAGCCTATTCAGAATGTGATCATTGCAAGCAGACGTTGGGATTTCAAAAGATGCCGATGGTCATGCAAAAAGAAATGAAGCAGATTAAAGAAGCAAGTGTTTCTCCTAAATGGCAATTTGCCGGCTTAGGAATTTTGGTAGTGTTGATCATTGTAGGAATCATTAGTTCAAAAAGATCATCTGCGTTGGATAAAGAATATTTAGAAACTCCCATCATTGGCGATGTTTACGAGTACAAGGACAATCCATCGTCTTACAGTACCATGAAAGTAGTGAATGTTTTTAATGATAGTGTTTATGTAGTTTTTAATGATTATGCCACCAATAGAATGTCTGGAATTGATGAGATTGATATCAAGAAAAACTACGGAACAGAAGAATATGTTTTTGGAAAAGAAGAGTTGGCCAATATGTATGAAGCCGGAGATATTTATAGTGTAAACAGAGATTGATCTTACACTGAAATGATAATGAAATCCATTTTTAGAAAAAGCGAAATTATAGGTATGATGTTTACATTGCTTATTTGCAGTGTTGCAGGTGGACATGGAGTAGCGCCTATTGGTATCATTCCTGTAATAGCAATTCTTGAAAAACATCTTCCTGATAGCATTTGGTTTATACCGGTTTTATTGTTTTTAGTCGGTATGAGTGCTTTTTTAGTAGCGCTTGTTGCAAAACAACGTAAACAAATATTTGTATTGATGGGTTTCTTAAGTGGATTGGGTTGTGTTATCACCTTGATGTGTATTACCGAAGTATTTTTATTTACTTTAGGATCATCGCTTCCTTTTTTGATAGGAGTTATTTATTTTGCACCACGTATTTATAAAATGTTTCAAGAATATGCCACATATAAAAGTTAGTTTATACGCAGGGAAATCAGATGCTCAAAAGCAAGCCTTGACAGACGCTATTGTAAAAAATGTTATGGAGATTATGGGAAATAGTGAAGGCTCTATTTCGGTTGGTTTTGAAGACGTACAACCAGAGGATTGGAAGGCCAAGTATGATGCAGAAATAAAACCTGTATTAGCCAGCTTAACCAAAAAGCCCGGATATAAATTATAAAGCATATTTTTTTCACAACTATAAAAATTCAAGATCATGGAATTATTACCATTTTTAGCAATTTTTGGAGCCATGTTGCTATCAAGAAAGTTGTACAATAGTAAACTATTACTTTTAGAAGCAGACCAAAAGGCGCTTTTAGTGGAATTGTTTGCAAGAGGATCAGCTACCTATTGGGTTTATGGTTTTTTAATCGTAAGTATTGTTTTGATCATGTTGAATTTGGAATATCAGTTGGTAGCTTCAAGCTTGGTTTGGATTGTGTATTTTACGCTTGCTGTAGTATTCATGCTTTTTTCAACGTATAGAAGTATCTCCAAATTAAAGCACCATGCTTTTCCCAATTTTTTTGTAAAGAATTATATGTGGGTTACGGCTATTAGAGTTGGTGGACTGTTGTTATTTATTTTATTAACGTACTTGAGTTAAGCGAGCAGAGATAAAAATGTAAATGAGTTCCAATTTCACCATTAATGGATCAACTTTTTATAAGACTTATTTAAAATAGCTCCATTCTAAAATACATATAGCATTCATTTTCAAAAAAATAGTATCTTTAGTTAAGAAGAGGGGAATATTATTTTTTTGAATTGTACGCTTATGAGTAAGACCATAAAAGTTCTCATAGTAACAGGCATTTGTTTTTTATGCTTTTACTTGCTGATGGATTTTCAGTTTGCAAGAGTTAGAGATACATTTGATCAACTGATTCACCAAAGGGGTGTGAGTCATATTTTAGCATATATTTTTGTTGGAATTCCTGTTTTTGTGGGCGCTGTTGGTATCAACGAACTCAAAAGTATCTGGGAGTCTTTAGGAATGCACAAAGATTTTGTAAGAGGAGTTTTCATTGCATTATTTTTTACAACTCCTATGTTTGTTGGGTTTGCTTTCTTTTTTGAGATCAATGCAACACTTACGCTTAATGAATTTTTAATAGGAGCCGTGGCAGCTGCTTTCTTTGAAGAACTCTATTTTAGAGGATTTCTTTTTGGGCAGCTATTTAGGTTTACACGGTTTGGGTTTATTCCTTCTGTGATATTGGGAGCCATTATTTTTGCATCCGGACATTTGTGGCAAAGTCATGATCCTTCTGTATTGTTCGGTATTTTTATCACTACGTTTATGGGAGCTATACTTTTTGCATGGCTCTATGTGGAGTGGAACTACAATTTATATGTGGCCATCTTTATGCATTTTTTCATGAACTTCTCCTGGATGTTGTTTGATGTTTCTGAAAACGCCTTAGGTAATAGCTATGGCAATTTGTTCAGATATATCACCGTAGCTTTGGCCATTGCCTACACCGTTATAAGTAAGTTAAGCCGCGGCGAAAAATTGGCGATCAATAGAAAAACCTTGTGGATTAAACCACAGCCAACATTGGATAAACTAGAGTTAGAATAAGTTTTTATTATAAAATGTTAGGCATACCTTCACTTTTATTAGTTTTATAGAATATTACATATTTTTTGAACAGTTATGGTAAAGAACGGCTACTATTTAGGAATCATTGTTTTAGGAATGCTACTGAGTTTGTACGCTTTCTATAAGTTTTATACCGGTGAAAGCATTTCAATCTTGAGTATAGAACGGTTGGGACTTCCCATGATTGAATTTGGTGGTGCAGCATTATTGATTCAAAATGGAAGCTTTAAAAAAACGCGTAATTTTAAATTGCTCAAAGCTTGTGTATCACTCTTCATCATTAGTACATTATTAAAAGTAATGCATTGGAATTTTTCCTCTTATGTAATGGGACTTAGTTTTTTTATCATAGGAATATTATATGTTTTGCATTTTTATCAAAAACCTTACAAAAGAGTATTGGATGTTTTAAAACTCCTTTGGGTTGTTACATTCTGTATTTTAACACCTTTGGTGATAGACCGTGTATTAGTAATGGAATACCGTATGCTTTCCGTGGCATTAATGCTGGTGACAGTAGCCATATTCTATCTGGAAAATTTAAAACAAAAATCTTTTAAAAGTTGAGGTATGAAGAAGTTGTTCGTAAAGATTTGTATATGCATGAGCATGCTGGCCATAGCACCATTGCAAGCACAAGATTATTTTGAAGGAGTGGTGAAATATAGTGTAAGCTATAGTCCTTTACATCCTGATCTTTCAGAAGAAGTTTTAGAACGAGAAGTGGGCACGCGTATCACAGCTTTGGTCAAAGAAGACAGGTATAGTATGATTAATAACGCAAAAGGTAAAAAAGGATGGCGAAAAGTAACGGTTCGTTTGGATGAAGGTTATAAATACACAGAGTTTCAAAAAAGCGATACCATATACAAAGAAAAATTAGGGACCGAAGCGCATACGCTTTTAGAATTTACCCGAAACAAAGACCCAAAGAAAGAGATTTTAGGTAAAGAGTGTGAATCGATCACTATTCATTATCAAATAGAGGATGCGACCAATGGATTATTGGAGTACAAGGGAACCTATTATTTTCATCCGGATTACCGATTAAATCCTGAGTTTTATAAACAAGATACCGATGGTTTTTGGAATAAATACGTAGCAGCATCCGGAGCATTAAGCCTTGAAAATCACGTAACCATTCCGGGATTTATGGAAGCATCTCAAAAAGTAACAGCTATTGAGCCTAAGACCATACCCGATGCTCTTTTTGAACCTGCGGTAATGAAAATTATTATAGAAAAATAGTCATAATTTAATGATTGCAATCGTATGAAAAAAATCGGATTTCTTTTAGCTTTAGCGGTACTAATGGTGGCTTGCACGTTATCGTCTCAATATTCCTTGTCTGGCAAAGAGCCAGTTTTGCCAATGCTTTTGGGTACTTGGCACAATGCTCAGAGTACATCTGAAATTGTACATATCAAAGCATTTGATAAGGAAACATACCAACTTTCCATGTTGGTAAACGATAGTTTGAAAGAAGGATTCAAGGCCCACACCAATACCATTAATGACCAATTGATTTTTACCATAGAACCCGATAATGAAAAGCAACGGTATGGTTTTTACATGCTGAAAATTTGGGCAGATTCTTTAAAAATGTACGAAATAACCAGTCCGTTTCAAATAAAATTGGGGAAAGATCAGGAAGATTTTAAATCAGAAAAGAAGCTAAAGAAGTTCTTAAAAAAATACACACGTTCCGAAGCTATGTACGATGATGAAAAACTAATTATTACCCTTTATAAACACTAATTCATGCGAAAAATTATTTGGTTGATAACCTTGTTGATGCAATTACAAATGATTGCACAAGATTCAGAAATACGTCCGCTTTATAACCATGATTTTGATTCCGGTAGCTATCAATATTTGTTTGCAGACCAAGTGAAATTAAGAGAAAATGCTTCTACGGATAGTGAAGTACTGGCTATTTTACCCATCAATACGATGATCAAAATAATTTTAAAGTCGGAAAACGCTATGGAGTTTGATGGTGTTTTATCGCCATGGTATCGAGTAGAGGTAGATGGTAAAGAAGGTTATATTTTGGGAGCGTTGATTGCTTTAGATAGAGTGAGCTCCAGCAAAACATTTACTGACTTTCTTTTTCAGGTATCAAGAAGCGATAATGACAAAGAACAATTGAAAGTGCGAACAACTCAAGACAATAGTACCTATGAAGAAGCCATTTTTGATTTGTGGAATTCCGATTTTGATGTAGAAATTAATTCAGGAAAACATCTAAAGGGAATTGATAATATCGTCAAAATAGATTACATATCGGAAGCTTGTGGTATAGAAGGAGGGTTTACCTATCTGATATGGAATCAAGAAGCTCTAACGCTATTAGCAAATGTTTCTCAAATAGCAGATGCAGGTATTTTTTCATTTCAAGAACAGTTGATTTTTCCAACAGATGAAGAGGGAGAAGCAAATGCTATTGGTTACAAACTTGAAAGAATAACTTTTGAAGACGATTCCCTGAATTGGACCAAAACAGTAATCATACAACGTTCTTTTCAATGGGAAGGATTAGAAACCGTAAAAGAATTGAATTTGTTTCAGCGAAAAACCGACTAATCTTTTCTTGTTATTCAATAAAGAATAGACTTGGTTTACCCAGTAATTTTTTTCATTACTGATAAATTGTATCTTCGGGAAACCTAAACAATACTTAATGAAACTTCAATATCAGTTAAACGAACAAGACCTTATTCAGTATCAATTTTATGTAACGTCACAATCTAAACGAGAAAGGCGCAAAAGACAGCGAAGAAAGTTTATGTTACCTATTATGTATTTGGGAATGGCAATTTATGCCTATGCATCCGGTGACATCACTGTGGGGATTTCTATGGCAACGATAGGATTACTTTGGTTGTTAATCTATCCTTTGTACAGTAAAAGGTTGTATACACGTTATTACAAGCGCTATGTAAAAGAAAATTATACCAATAAAATTGGGAAACCTGCTACGGTAGAGGTTACCAAAGAAGCTATTTTCACCTCTGATGAAGGTAGCAATGCAACGGTAAAATTGACCGAATTGGATTCTTTTGTGGCTATTCCGGAATATTATATCATTCATTTGGCGCCCAATCAAGGAATTGTAGTTCCAAAATATACGGTTAAGGATCAAGACGCTTTTGAAGCATATTTTACTGCAGCCAATGTACCTTTCAAGAATCTTTCTGATTGGAAATGGAAATAATAGCATATAAAAAAACGCCGGCATCTGCCGGCGTTTTCACAACTATATAAACGCAATCTAGTAACCCTGATTTTGGGCTATGTAATCTGCAACGTCAATGGTTTCCTGTGGAATTGCATAGACTCTTAAATAAGGATCCGTAGCTGCTTTGGCAGTATATGCCTCGTCATACGTTCCAAAACGAATCATTTGCTTTCTTCGGTATCCTTCCCAATACATTTCAAAACCTATTTCATTGTATAGCGAAGTTTCATTTAAAGATTCCAAAGCTACACCCGGTGCATTGTCAAATAATGCTTCACGAGTTCTGCTGGTTCTTAGCATGTTTATGTCGCTTAACGCACTTCCTGTTTCACCTTTTCTAAAATACGCTTCGGCACGCATACAGTAGATACCTCCTAAACGGTATAGAGGAACGTCTACTTGGCTACTTCCGTTTCCGTATTCAGGATCAAATTCCCACTTGAAGTTACGCACTCCCTGGTTGATCTGATCTTGTGTAAATACAGCTTCCAATGGATTGTTGAAGTTCAATTCCGGTGTGAAATCCATAGGTACTGTAGCATTTTTCTCCATGTATAAGAAGCTTACTGCAATACGGCTACCATCCATTACATAACCACCTTGACCATCTAATAACGGACCATATTGTTGCCCAGCTAATAAACCTCTGTTAAAGTGGAAAACAGGTTTTCCAGTATCTGGTCTGGCATCTTGAACAGGTACACTTCCTGTAGTTCCGTCGTTCATAAACCAAGTTCCATCATCGTATTGATAATATCTGTGGAAACGTGGATCGTCATGATTTCCTTCCCAAGTATTGTAGAATTCTGTTTCTACACAAGAAGCGTTGGTACCACGATTATCCGGACTTTGTTTTTGACCACGAGCGGCAGACATATAAGCAAAGTCGTTATCACTTCTACGAATGTTGTCATTTTCTTGAACTACCGCAAAGATCATTTCGGTACTGGTTCCGTTATCTAGAGCAAAATTGTCAAAATAATTACTTTCTAACTGAAAGTTTCCGTTGATCAATAAAGAAGTATAGTAGATTACTTTATCCATATCGGTACCGTCACCATCTACTGCTGTTTCCGTAAAGTTGAAGCTAGAAGAAGCATTGTACCTGTCTTTTAGTACAGCTCTGTTCAAATACATATCGGCTAACAATGCATACGCTGCTTGTTTGGTAAAACGACCGTTGTACGTCTGTTGTTCTCCTAATTCAGCCAACTGAGGAATGATACTTTCTACTTCTGTGATCAAGTTATCAATTTCGGTATCCGCTTGTAGAATTACTAATGAATTATCATCGCCAAACAAATCTCTGTAAGGAGCTTGTCCAAATAAATCAAGCGTGTTGTAAACGTACAAGGCTAGTAAACCTCTGGTTTCTGCCATAAACAATTCTTGATTCGTGAAATCAGGATTTGCTTGTAAGGCTTCAATAGCAGTTAAAGAACGTGTAATACCACTGGTTAAAGCGTTCCAAGTACTAGAAACTGCCGCATTGTTGGTTCCCCAGGTCAACTCGGTCAATGCTCTCCATTTTCCACCGTCTCCCCAGTCACTACCACGTGTTGGCAGCATACATTCATCTGTTGGGTATTCTTGTAATCCCCAAACATTTCCGTGATCTGTAAAAGTACCTTCCGCCATTTGAGCATAGGCTGCAGCTACGGCACTTTCCGGGTTTTGACTTTCTCCTCCGATGACTTCATCGATCACCTGTTCTTCTAAATCTGTACAACTAAATACAGACGAAGCCAAGATTGCTGTTAAAGCTATTTTAGATGTGATATTTAAAATTTTCATGTGTAGATTATAGTTTTATAGTTGCACCAATCATGTATGATCTGGCAGATGGATAGGTGGTATAATCGATACCGATGGATTGATTTCCTCCTGAAGAACGTGGACTGTTCACTAAAGGATCAAAACCTGTATAGTTGGTTATGGTAAACAAGTTAGAACCTGTTACATAAATATTCAGTCCTTGTAACCAGTTGATCTTTTCTACATTTACTGTATATCCTAAACGAGCGTTGTTCAAACGAATGAAATCTGATTTTTCCATGTAAAGGGTAGACAACTGTGGTGTGTTTTGAGAATTTGCACCTTGGTTATAGAAATCTGCCAACACGTTTCTGTCAGAAGCTAAGTTGTTAATGTTCAATGCAAGGTTGGTGTTGTTTACCAAGTATCCACCGGTTTGTCCTATAAAGGCAAGGCTTAGATCCCAACGTTTGTAGCTTAAGTTGGTATTGATACCAAAAGTAAAGTTAGGCAACGCTCCTTCAAAGATTTGACGGTCATCTGCATTGATGACACCATCGTTATTAATATCTTCAAAAATATCAGTTCCGTTTTCATCATAACCTAAATGTTTCAACATAAAGAATGACCCTGCTTCGTACCCGCTTTTGTAAATGTTTGCAGCAACTCCAGAAAGTCCAGGTCCTGCAACGCTACCAGAATACAGTTCAGATACCGGAAGATTTTTGATCTCGTTGTTCAACGTAGCACCGTTCACATCAAGTGTCCAGTTGAAATCTTCTGTGCTTACTAACTGAGAACCTAAGGTAAATTCAAAACCTTTGTTCACAATTTCTCCGTCAATATTACTCCAAACAGATGATGTAGGGCTTAATGGTTCTGAAGGAATGTTCAAAATAGCATCCGTAGTGGTTTTGTTGTAGTAGTCTAAGGAACCGTATAATTTGTTATCCCATAAACTGAAATCGGTACCAACGTTAAACTGTGTTACCACTTCCCATTTTAAATCTGGGTTTGCAGTACGGTTAACTACAATACCGTTAATTAGGCTATAATCGTTATACAAGTAATAACCACCGGCTTGTGACTGAGAGTAACTTGCTTGCGTAATTTTGTTAGCAACTTCCTGGTTTCCTGTTTGTCCCCAGCTGGCACGTAGTTTCAATTGACTAATTTCTGAAACATCTGCCAAGAAACTTTCTCTGTCTATATTCCAACCGGCAGCGAAAGAAGGGAAATATCCATATTTGTTATTATCTCCAAAACGTGTAGAACCATCTGCACGTAACGATGCTGTTAACAAATATTTGTTGTCAAAGTTATAGTTAACTCTACCAAAGTAAGACTGTAATTCGTTTTCCTGAGCATAACCACTCACACCCGATTGTTCTCCTGAATATCCTGGGTTGTTTGCAGGAGCAACACCTGTACCCATTTCATCAATATTGATGATAGAAAAAGAAGTTCCTGAGAAATAATATTTCTGGTAAGACAATCCGCCTAATACTTCAAAATTGTTTTTTCCTAAATCGAAGTTATAGGTTAAGTAATGCTCTAACAATGTTGTTTGAGAGTCCAGATTATTTTGAACATACGCCCCTTGTTGTTGTCTATCTGTAACGTTCGGGTAGATGGTTGAATTTCTTTCAGAAACTGATTTATCAATACCCAAGTTGAATTTATACTCTAAACCATCAATAATACGGAACGTAGTTTCCAAGTTTCCTAAAACACGTACGGTTTCTGTTTGGTCATCATAGATGTGTAACAGATACATAGGGTTGTAGTTCTGGTTTAGGTTGAAGTTGGTATAGTCTCCATTATCAGCAAACACAGGCTGTGTTGGGTTCGCCATCAAAGCATGCATAATCAACTGTCCGTCCGATCCTGCATCAGCACCGTTAGGAATACCCGATTCATTGATTTGGCTGGCAGTAAGGTTCATTTTTACTTTTAAACGCTTCTCGTCTAAGAATGATTCTTCAGCATTCAAACGAGCTGTAGTTCTCTCAAAATCACTAGTTTCTACAATACCTTCTTGATCCATATACGATAAAGACGCATAGTAGTTACCGGTTTCTGTTCTTTTAGCGAACGAGAAGTTGTGGTTTTGTGTAATGGCATTACGGAATAGTTCATCTTGCCAATCTGTATTACCACCATGATCGTATGCAGGATCGGTAATTGCATTTCTGTATTCATCTGCAGAAAGCACATCTATTTTGTCAATTACTTGCGCAACACTTGCATAAGAATCTACCGTGAACGATGCTTTTCCTTTTTGTCCTTGTTTGGTGGTGATGATCACAACCCCGTTTGAACCTCTTGCACCATAAATAGCTGTAGCCGATGCATCTTTTAAAACTGTCATCGAAGCAATATCGCTGGTGTTTAAGAAGTTTAATGGGTTTTTAGGAGCTGAAGATCCTAAACCGAAGTTTGGGCTGGCAGCACTTACACTCTCGTTACTCAATGGCATACCATCTACAACGAATAAAGGTGTACTACCACTACGGATAGAACCAATACCACGAATAGAAACATTTACACCTGCTCCCGGTTCACCACTGGATTGTACTACACGTACCCCGGCTACTTTCCCCTGGATCAAGTTATCTGGAGAAACGTTGACCCCTTTTTTAAAGTCTTCTGTAGAAAGTTGGGCAACTGCTCCGGTTACATCTTTTTTGGTTTGTGTACCATAACCTACCAATACTACCTCGTCTAGCTTGGCAGCATCTGGTTCCATAGTAATTTGTAAATTTTCTTCAGCAGTTACTTCCTGCATTTTATAGCCTATAAAAGAGATTTCTAGTAAGGCTCCGGCTGGTACGGTAATGGTAAAGTTACCATCAAAATCGGTTACCACACCGTTATCAGTTCCTTTTTCTCTTACGGTAGCTCCTGGTAATGGAGTTCCTAGTTCGTCTACAATAGTACCTGTAATAGTTTGTTGATAGGCACCGGATTGTGTTTTTTTAATGCTGTACACAGCAGCGCTTTTAGCAAATCCTGCGGGGATACACAGCATAACTAAAGCTAAAAAGAGTAGTTTTTTTAGCTTAAAAAAAGTAATTTTAGAATACATTAATTTTTAAGTTATTGGTTTTACAATGCTTAAGAAAGACCGTGGTTGTTGGCGCAACTGCGGTTTCTTTTTTTTAATTCGTACAAATAGTACTTTATAAGGGGTTAATAAATCATAGAGGGGTTGGTTTTTTAAGATGATGATACGTTTTTTATTAGTTGTTTAGCTTTTGTGAGGGATGTTAGAAATCCCTTGAAATTTCGGTTGCTAAATAATGAAATGTTAATTTTTTAACCATTTTTTTGAAGTTACCGTATGATTAATTTTGCTAAAACGATTATCTCACTTCCTAACGATTCAGCAATTTTCGAATAACTAAAAATTAACATTTTGTACTTTTTGATATCGTTTTCGTTTGGTTGTTTTTTAGATAACATAACACAAGCTTTAAATAGCTTTGCATTAAAGTTACATGCAGTATATACTTTTAATGCTTCACAAAATATATCCGTTATGAAACTAACCAAACCCTTTATATATATAGGTGTTTTACTAGGAGCAGCACTTTCTCAGTCGTGCGAAACTACTCCTAAAAAAGAACAAGAAATAGCTGCTAACACCCCAAAGATCAACCAGGTTCAGGTTATTGGTTCACACAATAGTTATAAGAACGCTATTGATGCAGAGCTTTTTGCTTATTTAGCTGAACAAGATTCCACTGGCGGAATCTACGGATTGCAATATGAGCACATTCCGTTACTAAAACAGTTAGATATGGGCTTGCGCAATATAGAGCTAGATGCCTATGCAGATTCTTTAGGTGGAAAGTATGCCAACCCAAAAGGGATGGAACTGGTTCCCGGTCAACCGGCGTATGATCCTGAGGGGAAGTTAGCACAACCGGGTTTTAAAATGATTCACGTAACGGATATTGATTACCGTACACAATATTATTTATTAGCGGATTGCTTATCAGATTTGAAAAAATGGTCGGAAGCGCATCCTGATCACGGAACTATCTTTGTGACCCTAGAACCCAAGGACGGTAAAGCCAATCGTTTTGGTACAGCACCAGAAGCTTTTACAAGTACAGTTTTTGATGAGTTGGACAAAACCTTACTCAAGTATTTAGGGAAAGAGCATATTCTTACTCCAGATGATGTTCGTGGTACCTATGCTACGCTCAACGAAGCAGTACGCGCTGGTCAATGGCCAACGGTAACAGCCGGAAAAGGCAAGTTTTTGTTTATCCTAGACACCAAAGGAGAAAAAGAAGAGCGCTATGCAGCAGGACATCCGTCTTTAAAAGGGCGTGTGTTATTTATCAATGCCGAAGCGGGAACTCCCGAAGCCGGAGCCATGATCTTGAACAATCCGGAGGATGAGCGCATTCCCGAATATGTAAAAGCCGGGTACATCATCAGAACCCGCGCGGATGCCAATACCAAAGAAGCTCGTGCAAATGATTATAGCCATTTTGAAGCAGCGAAACAATCAGGAGCACAGATCATCACTACCGATTATTACCAACCGTCTCAATTGTTTGAGTCTACCTATCATATCAATTTTGGAGAAGGTGTGTTTAGCAGACCCAATCCAATCATAGGAGCAGAGTAATCTTTTATACAAACGTATCCATAAAAAAGTCCCTTTTTCAAACGAAAGGGACTTTTTGTTTTTGTGTGTTTAGCTGTGTTTCAGTACTGGTTATTCTTTCTTTTGTTGATTACGCTCTGCTATGTTTGCTACAAAAGCTTTTTGTTTTGTTTCAAATTCTTTCATACCATCTGGTTCAAGAAATAGCACTTTGTTTAATAATTCAGTTCCTCCCAAACGATAGACCCTAGCAAAAAGACGTTGATTCAAAAGGTCTTCCGGAATTAAAAATTGTGAAGTATGTACAGCTCCTTTTATGGGATTTGTGTAATATACCTGATGGTTGTGTAACCACTTAAACCTGATTTCTGTTTCATAGTTTCCCGAATAGGCTATTGACCTGGTCTCTAGAAATCCATTTGGTTTTAGTGTTTCTGTCAAGTAGCTATTTCCGCAAGTACTATATTCCCAATATTCAATAGGTTTCCATTCACCTTGTTTGTTTTTAGCTTCTTGAATTAAAAACAAATGCCAGTCTTGTAAAGAAATGGGAATAGGACTAGCCGTGCTATTTACAATCCGAATAGCATACAAAGAATCGTTTGCTCTTACTACCTTCAACTGAATATTATTGGTAGTACTAGCGGTTGTGTTTAGCTGAGTAGTAACAGCCGTATTTCGTTCAATTTTGTTCGTATTGGGTTGCATTACTGACGATTGAGCATACAATCCAACGGTGAATGAGGAGCAGAGTAAAATGATGCAGTATAGCCTTTTTTGTCTTTGCATAGATTTTTAATCTTTAGTTGATTATCCTGTACAAGTTAAGAAACCATTGTTATCAACTTGATGAATCGTTTATAAAAAGTAAAACGCACTATAGTTTCTAATGTTTTATAATGAATAAGTTGTGATGGATTTTCCTGTTGTTACAAAAACAAAGTCGCTCATGAGCGACTTGTTGATAGGATCTATTTTTAACAAAAGTAACGGAATACTAGCCAGTACTAAGGCTTCCATAACTTTACCAAGGAATTTCTCCGCTTTCTGGATTGGTTTCTTCGCAGAAAAATTTTCCGCTTGGGCCATTTGCGTCGATAAATACATATTTTAAGATGCGATTTCCTGCAGATTTTACAGTCCCGGTTCCACGATTACCATTAAAATCTGTTTTTGTAAAACCAGGGCTCACAGCATTTACCTTAAATGGAGTATCTTTTAGATCGTAGGCTAAATTTACTGTATACATGTTCAAGGCAGCTTTGGAAGAAAGATATACAGCTCCTTTGTAATCGTAATACTGGTAATTATAAGATGAATTACTATGCAGCGTTATAGAACCTTGACTTGAGCTTACATTCACAATTCTTGGTTCGCTAGATTTTTGCATTAAACTTATAAATGCTTGGGTAACTCTTACTACTCCAAAAACATTGGTTTCGTATGCATCGTGAAATTGTTGCATCGTTGCCGAAAGTGATGTTTGCGGTTGGCCTCCACTAATGCCTGCATTGTTGATGAGAATGTCTAATGCTTTACATTTGTTACTAATGGTTTGTTGAGCCTGTGTTATAGATGCATTATCCGTTACATCTATTTGCACAACCTCAATTTGGGTGATTCCCTCTTGCTTTAGTTTGTCTACAGCCTGTTGTCCCTTTTCTAAATCACGACTTCCAAGAAACACATAAACCCCTTTTTCAGCTAGTTGTTTTGCTACTTCAAAACCAATGCCTTTATTAGCTCCTGTAATGAATGCTGTTTTCATATTTTTATCATTAAAATTAATACAGCAAAGGTGTATTATTCAATACTAGAAGCATTTACCATTTGGTAAAAAGTTATTCCGAAATGTTTTTTCGTATTCTACTGAGCGATTGTTGTGTTACTCCCAAATACGAAGCTATATAGGAGAGTGGAATCCGGTTTACTAAATTCGGAAATTTTTCTAAAAAAGTGAGGTATCGTGTAGTGGCATTTTCCGAAACCAAGGAACTTCTTCTATCCATTTTCTCTACTAAACCTTTTTGGAATATCTTATTCAAAATAGCGTCCCAAGAAATTATGGTATTGGAAAGTTCTTGCCAATCTTTTGGAGCAATTGTAATGAGTTTACAATCCGTAATTGCTTGAATATATTCTGTTAACGGTTCGTTTGCATACGGATTTTTAAATAGGTGATTTTCGTCTGCAAAGTATTTTGTTATTTCTTCACCATCTCTATTGTAATAATAGATACGCAAAACGCCTTCTTTTATAAAAACGACTTCATTGAATGGTTTCCCTGCTTCTACCAGATAGTCGTCTTTATGAATTTCAATTTCTGAGATGCTACTCAAAATCAAAGCTATTTGCTGTTTGTTTAAATCACCAAACTGTAAAATATAGGTTATAAATTCTTCCATGGTTTAAAGGTACTAAAGACTAGCAATTGATTTTTTACCATTTGATAAAAAATGAAGATGGCAAGCAGCAATACACTATTGTTTATACTATTGAATCGTAACCAATTCCAAAGATTAAAAGTGTTAGATTATTTGTGATGAATCCGTTTTTAATGGTAACTGTATACTATGTGTAGCTTTAATTGAAACGTAGTTGTAGCGTAATTTCTCTAACTATTTTTTAGAGTCTACATCAAAGAGCTTTGTTTTTTTTCTTAATGCTTCAATTTCGTATTCAAGTCTTTTTTTCTCGGTATTTTCGTATGCTTTCATTTCTTTTTTTTCCTGTTCAGGGGTGTTTGGAGAATTTGGCATAGGAGGTGGCGGTGGCGCATATAAGTATGGTTTATCAAACATTCGTGTGGGGCTACAGAGTGTTGCAAAGAATTCTTTTTCTTCAACTGATCCATAAAATAAACCCATGCCCTCCCTGTCAAAATAATAAGCGCAGCTATCTGCTGTATGTCCAGCTTTCAAAATCTGCCCTACTTTTACATTACCTTTAAAAACTTCCTGAACTTCTATCCATAATTGGTGATCTCTTTTTACGATTTCACCTATGAAAATGTAGCTATAATAATGAAAACTAGATTCAATGTACAGGTCATGATCTTTTATGGGAGGACATTCACAAGCCAGTCCATAAACCGACTGAAGAATGAAAACGATTGGCAATATTCTTTTTAGTTTCGTCATTTTAAATTGGCACCAACATGTTGATAGTAGAAACAAGATACAACTATACTCCAGCATGTGCACTTTGAAATCTACTTTAAATGATGTTATTTCTTTTATTAATATTAAAAGCAAATTTATTGAAACCTAAAGTTCCTATAATCACTGGGACTAAAATAGCAACGACTTCATTATGTAATATTTCAATACTACTCAAAATAAAGAATGCAAGGAGCATGTATGCAAAAATTCCTAAAAAGGTACAAACTATAGCAGATACGAGTGAAGGAAGAAAAGCATAGGTGTTGTTGATACTTTTCAAATATATATAGCCTGGAAGAGCAATTCCCAAAGCGGCACTTAAATGTATCAGTACAATGTCTAAAATGCTTAGGTCATTCCACTTGTGAAAAGCGATGATTCCTAACGAGATTCCTAAAGATAATTGAAAAAGCACCAATATGGTAATTTTAATTTTCATGTCTTTACTCCCTTATGATTCTTGATTTTATAGCTATACTCATAAAGCAAAATTACACCAAAGCGATTCTTTTATTCAGTTGATACTTTTTAGTAAGGAGTTGTTTGTCAAATACTGCTACGTATCATATTTTTCTTTTAGTTCAAGCTTTTTGATTCTCGACCGAATAGCTCCTTTATTCCGCCCGAAAAGTTGGCTAAGTTCTATAGTGCTCTTTCCTTCACAGTAAAGCAATTCAAGCCGGTTGTCATCTTCATGAGTCCAAGGCCGATATGCATTCGGATGTGTTTTTCGCTTTTCATCCACAGAGTAACTTTTTTCATCAGAGTGAATTTTATTTGCTATTTCCTGTATTTTCTCAGCGAGCTTGTCAATTCCTTCCTCAAATACAATTATTTGATGTCTTTCAAATTCAGTTTCACCTGTTCGCTTGCTTTCAGAGATTTTTAAATATCGGTCTCCATCTTTGGTAATTTTTAAGTCAAAAAAATAAGTCCTATTTCCCGCTTGAAATTTTGTAGATAATATGTCTTCGTTTTTCATTACGGTTGTCTTTTATATTGATAATTAGTTGTTTATTTCCATCAACAAGATACAACTTTTGGTCTTCTACACGGATGTACTGTAAAAATAAGGTCGTTCTTTTGACTGATGACCACGCTTTAGTGAGGGGTAGAGTAATGGTTACTATCCTTGTAAGTTACAGTTTTTATTGGGCTATTTCTTGTCTTTGTTTAATTTCATTGTAAAATTCATAATAATACTGACTATAAATTTCTCCAAATTTTATAGAGTTTAAGTAACCTTTGATATCAATTATTATATTGTTATAATCTTTTAGACCATCGTTAAAAATGTCTTCTCTATTTTTAAAAATTATCAAATTAGTTTTATTCCAATTTTCAGTTTTTGTATAATTCGATGAAGCATTATAAACTTGATTTTTTTTATATTTCAATAACCAGTTTATTAGTTTTTTGTGATCTGAAATTTGAAAATTGTTAAATTCAGCCAATGCTTTTTTTGCCAAAAAATTATCCTTTTTTATTGATGAAATATTTTTAGTACTATGATAAGTCGATAGAAAAGAAGAAACGAAACTATAGTCGAGATTCATATATTTTATAGAGTTAAATAGCTGGGACCATTTATTTAACCAAATTTCAATTATTTCTAAATCTATTATTTGATTTTGGAATTTTTCAAATTCTAGTTCTGCGTGTTCAATTCCCTTTTGTTGAGATAAATGTAAAGAGGTAGGAATGTATGAAGTTTTTAGGTCTTTTTTAAAGCAAAGAAAAATGTTGTTTTTTTTTATTATTTCTTCTTCATTTTTGAAATTCGTGCATTGAGTTATATCCGTAATAGTGTTATTTTTTTCTTCAATTAATAAATCAAGATAATCATTGTTTTTTGTCAAAAAGGTATAGCCAGTACAACCAGCATAGCATTTTTGACAAGTTCCTTTTGAAACTTTATTGAATTTTGTAACTCCTTGATTGTTTAATCGTTTAAATTTTTTTGATAACTCTTTGATAAATAAATCCTTAGAAACTTCCATGTATGAGTTAGAATTAGCTAATAATAAATCTATCATATCTAAATTCATATCGATTATTGCATTTATGATTAATTTTTGGCTAGACATACATGAGAATTAGAATTTATTAATCATTATTCCAAAAATTTGACTCATCATTTTCATAAGCATCCATATACCAATCATGGTAATCTTCTCTAGAACCTTCTGTTTTATAATGTGTTGTTTTTCTTATATAATCTCTTGGCGTTAAAATTTCAAATCTGGTGTAATTGCCTTGCTCTCCTATTTCATTAGATTTAAAAACACACAAGTTAAGTTTTGGATATTCTTTAATTCTTGTAACTAATTCTTTATTACACAATACTTCAAACCTATTGATGTTATCCCAATGTCTTAGGTTTTCTTTAGTTCCAAAGGATGTTTTGTAAAAAAATAATTGATTTATTCCTATTTGAGTTTTTATGAAATTTAAATTTTTATTTTCGATACTATCAAAATCGAATTTCTTAATATCATCTCTTTGATATAGAAATATGTCCATTGAAGATTTAAACAAATAATCATCAATTTTGCGAGTAACTAATCCAAAGTTTAGTTGCTCAATTTGATACTTTACGTAATAAGCTAAATTTAAATCAAATATTTTAGAAGTCAAAACTTCTAAATTAGATGTCTTACCTAATTCAATATATGACTGAATTGATTTCAATAATTGTCTTTGATTCTCGTACGTTTCCATTCTTTACATTGGTAAGCCATCATAATCATTATTAATTTCTTCAATGTTATCATAGCAAGCCTTAAAGTTTTTCTTATGTTCTTTATTGGGTATAAATTTCGACAGGTTAATTCTAACACATTGCCCTAATTTTTTTCTTTGTTCTAATTCCTTTTCATTTTCTACAATGTAAACATTTTTTTTACAAACCTTGCAGAACCTTATTTTGTCCTCGCCAGTTGGTATTAATTCTAATGCCATTTCAGGGCAAGGGTTTTTAAATATACTCGAACTAACTTCTCGTATGATTATATTAATATCGTTTAAAGCATTTAAAAAAGAGTTAGACTCAATCTGTTTTTCTATATTTTTTATGAAATTATTTTTCTCAGTAATTTCTATTTCAAATAGTTCCTTAAATATGGATAAAGTACTTTCATCTTCTTGAATTAGTAGATGCTTTATAATGTTCAACTTTTTTAATTCAATTAAATGTTCTGTTCTCATTGTTTTTATTTTAATGGTAACTCATTTAGATTCTTAACAAGATACAATTTTTCGTCTTCTACACGGATGTATTATAAAAAGAAAGTAATTCTTTTGATTGATAATCAATTTTTTAGCAAGAGGGTGCGCAATGCCTACCATTCTTAGGCAACGTTATTTTCTCCGTAATAGTAATTTCTACTCTCTTTTTTGTCTATCTCAATTTCTCCTTTAGGTTCGAGTACTCTTGAACACCAAGCAGAAACTTTTTGTCTTGTGCAACCAACTGCATTTGCAACTTCAACTGCTGACATCGCATCTTCTTTTTCTAAGGTTGCTATTAATCCTAGAATTTTTACTTCTACCTCAGCAAGATTACCTCCGTAAACTTCAAATTCTTGATGTATTACTTCTTCTAATTTACTGTCATCTTCGAAACAACGCTTTACTTTAGCAGGTGGAAGTTCATCTTCTTGATATATCCTATTACATTCAGGACATTTGTAACTTTTAAGTTTTGTGTCGGTGAAGTAACTATCAAACTCTGATAATACAGTATCATAAACAAACCGAATAGCAGTATATTCATCTTTGTTTTCTGCATATTTAATATTGAGGTCTAAACAAATATCATAATCTATAGAATATAAATCATAATGACCACCATATTTTGATGCCCTTCCTTCTTCTAAAAGATGAATTAAAAAATTTTCTTTAAAAATATTGAAATATTTACTTCTATTGGGGTCAATCAATATATGACTGGCAGGCCTATCTGGGTGTTTGTTTTTCTCAGAAACTGCTTTAGTTATAATAGCATTCCATATATCATTGTAAAAGCCAGGAATTAATTTTCTTTTTAAAGCTCCTGAGTATTGTTTTTCATAAGTTTTGCGTGCAGACCTAATGCCATAATTTAATTCAGATAAACCAAGTTTATAGTCATTCACCTCTGCTTGTTTCCAAGCATTTTGAAGAATTAAACCAATCGTCCTAGTAACTCCTATTGATTCCCTAGCTATTCTGGTGAAAAATTCAGTTTTATTACCTTTCAATAAATTTGTCAAGGCAATGTTATCTGCATAAATTTCTAATCTCTTTTGAATTAAGTCTGGTATTGCATTTTCTAATTTTTTTAATGTAGGGGATAATCCACCAAGCCTTTCAACGTGTTCATTTAAATCCAATGGAATTGGAAAAATATCTCGTCCAATTATTATTTTATCACCAAAATCAAATCTATCTGTTATAACACCTACTTTAACAAAAAGATTAGTTTTTGAGCCTAAAAAACTTTTTAATAATTTAGAAAATTTTGCTTGATATTCTTGATTTAAATCTGAGTACTCATCGAGGAAAAGATAGACCGAGTCAATTTTTGCCTTTTTTAAAATTTCATTGATTTTATTTAAAAACTCTTGAACATTCAAACCTTTAGTTTGAGAATAAGTTTTAGACTTTTCACTAGAAACTTCATCCTTACTTTGCATAGAAAGTTTAAATGACTCAGGCGAAACACTCAATCCAGCTTCATCAGCAAGCCTAGAAGCGTTTTTGGCAGTTATATCAGTTGATTTTGATTGAAAAACGGTTTTACCTTCAATCAAAATTTTTTCAATGTATTCTAAATCATCAATTGCAGGATTATTTTTTCTAAAAATCCCATATGATTTTGCATCATAAATTGATTCTAATTGTCTACCAAGAGAATCAATAATTTGGCGTACAAAATGTATTTCAAATAACTCAAAATTGTCTTTGTCAAAAATATCTCCGCAATTGCTTAAATCTATGTAAATGGGAAGCACTTTTCTATTTAAATATTCCGACTTTTCTTTACCTTTTATTGTTTTTAGACATTCGAAATATCCTTTTAACAAAGCTGTCGTTTTTCCAGTACCTCTTCTTCCTGATATATAATTGTCTTGTTTTTGTAAAATACTACCAATGGAATTAAAAAAGTCGACAAAATAATTACTCAAATTTTCTAGTTCATCAAAATCATCTAAAGAGAGATAATCGGCTCTTAAAATTGAATCAAAAGCATTTTTTATTTTAGTTTTCAATTTTATTTCCATAGTTTTTCAAATTGCTTACAACTCATTATATCAACATAAATAGACACCATACTAATACGATTCTCCAGATATCAGGAATTTTTATTTTTGAATATCCATTTACAAAAACGGTGTTTTTTTACGTATCTACCAATATATAACAATTTCGCCTATAAATCATTTTTATACACAACATTATTTTACACATTACCTTTCCCAACATACCATTACACCAATACAAACCAAATACACTAGCCAGTACCCAACCCTATAACGTGGCTTTCACGGTTCATTGGGTTGGGGTGATACTAGGTTCTTTCCATGGCAAGTCCATATCAAGTCCACAGAAAACATGCAAAAGTGTGGAGTCAGTGTGGACTAGGTGTGGACTCAGTGTGGACTCATACCTAGCGAAACCTACCGCAATCACGCAAGATATTTCAGGAAGTCAACCTTATGGTTTGCGTTGTGATGGACCAAAGTTCAGCTAGGAATAGGAGATGAGCACCATATGCGCTATAGCAAATGAAGGTATCAAACGTACCACCGAGTTTGGTGAAACGTTTGATTGCACAAAAACGCACGTGTGTTTCTGAGAAAACGCACCTGTGTTTTATAAAAAACAGACGTCCGTTTTAGCTAAAACGGACGTCCTTTTGTTATTAATCAATAAAATTGAAGCCTATGGCTTTGTGAAGATACGTTTTTTTATTGAAAATGAGTGTTTTATTTAGTATTTGTTATTATCATTCCTCCATTTGGTTGCAAGGTTATCTTGGTGGTTCCCTTTTTGGAAATTTTTATTGTTTCCTGAGTTGGATGTAACAATTGATCATCTTGATAAAGAGTAACCTTTTTTCCTGCAAGCATAGGAATCTCTATTTTTAGGTTTTTAGGAGTCTGTGTGGCATTGACCCCAACAATGTACCAAGTATCTTTATGTCTGCGCGCCAAAACACAGTACTTTCCAGGATAACCATCTATAAAAATGGTTTCGTCCCAGGTGGTAGGTACTTGCTTCATAAAATCTATTTCAAAGTTGGGTACATCCTGTAAGTTGTTGGGTGCAATACCAAACATTTGTACCGGATTTTGATAAAGAATAGCGGTTGCTAGCTGAAAAATATCGGAGGTTATTCTAGTGGTACCTCCATCATTTGTACGGTTGTGATACTTGTTAAGCAATACGGGACCAAATTCCATGCTTCCTACTGTATTACGAATGAAAGGGTGTAAACAGGCATTGTAGGCTTCCATTTTGTTGGCGTGTTCTGAAAATATTAAATTTTCAGAAGCAAGTACGGCTTCACTACCTACATAGTTAGGATACATTCGTTCCCAACCTCTTGGAAGGGTGCAACCATGAAAAATAATCATTAAACCATGCTCATTGGCATCGGACAGTATAGACTCATACAAACGCATAGTTTCTTGCTTATCACCGCCAAAGAAATCTACTTTTAACCCTTTAACGCCCAAAGATTGTAGCCATTTCATTTCTTTTTTTCTAGCTATGGGATTGTCCATTTTATGTTTTGGTCCCTGTGGGGCATTGTTCCATATTCCGTTAGAATTATACCATAAGAAAACATCTACTCCTTTAGCTTGTGCATAGGCAATAAGATCGGGCATTTTATCGTATCCTACCTGGGTATCCCACAAAGCATCCATGAGTATATATTCATACCCTAAAGTGGCAGCAAGGTCTATATAAGTTATTTGGTCTTCATAGTTCATACTACTATCTTGCCACATAATCCAACTCCAGGTACCACGTCCATAAGTGTAAGTCTGTGTGGGTTTGTACAAAGGCTTTACAAGATCAAATGGAATGGTTGTTTCTACTATGGGTTTTAATTGGTTTCCCACGGTAATGGTTCTCCATGGTGTAACGCCGGGAAGAGCTATAGCGGCTGTAGAACTGCCAAAACCATTGTTTTCTTTTTCATGCGGAAATGCAATGGTATAGATACCTTCTGGGGTGGCATCGCTTAAATGAGAGGCGCAATATGCTCCGTTTACACCAGTTTCTGAAACCAATAACCAATTTTCTTCACCGATGTGGAATAGGGAAGGAAATGTATAACCCAGCCCATATTTAGAAGGTGTTGCTAGTTTTTCATCGGGTACATATTCTTCTTCATAGCTAGGCTTGGTAGCTTTCCAGCCAATACCAGGCGTTGCTTGAGGTGACAAAAACGTTGTAGTATTTTCGGGTAAATTGAATCCGGTGATTTCTTTTTCTATAACACATCTAGAAAGCTCTTCATGAGGCATCAATTGGTATCTAAAACCTAGATTATTATTAGAAACCCTAAAGATTACTTCAAATTGATAGCGATCAGCATTTGAAAAGGTTAGGGTCATTTCATTGGCTTCATAGTCTATAGTAGATTTTTTAACGGTAGCCAGTGTATACTGATCAGTAATATGGGCTTGTTGTGTTTTTTCTAATGTTAGATCGGTACTAAAATCACTTACATCGGTTATAAAACCAAGAGGTGATTTTTCAAGCATGAGCGTTTGGCGATAAGATACCGTATAGAAGGCCTTACCTTTTTCTGTAAAAATTGTTACCGAAGTTGCTGTGTCCGGACTTTTCACAGTGAATTCTTGTGCGTTTGTTGCAAACGAAAACAGAAGGGAAATACTATATATTCCCATCAGTTTCTTGATATTGAAAAATTTCATGGTAAAAAGGTGAATGTTTATAATTGAGGTATAAAGTTACAATTCTCTTTTGTTTTGAATAGTAGACTTTGTCAATAAAATTTACTCATTACCTGATATTTTTCCTGTTTCCAAGTCCACTGTAAAATTCTTAGCGGGCGCGCCTTGTAAAAAAGCATCCAGACTTATAAAAAACTGTTGTAATTGGGTTTGCAGTTCGGTTTGTGGTGCTAGGATTTTGTAAGCTTGTATGAGCTGTTTGTAATACTGTAATGCTTGCGGATCTATATCATCCAACGCCAATACATCGGCATTACGGAGTTTGTAGAAATCGAGTAACACGTCATAACCGGTATGGTTTGCAGCGTTGTCACTTAACTGTACATCAGCTTGTACTGCTAGTTGTTGTAGTGAGTTTTCTAGTAAAAAGCTTTTGATAGGTTCCGGCCAATCGTTTAAAAAACGCAAACGTACCAACTCTTTTAAATGCCACAACATAAAGTCGTGATAGGTTTGGGCTTGCAATACTTCTTTGTTCCAAATATGCGGATGGTTCGTAGCTTGCAAATGTTGGTATTCGGTTTCGTATAGCGGAAACAACTCTTTGAAGTGCGGAACGGAATCTATGGTCACCGTTTCTATTTGTACTTGATTGGAATTGTTAATGGTCAAAATTTTAAATCCCGGACGATAGGCCGCCAACGAAGGCGTTTGAATATTCACCAAGGTTTCGCCGCTTTCGGTAGTGCGCACTCCGGTATCGTTAATGTGCATATGTCCCGCTACATGAATTTGAATACCTGCTTCGGCAAAAGCTTTGGCTACAGCTTCGTCCGGTACGCGTTGCAATTGCCATTTGTTGGTGCCTAATAATTCTTTCAGAATAGGCGTGGCATCGTCGTTAAAATCAACCATCGGGAAATGACTAAACGCAATCAATGTTTTGTGGCGTTGCTTGGCTTCGTCTGCAATCTGTTTGGCCCAGGTGATCAAATGTTGTTTGTTCCTCAATACATTGTTATAGCCCAAACTTGCCCCATGATAGTTGGTAGGATCTGTAGGGTTGCCGCTAGCGTCTTTAGGCAAATACACATCGCCATCAATCGCCATGAGCCAAAGTCCTTCCACAGGTTCTACTACATAACTCACGTCGGGTACGGTAAAACCTTCGGTCACCTCATAAGTGCGGTTTGCCAGTTGCGCGGCTTTCATTCCTTTTTTATAGGAGTAGGATTCATAAGAAAACGTATTAAAAGGCGTAGCCCAGTACAAATCGCTTCGTTTTGGGAAAAATCCAAAGTCCTTCAATTCGTTGAGAATGCCGTCATAGCCCATTTTAGCAAGGTCTTTTGAAAGTACCACAGCATGTTCGTCTTCCGAAGCAGTATACATGCCTGCTTTGCTAAAAATAGGTTGTGCCTTGCCTTCTGAACCTAGAAAATCACGCTTTCCGGAGTCTTGTAAAAACGGTCCTACAGGATCGTGATTTCCGGTAGTGATAAAAAACTGCATGCCATATTCTTTTTCATACTGATGTAAAATGCGCGCCAAGCCACGAACATGCAGGGGCTGCCCATCATCGGTATAATCTCCCGGTAAGGCAACGAGTTTGATGTTGCGAGCTGCAATAGCATCTAGGGCGGCTAAAAAAGCAAAGTAGTTTTCGTTAAAAATACGGGTAGAATGCAATTGGGACGCCATGGTACGCAAATACGTATACTTTCCCGTTGCTGGGTTCAACACTCCTTGATAATCTGAATCGGATAAATCGCCATACAAGTCTTGCAAATGCACATCGGCCAAAAAGGCAATTTGCGTTTCCTGCGCACGGGTATTGCTTAAAAAGCAACTATAGAGAGTCAAAAGAACTATTATTTTTTTCATACTGAAATTTAAGATTTCAAAACTACGATAACAACAAAACCTGTACGTTACTTTAAAATTAAGGATGCCATCATTATACATAGCTACACGCAAGCCAATAAAATCTTAAAAAGACTCACTCTCAAGACTATTGCTTAACATTACTTCAACACAGCGAGTTAAAGAATCTTAATCCATTGTTATGATGGGTATTTCCTGAGTACATTGAAAATAAAAAATTAGATTATGAATTTAGGAGTTCACAACAAAAAAGTATTGATCACCGGAGGAGATTCTGGAATAGGATATGAAACAGCAAAAATTTTGATAGATGAAGGAGCCACTATCATCTTATCAGATTTGAAACAAAAGGACGTAGAAGAAGCCAAGGAAAAATTACTAGCGTACAATAGTGACGCCAAGGTGTATGCACGGGAGTGTGACTTGAGCGATAATGTAGCAGTTGTGCAATTTGCAGAATGGACAAAAAAAGAATTAGGCGGCATTGATATTCTGGTGAATAGTGCCGGAGCAAGAGGAGCGGCCGGAGAATTTCTGGACTTAACAGACGAAGATTGGCAAAACACCATTGATATTGATTTGATGGGAGCCGTACGAGTGTGTAGAGCCTTCATCCCTCAAATGTTAGCGCAGAAATCCGGTCGTATTATTTTGATTGCTTCGGAAAATGCATTCCAACCGTATGTAGATGAAAGTCCGTACAATGCTTGTAAAGCAGCCATCATCAATTTATCAAAATGTTTAAGCAGGCGTTATGGAGAAGAAGGTATTGCCGTGAACACCGTGTCACCAGCCTTTATTGAAACCCCCATGACCGATGCCATGATGGAAGACTTAGCTGAAGAAAGAGACACATCTGTGAAAGAAGCTGTGGAATATTTCTTAGACAATGAAAGACCTTTCTTAACAGCGAAACGCAGAGGAAAACCGGAAGAAGTAGCAGCTGTGATCAGTTTCTTATGTTCTGAACAAGCCAGCTACATTAACGGTAGTAACTACCGCGTAGATAGTGGAGCTGTAGAATCTGCTTTCGGATAAAAAATGGCGAAGTTTAACGAAGATGAAAAAGTACACTGGAAGTGGGGCAATGGCAAGGCTTCCGGAAAGGTACAATCTGTCTTTGAAAAAAAGACCACCCGAAAGATCAACGGTAGTGAGATTACCAAAAACGGTAGTAAAGACAATCCGGCGTATTATATAAAACAAGACGACGGCGCTTCCGTACTAAAATTAGAAAGTGAGTTACAATCATAACTAAAAACCTCCCTGTTTTACAAAAGCAGGGAGGTTTTTTGGTTTTATGGCGTGAAATAGTATAGAATAGTACTTTGTTTACTACGTAAAGAATCTTCGTTAAAAAATATTTTCCTCTCGGTAATGCTCAAGGTGACACTTATAGTCAATTCGAGGACAGTCGAGTATCTTTTATGAATGAAAACTTATACTCTTTTAGCAACTTCTTCCTAAACACTACTCCAATTCAAAATACACCGTTACCGATGCTTGCACTTCAATGCTTTCAAAATTTACATCCGGGGCATTTGTATTCTCATTTAATTGTACGCTATTGGTAGCATAATTAGTTCTATAATAGCCAATATTAACGGACGTATCCGAAATATAAATCGCCTTTCCTAGTTTTTGGTCTAAAGCGCCTACCATGGCTTCGGCTTGTTTTTTGGCTTTTGCTACAGCTTTACCACGAAGGGTGATTTTTAGTTCTTCTTCTTTTTCGTATTCGGTTTTTAACAAACGGATGTTGGCTATGCCTTCTGCTTCCAGATCTTTTAAAACAGCTCCGGTAGTTACCGCATCGTGTAAAATAAGCTGATAGGTTTTCTCTTTTTCAACATCGGTTTTCTTTAAAAGGTATTTTTGGTAATCGCTGGAAACATCGTCGAGCACCAATTGTGTTTTGATGTCAATATCATTCTTACGCAATACGTTTTGCAGTTTGTTTTCCAAGGTTTCTAACGATACTTTGCCTTTGCTGTCGGTTTCAGACAAGGTAATGCCCAGCGTAATCTTATCGGGCGCTACTTCCATGGTGTAAGTAGCTTTTGTTTCTAAATGCGGACGCTTGTTAAAGTCTATCTCTTGTGCAAAGGTAACGCTGCTGATCAACAACAGTAGGTAACATAAATTTTTCATACTTTCTAATTTTTCTATAAAGCTAAGGCTTTCTTTTATACTATGGAATACGTAGTGAGGCAAGCTGGTGTTTTGGTGCGTAAAAGTGTTTGTTGGGTTAGGGAGTGCTATCATAATAGCAAATAGGGTAGATGAGCGCCATCCCTTTTGTGTGTTGCTTTCCACTCAGCCACCTTTTAACTTAAGTTCGTTTTTATATTCATTAATATAGAGCCATTCAGATTGATCAATGTCATTTTCATTTATAACCTTTACCCAACTGAATAAAAAGCAGCAAGGTACTACTTCAACCGTTCTTCGATTATAACCGAAAGCGCCAATATCTTCCATTTGAAATTCAATGCGCTTTTGTTCGTCTTCTTTATGAACATACTTGACAACTTGTGTGGCGTATTCTGAATGTAATGTACCAAACGTAATAAGATCAACTATTATTAAACTAATAGCCGTACCAACAATTAATAAGAATGTCCAGAGGAGTAGCTTGCGTTTTCTTATAGTATTCTTTGTGGTCAAAAACAATACAAGAGGTAATCCTGAAGAGGTTATAGAGTAGAAGAGAATTTGTATACTAACTTGATTAAATTCTAACGAACTACACCAAGGCAACACAGTCATAAAAGCTATGAGCAGCCATAATAGAAATCCTATTTTTCTTCCTAGTTGCATATCAATTTTAATATTCTAAGATATAAATTTTAGGCCTCTTGTTCTTTTTCAATGATTGTTCTTTGTCAATGATTGTTTTTTTCTTGCAAGCACATAAAAGCAGACAAGTAAAGAATGGTATTAAAAGTGTTTTTCTCAATGTTTTTACTTTTCTGTTTTATTGGTTAATATATAAAGGCCATCTTTTGCTCTTTTTCCATAAATGGCTACTGCAAATTTTGAATCAAAAAACAAAAACTCTTTATTTTCAATACTACAGCTACTTTTTTCCCCTGCTAATGCCTTAGCAAATTCCTTATATTTAATTTCCACTCCATTACTTAGAACAATTGGTTTTGCTGTCTCAGAGTAGGATCTAATTCCTCCAAGTATTAATACTTCAGGTTCGGCTTTTATTGAATAGTTAGTTTGTAATTCTTTTTTTGTCAATATGTAATCTCTTGTTTTATATCCAAAAAAATCTTTGTTTTTTCTTTCCTCCTTGATTTCATAATATGACACTCTTATTACGTTATCATTATCAATTAGGCTTGCAGGTATTTCTAAGGAAAATGTTCCGTCTTTTGACGTATACACCTTGAATATTTTTTGTGAAGTCACAAAGGTTATTTTTGCATGTTCAACAGGTTTATTTAAATCCTCAGAAGTTATTTGCCCATGAAATACAATGGTATCGTCTATTTTGGGATCATTTGGTTTTGTAGTAGATGGTGCTTCTTTTGTATCCAATTGAGAGTCTGAATTTTGAACAAATTCTGTTTTTACCATGGCATGTTCAGCATGTACGGTTGGTGCTATGGTTAACGAAGTGGCAAGGATTACCCCGGCTGCTACTTTAGATTTTGGAAACTTTACATCAAAATGAGTCTCTAAATTTAATAATGGCGAATTCAATTGAGAATGTGTTATTCTTGCACAGATTTTATTTCCCGACTTTTTCATGATCTCCGAAATCTCAACTTCATTTAATTGTGTAAAATCGATAACATTTTTTGAACACAAATCACAATAACTCCCTTTTTCATTGGGTGTCATCTGTTCCCACTTTTCTTGACAAGGAGTTTCTAATTTTAAATATTTGTTCTTCATAGTGTGGTGTTTTTAAATGATTGCCAATTTGTTTATTTTTTGCAGTTAACAAGAGTATTGTACTAGAGCTAGGCTAGTGGATAATTGTGTTTTTTTGTTTTTTAACTAAGATCTTGTAAAATAGAGTGTTTTATTTTATTGTTAAATCCTTTTTTGTTTTTCCTATTTTAGCTTGATACGCTCGACTCAAATTCAATTCCTTTTTTACTAATCGTAAAATTGCCTTCTCTTTATGGTAATTTCTAAATTCAGTTTTTAAAATTTTGTCCGCTAACTCATTGGGACCACCATTTATTTGCAAATATTCAATCTTTGAAAGATTAAGATTTTTAATTTCTAAAAATCTATCAACAATTACTGAAAAAGTATTTGGCTGTCTGTGATCAATATTCAATGCTTCGTATGTTAAAAAATCACCTGTTTCTTGACATTTTACCTTTCCGTTTTTCGCATTTTCTTTGAAATAGTTTTGCTTCAAATTAATTAAATCCTTTTGGATTGCCTGTCGACATGCCATTGCAAACTTTGAGAAATCGTTTTTAGGTTTATTTATCCTTTTTGTATAGGATAAAAATTCATTAGTACCGTCCTTTCGTACTAATTCAAAACTTTTGGTATTAAATTTTGCAATCCCAATACGGAATTGTAAAATTCCACAACCAATTTTTTTTTTCTTATTAGGATGAACTTCTAACAAACAAAAAACATTGTCAAAATCTGTCGAATTTAAAATTTCACCAACTTCATAAGAAGCTAAAATTTTTTTATAAAACTCTAGAGCTTCTTTTTTTGAATGAAATTTATTTTTACCTATTTCTATCGGAGTTCTCAACTTCTTTTAATTGATTAAAATTATATTCCACATCCCCCTCCAATATACACCTTTTTTACGGTGAACTGAAATAAAAAATATCATCTTTTACCCCAAAGCGTAGCTACTTAAACTACAGATCACTTTCTGTGCTAAAAATACCTACTAATGGCTTCTACGCACATGGTAATGGATATTTCGTTCGCTAGTGTCCATACGCACTAGTTTATGGTTTTTAAAATAATAGTATTTTACATACCTACTTTCGTAACCATAGAAAACTCGGTATACTGCCCAGTTTTCTTCTAGTTCTACAAGCTCTTCACGATGGGTACTTTCAGTAAATTCCTCTTCTGTCATCCCAACCTGGGCCATAGGTGCTTTGGTTAATATGCACGAAGTACATAGCACTGCGGTAACCAAAAGAATAGTTATTTTTTTCATACGTTTTTGTTTATACAAAAAAGCATTACAATTTTCATTCCAAAAGTGTACTAATACGATTACAAAAAAAACCGCTGCATACCTAATGTAAACAGCGGTAGGGGTGGGGTGCCGGTTATGGCGCTATAATGGTTACAAAATTGGCATAATTCACTTTGGGACTACTACCACGGTACGCGGCCGTAATCGTATAGGTGGTACCAGTGGTTAAACCGGTGATCTCTACCTTTGATTTTTTAGAAATTATCTGTTTCATTTGCGTGGGGTCGGTAATGGTAGCATCATCGGTATAGTAAAACACATATAATTCGCAAGCCGAATTGGGGGGTACTTGTGCATGTATAGTGCCGCTGTTGTTGCCTTGCCATACCTTAATACCTATAGGTGCGGGGTACTCTTGTATAGTTTCCGGCTGTTTGTTAAGGGTAAACCCGCTGCTTTGCAGTTTTTCATTTTGGTTATAAGCTTGAAGGTTTACCGTAGTAGCCAACACCCGCAGATTTTCTATCAATACTTGGCGCGCATCGTTTTTAGCTATGGTATTGGTACGCATACCATTAGCGTTCAACTTGTCGAACAATTCGGTATAGTTAGTAATGTTGGTGCTCAAGGTGGTAAGGTCTCCTTCCGCTAGTGTAAAATTTGTATTTCCTGTGAGGCATTCATGCACATGTGTGGAAAACGGACCTAATTCGGCATCAACTAATTTTGAATAATTGGTATGAACTTTATAAACTCTCATAATTTTAAAATTTAATGGTTATATAAATAATTTTAATTTTTTTGGAGTGCCTCTTGCCTGTAGGCAAATCACTCCTTTGCCACGATCAAACAAGGTTTGGTGGCTGCTCTTTGTAGCGTATGGAAGTGTATCGCATGCATGCCTTATCATAGATGCATTGCAGCGGTAAACGGACTGCTCAAACAAGTATGCAAAGCCGTTTCGCAAGTATGCAAAGCCGTTTCGCAAGTATGCAAAGCCGTTTCGCAAGTATGTAAAGCCGTTTCGCAAGTATGCAAAGCCATTTCGCAAGTATGTAAAGCCGTTTCGCAAGTATGCAAAGCCGTTTCGCAAGTATGCAAAGCCGTTTCGCAAGTATGCATGAAGCCCTTACAAATACAATGCACATCATAAAATACACATGATCATTGCATACACCTTTTTTAGGGTATGCCGCTACTATATATAGACCAATTTCTTAGCAAAGAAATTGTAATAAAGGTATCATGGGATGCCGTACTGCGTAGGGGAGACATCCAAAGTATAGCTAGGGGAACAATAGCTATGGGTAGGTTTAATTTGGGAATGGGAGTAAATGTTTGATATCTAATGATTTACTTTTTTCAATATATAAAAAAATTTCATACAAAATACAACACGCTAAAAAAAATGTAAAAACAGGGGTGAGGCTAGTGTTTATAAGGGTTTTTAATACTGATGTAAGCAAATAGTACTTCAAATTAAAACGTTATAGTGTGGTAAAAAGCGCTAGTTCTATAGCTAGTACTACAAAAATTGTAAAGAATGTAATATATATAATGATGTATCTATCTGTAAAAGAGTGGTGTATGTATAACGGTGTTTGATATGCTATGACTATACATCTTGAGGTATGAAAAAAGCCGTTGTAGACCTACTTATAATTTCAGTAATCCCGCGATGGAATTTTCTTTTTTTGGAGCGTTGCCGTTAAAGTTTGTATTTTGTTTTAAAACTTTTAGATACTATTTCTCTTCATCTCTCCAATCTAGGGTCATAGATCGCATTTTTATTGTTCCCCCTTGTTGGTATACATATTTTATGCGCCCTACAAAAGTTCCCTGAGGGAATTTGCTGTAAAGTAATGGTAAGATAGCAGATTTGAGCGATTCGTAATCATCATCATTGGCTAAATAATTCTCATTTAGTCGTACAATCACGGAAACATATGAGAGGTTTTCATCTTCTTTAATATGATCGTAAACGCGTACATCGGCCGTTAAAACTTCTCCTAAACTGTCTGCAAACATTTGTGTGGTTTCGGCTGCTGCAGGAGTGTTGAGTGAACTTTCTACATAGTGTACACTGTTGCTTGTAGGCCCGTTGAAAGATCCAATATAGGGTAGGCTTATGAGTAGTAATATCACATAACTTATTACAATAGCCATCCCCACTTGTGCATAGTTTGTTTTGGGTTGGTCTGTTGCTGCGTCATAGGTAACTACGCAAGTTCCGGCAACATAATCTCCAAGTCTTCTACTAGGATTAATGAGTGTCATGATGACTTCCAATGGCCAAATGATGATAAAAATGTTTCGAATGAAACAGCGCATCGGATGGGCTATCTGTCCTGTTTTATAGTTGTGTACCTGTAGTTTAGTAACTCTTTTTCCCAAGCTACGCCCTTGGAAACTGTCTTTACAAAAATATAGTGAAAACCCTAGTAGTGCTATATAAAGCAACACTTTTGAAAAAGCAAAGGAGGAAGGTTCGTGAGAAACTTGCAGCGCATTGGAAAAGACCCCTATCATAAAAGGAATCATAAAGATGATCGCTACAAAAGTCATAGCAACATGGTCTAATAGCATTGCACCTATACGCGTTATTATTTTTGGTTTTTGTGTGGAAGTCATGGTTAGTTTTCTAGTGGTATCAACATATAAATATGGTTCGAAGATACAACAAACTTTACGTAAAAATAAAAACAGCTGCGAAAACCATGAGGTAAACGCAGCTGCATACTGAACATACATACTTGTTTATAGTATTGCTATAAACGTGGTACCCAACGTACCAGGGGGAAATTTTCAAGAGGAAAATTAAAAGGTAAAAGTACCTACGGTTTCACCATCTAGCACAGCCAAATGGCGCGTACCGTTGGCATCTATATAAAATGTTCGTTTTTCAGTTGATTTATTTTGAACAATCACTACCAAACTTCCATCAGGGTTTTGGTAGGCAACGTTTGGTAGTTCTTTTTCCATCGTAGAGGCAATGCGTACTGCTCCTGCACGTACAAACTTAGCAGCTTGTGCAATGATGTAGTATGCCGGGTTACGAGTAACGTTATCACCTGTTATGGTTACAGCGCCCAAACAACGGTCGCACCCACCACGGTCTGTATGCGGTTGTTGGTTGGCATCAGCCGCCAAGTTCCATTCCAATACTGTTTTACACCAGTTACGCGGTGCGCCAATGATGAGGTTTTCGGTATGCCAATTCATCTCTTTGGCAAAATCACCGGGAGCACCTACCCATTGCTCTGTAAAATACAGATGTTTGTTGGGGTGTGCTTCGTGTACTTTGCTTACGGCATCTATTTCACCACCATACAAGTGAAAGGCTGCACCGTCTACATACTGTGCTGTTTCAGGATCATCAAGAATGCTGATAGGGTAATCGGGTCTGTCTGCATTGTGATCATACAAAATGATCTTTGTGTTGATGCCTTCCTCCTTAAAAAGTGGTCCTAAATGTTCCTTGATAAAAGTACTTTGCTGTTCCGGTAGCATTAACAAGCTTGGATTGTTACCGGGGTGTAAGGGTTCGTTCTGAATGGTCATCGCATTGATGGTAATTCCTTCAGCTTCCATAGCACGAATATACTTTACAAAGTAGCGGGCATAGGTTTCATAATACTCCGGTAATAGACTACCGCCACGGGTATCATGATTGTCTTTCATCCACACCGGTGGAGACCAGGGTGAACCTAATAATTGAATTTTTGGATTGATAGCTAATATTTCTTTTAACATCGGTACCACATCCAAGGTATCGTGTGCCAGTGTAAAATGCTCCAGAGGAACATCGGTAGTACCTTCCGGTAGGTCATCATAAGAGAAAGGAGCTTCGTCTAGGTCTGAAGCTCCTATACTAATTCTCAGATAATTAACACGCACACTTGTTTCGTGGTCACCAAACAACTCTTCTAAAAGTTCCTTGCGGGCAGGGGCACTCATGTTGTGTAAATGCATGGCGCTCCCGCCGGTAAGGGTATAGCCAAAACCGTCCATAGTTTGGTAGGTAGTGGCGGTATCAAGTTGGATGGTTGTATGTATTTCTTCTTCGGTATGTGTAGGCAGGTCTTGTGGTGCAAGCAGCAGGGTTTCATCCATACTGGTTACATATACCTTGCCTTTGGGTAGGTTGGTTTCTTTTGCAGGCTGCTCATCACAGGCCACAACACCACAGAGCAAGGAAAGTCCAAGACTCATGGTGGTTAGTTTTTTGGTAGATAACTTCATAATGATGGTATATAAACCGGCAAACGCCATGCATTTGCCGGTATGTGTTTAGGGAAATTATTCTGCTGTAATACTGTAGGTTCCGCCTGTATAGGTATCGTTTATGGTAGCCTCCATAGTGTAGGTTCCTGTAGTAGTGATCGGATTTAAGTTGACACCGCCACCATCGCCATTGTACAAGTTACCGCTCATAGCTGTTGGAGTATCAGTACCCAAGTCTACATCCCAAGGAGAGATAAATTTGATATCGTAATTGGCCGTAAGGCTAGTGCTTAATATAAAAGTGTTTGGATGTTGATAGGTCATAGGTATTTCCTGGCGATCATCCCATCCATTATTGATATTATCCCAGTGGAATACTTTGAGGTTGTAGTACTTCCACGTTCCGTTTCCGGTAGCAAAGTCTAGACTCAATTTGTACGCCTGATCATGGTCTACGCTAAAAGTACCTTCGCCTTCTACAAAACCAAAAGCACCCGTTACAGCATCTCCATCAGGATTGTCTGAAGCTCCGATACTTGCTGAAGTAAAATAAGCTGTTCCACTACCATCTTCCATACTGTTCCATTGGTAGGTAACCCCTGCTTGTAATGGTAAATAATTGGTACTGAAAACATCACCATCCATAGCAAATGTAGCTACGGAAACACCATCGGCTAATAGATACAAAGCATCCGGAGTTTCTGATGGTGGATTCAAATTAGATTCCATATGATACGTATACGGAGCGGAAGAAAGGTCTAAAGTCACGGTATATTCTCCTGCGTTGGCCACACTAAGGTCTTCTATAGAAATTCCGGCAGCTCCTGCTTGTGCTTCCATGTACACTTCGTCTGTAGTCCCTGAAACTAGTTTTAATAAATAACCCCAGTCTTCATTAGCACGGAAAACAAACCCACCACTGGTTAATACCATGGTAGACTCCCAAACACCACCACCTATGTAGGTTAATGGTGCATCACCACCCCAACCATTTGGAATAGGTTCTCCCACAATACTCCAATTGTTGATCATCAACAAGCTGTAGGTATTGTTCATAAGATCTACTGTAATACGATATACTCCGGATTCTTCTACCGTAAGGGCATCACCACCTTTTATAAGGGTATTTTCACCACCACCATAGATGTGTGCCGGCAATTCTCTTTTGCTATAGAATTGGAATGGCATCCCTGCTTCCAGAGAAGTATAGGTTTCAAAAACAAAGGTGTTGTTTTGATCTCCATCTAACAAGTGACGCATGGCCACTGCATTGGAAAGATCTGTACCTGCTTCGGTAGCGGCACCGGAAACAAATAACTGTACCGGAACATATTCGGTTTCAAAACGAGTAAAGTGAATACTACGCGCAGCCACCGTTTTGGTATCCTGACAAATAGCAACCACAGCCCATTCTACTTCGGCAGCTTCCCCGGCAGGAAATCCTGCATAAGATAACGCAAGGTCAATATCACCGGCGGTTAGGTTTCCGGTAGTGGCTTTTCCGTTGTTGTCCGAAGCAACCGAAAGTAGGGGTGTATCATAATTTTCGCTTCCCAAAGTATCTAGTACCAATTGGTAACGTACCTGAAAGCCGGCTGTAGACTCAGCAGCTTCCCATTCAAAATAAAAATGCTCGTTAGGATCGGATTCGTCCAAAATATAAGCGCTTCCATCGTCTGGCGCCGTAAGTGTTGGTTCACTTAAAGACCAGTTGCCCACTGGCGCTACATTGTCTTTTTCACAAGACACCGCTGCTAGTAATGCAAAGGCAGCGATAAGGTAGGTATATAAATGTTTCATGATGTTTCGTTTTTAATAATTCCAAGTAATGGTTGCAACACTTGATTGTGGTATGGATCCGTCAAAGCGATGGTCTCCTAAAACCACTGAAAAGTTTTTGGTAGACGGACTCTCATTTAGAACGATCAATACCATGCTACCATCTGTGTTTTCAAAAGCTACATTGTACAAGCCTGTGCTGGCATCAAACGTAGTACTGCTGATGCGGTGCGCACCGGGACGCACAAATTTTGAAAAGTGTGCAAGTGCATAGTACTCCACATTTTCACTCACGTCACCAGCATCATCTATGGTTACTACGCCACGGCAATCACTACAGCCATTGTTGGTAGGTCCGTGATTGGTATCCAATGCTAGGTTCCAGAACAAAGCAGTTTTAGACCAATTGCGTGTAGTTCCTATCAAAATATTACGCGTGTACCATTTAAGGTTCGAACCAAAGTCGGTACTCCATTCGCCACCAGAGATCTCGGTAAAGTACAAGTCTTTATCCGGGTAGGCAGCATGTACATTGTCCATAGCACTCACTTCCCCTGCGTAGGCGTGAAAAGCACTACCGGAAACATATTGTGCAGCATCTTCGTCAGCCAATACAGTTAAAGGATAACTGGTTTCATCAAAGTTATGATCATAGGCAATGATCTTTGTATCGATATCATTCGCTGCAAAAACAGGTCCCAATGCATTTTTGATGAATGCCGCTTGTTCCGTAGCTTCCATTTTCATGGTAGGATACCCAGAGGTATGTAATGGTTCGTTTTGTGGCGTAATTGCATTGATGGTAATGCCATGAGTAGCGTATGCTTCAATATATTTCACCAAATAGTTTGCATAGGTGTTGTAATATGAAGTACTCAATGTACCACCATACAAACTTTGATTGGTTTTCATCCAAGCTGGAGCACTCCACGGACTTCCCATCAATTGAATGTTTGGATTGATGGCCAGAATATCCGACAATACCGGAATGACATTGGTTTCGTCATGCGCAATACTGAAATTATCCAGATTCTCATCCGTAATACCGGAAGGCATATCGTCATAGGTGAAATCTTCCAACGAAAAATCAGAAGCCCCTACGGTTAAACGAAGGTAGCTTAATCCAATACCGTTTTCTGCATTGAAAAGATCTGCCAGTAAAGCATTGCGCTGCGCGGCACTCAGCTTATTTTTGATCAAATAAGCTGAAGAACCTGTTAATGCAGCTCCAAACCCCTCTATTTCTTGTAATTGTTCTCCACTGTTGATGGTGATGGCAGGATAGGTAGTTTCAGTATTATCTACAATGCTAAGGTTGTCCTGCGCTGCTAGTAACCTACTCTGGTCTCCACTGGTCACCCACATTTGGGCAGTAGCAACCTCGGTTCCTTCACCACCAGTACTTGGCGGTGGGTAGTAGGGTTTTTCATCTTCTGAACATGCAGTAAAAAGTGTGGCAATTGCCAAAAGACTGATGGTGATATATTGTTTTTTCATCTATGTTTCGTTTCAAAATTAATAACCCGGGTTTTGCTCCAGATTAGGATTACGGTTGATTTCTGCTTGAGGAATCGGCATTAAAAGATCATGTTCATCAACAGCATAGTTAACGGATTGGCCTGTACTTAGGTCAATATCATCTACACTATTCATAACCTCTTGAGCCATACCAAAACGTACCAGATCACTCCAACGGTGTCCTTCTTGTGCCAGTTCTAAACGGCGCTCTTTTAAAATAGCCATACGCATAGCACTTTGAGAAGCGGTAGCATCACTATTAAGATTTGCTAAACCTGCGCGGTTACGTACCAAGTTTACAGTGGTGGCAGCATCTGCTGTTTGTCCAAGTTCGTTTTGAGCTTCAGCTTTCATCAAAATAATATCTGCTAAACGCAACAAATAAATATCATCTGAACTTGCCCATGAACCTGCATTTCTCCACTTGTAAGCAAAAGGTACACTGCTGTTTGTGGCATTACCCCAGTATTCATCTACCCAACTAACATTTTCAAAAAGGATGGTTGCATTTTTACGAATGTTGTCTCCTTCACTGTCAAAAGCATCTACCAAATCATGAGATGGTGTGGTAAATTTTCTCCAGTTATCTCCACTTACAGAAGGAGGCAAGTGCATTTGTGGTCCCCAGTTTCCTTCGTTTCCTCCCAAATACTGAATTTCGATGATAGACTCTGCATTGTTATAATGGTTTCCATCAAACAGTTCATCGTAATTGCTAAGTAAAGAATAGCCTGCAGGACTATTGATCACAGCATTGGCATGTGCTAAAACAGCCGTATAATCTGGTGTAGGCATTTGCGCGTATACTTTTGCCAGCAAGGCATTGGCAGCTCCTTTGGTAGCTCTGGCTTTGTTTACGCTGGCATCGCTACCATAAGTATCTGGTAGACGAGTAAGAGCATTGTTAAGATCACTTACAATTTGTGCATATACTTCTTCTTTTGAACTTCTTGGTAAACGTGTGTCAGCAGGGTCTGCAGAGCTTACAAAATTAATGTACAGTGGAACATCTCCAAAGTTTTTAACCAATACAAAGTAATGATAGGCTCTTAAAAAATAGGCTTCCCCCAAAATCTGATCCTTGCGCTCTTCGGTAATGTTCTCGGTAACTTCCGGTGTTTTTTCCAATACCAAGTTTGCTTTGGAAATAGCATTGTATACACTAGCCCATAAAGCATTTACTCTTGAGTTGGTAGGCGAAAGATCTACACGATCATACGCAAAAATTTCTGGGTTGTCACCACCAGCATAGTAATTATCACTACGAATATCTTCTGCCATGACAAAATCCCAGGCGTAGTATTGAGAGGATTGAAACGACTCATATACACCGGTTAAAGCAGCTTCAATTTGAGTTCCGGTACTGTAAGCATTGTCTGCCACTTCTTGCGAAATAGGGTACAGGTCTAGCTCGTCTTCACAGCTTACGGAAGCAGCTAGCAACAAGGCCGCTGCCATATATGTTTTTATAGAATGATATCTTTTCATAATGCGTTTTTAAAAAGTTAAGTTCATACCAAAAATGATATTTCTCGTCTGTGGATAAGTTCCAAAGTCTACTCCTTGTACCGTATTACTACCGCCAAAGGCATTTACTTCCGGATCAAAACCAGAGTAATCTGTGATGGTGATCAAGTTTTCACCAGTAACATAAAGCTTGAACGTAGTAAGCTTTACTTTCTCTAAAAATGTTTTAGGAAGATTGTAACTCAAAGTCACCGCTTTGAAACGTAAATATGAACCATCTTCTACATAACGATCAGAAGCTAATGAGTTTCTAATATCGCCTTCCAACACTCTTGGAATGTCTGTAACATCACCAGGATTTTGCCATCTATCCAAAACAGATGTGAACTGGTTTTTAGAATCGATCATTCCTTCCATGTTCACGCGGGTAGCATTGAAAATATCATTTCCTTGTGAACCTTGTAAAAAGATGTTCAAACCAAAGTTCTTATAGCTTAGGGTATTGCCAAGACTATAGGTAAAGTCTGGATTTGCATTTCCTATAATGGTGCGATCATCTGCCGTTGGGTTAAAAGTGCTTTCCCCATTTTGATCAATGTAGTATACATCTCCGGTTTGCGGATCTACACCGCCCCACACATAACCGTAAAAAGTTCCCAATGCTTCTCCTTCACGGATTAAACTGACTTCTCCACGACCGGCAACATTACCATCATACAATTCCTGACCCACTAAATCCTGAACCTCATTTCTGTTGAACGAAATATTGGCTGATGTTTCCCAGGTAAAGTCACCTTTTTGTAGCGTAGTAGTGTTTAATTGAAATTCTAAACCTTTGTTTTGTACGCGTCCCACGTTTTGAATGGCACTACTGAATCCTGTTCCGGTTGGTAGCGGTGCATCTAACAATAGATTGTCATTTGTTTTTACATATCCGTCCACAGAAAAACTGATCTTACTATCAAACAAACGAAGATCTAACCCCACGTTTAATTGATTTGAGCTTTCCCATTGTAAATCGTAATTAGCTATCGTAGCAGGATATGTTCCCGGTTGTGCAGTACCGCCGATAGGATAGTTTCCGCCACTACCAACTCTTGCAAGGTATGCGTAGGTTGCAATATTATCGTTCCCTACCGCACCATAACCAGCTCTAAGTTTTAATTCCGTAAGTTCTTCTACATTTTCTAAGAATGACTCATTAGAAATTCTCCAACCCACAGAAACCGAAGGGAAGTTACCCCACTTTTTATTAGGCCCGAATTTAGAAGAACCATCTCTACGGAAGTTGGCTGTAAGTAAGTATTTATTTTTGTAATCATAAACCAAACGTGCCAAGATAGAAGCGTTAGCCGCTTCACTTTTTCCAGCGTTTGCTGTAATGATTTCAGAACCTGCACCCGGAGTGGTGATTTCTGCGCTCGCAAAGTTTCTGCGTTCAATACTACTGTATTCCCAACGGTATTTTTGATATACCGTTCCGGCAAGTGCTTCTATTTTATGATCTCCAAATTGCTTTTTATAACTTAAGGTATTATCCCAAATAAAGTAGTTGTTGATGTTGGTGTTGTATCTACCAATACCGTTTGTAGCTCTACCATAACTAGTACGGAATGGGTCTAGGAAATAGTCATAACGATCTGCATTATAATCAATACCAAAGTTCGACTTGAATTTCAAATCTTTTACGAATCTAAATTCTGTATAGACATTCCCTAATAAACGTTGGTTTTTGTAACCTCTGTCGGAACCATCTGTACTTGAATATGGATTTTCCCAATCTTGGAAAGGATTACTTGTAAAGGTTCCATTTTCGTTATAAATACCAATGTTTGGAGGCGTAGCCAAAACACCCAGTAACACACCACCTTGATTCACGGCAGCATTATCGGTCACATCCACATCACCATAAACAGTATAGTTGATGTTGGTTCCAATCTTTAACCAATCGGTTACTTCTTTAGATAAGTTCGTTTTGAAATTGTATTTCTCCATTTCTGCACTGCGTACAGCACCTTCTTGATTTACATAACCACCGGAAATGTAATACTGTGTTCCGTTTTGTTTTCCGGAAACCGATAATTGGTAGTTTTGAGAAATGGCATCTTGAAAAATCTCATTCTGCCAATCTGTGTTATTGGTATACTGACTCCAATCGGTAGTTTTACCCATTTCCGTCATTAAATCACGGTATTGTTCTGCATTTAATACATCCAATGTTTTCCATACAGAAGAAACTCCAACATAGCTACTAAACTGAAACACCGGCTTTTCAGACGATCCTTTCTTTGTAGTAATTAAAACTACCCCGTTTGCACCACCTGCACCATATATAGCTGCAGAAGAGGCATCTTTCAAAATAGAAATACTCTCTATGTCTGAAGGGTTTAAAGAACGAGTATCTGTAGTAGGAACCCCGTCTATAACATACAATGGATCACTACTTCCTGTAATAGAACTGGTACCACGCACGCGAATATTAAATCCTGCAGATGGTTTTCCAGAACTTTTGATCACCTTTACACCAGCAGCTTGTCCTTGAACCAAGGAACCAAGATCTGTATTAGGACGTTCGTCAAAAGCTTCTGATTTTACCAAACCAACGGCTCCGGTAATGTCTTCTCTTTTTTGGGTACCGTAACCCACTACGATGACTTCTGATAATGCTTGTGCATTTTCTGCCAAGGCTACATTAAAGGTTGTTTTGTTACCAACCAAAAATTCTTGAGTAGTAAAACCAATATAAGATATCACCAAAGTATCGGTTGGTGAAGCAGTGATGGAATACTTTCCGTCAAAATCTGTAGCCACACCATTAGCGGTGTATTTTACAGTGACATTAGCTCCGGGAATTGGCATGCCGGAAGCACTTTCTGTGACTGTTCCTGTTATCTCTTTTTCCTGTGCAAAGGAGAAAAGGCTTGTTAGCAGTAAACAGCATAAAATAATTTTATGCAATCTCATAAATTGAAAAAATTGGTTAAATAATTTGTTTGTTTTAAAGTCTCCATAAGTTCGTCGAAAACGTTATAGAGTAGTACTGATTTTCTGATGGTGAAATTATTATTTAAGTATTCAACGGAATGATAAAGTCATACGTTTCAATTACGTCAGTTAAAAAAAAGTATACGTTTTTAATACGTTTATTTATTTATATAATTGAAAATAAATGTTTTATTGATTTATAAAATAATCTAAATTGAACTGTATGAAGTAGTAATATATTGAAATTGGCTACTAAAATATTTATATATTCACAACCTGAAAAGCTTCTGTTGTATTTATGATAAATAAAACCACCCAATATTTTAATATCAATAATGTGAAAAGGTGCTTCGAAATCCTTTTCGTATTACTTAGCTGTGTGGCTTTTGGTCAGGAAAATCCTGAAAATATACCTGTACTTGAAAAGTTATCACAGCAACCCAATGTAAAACATTTTACAAGAGATGATTTTAATTCGGATTCACAGTTTTGGATAGCTTGTGAAGACTCGGACGGAACCACTTTCTTTGGAAATAATGATGGTATTTTGATTTACAATGGAACTACCTGGAGTATGATTAATCTTCCCAACTATTCCTCTGTTCGTAGTTTGATGATAGGTGATGATGGGACCATCTATGCAGGTGGTTATAATGAATTTGGTACGGTGACAGTAGATGAGTTTGGAGCCTACCACTACCATTCACTAGTGAAAGAATCCGGATTGGAGAATGTCAATTTTGAAAATGTATGGCAGATTAGTAAGGTGAAAGATTACATGGTTTTTCGAACATTTGAACGACTTTTCATTTATAAAAATAAACGGCTAACGCAGATTCCTGCGACCACCAGTTTTTTAAAGAGCTATGTGATCAATGAAGAATTCTATGTGGAAGACGCCAATGAAGGGATTTTTCAACTAGACTTGGATCAGCATTATCTAAAAAAGGTATTTGATGCTGAGGTTTATGATAATGAATTTATTATAGGAATCACCAATTTTAGCAATGGAGATTTTGGATTACTGGCGAATAATGGACATGTATTTAGAGTACAGAGAGATTCCGGTATTAGTTCACAGCAAGTCAATATTAGTTCAAAAGAAAAAGAATATCGTATCATTTCTTTTTTGCAATTGAAACCTGATACCTATTTATTAGGAACTTTACGTTCGGGGTTACTCACATTTAGATGGAACTCCAAAGGGTATACGATAGAAAAAACAGCTCATTTACAAGATGAAACAGTACTTGGATTGTTGCAAAGTAAGGAAGGAAATGTCTGGGCATTATTGGATAATGGAATTGACAACATAGATTATAATAATCCGAAAACTACCATTTTCAATCAAGCTTCCGTTTATGATGTTTTGGTAGAAAAAGCACATTTATATGTGGCAACGAATCAAGGTGTTTACGTAGCCGATTTGAGTAGCCAAAACCGTGTAGGACCTGAAAGTTTTCAGTTAATCAACAATACTCAAGGACAAGCGTGGAGCATTCAAAAGGTAAACAACACCATTCTGGCAGGGCATGATAAAGGTATTTTTAAGATAGAACAGAAGGAAGCAACGAAAGTAGGATATCAAAATAGTTTTTGGAAAGTGATACCCATTCCGGGAAAAGCCAATTTGTTTTTGGGATGTAGCTATACGGGGTTATTTGTGGTTTCAGAAAATCATGGAAACTGGGAAGTGAAGGAGAAAATCAAGGGCTTTAACGAATCGAGTCGAGATATCTTAGCAGGTGACGAACCCTATACATACTGGGTTTGTCACGGATATAAAGGAGTGTATAAATTAACATTAAATGAATCACTCGATAGAGTCGTAGCCATTGATCATTTTACAGATCAGAATGGATTAAAATCTCCTTACAATATCAATGTGTTTCGTTGGAAAGGGAATATTGTATTTACTACCAATAACGGGATTTATCAGTATCACAAAAAGGAGAATAAATTTGAACCCTACCAAGAATTGAATTCCATTTTGGACAAAGACAAGAATACCCGAAAATTGGTGAGTGATTCCAGTAAAACATGGGCAGTGGTAGATGATGCTTTGGGGTATTTTGATCATGAAAGTGAGCATCCGGAATTTGTAAAAGATATTTTTCTGGAAACTAAAGGAACTTTCAACCGAGGCATGGAAACCATCGTTCCTATAAATGATGCAAATGTTTTGGTAGGTACCCATACCGGTTTATATCTGTATCATACCAATACACAGAATAGAGCACAAAACATTCCTACCAAATTGGTTTCAGTAAAATATACAGCAGACGAGGAAGCTTTTTCATTGCCATTGGTGCAAGATAGTTTAATCACGTTACCCAATAGTGCTACTTCTGTCCGGTTCAATTTTGCAGCTCCAAAAATTCCTAATAATGCTTTAAATACATATAGTTATAAGCTAGAAGATGTAGACAAAACCTGGAGTACTTGGCAGAAAATGCCGTTTAAAGAATACAACCTATTACCGGCAGGATTGTATACATTTCACGTAAAAGCAAGAAATACGTTGGGCATAGAAACCACGCCTGTCACCTATAAATTTAGCATAGCGCCAAAATGGTATCAAACCAATTTCGCACTGGTATGTTACGTGGTATTTGGTTTGTTATCCTTATTTATTGCTGTAAAATTAGTAGAACGAAAAATAGAAAAACAACACTTACAAGCACAAGAAAGGGAGCAGGAAACAAACAGACTTTTACAATTGGAAGTGAAACAACTTAAGTTGGAGCGTGATAAAGAACGAATAGAAATGGCGAAGCGACATTTGGAAGAAGATGTACTAAAAAAGAGTAAAGAGTTGGCAAACTATACGATGCTCCTAGTAAGTAAGAAGAATTTTTTCAATGAATTACAAGAAGAACTCAAAGAACTTCGCAACATTGTAAAGACAAAAACGTCCAATAAAAAGCTTACCGAGATTTTCCATAAACTGCATCAACATAAGATAGATGAAGAATACATGAAGGTGTTTGAAGATAATTTTGAAAACATTCATGAAAATTTCTTTACTGCTCTAAAACAACAAAGTACCGAGCTTACAAAAAGGGAAAAACGCTTGAGTGCATTTATAAAAATGGGATTAACCAATAAAGAAATAGCTCCGTTATTAAATATTTCCACTAGAGGGGTAGAAACTGCCCGCTACCGATTACGCAAAAAATTGGAGCTTCCTACCGAGGAAAGTTTGTCTAAGTTTCTAGAGGAATTGGCTCCGGAGGATTAAAGATTTTCTTTTTCTTTTCTTCTTTCTTTTCGAATTCTTAAAATACTAAGAATGGTCATAACGATACTGAAACCAATGAAATTGAAAAGAAATTCTTTCCAATCAAATGGAGTGCTTTTGGTAAGGAGGTTTAGCAATGCAAATACTACAGCAAAGGAAAGTCCTCCAAAGACAACAGACCCTATAGCAATTTTAACGTCTCTTTTCATGAGTCAGAAATTGAAATGATGGCACAAAGGTATTTAATAGACGATACTTATACAAAGTATGTTACCGGATTGATTTCCTATTTTTTTGAAATCTGAAAAAACTTAAGTTTTCATCGGAGCATCTAAAATTGAACTTTACCAATTGCTACTTTTTAGTTCAGTGTTGTGGATTTTTTTCAGAATTCAGGTGGTGGAGGTGGAGGTACTGGTATTTTATTTTGCCGCTCCAAACGAATGCGATACTGCAATAGTTTATCCATAAAGTAACGATGTTCACTATCTAGATTTACATAATCTTCTCCATACCAGGAATTACTTAGATAATTTCTGTAAAAATTAAACGCTCCAGAAATGCTTCGGGTAACTCTTTGCAACTGCTTCCCTTGATTATTATGATAATAGACGATGAAGGCTGCTTTGGAATAGGATCGTTTTACATTTTCCAAGTCAATTGTAGTGAATTTGTCAGGCAAATGGAGTTCATTTTCTTTATTGATTATGAAATGCATCAGAACAGGAAAAATAGTATCTAGCGAGGTGACTTTATCTTCATAAAAAATAGTCCCGGAACTATCAATGGTAAAGGAAGCACAGTTTTGGAAACAATCAGCTATTGTGGGCATTGAAAGTTCTTTTTGACGCTCGTACTGTTGTAAAACAGAATCAAATTTAGTGGTGTTAGGGTACTTCCGAATAAAGGTGATACAATCAAGATAATTATTTGATTTTTTTACGAAATTCCAATCTTCAAGCTCTCGTGGATTCATTTGATTTTCTGAACAACTCAAAGTCGTTATGAGCATCACGAAAGCCATTATGGAAATCAAATATCTCATGAATAGGTTTTAGTCTAGTTTAATGATGTACGATGTAATACCACTAATCGCTTTTTCTGAAGTGGAATGAAATGTATAGAAATCTGAAAACGCGTACGTAGTTCCGCTATTCATGGTCATAGTGCCGTTTGCCGCAGCTTCTTTTTCGTTGATGATGATTTGCTGAATGATTAATTCATCTATTTCATGAGATATCATATGTTGTAATTCCTTCTGAAATGCTTTTTTTCCGCGAATTACTTTATCTCCAATAATATGCCATTCCAGGGAATCGGTCACGTGGTTGGTTAAAAAGTCGATATTATCCGTAGCAATGGCTATATTAAAGTCTTTAATAAACAGCGCTTTGGGGGAAAGGCTACAGTCTGTTTGCGTTTTGATGATAGGCATAGGTCTGTAATTTTTGTTTCCTTCTATAAGATACACAAAATCATATGAATACCGAAATGATATATTTCGCTTCTCGTTCTAGTTAAGATATTTCAGGATGAAATGCGACCTTTTTATGAGGACTATTCGTACCGATGCCATGCTATTTTATAACAGTCTGATCTTGACTAAAAACTGCTAGCCTGTTTTATGTACGTTTATTTAAGATGATCTGTTGGTGGATACGGAGGTGGTACCGGAACCAATTCATAGATGTTGGCAAGAGCAATGGTTTTGGACACGTAGTCTTTGTATTGGCCCAGCCACCAGTCGTCAAGAGCTTTATCTTCTGTGATGATCACCACATCGGTGAGGATCAGTTCTTCTTCGGAGGATAAACCAACTTGTGCTTGGATCACAAAATGATAATCACCTCTTGTAAATTCTTCATGAGCTCTTTTGTCTAAAAAAGTCATGGCAATGATGGTGAGCTCCAGTTGTTTTTTAGCTTTTCCTTTGGTAAAAGATTCTGAAATAAACGTCCTGTCCGAGCTGTCTTTTAAATCAATGGTACTCCCGTTCAAGTACGTGTCTAACTTGGTTTTGAGTGTGCTGGTAGGTATGTTTAGTTTCTTTGTTAATGCGTCATAATCTGCGTAGATGATATCTGAAACCAGTGTTTTTACTTTTCCAAGTATGTCGTTAAATTCATCTTGAGTATATCCAATTTCCTTTTGCGCTGCAGTAAACTCTTCTTTTTCAATCTTCGGCGGTGCTTCGGTTCCATACATTTCTATGTAAATAGCCATTTTAAAGAACTCATCACAGTTGTACATCATATACGCCTGCAAATCTCCAAAGTACTCTCTGCTACCAAACTGGCCGTATTCTTTTTCTATCAGCCTTTTTTCTTCCATCTCAAAATCATAGATGCTGTTGTTCACCAATTCATTTAAGGCTACATAGCCCTTGGAAGCGTTGGCAGCCATTAGATCACATACCTTTTGGGAAACGTGTTGAATGGATAGCTTGTCTGTAGCATACCCGCGTTTGGCAACTTTTTGGTATACCTTCATAAAAACAGGACAGCTGGTAATGGCCTCTGCTGTAATGAAATTACGAACCATCTCATATACCTCCAGATCCGATTTTTCTACATATACCTGCTTGGTTTGCTTTTCCATCGCGGCAAGATCGGTCTCGTGTCTGTTGTAAAAAGCTACCGCTTTTTGCTGTAGTATATTGCTCAAAGTTGCTATGGATTGTGTAGTGTCCACATCTTTAAAATCATTGCATAGTTCTGCCGCCAGGGTAGGCACATTGGTTTCTTGTGCAATGGATAAGAATGGTAAGCAAAGCAATAGCCAAAGTCCTATACTCTTTTTCATCATTACGGAAGTATGTTAGCTGTTCGTTTGAAAGCTACAATATACGTTTAAAGTGTAAAAGTGTCAAAACTACTGCGAACGTTTCTGTAGTGGCTTAGGGTAACAACTGCTAAGTTCAGTAATTCGGTAGACTATGGTGTGGCTGATTTTTACCATGCATTCCGATGAGCAGAAAATTTGATGCTGTATTTTATGAATACGATATGATCTTGAACTTTTCTTTTATTCATACGATTGTAACTCTTCCTGAATACGCGCATTTACATCAATCTTAGCATTTTCAAATACAAAAATAACGGTGCCGTATTCACGTGCATATACGTTGGTAATAGAATCGTATACCTTTCCTGATTCAAAAAACGGACGTGTTTTTTCAAATTCTTCGTGGCGTTCATCCCGATTCTTTACTCTAATCAGGTTGGTATACGGATTGCTGAGTTCAAACCAATGGATATAATCTGCGTTGAAGGATACTGCTTTTAGCGGTTCTTTTGTATAGTAATTAATGGCACCTGCTTGTCCATAATTGTCACATAATATCAGGGTTTGCTCCGGTACTTCTATAGTTCGGTATGCGGCATCTACCTTTTCAGCCAGTTCGCGCCATCCCAGCATATCTGCATAGTCTTGTGGAATGTCATGGTCTTTGCCGTCTTCCCAATGCAAGAGCCCCAATGCCCGGTATTTTTCCTGATGTGTTATGATGTATTCCGGGGTTTGGTTGGGGTAGGCTACTTCATAGGTGAGTGCAAATACCAATACGGGCAGCGCCAACAACAGTGGCTTTATCACCAGGGCTACTTTGTGTTGTACAATGTTGGAACTATAAACTGCTCCTATGGCAATGTAAATAGGGTACAGCCCTATAGCATAGTAATCTTTCGCTTTGAAATAGGTAAAGAGCGCCAACACTCCAAAGAATGTCCAAAAAAGGAAACGGTAGGGGCGTAGTGCAGTCGCAAAGAACAACCCATACAATGCCGCAAGGATAACGAACAACGCTCCCGTAAAAAAGAACAGTTGATTTTTCAGGAAATCTGCCCTGGCTACGTTGACCAACTGTGTACGTGCCAATTCTTCCATGTGGCGTAGCACAGGAAAATGGTTGGTCACTTGCCACCATAGGTTTGGCGAAATGAGCAGTAGCCCTATCGCCACTGCGATGTATAGTTCTTTTTTCCTAAAGATTTTGCGTTGCGGGGTGAACAGCAAAGCAGGTATGATAGCCAATAGTAAAAACGCGATGTTGTATTTGTTCAAAATACCTATGGCTACTACCACCGCAGTGTAGTATAGTACCTTCGGGCGTTCCGTTTTTAGGTATCGCATCAACAGGTAGAGCGTTGCAGTCCAGCACAGCACGTCTAGTGAGTTGGGTTGGTACAAGGTATTTAGGCGTAGCAGTGATGAGAAGAGTACACAGGTAGCTCCTAGCACTTTTGCATAGCGGGAACCGCCCAGGAGCGCACAGGTTTTCCAAACAACCACTAAGGTCAATGCTCCAAACAGGGCGGGAAACAGTTTTACCCAAAACACTCCATTGCCCAGCAACTTAATTACCCACGAGATCCAGGAAGTCACCGGAGGCACCGAAGCATAGCCCCAAGCCAAATGATTTGCCTGATCTAAATGCAAATATTCATCTCGTTGCAAGTCATAGCCGGCATCTAATAACAGGTATTGCAGGCAAAACTTTAGCAGTACAAAGGCAATGAGTATACTAGTGTCTTTGGTGTTCATGGTATTCGGTTGGTCAACGAAGATACAGTATTTTTAGAGAGCTAGGGTGCTGTTTGTTGCATACGGCCATTGCCGTTGCTTATGAAGCACTCATGCTGTTTGGTATCTAAATGCTGTACTTAGCCGTAGCACTTTACATAGCGGTCTCTTTTGTTTTGCGCAGTAGGAGTAGGGCTGCTATCAGCAGGCCTATACCCAAGCCCAGCAAAATGCCTACCCATACTTCCGAATATAAGATTCCCAGACTAAGGCCGGCTATGGTACAGCCTGCGATACACAAAGCCATGGCTGCCAGATATAAGAATTGTTTGTTCATGTGGATGGTTTTATTTTTCTATGATCAGGTTTTCTGCGTAGCGAAGCGCCGATACCCAAAGGTTGTTTCTATCGTATGCTTTGGTCTCAAATGTTTCCAAGGTTTCCCGGTTGATACGTCGTCCTTTGCTAAAAACCATGGCGGGGTTTTGCAAGGTGGTTATATCGGTTAACGGGTTGGATTCCAGCAACAGCATGTTGGCTGTTTTGCCTTCTTCAATACTGCCCATATGATTCATGATGCTGTGGGTTTGTGAAGCATTGATGGTAGCTGTTTTCAATACCTCGTAATTAGAGAGTCCGGCGGCTTTATAAAAAGCCAATTCCCGGTGTAGCGAAAACCCGGGTAGGGTAATTCCAATACCGGCATCGGTACCACAAATGATGGGCACTCCTGCATCGTGCAATTCTTTCACTATTTTGAGATGAAAATCATGCTGTGCTTTGATGCGTACTACTACGCCCGTGTCTTTTTGTTTGGTTTGGTACCATCGGTCAAAGGATGCCTGGCTGTCTACTTTTTTGATGAGTGGATTCATATAGCCCAGCTTTGGCATTTGGAGTATGGTATCGTTCTGTAAAATTTGATAAATATTGTTGTATACCGTCAGCGTAGGGCAAAAGGCAGTATGGGTCGACTGTGCAAAGGTGTCCACCACCCTGGCCAGTGCCACGGTATCCAGCGTATATGCCAACGGTTGTTGTACAATGTCTTCCGCATGTTCTATAGAGCGTATCTGCGGATTAAAATGATAACTGTAGGGTACTTTTTGAGACGGGTGGGCTATGATGTCCATAGTTTCCTTGGCCGCCTGTGTTATCACGGCATCGTACGTATCTTTGGGTAATCCATAATAAGCCTTGATAAAGTCGTACCCCTTCGCTTTAAAATCAATTACTTTTTCGGTAGCCTCCTCCGGTGAAAAGATCTGTAAGTTATCATCTCCAATAAATTCCGGTCCCGTGATTTTAGGACCACTGGTAAAGAACTCCGGACCTATAAGTTCGTTCGTGCGCAGGGCTTCTTTCATACGCAGATGCATGGGCATACCCCACACGTTGCGCACGGCGGTGACTCCGTTGGCAAGGTATAGCCCCAGTTCGTACGTATCCCAAACATGTACATGCATGTCTATCAAACCCGGGCACAGGTATTTACCGTTGGCGTTGATGGTGGGTACATTGGGTGCTGATATGGTATCTGCAATGTGTGCAATGATGCCGTTCTTGATATACACACTCGTATTTTGGTACACGGTATCTTTGTGCATGGGAATCACATTCACGTGGGTGATCACATAGCTGTTGTGCGCTGCCTGGTCTATGGCATCGGTTTTCAAATACCCGGTGCGGTAGCTGTCTATCCCTATGATTACCAGTACTGTAATAATCAACAAGAGCAGCAGGCTTGCGATCAACTTCCCTAGTATTTTTACAATTTTTAGCATAGCAGGTTGTATCAGATGGTTGTTTTTTTGTTCCTTAAAGATACCTATAAAAATAACCTATACGAAACCGATAGTTCATTTTTATGGTACAAAGGTGCAGCGCTGTGCGCTGTGAACCCAAAAAAGTATACCCAACTGTACGATACCCTGTGTGAATTGTTAAAACTGACCTTATTTTGATGCATCGTGTGTATGCTAGCAACGCAGGTTTGTAGCCAATGTTAATGACTTGTTTTTACAAACTGAATGCTGCTGGTATGGTCTTCATCCTGAATGTAGAGCGTATAAACACCTGTGTTTAGCACTGCAATGGGCAGCCTATATCCTGTGGTGGCATCTCCCATAACGTTTAGATGTATGGTTCTTCCTTGCAAGTCTACCACGGTTATCGTAGCCTGTGCACTTAGGTTTTCTATATAAAGCACTTCCGTTGCCGGATTGGGATATATACGTACCGATGTTTTGGAAACAGCCACTACGTTCATGGTAGCTACTTCATACTGCAAATAGTCCGGTACGCCATTTTCATCGGTGTCATCATCGGTAGGATCTCCGTTTCCGTTATAATCTTCATAGATGGTTAGTATGGTATCGTTGTCATCATCATTATCCAGGTAATTTTCAATGAGGTCGCCATCCGTATCTATCACCGTATGGTGCAGGTCTTGTACCAACCCGGTGGTAAGGGTTACTTCCACAAGCGTAGGTACCCAATCGCCATCATCATCAGCATCCATATAATTAGGAATGTTATCCAGATCGGTATCATCATCTTCCAGATTGCCGTTGCCATTGAGGTCTTCGGCACTATCTAGCACACCATCTGCATCGGTATCGGTACAATCCAGGGCTATGAGGTCTAGCGTAGTAATGCTGTAACAGCCACTTATAGGATTTTTTACATTCACATACACCGTTTGTGTATAGGGTGTCATGTTCAAAAAGGCCGTAGCAGGAACTAAAGTATTTATCTCGGCCATGGCATCTGCTTCTGAATAGTAGAAGAGTACCTGAGCATCCGGAGGCATCACAACGATCTCCGGGATCTTAGCTTCCAGATTAAACATAGCGAATCCATCCAAATCATCATCACACGCCTCCAAAGGCGTAGGTGTGTTGATGATAGGCACCTCATACACCGTAATATCAAAACTACTGGTCGCATACGCCCCATTGGCATAGGAGGTAACCCGTGCATAGATGGTCTGTGGATTCACCATATTGGTATACATCATAGGGTTGACAATACTGTTTACCCCGGCATCTGCTTCGGTTTGCGTGGTATAGTAGGTAACAGCGTAGTCTTCCTGAGCTTGCGTACCTAAGATGGTTAACGAGTTTTCACTCAAATCAAAAACAGCCATTCCATCATTTGGAGCGGTGTCACAAGCCATCAAGTCATAGCCCTGATTGGCTATTTGTGCATGCATCAGTGGGGCACAAGCCAACCCGCAAAGCGATAGTAGTAGTTTTTTCATATACATATGGGTGTTTCGTAGTTGTTAAGGTGTATGGGTGTTGGTTTGCTTTTAGCTACTTCTCTAATAGATATGTAGCTTATCGGTCAAAATTAGAGATCACCTCTTCCGGTGTTCCGTCTTCATCCACATCTTCCATAATGGTAATGGACAAGGCATTGGCGGTAAGCGTGGTTACGTCTACATAGTCACCATTCATGTACAAATCACCATCGGTAATGGCATAGGTACCTATTTGTTCGTAATCCAGTTCACAATCCCAAACATCTATTTGCCATAGCGTACCATCTGCTTTGAATTCTAAATAGTCTTTTCCACAGTCTTCATGATCGTTATACGGAATACTGATGCCGTTGATCTGGGTATCTACAAAATACCATTTGCCTTCCATCAATTCAGCCGTAACCGTGCCCGCAGTAGGTTCGTTGGTTGTAGCATCATCATCGGAATTACACGAAATGGTCATAGCAATCAGGCCTGCTGTGAGCAAGCTTACAAAGGTTTTTTTCATCTGTTGAGTTTTTTAATAGTGGTAAGATACATAAATCATGTATAAAAATTACAAGCCTACCTCTTAAAATTATAAAATTTCGTACATACCATTTCAGATTAGTTAGGCTATCGTGTAGTCGGCTTTGATGCTTGCTTTTTTGATAGGTATTATACCCTATAGGTATGTGATTTCATCACTGTAACCCGCTATAAATCAATAATTAATATTAAAATTTAACTACCGTTTAACGGATATATCGTACATGATAACGAAAAATAGTGCTTTTTTGTAAGAAATACAACGTTGTAAATTACACCGAATGCATCTTTTTTATATCTTAAGAATCTAATTGTTAAATATTTAAGCCATGAAAAAGAAAAAATTGGCTCATATCAATGAGCAACCGGAAGCTTCGGTATATGCCGAATTGGTAGCTGTTTTATACAAGCTACTTAGCGAAAAAGCCTACTGTACAGAGGCACAAGCTATGCATAAGTATGGCGTATCTCGCAACACCTTGTATAACTGGCGAAAGCAACACAAAATACCCTTTGAGCGTATTGGCGGTACTATCTATTACCCCGATCTTGCGCTGGTAGATTTGGAATGCATTCATACCATTATTCGTAATTATTTGAAGTAAGTACTACTTTTTCCTTTCAAACCATAAAAACCTATACCATTGCGGTATAGGTTTTTTTCATAGGGTATATACATGGGTTACAATACGGTAGCCGTACCCAAATAGGTACTGGTGGCAGCCGTGGATACCGCAGCGTTGACAAACGTACCCCAAACTTCTACCTCAATCCCTTGAAAGTAGGTGGGCAGCGTAAGCGTAGCCCCGGCATCTTCGCGGTTATCGGTAGGGGTAAAAATCTCGTACCAGTTTTGAGCCGGCGCGTAGCACACCACCAGCAGGTCATCGGTACCCGCTGCCATAGGCTGGTTGCTGTTGTCTATCCAGGTAAGCTGCAGCTCCTGGTTGGCCGCCGCCGTAAGGGTAGGCCCCTGCATGCCCGGGATGTCTCCTTTGGAGATCAATACCTTGGTATAGTTCATCACGCCCTCGTTGTCTACCACGTTTACCGCCTCGGTAATGTGATAGGAAGTCGCCAGGTTGTAGCGGCTTTTATCTTGATACGGTTCTCCAAAATACAGACTGATCACCGCTCGCAACGGCATTAAAAACTGTGCCACACACTTAAACTTAGCGCGCTGCTCTATTTGCGACTCCGTTGCCGGTTTATCAGTTGGCGTAGGTGCACTACGCATTACATCTTTTCCGCGCCATCTTGCGCCAACCACTGGGCCTACTTTGCCCGAGAATCCTCCCAGGATTCCTTTGTAATATGTTGCCATATTTTTGAGTGTTTAAAAAATTAATAATTGACTGATCGTTAGCTAACTGTGGTAAACCTACCACCGAAAATTAACACCTGCAAGGGCGTTGTGACAACTTGTGCCATGTTGTGCACCATTGTGCAAATTTGTGCATATGTATACCATACCATACGTTTTGAGTACTATTGATACCAGGTTGTGGCGAATGTTACCAAAAGTGACCAAATGTTACATTTTCGTAAAACAACCCGGGGTGTTGGTTGCAGTGTTGTTGCAGTAAACGGCTAGTTTCCTTTACGAAAACGCCATTTTACCAAGGAAGACTGCAACAAAACTGGGAGGAAACCCCTTGGGAGGTGAGCGTACGGCTATTGCAACGACTATAAAGTATCTTCAAGTGCTGCATTTTTTATATTTTAGTTGTTTTATTGGTTTTTATTGTATTAGTAACAAAGAAGCCTCGCTCTAAGAGCGATGTACTTGCTTCCATAAGCACCTAGCATGTGTGCTGCCTATCGGTAACTAACCCGACAGTCTTTTGGATCTTAGCTAAGCGATGAAACCATACTCATACTTTTTATACAAAACTCCTCTTTTTGGAGGTGTATGCCTATGGTCTTTAGAAGGCTTTTTGTAAGATTTTTTTGGAATAAAAATTTAAAATCGCATAAAAAGTTGTATCTTGTTCATGATATAAACGAGTTGTGTCTCATGCAAAGACAGACCATGCAACCAAAGCCAACGCACATTTGGCACATTTGCAAGCCCAAACCCACATGCTGATGCTTCAGCTTGCAAAAGAGCCAAATTTTTGCCGACGCACTTTGAGCAGCTGCAGAAGAATAGAGTTAAAGAAATATGATAAAACTTAATTGGAATATTTTTAGAGCAAAATTTGATGGAGAAGAGACTTCGATGTTCGAGTTGCTAGCTTATCATCTATTTTGCGATGAATATAATGTTCCCACTGGAATTTTTAGGTTTAAAAATCAAACAGGAATAGAAACAGAACCTATTGAAAAGGACAACCAATTGATTGGTTTTCAGGCGAAGTATTATGATTCAAAAGTTTCAGATAACAAGGAAGATATTATTGATTCTATAAAAAAAGCCAAATCCAAAAACAAAGACTTAGATAAGATTCTATTTTACCTAAATAAAGAATTTTCAGAAAGTTCAAGTAAAGATAAGAAAGACCCCAAGTATAAGGTTGAAATAGAGAAAGAAGCTGAAAATATAAATATTGAGATAATATGGAAGGTTCAAAGCAATTTCGAAATTCAACTTGCAAAGCCTCATATCTCATATTTAGGTGAATACTTTTTTAGTAATGAAAAATCGAAAGTTGACTCGTTAAATGAAATTGACTTACACACAAAAAGTATTCTAACTCCAATTCATTGTGATATTCAGTATAAAGAGAATCAAATTAAAATAGATAGAAATGACATAATCTTAGAAATTGAATCTCAAACTAATACATTCAAATCTATCATCATTAGTGGTAATGGTGGTACTGGCAAAACAGCTTTAGTTAAAGAATTGTATGACAGAAATAAATCAAAGCCATTTTATGTTTTTAAAGCCAACGAATTCTTAATAAAGCATATCAATGATTTGTTTTTCCCCTACTCTATATCCTTTAGTGATTTTTTAAAGTGTCATGAAAACGAGAAATCCAAGGTAATCATTATCGATTCTGCTGAAAGATTATCAGAAATTGAAAATAATGAGCCTTTTAAAGAGTTTGTTGCATCATTAATCGAAAATAATTGGTGCATTATTTTTACAACAAGAAATATATATCTTGATGATTTACGCTTTCAATTAATTCATGTATACAGATTATCTCCAAATAATATAAGTTTAGAAAATATAACCGAAGATGAGTTAAATAAATTCGCTCAAAGCTATGGTTTTATTATTCCACCTGAAATACGTTTACAACATCTCATTAGAAATCCTTTCTATTTAAACCAGTATTTGACATTCTATTCAGAGGATAGTCAGAAGGCTAGTTATTCCGATTTTAAAACCAACTTATGGAAAACTAAAATTCAAAACTCAACCTATACAAAGAACAATATTCATATTGAAAGGGAGGAATGCTTTTTATCCTTGGCAAAAGATAGAAGTAAAAGTGGAAACTTTTATTCTAAAGCTGAAGGGTATTCAAAAGAGCCGTTATCGTTGCTGCAAAATGAAGAAATTATTGAATATAGCTCATCTAATAATGGATATTTCATTACTCATGATATTTATGAAGAATGGGCTCTTGATTTATTAATTGAAAGAACTTTTCAGGAGCACAAAAGGGATTTAGATTCATTTTTTGCCGAACTAGGTACTTCTCTTTCGATTAGAAGAGCATTTAGATTATGGATTTCTAATAAGATTTTTCTTAATCCTGATGAAATAGAAGAAATTATTGAGGAAGTAATTTACTCTGAAACAATTGATACTTCATGGCAAGATGAAATTCTAATATCTATTTTACTTTCTGATATATCTAATAATTTCTTTTGTGAAAGAAAAGATTTGTTATTTAAAGAAGAGTTCAAACTCTTAAGAAGAATCATTTTCTTGTTAAGAACTGCATGTAAGGAAGTTAATGAGCCTTTAATGAAGATGTTAAAAGTTAATGATGAAGATATTAGTCCTGAGTATATTTTCACAATACCTAAGGGCTCTGGTTGGGGTGCAATCATAAATGTTATATCTAATGAATTCGAATCCTTTAGTATAGAAGATGCTTCATTTTTAATACCTCTTTTAAAAGAATGGAACGATGAATTCAAAACTGGAACTATTACTAGAGAATCTAGTAAAATTGCCCTTAAATTCTATGAGTGTATCATATCGCAAAAAGAAACCTATAGGTACTCTGATATATTAAAAGGATTAGTCAAAATAATAATACAAGGTGCGAGGGAATTAGTTGCTGAGCTTCAAGAAATATTTAAAAACGTCATCGATAATAAATGGACTAATCACAATTCTCCTTACAATAAGTTGTGTAAATATGTGCTAACAAAAACGCATGAAAACATACCGATTATTCAAGCCTTACCATCTGAGATTATTAAAATTGCTGACCTGTTTTGGTTTAAACAAGAATCTGAGGATAATGATATGTTTGGTTATGGAGGAATTGATATGGAACAATACTATTCGCTAAATAAGAATGGTTTTGATTATTTCCCATCAAGTGCTTTACAAACCCCAATATATTGGCTACTTCGATTTTCACCTAAGGAAACATTTGATTTTATTGTAGATTTTACAAACCGAACTGTAGAATATTATTCCAAATCAAAGTATGGGGAAGATGTTGAATGTGTTGATATACATATAGATGATGGTATTACTCAGAAGCAATATATAAGTAATGCATTATGGTCTATGCATAGAGGAACGGGGTCGCCAGTTACACCACATGTTTTACAGTGTATGCACATGGCACTTGAAAAATATTTATTGGAAACGGCAAAAATTGATAAGACTAACATTCTTTCTCAATGGTTAAAATATTTGCTTGCTAAATCAAAATCGGCATCTATTACATCCGTAGTTGCAAGTGTCGTAAAAGCTCACCCTGAAAAATACTTTGAGATTGCAGAGATTTTATTTAAGTCTATTGAGTTATTTCTTTATGATATTACTTTATACACGTCCGAACATACAGCGGCCACAATATACCGCATTGGGGCTGGAATGAATCAAAGGAATAAAGTTCACGAAGATGAAAGAATAAAAACTCTAAAAGACAAGCATAGAAAAGTCACTATTGAGCATATTGCCTTGAATTATCAGTTTTTCAAGTCGGAAGAAACAAAAGATGAAGAAGTTGAAAGAAGACAGAATTCTATATGGTCAATAATTGATGAGCACAAAAAGAAAAAATTAACTAAAACTCAAAAACTTCTCATTGCTAGAATTGATAGGCGTAAAATGAAGCCTAAGATTGAGCAAAAAGATAATGGCATATTGGTTGACTTAAATCCAGAGATTGAACCAGAATTGAAAAGATATAGTGAGGAAGGTGAAAAAGAGTACTCAAGTTTTATGAAATATACTGCTTTAAGTTTATGGAGTAGAAATAAGTTTGACCAAAAGCAAGATACATCTCAATATGCTCAATATGAAAATAATCCAAATCTTGTTATAAAGGAAATTAATGAGCTTATAAATCCAGACATAGCAAAGTCAAATCATTTCGACTTTTCAACTCCTGCTTTTGCTAGTTTTGCACTTCTTAAAGAATACTCCGAGAGTTTAAGCGAAGAAGAACTTGAATTATGTAGAGATATAATTCATGATTTTGCTATTGCACCACTAAGAGATGGTTATGGCTACCAAATATCTGATGGTGTTGAAGTGGCAATAAATGCTATTCCTCTTTTGTATAGGCTGTTTCCTGACAATAAGAAAGATTACAATAATCTTTTACTGCTAATCTTATTTGATGAACACTCTATTGGAGAATATAAACGTGTTTGCGATTATTCAATAGAATCTATTGTCAATTCATTATGGGAAATATCTAGTGAAGATGCATTAATAATTATTTACGCTTTCTTGAAAATTAAACCATTATATTCCAATTTCAAGAACGTGGCTGACGGGGAAAGTAAACACCCGTTCAGTCCAAGAAAACCACAAGCTGTATTAGTTCGGGAATTTATAGAAAGTAATGAAGATGAAATAGAAGATGTTTTCCAAGTTGATGTTAGTGACATAAATTTTGATGATTTAAATTTAAACGACTTTGAGTTAAAGGATTTAGAAACTGTAATTCAATTAGTTCCGATTAAATCTCAAAATAAATTATTGAATAGTTTTATTCTAAAAATATTACCAATTCTTTTCGAGAATCTATTGAAGTATAAAAGAGAAACCAATCTAATTAAATTAAGGTTCCGCTTTTTTAGAAAAATTTGTCCATTCATCTTAAATAAAGACTCTCAAGAAATAAGTTCATTTATTTCTCCTATTGTTAATCATCTTTCATCAAGTGAAGAAACCAAATATTTACTCGAAGAATTTATTTCGACACAGGATAGAATTAATAGATATGAACAATTCTGGCTTGTTTGGGAAGCATTTTACTCTCATATAGTTAGAATTGCAAAAGAAGGAGGTTATCATACAAAAGAGTTAGTGCATAGTTATTTACTTGCATGGCCCTGGTGGAGAAAAGATGCAAAAGAATGGCATTCTCTTAAATCCAGAGATAAGAGATTCTATAAAAGAATTGTAGCTGATTTAGGCGAAAATGTTTTTGTTCTTGATTCAGTTTCACAAGTTTTAAATCAAATTGGAAGTAACTTCATAAATGATGGAATTTTTTGGATAAGTGATATGCTTAATAGCAACAAGAATTTATGGACTGATAAACTAGGTGTAAATACTGTATATTATTTAGAAATACTGATACGTAAATATTTATTTATTAATCGAACAGAAGTTAGGAGAAACAAAAACCTTAAGGAACGAGTTTTAGTTATTCTTAATTTCTTAATAGAAAAAAGTTCTGTAAATGCTTACTTGCTAAGAGAAGAAATCTTATAAATAAATTGAGTCGTAGAAATAAAAGCCAACCCTTCGCAACCATACACATCGCCAAGTCGCTTAAAAAAGCCGACGCACAAACCAAAACTTGGCAAAGAGTATGGCTGCCCCGACACACAGGCAGACTATGGAGGATAAAGCATGAAAACACAACACGGTATATAAAACATTCGGCGGAAAGTGCTAATTTTAAGGGCAGTACATTTAATAAACATCGCAACGGTTTGATAGGAAATCGCTTTGAAATCCCGCACTACGCATATTCGAGCCGTTATAACCAATTTGACCAAACGAAATGAATCCAACTGAATTTAAAACAATATGGATGAGTAATGACTCTGAAAGATGGGTTGAATTTCCGATTGACCAAGTAGAAAAATCAAATCTAAACGAAAAAACAAAAGAATTTTTAAAAATCGGATTTCCCGAAGATGCAGCACCCTTTTTAGGATTTGGATTAAGAAGTTATGATTGGGAATTCAATACATCCAAAGCTATTATGAATATGATGATTTAGATGAAAAAGCTAAAGATTATTGGATTTTCGGCTCTGACAATAGTGGAAATCCAATTTGCATTGATTCATCTGACAATGACAAATTAGTTCTACTTGACCACGAACAAGGATTTGAGTTTATGGAAAATATGAACAAAATTATTTCGGAATTGGCTTCTTCCCTTCTTCTTTTCAGAGATTTCATTGAAAAAATAAACAACGAGTTTGGAGAAGATGGATTTTTCGAATCAATGTTTACCGAAAAACATCTGACTGAATTAGAAAATAAATTTAAAACGTTGAATCCGAATTATTATCTTGAATCAAGTTTTTGGGATACCGAAATCGAAAATTTAAGAGCAGAAATTGAATAAAAACTGGTTACAACAAAGATCTGAGTTAAAAAACATTTAGTTTAGAGGGCTTCGATACACTTTGCTCCATTGCATTCCACAAAGCACTCAGCCACCAATTGTTTTTATTGTTTGGGGTTTGGTGTGTAAAAGTTGTATTTTGGTGGGGGTATCAATGGGTTAAATACAATTTAGACGCAACTAATTGAAAAAATCGAATCTGATAAAAAAGAAACTCAAATGAAAAGAATATTATTTACTTTAGTTATCGGACTTTCAATTTTAGCCTGTACAGATGATGATAACAATAATGGAAGCTCAGCAAATTGTGATTTTGAGACATTAATTAGCGCCGAACAATATCAAAATGGGACTTTTGATCAATTAGAAATAAACAGTTTAGAAATAAATGGCGACTGTTTGAAAATTAATTTTAGTTCGGGTGGTTGTGACGGAAATACTTGGGAATTAAAACTGATAGATTCGGAAGATATTCTGGAATCAGATCCGCCTCAAAGAAATTTGAGATTATCATTAAAGAATGAGGAATTATGTGAAGCGTATATCACAAAAGAATTGACATTTGATATTTCAAACTTGCAAATAGACGGAAACGAAGTGCTACTGAACATAACAAATTCTGAACAAAACATTTTATACGAATATTAAAAAATGATTGTATAAGTTAAGCTCACGGTTGTAGCGTAACGTACTAGGAATAGTAGCGACTAACATACTAAAACCACCTAACAACCCCATGAATACCAAGATCATTATGACCAGTAGTGCCTTGTTTTTGGCTGCCATAGGAATCTCACTATCTTTTTTACCCAATGAACTAGCGTCTTATCTAGAAACGGAAGTGACTAGCGTTACTGTACTATGTTTGCAATTGCTAAGCACCTTGTATATGGGATTTGGGCTAGTGAATTGGATGGCCAAAGGAAGTATTATCGGCGGTATTTATAACCGCCCTATTGTCATGGGAAATTTGATGCACTTTGGAGTAGGGGCAGTAGTCCTTTTTAAAATGACGATACGAAGTGAAGCGCCTTCCACGTTCATCATAGTGCTTACCGCAGTATACGGCATTTTTGCGATGCTTTTTTTGTATCTTTTTAGAAACAATCCTGCTAAGGTGGCTGCATAGGTATGAAAGAAGTTTTTGACGGTACTTATCATCTCCTCAAGTGGATAGCACTGCATACGGGGTTTACCTATCGTGAGGTGAACATCATTGTGTATTTCATCATCATACCGATGTGCTTTGTCTTTTTGATTGGGAACATTGTAAAAAAGAAATACCTATTTCCGTGTTTTTGCGTATTGCTCGCCGTGGTATTATGGTTGATACCAGATTTTGAACTATTTTCAGACCGCCTGTTTGATAGCGCTGTAGCTTTTCTGAATTGGTTTGAACGTTGGGGGCTCACTTATGTGCAAGCCTCTGTATGGATCTGTGTTGTAGTGCCTATATGTATTATGCTAGGGTTGGTGTATGTGAAGAGGTACAAACGACTGCCAAAGCACTAGCGATATCATCTAGAATACAGGTATTTCTTTGCCATACAAAAACATCTTCTTTACAAATCTTTAGGATTCCTTTACATTCCTTTTAATATGAAATGCACTGAGAACTAAGTATTTTTAGGGATGTTATATTAAAAATATTATTCATGGCCGGAAAAAAGATAAGATTGTATGTTCAGCAGTTAAGCTGTATGCTTGTAGCATGCCTTACACTGATGTCTACACTGTCTTTTACGGTACATAAACATTATTGCGCGGATACGTTGGTGACTACATCCCTGCGTCCGTCAGCGCATACCAATTGCTGTGAGGCCGTTCTAAGCACTCATAAAGATCATCAATTACATCAACAGGCTCATTGTTGTCACGACCAACAAATCTATGTCAAAGGTCAGCATGATGTGCAGCAAGATGCTCCCGAAGCAGTTGCTACAATTGTATGCAGTATTCCCGAAATCAATGAAGGATGGGACGAGTTACAGGTATGCACTACTCTTGAGCAAGAAGTTAGCATTCCTGCTAAAGGACCACCCAAAAGTCAAGAACCGCTTTATATTTTATTAGCATCTTTTTTAATCTAGGAATGATGTAATCATGGGTGTAAACTTCTGCAAGTATATACCTCTTATTAGTTAGCTCATCATTTACTATTTTAAAAAGATTGTTACATGTTAAAAAAGCTATATTATTTTGTTGGTCTGTTGTGTGTATCGCCATCCTTATGGGCGCAAACGGCCAATCTTTCCGAAGAAAATATTCATAACCTTCCAGAGCACGAATACCATTTAACCATAGACCATACAACTGTAAACTTTACAGGGAAGGATATTGATGCCATTACCATTAATGGAGGTATTCCCGGTCCAAATCTAGAATTTATAGAAGGGGAGTTTGCCGTGATTCACGTAACCAATAATTTAGATCATGAAACTTCGGTACACTGGCACGGACTGATATTGCCCAATTTCTATGATGGCGTACCTTATTTAACCACACCGCCCATAGCGCCCGGTGAAACGTTTACCTATAAATTTGAATTGAAACAAGCCGGAACCTACTGGTATCATTCCCATACAGGACTGCAAGAGCAACGCGGTGTGTACGGATCTATACAGATAAACCCCAAAGAGAAACCGGTAGCCTACGATAAGGATCTGGTATTGGTACTATCGGATTGGATGGATGAAAACCCTGCCTCTCAACTTAAGAATTTAAAAAGAGGTAATGAATGGTATTTGATCAAAAAGAAACAAGTGCAAAGTTGGGATAAGATCATCAAAAAAGGAGCCGTGGGTGCCAAATTAAAAATGATGTGGCAGCGCATGCCCGACTTTGCTATTAGTGATAATTTTTATGATACCTTTTTGATCAACGGTAAAAATCAACAGGAATACCCAAGTTTTCAACCTGGAGAAAAAGTACGCGTTCGATTTGTTAATGCCTCAGCAGCATCGTATTACTGGCTAACTTTTGGAGGCGCTAATGACCCTATGCTCATTGCGTCTGATGGGCAGAACGTGGTACCCGTAGCCCACAATAAAACGCTTATTGGGGTGGCAGAAACCTATGACTTTGTAGTGACCATTCCAGCTAATGGAAAACTGCAAGTACGTGCCATGGCACAAGATGGCTCTGGTTTTGCTACTGCAACACTGGGAGAAGGACCATTGCAAGAAGCTCCTGTAGTACCCAAACCCGATTTGATTGCCAAGATGAAAAAGATGATGCAAATGGATATGAAAATGGGAGCGCCAGCTTCAAAATTCAGACCACATCATCAGGATTCCATTAAAGTGATGAAGAAGTACCAAATGAAAATGGGTAACATGACTATGGACAATATGCAAAAGAACATGGATGGGCAAATGGCTATGAAAAAAGACAAGAAATTCTCTGATGAAAAACCCATGCAGATGGCCAGTGATTCTATGAAGAACAATAGTATGAACAGCCAGCACAGTATGGAAATGGGCTACAAGATACCAGCTGAAAAAGTAGTGGGTAGCCATATGAAAACTGCTGGTAATCCACAGTTTAACTATAACTTTTTAAAAGCTCCAAAGAAAACTGAATTTGACAGTACTAAGCCTGTGAAAGAACTCTTGTTCAATCTTACCGGAAATATGAATCGGTATGTGTGGAGTATCAATGGCGTACCCTTATCGGAAACCGATAAAATAAAAATAGAAAAAGGGGAGGTAGTTCGCATAACTTTAAACAACCTTACCATGATGCATCACCCTATGCACTTGCATGGTCACTTTTTTAGAGTACTGAATAAGAATGGAGCATATTCTCCTTTAAAGCATACCGTAGACGTGGCTCCCATGCAAAAAGTGGTTATTGAGTTTGATGCTAATGAAGTGGGTGATTGGTTTTTCCACTGCCATATTCT
>NZ_FPBK01000004.1:32245-260524 GCF_900116665.1 Pustulibacterium marinum | reverse complement strand
TTTTCGGAGTTAACAGCAGCTATCGGTCCCATGTTTGAAGATGCACTTTCTGCCGGAACTATCTATTTAAAGCATTGCCCTATGGCTTTTAATAATGAAGGAGCCGACTGGTATGCCGATGTAACCAATGATATCAATCCGTATTTTGGAGATGAAATGCCTAAATGTGGAAAAGTGGTGAAAACTATTGCAAAAGAAAAATAAGTCAACTAAAAAAAATCAGCAAAATGAAAAAAGGAGGAAACTACGGTAAATTTTTATTAATGTTGTTATGTTCGTTCATAGCCATGTACATTACTATGTATTTGAATGCATATGAGTTAGATCATGTATACTTCAGTTTAACCCGACTGTATATGACGTGCTTGGGAATAGCTTGTATGGCGGTTATAATGCTTACCCTAATGCTAGGAATGTACAAGAATACAAAGAAAAACTTAGCTATTTATGGAGGTAGTTTGGTATTGTTTATAGGCGCCTTGTATATGGTTCGAGCACAAAAACCCGTGAACGATGTACTATGGATGAAAGCGATGATACCACACCACTCTATTGCTATAATGACAAGCAAACGAGCAGATATTGAAGATCCTGAAGCCAAGAAATTGGCGAAAGAAATTATTGAAGCACAAGAACGCGAAATAGCCCAAATGAAAAAAATATTGTACCGGTTAGAGCAGGAGAAAGAATAAAAGTAAGGAGAAAATTTATTGCAAATAAGACCTTATGACAGATGGAATTTTAATCTAAAGAATTCCTCGTAGCTTGCTGCAGGGTAAAAAAGGAAAAGTTTGAAAAGTGGATATTGGATTTATGAGTGATTATTTCCATTAAAGACACAATAAAAATTTGTTATTATATCATTTGGTTTGTCCGATAAAATATTAAGGTTCAATTTTGACGGATGAATTAAATAGTAGTTTTATAAGAGTATGTCCAGAGATTGAATATTGTTACAATCTATATTTTATCGATATAGGGTTAGAGAAGAGTTGTGAGGTTGACAATTCTGGTCAGATAGCTATTATGTCAATACAGTGATCAATATGCTAATGAATAAGTCATAAAATATAAATTTAGGAATTAAGGGAAAGAAAAAAAGAATGAAAAGATCCATTTAGGTCAATTAAGATTGTTTTAATGATTTAGATACCTCGCAGCTTACTGCGGCGAGGTTCATTTGAAAGCCGTTTTGGGGGATAATTAATTATGTAAATATGATATTTATCATATATATTAATAGGTCAATATCCTTACTTTGTATATGAATTAATGAATTTGAAATAAAATATGATAAGTTAAGTAACAATATTTATTGGCAAATAATTAATAAATATTTCTTGACTTCTTAAACTTTAATAAAAAAGTCATACCTTTGTTATTGTGATGAAAAAGATTTTTTACAAAATAGTATCATGTTTGATGGCACTTTTAGTTTTTGTGTCCACTCTTTCTTTTGCTATTGAAAGTCATTTTTGTCGTGATATTTTAGTAGATTCCTCCATGTTTGGACATGTTAAGTCTTGCGCTAAAGAAGAAGTGCAGAAGACATGTTCGGCAGATTGTAGTTTTATAAAAAAAGATTGCTGTCGAAATGAAAAGTTAGTTGTTAACGGACAAGATGAATTGCAATTACTTTCTATTGACAAAATTTCTTTTGATCAACAAGTTTTTCTTGTTTCCTATTTCTACACATACATAAATCCTCTTGTAAGTTTTGATAAGAAGATTGTCTCCTTTGAAGAATATAATTCACCCCATGTTGTAAGGTGTCTCTTTAAGATAGACGAGACATACTTAATTTGATTTTTAAACTTTAGATGTTATTATGCTTTAAAGCTTTGCTTTAGGGATAATACGCTGTATTCGGTTTTTACCTAACATATGTCTAATTGTTTAATTATCAAATTAAATGCTTAATAAACTTATAAAATACTTCTTGGAAAACAAGTTAGTAACCGTTTTGGTTTTAATTACTTTGGTTACTTGGGGAGTGATTACGTCCCCATTCAACTGGAATACCAGTTTTTTACCTAATGACCCAGTGCCCGTAGATGCTATTCCTGATATAGGAGAAAATCAACAAATTGTTTTTACAAAATGGACTGGGCGCTCACCACAAGATATTGAAGATCAGATTTCATATCCAATGACTACTTATTTACTAGGGATTCCTGGTGTTAAAACAATTCGTAGTTCATCTATATTTGGATTCTCTAGTATTTATATCATTTTTAACGATGATGTAGAATTTTATTGGTCTCGATCTAGAATACTTGAAAAACTAAATTCACTTCCATCAGGTCTATTACCGGATGGCGTAACTCCTACTTTGGGGCCTGATGCTACCGCATTAGGGCAAGTATACTGGTATACCCTTGAAGGTAGGGATAAAGATGGTAACCCAACAGGTGGTTGGGATTTACATGAGATACGTACTGCTCAGGATTTTTATGTTAAATATGGTCTCAATGCTGTTGATGGAGTTTCTGAGGTTGCTTCTATAGGTGGCTTTGTACAGGAATATCAAATTGATGTTAATCCAGATGCTCTTAAAGCCTACAATATTCCTTTACATATGGTAATGCAAGCTGTAAAGAAATCAAATAGAGATGTTGGGGCAAAAACAATTGAAGTCAATCAAGCGGAATATTTGGTTAGAGGACTAGGTTATATAAAGAATACGGAGGATATCGAAAAGGCAGTAGTAGCAGTACATGATAATGTTCCGATACGGATTAAGGATATTGGGATAGTGAGCCTAGGTCCTGCTACTCGTAGAGGAGCACTTGATAAAGGAGGTGCGGAAGTTGTTGGGGGCGTTGTCGTAGCTAGATATGGATCAAATCCTTTAGCTGTTATCAATAATTTAAAAGAAAAGATAAAGGAAATAGCTCCAGGATTACCTAAAAAGACACTATCAAATGGGGTTGAAAGCCAATTGACAATTGTACCTTTTTATGATCGTACCCAACTAATACATGAGACTATTGGTACACTGGAAAGTGCCTTGTCTCATGAAATCCTTATTAGTATTATTGTCGTATTAGTACTTGTACTTAATCTTAGAGCTTCCATTATTATTTCAAGTTTATTACCTGTGGCCGTCTTGATGACCTTTGTTGTTATGCAATATGCAGGAGTTGATGCAAATGTAGTAGCACTGTCAGGGATAGCAATAGCCATTGGAGTGATGGTGGATGTAGGAATTGTTTTTGTTGAAAATATAATCCGGCATATGGAAATGCCAGAGAATCGTAATGCTAAGGGCAAAGAACTCATTCAAGTAATTTATACGGCTACGGTAGAAGTTGCCTCCGCTATTACTACAGCATTAGCAACTACTGTAGTAAGTTTTGTACCTGTTTTTGCGATGCAATCTTCGGAAGGGAAGCTATTTAGACCTTTGGCCTTTACCAAAACCTTTGCTTTATTGAGTGCGTTTTTCTTAGGTATAAGTATACTACCGGCATTGGCACATTTTGTATTGGGTATAGATTATAACAAGAAACGAGTAAGAAGATTTTGGTCAATATTATTAGTCACAGCCGGAATTGTTTTTGTGTTTTATACTCAAACGTGGCTACCGATTGTTATTTCACTTGTTGGGTTGAATAATCTGTTTGAGCCTAAATGGCCGGAAAAATTCAAAACATACCCTAATTATATTAATTTAGGATTAACAGTCTTTATTGCATCATTCTTTTTAACCAAAGAATGGATGCCATTAGGTCTTCAAAATGGTGTTATAATCAACTACTTCTTTGTTCTGTTCTTGGTAGGTATTATCCTTATAATATTAATGGGTATTGTACATCTCTACACACCTGTATTGAAATGGTGCTTGGAAAATAAAGGCAAATTTATGTTAATTCCTTTTGTTACTCTATTTTTTGGAATTGTGGTGTGGATAGGCTTTGATAGCACTTTTGGTGTTGTCGCAAAAGGTCTTGAATCTGTAGGTTGGAAAAATGTTAGACAAACTTCAGGATGGCAAGCAGCTTCAAATAGATTCCCTGGAATAGGATCTGAATTTATGCCTTCACTCAATGAAGGTTCATTCTTACTAATGCCAACATCTATGCCACATTCAGGGGTTGAATACAATAAAAATGTGGTAGGACAGTTGGATAAACTTTTGGGGAATATTCCGGAAGTAGAATTAGTCGTTGGTAAATTAGGTAGGGTAGAATCAGCGCTAGATCCAGCACCAATATCTATGTATGAGAACGTAATCAACTATAAGCCTGAATTTATTTTAAATGAAGACGGACATAGAATTCGTTTTAAAGTAGATAAGAAAGATCGATTCATAACAACACAAAAAGAAGCCTTAACCAATGAAGAAGCTTTAAAGCAAGGAATCACAAAAGCTGATTTAATTGAAGATGATAATGGTGAGTTTTTCCGTAATTGGAGAGCAAATATTAAATCACCTAATGATATATGGGATGAGATAGTAAAGGTTACTAAAATTCCGGGAATTACATCTGCTCCAAGATTACAACCTATTGAAACTCGATTAGTGATGTTACAAACCGGAATGCGGGCACCCATGGGTGTTAAAGTTTTTGGGCCTGACTTAAAAACAATTGAGAATTTCGGTATGCAGTTAGAAAATATTCTAAAAGAGGTTCCTTCTGTGAAATCAGAAGCTGTATTTGCAGATAGAATAGTAGGAAAACCATATCTGCATCTTAATATTAATAGGGATGAAATATCTAGATATGGGTTAAACATTGAAGATGTTCAACAAAGTATAGAAACAGCCATTGGGGGTATGGAAATTACCTCTACAGTAGAAGGTCGTGAGCGATTTCCAGTAAGAGTGCGTTATCCACGAGAGTTAAGAGATGATTCAGAGTCTTTAAGTAAGATATTAATTCCAACACCAGTAGGTGCTCAAATTCCATTGTCTCAATTGGTTGATTTTGAATATGTAAGAGGTCCGCAGGCCATCAAGAGTGAGAATACCTTTTTGGTAGGCTATGTCCTTTTCGATAAGCAAGAAAGTTTTGCAGAGGTTGATGTTGTAAATGATGCTCAGGATGCTATTCAAAGAAAAATAGATTCGGGTGAATTAATAGTTCCTGATGGTGTAAGCTATAAATTCTCAGGGAATTATGAAAATCAAATCAGAGCGGTTAAAAGATTAGCTATTGTAATTCCTATTAGTTTGATTGTTATTTTCTTGTTATTGTTTTTTCAGTTTAAGACAGTGATTGCTTCCTCTATACATTTTTCAGGAGTGTTTGTTGCTTTTGCAGGAGGGTTTATAATGTTGTGGCTTTATGGTCAGGATTGGTTCATGAATTTTGCCATTGCTGGAGTTAACATGAGAGATTTATTTCAAATGCATACGATCAATTTAAGTGTAGCTGTTTGGGTTGGCTTTATTGCTCTTTTTGGAATAGCTACTGATGATGGTGTTATCATGGGAACTTATATTCACCAAGTTTTTGAAGAACGAAAACCAAATACAATTCCAGAGGTAAGAGCGGCAGTTTTAGAAGCAGGTAAAAAGAGAGTACGCCCTGCAATGATGACAGCTGCAGTAGCCATTATTGCACTTTTACCAGTACTAACCTCAACTGGTAAAGGAGCAGATATCATGATCCCTATGGCTATTCCGACATTTGGAGGTATGACTATTCAAATCATGACCATGTTTGTAGTACCTGTACTTCAAGCTTATTGGAGGGAAACAGTTATAAGAAAGCAAAGTAAAAAATTGAAAAAAAATATTGTATAATGAAAAATGTAATCACGTTCATACTCATCTTCATGAGTCTACTATCTTATGGTCAGACTTTAGATGAATACTTTAAAATAGCAGCTGAGAGTAATCCAGGATTGCTTTCACAGTATAAGGAGTTTGAAGCTGCGTTGCAAAAAGTGCCACAGGTAAGCTCGTTGCCTGACCCTAATTTATCCTTTGGCTATTTTATTTCTCCAGTTGAAACCAGAGTGGGTGCCCAGAAGGCTAAGATTTCATTAACCCAAATGTTTCCTTGGTTTGGAACATTAAAGGCTCAAGGTGATGCTGCTGTATTCATGGCAGAGTCTAAATATCAGTCTTTCTTGGATGCTAAAAACAAACTTTATTATGAGGTGTCAGCAGCTTATTTTCCTTTGTATGAACTCAAAAAATGGATGAAAATTGAAGAAGATAACATCGCCATTTTAGAGTCGTACAAAACCATTTCTAATACGAAGTTTAAGAATGGGGTAGGAACATTGGTTGATGTTTTAAGAGTAGATGTTTTTTTAAAGGAAGCACAAACTAATTTAGGAATACTGAAGAAAAAAGAAATTCCACTTCAGGCTTCTTTCAATAAACTGCTCAATCGTAATGAATTTGAGAAAATAGAAATTTCAGAAAGTTTCGAGATTAATATACCGCAAATTGATTATCTCAAAGATTCGTTACTTGTAAGTCATCCTCTTTTGAATTCGATGGATTTAAAAGTTAAGGCAGCACAGGCAACCGAGAGAGCTGCCTTTAAGCAAGGTTTACCAAAAATTGGGATTGGATTGGATTACGTTATGGTAGATAAACGTACAGATATGTTCATTACGGATAATGGTAAAGATGTACTAATGCCAATGCTGTCTGTAAGCTTACCTATTTTTAGAGGTAAATACAAGGCCGCTGCAAAGGAGGCTAAATTGATGCAAGAAAGTTATATACTGCAAAAAACAGAAATATCAAATACATTGAAGTCGACTTATGAAATGGCTCTTTTTGACATAAAACAGCAAAGTGATTTGGTCTCGCTCTTTGATGAACAAATAATTGAATCAGAGCAAGTACTTAATTTATTATTCACTGCTTACGGAAATTCAGGAAAAGATTTCGAAGAAGTATTACGGATGCAGCAACAATTGTTAAAATATAATAAATTAAAAATAAGTGCATTGACACAATATGAAATAGCAATGGCTAAATTAAATTATATCACAGCAAAACAATAAGCAAATGAAATCAGAAACAAAAAAAATAATAAAAATAGCCTTACCTATGATGGTTTTAGGTCTTTTGCTAGGATGGCTATTATTTGGAGGTTCCACTACCAATAAGCAAGAAGAACACCATAATCATTCTTCTGAAGTATCAGAAGAGACTATTTGGACCTGCTCTATGCATCCGCAAATTAGACAAAAAGAACCCGGTAATTGCCCAATATGCGGAATGGATTTGATTCCTTTAGAAAGCAACAGTAATTCTGATTTGGATCCAATGGCTATTAGTATGTCAAAAACTGCTTTAGAACTAGCCAATGTTTCAACTGAAATTGTAGGCAAAACGAATCCAGTTAAACTAATTAAATTAAATGGAAAAATTGAAGCGGATGAGCGATCTGTTTACTCTCAGTCTTCTCATATTCCTGGGCGAATAGAGAGGTTAATGGTTAATTTTACAGGGGAATATATTAATAAAGGGCAGATTATTGCTTATATATATTCACCTGACTTGGTAACGGCTCAGGAAGAACTTTTTGAGGCACGAAAAGTTGTAGAAACGCAACCCCAATTTTTTAATGCTGCTAAGGAAAAATTAAGAAATTGGAAACTATCTGATAAGCAAATTGCACAAATACTTCAATCAGGAACTGTTAGTGAGCAATTACCAATACATTCAGATGTATCTGGGTATGTTACACAAAAAATGGTTAACCTTGGAGATTATGTTAATAAGGGAAAAGCTCTGTATCAAATAGCTAATCTTAGTAGTGTTTGGGGGTTGTTCGATATATACGAAACAGACATGCCTTGGATCAAAAAAGGGGATGAAGTAGCTTTTACGGTACCGTCACTTCCTGGGGAAACATTTACAGGTAAGATAGCTTATATAGATCCTGTAATTAATCCTCAAACAAGAGTAGCTAAAGCAAGAATCGAAATAAAGAATGTTGATTTCAGATTGAAGCCGGAAATGTTTGCTTCTGGAACTGTAGAAGCAAAACTACCTCTTACCTCTAAAGCTATTGTAATTCCTAAATCTGCTGTAATGTGGACAGGAGAACGTTCTGTAGTATATGTTAAAAATGAATCCTCTAAAGAAGTAAGTTTTGTGTTAAGAGATGTCATCCTAGGCCCTTCTTTGGGAAATAGTTTTGTTGTAAAAGACGGATTGCGAGAAGGAGAAGAAATAGCAGTTAATGGCACTTTTAGTATCGATGCTGCTGCTCAATTAGAGGGGAAACCTAGTATGATGAATCCAGAGGGAGGTCCGGCTATGACGGGGCATAACCATGGAGGAATGAATATGGGAGGAAGTAAAGAAATAAAGGGTGTTGATCATTCAAAAATGAATATGAGTAAAACCACAGGGGAAGATAAAAAAGATCAAAACAGCATAAGTGAACGAATAAATACCACGGAGTTGTTTAGAACTCAATTGAAAAAAGTCTTCTATACTTATTTAAAATTAAAAGATGCTTTGGTTAATGATGATAGTAGTAAAGCTAGCGGCTATGCTAAAGAAATGTCATTAGCAATGAGAAATGTAGATATGAAACAATTGACAGATAAGAATGCACATGATCAATGGATGACCATTTCAAAAGAAATTTCCAAATCGGCTACTGCTATTTCTGAAACTTTAGATGTGGAAAAACAGCGAAATTATTTTAAAAACATGTCAGGTCTAATATCAAAAGGTATTAAGCTTTTTGGAGTAAATCAAAAAGTATACGAACAGTTTTGTCCGATGGCGGATAATAATAAAGGAGCTTACTGGTTGAGTATTACCAAAGAGATTAAAAATCCTTATTTAGGAAAGGCTATGCTTACTTGTGGAGAAGTAAAAGATGAAATACATTAAAACAAGAATGAAAATACTAAAAATAATAATATTACTATTGTATTCAACCTATACATTTGCTCAAGTTGGAACCAATGGACAGGATAGAAAAGAAGACGGTCGGCCCATAAAGGAATATAACTTGACCATTGAGCAAAACAAGATAACATTAGGTGGGGTCACTGCTAAGGCGATGACCATCAATGGTAGTATTCCTGGACCGGTTTTAGAGTTTAATGAGGGTGACCTTGCTATCATAAATGTGACCAATAAAATGGATGTGGAAACCTCTGTGCATTGGCATGGATTGATACTCCCTAATTTTTATGACGGTGTTCCTTATTTAACCACACCACCCATTGAACCCGGCACTACATTTCAGTACAGAATACCAATTAATCAATCGGGTACATTTTGGTACCATTCACACACAATGCTGCAAGAGCAAAAAGGGGTATACGGCTCTATTGTTATTCAACCAAAAGAAAAAACCTTGCAATATGATAAGGATTTAGTCGTGGTTTTGTCTGACTGGACCAACGAAAAAGCCATGAACATACTACGGAATCTTAAAAGGGGCAATGAGTGGTACCAAATCAAAAAAGGAACCGCAGTACCCTTGAGCAGGGTCATTAAGGAAGGAGCGTTCGGGGCACAACTCAAATTTTGGAGAGACCGTATGGAAGGTGCTGACATTGCAGATATCTACTATCCGGCATTTTTGTCCAACGGAAAAAAATTGGCGGAGTATCCAGAATTCAAGGCAGGTGAAAAAGTACGTCTTCGCTTCATCAACGCATCGGCCTCGACTTATTATTGGATGGATTTTGGTGGTGGAAACCCAATGGTGGTTTCCAGTGATGGTATTGACGTACAACCAGTGTCCAAAAGCCGATTTCTATTTGGCATTGCCGAAACCTACGATGTTATTGTCACAATTCCCGAAGGTATTATAGAAATTACTGCAACAGCTCAAGACGGTTCAGGTCATACCTCTATACATTTGGGTAATGGCACTCTTTATCCTGCCAAAAGAATAGACAGACCTGATAAAGTAGAGATGATGAAACAAATGGGTAAAATGGATATGAAGATGGGAGCACCTGCAATGGCTGGAAATAAAAAGAAGAACACGCCCGAATATTTAATGCAGAAGTACGGAATGAAGATGGATATGAAGGATGGTCAGATGAATATGGGGATGCACAATAAGGTGTCAATGAAAGACAGTGAAATGAGTGACCAAATGAAGATGGATGATACAATGGGAATGAAAAAGGACTCTATGTCAATGAGTTCTATGGAGCCTACCAATAAAATGGATAACCATATGGGGCATAATATGTCCATGAAGCAGAAAGACACTTCGGCTTTTGATTACAATACACGTAAAACCTATTTCAATTATGATTTTCTAAAGGCGAAAGAAAATACTGCCTACAAGTCTGATTTGCCAGTAAACGATTTATTGTTGAATCTAACGGGGAATATGCAACGCTATGTGTGGAGTTTAAATGGTGTGCCACTTTCAGAAACCGATAAAATAAAAATCAAAGGAGGAGAAGTAACAAGAATTACACTCAACAACCTAACAATGATGCACCACCCTATGCATCTTCACGGTCATTATTTTAGGGTGATTAATGAAAATGGTGAACGTTCGCCCTTAAAGCACACCGTAAATGTACCACCAATGCAGAAAGTGGTCATTGAATTTTATAACGAAGAATATGGCGATTGGTTTTTCCACTGCCACATTCTCTACCATATGATGGGAGGTATGGCACGCGTGTTTAGCTATGATACACCAAGTGATGAACGAATGAAGGATTATCCAGTAACAAAGTTAATCGACGAGACGGACCATTATTATTATTGGGGGGCAGCACGTTTAGGTTCAAACTTTAATGAACTTTTTTTAATGTCGAGCAACATTCGTAATGAATTTGGTTTGAGAACAGAGTTCGATTACGACCAAAACCTTGAAGCCGAAGTAAATTATAATAGGTATCTCAATGATTGGGTACGTCTCTACGTAGGTATTAATACCGAAACATCAACACCAAATTCTTATGATACATTTAATACTGTAGGATTGGTTGGTGTTAAATATTTTACGCCATATAGGTTCAATGTAGATGTGAGTATGGACCATCAGCTTCGCCCAAGAATACGTTTGGACAGAGAGTTCTTGATTTTTCCTAGAATTTTTCTGGAAGGTGAATATGAATACAGAGCCGATTTTGGATGGGTGAACAACCTGGGTGATAAATCCTATGAGGGTGAAACTCAGTGGCTGGTAGGTGCTTCTTACATCCTCTCTAGAAATTTTTCAATTCAAGCAAACTACAATAACCGATACGGCTGGGGTGGTGGACTTATAGCAAGATTTTAACCAAAAAGATGAATTAATAATAATTAAATCAAAAACAAAATGAGCAAATTAAAATTAGTATTAGGAGTGGTTGCAATAACATTTGTAACCCTGACCGCAGTATCTTGTAAAGATGCAAAAAATGAGAAAAACAATTCAACAGACCATCATTCAGAAACGAATATGGATGAAGACCATTCAAAAATGAATCACGATAATAGTGATGGACACCACGACGGTGAAAAAAAGGAGATGGCAATGAATGGAAATGGTACCTCACAAGCCGTATTAAATGATTATTTCAATCTTAAAGACGCTTTGGTAGCAGATGACAACGCAAAAGCGAAAAATTTAGGAGCCGTTTTGGCCACAAGTTTAGGAAGTTTGGATATTTCTAAATATACGGAAGCAGAAAAATCAGAACTAAAGGAAATTGTAGAGGACGCAGTTGAGCATGCAGAGCATATTAGCGAAAGTGAAATGGACCATCAACGTGAACATTTTAAAACCTTGAGCAAGGATATAACGGATATGGTGGCCATTACAGGAACTAAAACGACACTCTATGAACAATTCTGCCCAATGTACGATGGCGGCAGTACCTGGTTAAGTATGAGCAAGGATATTAAAAACCCTTACTACGGCGGTAAAATGTTAACCTGTGGAAAGGTACAAAAGGAAATCAACTAAATGAAAATCGTAAAAATCATAGCATTGATTTTAGTGGTAGTATTCGTGGGCATACAGTTTATGCCCACAGAACGCAACAAAAGCGATATTGTGCCACCAACAGATTTTATGTTGGTTAATGATGTTCCAAGTGATATCAAGAACAAATTGCAGATCTCTTGTTATGATTGCCACAGTAATAACACACAATATCCTTGGTACAATAAAGTGCAGCCCATAGCTTGGTTTTTAGAAGGGCATATCAAAGAAGGGAAAGCAGAGTTGAACTTCAATGAATGGGATTCTCTTTCCAGTCGAAGAAAAGCAAGCAAGCTAAGGTCAATCATTAAACAGATTGAAAGTGGTGAGATGCCTATGGCTTCCTATACTTTAATTCATAAGAAGGCCACTTTTTCTGAAGAAGAAACCCAGAAGGTTGTTAAGTATATGGAAAATTTAAAAGACAGTTTATAATTAAAAAAAGATAAAATGAAAAATTTTAAAATGAGTATAGCAGCAATGCTATTGTTAGTAGTTTCTTTTACCAATGCACAGGAAAAGAAAAAAATGAACCACAATCACGCAACCATGAAAATGGATCATAGTAAAGCGATGAATATGAAGAGTGATGCAAAGGCAGAGGCTATATTAAATGATTATTTGAGCTTAAAAGATGCCTTAGTAGCAGATGATACCAAAAAGGCTGCGATTGAAGGTGCTAAATTGGCTGCTTCATTAAAAGAATTTGATGAGTCTAGTTATACATCAGAAGAACAAAAAGAATTGCGAGACATTATTGAGGATGCCAAGGAACACGCAGAACATATTTCAAAAAGTGAAATAGATCATCAAAGAGAGCATTTTAAAGCTTTAAGTAAGAATATAATGGATATGGAATCCATTACAGGTACAACAAGCGCTTTGTATGAGCAGTTTTGCCCAATGTATAATGGAGGTAGCTCTTGGTTGAGTAGTAGTGACCAAGTAAGGAATCCATATTATGGCAGTAAAATGTCGAAGTGTGGAAAGGTAAAAAGGGTTATTAATTAGAGAACCCTTTTCCTAGTATTAGGAATCTTTCTTGTTAATTAGTTAACTGAAAGGTAGTAGTCTTATGAAGGTGTTATTTTCATGAAGTCTTGTCACGGGAAGGAAAATAGTTGATTGTCAGTGCTAATTCCTTCCCGTGTCAATTATAAGATTATTGCAGAAGAGAAATTGATTTGATTAATAGAGCTAAAGTCGATTTAGTTATTAAATCCCTAGATATAAAATAAATTAGGTTTTTAAAATATAATCATCCTGAAAATGGTCAAAAGAACAAAAATATGAAACCATAGTGTATAAATCGAAACTGTTTTTGGTAATTAAAAGTATTTGTTTACGGGGTAAGTATGCAGATAGTATGTTTAAATAAATTTAAAAAATCATAGACATCGTAACTACAAAAATCATTTCGATTAACAAGGGAAAATTAGTTATGGTGAAATAGATCATTCTGGTTATAATTCAGCTTATGGTAAAATTGGACACAATCACCATAAATTAATGATATAATAGCCATCAATTTAAAATCTTAAAAATTATCTCAGAGTATTGATTCATCAATAATATACCTTATTACTTGGCTTACAATAGAATTGCAGTTTTTATCACTAAGTATAAAACTTTCCTTTGTGAATACAATTATGGCATTCCTTGATATGTGTAATATTAAGAAGAATAGCAATGAGTGAGAATAGAAGAAATAGAAGAAAAATAGAAAGGAATAAACGTATGGTTAAAAATGTTATAACAGTGAAAGATAAAGTTATTGGTCTGTTTGTTATGGTATTAATATTTGTTATCGCTGTTGTAGCAGCTTACTATTTTTCTTTTTTAAATGCAGGTATAGAATTGTTTTAAAAAGTATAAGTCTCATTAAAGCGTATATAGGGGATGCTGAGTTTTCGCGCTAAGACTACCTGCGTTATAACAAAGATATCTCCTTAGCTACAGCAAGTAGAGATTTAAAGATACTGGGACTAATGGTGTTTTACTTAAATCTGGTGATAAAAGGTTGACTAAGTATAAGTTCGTTTAAAAAAATCTACGATTAGAACCTGCCCAAAAAATGGTAAGTTAGAATTTGTAATGGAAAAAGTAATCTAATATTTCAAACTGTAGTAAACTGTCATAATTAAAATGTTAAAGTAGATGAAGTGTTGAAATTAAGAGATTTTTTTGTCTATTTTTCCCAAAATATACGGTCAAATTAACGGTCGTTACCTATACGGTTACCTGACTTTTTTAAGGGTTTAAAATATTGATATTCAATGATATATGGGGTGGGTCTTGTTCTGCCACCCCGACAAAGTAATTTTTTTTGATATTACTTAAAGGATTAAGAGATTGATATTCAATATTTTAATAAAATATGATATCAACCTCTTTTTTTGAGATCACAAGGATAAAAAATAGTGCACAGTAAGGTGCTGTGCGCTATTTTTTTAGTTTATAAAGTGAGTTTAAATCCTCCGTTGATAACAAATCCATCTACGGGAGCATAGATATCCCGAAACTGCGGATCGTTGAGGTTTCCGGTATAAATCGTATCAAATCGGGTTTGTCGGGTGTCGAGTAGGTTCTCAAAATTGAGAAATACCGAGAAATGTTCGCCAATTTTCTTTTCAGACATTACTCCGGCAATCCAATACGCTTTTCCGGTGGTACCATCATTGAGTTGTTGTGGACTGTAATAGTAGCCTTCCAATCCTATCCAAAAATTATCTTCTTTTTCATACATCAAGACATTGTTCAGTCGATGTTTGGAAACTAAGGGATAGGTGGTGTTTTCACCGTTGTAATGTTGGTCTACATTGGCATAAGTATAGCCTATGAAAAGTTTAAAATCTCGGTAACTCCATTTCATATTGGCTTCCATACCTCGGGTTTGCATATATCCTTCAGGTTGCTCAAACTGGTATTGGTTGCTACCCGTAGCCTGTAATAATAAGGGATCATTGATACGGGTGTAGAAAAATAGCACATTTGTACTGAGACCAATGGTCTCTGAAATAGGCCAATTGTAATTAATATCCAGACTGGTTCCCAGTGACTCTTCGGCTTTGGTGTGGTTTGTATCTATCGGGAGGATGTTTTGAAATTGTAGTTTCTCCGCATCTTCGGTAAATACCGTAGGGGTCTTATAGCCCAAACCACCTCCCAAACGTAATGTTAGCCTATGGGTAGGTTCATATAACAATGAAAATTTGGGTAAGACAAACCATCCGTAATCCGATTGATAATCCGTGCGGAGTCCGGTTTCCAGTGTCAAGGGTTCGGCCATTTTCCAAGTATTTTGAATAAAGGCACCAACAGTACTATTGGAATAGCCAAGGTTTTCTCCGGAGGTATTTTGTGTTTGCTTCAAATGTTCTGTCCAGAGATTAGCTCCTACAATCCATTCGGTAGCTTCAGAATAGGTGCTTAAATTGATTTCTGAAAATGAAGATACTTGTTTTCCTGAGAACTCGTAGTCCGGAATAGTAATGCTTCGGTCAAAGAAACTCACACTGTTTTTGAGTGTCATTTGTTGGTTTTCTTGAAGCGTATAAACCGCCTGAAACTGAGTTGAAATCCGATCGGTTTTATTTTGTTCAAAATAACCGCTAGGTGTATCTTTCTGAATATAATCGATGTTTCCGCCCAATCGGTCTTCGGTTACATAGTTGACACCTGCATTGAATGCTAGTTTGTTTAGGTACACGAAGATTTTCGGGTTTAAAGTAAACCGATCGAATTTAGGAATGGCGGTCAGGCCAATATCTGCCGGATCATAGGCAGTTCCTTTGTTATAGGAAGCAAATACCGTAGTCCCTATAGAGCCGTATTTTTCACTGTAGAATCCACTAAGGTCCAATCCTAAGGCAGAGGTTCCGTTGGCCATAAAATCCAAACGGCGCTCGTCTTCCGGTTTTTTAGAGATTAAGTTGACCAATCCTGCAATGGCACCACCGCCGTATAGGGTAGAAGAAGATCCTTTGATTACTTCTACTTGTTGCAAATCCAGTGGTGCTATTTGCATCAGACTCAGGCCTCCGGAATACCCGGAATAGAGGGGAAGTCCATCTCTGAGTAGTTGAGTGTATTTACCATCGAGTCCTTGAATACGAATACTGGAATTGTAGCTTGTCGCCGAAGTTTGCTGCGTTTGGATACCGGTACTTTCATTGAGGAGCATACGGATATCTCCGGGTTTCATATTGCCTTTTTCAGCCAGCTCTTCCCCGGCAATCACTTCCACCCGTGTTGGGATGTCTTCAATGGTGCGGCTGCTACGGGTAGAGGTTACAATCACTTCTTTCATTTCTTCTTCATTTTCTTGTAGATAAATGGTCAAAGGTGTTGTTTGTGATGTTGGAATCACTTGTTGCAAGCGTTGGGTTTTGTACCCTAAATATTGAATGTGTAGGGTATAGGTTCCCTCCGGGATATTGGTAAGGGTTGCGATACCCTTGTCATCGGTAGCCGTACCTAATTGTAGTTCAGGAAACAAAACCGAAACTCCGATCAGTGGTTCTTTTGTGTTTTGATCTTTTACAGTTACTTGTAAGGTATGTTGCGCAAAGGATACCTGACTATAAAAACATAGCAAGAGCATCCCATAAAATAATTTCATGTGAATCAATTTTAAAGTGAAAAAAATTTAGTAAACCTAGGAATAGTTAGCTGTCCAGGCGTGGAGGTTTCCACAAGCACTTTAAAATGCGAAAAGGAGTAATGGTTTTGAAATGGATGATTTCTTTTTTTTCAGTAGCTAATGGTATGGTCATTTCTTGTGCCACCGTTTGCGGAGGAAGTATACAGCCCGAACAGCTGCCACAAGCAAAAAAGGGAGAACAGTTATTACAGGTATTATGTTCCTCCTGATGGGAGTCACTACTTTGTGCGACATCCTCACTGCAATGATCTATAAAGCCACAACACGGAACAGTTGCAGCGAACAAGGTAAGCATAGCCATATAGAGGATCCAATACTTCATTAGGCTTCAAAGATAAGTATATTCTAATACTTCTATAAAGGAGAATAATTTTTGTATTCATCATAAACTATGCGTTGGATTAGTTGTTATTTCGACAGCTTTAATTCTTTAGCAAGTACTTTAGGAGTTTTTTTTAGAGACCGTTTTTTTAAATATCTGTAAACCGTTTATTGCTCAACGGTAACTCATATAATTTTCTAAGTTTCCCAATGGTGAAAATTTCAGGGAACCCCCCTATATCATATAAGTATGGTTTATTAATTTATAGACTTAAAGCGAGAATTTAAACAATTAGATGAATTACAAGGTAGCTGTGTAAAGTTTAATATAGTAAGTAATGGTAAGTATTATCCTATTTATTTTAATAGATAATTATTTGATACTATCATATGATAGTATGATATATCATGCAATTGATAAACTTAAATTCATTTTTGACTTTAAAGTTGGAGAGATAAAGAGTTACTCGATTTCAATTTATTTTAACATAATTTGCTTTTATTTTTATTTGAAATATATACCTTTACATAAATATCGATTGTTATAATATGCAATGCATCAATCATTTACTGTTTTGATGTTGTAAATATTTAGTTAGCAGCTAATTAAAAATACATATAGTAATCCTGTCGCGATCACTATTGCTTATAAAGAAGACGAGTTTAGTTTAGGTTTAATAACCTTAACTAGCTCGTCTTCTGTTGTTTATACACTTTTCAAACTGAAATCGCTATGGAATACTTGTACAACAGAGAAGCAAATTTTGCAAATTACTACTCACTACACTACTCAATGAAAATGATTGAGAAGTTAACCTATAAAATAAAGCTGAAATCGAACTACCAAAAGAAAGATGGTACCCGCTCTATCATAGCGCGATCACAAGACAAAGGCTTTCCATTTCGGAAAGCCTTTCTTGTTTTATATCTTTTCGCTGAATTTTTCAGTTGTTTTATGGTAATAACCTCAATTTTAGTAAAACAGGTAAATTACATAATACTACTCAAATTAGGGATTTAAAAACCATCACAGGATTGGTGTTTTCTAGAGTTCTATTTGTTGAGTAGCTCCTTTTTGTATAGAAATATGATAAGTTTTGTTCTTGTAAACAATAGTTGCTGTGCCACCAACATTAGATGAGATAGTAAAGTCATATACTTTTTTATTTTTCCATTTAAATGAAATTTCAAAACCACCTCTAGCACAAATTCCGGAAACACTTCCTTCATTCCAAGCATCTGGTAGTGCTGGTAACAGATATATTTTGTCGCTTGTAGATTGTAAAAGCATTTCTATAACAGCTGCAGCACCACCGAAGTTGCCATCAATCTGGAAAGGAGGGTGAGCATCAAATAAATTAGGGTAGGTACCACCGTGTCCACCATGTGTACCATCAAAATTATCAGGATCTACATATTTCAATAATTCGCGATACATTTTGTAGGCATGATTACCGTCTCTTAAACGCGCCCAAAGATTAATACGCCACCCTTTAGACCATCCTGTGGTTTCATCTCCTTTTATTTCTAATGTCTTTTTACAAGCCTCAGCTAAATCCGGTGTTGTTAAAGGAGAAATATGGTTACCCGGATACAATCCGAAAAGATGTGATTGGTGTCGGTGATGTGGGGCTTCATCTTCCCAATCATAATACCATTCTTGTAAATTACCTTTCTTTCCTATTTGATAAGGATGTAGATCGGTATAAACTGATTTTACTTGCTCTAAATATGAATCTTTTATACCTAAGGTTTCAGAAGCCTTTATATAGTCAATAAAAAGCTCACGAATCATAGCTAAATCTGCAGTACCTCCATATAAAGTAGCCCCCACGTATCCATCGGGTGTAATGTACTTGGCCTCCGGAGAATTGGCAGGAGAGGTTACCCACTTTCCATTCTTATCTTTAATCATATATTCCAAACAAAAGGTAACTGCCCCTTTAAGAATAGGAAAGGCATCTTCCTTTAAATAGGTGGTATCTCTGGTAAAATCATAATGTTCCCATAAATGGGTAGCTAACCAAGCACCACCAGCACTCCAGTTAGCCCAGTTAGGGTCTCCTTGGCCGAAGTCACCAACAGGATTTGTTGTAGCCCAGATATCAGAATTATGAGCGGTTGTCCAACCATTAACCCCATAATATGTGTTAGCAGTAATTTCACCTGTTTTAGCAAGGTTTTTAATAAAACCTAGTAAAGGAGTATGTAATTCGGATAAATTCCCGGTCTCAGCTAGCCAATAGTTTTCTTCAGCATTAATATTTAGGGTGTAATTACTACTCCATGGCGGACGCATGTACGGATTCCAAATTCCCTGTAAATTGGCAGGAACTTCTTTTGTCCTTGATGATGCAATAGAAAGGTATCTTCCAAATTGAAAGTATAAAGATTCCAAGTTTTTATCATCGGCACCGTCATAATAGTTTAGTAATCTTTTATCTGTTGGTAAATTAGGAGTTTCGTCATTTCCTAATTGTAATGTAACTCTATTAAATAAGCTGCTGTAATCTTTTAAATGTCTTTCTCTTAAAGAGTTATAAGATAATTGAAAAGCTTTCTCTAAGTTGTTCTTAGCAATTGCTTTGTTATCAATGCCTTCTGTTGCCGGATTTTTATCAAAACCATTAAAACTGGTTGCAATGGCTACATAAATAATAGCTTCAGAACAATTTTTAATATGAATACTTCCATTATCTACTGTTACCTTTCCATCCTTATTTTTTGCTTGTAATAATGTGGTGAATCTAGTTCCTCTATCTTTATCAAATAAAATAGCATCAGGCATATCTCCTCTATAACTTGGTTCTGCATGATAAGGAGCATAACCATTTACTTGAAGTATTTGGCCTTTAGAAGTAATATCATACTTCAGTTGACTTTCAAAATTAATACTACAATTAATACGTTTCTTTTTATTTGCAGTAAGCTTTATAGCCATTATCTGATCAGGGTGAGAAACAAAATATGCTCTTTGAAAGTCGGTACCACTACTGTTGTATTTAACCGTTGAAATAGCTTCTGCTAAATTTAGATCACGATAGTAATCTTTATATTCAGATTGATTCTCATAATTGATTTTTAATGTACCCAGTGGGGCATATGATTCTGAAAATGCACCTTGAACAAATCGCATTAAAGAATCGGCTGCTTTATAATTTTCATTCGCTAAGGCTTCTCTAATTATAGGAATGTAGCTTTTAGCTTCCGGATTATTTGCAGCATTGATAGGCTCTCCAGACCATAATGTAGCATCGTTTAAATAAATCTGATCTGTTTGAACACCACCAAAAACTGTAGCTCCCATTTTTCCATTTCCTAGCACTAGTGTTTCCTCAAAATAGGAGGCAGGTTTATCATACCACATCATTAGGTTTGATTGAGCTAGTACACTATTAGCCATAAAAAAGGTATTAAAACAAAGTACTATTTGTAGTTTAAAGTATGTTGAAAAATGAGAGTTCATATGATTCTTTTAATGGAATAATTGTTTTAATTCTTCTTCATTTATGCTTGTAGCCGGATTAAAATCGGCTGACTGCATATACGTGATTATAGCATTATAAAGTTGTTTAGCTTCCGGATGTTCCTCTGAAATATTTTCAAGTTGAGAGGTACACACAAGTAACTTTCCTTTTCCAAATTTAAATTCAAAAATCATACCTAGCTTGTGGTTTCTTTCTAGGTTATCAATTACTTGAATAATTGGTTTATAATCTTTTGGTAGGGTATCTAAAATTAATGAATTACTTTCTTTGATGATAGAAAACCATTGCCAATTTGTATAAAATTCAGTAGGAAACAGATCAAATAAAGGATGTTTAGGATCCATTAAAAGACCTAAAGTTCCAGGAGATATTGGTTTATTTACATTTTCACTAATAGATTTAAACATGCCATAATTCCAAAACTCTGGAGGGAAATGACCGGCGAAACTGTTTTCTTTTACCATTTCTGATGTAGGGAACAACAATACTGTACTACCATTTTCAAGTTTTTCTAAAGTAGTTTTGTTGAGTGTCTCCGTTACTAAAATATTATTTGAATTAATTGGGTTGTTAGTTGGATATACCCATAATGGATATTTATTGGTATAGTGGGTACCTTCCAATTTAAGTACTAAGGTTAATTCTGATGGTGTTACCACATCTGCCAAATTAATAGTTATGTTTCCGGCAGTTGTTAATGTTCCTTGTGAAAAAGTACTTTCAGGTAATAACCCTTCTTTAATCACTTGCTTGTTTTTATCTCTAAGAATCCATTTAATAGCAGTGTTTTTTACAGTCTCTTGTGAATAATTAGATAAAACAATTGATGACTGAAAACTTTCTTCATTGGTATAGCAGAATTTATCAAATTCAGCTAGTAGTACCACATCATTGCAAGATTGTTTCCATGTTTCAGGGGTAACTACATTTTTAGAGTCCATAAAGGCATCTAATACGCCTACAAGAGCCGTACCTTGTCCGGGAAAATCCTGAAGGTCTAGCAATTGAAAACCACCTAATCCTTTTGTTCTTAGGGCAGCTTCCATTTCTGCCTTGTAACAAATTGCTGACCAAGCTCCAGAAGCCTTTTGAAAAATACTATCCATATCGGCCATGCCTGATTTCTCTAAACTTTGACGGAATTTATCAAGATTCCAGGCTTTTAAAACACCTGTATATTTTTCAATTTCGCTATAGTTAGGATATATTTGGTATTGACCAATTTCATGGCTTATAATTGGCATATTAAGTTGTGAAACAGGATAGTCAAAATTTATTTTAGTAGAAGGTTCAAGGGTATTTAGCATACCTCCTTCATTGCTATCTGCATACGCATGTGTTAATCGTGTATGTGTTTTAATAGTATCTCCGTCTGATGGAGTACGAGACCCTACGAAATAGTCTACATAACTTCTTGGTTCTACATAACCAATATTGTTATTAGATCCCATGGTGTAAAGTGGTCTGTTATCGTAAGCTTTAAGCGTAACCATATTTTTTTCAACGCTATCATGTCCACTCCATATTTCATTACCGGGAGAAATCATTACACACGATGGGTGATTAGCATACGCATCTAGCATGGCATAGCCTTCTTCTAATTGCATAGCTGCTATTGAATCTGCATCCATACCACCCCAAAAAGGAAGTTCTATTTGTAAATAAATGCCTTCTTCATCTGCTGCAGTAAAAGCAGCTTCCGGTGGACAATACGTATGGAATCTGTAATGATTAATTCCGTATGTTTTGGCTATCTGATACACACGTTTCCATTCTTCAACATCGGTAGGGGTGTAACCTGTAATTGGAAATACACCGGCTTCGTGTTTACCACGTAAAAATGTAGTGGTACCGTTAATTGTAAATTTGGTTCCGTTAGTATCAAAGTTGCGCATACCAAAAGTTACTTTTTGGGCATCCTTGATTTTTTCGTTTGAAATAACAACTTCTAATTCATACAAAGGTTGACTAAATTCACTCCATAATTTACAATAATCCCCAATGGTGTATGATAATTCTAAGGTTGGAGAGTAGGTTGTATCTATGGTTTTAACGGGTAATCTTTTTACATTGCCTTTAAAAGTTTCCTTAACAATAAGTTCAATTTTAATATTTTGTTTTTTAATAGTAAGATTATTAGCAAGCCCAAATTTAATATCAACAGCTTTTTTGGTAATATCAGGGTATACTTGAAGGTTGGTAATATGTAATTTAGGAGATGCTTCAAGATACATATCCCCAATAATACCATTCCAATTGGTTTGTGTATCATCACTGTAGATATGAACATTACCATATGGGGTAAGTTTTAAATTGTTATCTACCATCACGGTGATATAATGCTCTCCGGGAGTAATAAGATTACTTAGATCAAAAATATGAGGGGTTTGTAATAACTTAGAACTACCAATGAATGTAGAGTCAAACCAAACTTGAGTTGTTTTGGTACGCTCTAAAAATAGTTCTACATGCTTACCATTAAAATCTTCTGGTATCAATATTTTTTTTCTATACCAGGCAGCTCCTTCGTAGGTATAGGGGCGATTAAGGTGTAGGGTAGTAGTATCTGTATTTACGAATCCTTTCTTATTGGTATCAGTTGTTCCGGGTAACGAAACATTTTCAGAAAATGAATTGGCAAACCATTTTTCTTTTATACCGATATTGGCAGTATCCAGAGCAAATTCCCACTCACCACTTAGTTTCAGTTTAGTTCTGAATTTCCTTTCGGGGGTAGTACAAGCAACAAAACTTATTGCCAACATTAGGCAATAAGTTTTAGTAAGCATATTTTTTACATTCCTCATGAATGTCATGTTTTAAATTAGTTAAGTGTAATTTCTGTTTCTAAACTAGTTTCAGAACTTCCTCCAACAAATAGTTTAAAATCTCCTGGTTCAATAACAAAATCACCATTGTTGTCATAAAAACCAAGTTCTTCTTTGGTAAGCTTTAGTGTTATTTTTTTAGTTTCACCGGCGTTAAGAGAAACTAGTTCAAAACCTTTTAATTCCTTTACTGGGCGCGTAACTGATGCAAATAGATCTCTAATATATAGCTGTGCTACTTCTTTACCAGCATAGTTACCAGTGTTCTTAAGATTAAATGTAACCTCAATGGTATCTTCTACATTAAAATTAGTTTTACTAACATTTAAGTTGCTGTATTCAAAAGTGGTATAACTTAAACCGTATCCAAATGGATATAAAGGTGTACTTGCTACATCACTATAATGAGACCAGAATACATTGTTATCTGCATTTACCGGACGACCCGTTTGTTTGTGGTTATAGTAAATAGGAATTTGACCTATATTTCTAGGGAAGGTCATTGGTAATTTTCCACTTGGGTTATAATCACCGTAAAGTACTTGCGCTACTGCATTACCGGTTTCTGTACCTAATTGCCATGCTTCTACAATGGCTGGTATGTTTTCGCTAGCCCAGTTAATGGTTAATGGTCTTCCGTTGGTTAATACTAAAACAATATTTTTATTTACCTCATATACGGCTTCTAAAAGCTCTTGTTGTACTCCTGGTAAGTCCAGTTCTGTTCTACTTCTTGCTTCTCCTGTTTGGAATCCGTGTTCTCCTAAGACCATAACAACTATATCGGCATCTTTAGCGGCTAGTACAGCGTCTTTAATTTCAGAAGTATCGGTAGTATTAATGGTTAATTCTTCTGTGAACGCAGTTTTTCCTACGGTTACATCGGCACCTTTTTTAAAGGTTAATTGATTCCCTGTATATTTTTGTAGTCCTTCTAAAATGGAAACTCCTGAATGATCGTCTGATGCAATTCTCCAGCTACCAAGTATACTGTTATCGTCATTTGCTAAACCTCCAATAACGGTTATTTTTTTACCTTCTTTAGGAAGTGGTAATAGTTGGTTTTCGTTTTTAAGTAATACGATTGATTTTTTAGCCATGTCAAGAACAGCAGCTCTATTTTCATCACTACCTATAACTGCTTTTTCTAATGCTTCGTTACAATATTTATAAGGATCGTCAAATAAACCTAGTTCATATTTAACGGTAAGAATTCTACGTGCAGCATCGTCAATTAATTTTTCATCTACCTTGCCTTTTTTTACCAGTTTAGCTAGCTCATCTACATACGCATACGATTCCATATCCATATCACAACCAGCTTCTACGGCTAGTTCTGCTGCCTGATTTAAATCTTTTGCATGTCCCCAACTAATCATTTCTTTAATAGATGCCCAGTCTGAAATAACAAAACCATTAAAGCCCCATTTGTCTTTTAAAATATCTCTTTGAAGAAATTTATTTCCAGTTGCTGGAATCCCATCTAACTCGTTAAAAGAGTTCATTAAGGTTTTAACATCAGCGTCTACAGCAGCTTTAAAAGGCGGTAGCACTACATTGTAAAGGGTACTACGGTCTATAGAAACGGTATTATATTCTTTTCCGGCTTCAGAAAAACCATAACCTGCAAAGTGTTTAGCACAGGCAGCAATGGTATTTACCTGAGATAGGTCATCTCCCTGAAATCCTTTAACCCTGGCTGTGGTAATTTTACTACCTAAAAACGGGTCTTCCCCGGCACCTTCCATTACACGTCCCCATCTAGGGTCACGAGAAACATCTACATTTGGACCAAAAGTCCAGTTGATACCAGAAGCTGCCGCCTCAGAAGCAGCAACACTAGCAGATTTTTCAATAGCTTCTAAATCCCAACTTGCAGCTTCGGCAAGTGGAATAGGACTTAACGTTTTATATCCATGAATTACATCAAAACCAATAATAAGAGGAATACCAAGACGCGTATCTTCAACAGCAATTTTTTGTACGCTGCGAACCTGATCAACTCCACGAACGGTAAGCATAGAACCTACCAATCCCTTTTTAATATCTTCGTATTTTTTAGCTTCGTTACCACTTTTTGGAGAAGGGCCTGTTACATCCCAAAATCCGTTGTATTGATTCATTTGACCAATTTTTTCTTCCAAGGTCATAATATTAAGTAGCGAATCTACTTTTTCTTCTATTGTTTTTTTAGTGTCTTTGCTCATGATTTGTTTTTGTTGTGCCGTACAATTAATAGTTATTGTTAATATAAAAAGGATTAAAGAAAGGGAGAAAAATTTATTCATACTTGTTTAGTGTGCTATAAATGATGATGCTGGTAATTTTGCGTTGTTGAATAAGTTAGATTGTATTGTATTACCCCATGCAAATCTCACATTTACGGGGTTTTTAACTTGTTTTGATTTTAGATAAATGGTATTGTTTTTTATGGTTGCTTTTGCAGTGTGAAAAACACCATCTTCTCCAGCTATTTCAAATTGATTATCCTTGTTAGAAAAGTATAATCCTTCGTTGTTGGTAAAGTGAACGATGATTTTATTTTTTTCTACTTCAATTTTTTTGAATGTGGGGCCGGCAATAACACCATCGTATGTTTTATAAGTGTTTTTTAAGGCAATGTTAGCCAACCGTTCTCCAACAGATTTTTTGTTTTTAGGATGGATGTCATCGGTTGTTGAAATATCACTAGTAACAACCATGGCAGTATTTGCAACATCGTGGGCAACTTTGCGTTGGGCGTCTCTTATCTTAGCTCCTGCGTCGGTACTTCCTTCATAGTTGTAAGGCGCAATTTGCACAAAGTAAAAAGGAAGATTTTCAGATTTCCAAAGTTCTCTCCAAGAGTTAATCAAAGCCGTAAGAATAAGGTCATAGTTTGTAGACCCTACATTACTTTCTCCTTGATACCATAGAAAACCAGCGATATGGTACTGTGTTAGTGGTGCTACCATAGCATTAAATGCTTTTCCAGGTTGTATAGGTCCCCATTCATTGGGTTGTAATCTGTTAGCTTCTGATGTTAAAAGGGCATCTTCCTGAATTACTTTAGAGGGTATCCAAATCTCTGCTGGAGTACCTCCCCATGCCGAAACCATAAGACCGATTGGAACGTTTAAAGAGTCTTGTAGTTTTCTGGCAAAATAATATGAAAGAGCACTATTGTATTTCATACTTTCTGGGGTACATACATCCCAATTCGCAGGGAGATTGTTTTGTGGTGAATCGGCACTGAGTTTTGGAACTTTAAAAAAGCGAATTTCTGGGTATTGCGATTTTTGTATTTCCTCTTCACCATTTTCAATCCCCCAAGAAGCAGACATTTCCATATTAGACTGACCAGAACAAAACCAGACCTCTCCTATATAAACATCTTTGATTTCTATATAATTATATCCTTTAAATGTAATTGAATAAGGACCGCCGGCTTTAGGAGTCGCTATTTCTGTATTCCATTCTGCTAAATTATTTCCGGTAGTGGTGTAGCTCTTTGTTGTCCAAGATGGTGAAATAATAACTTCTTCATTAGGATCTGCCCAACCCCAAAATTTTACATTGGTATTTTGTTGCAATACCATATGGTCTGAAAATACAGCAGGTAGTTTTATAGCTGCTTTTACAGATATTAGAGGTAAGAGTAGTAAACAAAGTAAGCTAATTGTTTTTGTGAACATGGAAGTTTGTTTTTTTATTTTGAAAGTATTTTTTTGAATTCAGGATATAACTGATCCGCAATTTGCTGATGATCTTCTATAGCTGGGTGATATGAACAACCTTTAGGATTAATTCCCTCCATAAGTACCATGTATATCTTTTCATCTTTATTTTCAAAGTGAGCTTTTACTTTTTCAAGACACGAAACAAAGACATCGTTTTTCTCACCTGAAACCATAGGACTATTTAATAAAACAATTTTAACTCCTGGATAATGCTCATATAAATTAGCTACAAACTTTATGTAGTTACTCGTATATTTTTCTTTATTAAAAGGCAAACGTTCTTTAACTCCGTCCCCGTCAGATAAGTCGTTAGTACCTAAACAAATACTTATTAAGTCAGGATTAAAATTATATTTGTAAGGAGCATTTTTATGATAATTAAGGTATAGATTGTCGTAAACTTGCGGCATAATAGGTTCTTCTTTGTTTTCATCGTTCCAATTTCTGTACATTCCAATACCAGAAACAGAACTCAATAAAAAGTTAGCATTTAACTTTCTACTAAGTACAGGTCCGTACGCATAGTATGCATTGTGCTGGTCGTACCAATTTTCAGAACCACAAGCTATTTCTGTATCATCAGCCCCCATACCACATGTTATAGAGTTTCCTATAAACTCAATTTTATAATCAGGAGCTTTCGTTTCTTGAAGCACAAATTCCTTAGTTTCTACATTAGTAATATATACATCACCCATACAAGCTTCGGTTGCCTTGTAAATGGCTACTTTATTTAGCTTTTTTGTAAAGGTTAAACGAATCTTGTTATCTTGATTTGCTAATAGTTTATATCTTTTTATGGGGTTGCCGTTTACTTCTACTACAATGAAATTATAAGGAGTAAACCCGTCTGTAGACAGATGCAGTGTAGCTTTCTTACTTTTTGTAGTAAACGTTGTAGAAGAACCAGAGCCTATTAGTGTAATTTTTCCATTTTTGTGTATACTTCTGCCTAGAGTAGTAAAAAAAGTATCAGTTGAACGTTCTGGTGTTGATTTTTGAGAAAATGTTATTGTTGTATGAAAAGTCGTTACTAAAAGCAACAAAATAATGGTGTTAATGGATTTCATTTTAATAAATTTATGCTAATAAATACAAATTTACACTTCCTTTATATTATGTAGTTGATTTAAAATGGCATTTAATAATATGAAAATGTCAAAAAAAGTATAGATTATAATTTATAAATGTTATTTTCACATTTATAAGGTTTTTAATGTGAAAAGTATATTAAATACTATTTAATTCTAATTACTTTTTTAAAAACAATGGTCATAAATTTTGGTTTTCTTCAAAAAAAAGATGGTCATAGAGAAAATTGAATTAATAAATGACAAAATAATACTACTGACAAGGCGGTTTATGCAATAATTTTGGTTTTGATAAAAAATGACATAATATATTTAGTAATCAATATTTTTTATGTTGTAATTTAAACAATTAACAAACAACTATGTAAACTGTAAAATAAAATGATGGAAATTATTTTAGGAAAGAACAAAATAAGTTGGCACTATACGTTATTGTATATGTCTCTTATTCTTTTTAGTACAACTGCATTCGCTCAGATAGAGATAAGCGGTGTAGTTACTGATGAGGCAAATGTTACATTGCCGGGAGTAACTGTTTTAGAAAAAGGTACCAAAAATGGTGTTACAACAGATTTTGATGGTAATTATACCATTACCGTTACCAAAGGTGCCACCTTGGTTTTTAGTTTTATTGGCTTTACTACACATGAGGTGACAATTGGCGAACAAACTAAAATAGACATCGTTTTAAAAGAAAACGTTGAAAAACTAGATGAAGTGGTTATTATTGGTTATGGTGCCCAGAAAAAAGAACAAATCAATAGTGCTGTTGCTGTAGTAGATTTAGAAAATACCAAAGAGCAACCAAAAGTTACGGTAGACCAAATGCTTCAAGGACAGGCTGCTGGGGTGTCGGTAACTTCAGATTCAGGGAAACCTGGAGCAGCTGTTTCGGTTCGTATCCGTGGTGCTACTTCACTAACAGGAAGTAATGAACCTTTATATGTTATAGATGGGATCCCTATTTCGGGAGATGCAAGAAATACTGCTACGAGTGGAAGACCTATTGCTGGATCTGATTTTACAAGTGAAGGAGAGACTACTACTAACCCCTTAACAGCCTTAAATCCGAATGATATCGAAAGCGTTGTAGTATTAAAGGATGCTTCAGCTACTGCTATTTATGGTTCTCGTGGTGCTAATGGTGTTGTTATTGTTACTACAAAATCTGGAAAAAAAGGTACTGGTAAAATTACCTACGATTCTTATTTAACTTACCAAACTCAGAGTAAGCTTTTGGATGTGATGAATTTACAACAATACGCTACTCAGCAGAACGCATTAGCAGAAATATATGGTTTAGAGCCACGAGTAGAGTTTACTTATCCTGAATTGTTAGGAGCAGGTACCAATTGGCAAGAAGAACTATTCAGAACCGGAGTTACACAAAATCATCAAATTTCATTATCTGGTAGAAAAGATTTATTCTCTTATTATGTTTCGGGTAGTTATTTAAAGCAAGAAGGAACTATTATTGGTTCAGGACTAAAACGTTATACCTTTAAAACAAACGTTGATAGCCGACTTAAAGATTGGTTGCGTGTTGGTGCTAATTTATCTGTTGGTGTTACCAATGAGGACTTGGTTTTTGGTTCCAGTAGTAACGGGATCATTAACTACAGTATTTTATCTGCTCCTGATTTGGCAGCTTATGCTGGCGATGGTGATTTTCAGGCGCAAGAGGAAAATAATTTAGGAATTAATTTTAACAACCCACTAGCTATGGCGCTGGCCGTAGATACTGAATTGGTTAGAAAAAATTTCTTCGGAAACACCTACTTAGAAGCAGATATTATTAAAGGGCTTAAATATAGATTTGAGTTTGGAGGTAACACTGAATTTAGTGAATTTGATAAATATACTCCGGAAGCAGAGTATTTAAGTACAGAAGAAGCTGTTTACAACGTAAGAAGACAAAACTGGTATAGTTGGAACTTAAAGAATTTAGTTACTTACGATAAAAAAGTAGGCAAACATAGTTTTACTTTATTATTAGGGCAAGAGGCTTCAGAATCTGCTTGGCAAGGTGTCATATCACAAGGGAATGGATTTGTTAGTGATGAAATTCATGCACTTGATGTAGCAGACGAAACCACATCTAATGATTATAAAGGAAGCTCTTCTCTTTTATCATTTTTTGGACGCCTAATTTATGACTTCAATAATAGATATAGTATAACAGCTACCTATAGAGCAGACGGGTCTTCAAAATTTTCTAAAGAAAACAGATGGGGATATTTTCCTGGAATATCTGGTTCTTGGAGAGTTTCTAATGAATCATTTATGAGTAATGTGAAATTTTTAGATGATCTAAAACTTAGAGTTGGTTATGGACAAACTGGAAACCAGAATATTGGAGGATATGCTTACGGATCTTCATTGTATTCCTTTACAACGGATACGGGAGTAGGGTTTTTAGTATCTAACCTTGGTAATCCAGATTTAAAATGGGAATCTATGCACCAAACTAATATTGGTTTAGATATGGGCTTTTTAGATAATAAACTGAAGTTTACTGTAGAATGGTATAACAAGGTCTCTAAAGATTTCTTATACACAATTCCATTACCAGAATACCTAACAGGAAATAGTAATTGGGAAGGTGGCTTAAGTAACCCTACAGTGAATGTTGGTGAAATGAAGAATACAGGATGGGATATTTCTTTGAATTATGGAACCTCAACAAATGATTTTTCATGGAATTCTACCTTAATATTTTCAACTTATAAAAATGAGTTGACTAAAATGAATAAGGATTTAAATCTAATTCAAACTATTGGAGATATTAATTATAACGATATAACAGTAACCAATTCTGTAGTAGGACAGGCAATAGGGCAATTTTATGGTTTACAGGCAGATGGCTTGTTAAGAAGTGACGATGAGGTAACCAATGCGGGTACTTATTTTGGTGAAACACCTGAAATAGGAGATGTAAAATACGTAGATGTAAGCGGTGATGGTATTGTAAATGAAGATGATTATACCTATATCGGAAACCCTCATCCTAAATTTACCTATGGGTTTACAAATAACTTTGAATATAAGGGAGTAACCTTATCTGTATTTTTACAAGGTTCTTACGGAAATGACATTTTGAACCTAACAAGAAAATATGGTACTAGAAATTCAAATTTATACATCAATCAATTAGCAGAAGCTTCAGACTTTTGGTCTGTAGACAATCCTGATGCACAATTACCTAGACCACAATTAGAAGATCATAATAACAACAGAATCTCTTCTCGTTTTGTAGAAGATGGATCTTATTTAAGAATTCAAAACGTAACCTTAGGGTATAACTTTCCTACAAATTTGATATCAAAAATTAAGATGTCTAGATTAAGAATCTACGGAGGTGTTCAAAACTTATACACGTTTACAGATTACAAAGGATACGACCCTGAAGTAGGATCTATCAATCAAAATGCGCTATTAATGGGTATAGATAATGGTCGTTACCCATCTCCAAGAACATATACTATGGGATTAAATATTGAATTTTAATAAAATAACAAATGAAACTATTTACATATAAAATAAATAAAATTAGTTTGGCGCTGTTGCTCGTACTATTTGTATCGTCTTGTAGTGAAGATTTTTTAGAGCGTCCACCAGAAGATAGTTATTCAGACGATGAATTCTACTATACAGATGAACAAGTAGAATCTAGAATCACACCATTGTACTTTAAACCCTGGTGGGGTATGTTTAATACACCCTTTTGGGTAATGACGGAAGTTGCTTCCGGAGATATGTTTAACTATTCTCATACACCATTTATTCAGTTTTCAGTAACATCATCTAACTCTAATTTAGATGATACCTGGGGAAGCTTATATTCAGTAGTAGCACAATCTAACGAGATAATTAATAATTTAGATGACAAAGTTGATGCTAGTGTAAGTCAAGATGTTATAAATGCTGTTAAAGGAGAAGCTTATTTCATGAGAGCTGTTGCCTATTTCTACTTGGTAAGATTCTGGAAAGAAGTGCCAATTATAGAAAATGCAAACGATTATATTTATAGTCCACAAGTGTATAAAAATCATGAAGAAGATATTTATACATTAATAGAAACTGATTTAGAAAAAGCCATTGCTTTATTACCTGAAAAAGTAAGAGGAGCTGATTTTGAAAACAATGCAAGAGTTTCTGTCGGAAGTGCAAAAGCAATGTTGGCCAAAGTGTATTTAAGTGAAGCAAAATATACAGATGCAAAAACAATGGCAGCAGAAGTAATTAACTCTGGAGAGTTTCAATTATTAGATAATTATGCAGATTTATTTTTAACTGAAAACGATAACAATCAAGAGTCTATTTTCTCTATACAATGGTGTATTTCTACAGATTATGGTAGCGGAAATCAAAGTAATATAGCCAATTCTGCAGCTGGTTATGGTTTAAGTAATATTGGCGACTGGAATGTTTTTGGACCATCTCAAGATATCTTAGATATTTATCCTACAGGAGATGATAGAGAAATAGAAAATATAATGATTCCAGGACATACATATGAGAACCTATATACAAGTGATGGAGAACAATTTACGGTTCCAGATGATATTTCTGCTGCTACCTCTGGGTCTGCAATTAAAAAATATGTGGTAGGTGGTCAAGATGAATACGATACATGGGGAATGACCTCTAACAATACCTATATAATGAGGTATGCAGATGTATTGCTAATCTACGCAGAGGCTTCTATGGCAGGTGCTGGTTCTACTACAGATGCAACTGCTTTAGCTTATTTTAATCAAGTTAGAGCACGTGCAGGCTTAGTAGATTTGCCTACCTTAACAAATGAGATTCTTTTACAAGAAAGAAGAAGAGAATTTGCGTTTGAAGGTGAATATTGGTTCGATTTACAAAGATTGTTGTCAGAAAATGAACTGTTAACTCTATTGAGCAATCAAAATAGAGGAGATCAAAATTATGAGCAATATTACACAGCTACAGCAGAAGATTTGGTCTATCCAATACCGTCTAACGAGTCTGCTTCTAATCCATTGCTTTTAGAGGATGCTGTGTCTTATGATTTTCCAAATTAATTTGAACATATTAATGATTTAAATCGCATAGAAATGAAAAAAATAAATTCTTTACATACCCTAACAAAGTTAGCATTACTATGTATAGTTGCTTTGCTAACAACGCTGTTTACCTCTTGTAATGATGATGACGATGACTTTTCTAATCCAGAGATCACAGGTGTAAGTTTTGCTAGTAACGATTCGGCTGTAGTTGCCGGAATTAGACAAAATATGTACATCATACGTGGAAACGGTTTTTCTGGTTTAGAGCATATTTACTTTAATGATTATGATACTTACTTTAACCCTACCTATGTAACAAATGAAGTAATTTTAGTAACCATAGATGCCGAAACACCATACGATTATTCTCCAGAGGCAATTCGTGTGGTTACCAATAGTGGAGAGGCAACGTATAGTTTTGATATTTTACAACCAGCACCAACCATAACATCTTTTACTCCTGCAGTTGGTAGCGCAGGTACTCAAGTAACCATTATAGGTGAGGTGTTTAATAACTTAGAAAGTGTATATTTTGGAGATGCAGAAGCAAGCATTATTTCTTCTTCAGATTCAGAAATAGTAGTAACTGCCCCTGAAATAGAAGAACCGGTTCAGATCACAGTAACAACATCAGCCGGAGCTACAGTATCAGAAGATTTCTTCGGAGGACTCTCGTATTACATCTATGATGACGCATTGAATAGCGACTGGTGGAGTGGCGGTTGGGGCGAAACCAACGACTTTGCAAATACAACACATGTAAATGGAGGTACCTATGCACTAGAAACCCAAATTGCCGGCTGGAGTGCTTTTCAGGTAGGTAACGGCGGTGGTACCATTGATGCTTCTAATTACTCAATGCTACAGTTTGATGTATATGCAGTATCTGATGGTAATATTCTAATCTCAATGAATTATGATTACTCAACAAATGTACAGGTGGTATCTTTAACAGCTGGAGAGTGGCAAACTCTATCTTTTGATTTGTCAAGTTTTAATATCACAGAAATTCAAGCATTCGCTATTCAAGAGTACAGTGGTTCTGGTAATACATTGTATATAGATAATCTAGGATTTCTTTAGAAGTTCACATAATTAGTTTAATTCATTTAAAAAAGCATCTATGTACTTTAGATGCTTTTTGTATAAAGTTTGATAATATGAACAAAATAGTATTAGTGTTATTTTTAAGCGTGTGCACCTTTTTAAATGCACAAAAATTTGAGGGTCTTGCCAATACGCCTCCAATGGGGTGGAATAGTTGGAATACATTTGCTACAGATATAAATGAAGACCTTGTAAAAGGTATAGCAGATAAATTTGTAGAATTAGGATTGAAAGATGCCGGTTATGAATATATAGTACTAGACGATGGTTGGATGACCAAAGAAAGAGATCCAAATGGAAATTTAGTAGCTGATCCAGAAAAATTCCCTAGTGGAATGAAAGCTTTGGTAGATTATGTACATTCAAAAGGATTAAAGTTTGGTTTGTACAATTGTGCTGGTAATAAAACGTGTGCCGGATATCCGGGGAGTAGAGGACATCAGTACCAGGATGCTAGGTTATATGCTTCTTGGGGGGTAGATTTTCTAAAATATGATTGGTGCGATACCTCTGAATTGAATGCGCAAGAATCCTATTTTACTATGAGAGACGCATTGTATAAAGCAGGTAGACCAGTTTTGTTTAGTATTTGTGAATGGGGCGATAACAAACCATGGGAATGGGCTAAAGATGTTGGCCATATGTGGAGAATAACCGGTGATATCATTAATTGTTGGGATTGTGAAGTTGGTCATGGATCATGGTCTTCATCTGGAATTTGGAAAATTATTGAAATGCGGAAAAATGAAAAAACACGTCAAGTTGCGGGTCCTGGACATTGGAATGATTATGATATGATGGAAGTAGGAAATGGCATGACAGCTGCAGAAGACCGAAGCCATTTTGCCATGTGGAGCATTTTAAATTCTCCATTAATGATGGGGAACGATGTACGTTCTATGTCTAAAGAAACTCTAAACACCTTAACCAATAGCGAGGTAATAGACGTAAATAAAGATGGTTTAGGAATTCCAGGATTTAGATTTTCTAATGAAGATAATATTGAAATTTGGGTGAAGCCAATGGAAAATGAAGGATGGGCAATTGCCTTTATCAATAAAAATGATACCGTGGCTCAAATTGATTTTGATTGGGGCAAACATCCGATTGGTGACGATGTAAGTCAACAATTTATGCAAGTTGAAAATAATACTTTTACCATAAGAGATTTGTTTGGACATAAAAATATAGGAACTACTAAAAAGTCTTTAAAAGCTAGTATAGGCGTACATGATGTGTTAATGATTACGCTAAGTAAAAAATAAATTAAATATGAAAATTGTAATATATATATCTTCTTTTTTTGTTTGCCTTACCATGTTTGCTCAATCAAATAAAATGGAACGTATTAAGGTAGAAGGGAATGAGTTTGTGAATTTAGCTGGTAAGGTAATGGTGTTTAGAGGTATCAATACAAGTGATCCAGATAAATTAGCAACAGATGGAATTTGGGGAGAAGAGTACATCCAAGAAATTAGTAAATGGGGAGCCACAGCAGTTCGTTTTCCTGTTCATCCTTCCGCTTGGAGAAGAAGGGGGCAAGAAGCCTACTTAAAACTATTAGATCAAGGTATAGCGTGGGCCGCTAAATACAATATGTATGTAATTATAGATTGGCACAGTATTGGAAATTTAAAAAATCAATTGTACTTAGACGAGATGTATAATACCACGTTGCCAGAAACTTATGCTTTTTGGAAACTGATGGCTGAAAAATATGGAAAAAATCCAACAGTAGCATTTTATGAACTCTTTAACGAGCCTACAATGTACCAACAGAGGTTTGGAACTATAACATGGGAGGAATGGAAAAAAATTAATGAAGAAATTATTACAATAGTCAGAGCTAATGGAGGAGAAGGAATCCCCTTGGTAGCTGGGTTTAATTGGGCATATGATTTAACTCCGGTTAAAGAAAACCCAATTGAAGCTGAAGGAATTGGATATGTAGCCCATCCTTATCCCATGAAAAGAGAACAGCCTTGGGAACCTAAATGGACAGCAGATTGGGGGTTTGTAAAAGATACCTATCCTGTAGTACTTACAGAAATTGGTTTTTGTGATGAAACTGCTCCTGGAGCCCATGTACCTGTAATAGGTGATGAAACTTATGGAGATGCTATTACAAACTATTGTGATGATAAAAACATCTCTTATTTTATTTGGGTATTCGACAAACAATGGTCTCCTCAAATGTATGTAGACGATAAATACACGCCTAGTAGACAAGGGAAGTATTTTAAAAAGAAAATGAGAAGTTATAAAAAGTAGATAGTTTTTTATAAATAGATTTGAATGTAGTGTTAGAAAAGCCTCAGGATTTTTTCTGAGGCTTTTTTTATAGTTTGTTTTCTACAGATATAACCGGAAGTATTATAAATTGATAACAATTTTTAGGGCTAAATAAGTCTTTAATAAAAGCCCGATTTATGGTGTAAGTAGCAGCTAAATTAGAATGGATCGCCTAGAGGTTAATTATAACTATGCTTAAATTTATTTTATTGCATCACGTTATCCGTTAAAAAACACCAAAGAATAACTATTCTTTGGTGTTTGTATTTTTTTTAGGAAATCACTTTCTTAGAATAACTTATTCATTTAAGGTTTCAATATTTTCATTAAACATTTTAATTAGATACAGAGTAGACTTGTCTGTTGAAAATATAGAATTGAGTCCTTGTGGCTCCATAGGAGGATCTGTAGTAAAATCATCTCCAGGGTTCCATTTTCCATTTTCAGGATTATTCTTTCCTAGGCCTCCGTAACCCCAAAAGTTCAGAGCAACAAAGGGCTCCTTATTCGTTATACTTTTTTCAAGTTTATTAAAAATTGCTGTATAAAAAATATTTCTATACTCTAAACAAGCGTTTTTGTCTAAACTTTCTTGCATTCTAGGAAAACCAAACTCTTCTAAAACAATAGGTTTGTTTAAATCTTTTGCTATTTCTATATGCTCGTCTATGTATTGTAAAGCATTTTCAATGGCTATAAAAGTAGCATTCTCTTCATTTTCTAGTGTATACCAACCCCAGTTTTTAGGCCATGTGTGCATGGTTAAATAATCTATATTAGGATTCGTATGAGTTCTTTTATAAGCGTTTATATCATCATTAGAACTTGCTTTTCCTTCAGACCCCGTAGATATTAAATGGTTGTTGTCTAAATTGTTAATTAAATTTACGGTAGCATTTATCCATTTTGTGAAATTTTCTTCATTATCAACAGTAAAAATACGCGGTTCGTTGGCTACTTGCCAAGCCATAATGCTTGGGTCTTCAGTATATTTTATATGTGTATACCTGTTGGTTCTTTGGAGTGCATATTTTATATGTTCTCTAAATCCTTCTTGGCAAGGGTCACATGTGAAGAATTTGGGGGTAAACTCCATAAATTCAGGCCAATTATGAGGAGGGATATTAGGATTGGGAACATCGCCAAAGCCATTCCATTGAAGGTATTTAGCCATACCACCAGACCATTCCCAATTATTCGTTAAGTAAAGAATTGCTGTCATATCTCTTTTGGCAAGCTCTCCCAACAAATAATCTAATCCTTCTAAAAGCGCATCATCATAAACCCCTTGTTTATATTGTAATGCAGGTCTTACAGTATAGTCTTGATCGCCACCTTCAGCCCCAAATAAGATTCTTAGGTTAACCATACCATGAGCTTTAAGCTCATCTAATTCCTTATGTAATCGTTCTCTGTTTCCATATTTTTCTGAAGCCAAAATGGCTCCATACCAATAATTGGTTCCTATGTAATGATATGGAGATCCATTTCTGTAGAATATTCCATTTTCAACGGTTACAAATGGGGTGTGAAGCTTTTTAGTAGCCATAGTTTTTGAAGAACTACAGCTGAGTAAGGTAGTGGTTGCAAGAAGTAAGGCAACCTTTTTTAGATAGTGCATATAGTTGGTTTATTTTTTGAATTCTATTGTAATACCATCTGCCATCAGAGTTCCTGTACAGTTGCTAAGTGCAATCATAATTCTATATTGTGATGCGTTGGTAGGAATGGGAAAAGTTTTTTCAAAATAGGTCCAATTACTACTTCCAGTTAGGCTGCCAATTAGCTGATCTTCTCTTGCTTTTTCATTAGAAGCTGTGGTAAGTTCTAAAATAAACATACCGTTATTCCAGTTTTCTTTGCCTTGCATAATTTCGATACTTTTTAAATACCCCGAAACTATTATTTCTTTAGCGTTAGTTGGGATGGTTGCTTGCTGATCGATAGCTGTCCAAGTAGCAGTTTTACTAGAAATAGCAGCTGCTTTTGTTCCATCTTTTACATCATCAGTTGTTATAATTTGAGTGTTTCCACTCCAATTGGTGAAACCTTCTTCGAAACTTCCATTACTAAAAGAATTCATGTTTGATATGGTACTTTCTTCCTTTTTAGAAAGAAGCGCATTGTATTTTTTTAATGAAAACGTTTTAGCACTAAGATTGTCAAATAAAATACTTCCATTAGTTTCTGCAAGGGCTAAAATAATTCTAGCCTTTTTTGCATTTTCTGGTATTTTAATAAGTTCTTTGTAGGCTGTCCAAGGAGTGGTAGCTACTACCTGAGCGATGTTGTGGTAGCTGATACTTTTATCTCCACCAGTTAACAATTCAACAGTTATAACTCCAGCTTTGTAAGCTTCATTGTGTTGCTCTACTGCATCGGTTTTAACCCAACCAGTAAATTCTATAGCAGCTGTATTTTTAGGGATAGGTATGATCTGGTCTATACCTTTCCATTTATTATCAGTGAACTGGTTAATCATACAACTGTTGTTGCCACTTTTTTTGTTATATGGATTTATGGTAGCATCGCCTCTCCAATTTTGTAAATCCTGCTCAAAACTACCATTTTTAAGGATGTTTTTTTGAGCTGTTAGATGCATTGAAAATAAAATGGATGCTAGTGTTACTAATATTACTTTCATAATTTATAATCGTTTCATTAATTCCATACAAGCTCTGGCATTATGGTACGGACATTTCCAAAACCCAGCCTTATCTTTTTCTATATAATTATATTTATCATCAACTCCCCAAAACCACTCTCCATATTTATTATCTAGAATGTATTGTTTTACAAAACTCCAGTTTTTATATACTACATCTAAGTAGGCTTTATGATTGGTTAATTGATAAGCATTGACATATCCTATCCAGAGTTCTGCTTGTGGCCACCAATGTTTTTCAGCGATCAGTTGCTTTTCTTGTGGATTGTATTCATACCAAAGTCCACCATCTTTATCAATGCCTTCGTTTGTAACTTTCGTGATCTCTATCGCATAGTGCTTAAAGTTTTCAATTAATGCGCTGTCTTTAGTTACTTCGGCACACCATTGTAATAACCATGCGGCTTCAATATCGTGTCCGTATGATATTACATCTGGTTTTTCTACCCAATCTTCGTTGAAGAATAATTTTAAATGCCAAGTATTTTTATCAATGAATTTCTCGTCTATAATATTTAGAATGTCAATAATAGCATTTTTGAGTTCTTCATTTTTCCAGACTAAGTACAGATTTGCAAAACCTTCCACAATATGCAAATGTGTGTTCATAGTTTTCTTTTCGTTGGCATCTTTATCACTTAAACGCATATCTGAAATTTCTTCCCAATCTTGCGTGTACGCTTCAAAATAACCGCCTTTTTTTGTGTCTAAACTATGGGTTTGTATGCTTTTATAGAGATTTATAGCTATATCAAGTGCTTCCTGATCTTGGGAGATTTTATAGTATTCAGACAAGCCATAAATGGTAAACCCTAGCGCATAAATTTGGTTTTTAGTGTCGCTAGGTGTACCATCTACGTTAACACTCCAATAGATACCTTTATTTACAGTATCATAAAAGCACTCTTTTATGTACTTAAAGGCTCTTTGGGCTATGGCGTATTCATTTTCATTTTCAGATAGTTGGTAGGCTGCGGAAAATGTCCATAAAATACGAGCGTTTAAAACGGCTCCTTTGAGAGCCTTGGGGTGTTTAATGTTATTATAGTCAATAGTTCCAATGAAACCACCATTTGTTTTGTCAATCATATTTGTACTCCAATAATTTAAAATTCTTTGGAGCTCAATCTTCATATCATTCTTCAGTGGTTCCATGTTTATTTAGCTAAAAGAGCTTTGTTTTTATCAATTAAAGAAATAATAGTTTCTACTGATCCAGATGAAATAAAAGTGTCTTCAGGAGAATTAGTTACATAGTCTACTAATTTATCTATAGTACTAGTAGCTACATGAGTTCTAGTATCAGAAGATGCGTAATAAATGTATACTGTACCGTCTTCATCGGCAATCCATCCGTTTACAAATAAAACGTTAGATACATCACCAACTCTTTCTGCATCTTCAGGAGCCATGAAATATCCTGCAGGAACATGAGTTACTTTACTAATATCATTTAGGTCTGTCATAAACATATAAAGGGTATATCTTAAACCAGCAGCAGTATTTCTAACACCGTGAGCTAAGTGTAACCATCCTTTTTCTGTTTTAATTGGTGCAGGACCTAAGCCATTTTTCAATTCGTATACAGTGTGGTATACTTTGTTATGAATAATGCTTTCGTTCTCAACAACAGGATTAGTTATGTCTTTTACATATCCTAAACCTATTCCACCGCCACCGCCAACTTCAATAAATCCGTCTTGTGGTCTGGTATACAAAGCATATTTACCGTCAACAAATTCAGGATGTAGTACAACATTACGTTGTTGGCCTGCATTGGAAATTAAATCTGGTAATCTTTCAAAGTTAATTAAGTCTTTAGTCCTAACAATACCAGCATTTGCAACGGCAGCGCTTGTATCACCAGCGGGTGCATCAGGATCTTTTCTTTCGGTACAGAAAATACCATAAATGTAACCATCTTCATGTAATGTTAATCTCATATCATACACGTTCGTGTCTGGCATCCCTTCAATTTGAGGTATTACACATGGTTTTTCCCAAAAGGTGAAGTTGTCTATACCATTAGGGCTTTCAGCCATTGCAAAGAATGACTTTCTATCAACTCCTTCCACACGAACGCAAACTACGTATTTGTTGTTCCATTTAATAGCCCCAGCGTTGAATGCTGCATTAAAACCAATACGCTCCATCATAAACGGATTGCTTTCTGGGTTAAAGTCGTATCTCCATTCTAAAGGGATATGTTTAGCAGTAACAGCCGGATTTTTATATCTAGTATATACACCGTTATTTTCTTCTATAGCTACATTCTTTTCTGAAACTAGATTGTTGTAGGCTGCAAACAGTTTGTCAAGTTTTTGATTCATACCTATTTATTTTTTACTTAGTAGTTTTATAGTTAAGTTTTATTTAGTGTTCGAATTTATTCCACCATAATTTTTTAAGTAGCACAGAGCATACAATAAGCACTGGTATTAAAATATATAGTGGGGTTGTTTGTCTAAATATGATATACATAGGAATTAGTACTAGTGCTGTTTGAGCTACCACACCAATTACTACATTAAACATATCTACTTTAAAGTTGCTATTACTTTTAAATTCTGGATTTTCTAGTTTTACCTTTTCCTCTATTGGTTTCCAGAATCCCCAAGGGTTTACAGTAGTGTAGAATGATTTTAGTACTTTTTCATCGGTTGGTGGGGCAGAATATGTTCCAACAACACAACCAATACCTGATATTACTAAGATGATAGGGAATAAATAGAGATCTAATACATCAGGGAAAATTTCTGGTACTACCATGGCACATGCGATACCTGTAACCATACCCCAGAAAAATCCTTCTCCATTAAATCTCCACCAGTGCCATTTTAAAATGTTTGCTACTACATAGCTACCGTATAATGATGATACTAACCATTGTAAAATGGAATTTACATTCTCTACATATAACCCTAAAATAATACTTATGGTAACCACAGAAACTCCTGAAACGTAGTTCATTAAATTTACTTTGCTGTGGGGAACATCTTTGTTGTATTTTAAGTAAATATCATTTACCAAATAGGCTTGAGCAGCATTTAATGTACCTGCAAAAGTAGACATGAAGGCAGCTAACAATCCGGCTAATAATAAGCCTAATAAACCAACGGGAACAAACTGTTTAATGGCAGCTGGAAGAATTAACTCAAAATCTACTTGTCCAGTTTGTGTAACTAGGTCTAATTTTTCATAGTAAATAAGAGCTAAAGCAGCAAACCCTGCAATCATTAAATAGCGTATTGGCATTAAAATCACGGAAACAAAACCACTCATTTTTGATGCTTCAGCAGGAGATTTGGTAGATAGTATTTTTTGCATGTCGTAGGTTGGAGCAGGACCAGCTACACTTACAAGAATTCCTTTTAGAACCATCATCATAAAGAAAATGGAAAATAGGCTAAAGCCGTCTTCTTTTATTTTTTGATTCACTTCTGGAATAATTTTAGACCAGTCCAAATCTAATTTCCAATCCCAGAAGGGACTCATCCAACCATCAGGAATATTTAAGGAATTGGCTCCAACAGCTTGAAAGCCTAGATATCCGATTACTAATGCAGATATTGTCATTATAGTAAACTGAATTACATCTGCCCAAACAATACCAGACATACCTCCTAATAAAGAGTAGAATACAGCAAATAATGTGAATATAATACCATAGAAATGGGGTACATGATTGGCACTTACAGTAAATGGAATATATGGACTTACTGCCTCCCATGGAATAAAAATTTCTACAAATTTGCCAAGCCCAATAAACCCATAGGCTAAATATGCCAAGCAAACTACTAATGCAAAAATAACTACAATAATATGGGATAGTTTAGCTCCTTTACCAAATCCAAATCGGGTTCCAATCCATTCGGCACCGGTAGTTACATTAGATCTGCGTAACCATTTAGATAAATATACCATTAAGAATATTTGGTTAAAAACAGGCCAAAGCCATGGTATCCATGCACTTTTAATGCCATATACAAACATCAGTGTTACCAACCAAATAGTACCAGAAATATCAAACATACCTGAGGCATTAGAAAGTCCCAACAGATACCATGGAATAGATTTTCCTCCAAGTAAATAATCATCCTTGCTTTGTTGCGCTTTTTTTCTTACCATTAGTCCTATGGCCAGTGTAGAGACTAAGTATAAGAGAATAACAATAATGTCGTATATTTTGAGCATTGTATTTATTTTTTGATTTTAATTTTTTGAATATCTTTTAGAAATAAGGTTTTTGGTAGTTCTGAAAACTCAATCAAATCATTTTCTAAAGCTTGTTTTTTATATGGCATATAGAAATGATTTGTTGTATGGTTTCGCCAGAATAGAATCCAACAGATTCCTGAATCTTTTATATATGGGTATAGCGTATTGGTAAACCATGCTGCTGTATTCAATTTTTCAAGTCCAGTTTCTGTGAATGCAAATAACTTGTTGTGGGTTTCAGCTGTATTTTTAACAATATTTAAATCGTGTTGTACAGATTTTATAAAATCTTCTGTATTGTAAAAGTCATAAATATCAATACCTAAAATATCTACATAAGCATCAGCTGGGTAGTATTTTAAATACTCATCTGTAGCGTTTAATTTGTTTGGAGAATATACATAGAGTACATTATGTACATTGTATTCATCTCTTAATAAATTTACCGTTTCTCTCCATAATTTAATATAATCTATGGTATTACAGTTTTTGTCTCCCCACCAAAACCATGAACCATTCATTTCGTGAAAAGGTCTGAAAATTATAGGGATAGGTTTGTTTTTATAGGTTACTGATTTAAAAAAATCAGCTACGCGCTTTACCCATAGCTTATAAGTTTCATGATAAGCACCTCCTTCAATAATGTCTGAAACAGCAGGGGTAGTGTCCCAAGAATTTCCACCAGAAACAGGATTGCCTAAGTGCCAGCTTACCGTTACAAAACCACCATTTTTATAGGCTTCAACCATTAATGTTTTCATATCTGTAAAAGCAACACCGTCTAGGTTATGTGTATGGGCGTATTCAATACCTCCAATATCAAAACCAAAACCAGCCGGATAATCATTTACAACATCATATACATCACTTTTAAGCGGCATAGCTGTTTGCTGATCAGCGTATTTCCAGCCTATTCCGTAAGAAGTAGCATCTTGCTGACTAACTGCAAATCCTTCTTTAGAAATTAGGAATAACTTTTTGTGCAAATATTTTGTAGGGGTTGATATATTTTTGTCAACTAACACAGGTTTTTTATATTCTGAAGTGTAAATTGATTTACATGAGCTTAAAAATAGCACAGATATAAAAAGTATATAAGTAGTTTTTAGTGATATTATTTTCATTAAATTATTAACTTTATATTTTTATATTGAATTTATTAATGAAATAGTAATTTGATATCTTGTTAATTTATAAAAACAAAAATACCGATCACAAGAAAATTCTGATTGTATTATTTTGTCAAACTTTTAAAATATTATAACAACTTTAGATAAATATGGACATATTAAAGAAAGTACACAGAGAAATTACACCACTTTCTGCTGAAGATAGTTTTTTAGTATTTGATAGAAAAAAAAGGGAATTTGATTTTCCCATTCATTTCCATCCGGAATATGAGTTGAACTTTATTAAAAATGGAAAGGGAGTACGCAGAGTTGTTGGCGATTCTTTAGAAGAAATAGAAGATGTAGAACTGGTTTTAGTAGGTCCTAACTTACACCACGGATGGATTAGTCAAAATTGTGATGAAAAGGAAATACATGAGATTACTATTCAATTTCACAGTAATTTATTTAATGAAGAACTGTTGTTTCGTAGAATTATGAAACCCATAAAAGAAATGTTTGACAGGTCTATACATGGTATTTTGTTTTCTCAAAAAACAGCTAATGAAATGTATCCACGTATTTCGCAAGTTTCAAAACTTGACGGTATGGATTATTTTATTGAAATGGTTTCCATCTTACAGGATTTAGCAAACTCTAGAAATCAACGATTGCTTTCTACGTATACTGTAGATAGAAATGAATTTGATAACAGCGATAAAATAAAGAAAGTATACGATTACATTCAGGCTAATTTTCACAATAAAATAACCTTAGCCGAAGTTTCAGAGATTGTTAATATGAGTAGTGTTTCCTTCAACAGATTTATAAAAAAACGTACCGGTAAGACTTTTATTAATTACCTTAATGATGTTAGGATAAGTAATGCCGCAATGTGGTTGCTAGAAAAAGATCAAAGTATATCGGAAATAGCGTATAAATGTGGCTTTAATAACATAGCCAATTTTAACAGGGTGTTCAAAAAATTTAAAAATTGTACCCCAAGTGAGTATAAAGCTGTTTTTGAAGGAATAAAACGAGTACTCTAATTACTATAATTTTTATACTAAATATGATAATTTAGGTATAGTAAATGATGATATTGTTGAACAAAAATGGAAAGGTATTTAGTATCTTGAATTTTAGAAATTTATTTAACAAGTTAATAAACAATGAAAATTTATAGTACTACAAAGCTATTATTTTTAACAGCTTTATTTTTTACGAGTATGAAGTTAACTGCTCAAGATTCAAATTTTTACATATTTCTTTGCTTTGGTCAGTCTAATATGGAGGGACAGGGAGCTATTGAGACTATTGATACGGTAACAAATAGTAGATTTAAATTATTACAAGCGTTAGATTGCCCTGGGTTGAATAGGGAAGAAGGTAAGTGGTACGAAGCAGCACCGCCTACATGTCAATGTGATACCAACCTTTCTCCAGCAGATTGGTTTGGCAAAACTATGGTAGAACACTTGCCGGACAGTATTTCTATTGGTATTATTAACGTGGCTATTGGTGGTTGTGATATTAGATTATTTGATAAAGATAAGTATGAGGAGTATACCTTAACGTATGATGAAGACTGGTTTAAAAACAAAGTAGCAGGGTATGGTGGAAACCCATATAAAAGACTCATAGATTTAGCTAAAATAGCTAAGAAAGATGGTGTTATAAAAGGTATTTTATTGCATCAGGGAGAAACTAACACAGGTGACGAAGAATGGCCTAAGTACGTTGAAAAAGTGTATAATGATATTTTAAACGATTTGTCTCTAGAGAGCAATTCTATTCCTTTATTGGCGGGGGAGATGATGCAAACAGAGGTTAATTGTTGTGCAGAAATGATCCCTATTGTTAATAAATTACCTGAAGTGATTCCTAATTCTTACATCATATCTTCAGAAGGTTGTACAGGCCAAGACGAAGCTCATTTTGATTCTGCGGGATACCGATTGTTAGGAAAGCGATATGGTTATCAAATGCTTGAATTATTAGGGTATAAAGTTGAGTGAAATTTTACAAATTATAGTACAAAAAAAAGACCTGAATATTCAGGTCTTTTTTGTATAAATTATTTATTCGAGAAAATATTATTCTTGCAATTTTATTTCGTCTCTCGTTAGTGTTTCGGGTCTATTATAAATCTCTAAAATACCTTCTTTTGTATTAGCGGTTTCAATCCAGTTAGCCCATACCATAAACCAGCTCCATTTAGGTTGTTTTTCTAGTATGTTGGCTTTGGGTAATTGTCCAACTTCTCCTAAAGCAATAGGTTTACCATTGGCTAGTTTTAGTAAACTTTCGTAATCTTTTTGCTCATAATCAAAATGATAAACATCTGTGGCTAAAATATCTACATATTTTTTTCCAGGATAAAAATCTTTATAAGCAAATGCTTCATCGTAAGGTATATCACGTGGTCCGTTAGCATTCCATACCCATATCAAGTTGTTCAATTTGTGGATGTCTGTTAATCTATGATACAACATTTTCCAAAGTTTTATATAACCATCTTTGCCAGGTTTGTTTCCCCACCAAAACCATACACCATTCATTTCATGGTAAGGTCTCCACAAAACAGGAATGTTCTTATCCTTTAGTCGTTTTAAAGCTTTAGCAATAGTATCTACTTGGTTTTCCCATCTTTTATTAAGTTTAGTTCCGGGTGTAGTTAGTTCTTTCCATTGCTCATCAGAAATAGTGTTTTGCACACTAGAGCTCCAGCCATAAGGAGCATCATCCATAGGTCTACCTACATGCCACATGATGGTAATTATAGCTCCCTCATTATGTTTTTTAATAGCTTCTTCTATTACTTTATCTTCTTGGTTAACACTACTCCAGTATAAATCTGCACCCCAAATAGCTGGCTTTTCACCAGCTATATCAGATGCTATATCATAATACTTAGTAGGTTCGTGGTTATAACTATGTTGCCCTGATAAAATAGTATTATCCAAACCATAAATGTAGCTAAGTAGATTTTTAGCTTCCTTACTAGCGTTCGGATTTATAGGGTTCTGGGCTACTATATTTAGGCATGTGCTTAAAAGAATTATTAATATTAGGTTTCTCATAGCGTTACTTTTAGATTATTTTAATAAATGTTGCGCTGCAATTGCTAAGAATAAATAATCAGTAGTACCACCTCCTAAAACATATTCTGTTTGTTGCCATAAGTATGGCCACTCTAAAAGTTCTGGAAGGTCAGGTCTAATTAAAGCTGTACCAGAACCAATACCTCCAGGAATATAAGAGCGTTCACCTCTATTTAATCCGTATGCTTGTGTTAGAGAATGAGCCCCTACACCAGAAACAAAAGATGCTGTATTAACCCCAGGGTGTGTACCTAATACAAAATTCAATGCGTTAAGCATGTAAGATTTAGGGAAATATTCAGGAAATGCTGTGTGATAAAAATACTGTTTCATTCCAAAATTTTGAATATCCCAACCTGCACCCCAAATGTTTGGCTCGTAAGGCACTCCGTAAGGTGTCTGGTTTGCTTGCTCTTTTACCGTTTCTGCATATGCCATAGCTGGCTCTAATAAGAACTTTTTAAATCTTTTGTTATCTACATCATCATATATGGTTGCAACAATCCATCCTACATTAGCAAAATTTGCAGCTATGTATTTCTTGTTGTCAATTAAATAATCAAGGTATTTTTCATCTTTGGTAGTGTGGTATAGCTCAGTTGCAAGTTCTATTCTAGCAGCTGATGGATCAAATGAATAGCTGTCCCACTCTTTTTTAGCAATGTCAGTACATTTTTTAGCTAGTATATTGTTGTAATCTTTCATGCTTCTAGCAGCTGTAGCTAACGCAGCAGCAGCTTCCATAGCACGTTCTGGGTTGTCTTCTGTAAATACCCAACGGTCGTCAGGAGCTCCATCTTGCCCCATAGGTATTTCAGTGGTACCATTCTTTTGGTAAATCTCGTTATCGCTATGGTTTAGAGGGTCGCCAAGTAAAACATACTGTCTTTGTGTTGGTACAATAACACCACGGTAAAATCTGTCTAAAGATTCATAACCACCAACTATCGATAATAGTCCGTGTTCTATTTGTTGTAGCATATCAGCTTTTCCATCAGGGGAAAGCATTTCTACTGTTTTAGTCTTTTGATCAATTAGTGTATTATCATAATTAACATCAAATAACTCATAAATTCTGGCAAGTCCTTGAACTGTTTCTGCCTGAGATTCTATTCTTAAATCAAAGTCTCCTGCATCATGCCATCCACCTTTATCTAGCTCTGGCACATGTTCTCCAGATTTAAATGAAGTTAATGTGTTATCACCTTGTAAATAACCATCGAAATGATTAAAACTTGTAGGAGCCATTAGAGCATCATCTAAATGGCATCTTCCATGCCAAACCTTATAGCGGTCGTTAATTCTCATGTGGCACATTTGTACAGGTAAAAAATACTCTAACGTTGGTTGCCACACATTTCTATCATAAATAGTTTCGCTTATTATAAATGAAGATGTAGTATAGTTTTTATAGGTAATATAATAAACACCGGGCTCTGATATTTTAGAGAAATCATATTGAAAATACTTATATCTTAAAAAGTTACCCCAAGATTTTGGAGTTTTAGTTTCAATAGTTTTAGCGCTACCATCAGGCATAATTCTATGTAGTGTAATGTCTGAAACCGTGTCGTTAGGGTCTGTTTCTATAACAGCTACTTTATCTTGATTTGTGTGATAACCTACTTGAGAAATTTGAACTACTGGGTCGTAAATAAAGTCTTGAATCATATTAGGGCTCACAATCCATTCAATAGCATTTTTAGTGGTATTAGCAGGAATAAGAGAGCGAACAATAAACCAGCCATTATTATGCTGTGCACGTCCATCAAGTAATTCTAAGTTGTCGGTTCCTACGTTTTGAATAGTAACACTTTGTTCTGGCATTTCTGGTGCAATACTTAGTTTTTTACCAGAAGCAATAGGGGTCATTCTATATTCGTTATCTTCATTTGTGTAACCAGGTCCATTTGCTTGTCTGTTAAAAATACCAAACTCATCATCCATATAATAACTCTTACCAAATAGAATTCCTGGGAAAAACTCTAAGTTAAACCCTACTTTTCCAACCCATTCAGCAGGTAATGGCTTATCTAAATCTACGATAATTTTGAAAGATTTACCTTCTGGTTTGATTTTTAGGGTGTACGCAAGATATAAATCTGGGTATTCCACCGGATTAAAACCAGTTCTGTTTTTAGAAGAATCAGGAAACTGCATTCTCAAGTTAATTGTTTGGTTGGCTAGGTCAACACTACGCTCACCAACTTTGGGAACAGGTTGCCATTGGCCTGGTGTAGGTTCTAAACGTAAATCTCCGTTAGTAGCTACCCGGATTCCATTTTGTATAATACCAACTCCTCCTTGGTGTCCTTCAGGGTAAAAATCATGAGCAAGCATCACTTCAACACCTTTATTTTTAAGATATTGTTGGTCTGTTATTTTAAAAACGGAATCTTTTTTTTGTGCATTGCAAAATGCACCTAGTAGAATAATTATATAAAACAGGTTTTTCATGATACTATTTTTTCCATTTAGAATATAAAACTAGAATTTGACTGAAAGATTCGATAATACTATTTTATCAAAATAACAACGTATTATTTATGTATTGATAAAATTTCGGGGGTATATTTTATATTTATTCAATAATAACAAAGAGTTTTTTCATATGAAAAATGTTAATATGTTGAAATATAATACGTTAATGATTGTTGTATTGATGATTTTTATCGGATGCGCAGAAAAAAAATCAAATAATCTTGCTGATACATTTGATAAAGATGCGAAAGAAGAATTAATAGATAAATGGTATCCTTTAGCTTTAGATAAAGATGATGGTGGATATTATACTAATATTACTTACGACTTTAAAGTAGGTAATGAGCATGAAAAAATGATTGTAACTCAATCTAGACAAGTGTGGGTTACTTCAAAAGCTTATAAAGAATATGGAGATAAGGAGTATTTAACGTATGCAGAACATGGTTTTAAGTTTTTACGTGATGTAATGTGGGATAAAGAAAATGGTGGGTTTCATACATTAGTTACTAAAGAAGGTGAACCTATTATGAAACCTTATGAAGCTAAAACTGCTTATGGTAATGCATTTGCAATTTATGCTTTGGCTGCTTATTATGATGTGTCAAAAGATGCAGAGGCATTAGAATTAGCAAAAAAAGTTTTTATGTGGTTAGAGGAACATAGTCATGATAAAGAGTATAAAGGATACTTTCAGCACATGGAAATGGATGGTACTCCTATAGTGCGTACAGAAGATATAGCTTCTACATCTGACGCTGGGTATAAAGATCAGAACAGTTCTATACATTTAATGGAAGCCTTTACAGAATTATATCAGGTTTGGAAAGATGATATTGTAAAAGAAAGATTAACGGAATTGTTATTACTGATTAGAGATACTATAGTGAATGATAAATATTCTATGGATTTATTCTTTACACCTGATTGGACACCAGTAAGCTTTAGAGAGGAGAGTAAAGAAGTGATACAAGAACATTTTTATTTAGATCATGTTTCCTTTGGTCATGATGTAGAAACAGCATATTTGATGTTAGAAGCATCAGAGGTTTTAGGTAGAACAGATACAGAAAAGACTTTGGAAATAGGTAAAAAAATGGTTGACCACTCTTTAACCTATGGATTAGATAATAAATTAGGAGGATTTTATGAGGGAGGATATTACTTTAAAGGAGATGATGTATTAACTATAACTAATTATGATAAAAATTGGTGGGCACAGGCAGAAGGTTTGAATACCTTATTAATTATGACACGAATGTATCCTGATGACAAAATGAACTATTATGAAAAGTTTGAAGATTTATGGAAGTATACTCAGCAGTATATGATGGATGATAAATATGGAGGATGGTATTCATGGGGTACAGATGTGAGACCTGAAGTTAAAAAAGAATTAAAAGGGCATGTTTGGAAAACTACGTATCATAATTTTAGAGCATTAATTAATTGCAAACATCAGTTGGAGTTCCTAAAGAAAAAGAAATCCTAAGTTCTATGTCTTTTTAAGAGGTATACATTATATGAATGTGAATATGATTTAGATCATATTTCTTATATATTTGAAAAAATAGTACTAGGTGTGTTTTTTACACTTATGGCATTTTTGAGCTATCTTTTTTATCAAATTCTAATATTTGTTGTTTTCTTAATATTTTTAAGCAGCTTATAAGAGAAGCTTTCATTTAAGAAATCGTATTTACTTTTCTATAATTTTTGATTTGTGTTAATTTGTTTATTATTAGTAGTTAGGGTGTCTTTTGAATTCTATTTATTTTTTATACTACAGCGACGTATGCGCATAATATTTGCCTAGCCCTATTAAAATTGATGATTCTATATATATAGATGTTGGAAAATGTGTTATCATAAAAATATACGATTGATTATTTTTATAATAACAATTTGACAAAATATGATTAGTGACTAGTGAGCTATATTCCTAATTTCGACTTATTAATCAATTTATCAAAAAGTGAAGTTTTATTGAACATAAAATCTATAAAACTTACACGATTCTAAAACAAACTTTTTATGGAAAAACTAAAAATATTATTTTTCTCATGTATGTTTTTTGTTTCTTTCCTAGTATTAGGACAGCAGACAAAAACAATTACGGGAATTGTAAAAGACGATCAGGGCGTGGCTCTTCCTGGGGCAAATGTTACCGTTGAGGGAACAACTAATGGTACAGTAACAGATTTTGATGGAAACTATCAATTGAACAACGTAGAAGTTGGAAGCGTTTTAATCTTTACCTATGTAGGTATGAAAGAACAACGCGTTGAAGTTGGTGATCAAGACGAAATCGATGTAGTGTTAACAATATCAAGTAGTTTACTTGATGAAGTTGTAATTGTTGCGTATGGTACGCAAACAAAAAGAGATTTAACCGGTGCAGTTACTTCAGTTTCAAGTGAGGAGTTGGAACAGTTTCCTGCAACAGATGTTAATCAGTCTATTCAAGGTAAAGTTTCTGGTGTACAGATTACTCAAAACTCTGGTAGTCCAGGTTCTGCTATGAGTATCAACATAAGAGGGGTTGCTTCTTTTGGTAGTAATGATCCATTGTATGTAGTTGATGGTTTTCCAACACAAGATATTTCATTTTTAAACCCTAGCGATATTGAAAGTATTTCTGTATTAAAAGATGCTTCTGCAGCTGCTATTTATGGGGTGAGAGCAAATGCTGGGGTAGTTATTATTAAAACTAAAACTGGTGTTAAGGATAGAATTATTGTATCACTAGATAGTTTTGTTAGTATTCAAACAACTCCACAACAAATAGATATGTTAGATGCATCTACTTTCGCTGGGTTTGCTTTAGAGACAGGAACAGCACAAGGAGTAGATACATTATCTGAATGGTCTAATCCAGAAAGTTTAACAAATGTAAACTGGCAAGATTATGCTTTTGATACTGGTTTTAAGCAAGTATATAACATAGGAATTAGAGGTGGAGGAGAAAAATCAAAGACTGCCTTTAGTTTAGGTATGGTAGATGACGACGGTACTGTAGTTTCTGCTGAGTATAAAAGATATAACATTGGTTTAAATAGCGAGTATGATATTGCTAAAGGTTTAAAAGCAAGAGCTAGTGTGAAATATGCATATTCTGAAACTTACAATAATTTATCTGCAGGTTTCTATGGATTTGCTAGAGTGTTTGATAATGTGCCTTACTTAGGTGGAGGAGGTATTACAGAACCTTACGATGATAATGGTAACTATGGTGCTTTTACAGATAGTAACTTAATTTCTAGTAGTATCAACGTAATTGGTAATGCTTTATTAACTGATAACGAAAATGCTACTGATAATTTATTATCTAACTTAGCGTTAGATTATGAAATAATTGAAGGCTTAAAAGTAACAGGTAAATTTGGTTATCAATTAACTAGCTATAGTGGTAGTAGTTTTAACCCATCTTATTTTAGAAGCGCAAATGACCAAAATGCAAATGCTACTTATTATGTAAGTCAATCTAAATCTAGACAATATTTAGGTGAGTTTTTAGTAAACTATAAAAAAGCATTTGATGCACATAATTTTGACTTATTAGTAGGTTCTTCTGCTCAAAAGCAATTATATGATAATATAGCAACTACTGGTCAAGGATATTTAAACAATAGTATTAGAGATCTTTCTGCATCAGAATCTATAATCAATTATTCTGGTACTCATGGTACAGCAACTTTTGCTAGTACATTTGCAAGATTAAACTACTCTTATGATGAGAAATACTCTTTCACTGCTACAGTAAGACGTGATGGAGTAGGTAACAAGTTTTCTTCTGATAATCTTTATGGTGTTTTCCCATCAGTTGCTGGTGCTTGGAATATTGATAGAGAAAAATTTATGGAAGATTCTATTTTTGATTTATTAAAATTAAGAGCTTCTTGGGGTGAAACTGGTAATAGTCAGGGTATAGAAGCATTTAAGTATTTAGCATCTTATACTTCTGGTGCAACTCAAGATAATTCAGGTTATGTTTTTGGTGGAAATCCTGTAAGTGGTTTGGCATTGGCTAGTTTGGCAAATCCTGATCTTACTTGGGAATCTCAAATTCAAACAAACATTGGTTTAGATTTCGAATTGTTAGATTCTAGATTTTATGGAACATTAGATTACTTTAATAAATCTGCTAAAGATTTCTTATTAGATCAAACTATTCCTGCACAAAACGGTTTTACAACAATGTCTGTTAATGCTGGTAATGTTGTTAATGAAGGTATTGAGGTAATGTTAGGGTATAGAAAAACTGAAGGCGAATTTACTTGGGATGTTTCTGCTAACATAAGTGTTATTAATAACGAAATTACTGATTTAGGAAATCAAGATTTTGTAACATATCCATCTAATTTTACACCTAGCTTTAATACAAGTTGGTCTGGTTTCACGAGGTCATATGTAGGAGGTAATGTTGGTGCATTCTATGGATATAGAGCTGAAGGAATTTTCCAAAGTCAATCTGAAATTGATGCGCTTAATGCAAGTGCTCCTGACGGAGAATATCAACCAGCTTATGGTTTAAATCCTATTGCTCCTGGTGATAGAAAATTCAAAGATTTAAATGGGGATGGTGAAATTACTGCTGAAGATAGAGAAATTATCGGTAGTCCAGTACCAGATTTCTACGGAGGTTTAAATGTAAATGCATCTTATAAAAATTGGGATTTCCAATTATCTTTCTATGGAACATACGGCAACGAAGTTCTCAACTTTATTAAGAGTCAAAACGAAAGTTTAGGAGCTTATGGTTATAACTCTGTATATACTAACGTAAGTCAAGAATATTATAACAACCGTTGGACTCCAGAAAATCCATCTAACACCTATGCTAGAGCAGTAGTTGAAGATACGAACCGTAATGGTAGAATTTCTGATTATTTTGTAGAAGATGGCTCTTTCTTAAAACTAAGAAATGTTAAAGTAGGTTATAATTTACCACAAGGAATTTTAGACAAAATTAGTGCTTCTAAAGCAACCGTTTTTATGAGTGGTCAGAACTTATTTACTATTACTAATTATAGTGGTCTTGATCCGGAAATTGGTACTGCTACAGATATAGATGGTAATGGTGGTGTACAAACTAGAGGTATAGACTTTGGAGCATATCCAAATTCTGCAACTATAACACTTGGATTTAATTTACAATTCTAAAAATGAAAATGATGAAGTTGAATAAATTATATATTTTTAAAATACTATCTGTTGGATTGTTAGCAACATCGCTATCATGTTCAGATGATTATTTGATAGATCAAAAGTACGATGGATTAACATCAGATATTGTTTACTCAGATCCTACAACTGCTCAGGCAACCGTAACTTCTATTTACGATGCTCTGCAAATGGATATTGTAGAAGGTAATATGAAGGGGATGTTGTATCCTAATACATATTCTACCTTAGATTTCTATAACATTGGGAGTGATACTTTCTTTAATACGTATGAAGTACCAACAGATTTTGATGGTTTAAACCAGTTATGGATTAAAATGTATGCTGGTATTGTATCGGCCAATAATGCTATTCCGAACATTCAAAACATGATTGATGCGGGTACTATTGAAGAAGAGTTAGGTAATAGATTAATAGGAGAGAGTTATGCATTAAGAGGAATTTACTTTTCTATACTAGCTTCTAATTTTGGAGGTGTGCCTTTAGTTACTGGTGTTACTTCTACTTCTGAAGAAAGCTTATATACTGCAAGAAGTACCCAAGAAGAAACATTTCAACAAGTGGTTTCTGATTTAGAGGCAGCAGTAGAATTTCTACCATGGTCTTATACTTCTGAAAATGTTGGTAGAGTAACTAGAGGAGCTGCTGAAGCTTATTTAGGAAATGCTTATATGTGGTTAGGAGATTATAATAGTGCTATAACTGCTTATGAAAGTTTAGACGGGCACTATACTTTAGAGCCTGATTATTTGAATATTCATGATTATGATAACCGTAATGGTATGGAATCAATTTTTGAGATTCAAATGTTTTCTTCTAGTGGAGCAGCTAACTGGGGGGGGAATGATGATAATATGAACTTCTTCCAGTGGTTTACTATGCCATTAGAAATTCAAACGTATGGTGGTTATACTGTTCCAACAGCTCAATTCTTCAATTCTTTTGAAGCTGGGGATGTAAGAAGAGATGCAACTTTAATTGGTCCGGATATGGAACATCCAGATTCAGATATTAATATTTCCGATTATCCTATGGTTCAATCTAATTATGGCGGTATCAATACATGTGGTACGGCTGCTGCACCATGGAATCCGGAAGGAAGAAGCGGATATTACTTACTTAAATTCTGGAGAAATCCTTTAGTAGATGCTAGTCAAGGTAATATTTACAGTGATCAAAATCTTATTTTATTGCGTTATGCTGAAGTTTTATTAAGTTTAGCAGAGGCTCATTATAGAGTGGGTAATACAAGCACTGCAGAGTCTTATTTAATGCAAGTAAGAAACCGTGCAGGTTTAACTACGTTACCAACAGGAGATTTATTAGATGGTATTTTAGAAGAATACAGACATGAGCTTGGAGGAGAATTCTCTACATGGTGGTTATTAAGAAGATCTGGTGAACATGAAAATTATATTTATGATCATTTTGGAATTACTATTCCTACAGGAAAAGATATTATGCCAATTCCTCAACAACAAATGGATGCAAATCCAAACTTAGAACAAAACCCTAGTTATTAAAATTTAGTAAAGTTATTGAACCCATATTCTTTCTTGAATGTGGGTTTTTTATTTATAAAGTATTAGTGAAATTTTGGTAATATTATAGTTGTATGTTAGAATGATGATCAAAGTTTGCGATCTTATTTTTTTGTAAATGGCTGATGATAGAATCTTTTATGTTCTTTCTTGTAAAGAGCATTGGCTAATGCAGCAAAAACTGGAGGAAATGGAGGTTCACCTAATCCGGTTGGCTTTTCTTCATTTTCAACAAAATGAACTTCAATAGATGTAGGACTTTCGGGCATTCGAATCATTTTATAAGAATGAAAGTTTTCCTTATCAGGTTTTCCATCTGTAAAGGTCATTTCGCCATATATGGCATTTCCAATACCATCTATCACGGCACCTTCAACCATATTTTTTGCAGCATCTTTGTTGACAACCACTCCGCAATCTACTGCAGTGGTTACATGCTGTGCTATAGGAGTTTCTGATAAATGATTAGCTTCTACTACATGCGCTACATACGTATTATGACAAAAATAGGCAGCCACACCCCGCTTGTCTGAAAGCCCTTGCCACTTCGCTTTTTCCTTTACTAATTGGAGCACTCCCTTGTAACGTTTTGCATCGTATTGATTATTTTCACCAACAGGATTTTGTATAGCCTTATCAAACAATGCTAGTCTAAATTCAATTGGATCTTTGCCAGCTGCTTCAGCTACTTCATCCAGAAAGGCTTGTTCAGAAGCTCCTGCAAAATTTGAACGAGGAGCTCTGAAAGCGCCAACAGAAATATTTGAGGGAACTTCCCAACTTTGTGCTAAATAATTCTCTACAGCTCCTGCAGGAAACCTATCTGGAAAAACAGCGTTTTCAGGAACTCCGGTTCCTGTAATATGGTAAGCTGTTAAATTATTTTTTGAGTCTAAAGCTGCACGTTAGGTTATTTGATACATAGGTCTGTAAATGCCACCCGTCATGTCATCTTCACGTGTATATATAAGTTGAACAGGAGTTTTTACTTTTTGAGCAATGGCAACAGCTTCTACAATGTTAAAGCTATAGGCTCTTCTCCCAAAACCACCGCCCATTCGGGTAACTTTCAAATCAATGTTTTCTTTTGAAATGCCAAAGTTATCTGCTAAGGTAGTTTCCATATACTCGGGAGCTTGCATAGGAGAAACTACCCGAATATGTTTCCCACTGGCTTCTGCAAAACAATTTACTGGCTCCATGGCATTATGCGCCAAAAAAGGTGCAGTATAAGTACTTTCAATTACTTTATGAGCATTTTTAAAAGCAACTTCAGGGTTGCCATCTTTTCGTAAAGTTTTCAATGCATTTGAATTGCCTTTTTTCATAGTTTTATAGTGCTCGGTAGTACTTTCCAAACCTGCAGGAACGGTTACTGTAGATTTATTGCCAAAGATATTTTTTTCTAAAGCATAGGAATCAAAAGGTTTCCAGTTGGCTTTTACTTTCTTTTTTGCTTGCATTACATTCCAAACGGAATCTCCAACGACCGCAATAAATTCAGGAAATGCATGTTCGTCAAAAATGGCCCTGCCATAATTTTTCTTGAATGATCTCACGGAAATTACATGGCTAATTCCTTTCATTTGTAAAGCTTCTGAAGCATCAAAAGAATCTAATTTCATCCCAAAGGCTGGCGGATGAATAGGCATAGCTATTTGCATACCATCTTCATGATAGTCAATTCCAAACAAGGGTTTTCCCGTAATAATGTCATCAATTTTGACATTCGTTTTGGAAGAACCCACTATTGTAAAATCTTTAATAGATTTCAATGGAATTGTTTCCGGTACTTCAATAGCTAGAGTGGTACTTACAGGGGACTTTAATGTAGACCAAACCAGTCCTAGCTATAAAGTGATAAATGATTCTGATGTGTTGACAGATGCTTATGATAAAACTAATTTTTTATATGGTCCCTCCGGAACATTTAACGGATTTAATATTAATACGAATTCAGATAAGAGAATTGATCACATTTTTGTAAGTAAGGAAATTCAAGTATTAAAACACGGAATCTTGTCAGATGTTTATCATTCAAACAAGGATGTGATAAAAGATATAGTTACACAAGGAGATTTTCCGAAAGAGCTTGAGCTAGCAGTTCAAAAAGCAAGAACACCATCAGACCATTATCCTATTTGTATTGTAGTAAAGCTAAATTCAAATAAAGCCGAGTAAACGTTATTGGTAAGTTACTTCCAAGCTGTATAATACGTTCTCCTAAATTTGTGAGAGGTATTTTTTATTTCTATTCGGTGAATAACAGAAATTTTACTGCTGAGAAATATAAGTGTGTAGAAGTGAATCTCAAGCACTTTTATAAATGGGAATAATGCTTCATTTTTTGTTTACGTTATACTACTTATGGATAAAAATAAGTTTTGAGTAAAGTTATTTTTAGACAGTCATTATTTAAAAAGCACTTGCAGTTTTATTGTAGGTGCTTTTTAAGTTTTGTGACAGATTTGTATACTGAATCTAATTTTTCAGTCATCAAAAATTTGTAGACAAGAAATAAAAATATTTTTGAACTTAGTGAAAACTTTCCTTTTAGAGAATCATGTGGATTATCTTACATTATAACTGTAACTTTGAAAAAGATCTAAACCAACATATGAAAAAATTTTTAAGCATTTTTTGCTGCTGTTTAATACAACTATACCATACAACTCAAGCACAGGATATAAAGCATATAGATATTAAAGATGGGTTATCACACAATTCTGTGACCAGTTTGATGCAAGATTCAAAAGGATATTTGTGGATTGGAACTTATGATGGATTAAACAAATATGATGGATATAATTTTAGAGTTTACAAGAATAGAATTGGAGATGAACATAGTCTACGAACCAATACAGTTCATAGCCTAGCGGAAACGTCATCAGGCGATATTTGGGTTGGAGGCGTTAAGGGCGTTAGTGTATTGAAAAAGAATGAGTACAGGTTTACCAATTTGTATTACCAATCCGAACGGGATACTTTAAATACGCAGGAACTCAATTCAAATATTCAGGATATACAACGTTTGAGTAATGGTGATATGTTGGTTGCTAGCTATCATTTAGGTTTGCTTTTATATAAAAGAGATAAATACATAGGTAAGCAAATTCCATTAATACTCCCAGACGGTTCTTCTAGTATTTTTTCGTACGATGTTGAATGTATTGGTTACAATGCTCATAGAGAACAGGTTTGGATTGCTGTTAAAAATTATGGTATTTATTCATTGGATTTGAAGTCAAATAAGTTACTGCCATTTTTACGTGTTAAGTCTCAGATCAAAGATTTACTATTAGATACTCAAAGAAATCTGTTATGGATGGCAACAGAGGAAGGACTCTTTGGAATAGATACTAAAAATGCTACGATCCAATTATCGTATCTGAACGAAATTTCAGTAACCAGACTCTTAATTGATCATGCTGGAAAACTATGGATAACAACCGATGGTTCTGGTATATATACCATAGAAAATGATAGTTTAACACTTCAAAATGAACAAAAGTTCCACCGAAAACAAATAAGTAGTAGCGATGCATTTTTTGGAATATTCGAGGATAGAGAAAGGAATATATGGCTAGGTTCTTTAAGAGCTGGTATAAGTATGATTTCTCATCGTGGACCTGTTTTTCAAAAATATTTAATTGAAAAAGGCAGCGATATAGACGCCCAAATCAATTTTGTCTCTAGTTTTTGTGAAGCGAAAAATGGTAAAGGATTGTACATAGGCACTTCTGGTGAAGGAATTCAGTTTTGGGATCGGGAAGCAGATCGTTTTCAAGCTGTGAATCCAGAAAATGGTTATACCAGTAAGCTCATCACGGGCATTACTCAAGGTATAGGGGCAAAATATTGGGTAACCTCTTGGAATGGCGGTGTAGATTGTTGGGATAGCCAAAGCAATAGGATGCAACATTATACATGTTACAATACAGTAACTGGTAAAGAAGAGAAAAACGCTTGGTTTTCATTAAAGGATACCAAAGATCAATTATGGGTAAGTACTTCAAATACGGGAACTTTATATCGTTTTAATCCTGAAACAAATCAGTTCGAAATTTATAATAGTAATATTCGTGATGTACAATGCATGATAGAAACCAAAGATGGAACATTGTGGGCAGGTAATTATTCCGAACTCTTAAAAATTAATCCCACTAAACATACTTTTGAAAGTTACGAATTGGGGTATCCAGTTAGGTCTCTTGCAGAGGATAGCAACGGTCAACTTTGGGTAGGATTACAAGAAGGTGGCCTTTTGTCCTATAATAGAAAAAATCATACCTATAAAAGATTTACTACAGACGAAGGACTGCCAGATAATACAATTTTAAGAATATTAGAAGATGAGCATCAAAAACTTTGGCTAAGTACTTATCATGGAATTGCCAGTTTTGACAAGACCACTCATTTTACAAATTATTCCAGTTCCGATGGTTTACAAAGTAATCAATTTAGTTTCAATGCAGGTTTGAGGTTACACAATGGAGATTTAGCTTTTGGAGGTATAAACGGATTTAATGTTTTCAATCCAATAAAAATTAATCCTTCTAATGAAACGCATGGTGTGCAACTAAAAAGTGTAACCATACAAAACAAAGAACTATCACCCAACGGAAAGGAATTGAAAATTGGTAAAAACAACCATTATCAATTACAAATTCCATATGACCAAACAGCTGTTGCATTTAATTTTGTAGCAATAGACTATCATCATGCCGATAAAATACAGTACGCCTACATTCTAGAAAATTGGGATATGCAGTGGAACTATAGTCACAACGATCGTAATGCGAGTTACAATAGACTAGAGAAAGGAACCTATCAATTCAAAGTCAAAGTTAGAAATGAAAATGGGAGTTGGGGAAATCCAGTTCAGCTAGCAACATTAACTATTTTGCCACCTTGGTACAGAACGTGGTGGTCATACACACTTTATGGTTTGGTAATTATCGGAATTTTCGTCTTGTACTTTAGATATACAAAACAAAGAGAACGCCTGCGTTACGATATTAAAATAGCCAAGCTCACTGCTCATAAAGAACGAGAATTGGCAGAGAAACAAAAAGCGGTATTTACCTATTTAACACATGAATTTAGAACACCGCTTACACTTATTATCAATCCTATTAAAAAGTTAGTACACAAAGTGGCACCAGAATTTCAACCAGATATTTTGGTAGCTCAAAGAAATTCAGAAAGGCTATTAAAGTTAATTGATCAATTATTAATTTTTAGGAAAGCTGAATCAGATGCTGAGCAGCTGGTAGTATCTGAGTTTCATTTAGACCAAATGCTACAAGAAATTTATGCGTGTTTTGAATATAGAGCTCATGACATGGACATACACTGTCAAATAGATTTTCAATGTACTGAAACGCTTTGCTATGGTGATTTTGAAAAAATGGAAATCGTGTTTTTCAATCTGTTTTCCAATGCCTTTAAGTTTACGCCTAAACATCAATCTATTCAAGTAACAGTTACAGATACTGTGGAGGACTTTACAATACAAGTAGCAGATACAGGATGTGGAATTCATCCGGAAGATGTTCCGCATATTTTTGAGAAATTTTATAGTAGTAGAAATCAGGATGGGAAAAAAAACGGAGGATACGGAATCGGATTATTTACAGTAAAATATTTTGTTGAAAAACATGGGGGATATATTACTTGTGAAAGCAGTCTGGGAAGAGGTACTACGTTTCATATTGTTATTAAAAAGGGATATGAGCATTTTGAAAACTGTAAAGACGTTATTTTTAAATTAGAGAAAGAAAATAAATGCTCGATACCAAAACCGACAGAAGCTTCATTTGATTCTTTTACAGAAAGTAGTCCTAAGATGGCTTTAAATCCTTTGACGAAACAATACAAAATTTTAATCGTTGAGGATGATCAGGACATGAGAAATTATGTGGGTAAGTTGTTTAGTGCTGAATATATAGTAGAGTCCACCTCAAACGGTAAGGAAGCTATAACCTCCATTAAAAAGAATGAACCAGACTTAGTAATCAGCGATGTAGTCATGGATGAGATAGACGGGATTGCTTTGTGTAATTGGATGAAGAAAGATCCTAAATGGAGTCATATTCCGATTATCTTGTTAACATCCACAAGAAGTTCAGAAACCGAACTACAAGGGCTTCATTCTGGAGCAGATGATTACATAACCAAGCCTTTTGATAATGCAATTTTGTTGGCACGAGTAGAAAGTCTATTGAAGAGCCGTTCAGAATTAAGGAGGTATTATTTAGATAGTATTACTCTAAAAGAAAATCACTCGAAGGTAGCGCCAGAGTATAGCGAATTTTTTGAAAAATGTATTCAGGTTATAGAAGACCATATCACAGATAAAGAATTTAATGTAAAAGAATTTTCCAAGATTATGGGAATGAGTCATTCTGCATTGTATAAAAAAATTAAGGCCATATCGGGGCAAACAACTACAGCCTTTATTCGTTCAGTTCGTTTAAGAAAAGCGGCCATCTTGTTACTCACTACAGATAGTACTATAGGAGAAGCCGGGAGTTTTGTAGGTATTGAAGATCCTAAATATTTCCGGAAAAAATTTGTGGAACTTTTTGGAATGCCACCTTCTAAATATGTAAAAAAATACCGTGATTCTTTCCATAAAGAATACCATAGGATACGCCCTTAGACTAATATGGTTTTAAATAGAATATTTATAATTTAAGACTGAATTAATTTTCAAGTTTTTAAAATTTACTGCAATAAATAGTAATTATTTAATTAAAGATTTTAGCAATTATGCTGATTTTTTAAAAATAGTACGATTTCACCCCTCATATTAGATGATTTCACCCCCTATATACAATAAAAATTCACTGTTAATTTGATTATTCGAATTTCATACTTCATGTAATTTATACGATTGGAGTTAGGTTGATTATCTTTTTTAAATGCATCATACTTTTATAGATATTGATGAATTTGTGATAAAAATGTAATCGATTACTTCATGTTATAATGGAAATTCGAAAACGATTTCGTTAAACTAACACACTTGTAATATGAACCACTTTATGATTTTTTATGAACGCTGGAGTTCTTCAAAGTTAGAAATCAGATTAATTTTATTGATCTCTTTACTATTGATGGCTCCTTGGGCATCCTCCGCAACTAGCTTTCAACAAATAGAAGTTTCTGGAATTGTAAAATCACAATCAGACGGAATGCCCTTACCAGGTGCTACTATAATGGAAAAGGGAACTACGAATGGAACTCAAACAGATTTTGATGGAGAGTTTACTTTAAATGTTAGCAATGCGAATGCTATATTGGTTATTTCTTATGTAGGATTTAAAAAGAAAGAAATAAGTGCAAATACCAATGCACGTATGGAAATCATATTGGAAGATGATTTCTCTCAACTAGATGAGGTTGTAGTTGTGGGATACGGTACTCAAAAACGATCAGATGTTACGGGATCTGTAACTTCCGTACCCAAAGACCGTTTAGAGAATTTGCCGGTTACCAATATAGCCCAAGCAATTCAAGGTACTGCCGCCGGTCTAAATGTAACTTCAGGATCTTCTGTTCCTGGAAGCCAGGGAGCAATTCAGATTAGGGGGTTAAATTCCATTAGTGCAGGAACCTCTCCTCTAATCGTGGTAGATGGAACTCCGTTTTATGGAAGTTTAAATGATATTAATAGTAGGGATGTAGCTTCTATAGAAATTTTAAAAGATGCTTCAAGTACAGCGATTTACGGTACAAGAGGATCCAATGGGGTTATTTTAATCACAACAAAGCAGGGAAAAACCGGTAAACCAACCATTACATATAGTGTATATGGTGGAGTAGAAGATATTCCGCATGTTTTGAATCCTATGAGTCCGGAAGCATATGTTCAGAAATATGCAGATTATTTAGTTGCTAGAGGAGATACACAAACTCAAATATTGCCTAACTCATTTGAAGTCGAAAATTACGAAGCAGGTATTACAACCGATTGGATTGATGAAGTAACCCGTACAGGAGTTATTCAGGAACACAGTTTAAGTTTTTCAGGAGGAACGGATGATGCTAAATATTTTTTATCTGGAAGTTATTTAGATCAAAAAGGGGTAATAGAAGGATATCAATACAATCGAATCAATCTGAGAACAAACTTAGATTTAAAAATTACCGATTGGTTGACTACCGGAATGAATGCATTTTTTGCTAATAATAATTATGATGGAGGTCGCGCCAATCTTTTGGAAGCATCTGCCATGAGTCCTTATTCGGTTCCCTATGACGAATCTGGTGAATACCTTATTTTTCCTATGTTTCCTGAATTACTATATGAAAACCCTTTGCTAGGTTTAACAACTACAAGAGTAGATCACGTAAAAAACCTATCTGGTACCGCATATGCCATTGTAAAACCTTGGATTGAAGGACTACAATATCGTATGAATGCTTCTTATTATTATAACCCAAGATACAATGCGTATTATGAAGGTAGAGCTGCAAACAATAATAATGGGTATGGATATATTTATAATGCCGAAACCAATCGTTGGTTGATAGAGAATATCTTAACCTACAATAAGGACATACAAAAACATCATTTTGATGTGACGTTATTGTATAGTGCAGCAGAAACCAATTATCAAAATTCTAATGTAAACGGAAGCATTTTTTTAAGTGATGCATTGGATTATAACAATATAGGAAGTGCTGAGACAATTGGAGGAAGTTCGGCAGCGTATAAAACAAATTTATTATCTCAAATGGCTAGACTTAATTATTCCTATGACAGCCGTTATTTATTAACCTTAACAGCGCGTCGCGATGGTTTTTCTGCCTTTGGAGCCAATACAGATAAGTACGGATTGTTTCCATCTTTAGCCTTGGGTTGGAATCTTAACAATGAAAATTTCTTGAAAGATCACGAAAAAATCAATCAACTTAAACTACGTTTTTCCTATGGTAAAACAGGAAATCAAGCAGTAGGTGTTAACTCTACCATTAGTTCAGCTGGTACTGTATTGTACCCTTTTGGAGGGTCGGCTGTAACTGGAACGTATATCGGGGGAATGGGAAATGCCAATTTGAAATGGGAGTCAACCACATCAGCTAACCTTGCCGTAGATTATGGATTTTTTCAAAACAGAATCAGCGGTACATTAGAGGTTTATAAAAGTGAAACCGATGATTTACTACTCTCTAGAAGTATCCCAAATATTACCGGATCTTCAAGTGTAATTGATAATATAGGAAAAGTAGAAAATAAGGGAATTGAATTAACGCTCAATACAGTCAACATCAACTCAGGAGATTTTAAATGGGAAACAGGACTTAATTTTTCTTCATTTCGAAATAAGATCGTCCAACTAGATGGTACCGGAGAGGATAACATTGCAAACGGTTGGTTTATAGGAGAATCCTTGGGTACTATTTATACTTATAAAATGGTAGGAGTTTGGCAAGAAGGAGAAGATCCTTCTGCTGTAGACCCTATAGCAGTACCTGGTGATATCAAATTTGCAGATATCAATGGTGATGGTCAAATTGATTCTGAAAATGATCGTGTGATTCAAGGAAATACATTACCAGATTGGACTGGTGGTTTGACGAATACTTTTACCTATAAAGATTTTACCTTGAGTGTTTTTATTCAAACGGCTCAAGGAATTTTAAAGAATAATACAGATATTAATTATGGAGATGAGGCCGGACGAAGAAATGTACCAGCAGATTTTCAGTATTGGACACCTGAAAATCAAAGTAATGAATGGCCAGGGTTAAATTCTCATTTACACAATCGTGGATATTCCTTTCCAAGAGATGCAAGTTATACACGAATTAAGGATGTGAGGCTAAGTTACAACGTACCAAAGTCACTCATAGAAAAATACAATATTCAAAACTTAATGGTATACGTAGCTGGTAGAAACCTGTACACATTTACAGATTGGGTAGGTTGGGATCCAGAGAGTACACAATATGGCCGTGGATCTGGAGATTGGGCCAATAATTACCCATTGGTGAGAACCATCTCTTTAGGACTAAACATTTCCTTATAAATTAAAAAACACAATGATGAAAAAATATACAATCTATTTTGTAATGTTATGGAGCTTTGGCTTTATAACCTCTTGTAATGAATCTTTTTTAGATGAAAAGGATATTGATTCTTATTCAACAGATATCAATGATAAATTAAGTCTACAAGCAGCGCTACTGGGGCTTTATCAGCAAGCTAGTATAGCCTATACTCGAGACTGGAATCAAGGATGGTTATGTGTATGGCAAGTGGGAACCGATGTGGTATGGCCCACACAACCGGCCGGATGGGAAAATCCTTTTTATTTGTACAATACTTTGACTTCAGATAACGTAGTGGCATCTACAATTTGGACCATGGATTATAACATTATAGAAAATGCCAATAATGTGATCTACACTATTGAGACCAGAGGAGATGAAATTACCGATATGACTGAGGAGGAAAAGATGGCATTTAACGCAGAAGCAAAATTCTTTAGAGCAAGAGCCTATAATGAGCTAGCAACCTTATTTGGTGGTATTCCAATTGTAACGGAGCCTATACGCGAACCCCGATTTGATTTTGTTAGAGCTTCTTTGGATGAAGTAAATGTTTTGGTGGAAGAAGATTTACTATATGCTGTAGAATATTTAGCTCCAATTGATGAAACAGAGCATGAGCAACGCGTAAGTAGTGCAGCAGCTAGTCAATTATTGGCGAAAGTATACTTAAGAACAGGACAAAATGCTTTGGCCGAAGAACAATGTAATTTGGTAATTAGTAATCCAAATCTATTTTTAATAACTGAACGTTATGGAGTACAATCTGGAGAACCAGGAGATGCTTTTTCTGATATGTTTTTGGTAGGAAATCAACGCAGATCTCAAGGAAATAAAGAAGCTATTTGGGTTTTAGAAAACGAAAATCCTGCCGATGTTCGTGGAGGTAGTTCAGGATCTCCTCAACAGCGAAGAGTTTGGGGAGCAGGTTATCACAATATAAATGGATTAATTCCGGCAGACTCCCTGGGTGGTAGAGGTATTTCAAGAATGCGATTGAATAATTGGGTGTTGTATGATTTGTATGAAGAGGAAGATATGCGAAATTCTAAATACAACATTCATCGTAAATTCAGATATAATGATCCCAATTTACCAGAATTGTACGGACAGGATGTACCTTATGAAGGCTTTGATACATTGTATCGTATCAATCCATATACAATGAAATGGGGACAATATGATGATAGAGATGTTTTTGGTTATGGAATGTGGAAAGATTTTATCTTGATGAGGTTAGGAGAAACCTATCTTTTAAAAGCAGAAGCTCAGTTCAAACAAGGTGATTTATCTGGGGCTGCAACGTCTATTAATGCATTAAGAAATAGAGCAAATGCACCAATGGTGGCTGCTAGCGATATAAATTTGGATTTCATTCTTGATGAGCGTGTACGAGAATTAATTGGAGAAGAAAACCGAAGAATGGAATTGATGCGTACCGGTACTTTACTGGATCGTGTGAATCTCAATTACGGAGCTCCAGAAGGCATGCAAGTTCAAGGACTCACAAGTACGCACACATTGTTCCCGATTCCTTTGACAGAAATTCAACTGAACAAAGATGGAAACTTAGAACAAAATCCTGGCTACTAGTTAGCTTAATACTTGTGTTTTTTACAGAAACCTGATGCTCCTATTTTGGGACATCAGGTTTTAATCATAATTTTAACAAATGAACATTAAAACAAAACTAATTTGCGTATTTCTAAGCTGTATAGGAATAGTAAGTTTGAAGGCGCAAAAAACAAAGAGTAACAAATCAGGGCTTGAAGAACGAAAGTTCCTTGTAGAAACCTTACTCAAAATCAGTGATCCTGTTTTGCAAAATCTGGCAGATGATCAGTTAAAGCAAAATATGCCGGTTGAAAAAGCCGATAATCCTTATGGCGGCAGAGAAGAAGTGGTGCATTTAGAGGCTGTTGGGAGAACGTTGGCCGGGATGGCTCCTTGGTTAGAATTGGGGCCTGATAAAACCAAAGAAGGAAAACTTAGAAAAAAATACATTCAATTAGCGGTAAAAGGAATCACGAATGCAGTGAATCCTGATGCAAATGATTACCTGAATTTTTCAGGAGAAGGACAACCGCTGGTAGATGCTGCGTTTTTTGCAGAAGCATTGCTACGAGCACCAACCCAATTGTGGGATAATTTAGATATCCTGACACAACAACGCGTGTTAAAGGAGTTGAAAAAAACACGTGCAACGTCTCCACCGTATATGAACTGGTTGTTGTTTAGTGGCATTGTAGAAGCGGCGTTGTTAAAGTTTGAAGGCAAAGCAGATATGATGCGCATAGAATATGCATTGTTAAAACATGACGAATGGTATTTGGGCGATGGTGTTTATGGCGACGGACCCGATTTTCATTTTGATTATTACAACAGTTTTGTTATTCAACCGATGTTGTTAGACATTCTTTCTGTACTGAAAGAAAAAGAAACCGAACTTTCTAATTACCGATACAAAGACAAGTTTATTACGAATGCACATGTATTTACAGAAAGAGCACAGCGTTATGCCGCTATTCAAGAACGATTAATTGGTAAGGATGGAACATACCCTGCTATAGGTCGTTCGTTGGCGTATCGTTTTGGAGTTTTTCAGGCATTGTCGCAAATGGCATTGTTACAACAATTGCCCAAAGATGTGAAAGCTGCTCAGGTAAGAGAAGCTTTGTATGCAGTGATTAAAAATCAGATTTCGGCACCGGAAACTTTTGACGCCAATGGTTGGTTAACTATCGGGTTTTACGGACATCAACGTTCTATTGCCGAACCTTACATTACCACAGGAAGTTTGTATTTGTGTACTACCGCTTTCTTGATGTTAGGCTTGCCGGAAGAGGCTCCTTTTTGGCAAGATGCTGCTGAAAGTTGGACACAAAAGAAAATATGGACAGGTGAAAATGCAGTAATAGATCATGCATTGTATCAAAAGAAATAACGAATGAGCGTATTAAAATCGATAAAAATAGTTTGTGCAGTAATCATGATGAGTTTGTGCTCAATTCAGGGTTTTGCACAAGAAATACAAAAATCTACCGTTGGTTTGGGCTGGAGTAACAACTCAGTAAACGCTGTTGTTTTCAGAGGAAAAGCACTCACAACTTACAAGAATATTCAGTTTACAACGTATTACAATCCCGAGGGAAAACTAGTCTTAGCCAAAAGAAATTTGGGAGATGCTCAGTGGCAAGTACAAACAACACAATATTCAGGAAACGTGTCTGATGCTCACAACAGCATCAGTATCATTGTAGATAATGAAGGATATGTGCATGTCAGTTGGGATCAGCACAACACCAAATTGCGCTATGCAAAAAGTATCAAACCTTTTGGTTTAGAACTGTCGGAAGAATTAACAATGACAGGAAAGCAAGAAGAGCGTGTAACGTATCCGGAATTTCATAAATTATCAAACGGAAAATTGTTGTTTTGTTACCGTTCGGGTGAATCGGGCAGAGGAAATATGGTGATTAATGAATACAATGTCGCTACTCAACAATGGACGCAATTACAAAATAATTTGCTAGATGGCGAAGAGCAGCGAAGTGCGTATTGGCAAATGACAGTTGGTAAAAACAATACCGTTTATATATCGTGGGTTTGGAGAGAAACCTGGGACGTGTCTACCAATCATGATTTGTGTTTTGCCATGTCTGAAGACGGCGGAAGAACCTGGAAAAATTCCGAAGGAAAAGCATATACACTTCCTATCAACGCTGCGTCTGCCGAAGTAGCTTTCAAAATTCCTCAAAACAGTAGCTTGATCAATCAAACATCGATGACGGTTGATAAAAAAGGAAATCCGTACATAGCAACGTATTGGAACAGCGATAGCATTCCGCAGTATAAAATCGTGTATAAAAGAAAAGGAAAATGGAGATTGAAAGAAACTCATTTTCATAAAGAAACGTTCTCTTTAGGCGGTGGCGGAACCAAGAGCATTCCTATTGCCAGACCCAAAGTGTTGGTGGATAACAAAACGATCTATTTACTTTTTAGAGATGAAGAACGAAATAACAAGATTACACTAGCAGCATCGAAAATTTGCAAAGACCGTTGGGCTTTAACAGATGTTTCGGAAAGCGGAGTAGGACAATGGGAACCTAATTATGACGATAGCTTGTGGAAGAGTACAAAGCAATTACATATATTTTCTCAAAAAGTAATTCAAGTTGATGGAGAAGGACTTCAGGAAACAACTCCACAACCCGTAGAAATTATTGAAGTAAGTTTATAGAATTTAGAAAAACGAAAACTGACCAAATATGAAATATAAAATCTTAACCATAGCTGCTATTTGTTTGTTGTTTGCTTGCAAAGAATCGCCTAAGCAAGAGACTACAACAGTTGCAGCCAAAGAAAATCAACTCAACAAAACCATAGACGATGCGTTTAAAGTGGCTGTCGATCAGTATACTTATTTAGGTACGCAAGTAACTCCGGGGCAATATCCCAAAACCTATATTCCAGAAACTGATACATTTGAAACCAGTAATTCTGGTTGGTGGTGTAGCGGATTTTACCCAGGAACTTTGTTGTATTTAGATGAAGCTGTGGGTGCTCCCGAATTAAAACAAGAAGCCTTGAGCTTTTTGGAAGATTTAAAGCGCGAACAATTCAATACCACGACACACGATCTTGGTTTTATGATGTATTGTAGTTTTGGAAATGCCGAGCGTCTACAAAAAAATGAAGCTTACGAAGAAATTTTAATAAACAGTGCCAAATCTTTGGCTTCTCGGTATAACCCAACGGCTAAGGTGATACGCTCTTGGGACAGCGCTCCATGGAACAAAGCCGGAGAAGGAGAAATAGCAGTGATCATCGATAATATGATGAATTTAGAATTACTGTTTTGGGCATCAGAATTTAGTGGAGATGCAACGTATAGAGACATTGCTGTGAATCATGCCAACACAACAATGAAAAATCATTTTCGTTCAGATTATAGTTCTTATCATCAAGTAACGTATGATGAAGCAACAGGAGGTGTCAATGCGCAAATTACCAATCAGGGAGCTGCTGATAGTTCTGCTTGGGCACGCGGACAAGCGTGGGGATTGTATGGTTATACAGTAATGTATCGTTTCACAAAAGATCAAAAATATTTAGCACAAGCCACTCATATTGCTGATTATATTTTGAATCATCCCAACATGCCTGATGATATGATTCCGTATTGGGATTTCAATGCACCTAATATTCCGGATGCGTTGCGCGATTCGTCTGCTGCGGCCATCATGGCATCTGCTTTGTTAGAGTTAAGCGGGTATGCTAATGAAGAACAAGCTTTGAACTACTACAAAGCTTCCGAAACTATGTTAATGAATCTATTGTCGCCAACGTATTTGGCTACCAATAAAGAAAACGGAGGCTTTATCTTAAAGCATGGAGTAGGAAACATGCCCAATAAAACCGAAATAGATACACCATTAACCTATGGAGATTACTATTTGGTAGAAGCAATGCTTCGCTATCAGAAGTTGCATGGGAGAAATAATTAAATCTCTGTGATCTAGGTATTTTGAAAATTGGATTTACACAACAAAGCCCTTGTTTTTCAAGGGCTTTGTTGTGTATAATTTATAGTAGTGAATTTAATATTGAAATCATATCTAAAGACTAATAGCACTTTGTTTCATGTTACAAAATCTCTTTGGTGTGTAAGGCAACTTCATAATCAATGTAAAGAGGAGACAATCCATATCCTCTGAAAAGCGCATAGATTTTATAACCGGTACGTTTATTACCAAGACTTCTAAACTTTGTGATGACCACATTTTTTTCCAGCTAAGAAATCGGCTGTTCTACTTCCGTTTTTTCTAATATATCGAAAACCATTATAACCAGATGGTAAATTAATATGAATAGTATCTCCAATTTTCAAAGTATCGTTGGCTTTTGTTATATAGAGATTGTAATCGCCTTTTGTATCTAAATTGCCATATTCAGCAACTTGACCTATTGAAAAATGGGAAAAAACGAGAATTGCTAGACATCAAATCTCATCATGATTTTGAAGCCTTGAAAACAAAATTGACTAACATATGGGCATTGCCTGCTAGTCAATTTTATATAGTATGATGCGAATATGCTTATGGTTTTCCAGTGATGCGCGGTAGAATAAATACCATTCCTGCTCCAATAATTAAACCTAGCAAAATGGTTTGTATCAAAGTAGACATGTCTTTAGCTATGAACAGCCATGCCAAGGCTATTACAATAAGTAATGCAGCACCTATGTTGGTTAATTTTTTCATATGAACACTTTTTTAGTTTTTTATTATTCTTTCTCTTCTTTGCGTAAAGTTTTAATTCTAAATACCTGAATCATAGTCATAAAAAAAGTAAATACAGCTACGTTAAATATGTATTTCACTAAGTTAAACGTATCGTCTTGTATGTAATATACCAAAAACATAAAAACAGCATAGACTAACGCTGCTATGCTAACCGATTTAACGGCTGTTTGTACATCTTTTTTCATACATGTTTATTTTGGACTTTTAAATGTATGTATTTAGAGATCATGATACAATATTTTGTAAGTTTTATTTTATAAAATAAGTTAAGTCATTAGAGTGTTACGGCAGCACGGTTGGCAGAACTTTTTATAGCAGCCTCAATCACTTTCATAATACGGATACCATCTATAGCGGTGACTGGTTCTGGAGCATTTTCGGTAATAGCTTTGTAAACACCATCAAAAAGAGGATAGTAATGTCCGGGTAAAGTAGGAATGGTTTTTCTAATGCTTTCCTCATTAGAAACAATGTGTAATATGCCTTCTTTATCGGTAGGCTCGGCTCCCCAATGGTCAAGCCTAGGGGCAATGCCACTGGCTAAGGTATCTTCTTGTACATCGCCACGCTGTTTTATAAAACTTCCTTTGCGCCCCTGAATCGTGTAGGCAGGTAGCTGCTCTTTGTTGTACAAACCAGCGTGTAGGCGAACGCGTTTATCGGCGTAGTACAATAAAATATCAAACTGATCGTCTATGCGCGTTTCGGGTATTACCACTCTAATATCGGCAAAAACAGCTTCGGGCATCCCAAACAAACACAACGCCTGATCGATTACATGCGGACCAAGATCTTTTAAAATTCCGGCTCCGGGAGTAGGTTCTTCTTTCCAGGCATTGGTATTGAGTGTTGGTTTGTAGCGGTCAAATCTAATCTCGGCTTCTACCACATCGCCCAACAATCCTTTTTCAATAACAGATTGTACCGTTTTAAAATCACTGTCCCATCGTCGGTTTTGGTACACCGTAAGAGTAAGTCCGTTAGCCTGTGCAATGCGGTGCAGTTCTTCGGCCTCGGCAACGGTAGTAGTAAAAGCTTTTTCTACCAACACATGTTTGCCGGCTTCCAGCGCTTGTTTGGCGTATTGGTAATGGGTATCTATGGGGGTATTTACCACAACAAGGCTGATGTCGTCTGCCAAAAGTTCTTCAATAGAACTATAGCTTTTCACGTGAGGATAGTCGTTTTGAACACGTTTATGCGAACGCTCTAAAGAGCCTTTAAATTCAAAACCGGGGGTGTAAGGTTAAAAAAGGGGCTTAAAACAATTTACCCGACATGCCATAGGATAAAATGGCGGCATTAATTTTTTCATGTAGTGCTTCTAATTTTGGTGAAGGTACACATTTGATGAGTTTTTAGAAAATCGAAAAGCTACTGCTACTATCGTACAAGAAGTTATAGAAATCGTAAACAGATACTAGAGAAGAATAGCTTTGAATGCTAATTTTTTGTGAAAGCACATCAGGTTTAACCATAGCTTAACCAAAGAGACTGGCTATTGTTAAAAAAACAATCTTCTTTTGTACTCATAAAACTCTACATTGAAAAAGAACTTCTTATAATGCGGTTTATACAAGGTGATCAGGAGCAATTCAAAGCAATTTTTGACGCCTACTGGAAGCGTTTGTTCAGTTATGCTTATAAAATCTACAAAGAAGAAGCTATTTGCGAAGACATAGTGCAAGAAGTGTTTATACAGTTATGGGAGCGTACCAATGACACCGAAATTCTGAATTTAGAAAGCTATCTTTTTAGAGCTGTAAAATACGGAGTAGCCAATCGTATCAGAGATCTTAAGGTAACCGAAGACGTAGCGCAAGCATTAGAAACTTCTACAGACAGCAGCTTGCCCGATGTTGTTTTAGAATCTCAGGAAGCAGAACATAAGATTATGCTGTTAATAGAGCAACTACCTCCTAAATGCAAACAGATATTTAAGATGAGTAGGTTCGATCATAAAGACAATACAACCATAGCCAAAGAGTTAGATTTGTCTATAAGAACGGTAGAAACTCAAATAAGCAAAGCGCTCAAGCATTTTAAAAAGCATTATCCTGGGTATGGGGTAGTAGTGGGGTGTATGTTAAACTATGTTTAAGAGCATAGTGCTTATATTACCAAATGGTTAAACCCCAAAAACTGCATACGTGTACAAACCACTTTTGGTGTCTTACTGTAAAAAGACAGTACATTGAACAAATCAAAACTTATTCAACTAGCAGATAAGTATGCAGCCAAAACGGCAAGCAAAGAAGAGATTGCTACGTTTGAAAAATTTCTGGAAACCCTTCAGCAAAGCAATACAGCTCTAAAAGTTGTAACCACTCCCGAACAACAGGAAAAAGCCTATCAGAATATAGCAGCCAAGCTTCGATTAGCAAAGCGTCCTAAAAGATATATTACCAAAGTAAGAACACTAATGGCGGTGGCCAGTATAGCGTTGCTAGGTGTATTCATCTGGAATCTTTGGCAACCCAAAAATATTATGGTAGTGGCAGAAAAGGGAGCTATTACCAGTGTTAATTTGCCAGATGGAAGTGTAATTACTTTAAATGCGAATAGCAAGCTTACCTATCCCGAAACTTTTAAAGGGGCTACTAGAAAAGTTTCGCTGGAAGGTGAAGCCTTTTTTAAAGTACACAGAGATACTCTACATCCATTTATTATTGATGCCAATGGGTACCAAACGAAGGTGTTGGGTACATCGTTTAATATCAATGCAAAAAAGTCAAAGTATCTAAAAGTGAGTGTAAATACCGGAAAAGTACGTGTGACTCCTAATAAGAATGCAGCGGCAGCGGTAGAGTTAACAAAAAATGAGCAGGCAACCTTTGCGGAAAATCAGTTAACTGCTATTACGCATGAAAGCAGTATGGATTTCAGTGCCTGGACGCACAAGGTTATTTTGCTGAAAGAAACCACTATGGAAGATTTAGAAACCATACTGGAAGACTGGTACAATGTAGCTATTATAATACATGACGATAGTCTGAAAAAAGAAACCTTATCCGGAAAATTTAAAGACGAACCTTTAGAGAACGTGCTAAAGAGTATTGCAGTAATCAAATCACTAACCATTAAAACCAATGACAAGAATGAAATAGTTATCAGTAGAAAAACAAAACAATAACAATATAAAAACCCAATTTCTGCGGCAACAGAAAATGGGCTTCATAGAAATGATTATCGATAGATTAACCCATAACCATAAGTAATGAAAACAAAACTACAAATTTTTGTGGAGTATGTGTGCATAGGTATTTTCTTTTGCTTGTTTACACACCATAGCTTTGCAAATACAGTTACCGAAAAACAAATGCCTGAAGAGCTAATTACGTTGGCGGTACAAAACAAAAATATAACAGCTGTTTTTGAGCTGGTAGAAAACCAGACAAACTATACCTTTGTCTTTGACGATGCCATTGCTACAGGCAATAAATTGTGTAGCATTACAGTGCAAAATGCTACCATAGAAAGCGTACTCAACCAACTGGCTTCACAGGTTCATGTTACGTTCAATGTAATAAATAATACCATAACAGTGGTTTCTACATCAGAAGAGACACAATTAGAAATAGAAGGCCGTGTTATAGATGAGCAAGGGGTGCCTATGCCCGGAGCCACGGTTGCTATTAAAGATACCAAAACAGGAACCTCTACAGATTTCGACGGTAATTTTAAACTTCAGGTTGCTACCCAAAAAGTAACTTTAGTGGTTTCTTATGTAGGCTATCAAAATGTAGAAGTAGCAGCGGTTGTAGGAACGTTTCAGGAAATCACAATGCTACCTTCTGCTCAGGCTCTAAATGAGGTGGTTGTTACAGCATTAGGTATCAAAAGGGAAGAAAAGAAATTAGGGTATGCACAGGCAACCATCGGTGCAGAAAATTTAAGTCAAACCAATCCTGTAAACTGGTCTTCTGGGTTAAAAGGAAAAGTAGCCGGAATGAGCATTGTATCATCAGGGTCAGGACCTATCAACTCCCAGCAAATAGTGTTGAGAGGCTATAGCTCTTTCGATTTGCAACAAAATTATGCATTGGTAGTGGTAGACGGTGTACCGGTAAATACAGAAATGACAACATCTGGTTCTTCTAGTGCATACATGGGGGATGACTCACCTGTTGATTACGGAAACGGTATTTCTGATTTGAATTTAGATGATATTGAAGAAATTACCGTACTAAAAGGACCTAATGCTGCCGCTTTATATGGTAGTCGCGGACAAAACGGTGTTATCATGATTACAACCAAATCGGGTAAACAACACAAAGGTTTAGGGGTAACCATTAACTCTTCTGCTAATTTTGATGTAATTCAGCGTTGGCCAGAGTATCAGTATCGTTACGGGCAGGGTACAGGTGCTGTAGATGCTAACGGAGCCCCATATTATTCTTACGGAGCTTCTGAAGATGGTAGCAATACAGGAGGTACTAGTAGTGCTTGGGGACCAGCTTTTGACGGACAATATTTTTACCAGTACGATCCTGTGGTAGGTGGTCAGTCAGAAGAACGTCAGTTATGGCGTGGTTACGATGATAATAGAAAAGATTTTTGGCGTACCGGAGTTACTATTCAAAACAATGTGTCTTTACAAGGTGGTGACGATAAAGGTTCTATGAGAGCTTCTTTTGGCCATAGTAAAAACGAGTGGATTATGCCAAATACAGGTTTTGAAAGAATTACGGCAGCTGTGAATGCTAAGTACCAAATATCAGATCGTATCACATTGGGAAGTGTGGTTAATTACAACAATCGCGGTAGCGACAATCTACCTTCTACAGGATACAACAACGGTTCTATAGCATATTTTATGATTTTTCAGAACCCTAATGTAAACCTAGATTGGTACCGTCCCATGTGGGAAGAAGGACAAGAAAACCTTCAACAGATTCAACCTTTTAGCTCTTACATAGACAATCCTTTTGTAATTGCTAATGAGTCTTTAAATGCGTTAGAAAGTAGCCAGATTGTGGGCAATATGTATGCAGATATTCAGCTAACATCAGAGGTAAAGGTATTGCTAAGAAGCTCTTTAAATACCTATAACCAATTACGCGAGCTTAAAAGACCGTTTAGTATCAATAGGTATGCAAGAGGTTTTTACCAGAAACAACAAGTGTTTAAAGAAGAAATTAATACCGATTTTCTGGTAACCTACGATAAAGAGTTGAGTACTAATTTTGCGCTAGCACTGAATGTAGGAGGAAACCATAGAACAGAACATCGCAGACAACAGACTTCTTCTGTAGACGGCCTGGTAATTCCCGGAGTTTACAAACTTTCAAACGGAATCAATGCGGCTACAACCCGTTCTGCCGATTCAGATAAAATTGTAAGTAGTTTGTATGGCTTGTCTACATTCTCTTTTAAAGATCAGGTGTTTTTAGATGTGAGTGCCAGAAATGATTGGTCTAGTACGTTGCCCAAATCAAACAGGTCTTATTTCTATCCATCGGCTAATGTAAGTGCTATTGTTTCAGATATCTTTCAATTCAAATCAGATGCTTTTAAATATTTGAAGTATCGATTCTCGTATGCAAAAGTAGGAAACGATACAGATCCGTATCAAACCAGAAAATACTATGATTTAAGCTCTTTTGCTAGCTCAGCTGTGGTAGATAATACTTTGTACAATACCAATTTAAAACCAGAAACATCTAACAGTTTCGAAACCGGTATAGAGGCTCGTTTGCTAAACAACCGAATTAATTTAGATGTGAGTTTGTACAGAGTTACTACAGACAATCAGATTATTACCTTGCCACTTAACTGGAGTACTGGTTATAGTACCAAATATGCCAATGCAGGTAAAATTAGAAACCAGGGAATTGAGCTTACACTAGGAGCTAAAATTATTAATAACGACAAGTTTAAGTGGGCTGCTACAGTAAACTGGACCAAAAATGAAGGGGAGGTTTTTGAGTTACCAGATGAAGTAGACAATCAGTTTATTATAGACACCGGCGGTAGTGCTTCTATGATTGCTAAAGTAGGCGGATCGCCAACGGCCATTTATGGCTATGGTTTTGTACGTTCTCCGGAAGGTGAAATTGTGTACGACAGCTCTGGGCTGCCTGCATATCCTGATAGTGGAGACATTCAGTACATAGGCGATGCTACTCCAGATTGGAGAGCGGGCTTAACCAACGAATTCCAATGGGGCAATTTTAGGTTTAGTGTTACCATAGACGGTCAATATGGGGGTATTATTTATTCGCAAACACATCATAAGCTAACACAACAAGGAAAACTAACACATACCTATATGGGAAGAGAAAGTATGACCATTGTAGGTGACGGCGTAGTATTAAATGATGATGGCACCTACAGTCCAAATACTACAGAAGTAGCCACACCGGCTTGGTACAACAGGTTTTACAGAAGAGCGAATGTAGAATCAAACTCATTTGATGCTTCATACCTAAAGTTGAGAGAAATATCGGTACAGTATACACTTCCTAAACGCTTTTTGAAGAACACATTTGTTAAGTCGTTGAATGTGAGTGTGTATGGTAGAAATTTAGCGGTAGTGTCAGACTTTCCAATCTACGATCCGGAAACAGCAGCCTTAAATGGAAACAAACTAATGCCTGGTGTAGAAATGGGACAAATGCCTTCTCCGGCAAGTTACGGAGTAAATGTAAAACTTAACTTATAAATCATTGATCTATGAAAACAGTACGTATACTATATATGTTGGTTGTGGCGGCCATGCTTTGGAGTTGTACCAATAATTTTGATGAAGTAAATACAGATCCTAACCGTATAGAGCAGATTAGTCCGGGTACGTTATTAAACCCAATTATTTACGGAATAGCTAGCCACAATGCTGGTAGAGCAGATAATATAACCTTTAATTTAATGCAGGTAGCATTACCTTTTCCTAGCGAAAGTGGTGGGTTGCACAGATACGATGTAAGTGCTGGTATAGGAAATTCTTCCTGGAACGCATATTACAGATGGTTAAAGAACATCAATGAAATGGAACTGGCAGCAGATGCTTACGAAGACCCAAACTACAAAGCTATTGCCTTAACCTTGAAAGCCTTGGTATATGCCAATCTAACAGATTTGTTTGGCCCAATTCCTATGACAGAAGCACTAAAGGGAGATGAAGATATTATATACCCGGGGTTTAATTCGCAAGAATTTGTTTATGAAACGATCTTGGCAGATTTGGAAACAGCTAATGAGCTATACAACCTAGGACAGCCAATGGCGTATGCAGAGGATATTTTGTTTTACAATGATGTAACAAAATGGCAAAAGTTTACCAATTCGTTACACCTAAGGTTATTGTTGAGAATTGCGGGGGTGCAACCACAAAATTTTGCCACCATGGCTAGTATGGTGAACAACCCCGATGTGTATCCGGTTTTCGAAACTACAGATGAATCTGCTATTTTACAGGTAACGGGGGTAGAGCCAAATGTATCGCCATGGAGTCGTCCACAAGACTTTAGACTTAGTACCAAAGTGGCCGCTTTCTTTTTAGATAATTTGAATGCTTGGGAAGACCCAAGACGTCCTGTAATAGCTACTACAGCTACAGACATCGATAACAATGCTATAGGCTACCAGGGAATACCAAGTGCTTATGATCCTGTAACCACTATTTTTAATTTCGAGGCTTCTACTTTCAATATAGAACAGGTAACCAACCCTATGAAAATAGTGTTGTTACCCTATGCTGAGGTTGCATTTATTAAGGCAGAATTGGCGCAACGTGGCTACCTGGACAATGCAGCTACTTATTATGAAAATGGAGTTATAGCAGCTATGGAGCAAGTAGGAGCTACAGCGCCACTAGACTACTTTAGCAATCCATTGGTACAGTACAATGGAACTTTAGAGCAAATACTGTTGCAAAAATACTACGCCTTGTATTTTGTAGATTATCAGCAGTGGTTTGAATACAGACGAACTGGTTATCCGCAATTGCCACAAACCAGTGCCATGTTTAATAACGGAGTAATGCCGTCTCGTTTATACTATCCTACAGATTTACCTATAGAAAATGCTTCCGGATATCAGGAGGCCTTAGAATTATTAAACGGTGAAGACAATATCAACACCAAAGTTTGGTGGGACAATAATTAAGTAGATCAAAAATGAAAAAACAATTAATTGCAGCTTGCTGTTGTGTGGGAGTCCTTATGGGATTCTCACAACAAACAGTAAAAGGAACGGTATATTGCGATACCAACCATAATGGCAAACAAGATCGTAAAGAAGCTGGTATAGCTAAGGTTTCCGTAACCAATGGTACACAAGTAGTACAAACGGATGTGCATGGTAATTTTGAGTTAGCTGCGTCTTCAGATATGATTGTATCTGTCATAAAGCCATCAAATTACGCCTTTCCTTTAGATACCTACAATTTGCCCAAATACTACTACATACACAAACCAGAAGGATCTTCTGCTACAAAGTTTCAGGGAGTGCAACCTACAGGAAAACTACCTAAAAAGCTAAGCTTTGGCTTGTATCCTTCAGAAGAAAAAGAAGATTTTTCAATATTGGTATTTGGTGACCCGCAACCCTACAATCAAGAGCAGTTAAACTTTTTTGAAGAGGGAGTAGTAAAAGAAGTAGCTGCTACCAAAGAGGCTGTTTTAGGAATCAGTTTAGGAGATTTGGTTGGTAATGATTTGTCGTTATTTGAACCCTATAAAAAAGTAATGACTGCTATAGGAATTCCATGGCACAATGTAATAGGAAACCACGATCTTAATTTTGATGTAGCGCAAGACTACTTATCAGATGAAAGTTACGAAGCCCATTTTGGTCCGGCAAATAATGCCTTCAATTACGGTAAAGTGCATTTTATTGTATTAGATGATATACTGTATCCAGATCCAAGAGGTGGTAAACATTACTGGGGAGGTTTTAGAGAAGATCAACTACAGTTTATAGCCAACGATTTACAGTTTGTGCCTAAAGATCATTTAATTGTATTGGCGTTTCACATTCCGTTAAGTGAGCCCGAAATAGGAAATGATACATTCAGAGATACCGATAGAAATGAATTATTTCAGTTGTTAAAAGACTATCCGTATACCTTATCACTGTCAGCACATACGCATATTCAAAAGCAAGATGAATTTGATGCTCAAACAGGTTGGCAACAAAAGAGAATGCATCACGAGTATAATGCAGGCACTACTTCGGGAGATTGGTATTCAGGAAAATTAAATGCCGAAGGTATTCCAGAAGCAACCATGAGAGATGGTACTCCCAAGGGATATTCGTTTATAGATTTCAAGGGTACTACGTATAGCATTCGTTACAAAGTAGCAGGCAAACCTGCAAGCTATCAAATGGAAGTATACGCTCCAAAAGTAGTAGCTAAAGCCAAACGTACCAAATCGCCATTGTACGTAAATTTCTTTATGGGAAGCGCCAATGATGTGGTAACCTACCGAACAGATAATGGTGAATGGAAAAAGATGAAGTATGTGAACGAACCAGATCCGTCGTATGTTTCTCAATTAATCCATTGGGATGAAGCTGAAACACTGCCTAAAGGAAAAAGAGGTTCTAATGCAATAGATTGTACCCATTTATGGACCGGATCTATTGAAGCAAATTTGTCAGAAGGAATTCATACGATAGAAATTAAAGCAATAGATAGGTTTGGAGCAGCACATAGTGCTCAAACAACCTACCGTATTGAAAGTGAAAATTAAAAAGGTAGCAAAAATGAAGCACCAAATATACATATGGGCATGCTTATGCTTGGGAATAGTAGGTTGCAAACAAGCAGAAAAACCATCAACCGAGGTAATGCAGACAACAACAGCTATAGAAGTGCAAGGGCATAGAGGAGAACGAGGACACAGTCCCGAAAACAGCATTAGAGGGTATATAAATGCCATTAAAAAAGGAGTCAACGTTATAGAATTAGATGTTGTAATAGCCAAAGATGGTAGTGTAGTGGTTTCGCACGAACCCTATATGGCTGCTTTGTATGTGTTAAAACCAAACGGGGATACCATTAGTTCTCAAGAAGAAAAATCGTTGAATATGTACCAAATGACGTATGACAGTATTCAAAAGTTTGAAACCGGGCTTAAAGGAAATACAAACTTTCCACAGCAACAAAAAATACATGCTTATAAACCTTTGTTGTCAGCTGTGATAGATAGTGTGGAGTTGTTTGTAAAACAACACAATTTAACGCCTGTAGGGTATAATATAGAAATCAAATCAGTTCCTTCTTTATACGGTACCTACCAACCCTATCCTCAGGAGATGGTAGCAAAAGTAATGCAGGTACTTAGCAGCAAGCCTATAGCGGGGAAATGGAATATACAATCGTTCGATCCGGCCATTTTAGAAGAAGTACACAAAAGGTATCCCAAAGTAACTTTAGCATTTTTAGTACACCGTGAGGGAGTAGCGCATAATTTAAAGCAATTAAGTTTTGTGCCAGATATTTACAGTCCTAATTACAAATTGTTACAGAATGAAAAAACAATGGACAGTTTGCATGTAAAACAGCTAAAAGTAATTCCATGGACGGTAAACGACTCCGTAGCGATCGCAAAAATGATAGCTCTAAAAGTAGATGGTATTATTACAGACTATCCTGAAAGAGTACTACGTCAGTTACCGTAAAAATAGAAAACCGAATACTTGGTAGCAGCTTAGAGATAAAGACTAACAAATAGTGGTTATTTTTTTAAATTGTGTTTTTGAAGCGTAGTGATTCCACTACGCTTTTTTTATGACATAGTAAGTTGTTGATAGTTTAAGAATTTTCTTATATTGACAGAAGTTTGATTTTTCAAAACCAAATGCCATGAGAAAATTATACACCAATGTCTTTATACTTTGTTTGCTTATGTTACAATCCGGATGCCATACCGATACAGCCTTAACGCTTGAGATTCCTAAAGAAACTACCAAAGTAGTGCAATACCTTCCTAAAGATGCTGCAGGCCGAAATAAAAATGCGTTATACCTGCCGCCAAGAGAAATTACGGAAGATGAATTTGGAACAGAAGCTCTGCACCAATACATTGCGCATATGTACACCGTAATGCTAGACAAAGCTGGTGTAGGCATTGCAGCAAATCAGTTGGGCAAACGCTTGCAGATTTTTATCATTGAAGCCAAAGCAAGCAATCCCAGATACAAGGTGTTGGGACCTGTACAAAAGCAAGTTTTTATCAATCCAACCATAACGAAAGTGTCTACTGAACGAAGAAATTTTTGGCACGGTTGCCTAAGCGCTCATGGCAAACCTAGAGGAAATGTAGCAACGTATGATTGGATAGAATACAAGTGCAAAAATGAAAAGGGCGAATTACAAACTGGTAGACTTACCGGGTTTGCCGCTGTGATTTTTCAGCATGAATTCAGGCATTTACTGAATGGTACCTATCTAGATCATGCCACTCAGCTGGAAACCAAAGCCGCACTCGATAAAAAACTAGACAACGGAACGCTTCCTTTTTTTGAAATCACAGATAAAAAATTACCCTTGTTAATTGAAGGATATCAAGTAGGGGAAACCCTCAACGAATACCATAAACGCACCAAATAGTTGCCGTTTTAAGCCAGACCAGCATTGTCGGTATACAGTTGTTTGATGGCCATAATACGGTCTTCAAAATCTTTTTTATAGTACGATCTACTTTTTATTCGGGCTTTATAGGTATAAATGGTAGCCACAGATAAATCTAGAAATTCCGCTACTTGATGACTGTCTTGTACTCCTAAACGATATAAGGCAAAAATTCTCATTTCGGTGTTTAGAGTATTCTCACCTTTTAAAATGGTTTCTTCTGTTTCAGGAAAAAGTTTGTAATACTCTTGTTTAAAGTTGGGAAAGAGTTTCAAAAAGATTTCATCAAATTGGGTAAACAGTATAGTACGTTCTTTTTTAACGCTCAATTTTTTCAAACTTTTTACAGCTTCATCTTGTCGTTTGGTAATAATCTTCTGCAACGTACTTTTTTGAATGTAATCTATCTTTTTTATGAAATCTGAAGATGCTCTCAGGAAATATGCAATGTATTCTTGTTTCACGCTATCAGCTTCTCGAAGATGTGTGTTTAGTTCTTGCAGTTTCTTGTTATTTTCTGCCAAAGATTTTCTGGAAGCATTTCTTTCCTTTAAATTTTTAAAAATGATAATCAAAAAAATGACCACCGCTACAGCTAGTATAGAAAGTGCTATAACGGCTATAGTAAGTCGGTGTTTTTGTTCTTCAGTTTTTAATATTTGAGCTTTTTCAATAATAGGAAGAATAGATGAAATAGCCATTTTCCGGTGGCGTGCATTGTAAAAATTAGCATCTTCCATAGCTATATTAATATAGGCATTGGCCTTTTCAATTTTTCCTTCTTCATAGAGTTTACTGGCCAGTACCCGAAGGGCTACCGTTTCTTTAATGGCCGCTTTTACATCGGTAAGGGCAGCTTTGATAAGGTAGTCTATGCAAAGGTTTTCTTTACCCATTACATCGTACACATAGGCTAGGGACGAAACGGAGATGGCATACGTTTTAGGATCTAACGAAAACGCATTGATGAGGTGTGTAAAAGCATGTTCGGCCTTGTCCCATTCTTGTTGTCGAATGTGTTTAAGTCCAATAGTACTCCAATAATTTTGCGCAGTTTTTGATGTAAACTGCAATGCGGAATCGAGTAGTTTGTTGCCGTAGCGGGTATAGGTAATGCTAAATCGTCCATCAGCAGTATAGTCGGCTAAATCATAAAATGTACGGGCTTTTACGGCGTAATAATCAAACTTTAACGCTTTGTTTAGGTTTGTAACGGTAATCGTATTAAGCGTATCAATAGCTTCTTTGAATAGTCCGGACGACATTAAAACAAAGCCTTCTTTAATTTTTATTTGTTGAATTTTTAAAGAATCTCCAATCGTTTTAGCAGTTACTTTGGCCTTGTCTAAAAAGTAATAAGCCGAATCAAACTGAAAAGAGCTGTAGGCTTCATACAAATTTACATAGGTAGTGTACAGCGCTTCGTCATTAGATGCCAAAAGCAATCTGTTAGCCTTGTCTTTTAATTCTTGAATGTGAGTGTACTTTTCATTAACATATTCATTCCTGTTAGATAGTTCAGCATCGAGTGCTTCATAATTTTCTTCAACCTGATAGGCAAATCCTTGTAGACAAATAAGTGCTAAAAGAATACAACAGCTGTGTAAACGAGCTATGTTAAAAGTGAGTTTAGGGGAATGAAATTGTATTTTTTTGAACATATATCTAAATGCTAAGGATGATATTCAGATTGCGAATCTGCTAAAATAACGACACAATTTTACGAAATATTTATTACGAAATAACGAAATGACCGTTGAAAACCACTAAAAACGACCTCGATTTGTCAAAAAAACAGTTTGATTTTTAAACAGTGTTAAATTATACAGTTTATTGATTAATAGTTTTTTATATGTTTTATTGCTGTTTGATAATCTTGATTTTGAATTCAATCACTTCTTCTCTTACATCGTTGTAGTTACTTTTGGCCTGTTAACATTAATAAATGACGTTTAGTTGTCATTAATAACCGGTTTATCAATACTTATTTAACAAACAAATTACGTGAAACAATCACGATACCTAAGTATGAAAAATAACAAAAAATACAAACAGAAAACACATCGGTATACGCTAAGTGTAAAGATGAGATGGGGCATTTGTGTTTTACTACTTTGCTTACTTGGAGGGCAGCAAGCCACTGCTTTTTCGGGCAAGAGTAAGACTTATTTTTTCCAAAGTTATAAAGTTGAAGGAGTCATAGTAGATGAATTTGGAACGCCATTACCTGGCGCTAGTATCATTGAAAAAGGTACTTCAAATGGTACGGCTTCCGATATGGATGGTCAATTTTCGTTATCAGTAACTTCTTCAGATGCTGTGGTAGTTATTAGTTTTTTAGGATACAAAGAAAAGGAAGTTGCAGCATCAGCAGATTTAGGAACTATTCAACTAGAGCCTGCCGACAATACACTGGAAGAAGTGGTATTGGTTGGGTATGGTACGGCCAAGAAAAAAGATGTTACGGGAGCAGTGGCTTCGGTAAGTGAAAAGGACATGAACCAAGGCGCAATTACCAATCCGTTACAATTAATTTCGGGGAAAGCTGCTGGGGTAAACATTACGCAAACCGGGAGCGAACCAGGCGGATCGCCATCGGTACGTATTAGAGGTATTTCTTCTTTAATAGGAGGGAACGATCCGTTGGTAGTAGTAGATGGAATTCAGGGGAATATGGATTTATTAAATCAAATTCCGCCTAGTGAAATTCAGTCGATTGATATTTTAAAAGATGCTTCGGCTACCGCGGTTTACGGTTCTCGTGGTGCTGCCGGGGTGATCATTGTAAGTACCAAAAAGAGTAAAGCAGGAACTACAACCGTGCAGTATTCTGGAACCACATCTATTGATTTTATTCCGAATAAATTAGACATGATGAGCGCTTCGCAATGGTGGGAACAAGCGCAATTAAACGGAGTGCCGGCATCGGCAAATCATGGTGCTAATACCGATTGGTACGGGATTTTAACCAGAACGGGCGTTACCCAAAACCACACACTTTCTTTTGGAGGCGGTGTTGAAAAATTCAATTACCGTGCGTCCGTGAGTGCTATTTTGCAAGACGGTGTTGTGATTAATAGCAATAACAAAAAATACATTGCCAAATTACAGGCTACTCAAAAGGCGTTGGATGATAACCTAACCTTAACCTATAATTTGAATAGTGGCGTGGTAAATAATACAGGTACGGTGCAAAGTATTGGTACAGCTGCGTTTACTTCAAATTTAATTACCAACGCCTATATTATGCGTCCTACAGACCCGGTGTATAATGCAGATGGAAGTTATTTTACAGACCCAAATGTTTTTCAATATTTGAATCCGTATGCTGTTTCAGAAACTGTGGTGAACGAATCTCAACAAGATAATTTATTCGGTAGTTTAAGAGCCGATTTGAATATTGTAACCGGATTAACGGCAAGTTGGTTTGGAAGCTGGCGAAAAACAAGTTACACCAACGGTTTTTTCCTTCCGGTGGCTTCTACAAGCGCCAATGCTATAGATCAGGGTGGTTTTGCAAACATTAGCAATAGCCGACAAGATGAAAAACTTACCAATGCCAGTTTAACGTATAAGAACTTGTTTGGCGATCATAGCATCAATGCCTTAGTGTTGTACGAGTGGCAAAATCAAACCTATCAAGGAAATTATGCACAGGCAAGAGGTTTCTTTAATGATATTACTACCTACAATGCTTTGCAACAAGGTGATCTGTCAGACGTAAGATCCGGCGATCTTTCATCTTATAAAAACGACAGAACGTTGGTTTCGTTCTTAGGTCGTGTTAATTATGATTTCAAAAATAAATACTTGCTAACGGTGAGTTTGCGTAGAGATGGTTCTTCGGTTTTTGGAGAAAATCACAAATGGGGTAATTTCCCTTCTGCATCTGTGGCGTGGCAGGTAGATCAGGAGTCATTCATGCAAAATCAAAAAACATTCAGCGCTTTCAAAGTAAGAGCGGGGTACGGAGTTACAGGAAATCAGCAAGGTTTGTATCCACAGGGATCTTTGTCTTTGGTGAGTAGCAACGGCGTTACTTATTTTGGAGGTGAACAGATTACCAACTTTGCTATTATACAAAATGCAAATGCCGATTTACGTTGGGAAACTAAAAAGCAAACCAATGTGGGAATCGATTTTGCGATGTTCGATAACCGTTTCAGAGCTACCATCGATGCGTTTACTGCCACAACAGATAATTTATTGTTCGATTACACGGTGCCACAACCGCCATTTCCATACGGAACTATCAAAGCGAATGTGGGAAGCATCAGAAACGAAGGTTTAGAATTTTCGGTTGGATATGATTTAATTGACAAGGCTGATATGACCTTGACGTTGAACGGAAATGTGTCTTTATTACGCAACGAAGTATTGAGTCTTAGCGGAAGCATCAACGGAGTGCCGTTGAATACTGATTATGTACCGTGGGGAACCAATTCATATTTAATAGAAGGAGAGGCTATTGGTAGTTTCAATATTTTACACCACACCGGAAAAGACAGTTCAAATGCCGAAACCGTTCAAGATGTGAATGGCGATGGAATCATAGATCAAGGAAATGAAAGTCCGGACCGTATGTTACAAGGATCGGCTTTGCCTACTTACACTTTTGCATTCAATCCAACATTCATCTACAAGAATTTTGATATGGCGATGACCTGGAGAGGTTCTGGAGGTAATAAAATCTACAACGCTTTAAATTCTACGTTGAGTTATACCGAAAACATTGGTAAGTCAAACTTACTACAAAGTGCAGCAGAATTAGACATGTATACGTCTCAGTATGCTTCGGATTTATGGTTAGAAGATGGTGATTTTATTCGTTTGGAAAACGTAACTGCAGGCTACACATTCCCTATGGAAAAACTCAAATACGTAGAGTCGGTTCGCGTATCCTTAACAGGAACCAATTTACTGTTGATCACAGATTATTCAGGAATGGATCCGGAACTGAATATGAGCGGTGGTAATGGTTTTGGTAGCGATTACGGTATTTATCCAAGAACCAGAAGCTTTGTGTTAGGGCTTAATGTAAAATTGAATTAGAACAGAATCATGAAAAATATAAAACTATTCTTTATAGGTTGTTTCGGGCTATTGATGGCTACTTCGTGTACCGATGTTTCCGAAACCGTATACGATAAGTATCAGGCAGACGACTTTTACGGTACGCCCGAGGGTTCAGATGTGGCTCTGGCAGCAGTTTATGCGCAAGTTGCTGGTAATTGGGGAGGTGTTGGTTATGCTGGTGCCGACAATGGTTGGTACGATTTAAACTCTATGTGTGCCGATGAACAGGTAATTCCGCACCGTAATACTGGCGATTGGCAGTTAGATTTTGCGCGTTTGTACAAGCACCAATGGTTGCCAAGCGATGCCTTGATCACCAATACCTGGAATTGGTTATACAGTGCTATTTATAGTGCAAATCTAGCGGTAGAACAATTGGAAAATGCTGAAGCCGATGAAGCTAAAATAGCAGAAGCAAAAGTGTTAAGAGCATTCTTTTACTATTTGTTGATGGATGATTTTGGAGACGTTCCGTTTTATACTGAAAACAATAGTACGGTAGATCAAATTCCGCAAGCGAGCAGAGAAGAGGTGTACAACTTTGTAGTTTCAGAACTAACGGCAAATGTAGATGCGCTTTCGGGTTCTAAAGGAGGCGAATATTACGGTCGATTCAACCGTTGGGCAGGGTACACGCTTTTAGCCAAAGTGTATTTAAATGCCGAAGTATATACAGGGACATCTCGCTGGGCAGAATGTTTAGCGGCTTGTCAAGTAGTTGATGAAGGCGGATTTTCATTGCATAGCTCAGAAGCTAATGAGGAAAATCCTTTAGGTTCTTCGTACTATGAATTATTTGGAGATGATTTACCGGAAGACGAAACCATTTTAGGAATGTACGCTTCGGTTAATGTTGTTTCCAGAAACATCTACGGAATCAGAAGTTTATACGGTCCGCATGCGCAAGCTGTTTTTGGATATAGTGGTTGGAACGGAACTATTGTGCCAGAAGCATTCTTTTCTAAATATGATGAAAATGATATTCGTAGAAGACAATTTATTTTTGGCGAACAACCAGGGGGTACCAATTATACAACTACAGTTTCTTCTTTAGACGATCCTGGAGCAGCGCCACAAGCTGGAGTTCGTAATTTAAAATTTTACCCAGCGGGAACCATGGACGGCGGTGGAGCTTCCAACGATTTTCCTATCTATCGCTATGCTGATATTGTATTGATGAAAGCCGAATGTTATGCCCGTTTAGGCGATGCAGCCTCCGCAAAACCAATGGTAGATGCTATTAGAACCAGAGCCGGATTAGAGGCGTTGAATGCCAATCCCACCTTAGAAGATATTTATGATGAAAGAGGTTTTGAATTGAATTGGGAAGGACACAGAAGACAAGACATGATTCGTTTTGGAACGTTCTTAGAAGCGAATGATTTTAGAGGAGCTTCTTCAGAATACAGAACGTTGTTTCCTATTCCAACCTCGGCTTTGAATGCCAACTCAAACCTTACACAAAATCCGGGATATTAAAGCAATGATGATGAAAAACAATATTCAAAAAATACTAATGCTGGCAATTCTTGTATTTTCAGGAATGGCTTGCGAAGACGATGCCGAACTTACCATGTTAGCGGCACTTAGTTTTCCTGCAGAAATACAAACTTCGGCAACAGAAATTATACTTTCCGAAGAGAATACGTATGAACCCGTAGTAGCTTTTTCATGGGAAGAAGTTGTCTACCATATTGATGCGCAGGTAACCTACACCTTAGCCATTGATACCGAAGCTGATATTTATGGCGAAACTGCTTGGGATAATGCTCAACGTATTACGGTGGGTGGTGATGTGTTGAGTAAACAATTTAGCGGAAGTGAATTGAATACTATTGCAACCGAGCTTGGTTTACCAGCTGATGTGGCAAGTGAAGTATTTGTGCGTGTAGAAGCGTATATGGATAGATATGTGTATTCCAATCCAATCGCTATTTCGGTAACACCTTTTACGCCGGAAGTATTGGCCGGACAATTGTATGTTCCCGGAGCTTATCAAGGATGGGATCCTGCTTCTGCTGCGGTTTTAAACGAAGTAGAATCGGGAGTGTATCAAGGTTTTGTAACCTTTCCGGAAGAGCTTGGTTTAGAGTTTAAAATTACTCCTGAGCCTAATTGGGATATTTCGTATGGCTATGATGCTAACGGAAATTTCGCCTTGGCAAACGATACAAGCAATCTTTCAGTTCCAGTAGCTGGTTCATATATGCTAACGGTGAATACCAATACCATGACCTTTACGGCAACCGCGTATTCTTGGGGAATTATTGGTCCGGCTACTCCAGACGGTTGGGATGCCGATACCGATATGGTGTACGATTATCAAAACCAACAATGGACATTTTCAGGTGATTTGAATGCCGGAGCATTGAAATTTAGATTGAATAATGAATGGACAATCAACTACGGAACAGAGGATGGAAACAGTGGCGAAATCACAGATGCACTCGTGTATTTAGATAATCCAGGAGCACATACCATTTTAGAACCGGGTACGTATACAGTAACTTTTGTAGTAGACCCAAATGCTCCCGAAACAGCAACCTATTCTGTGATAGCGCAATAAAAAAGAAGACAATGAAGAAACTATTTTTAAATATAATGATGGCCGTTTGTATGGTAAACTTTACCGCTTGCCAGTCAGACGATGATGCCAATACAACAACACAAAATTTTGGATATGAGCAATATGGAGAACCGTTTGCTGCCATGCCTTCCAAAGAAGATGCTATTATTTATCAGGTAAACATTAGAGCATTTAGCGATGAAACCAAGCTGCAAGGTGTTCAGGAAAAATTAGGTCATATCAAAGCTTTAGGAGCTAATGTGGTGTATTTGATGCCTATTTATCCTGTGGGCACGGTGAACTCTGTGAACTCACCTTACGCAGTGAAAAATTACAAAGAAGTGAATCCCGATTTTGGTACCTTAGAAGATTTACGTTCCCTGGTAGACGCTGCTCACGAAATGGGCTTAGCAGTTGTTCTAGACTGGGTTGCCAACCACACTGCGTGGGATAACAATTGGATTACCGAACACCCTGATTGGTATTTACAAGACGAAGAAGGAAACATTATTTCGCCTCCAAATACGGTGTATACTGATGTAGCCCAACTTGATTTTGAAAATGAGGAAATGAAAGCAGGGATGATCGATGCTATGGCGTATTGGTTGTACAATGCCAATGTAGACGGTTTTAGATGTGATTATGCAGATGCTGTTCCAGATACGTTTTGGACACAAGCGATCAATGCATTACGCCCCATCAAAGATCAGGAAATCATCATGTTGGCAGAAGGTAGTGATAGTGCTCATTTTCATGCTGGATTTGATTATATCTTCGGATTCAACTTCTTTTCAAACTTAGAATATGTGTTTGGAGATGGAGAACCGGCAACTACGCTTCAAGATTCCAATGCGACAGAATATGCGCAGGTGTATAACAATGAAGATAGAGTAGTAAGGTATACCACAAACCACGACGTGAACCTTTCAGACGGAACTCCGCTACAACTGTTTGGTGGCAAAGAAGGTTCTATGGTTGCTTTTGTGTTGGCTGCCTATATGAAATCGATTCCGATGATTTACAATGCTCAGGAAATTGGGTACGATCAGCAGATAGATTATTTCAGTGAAAACCCTATCGATTGGTCGAATATTGATTATGACATGTTAGAAGAATACAAAGATATTATTGCTTTCAGGGAAAATACCGAAGCACTAAAAACAGGAAATTACAATGGATATAGTTCCAGCGCTATTTGTGCTTTTACCATGGAAAAAGATGGCAAAATGGTATGGGTTTTAGGAAACGTAACCAATACAGAAACTTCATATGTGGTCCCGACTAATTTGGCAACAGAAACTTGGTCTGATGCATTTACCGGAACTTCCGAAACCATTTCCAATACCATTTCGCTAGCTCCTTATGAGTACAAAGTTTTAGAGAATTAGCAATCATTCCCCCAACATAATTGAAATCTATTTTAAGAATATAACATGAAACACTACAGACAACTTTTGTTAGCAATGCTATTGCTACTCCCTGTGTCTATTTGGGCACAACAAATTACTTCGCCCAATGGCAAGCTTCAATTACAATTTGAGCTAAAAGAAAACGGAAAACCGTATTATGCACTTAATTTTAAGGATAAACCTGTGATAAAATGGAGCGCTTTAGGAATTGTCGCCAAAAATGTGCCTTCTTTTGAAGATGGCTTTGAAATTGCTACAACCGAAGAAAACAAAGTAGATACCACTTGGGAACCGGTTTGGGGCGAGCAAAAAGAAATTCAAAATACATATACCGAATTATTGATAAAATTGATTCAGCCTGAAGTTCAGAACAGAACCATTCAACTTCGTTTTAGATTGTTCAATGACGGATTAGGTTTTCGGTATGAATTTCCGAAACAAGCGAACTTAAACTATTTTGTAATAGAAGAGGAGCATACCGAATTTCGTTTAACAGGTGATCACAAAATTTTCTGGATTCCGGGCGATTATGATACCAACGAATACGCGTATACCACTTCCAAAATATCTGAAATTCCTGAATTGATGGATGAAGCAACCATTCCTATCAATGCGCAAAGTCCTATTGGCCACCCATCGGTACAAACACCTTCCATGATGAAATCTTCAGACGGATTGTACATCAATATTCACGAAGCAGCTTTGATCAATTATCCGGCAATGGGTTTAAATGTAGATGCTGAAAATAAAATATTCAGCACGCATTTAACTCCGGATGCCGTAGGAAATAAAGGATACATTCAAACGGATTTCAACACGCCTTGGAGAACCATTGTTGTGAGTGATGATGCCCGTGATATTTTGGCTTCGAATTTAATTTTGAATTTGAATGAACCTACCAAGTATGAAGATACTTCCTGGATTAAACCAATGAAATACATTGGCGTTTGGTGGGAATATTTTGTAGCCGGAAAAAGTACCTGGGCCTACGCTACCGAAACCAACGTAAAGCTAGAGGATGATTTTACAAAATTGACACCTAACGGAAAACACGGTGCTACCAACGAGCGTGTAAAAGCGTACATCGATTTTGCAGCAGCTCATGGAATGGACGGTATTTTGGTAGAAGGTTGGAACATTGGTTGGGAAGATTGGATTGGCAATTGGAAAGAAAATGTATTCGATTTTGTAACTCCGTATCCTGATTTTGATGTGGAAATGCTTCAAGCGTATGCAAATGCAAAAGGCGTACAATTGATCATGCACCATGAAACTTCTGCTTCGGCCACCAATTATGAAAGAAGATTAGACCGTGCTTTTCAGTTTATGAAAGATCATAACTATCCAGCAGTAAAGACAGGTTATGTTGGGCAAATTATTCCGAGAGGAGAACACCACGATTCGCAATGGATGGTGAACCACTACATTCACGTGGCAGAAAGAGCAGCTGATTACCAAATCATGATCAACAGTCACGAAGCAGTACGCCCAACAGGTTTACACAGAACGTATCCGAACTGGATTGCGCAAGAATCTGCCAGAGGAACCGAGTTTGAAGCCATGGGCGGATTGAATCCAGATCATACTACCATTTTGCCATTTACAAGATTGATGGGTGGGCCAATGGATTTTACACCCGGAATTTTTCAAACCGACTTAAGTTATTACGGAACTGGAAGTACGCAACGTGTAAACACCACGCTTTGCAAGCAATTGGCGTATTATGTAACCATGTACAGTCCGTTGCAAATGGCAGCTGATATTCCGGATAATTATGAGCGTTTTCCAGATGCGTTTCAGTTTATAGAAGACGTTGCTGTAGATTGGGATGATACTTATATTCTGGAAGCAGAACCTGGCGATTATATTACCATTGCCAGAAAAGCAAAAGGAGCAGCAGCATGGTTTGTTGGGGGCATCACCGATGAAAATGAGCGCACGGCAAGCATAGATTTCAGTTTTCTTCCGGAAGGAGAAAAGTTCATCGCCACCGTATATGCCGATGCCAAGGGAGCGAGTTTTGATAAAAATCCGCAAGCTTACAACATTACAAAATATGTGGTGACTAGCAAAAGCAGCTTACAGCAATGGTTAGCCAAAAGTGGAGGCGTAGCCATCAGCATTGAAAAAGCAACTAAAGAGACCGCAAAAGGACTCAAGCGTTTACGATAAACTTTGTGTTTTTTAGCTGTATTCCAGTGATTTTAAAGCCACCTATTTAGTATAAATGGGTGGTTTTTGTTATTAATCAATCAGTAGCAACTTCCGTAAGATCTTTTGGGTATCCACCGTATCTTGCTGCGGAATCAAAAAGAGCTCCAGATCTTCTGCATGCATCAGTTGGTGTTCCTTGCCTACAAATCCATAACCACGATAAAGACCATCCTTAATGAGTACAAAGGCTTCTTCATCTGCATGACGCCCAGGCTTTTTGATCACCTTGTTAAAAGCACTATCATGAATATAGGCAATGGCTTTAAAAACACGTTCATTATAAGCATCCACAGCTTCTTCATCACGGCAGATCCCATGGCAATGCTGTAGTTTAAAGTGAGAACAGGCAGCTATGTTTTCTTGCAGATGGCAATACTTCGGGCACAGTTCAAATTGGTTACACAGTTGTTCCAAAAAGCTTCGGCAGTCATGGATGCTATAGAAAGTAATCAGGGAGCCAGTCGCTTGCTTAAGCGTGTTATACGCCAAATGCTGAATGCCCTTTCGGTCTTCAAAGGTATAAATACCAAAAGCTTTAGGTTTGCGCTTTCCAGCACTGTTATAAATAGGAAAGTGCTGTTTGATAGCGGCGTCTTCCATCAGTAGGGCTACCAACTCGCTACCAGAGAGTTCATAGTCAATAGAGGCCGTTTCCCGGCACAAAGTAAGTTCCTTATCAGATTTATCATAGAAATGACCCAAAACACGCTTCTTAAGGTCTTTGGCTTTCCCCACATAAATAATCTTACCTTTTTTGTTTTTGAAATAATAAATCCCCGGTTGATGCGGAATCTTTTCAAATACCGAACTAGGTAGATGGGAGGGAAGTGTCGCTTCCTTTGAGGTGCGTTTCAGGAAGTCGGCTATTACCCCAGGCCCGTGTTCTTGTTGGTAGAGTTGCTGAAATAACAGCACCGTAGCTTCGGCATCTCCTCGCGCTCTATGCCGATCCGAAATAGGAATACCCACACTCGCGCACAATTTACCAAGGCTATAAGATCGCAATCCCGGAATCAATTTTCTACTTAACCTTATGGTGCATAATTTTCTCCTGTTAAACGTGATACCAAGCGCACTAAATTCCTGACGGATAATATTGTAGTCAAAGTTCACATTGTGAGCTACAAACACACTAGCTTCGGTAATGCGCTGTACGTCATTGGCAATAGCAGCAAAAGTAGGAGCATCGGCTACCATGCCATTATCAATACCAGTCAGTGCCGTAATATAGTCAGGAATATAAGTCTGAGGATTTACTAAAGAAGTAAATTCATCTATGACCACGTCATCTTCCAACTTAAAAATAGAGATTTCTGTGATCTTATTACTCGCTCCAGTGGTTTCAATATCAATAATAGTATACTTCATGTAAACAGCTTCCAAAAAATGTTTCAAGGATTAAAAGACTAAATTTACTATAGATTTTAGTAGTATTCAAACTGGAGAGTATTATCTCGTAGAAATTTAGATTGACATACTTTTGTTACTAGGAAGAAATGATTAAATAAATATTGTAAATTGAAATTTATGATTGGATAGTGAAGGTTCTAATGCTAGAAAAGGAAACTAACCTCAGAAAATATGAATACAAAATAGAAAAAAGAGATGTTCATTTGAGCATCTCTTTTTGATTGGCTAACAACAAATAATTGTTTTTGAATACTATATGTGTGCTATTAATAAATGTGTATACTATGTTACAATTCAAAAACTATTAGATAGCGGTTAACAAGTTTTTACTATAACCACTTTTTAGAAATGGCGCTGTTAATTCTTTAAACTCTTCCTTGGAAATAAATCCCATGTTATAAGCAGCGGCTTCAATAGCACCTATTTTTAATCCTTGTCTTTCTTCAATTACTTGTACAAACTGTGAAGCTTGCATAAGACTATTGAAAGTTCCGGTATCCAACCACGCAGTTCCTCTGTCTAGAATACTCACTGTCAATTTTCCTTTAGCTAAATAGACTTTATTTACATCGGTGATTTCTAGTTCTCCTCTTTTACTTGGTTTTATATTTTTTGCTATTTCAACTACATCATTATCGTAAAAGTAAATTCCTGGTACGGCAAAATTAGATTTGGGTGAAACTGGTTTTTCTTCTATGGAAATTGCTTTGTTATCTTTATCAAATTCCACAACACCATAACGTTCTGGATCGGTTACATGATAGGCATAAATAATTCCTCCATCAGGATCATTATTTGCTTGTAATAATTTGGCTAGTCCGGTTCCGTAGAAAATGTTATCTCCAAGAATAAGAGCTACTTTGTCATCTCCAATAAATTCTTCACCAATAAGAAACGCTTCAGCAAGTCCGTTGGGTTCTGCTTGCACAGCATATTCAAAACGGCAACCATATTTTTCGCCATCTCCTAGAAGTTTTTGAAAAAGTGGTAAATCATGTGGTGTACTTATGATCAAAATTTCTCTAATACCCGATTCTATCAAAGTAGCCAATGGATAATAAATCATTGGTTTGTCATAAACCGGCATTAATTGCTTACTTACGGCTAATGTACAAGGATGTAAACGAGTACCAGATCCTCCTGCTAAAATGATTCCTTTCATACCAGATAATTTTAAATTAAATAAGAGCGTTTGATTTATTATTCACAAATTTTTGAAGGTACCAGTCCACAGTGATCATAATACCAGTTTCAAAATTTTCATCTGCTTTCCAACCCAGCTCATTTTCAAGTTTCGTAGCATCAATGGCATATCTAAAATCATGACCGGCTCTATCTTTTACATAAGCTATTTGTTCAGCATATTTTTTACCATCATTTCTAGGATATTTCTCATCTAGAATCTCACAAATACGTTGCGCGATGTAAAGGTTTGTGCGTTCATTTCTTCCTCCAATGTTATAGGTTTCTCCAGATCTTCCATTTTTATAGGCTAGAGCGATACCTTTACAATGATCCAGTACATAAAGCCAATCTCTTACATTGGTACCATTTCCATAAATAGGAATTTGTTCACCGGAAATAGCTTTTCTTATTATTACCGGTATCAGCTTTTCATTATGTTGTTTTGGTCCGTAATTATTAGAACAATTGGTAGTTACTATATTCATTCCAAAGGTGTGATGATAACTTCTTACAATAAAATCTGAAGAAGCTTTTGATGCGCTGTACGGACTGTTTGGAGCATATGGAGTAGTTTCATGAAACAAACCTTCTTCTCCAAGTGTACCATAAACTTCATCTGTAGAAACATGATGAAATCTACAATCCTTGTACGCTTCTTTATAAATTCCAGGAGCTGCCATCCAAAACTTTTTAGCTACATCTATAAGGTTAAAAGTCCCTAGAATATTTGTTCTCATAAAAGCATCAGGATTTGTAATGCTATTATCTACGTGTGACTCTGCCGCAAAATGAATAATCCCCTTAATATCATACTCATAAAAAAGATCTTCTATCAAAGTTCTATTACAAATGTTTCCTTTGACAAAAATATGACGAGGATGATTTGCTACTTCTTTGATATTTTTTTTACTACCAGCATAGGTTAGTGCATCTAAATTAATGATGGTTACATCGGGATTTTCTGCTAAATAATAGATTACAAAATTAGACCCTATAAAGCCTGCACCTCCGGTAACTAGAATATGACGCATCTTAAATTTATGTTTTAAGGTTTAAATAATTGAAAGCAAAGTAGTTTGAAAAAAAGTATAAAAAGACGAACTCCACTCGACGTGCTTTTTACTGTCGATAATCTGCTTGTTTATATCGATAAACGGAATTTTGAAGCGTATTTTGTATGAAAAGCCACTGTTCTTTTTAAAATAAATTACTTAATTTTAAATCAATTCAATCCTATCATTTTACCATTCATGAAAAAACCAAATAACCTCAAGCCACTAGTCATTGCTGTAGATGATGAGTTGACTAATTTAACGTTGTTATCTTTTATCATTAAGAATATAGAACTTCGTTTTATGGGGATTCAAAAGAGTACGGAAGCTTTAGAACTGATTTTAGAACAGAAACCAAATCTAATACTTCTTGATGTTGGAATGCCGGAAATAGATGGTTTTGAATTGTGTAAACTGATAAAACAAGAAGAAGAATTAAAAGAGATTCCTATCATTTTTGTTACCGGAAACCAGCGCGTAGAAGATAAAATTAAAGGTCTTGAGATTGGGGGAGTAGACTATGTGACCAAACCATTTAACAAATATGAATTAAGAGCCCGAATTTTAACTCATCTAGAACTCGTAGAAGCGAAAGCTCAAATAAAGGATCAGGCAATACAGCTGGCTCAAGACAATGAAGTTTTAAATAGAATGTTTTCTATCATTGGTCATGATCTTCGCTCTCCGCTGAGTGCCATTAAAATGCAATTAGACTTTATTATTCGTGGTTATATAGATATTCATGAACCCGATTTTATGGAGAAAGTAATCTACAACCTTTCTTCAACTTCTGATGAAGCCTTTAATTTACTAGATAATTTATTAGGTTGGGCAAAGTCAGAAAGTGGTGTTTTGAATATTATTAAAGAAGAAGTAGATTTAGTTACAATTGTAAAGCAAACAGTGAGACTTCAAAAAATGGCTTTTGACAATAAAGATATTGAAATAGAGTTAGATATGCCGTCCAAAGCTTGTGTTTTTGCTGATTTTAATACTATTAAAACTGTTTTTGTAAACCTAGTTCATAATGCTATTAAATTTACTCCAATAGAGGGAAAAATTACTATTAAAATTAGTGATGTAAGCGATACTTGGAGCGTGGCAATTTGTGACACTGGTGTAGGTATGACACCAGAACAACTAGAAAAAGTGAAAGATGAAACCATTCATTTCTCGGAAAGAGGTACCGAAAATGAATCAGGAACTGGTTTGGGACTTATTCTTTGTCAGGATTTTATCAGAAAAAATGGAAGTAAACTCATTATAGAGAGTACACCAGGAGAGGGAAGTACATTCTCTTATGCGCTGCCAAAAATTAATTGTCAAGAATAACCGTTTCGTTATTCCCTCGCTTAGCTCTTTCCCAATTTACTGATTGATTTCCTTTTAAATATCTACCAAAACCTAGGTACACAGAAAGATTCATAATGAAAAAGTAATAAGGGATAAACAAAACTTTTAATCGAATGGATCTAGTTTCTAAAAACCAACCAAGCAAAGCAGCTGCATAAAATAATATTTGCCCTAAAAGTAATAGAGAATAAATATTCAAAGTGAACAACCCTTCGTTAAAAGCCAGCACTGCATTAAGTGGAATAATGACACTCAGCAGAAGTGGGGTTAATGTCCAGCGTAAAACACGATGAGAAACATATTGAAAAGATAAAGTTCCGTATTTAAAAATATTTAGAAGAGCTCTTAATCGCACTACAGATTGAATTCCACCTGCTGAAATTCTAATCTTTCGCTTTAATTCTTCTTTTACGTTTGCTGAAGCAGTTTCTATGGCGTAAGCGTTGGGATTGTATTGAATAGTGTAACCAGCCATGGCTACACGCAAAGAGATTACAAAATCGTCCAGTAACGTATCTTTTTCTACTTCTTGCCAAAGATCGGTTCTAATGGCAAATAACTCTCCTGCAGCGCCAACCACAGAGTATAATTCGGCATCCCATTTTTTAAGTTGAGATTCATATTTCCAGTACATTCCCTCTCCGGCGCCGGCAGCGTTATCTGCTTCTTTTGCATAAATTCTTTTCTCTCCAGAAACACATCCTACTTTAGGATTGCTAAACAACCGAACAATTTCTTTAATGGAATTTTTACCAAGATTGGTATTTGCATCTGAAAAAATAACAATCGGAGTTTTTACAAATTCCATCCCTCTGTTCATGGCAGCAATTTTTCCATTTCTAGCATCCTCGTGATACACATCGATATCATCATAAGATCTTAAAATATCTGGAGTTCCATCATCAGAACCATCAGTAACCCAAACATATTTCACCTTGTGTGGATTGTAATCTAAACTTTTTGAATTGGCTATTTTGGCAGCTACAAAATCCTTCTCGTTATAGGCACTTACAAAAAGTGTTACTTCTGGTTCATACTCTTCTTGTTGATTTTCAGTATTGGAAAAACCAAGCATTCTTCTAATTTTTATAATGATGAATAACACAATTCCATACCCTAAATAAGAATAGAAGATTACGAATAGTGAAAACCAAAAAAGTATTTTTATAGCCGTCATAGTCGATTAGTTTTTAACACGTTCCCATTGTTGCGTGTCGTGGTTAAATTGTTTGATAACTTTTGCAGGATTCCCAACTGCAATAGAAAAAGGAGGAATATCTTTGGTAACTACGCTTCCTGCACCAACTTGGCATCTTTTGCCAATGGTCACACCCGCTAAAACAACAGAGTTGGCACCAATGTGTGCGTCTTCTTCAATTACCGTAGGTCTAATGTCTAACGCTTGTTCTGATGAGTTTTTACCTCCATCTGCGTAGCCGTGATTAAAACCAGAAACAAATACATGTTGTCCTAATCCAGAGCCGCTTCCCATGGTAACCGGACCAATAACCACGCTACCAATTCCCACGCGAACTCTATCGCCAATTAATACAGCTCCAGAGCCATTATTTACTGTACAAAACGATTCGATTGTGGTTAATTCCCCAACTTCAAATCGGTTCCAAGGAAAGACATCTATTCTAGAATTTCTTCTAATTGTTGCTCCTTTTCCTTTTTTATGTTTGAGAGGATTCAAAAACCATTTTACCCACAAACGCGGTCTAGGATTACGTTTTGGCGCAATCATCCATAATGCAAATGCTTTGGTTTTTGGGTTTGATTTTATTTTACTTACGATTCCCATTTGTTTCTAGTAATTGTTCAATAATGTTATTGAATTCTTTAGCTTTTGCATCCCACGAATTTTGAGCAGCAAAGGCAATTCGTTTGGCAATTTTATCTTTTGAATCTTGTTCTATCTCATTTTGTAGTGCTGTCGCAAAATTTTCTGAAGAGCCGGCCACACTAATCATACCTTCAAAATCTTTCAACTCAGCAAAAGGCGTCATCACCACTGGAACGCCTACCGCCATGTATTCATTAATCTTTAGCGGATATATGTTTTTGTTAATTTCGTTCACTAAATATGGGATAATACCAACATCATAACTCGCCAGTAACCCGGGAACTTCATTAGGTTTTACAGCTCCAAAAAATTGTACGTTCTCAAAAACTTCCAATCGTTTTTTGATTTCCTCATTTCGAAGATTTCCTGTAAAATGAAATTCATAATTAGGCAATTGTTGTATTACCTTTTCCATGGTTTCAATGTCAAAACGATGATCTAAACTGCCAATGTATCCAACAATTTTCTTTGATTTTTGATGAACATCTTTTTTAGCTTCCTTCACAAAGCTTTCAAAATCCACTCCGTTTTTCACTACAAAACTATTGGGGTTCCATTTTTTCTTTTCAGAATTTATGAAATCCGAAGTCGTTATAATAGCATCACATTTTTTTGAAAATTGCTCGTCGATACCAAAAATTCTTGGACCATGCCTGCGTGTTCCAATTCCGTCATAGCAATAATAAATATTCAGCTTTTGGTTCAGTTTTCCAATCATAGACAAACCATAAAACGGATTGTAAGCACTAATGACTATAGGATCTTTTACAGCTAACTTTTTAAAAACTTTTCGAAGCCTTTTTTGATAAAGTTGAATATTTCGCTGAAAGAAAAACTGAAAAATAGCATCATTTTTTATGAAATCAACAGGCAAAACTGGAGGCACTACCAAATGATAAATTTCGGTATTTTCAGTTGTTTTAATTTTTTCTAGGGATGGTTCAAGATTCAACATTCGTTTTACAGGCGCATGCTGTTTTTTACGAAATGTATTTAGCATATCTTTTATCGTAAATGGATATTCCACAAAAATAACACGATGATTTTTGGCCAAACGCGACATTAATTGCACTGTAGATTTGGTATATTCTCCAAACCAAGTGGTGTTTGCAATGCACACTATGTCTTGTCTTTCTTTCATGTTATTGAATTTCTTGATAGACTTCTTTATAAATAGTCAAAACCTTTTCGGCCATGTTTTTCCAAGAGAAATCCTTTGCTCTTTCTATTCCTTTTTCTGATAGGATTTTCACCAAAGCTGTATCTTCTACAATTTGTTGCATAGCCTTGGTAATTTCTTGTGAATTAAAAGGATTTACAATTAAAGCTGCACCTGTGTCTCCTGCAACTTCTGGCATGGAAGCCGTGTTTGAAGTAATCACTGGAACACCACAAGCCATTCCTTCTAAAATAGGAATACCAAAACTTTCTCTTAGGGATGGATATAAAAAACCTTTTGCCTGACTAATAATCGCAGGTAAATCGGTATTTTGAACATATCCTGTTAAGTGAATTAAATTACGAATTTCTGAAGCATTGATCTCTTGCAATAGCTTGCTTAGAACGGCTTCATCATAATCTAACATTACTATTTTATATTGAGTTGGATAGATTTTATTGAAATCTGCAAAAGCCTTCAAAACTCCTTTGGTATTCTTCTTTGGATCTGTATTTCCTAAGAAAAAAAAGAACTTATCCGGTAGATTATATTGTTGTTTAATTTGTTGTAATTTGTTGGTATCAGTAATTTTTTTGAAGTGAGCACCCACACCATTATAAACCGCTACTAATTGATTTTCTTCTAGTTTGAAAAAATCTTGAATACGTTTCTTTTCATATTCTGAAACGGTAATTACTCGCTTACTTTTTTTGATCACTGAAGGAACAATATAGCGGCGGTACATGTTTCCTAGCTTTTGATACCAAGTTCCATCTTTTTTCAAAATACTTACGCTTTCCATGTAAATAATATCATGAAGCGTTGTAATCAATGGCACATTGGAGCTTAATGGCCCAGTATTGCTGGTAACATGTAGTATATCGCAACCTTCTTTTTCAGCTGCTCTAGGTAAAGCAACTTGTTCCCAACCTGGATATCCAAACTTTGAAGGCAATTCCACTATTTTAAAGTTTGGTGCAGCAGGAATGCAGGAATTATCTTCATCGGTTTTTACAAAAATCACATACTGGTTTTCCTGATCAATCTTTTGAAGATTTTTAATCAGTTCCAAAGCAACCATGTCCATCCCATGTTTCTTGTTGCGGTAAAGTCTTTGTCCTTCAATTCCAATGGTCATTTGGGTAGTGATTTGGTTAGCTTTCTATTTTTCCGTGTTGTGTATGAATGAATTTTTTGTTGGCTCCTTTCAGTTTAAAAAGCGATAAGAACATGACAAAAAATGCTTTTGGTAAAGTGATTACGGCTTTTAAAGTTGCCTTGTTATAGAATTTCTTCGGAATAGCTAAAGCAAATGCCAAAACAGTAAGCGTAAATACGCCATACCAAAGAACAGGTGGAACATATGAAAATACGGAACTAAAAATAATATCGGCCATTACATAAATCCCTGTAATTAAGCTCACAATTCCAAGTAATAAAATACGTGGAGGCGTGATCATTTGATAGACTTTATCAAAAAAGTCTATGTTGCCACGAAGAAATAATTCTTTTAATCCACTCATAATATATCTACGAAAATAAACGAATTGAGCTGAAAGCCATCGTTTACGTTGATTTTCAAAAACCTCTGCTTTTTGCACTTTTTCATCTAGAACAATAGCGTCATGGATATATTCAATTTGATTTTTTTCTTTCAGAAGTTTTAGTTCTAATTCTTTATCAAATCCGCCTACGGCATTCACATTGGCCATTGTTGATTTAAAGAAATGATAGTCAAACGCCATTCCAGAACCAATCAATGCAGATGATAAACCTAGTGTTCTGTGACCTTTTCTAAAAATAGAGTTATTTACTTCTTCACTAATGGCATCTAGAATCGCAAAATTGGTATTTACATTTTTTGCTGCGCGATGACCTTGAACCACTTTAAAACCTTGATCGAATGCTTTGTTGATCTTGGTAATAAAATCGTTTTCCATAATGTTATCGGCATCTAAAATTAGAGCAACATCGTAGTCATCACCTATAACTTCCATCGCTTTGTTTAGCGCTTTGGATTTGGTGCTTTTTTCAAAAGAAACTTCCACAAGTTTTATGGGAAGTGCTCTTAGCTTTTCTAATGTTTGTGGTAAAAAAGAATCTGCAATCACCACTACATCAAAATCATTTTTAGAATAGGTTTGTTGAAGTGCCTTTTCAGCCACTTCAACAATTACACTATCTTCTTTGTATCCTGGAATAAGGACAGCAAATTTTCTTGTAACACTTTCTTTATAGGCCTTTTTCGATCTTGAAAAAATAGCTGCAAAAGAGAATATAAAAATATAGACACTTGCGAATCCAAAATAAACAAGCAATGTATATTCTATGACCTTAGCTAAAATTTTTAGTATCTCCATATCTATATTTTTAGGTAATCATTAATCTTTATACCATTCCAACTCTTGTTCACCACCAGAATTTGCCCAAGTTTTGAATTTAGGATAGGCTGTTGTAATTGGAGTTTTTTCTGTTGGAGGCGTGAAATCATAATAGATGTTCAATCCCCATGGAAGGTTTTTATCAGTTTTATAATATCTATCATGAACTTCATCGCTATAATCATCTTCAGTACTCAAATAACCAGCTTTGCTTGTAGGTAAATGGTCTGGTAAATGTACTTCTCTTGAGCGATCTCCATTAGAAATCAAAAATGTATTGAAAGGAACCTCTCCCAAAGCATCTAGTTCTTGTGGAGTGCTAAAATTAACCGTTACCGTAATGGTTTCTCCAGTTTCATTAATAGCATTACCACACACAATAATCACGGTTTCATTTGATAAAGTACCCGATTCAGTGCCATTGGCGTTCGTAACTTCGTAACCACCATTTAATACTTGGCCTGAAACATCTGAAATACTAGAAGGATCTATAGGTAATACAAAAGCAAAACCATTATGGAAAGCTCCTCCTATATGTTCAATTGTGTAGCTTGCATTTATTTGTGTAACCAAATTATCACCATTGGAAACCAAGTTAAAGTTATAATCAACCACTAAGTCATTAAAATCATAATCTCCTTGACTTGGCCAAAGATCTTCGTAAGCCAAAGTTCCAGAATTTTGAGCTGATGGATAATAGGTGTTGAACGCTTTATTAATATCATAAGGAAATTCATCTAAAGCATCATTAATTCCGTCTCCATCAGAATCATTGGCGGCATCTAATACGGCTACATTATTGGTAGAAATAGCGGTTACAGGATTTGATTTAACATAAAACACTGCATCGTTAAAATCTTCATCAGAACTTCCATCTCTATTCAAATCTTCAAAACCTAAGATATTTAAATTTCTGGCTTGGTCATATAAAAGTACCATGTGCTGTCTTTTCTCATCGGTACTTTCGGGGTTAAAATCAGGATTTGCGTAAAATCTTTGGCTCCATGTTCTTACTCCATAACCACTCCATCCATTTGCTACTAAAAACCAGCTAATAACTGTATTTGCTGGAAATTGGCCCAAGTGAACTCTATTTCCTGGGGTTAAACTTCCACCGGAGTATTGCATGGATGCATTTGGGAAAGCAACATAGTGTAATTCTACATCGTCTATAGAGGCAGGAGGATTTCCTGCTGGGTAAGTATAAAATCCTAGTGAATTTCTATATCCTGCTCCTTCTGCCACAAATGTAAGCCATACATCTGCAGTTTGCGTAATAAGAATCTCGGTTTCTTTACCTGATAAAAACTCAGGGTGTGTTGTAGGGATTCCTCCTGCATTTTCTGGTAAAGAATTATTAATGTCATCTAGTAAAAGTTGATCTATGGTTTCTGAACTTTCCATAGTAGTAGGCAAGCCATTACCATCAAACGTGCTCAAGTAGCTGAACGTCAAATTTGCATTACGTTGGGCTTCTGAGCCTGTATCTTCAACCGGTTCTCCGGCTACTTGCTCTTGATATAAATCGTTATAATCAAAACTTAGAACATCCGAATTAACTCCCAAACGTATGTCTTGCGTTAAACCAACGTAATCTGAATAGATTAAAACACTGTCAATAGCGCTGCTAACCATCAAATTTTTAGTGAAATTACCATTGTTAAAAGTGGCTTTACCTAAATATACGCTATCACGATTTTCTATTTTACTATACAATTTGAAAGTTGCGTTTTCTAAAAAATCCGGAACAGAAAGATCTAATTGAATTTGTTTCGAAGTTTCATAATTAAAATCATCTGCAACATTCATTCCTTGCATTGGACCGTCTTGTACTAAGTTTTTGGTCGCCTCGTCTACTGGATCTAAATCCTTTTCATTTACACAGCTCATCGCAGTGATGGCCAAAAGACCGATTAAGGGTTTAAAAAATGTTTTCATAATTAGATAAATAGGTTTATTGATGTATGATATGATAATGGGTCAAATTCCAGAATATCGCATTCCAAAATGCTTTTAAATGTTGATACTCACGTCTGAGTATGTATTTCAAGGTGTTTTTTGGAATGGATATGAAAAATTGAAATAACAAGCTCACAAATAAGTGAACCGGTTTAAAGTTCCTACGCGCATAAACCAATCGGTTTCTCGCTATATAATATGTCTTTAAAGGACTAAATTTTCCTGTTGAGACTGATTCTTTATGTAGAATGAAAGCTTTTGGCTGATAGTAAATCTTATAACCAGCTTTTTTGATCATTGCTGCCCAATCGTGCTCTTCATAGTACAAAAAGTAAATTTCTGTCATCATGCCAACTTTTTCTACTACCGATTTTGGAACCATCATGGCTGCACCATGAATAGATTCAGTTTCTCCCGGAGTATCAAAAGTTCCGTCATCTTTTGAATGGTAGCCAATACTATGATTTCTAATAGTCCAGTGACTCATAGGTGTATAACCAGCATATTGAATCAAACTATCATCCCAGTGAAATTTGATTTTAGGACTTACCATTCCTATGGATGCATCATTTAACAACGTTTCTACCAATGGCTCAATGAAATTTTCTGGAACAATGGTATCGTTATTAATGAAAAGGTAATAATCTCCTTTTGCTGCTTTAATCCCAAGATTATTGCCTCCTGCAAAACCAAGATTTTCAGTACTTTCAATTAAAGTGATTTCAGGATACTGCTCTTTTAATACTTTTGGATTATCATTTGGAGATGCGTTATCAACTACAATAATTTCTACATTTGAGTACGAAATATTACGCAAGGATGCTAATAAATCTAACGTAACTGCAGATTCGTTATAATTAATCGTAATAATAGAAACTAATGGAGTAGTTGTTTTCATCACTCGTATTTTTCTTATTTATGCTAATTGTAATTCTTGTACTTTTTCTTCTTGTATCTTCTTATCCCATCTTGGTGCAAGAAATATAAATGCCATTCCCATGTACATTAAAATTCCTGTGGGAAATTGACCAAAAACGCCATTTCCGTAAGAAGCTGCCATAATTCCTGCCATTCCGCAGGTTAATGCGCTTATTTGTCCTTTGAGCCAGGGATCTTTAATTCTAAACATTACGTTATACGCGCCTGTTATCAAAACAAAAAATAGGACAAACAGGTGTAGGTATAAACCAACGATTCCCATATCGGCCCAAATAGCTACATACCAACTATCTGTAGCCGTGTTTGCTAAAAATGTATGTGGAGTAAAGCGTTGCCCCCAGTTTCCTGTAGAGCCAATTCCTCCACCAAATGGTCTGGAAGCTAAATACCCAGATAATTTTCTTTGATTAGCCAAACGAACTTGTAAGCTAGCATCGTTAGGATCAAAAGCAGTACGCATTCTTCTTATTTGCGCGTTGTTATTTAGCAAAGTTGTATGTGCAAAAAATACATATACACCAATTCCCATAATTGCTCCAAGAATCAATACTGGAATATTTTTTCTAATAATTAAGAACATAATTCCGCCCATAGCTGGCACGGCGATAGCGCCTCGCGTTCCAGAGATCATCATTCCATAAATACCTGCAATAGATACTATGATGAAGAAAATCTTAAGTTTTATGTTCTTTTTTACTGCCATTGCTAAAACTCCAAATACTACGCCTGCATGTCCTTGTGATGCTCCAAATTGTCCTGCATCAGAATAAAAACTGAATATGCGAAGCTTTCCAAATAAAATGTGTGTTACGTGTCCACCATTATCTAACCATCGCTGCTCAAATGGGTCTACTCCAAAGAACAGTTGTTGCATACCTTTCATTGTTCCTAATAAAGACAGTATGCCCCAGATCATAATAAAGATTTTTAAATCTTTAGGTCTATTGAATAAGATGAAAATCAGCGGAATCATCATCCATTGGTAGAGTGCTATTCCTCGCATTGCGTAAAACCAAGCTGCTCTACTTACGACTTCGGGATTTGCAACTTCTAGAAATGCGTATCCCATCCAAATAGTCGCTAACAACGTAATTTGGGATTTTGCATTATCCCAAGGGATTTTCTTCTTAAACGCCTTAAAGAAAAGACTTAAATACATAAGAAATAGGAGACCATCGATGAATAGACCCCATGTGGCGGTCAAATAACGTGAGAGCCCGATTACAAAAAAGCTAAAAATGAGTATGGTGATCAATCCTATTCTCGGATTGATAATGAGCGCAGTAAGATAAGCGAAACCTATTGGCATAATGATCATCATGATTCCTATAACAATTCCTTTCGAAACTGTTAGCAGGCTGAAACATACCGCAATGCTTATTAGAATAGCAACGGGTATTGGTTTCTTCAAAAGATCTGGCCCATATGTTTTTTCAAACGGATTCATCTAGGAAAAAAGGAATTGATGTTTTTGAAAAAATGAATACTTTCTGGTATGATATATCTGGAATGTATTTGCAATTCGCGCTTTAGGTATATAAAGCTCAAACCAATTCCTATTAAAGTGAAAACTACAGTTCCTACAGCCACTAAAATCAATGACTCAAAGTAAAATACCGCAATGCAATTCATAACTATATTTGCTATAGTCATTATGATTACTTTGATCATATTTAGTTGTGGTTTATTGGCGCTATCTAGCATTACTCCCGCAAAACGATCCACCGGAAGTAGAATCGTGTATGCCGTGAAAATTCTAAAAACTATGACCAATTCATCTATATACGCCGCATAGCTTTCACCACCCAAAAACAAGATGAGGTCTTTTGCTAAAAGAAAACAAACTAGGGCTATTGGTAGAAATATAATGGTGATGGCACCCGAGTATGCGTAGAATGTTTTTCGAGCTCCGTTTATATCGTTATTCAACATTTTTTTCGACATTTTTGGATAGGCCGTCATGGTTAAGCTACGCAATGGAATTCCTAAAACGTCTGTTAATTTTAATGGAATTGCATACATAGCAATTGCAGCAGAACCCATGATAGGACTTAAGCCGATGATAAAAGTATCTGCACTTTTAAGAAGGCTGCTACCCACTAATGTTCCCATGGAATATTTTCCGAAGTTAATGAGCTCTTTTACAGTTGCTTTATCTTGATATTTTAAAAATCTAAGTCCGTCCCATTTTTTTAGAATTACCCAAGCGCTTGCAATGAAATTGGTAGTTAAAAAAGCAGCTATTATGTAGTTGGAACCAAGATTGAAAAATAAATAATTCAGTAACAGAAACAATGAAAACAACCCTATGTTGGAAAGTTTCACTAGCATCATTCTTAAAAAGTTTTGTTCAGCTTGGAAAAGAGTACAAGCGTTGTTCCAGCTTAAATTAAGCAAAGCTAAAACTGGATACCATTTTAAAAATAACATATATCCTGAAGAGAGATCGTTCACAAAATAACTCAAAACGAAAAATAGGAGATAGCAAACTACTGTTATAATCAACCACAATATAAGATTGATTTTATAGCTAGAACCTAGCAGCACTTTTACTCTATCTTTTGAAGCACCCGATAAAAGCCTTACCGTAGAAGTACTCGTCATTCCAAATCGTAATAGATCTACAAATGAAGCAAGCGTAATAAAAAGAATCCATTCGCCGAAGAAAGTTTTGTCTAACTGTCTGGCAAGTAACATAAATGATAACAAGCCCAAAGCCGCAACGGAAACGTTGGCAATGAGTGAAGCAAAGTTCTTTTCTTTTATAATATGTAAAAGTTTAGCTATCATTATAAGACAGTAGATTTACTAAAAAAACGCATTTGTACTAGTTTTTTCATCCATTTTCTAAAACGAGATCTCTCTCTTGGAATTTCACCCAAAACCGTTTCCATTTCCAACACTTTTACTCCATTTAAGATAATAGTGGGTTCTGGGCCTGTAGTCGCATCATTAAATAGTGATAGCGCATTGGCATCTGCCTCAGACCAAGATCTATTTGCTCTAACAACTAAAAATGAATGATCTATGCTGGCAGCCAATTTTACAGGAAATGGATTTTTTATAATACTAGGCAGTTCTAGAATGACAAAATCAAAAACCTCATAGTTTTCAATCATTCCTTTTGGAACAAATTCTTGATAATTTCCAATTGTATATAAATGATCATCAATTGGATAAATAATTTGTGTATAGTTTTCAGGATTTGTTGAAATATCTAAACTTTCTTCATCAGAAGTTATGTGAAGGATACGATAGTTTAACTCACATAATTTTGAAATCAATTGTTTAGAAATAAATGTTTTTCCTTCATTTTCCTGAGTAGAAAAAAGCATGTTTACCAATGGTTTTTTGGCATTTTGTTTCTTAAACTGATTTAATATGATATTTCTTGATATAGCCACCACCGCTTTGTTTTGCAGATATTCAAAATCTACTTTTTGCATTTTACTGCTTATAACGGGGAATATGGAGCTCACTTTTAAAGCTATTTTGGCTTCTGCTCGTTCTGAAGTATTGATATTTCCATCTAATAAAGTGAGTGTAAGAATGGTAAATGTTACCAAAATAAAGCCCATTAAACCGGCTACAATAACAAAAATTATACGTTTGCTTGGGTTTGGCTCAATTGGGAAAAATGGAATTTCCGTTATTTTTATATTTGTTTGAAGTTCAGCATTTTGTTGTTTTAGTTTTGCTAAACCAAGATCATGTAAAAGGCTCAAGTATTCTTGTTCAGCAATATTTATTTTACGTTCCAAACGCTTCATAGTTGCACCAAGAGGAGCATATCTTGCATAAATTCTATCAAATTCTTCGCGTTTAGCATCTAATACTTTTAATTCTGCACTAGCGCTTTCATACTCCATGGTATTTTCTAACCATTCCTGTAGCACGCTGGTAGATCCTACACCATCTGTTGTATGGTCAATAGTAAAAACAGTATCAATGGTTACTTCAAGAGCGTTTTCTAAACCGTTAATTTTCTTTCGTAGTTGATTGATTTTTAATTGATTTTTTTCACGCTTCACTGAATCCAAAGTAGTTTCGTTGGTAAGCATGGCAATATCAAAATTCAAAGTGCTTAAAGAATCTCTTATTCTTAGCACGTTTGCACTATTCAATCTTCTTCTGTCATAGGTGCTTAATTTATCTTCAAGAGTAGATAATACAGCTTTGGATCCATATTGTCTTTGCTGAACTTTTTGGTATTGCGTTTCAAAGATTTCTTTACGAGCGGCAATTTGTTTGGTTTGCTCGTAGTAGTTCATCAATTTGTTGTCTCTATTGAAGACTAAAAGTTCATCTTCAGATTTTTTGAGTCTTTTAGTACTTTTGGCTAATTCTCCAAGGAAATAATTCACCACTTCATCTGATTGATTCACCTTCATCTGTTGATTGAGTTTGATGAATGTATTGGTTAAAATGAGTAGTGTATTTTGGCAAATTCCAGGATCTTCAGATTGGTAACCTATATCTACAAAATCACTTGAGGAAACACGTCTTAATGTTATTTTTGCTAAAATTTTTTCGGTACTATAATCGGGATGATTTAGATTTAATAATTCATATATAAAGTTGTGAGGTCCTTGGTCTTTATATGTTAAAAAATTACTGTAAGTAGCATCAAAATCGCCAGGTACAACAAGATCTTTTACTTCTTGCGGAACGATTTCTCTTAAGTCTTTTAGTTTTTGTACACCAATAATACGTTCTTCAGGTTTTTCGGTCAGCATATGCTGTGTGAATAACTTTAATGAAACTTCTTCTAGTGTTGTTCTGGACCGGATTAGGTTGAGTAAGTTTTCATAAGCAATATTGGTTTTGCTAATTTCCAAACGAGTGTTTTCCAATTCAATACTAGAACCAGAGGCAAAGCCCGTGTATACGCGAGCTTTGGAATCGTAAACTTTTGGTAAGTTTTTGGTAAGGAAAAATACAAGTGTAGCCAATAGAATGGGAACTCCTATTAGCAAAGCAATATGACGCATTAAAATGCGTATGAAAAATAGCAAGTTGAATTTCATCATTTAATTTCCAGTTTAGTCCCAATAGTATTTTCGAGATACATGAACGCAAGTAGAAAGTTGGCTCTTTCGCGTTCAAATTCTTTAAAAGATTGGTTCATTTGCTGTTGAAGGCGAGTATATTCCGATAAAGAAATAAGTCCGTTCTCATAATCTGTTTTAGCACGAAGTGACTGTATTTTGTAGGTGTCTACAATAGTCCCGGCTATGAACATAAGACGGTGCGCCTTCAGTAGGTCGTTATAGTTTAATATTAGTTCACGTTCAATTTCTCTAACCGTAGCGGCTCTTCTATATTTGGCGCGCTCTTCTAAAGCTTTTTCAGCTCGGATATTTTTTTTCCTATTGAAAAATGCCGAAATAGGTATTTTCATGGAAACACCAACAGTATATCTGGAGGTTTCTGTATTTATCAAACTTTGATCAACCAAAGTTAAATCTCCCGATGAGGTTTCATCACTTAGGTAATTGAACATTCCATAGTTGTAAACAGCATCACCATAGATGTAATCCATCCATTTGGTACGGGCCAAACTTACGTTTGCGGCAGCATACTCTACATCCATTTCGTAGTATTTAAGCAATGGAGAATTTTGTTCAGCCAGTACTTTTAAACTATCAATTGTTGGAATTCTAACACTAAAATCCGTCACTTCTAAACTTTTTTCAATGAAGTGTTCCGGATCTACATCTTCCGAATCATCGGTTATTTGTTCTTGTCCAAATACGCAATTAGCTGTAAAAGAAATAAGAACTATACAAATTAGTTTTACAAATTTCAATGAGATATAATTCATACATTTTCTTTTTGAAACACAGCTCTGAAAGTCCTCATGATAATCCACATATCTTTCCAGAAAGCATATTTGCCATTGGCGTATTCTACATATTTGTTATCTAGTTCTTTACGTTCTTGAGGAGACATTTTTGAAGTTCTACCACGTGCTTCTACTTGCCATAAACCTGTGATTCCTGCAGGGCCATTAAATCGTTGAGTCCACTCGTCTGTGGTTAATAATTCTGCTTCATAAACGGGCAGTGGTCGATTTCCAACAATAGACATATCTCCTTTTATTACATTGATCAATTGTGGAAGTTCGTCAATGCTTAATTTTCTGATGATGTGGCCAACTTTTGTAATCCTAGGATCGTTATCAAATTTAATAAAAGCACTGGCAGTTTCTTCCATTTTTGATTGGTTGTACAGTGTTTCACTAATTGTTTCTTCGTCACTGATAAGTAGCACATCGTTCTCTTTATCGTGTGTAAGTTTTAGGTCTGTTGTATTGTCGTTTTCAGTAGTATTTGTATCATCTGTACCTGCATATTGATTCAAATGAAGAAACTCTTTCATTCTTTGATCAGCATCAGGATACATGGATCTTAATTTATAAAAATCAAAAATTTTAAAGCCAGAACCCACTCTTTTAGAAATATAATATACTTTGCCTTTTGACTCTAATCTAATAGCCAATGCAGTTAATAATAAAAGGGGAGTAGCAAAAACAAGTGCAATGCTTGCGACTACAATATCAAAAGAGCGTTTGAAGAAACGAGGTTTATAAACCGATTTATTGTTTTCATTTGCAGCAATATTTTCTGCTTTTTTTAAATCTTTCAAAAAGTGAGCTCTATCAATAATTCTATCAACATTGGTTGGTTTGGTATAGCAATCATCTATTCCTTCAACGTGTGCTTGTTTTTGAATTTCTAAACTAGATTCTGATAATAACAAGATAAAAGAAGTCGTTTTTATATCATTCTTGTTTTTAACAATATTGATATAAAAAGATAAACCATTTTGACCCGGTAAAGTATTTTCGCATATGATGGTGTCAAATTGATTGTTTTCAATGGCTGAAGAAGCTTCATATCCACTTTTACAGCAAATAAGATCCAGAGTATGGTCTATATTTTTAAAAGCACGTACTATTTCTTCATCGTTACCAATGTACAGTATCTTAAGTGAGTTGGGGTTGCTAGCAATCATAGTTTACGTTTTTTAAACGTTGTTTTTTTGAAGTAAATTTTCTATTCGAATAAGCAATTCTTCTGGATTAAAAGGTTTTACCATATAGTCTGAAGCTCCTGCTTTTAAACATGAAATTCTATCTTTACTGCTATTTTTACAGCTTAATACGATGATGGGAATTTCGGCAAAAAAACCACTTTGTTTTACTTTATTAATAAATTCAAATCCATCCATTTTTGGCATTTGAAGATCTGTTATAATCACATCGGGTAGGTTAGAATCTTGTAACCATTGCAATGCATCATATCCGTTCAATTTTGTTGTTACATCAAAATTGGTTCCTAGAAACTGGGCTACCAAGCCACTAAGTGTTTCTTTGTCATCGATTACCAGAATTTTTTTCATAATGTAGATTTAATTAAAAGAGTTAATAGCTAATGAATTTGGGGTAGGGGTTAAATTGGGTTGTAATATTTTTTTGGTTTCTAAAGAGAATCGTTCTCTTCCATTTTTATTCAAATGTGAATTGTCACCAAAAAACTTGTCTTCGTAATATAGTAGTCCGTTATCTTTAAAAATAACCTCAGGATACTCGGTTTGTAATGTACCGTACATAGCAAGCACGCCTGTTCTATACTTATCCTTAAGTGCCAAATATGAACTTTTGTTCATAGGTAACGATACATAAATTACCGTAATATGGTTTTCCTTTGCTAGCTTAAATGTTTCCTTTAAACTGCTTAAGATAATGTTTTTAGGTGAGAAACTGGTTCTTTTTGCTTCTACATTTAGTTCATGAGAAAATTCTTTTTTACCAAAGTCGTAAGAACCCTTTCTAGCCTTGATTTCATCATATATTTTGTAGTTGCTGTATCCTCTTAATAACAATGATTTACTAAGTTCTGCTCTTAGTGTCATTGGAGATTTGTAATGAGTAAAAAATGCTTTCCAAAGGTAATCACTCTCAGAACTCTCTTTGTAATACCTAGATCCATCGTATTCCCAGAAGATTTCATTTTTTGTATTAAGTTTTGTGAAAATCTCTTCTACTTCATTCAAATTATAGAAGTTATATTTTACTTGACGATCCCAAAACATTTCAGATTGTTCAAAGTGAATTGGCGCATAGGATATAAGTAGTGTATCTATTTTTTTTCCTTCTTGTAATGATTTTTTTAACTGATAAAAACCTTCCATTGGAGTTCCTCCTCCTAAAGCTAAGTTATAATAAGAATCGCCAAGAATATGAGGATCGATGCCTGCAATAGCTCTACTATCACCAATTATTAAATTATTAAAACTATTTTTTTGAGCAATGATTTCCATTTTGTGTTTCCACATAGGATATTCACCATTAAAATAGTGATATGGAAGTAGCAAGCACACAACATATATGATAGCGCCCCATATAATAGCGAAGATGGATATTTGTTTTAAGAATTTAAGTATCAGTGCTTTCATAATTAGTTAGAATTGGAAATAAATAAATTCTTGTTCGTTACCAGAAAAAATGAAAATAAATGTCCAGATAAGAGTATAGAAAGACCATCTTAAAATGCGTCTATTTCCAGTTTTTATTTGAATGCCTTCTATAGCATATTCGTTTTCACGTCCAAGCCATTCTATAGTTAAAAAGAATGCAATAAAAGTGAGTGATAAAACTGCTAGGAGTAAGTTATAATTATCCAGATTTGGAAGCGCAAAAAGACCACCTTTAAAAATGCTAATAATGTAATTAATTGCGTGTGTGACATTTTCAGCTCTAAAAAATATCCAAGCTAAAACCGTGAGTCCAAAAGTGGTAATTACAGCAATAAATTCCCTAAAGCTTGGAAATAGTTTTCCTTTTGCAATAATATCTATATGATTTCTATTCTTGTTGGAAAGTAATAACGGAAGAAAATAGATAGCATTAAGCCCTCCCCAAACAATAAAAGTCCAATTGGCACCATGCCAAAAACCACTCACCAAGAAAATAATAAAAGTATTGCGCAATTTCATGGTCAAGCCACCGCGACTACCGCCTAGAGGTATGTACAAATAGTCACGAAACCAAGTACTAAGTGATATATGCCATCTTCTCCAAAATTCTGCAATATCTCTTGAGAAATACGGATAAGCAAAATTTCGTTTAAGATCAAAACCAAAAAGCCTCGAAGTTCCAATAGCTATATCTGAATATCCTGAAAAGTCACCATAAATTTGAAAAGTAAAGAATATGGCTCCTAAAACTAGGGTACTTCCATTATAAGTTTCATAGTTGTTAAAAATAAGATTGGCCAAACGAGCACAATTATCTGCAATTACAATTTTTTTGAAAAGCCCCCAAAGAATTTGTCGCATTCCATCAATGGCTTTCGAATAACTAAACCTTCTAGTTTTTGAAAATTGTGGAAGTAAATTGGTGGCTCTTTCAATTGGACCAGCTACTAATTGTGGAAAAAAGCTTACGAACGAAGCAAAAGCAATGAAGTTAGTTTCAGGAGTCAACTTTCGCTTATAAACGTCTATTGTATAACTTAAAGTTTGGAATGTGTAGAAACTAATACCTACTGGTAAAATAATATTTAGAGAACTTGTAGAAATTTCTTTTCCGAAGAAAGTAAAGGCCGCCACAAAATTGTCTAAAAAGAAGTTGTAATATTTGAAGAAACCCAAAAAACCTAGATTAACAACAATACTAGACCATAAAAGAACTTTTCTAATACTTTGTCTTTCTTCTTTTAAAAGCGCTCTACCTATTGAATAATCTAAAATAGTACTAAACACTATTAACGATAGAAATCTATAATCCCACCAACCATAAAACACATAGCTTGCCGCTAGCAATAAGGCATTTTGTAGTTTCAAACTTTTATTCAACACAAACCAATACAGCAAAAAAACTGTAGGAAGAAAAATGGTAAATTCTATTGAATTAAATAACATTTAGTAAGATTTTTAAGATTTGAGACTTCTATTAAATGTTTACTTCATGATCAGTTTTCATAATCCTATGAAAACCATTGTTATATCCTGCTTAATTTCTAACGGTAAAACTATATTATATAATAGGTGTACATTTTTATTTCCCGTTTAACGGCATCTTTCTATCGATGAATGGAAAGTTGCTAACGACGTTCAATTTTTAAATTGAAAAATATTCTTTCCGAAGTTAAGAAAAAAATACAAATTATATTCTTACATAATCATTAAGAATGTTAGCTTAGGAAACACCTTCAATCAAAAAGCTTTTAATCCGATTCGAGAATTTTTTTTAACATAAATCACTTTCGATGTTAAATATTCATTAAACATTATCTTGGTGTTTGTCGAAATTTAGACATAATGAGTAATTTTGTTTAAAGAAATTACTTATGTTTTAATGAAAGATCAATCAGTAAGGGAGCATATACTCGAAACATCTAAAAAAGTTTTTCAACAATTGGGATATGAAAAAGTAACTATGGATGACGTAGCAAAAGCTTCAGGCAAGGGTAGAAGTACACTTTATTATTACTTTAAAAACAAAGGAGATGTGTTTGAAGCTGTAGTAAGCGATGAGTACTATAAGATGATTTCAAAAGCGAAGGCTGCTGTCAATAAATCAAATTCTATTAATGAGAATTTATTACACTATACTGAAGTAAAACTTAAAATCCTTATTGAGTTGGCAACTACCTATGACAGGATTTTAATTGATATTAAAAAAAACGAAGCAATTCTTAGTAAAATCCATTTGAACGTAAGGAACGAAGACATTGTTTTGATAGAAGAGTGCTTACTCTGGGCCATTGAAAAAGAAGAAATAACACCTGTTTCTACCTCAGATATCGAATTTTTAGCACTAGCCATTGTAACAGCAACCAGCAGCATAGAAAGAGAAATCTTTTTATACGAAACCATTAAAAACGATATGCTCAAACGTCTTCAATGGATTACACAATTAATAATCAAAGGACTTCAACATTAAAATAATAAACAAGCTATGCAAAAGTTTTCAAAATCATTTTTAATACTCTTTTTGTTAGTAGGAATACTGAGTTGCAAAGAAGAAAAAACAACCGTTGTGCCACAGCCAATTTCCGTGAAAACAACAACAGTAAGCAACTTTTCGAATGCTGAGAATGGGATGAAATATTCAGGAACCATTAGTGCTGAAAAATTAGTAAATCTTACGTTTCAAGTTGCGGGTACTGTAGAAACACTTCCTGTGAACATGGGAGATTTTGTGACTCAAAATTCATTGATAGGTACTGTAGATGTTACGGCTTATGAGAGTCAATATCAAGCCAGAGCAGCACAGGCTAAATTAGCAAAGGAGAATTATGAAAGAATTCGTGAAGTATATGAAAAAGGAAGTATTGCCGAGATAAGAATGATCGAAGCAAAGTCTAATTATGAGCAAGCTACTGCAGCAGCAAATGCCGTTTACCAAAATGTAAAACATGCCAGATTAACAGCGCCTTTTAGTGGTTATGTTGGTAACAAAATGTTAGAGGTTGGCGATGTTGCAAGTCCCGGTCGTCCAGTAATTCAGTTAATGAATATTGATGTAGTGAAAGCTGTAATACCTATTCCTAGTGAAGAAATCAATCATTATAGAGTAGGTGATAGTGCAAATGTTACGATCGATGCTTTAGAGAATGAAATGTTTCAAGGTGTTGTAAAAGAGGTAGCAGTGGCTTCTAACAGAATGAATCCGGTTTATAATGTTCAAATTTCTATTGAAAATCCAGAGCGAACTATAAAACCAGGAATGGCGTGTACCATTCAGTTACAAGTTTTAAATGAAGAGACAACAAAGCCTTCTATGATTACAGTTCCGTTAGAAACAGTTTCTGTGAATGAGGACGGAACAAATTATGTGTATATCTATAACACTGAAAAAAATATAGCCCAAAGAAAAAAAGTAACGCTAGGTAAATTGTTCAATAACCGAATTGAAATAGTCAACGGAGTTTCTAATAAAGATAAAATCATTACTTCTGGATATCATAAATTGACAGATGGAACTCCAGTAATTTTAGCTCAATAATCAACAACACTATACATAAGTAATAATATGAAAAAACAACCTACGCTTATAGAATGGGCCATGAAATACCATGCGTTTCCACTTGCGTTGGCTTTTGTCTTCGTGGCGGTTGGTATTTTTGGTTTGTTCAACATGCCTAGAAATGAGTTTCCAGAATTTACCATTCATCAAGGATTGGTTGTTGGTATTTATCCCGGAGCTACTTCAGAAGAAGTTGAAGCACAATTAACTTCTAAAGTTGAAAAATATTTATTTAGTTATAACGAAGTTGATAAAGCCAAAACATACTCGTATTCTAAAGACGGAATGATGTATGTATACGTTGAAGTGGCTAATCGAATTAATTATAACGAAACTCAACAATTTTGGAACAAACTAAAAACAGGACTGTTTGTTTTTCAGCAACAAAATTTGCCAGAAGGAGTTCGCGGTGTTATTGTAAATAGTGATTTTGGAAGCACAGCGGCCATGATTTTAGCCGTAGAATCTAAAACCCGACCTTATAAAGATCTGGAACGTCATGTAGAAGACATCGAAGATAATTTGAGACAGATCGATCAAATGGCAAAAATTAGTCATGATGGTGGTTTAACTGAGCAAATAGCCGTGTGTGTAGATCAAAACAAGCTAGCACAATATGCCATTAGTCCGGGAGTTTTAATGCAAAGTTTACAAAAGCAAGGCGTTTTGTATCCTACCGGAACCCTAGAAGGGCAACAGTTTGATCAACCAATTCATGTAAATACTTTTCTTAAGAATGAATCGGATATAGCAGATCAGGTTGTTAGAACAACTCCAGAAGGCAATACCATCCGGATCAAAGACATTGCAACGGTTAAGAAAGAATATGATACTCCAGATTCTTTCATCACTTCTAACGGAACCAAAGCAATGATCATTACTTTAGAAATGGCTCCGGGAAACAATATTGTGCAGTTCGGAAAAGAGATCGATGAGCATTTAGATCAACTTCGAGAAGCGCTTCCAAGTGATATCAACATTAGTAAAATAGCAGATCAGCCCGAAGTGGTGCACCATTCCATTTCACACTTCATGAAAGAGTTTGGATATGCATTATTTGGGGTGATTATCGTAGCCATGTTTTTGTTACCATTTCGTGTTGCTTCAGTAGCAGCGGCTACTATTCCAATAACCATTGCTTCTACCTTAGCCATTATGTACATGTTAGGTATGGAATTGAATACCGTAACGCTCGCAGCTTTAATAGTGGTGTTGGGTATTGTAGTAGATGACCCTATTGTAGTGATAGATAATCATGTTGAAAAATTAGATGAAGGAGAGTCTGTTTGGAAAGCAGCTTTGCACAGCGCTCAAGAGTTATTTCCATCGGTATTCACAGCAACTTTAGCTATTTCGGCCACATTTTTACCTCTTGTTTTCTTTATGACAGGAGTAGCCAGAGACTTCTTGAGTACATTTCCGTACACTATTATGATAGCGCTCTTTTTGTCTTTAACCATTTCGGTGTTGTTAGTTCCATTTTTCAATACCATTTTCATTAAAAGAGGATTGAAAAAAGATGAAGAAAAGAAAAAGAAAAAATCGTTGTTAGACAGGTTACAAGACTTTTTTGATAGATCGGTTGAAAAAGCTGTAAAACATTATAGACTAACGGGTATTTTAGGAATAGCAGCAATTGCTGGCGGAGTGTTCTTGTTTTCATTATTAAGTCAGGAATTATTTCCTATTATCGAAAGAGATCAATTTGCGGTAGAAATTTATTTATCGAAAGGCAGTAATCTCGTTGAAACCACCAAAGTAGTAGATGGTTTTGAAGAAGTATTGGCAAAGGATGAAAGAGTTGCTCACTACACCAGTTTTATTGGCACTAGTTCTCCACGTTTTCATATGGTGTATGCTCCCAATCTTCCACAGAAAAATTATGCTCAAATCTTAGTAACAACAATTTCTGATGATGCTACAGAAGAGGTGTTGCGTGAATACGATGAAAAGTATTCCGAAATGTATCCTAATGCATACATTAGAATGAAACAATTGAACATGGTGGCGAAGCCTGCTCAAATTGAAGTTCGATTGTTTGGAGACGATATTTCTGAATTAAAAAAATACGGAAATCAGATCATTGATTTAGCCCGAAGCACACCAAAAACTATTTGGTCTCGAACCAATTTTGGGGAAATGCAATCTACTATCGGAGTAAAAATAAAGCAAAATGAAGCAGGACGATTAGGTTTAACCAAAGAAGATATTTCCAATACCGTAGTTATGCATGAAGAAGGGCTTACAGCAACTCAGGTATGGGATGAGGATTATGCAATCAATGTAAAAATAAAATCAGAACAAAGCAGCAATCAAACTGTGGCAGATCTTAAAGCTTTGGAAGTAATAGTGCCTAAAGATGGTAGTACAGTTCCTTTACGCCAAGTAGCGGAGGTGATTCCAAATTGGCATCAGGAACAGATTGTTCGCCGAAACGGAAAACGCTGCTTAACTGTTAGAGTAGATATCGAAAAAGGTGCAGTTGCTAATGAAATTCTTGACATTTTAAAGCCTAAAGTTGCCAGTTTAAACATGCCAAATACCATAGAAGTAGGGTATGGTGGTGAGTTTGAAATGCAGCAAGAAAACTTGTTACCTATGGGAATTTCATTATTGATGAGTGTGCTCATTATTTTCTTGATCTTAGTATGGCATTTCAAATCGTTTAAACATGCGTTTCTAAGTTTTATGACAATGCCTTTGAGCTTGTTTGGAGCCGCTTTAGGATTGTTGTTAATGCAATATCCGTTTGGGTTCACCTCGTTTTTAGGGTTGTTAGCACTGTGTGGAATCGTAGTAAGAAATGGAATTATTCTGATCGATTTTGCAGATGAAATTAGAATTTCTCATGGATATTCAGTGAAAGAAGCTGCGATTCATGCAGCACAAAGAAGAATGCGTCCTATTTTCTTAACATCGTCAGCCGCTGCAGTAGGCGTTATTCCTATGATAGCTAGTAGATCTACTTTATGGGGACCATTAGGAACTGTGATTGCTTTTGGATTAATGGTTTCTATGGTTTTAACGCTTTTTGTATTGCCTGTTTTGTATTGGTTGTTTTTCAAAAAGGCAGACGAAGAAAATTCAGAATCAACATATGTTCAAACTTCAAAAGAGTAGTTTATGTTTAGTTTAAAATGTAAAAATCGAAAATATTGTTTCAGCCTGTTATTGGTACTGAGCATTTGTTTTTCGGCTTGGTCTCAGGAGCAAAAACTTAGTTTAGAAGATGCTCGCAAAGCTGCGTTAGCATATAGTCATGATATTAAGAACGGAAATCTTCGTTTACAACAAGCAGAAGCTTCTAAAAAAGCTGCACTTTCTAACTATTTTCCAACTGTTCAGGCATTAGGAACTGCTATGTATAACTTTAATAATTTTATCAGTGCAATTCCTATTTTATTACCGGAAGATATAGATAAAGTCTATTTAGCCACGGCAGTAGCTACTGAAGTAGTTTATGCCGGCGGAAAAGTGAGAACAGGTAATAAATTGACCGATATTCAAGTATATGTAAATACAATACGAGCAGATCAGTCGATAGATTCAGTGCTATTGAATACCGAACAAAAATATTGGCAGTTAGTGCAACTTCAGGAGCAACAAAAAGTGGTTTCTGTTAGTAAAGCTTATTTAGATGAACTGTTGCAACAACAAGAAGATTTACTGGCAGCAGGTTTGATAGCTAAAAATCAATTGTTACAAGTGAAAGTAAAGCGAAGCGAGTTATTGCTGCAAAAAAGCAAGTTGAGTAATATGCGAAAATTAGCCTTGTTAGATTTAGCTTTGTATACAGGAATTCCTTTCGACACTTTATTGATCGCCAGTGATACAATTCATCATGTTGCTGCACCAGAATTAAAATACCAGCAGCCTAATTTAAATTTAGAAAATAATAGTAATTATCAGTTACTTCAAAAATCGGTTGAAGCTTCAAAACTGCAAACCAAAATGGCAAAATCTGATTTATACCCTCAGATAGCAATAGGTTTTTCCGCCACAAAATTAGGCACATTTCACCAAGATTTGAGCACGGACATTCAGCCAATAGCTTTTGGAACCGTAAGTATTCCAATATCTAATTGGTGGGGAAGTACTAAACAGGAAATCAAACAGCGAGAACTGCAAGAATCTATTGCCGAGAACAATTTGAAAAATGTAGAAGATCGCTTAAAAGTGGGTATAATGCAAAGCTGGTACAATTTAGAAGATGCTTTTAAACAAATTGAATATGCACAGGAAAATGTAGCTTTTGCAGAAGAAAATTTAAAAGTGCAACGCGATAATTATAACAGCGGACTTAATAATCTTACAGATCTTCTTGATGCTCAACGAACCAAGCAAGAGGCTGCTACTGCTCTTGTAACTGCTTATGCGAATTTTGAAATTATGGAAATGACATATCTTTTCAGAACAGATCAGTTAGAACAGTAAAATGCTATATAACTTAAAACGGCTTTCTATATAGAAAGCCGTTTTAAGTTATTGTTCGGTGATCATTTCTGGGTCTGGAGTATACATAATCAGGTATTTTTCCAAAGAATAATTAATAATTTCACAGGGATCTTTTTTGAATGAACTTTTAAAATCACTGCGATTATCTTTCAAAGCTTCTTCTTCAATATCCTTCAGCGCAAAACTATGTTCGCATTTTTTTTGATCGTTACTCAAAAATTGTTTGAATTTAATACGTTTCAAAGTCACTTTATATCCCGAAGGTTTTATTTCTATCACGGCAAAAGCTTGCAAATCACTATCTGTAATATAGTCTCTGGTAAAAAAAGCAGAACTTCCAAATCCTTTATAATCTAAGTTTAAATCGGTAATAGTTCCGGTTATCAAAGAATCATTTACGGTAATATTATCCAAAATTCCGGAGGTTATAAAGTGATGAATTATTTCTTCCTTACTGTAAGGAACTTCATATTCATTTTCCCAAAAAAATAGATCATGTTTGTACACAAAATGATGAAACGAAAAATCTTGTGCTTGTAAAAAACAAGTCATAAAGAAGAACAATACCAGTACAATTTTTTTCATAGTTCGATAGTTTAGTTCAAGTTGAGTTTTTTTTGATAGTCTTTTGGGGAGACCTTTATTTTATTTGATATATTAACGTCACTTTTAAAATGCTATTTCGTGAAAACACAAAAAATCAGGTTCATAACATTGCTATTAGCTGCGTTTATTTCTTGTAAAGAATCTCCTAAAAAGGAAAATGTTGTATCAAAAGATATGCCAATTGAGAAAGGTGAAAATCCAATTTCAAACCATTGGTATGCAGACCCAGAAGGAATTGTTTTTGGTAATGAATATTGGATTTACCCTACATATTCAGCCAAGTTTGATGAGCAAGTTTATTTTGATGCATTCTCCTCTAAAGATTTAGTTCATTGGACAAAACATGAACGAATCTTAGATACATCTAAAGTTGCGTGGGCGATCAGAGCCATGTGGGCACCGGCTGTGATAAAAAATAAAGATCAATATTTCTTTTTCTTTGGAGCGAATGATATTCAAAGAGAAGGAAGCGTTTTTTGGGATGAAAATGATACTAAAAATCATTCAGGAGGTATTGGAATTGCTGTGGCAGACAATCCCGGAGGACCGTTTAAAGATTATTTAGGAAAACCGTTAATTGGTGAGTTTTACAATGATGCACAGCCAATAGATCAATTTGTATATCAAGATGATGACGGACAATTTTATATATTCTATGGAGGCTGGGGACATTGTAACATAGGCAAATTGAGTTCAGATTTTACATCGATTATTCCTTGGGAAGATGGGCAAAAGTTTCATGAAATTACGCCAGAGAGTTATGTGGAAGGTCCTTTTTTGTTCAAAAGAAATAACACGTATTATTTTATGTGGTCTGAAGGAAATTGGGGAGACGATAGTTATAAAGTTGCTTATGCAATGGCTGATGAGATTACTGGACCATTTAAAAAAGTTGGAACCATTTTAGAATCAGATAAAGAAATTGCAACAGGAGCGGGGCATAACTCGGTAATTCACAAACCAAATTCCGAAGATTATTATATGGTTTATCACCGCAGGCCTATTCCTAATAAAGATAGAGACCATCGAGTAACTTGTATAGATCGATTATATTTCAACGAAGATGGAACTATAAAACCAGTAAAAATGACTTTTGAAGGCGTGGAAAGTAATCCAATTCCATAAAACAAAAAATCCCCGAGAATTCGGGGATTTTTTGTTTTCTTAAAACGGTAAAAACTATTTGCCTAGAACTTCTTTCGCATTTTCAATACTACTTTTCATGTTGGTTTCTAAATTTTCAACGTTCTTTTTTTGTATTTTCATTTTTTCAATCGCGTCTTCAATTTCTGCAGCTGTTTTTCCTTCGAGTCGATCTTTTGAATAAGGGAATTCTTCATTAAAATCGTTCATCCATTTCATCATTTGCATGTGCGCATTTTTCAATTCCGCATCTGCTTTTTCATATGCTGCCACTTGGGTAGAATCAGCCGGAGTTTTTAATGATTTTCTAAGGTCATTCATGGTTCCCATTTCGGCCATTAAGGCATCGTGTACTTCCATGGTTTGGTCTAATAATTGTTTGAATTCTGCTTTCTTCGGATTTTCTTTTTCCTCACAAGAAGTAAACAAAAGTCCAAACGCAGCAATCAAAAGAAATACTATTTTTTTCATTTCTAAAATTTAAATATTTGTCTTTAACAAAGGTAAACTTTCTATTTTTCTAGTACTAGTTTTTCTTCAGTTCTTAAATAATTTAAATATCTTGCTATAAAGGAATTGTTCGGGTATGAAGCTTTTTAGAATATTATATACGATCACCATTTTTTGCTTTTTGTGGTGTTTCATTTCTTGTGATACAAATGACGATGAAAAGAAAATTAAAATCGGATTTTCACAGGCAATGACTACAGATGATTGGCGCTTGCAGATGAACTATACCATGAAAGTGGAGGCTTCCTTACATCCGGAAGTGGATCTTGAAATTTTGGATGCTGAAAACGATGTAGATAAACAAATAAATGATATTGAAACATTTATAAAAAAAGGTATAGATGTTTTGATTGTTTCGCCTATAGCATCTAAACCTTTAACAGCTGTTGTGAAAAAGGCTAAGGAACATGGCATTCCAGTAATTGCAATCGATCGTAAAACAGAAGGTGAGTTTTTTGATGCGTATGTGGGTGCAGATAATATTACCGTAGGACGAGAAGCAGCGGCTTATGCAGGAACACATCAAACTGGTACCGGAAAAATAATAGAGTTAACAGGGTTAAAGTCTTCATCTCCGGCTCAAGAACGTAGTTTGGGTTTTTTACAAGGATTGACAAAATATCCAAAGTTACAATTAGTGAAATCTATAGAAGGTGATTGGGAAAAAGAGTCTATAACAGAGAGCTTTAAAAATTATTTAAAGAATCATGATGATATAGAATTTGTTTTTGCCCATAACGATAGAATGGCTTACGGCGCTTGGCAAGAAGCAAGAAAACTTGGAGTAGAAGACAAACTGAAATTTATTGGCGTAGATGGATTAAACACTCCAGATGGTGGGGTTGCACTGGTTCAAAAAGGAGTTTTACAAGCTTCTATATTGTACCCAACAGGAGGGAACGATGCTTTGCAACTCGCACTAGATTTGGTGAATGAAATTCCTGTGGAAAATCATAAAATGTTAAACACCATTGTGGTGAATAACATCAATGCGAATATCCTGAAACACCAAATGGATCGGGTTGATCAACAACAAGGAATTATCGAAACTCAGCAATCATTTCTCAAAGAACAACAAGAAAAATATACATCGCTGAACATGTTGTTAAAAATCTTGTTGGCGCTGTTGATTGTAATTTTTGGTTTGGCAGTCTACAGTATTTATTCCGGTATTTCCATCGCTAGAAAGCGAAAAGAATTGGAGAATACGAATAAAACAGTGATTGCTCAGCGAGACGAAATCAAAAAAATAGCCAATGAGTTAAGAGAAACCCATGAAGCACGATTAAATTTTTTTACCGGAATTTCTCATGAATTCAAAACGCCTTTAACGTTGATCATGAGTTATACAGAAAGTTTATTACATCAATTAGAAAACAATAAGAAACTTGAGAATAACGAGTTAAAACTAATCTATAATAATTCGAATCGTTTAAAAAGATTGATAGATCAATTATTAGATTTTAGAAAAATTGAAGATCAACGATTTGCGATTAAAGTAAGGGAAGTAAATATTTATGATTTTCTGAAAGGAGTAATAGCATATTTTAAACCAGAAGCGGCTCGAAGAAATATCAATATCGATTTTAAAAGTAGAAAAAAACATGTTCCGCTTTTTATAGATACTGAGTTGATGGACAAAGTTTTTTTCAATTTACTTTCAAACGGATTAAAATTTACGCCCAATAATGGAACTATAAAAATTAGAATTATTGAAAATGAAAATAATACTGTAGAAATTACGGTGAGTGATTCCGGGATAGGAATTCCAAATGAAGAAATACAACACATTTTTGAGCCATTCTATCAGGCTTCCAACAACTCTAGACCGAGTTCGGGTATTGGCTTGTATGTCGCAAAGCAGTTTGTAGAACTACACAGTGGAACTATTACGGCTACTTCTTCCAAAGGAACAATTTTTAGTATTTTTCTGAAGCAAGGAACGGATCATTTTTCCGAAGATGATGTACAAGCATCAGGAGATCTTGATAAAGAAACAGTTTTTAATCCTTTATTGCCAGTTGAAATAAATACCGTTTCGTCGAAGGAAAATGATGCTCTAGAAAATTCCATTTTAATCATAGAGGATAATCCTGAACTTATTCAATTTTTAAGAGGAAAATTGCAAAATAGCTTTCAAATATTTACTTCTGACGGAAGTGATGCTACGGATATAGCAACTACCCAAATTCCGGATATGATCATTTGTGATATCAATTTAGTAGAGAAAGATGGTTTTACCATTAGCAAAACTTTAAAATCAGACCTCAGGACTTCACATATTCCTATCGTCATGCTTACAGCGCTATCAGATGAATATAGTAGAATCAAAGGCTTAGAGAGTGGTGTGGATTTATATATAACCAAGCCATTTAGTTTTGATGTGTTATTGCAATCTATTCAAAATGTTTTATACAATAGAGAAAGATTGCGTTTTCACTATACAAATTCTATAGATGAAATAACTCCGGAAAAATTCCATCAACCTGAACAGAATTTCTTGTTGAAACTGAATGAAATTATTGAAACGGAAATGACCGATGCTCAGTTTACAGTTGAAAAATTGGCAGATAAAATGAACATTTCGCGAGTTCAATTATACCGAAAAGTAAAAGCCATTTTAGGAGTAAGTGTAAGTGAACACATAAACGAAGTAAGACTACAGAAAGCAAAACTGTTATTACAAGATGGTAAATTGTCAATTTCTGAAATTGCATATTCAGTTGGTTTTTCATCACCAAATTACTTTTCCACCCTGTTTAAGAATAAATTTAAAATTTCACCTTCTGATTATAAGAGTAATTAAACTAGAAATAATGTTACATATTTTAAAACAATGTAACATAATAAAACTATTTCGTTGTAGATCTATTAATTTGAATTGTTGTAACTAGCTAATCTTAAGTGTCTTTGTTTGTTTGAGATGCCTGTGATGAAAACTCCAATATAAATTGTATCATGGCTGTATGAAAACGTTATCGGTAACATATATTTTAGTCTTGTTATAAAATTTATGTAGATGAACAAGTTTATAATTTGGTCTATAACGGCAGCTTTAGCAGGATTTCTTTTTGGTTTTGATACCGTTGTTATATCTGGTGCAGATGAACAACTGCAAAATCTTTGGAATACATCTGATGGTTTTCATGGAAGTGTAGTTATGGCAAGTGCGTTATGGGGAACGGTTTTAGGAGCCATTTTTGGAGGAATCCCAACCAATAAATGGGGAAGAAGAAATACTTTAATGGTGATTGGTGTATTCTATTTTGTTTCGGCTTTGGGTTCTGCTTTGGCTTTTGATCCATATACTTTTGCGGTTTTACGCTTCATAGGTGGTTTAGGAGTTGGAGCTTCTACAATCGCGGCGCCTGCATACATTTCAGAAATTAGTTCGGCAGAAAATAGAGGTAGATTGGTAGCCTTGTATCAATTCAATATTGTATTTGGTATTTTGATAGCATATGTTTCCAATTTACTCCTTAAGGATTTTGGTAATGAACCTTGGCGTTGGATGATAGGAGTAGAGGCTATTCCAGCAATTATTTATTTCGGCTTTACATTTAGCTTACCAAAAAGTCCAAGATGGTTGATTGCTAACAATAAATTGGAAGAAGCAAAACAAGTTCTTCAAAAAATTAATCCGGAAGCAGATGTCAATACTGAAATTTCTTCAATGAAAGATTCAGACGAGGCAGAGCAGCCAAATGAAACTATTTTTATCAAGAAATATCGTTTTCCCCTGATATTAGCATTTCTCATAGCATTTTTTAATCAGTTTTCTGGGATCAATGCATTCCTTTATTATGCACCAAGAATTTTTGAAATTGCCGGTTTGGGTGAGGATACAAAATTCTTGGCCAGTATTGGAGTTGGAGTGGTGAATCTCATTTTTACATTGATTGGAGTAAATTTGATTGATAAAGCGGGTAGAAAACAATTATTGATCATAGGATCAATAGGCTACATAATTTCTTTAAGTTTGGTTTCAATAGCTTTTTTCAATGAATGGCAAAATATGTGGGTTCCTATCTTCTTTTTCCTGTTTATAGCATCGCACGCAATTGGTCAAGGAGCTATTATTTGGGTATTTATCTCAGAAATATTTCCCAATCATTTGCGCGCCTCAGGACAAGCATTCGGGTGTTCCACACATTGGGTGCTGGCTGCGGTGATTCCATCAATGGTTCCGTTTTTGTTCTCAACAATTGGAGCGGCATGGGTTTTTGCAATTTTCGCCTTTATGATGGTTTTACAGTTGATCTTCGCCATTTTCATGATGCCCGAAACCAAAGGAAAATCATTGGAAGAATTAAGTAAGGAGCTTACTTTTAAAGGGAATGAAACAATTAATATAGATGAACAAACAATTTCATAATGATAAATAGTAAAAAATATTTAGGCGTATTGATGATGCTTTTACTCGCAATGATTAGCTGTGAAACATCCAAAAAAGTAGAAGAAAATTCTAAAGAAGAAGTGGCCATGGAAACCAATAAGGATGCCATGTACAGACCTAATTTTCACTTTACTCCAAAGGCACATTGGATGAATGATCCAAATGGTCTTTTCTATTTGAACGGAACATATCATCTATTTTTTCAATACTATCCAGAAGGAAATGTTTGGGGACCAATGCATTGGGGACATGCTACCAGTAAAGATATGGTAACCTGGGAAGAGCAACCTATTGCACTTTTCCCAGATGAAAAAGGCTATATATTTTCCGGTAGTGCTGTAGTTGATATCAACAATACCTCAGGATTTGCTAAAAATGGTGAAACACCGGTAGTAGCTATGTTTACATATCATGATGCTATAAAAGAAAAAGAAGGAGCCGTAGATTATCAAAGTCAGGCGTTGGCATACAGTTTAGATGAAGGAAAAACATGGACCAAATACAAGAATAACCCTGTAATTAAAAATCCTGGAATTAAAGATTTTAGAGACCCTAAAATGTTTCGGGACGAGATCCATAATCAATGGGTTATGGTCTTAGCAGTATTAGACAGAACGTATATATATACATCCTCCAACTTAATAGATTGGTCAAAACAATCAGAATTTGGATTAGGAATCGGGAAACACGATGGTGTATGGGAGTGTCCCGATTTCTTTCCAATGCAGGTTGAAGGAAGTAATGACATAAAGTGGGTATTAATTCAAAGTTTAAATCCGGGAGGATATAATGGTGGATCTGGAACTCCTTATTTTATTGGAGATTTTGATGGTAAAACCTTCACGCCAATTGAACAAATGAAAAATTTACCAGAAGATCACACCTATTGGATTGATTACGGAAAAGACAATTATGCCGGAGTTACCTGGAGTAATATTCCAGATGAAGATGGAAGAAAATTATTTATCGGTTGGATGTCCAACTGGTTGTACGCACAAGAAGTTCCTACTGAAACTTGGCGAAACGCAATGACAGTAGCTCGTAGTCTTCATTTGAAAAAGACAGAAGATACCTATCGAATTTTCTCTAAACCAGTAAAAGAATTAGATGATTACAAGGATACCAAAATAGAAAAATCCTCAGTAGTTGTTGATAAAAACGTAAGCATCGTAGATACAACGGATGCTAGTTTAGAAAAGGCTGTGATTAAATTTAAAATACCAGATTTTGAAGAAAAAGATGTAGCGTTTTCCTTTAGCAATACGGTGGGAGATTCCATTATTTTTGGATACAAAGCAAAGACTCATCGGTTTTATATAGATAGATCTAAAGCAGGGAAAATAGATTTCAATAAAGATTTTGGAAATCATGTTTCTACAGGTCCAAGAACATCTAAAGAAACCTATTTAGCCGTAACTATAGTTTTGGACAAAACATCCATGGAAATTTTCTACGATCATGGTGAAACCGTTATGACAGAGATATTCTTTTTCAATAAACCTGTGAGTAATTTCAATGCTTTGAAAACAAATTCTAGTTATTCTGTAGAAGATATAACCATAAATCCACTTAGTTTTAATAAAAATTAGAAACTGTATGCATAAATTAAATTTTGTAAGTTTTGGCGAAATTCTCTACGATGTATTTGACGGTAGAAAAATAGTTGGGGGAGCGCCGCTAAATGTAGCACTTCGCATGAATTCCTTTGGTCATCAAGTTTCTATGATCAGTAGTATTGGAGAAGATGAGGACGGAGCTAATTTGATTCAATATTTAAAAGAGAATCACATAAATACAGAAGGCATAACTACTGTAGATTATCCAACAGGATTGGTACAAGTTCATTTAGATGAGCGCAATACGGCTTCTTATACCATTAATTATCCTTCAGCTTGGGATAAAATTGAAGTTTCTGATGCAATGATTCAACTTGTGAAATCATGTGATGTATTCTTATATGGAAGTTTAGCTTGTAGAGATCATGTGTCTAAAAGGACACTCTTCAAATTATTGGGAGAAAGTTCATTCAATGTTTTTGATGTGAATTTAAGACCTCCACATTATGATGATGATACTGTTTTAGACTTAATGAAGTCAGCAGATCTTATCAAATTCAACCAGGAAGAAATTGAAGAATTTACGGCGGAAATGCATTTTTCATCAACAGATTTGAGTGAAGAAATAGAATTTGTAGCTGAAAAAACCGGTGCTAAAACCATCTGTGTTACGCTAGGAAAAGATGGAGCAGTACTTTGGCATGATAATCAATTTTTTAGAAATAATGGCTATGCAGTTAAAGTTGCAGATACTGTTGGAGCCGGAGATTCGTTCTTGGCTACTTTAATACACAATCTGAAAACTCAAACACCTCCTCAAGATTCGCTTGATGTAGCTTGTGCTGTAGGAAGTTTGGTAACTTCTAAAAGAGGTGCAAATCCGGTGATTCATTCTCATGAAATCTATGAAATGCTTCAAAAATAAGCAATTAAGATTCTTAGTGAAAAGCGACATCAATATGGTGTCGCTTTTTTTATGACCTAAATTCTTGTTAAATAACGAAATCTTAAAGTAAAGATGACTATTTAAGTTGTGAATTTATGGTAAATTAATATATATAAATCATGAGTACATTTGAAAATAGCACTATATTATAACTGGTGCGGCTATGGGACTTGGTTATGCTACTGCCGAAGTTTTGGCTAAAAAAGGAGCAAACCTAACCATTGTAGATTACAACGAGAAGGCTTTGGACAAAGCAAAAGAAGAGTTAGCAAAGCTTAATGAAAACATAGAAATATTAGCAGTAAAAGCAGATGTTTCTAATGAAGCGCAAGTGAAAAATTACGTTGATCAAACCGTTGAAAAGTTTGGTTCAATTGATGGATTTTACAATAACGCAGGTATCGAAGGTAAACAAGCATCAATGGTGGAGTATGACCTTGAAGTGTTCAAAAAAGTTGTTGACATCAACTTAATGGGAGTTTATTACGGATTGAAATACATTATTCCTATTATGCAGAAGCAAGGAAAAGGAAATATTGTAAACGTAGCTTCTGTTGGAGGTATTCGCGGAGTAGTGAATCAAACAGCTTATGTTGCTACCAAGCACGCTGTTGCAGGTATTACAAAAAATGCAGCAATAGAATATGGTAAAGATGGAATTATTACCAACGCTATTGCTCCGGGGGCAATTTTAACGCCAATGGTTGCAGAAGCTTTTAAACAAGTAAACCCGGAAGATCCTGCGGCGGCAGAAGCTCAATATGCTAGTAGAAACCCTACCAGAAGATTAGGAAAACCAGAAGAGGTAGGAGAACTAGTTTCTTTCTTGTTAAGTGATGCGTGTACCTATGTAAATGGGCAAATTATCGCTATTGATGGAGGAGAATCTAACCTTTATGGTAACGCATAAATTATTTAGTATTAATATTTTATAATTTGCAAAAAGCACTCAATTGAGTGCTTTTTTATTTTAAGACTTGTTAACTTCAAAATTCTTATACATTTCGTAATTTTGCAAAGTAATTATTCAGAATCATTCATTTCATGATATATCCTGCTATTCCGCTAGCGCAAACCATTCTTCAGCTTTTAAAAGCGCATCAACTTAAAAATATTGTGATTTCTCCAGGAAGTAGAAATGCTCCTTTAACTATTGGATTTTCACATGATGATTTTTTCAATTGTTATAGTATAGTTGATGAGCGATCGGCTGCTTTTTTTGCTTTAGGAATGGCACAACAAAATCAAACACCTACTGTGTTGGTGTGTAGTAGCGGTTCTGCTTTGTTAAATTATTATCCTGCTATTTCAGAAGCATTTTATAGTGATATCCCGTTAATTGTTCTTACTGCAGACAGACCTCCACATAAAATAGATATAGGTGATGGACAAACCATTAGACAAGAAAATGTCTTTGCAAACCACATTTTATATTCAGCGAATTTAAAATTAGATATTCCTTTTGAATTAAATATTTCGGGAGATGGGAAGCATCAATCGCTACCCATTATAAATTCATCCGAAGTAAATCAGAATTTTAACGAACAGGAAATAGCAAAAGCCATTCACACTGCAATTTTAGAGAAAGGTCCTGTGCACATTAATGCACCTTTTGAAGAGCCTCTATATCAAACTTTGGAGGCGCCAACCGTTTCTGTAAAAGAGTATCCAACTCCACATCCTCAGGAAATTATAAATCATGATGAAGTGGATGTTTTTATAAAAAATTGGAATTCAGCTAAGAAAAAGATGGTTTTAGTTGGGGTTTTGGCTCCAAACAGTTTGGAAGCAAACTATGTTGAATTATTAGCAAAAGATCCGTCTGTTTTAGTGTTTACAGAGACTACTTCAAATTTACATCATGAAAATTTCTTTCCGGGAATTGATAAAATTTTAGCTCCTGTTGAAAAGGATGAAGAAGAACTAAAAGCATTACAACCAGATATATTGTTGACCTTTGGTGGATTGGTAGTATCCAAAAAGATCAAAGCATTTTTAAGAACCTATAAACCGAAAAAGCATTTTCATGTAAATGAAAAGAAGGCTTATAATACTTTCTTTTGTTTGACAAGTCATTTTAAGTTACGTATCAATTCGTTTTTTGATTTAGTTTCAAACCAATTACAAAATGTAGAGAGTACTTATCAGCAACATTGGTTAGAAATTCAAGATAATAGAAGAACTGCACATGAAGCTTATTTAAAGGAAATAGGATATTCAGATTTTTTGGTATTTAATCAACTCTACCAACAACTACCTGAGCACATGCAATTGCAAATTAGTAACAGTTCTGCAATTCGTTACAATCAATTGTTTGAGATGGATGTAACTTGGGAAATATTCTGTAATAGAGGAACCAGTGGAATAGATGGAAGTACTTCAACAGCTGTTGGTGCTTCTCAAATTAGTCAAAAACCGGTAACGCTAGTTACAGGAGATCTTAGTTTTCTGTATGATAGTAACGGACTTTGGAATAACTACATCCCGAAAGATTTTACCATCATTTTAGTAAATAACGGTGGCGGCGGAATATTTAGAATTTTACCGGGAGATAAAAATACACCTGAGTTTGATACATTTTTTGAAACCATTCATCATAAAACCGGGGAGCAATTAGCAGAAATGTTTGGGTTTGAGTATAGTAATTGTTCAGATTTAGATCGGTTTTCAAAATTATTAGCTGTTCATTACGAATCAATTTCAGAAAGAACAAAACCAGTAATCTTAGAAGTATTTACTCCCAGACTTCAGAATGATGAAATTTTATTGAATTATTTCAAATTCCTCAAGCATAAATCTCTTGAAATAACCAAGAGCGAGCATTGGTCAATTCGTTGAAAATAGCATAGGGTCTTGGGCAAATGATTTTTTCAATATATGATCCTTCAAAATCAAATGAAGAACGATGTATGCTGATTACAGCAATTGCTTTGAGATTAAACAACATGGACTGAAGAACTAAATAGTCTGTAGGAAATACACTGTAAGAAAATTTTCTATTAGAGATAACACCAAAAGGCGTATGTTCACCGTAATATTTATTAAAAAGAAAGCATAACTCTTTACATGTATCAAATGTAACAGTTATGCCTTCATTAAACTCAGTGATCACATAGTTATCGAAGAAATAAAACGTACCATGTGTTGTGGTATGTTTTTTTATAAATACTCCATTACTTTTTGTTACCACGTTGTTCATCATAGCTTATAAAAGGGGTGTAAGGGATTAGCTAATGCTTACAAATGTAACATACGGTTTACAGTATCAAAGTCTTACATGTAAATTTTCGTTCATAGGAAAATTGTACCGACAAAGTGTAAAAGCAGGATAGGTTTTTCACTAGAAAAAAATCTTTTTTCGGGATAGTCATCAGATTCAATTACTTTTGCATAAAATAAAAAACAGCATGATAGCAATAGGCGAATTTCATAATTTAGAAATTTTAAGAGAAACATCCGTAGGATTGTTTTTGGGAGACGATAAAGGCAATGATATTTTATTACCTAATAAGTATGTACCAGATACTTTTGAGATTGGCGATGAAATTAGAGTTTTTGTATATCTAGATCATGAAGAAAGACCTATTGCAACTACATTAGAACCATTTATTTACTTAAATGATTTTGCACTGTTAAAAGCTGTAGAAGTCAATGATATTGGTGCTTTTGTAGATTGGGGATTAGAGAAGCACTTGTTTGTTCCGTTCCGTGAACAAGCTAGAAAAATGGAAGCTGGTAAGTGGTATTTGGTGCATTTGTATTTAGATGAACAAACCGACAGATTAGTTGGATCTAGCAAAACCAAAAACTTTATATCGAATGATGAATTAACTGTAAATCAGTTTGATGAAGTTGAATGTGTGGTCTCTCGTTATACCGACCTAGGAATCGAAGTAATCATCAATGCAAAACATAAAGGGCTTGTTTATAACAATGAGATTTTTGAAGATGTAAAACTCGGAGAAAGAAGAAAAGGAATTATCAAAAAAATTAGAGATGATCATAAAATAGATGTTTCTTTTCAACAAATCGGTTATAGAAATATAGAACCTACGGCTGCAAAAATTCTTGAGTTTTTAAATAGAAATAAAGGTTTTGTGGCTTTGCATGATAAAAGTTCACCAGAAGATATAGAAGCCATTTTAGGAATGAGTAAAAAGTCATTCAAAAAAGCGGTGGGGAGTTTGTACAAAAACCGACAAATAAAAATTGAACCAAACGGAATTCATTTGATAAAATAATAGCAAAGCCAATCTTATACAGATTGGCTTTTTTGTATCTTCTCGTAAATCTTTAGCATGAAATCAATTTTGAGTATTTTGCTGTGTTTCTATGCGTTTTTGGCAACTGTGAATGCGCAAGAAAGAGCAGATTCTTTCCGAATTATTTTTCTAGAAGGAAAAGTACCATTGGTTGTTGCGCACCGTGGTTTACATCAACAGTATCCTGAAAATTCGAGTACTTCTATAAAAGCTACCATTAATGATAAAATTCCAATACTAGAATTAGACGTAAGGGAAACAAAAGACGGAAATTTAGTGGTCTTGCACGACAAACGTTTGAACAGAACTACCACCGGAAAAGGAAAAGTAAAAAAGCATTCGTTGGCTTCAGTTCAGCAATTGAACTTGTTGCATCACGATTCCATAACAAATGAAAAGGTATTGAGTTTTAAAGAAGCTTTAGAGCTTGCCAAAAATGAAATTTTAATAGATATAGATTTCAAACCAAATTCTGAATGCTCTTTAAAAAAAGCTTTGCAAACCATCAAAGAGGTTGGTGTTGCTAAGCAAGTACTATTTTATGTGTATGATGATTATGAGTTGATAGACGCTATACATGCCTTTGATTCGGAGATTTTGGTAATGCCTAGAGCGCATTCAGCAAAAGATGTAGCAACACTTTTAAAACGAAATGATATTCATGTGATTCACATTGATGCTTCTTTTTATAGCGAAGCACTTGTAGCAAAAATGCATGCTAAGGGAATTCGGGTTTGGAGCAATGTTTTGGTTGAATTGGATGAAGATGGTGTTGAAGAGAATATTAATTTTGAAACTTTACTACCAAAAGGAGTAGATGTTATTCAAACAGATTATCCAATAGAATTATTGGAATATTTGGAAGAAAACTAAAAACACTGTTTGTAGAAGAAACTATTGTCCGTTTGAGCGGAGTCGAAAACTTATCGAAGTTCAAATTCAACAAGCTTCCGACTTCACCCAATAGACAAACTAATATTTTATAAAGAAAGTTTTTTCTTCAAGCTTTTTGGTAAAGCATCTTTATGGACCAAAACCGAAATAGATTTTAGCTGCATATACGCTTTGCTTACGTAGATATATCCACCGTTGGCCACTCGGTTTGGGTTGGTTCCCCAAGAGTTTTTTACTTTGTAATACACCGTTCCGTTTTGGTCTTTCACTTTCCCAACAATGTGCATCAAATGGTCATCAGTGGTATCAAAATTCTCAAATTCTTCCTGACGGAATTCCGGAGTAATTTCTTTTTCGGTTACAATTTCGGTATATCCTTTTTGGGTGTCAGCCATGTTTTGCGGAATAAATGCAACTCCATTTTTAGCTGAGAAAGTAGGTTCAGAAACATCCGTATCCCATTCCACCGTAAAACCATTATCCAATGCATTGTCAATAACGCTGATAAAATCATTCAACGGAACATTATACATGCTTCCATTCGAAAAATTATCAGGAATGTTCAAAACAAATGAACTGTAATAAGGTTGATGTGTGAAAGAAGTTATAGTCACATAATCGTCCATGTTCAATTTGGTCATTTCCAAAAAGCTTTCCGGCGTATATTTTTTTCCTTCAAAAGTAAATTCGGTTGGTTTTTCACCAAGGTATACATTTAAAATATTTTCAACGGCTGCTTTCCATTTTGGAGACAATTTTCCGGCCGGATTAGTAATAAAATTATCTAACATAGCTTTCAAGGTAGTTTCCAATTCGGTATGATTATATATGGTTTCATCGTAGACCAAACCACTAAAAGCTTCTTCGGTAACCAAACCATTTTCTTTTACAGAATTGATTACATCGTGCGCCAATCCACCTTGGCTAAACTGTGCTTTTCCTTGTCGCATTACATAATTCCACGCTTTTTTAGAATAGGTATTGCGTACATTATACATTTCGGAAACATCGATGTGTTTTCCGGTAAGTCGAATAATTTCAGACTCTAAAAATGAAGTTGTAGAAAAGCTCCAACATGTACCTGTAATGTCTTGACTTTTCACTTCGGTAGCGTCAAGATCAACAACTGGAGTAAATTTATATTCCTGAGCAAAAGCAAAAGTGCTTGATACTAAAAGAAATAGAGGAAAGATTAGTTTTTTCATGAAGTATTTTATTTTACTGAACAGTAGAAATAGATTAATTTTACGGTAAATTAACAAAATATGAGCGATATAAATTGGGTAACCGTAAAGGAATTTACCGATATAACTTATAAAAAATGTGATGGTGTAGCGCGTATTGCCTTCAACCGTCCTGAAGTTCGAAATGCTTTCCGTCCGCAAACAACCAAAGAATTGTACGAAGCTTTTTACGATGCCAATGAAGACACTTCTATAGGTGTGGTGTTGTTATCTGCCGAAGGTCCGTCTCCTAAAGATGGCGTGTATTCTTTCTGTAGTGGAGGCGATCAAAAAACCAGAGGAAAAGAAGGTTATGTGGGTGACGATGGTTATCACCGTTTGAATATTTTAGAAGTGCAACGATTGATTCGTTTTATGCCAAAAGCTGTGATTGCGGTTGTTCCGGGTTGGGCTGTTGGTGGCGGACACAGTTTACACGTGGTGTGCGATTTGACTTTGGCGAGTAAAGAACACGCTATTTTTAAACAAACCGATGCCGATGTAACTAGTTTTGATGGTGGTTATGGTTCTGCATATTTGGCAAAAATGGTAGGACAAAAGAAAGCGCGTGAAATTTTCTTTTTAGGTAGAAATTACTCAGCTCAAGATGCGTACGAAATGGGAATGGTGAATGCTGTAATTCCGCATGCTGAATTAGAAGATACTGCCTATGAATGGGCGCAAGAAATTTTGGCAAAATCACCAATTTCTATCAAAATGCTAAAATTCGCTATGAATTTAACAGACGACGGAATGGTAGGGCAACAAGTGTTTGCTGGTGAAGCTACTCGTTTAGCGTATATGACAGACGAAGCAAAAGAAGGAAGAAATGCGTTTTTAGAAAAACGTAAACCAAACTTCGAGAAAAAATACATTCCTTAATAGAAGATTTATGAAACATTGGCTACAAGCCGCTCGTTTACGCACATTGCCGTTATCGTTATCAGGAATTCTGGTGGGTACGGCAATTGCTGTATCATACGGGCATTTTAATACGACAATTTTTGTATTGGCCTTGCTAACAACGGTTGGTTTTCAGGTACTGTCTAACTTTGCTAATGACTATGGTGACGGTGTAAAAGGAACCGATGCCAAAAGAACCGGAGAACAGCGTATGGTTGCCGCAGGAGTGATTACGGCTGAGCAAATGAAGAAAGGAATGATAGTGGTAACTATTATCACTTTAATCATTGCACTCGGATTGATTTATGCCGCATTCGGAATGGAGAATTTTGGGTATTCGGTACTGTTTTTCTTCTTAGGAGTTGCATCGATCGTGGCGGCTATTAAATATACGGTAGGGAAATCTGCTTACGGATATTCTGGTTTTGGCGATTTATTTGTCTTTATCTTTTTTGGATTGGTCAGTGTTATAGGTTCGTTCTTTTTATATGTACATACTTTTGATTGGAAAGTGGTTTTACCGGCCGTTTCAGTCGGCTTATTGAGTATTGCTGTATTGAATTTGAACAATATGCGCGATCGTGAAAACGATATTAAATCGGGGAAGCATACATTGGTAGTGAGAATGGGCGCAGAAATGGCTAAGTTTTATCATTATTATTTATTGATATTAGCCATGATATTAATGATGTGCTATTCCATTCTTTCCTGGGATACCACTTGGGAAATTATGTATGTAGTGGCATTCATTCCGTTAATAAAGCATATGATCACCGTTAAAAAAAACAAAGAAGAACATTTGTTAGATGGCGAATTGAAGAAAGTAGCACTCAGTACTTTTTTGATGTCGATTCTCTTTTTAGTGGGGCAGTTCCTCAATTTTTAAAGAAAGATTAACAGTGGGTAGCTTGTAGTTTCAGGCTTAAAAACGGATATTTTTAACAAGTTTAAATTCAAAAAAATCTTAGTATGAAAATTACCTATTACGGTCAGAATTCATTGTTTATAGAAGTTGCAGGAAAAACAATTATGGTAGATCCTTTTATTTCTGGGAATGAAAATTTGAAAGGAATCATTACTGCCGAAGATATTAAAGTAGATTATATTTTACTAACGCATGCCCATCAAGATCATGTGTTAGATGTAGAAACTATTGCGAAGAATAACGAAGAAACCGTGATTGTTTCCAATGCCGAAATTGCTTCGTATTATGGTGAAAAAGGTTTCAAAGCTCATGGAATGAACCACGGTGGAAGTTGGGAGTTCGATTTTGGAAAAGTAAAATATGTAATTGCACATCACTCATCTACATTTCCTGATGGAGCGAGTGGTGGTTTACCAGGCGGATTTGTAATGCAAGCGGGTGGTAAAACTGTTTACATTGCAGGAGATACTTCTTTAACGATGGATATGAAGTTAATTCCGATGTTTTTTACTTTAGATTTAGCCATTTTACCAATTGGAGATAATTACACCATGGGGCCAGATGAAGCCGTAGTAGCGGCCGAATTTGTAGAATGTGACAAAATTCTAGGTTGTCATTATGATACCTTTGGTTTGATAGAAATAGATCATTCCAAAGCTTTAGAGACATTTAAGGCAAAAAACAAAGAATTGCTGTTGTTAGATTTAGGAGCTTCTATTGAAGTATAAAAAGATAGAAAAGAATAATTTTAAAAACCTTCTGACTTCATTTTCAGGAGGTTTTTGATTGTATTTTGTTAAATAATTAACAAATAATGAGTGAAGTTATGTTGAGCCTAGTATATTTGCCTCGACCCTTTATCTATTTTTTATGTTTAAGTTTACCCCTGAAGTTGATTCTTATGTCGACTATGTACCAAAAATGCTCAATGAAATTGAAGGTTATGCTATTATACTTCTAGATATAGATGGAAATATAGTAAACTGGAATAAAGGAGCAGAACGAATCAAAGGCTACTCAGCTAGAGAAATTATCGGAAAAAATTTTCGCAGATTCTATCCCCAACGTGATTTGGATTTTGGCAAACCTGATGTAATTTTAGAAAAAGCTCACCTAGAAGGTAGGGCCGAAGACGAAGGTTATCGTGTTAAGAAAGACGGTTCTCTTTTTTGGGGAAGTGTTACCATAACAGCAATTCATAATGATGAAAACGTAGTAACCGGCTATGTAAAACTAACTAGAGATCTTACCGAAAGAAAATTAGCCGAGGAAGCACTTATAAATCACACCAAAGAGATAGAACAAAAAAACAAGGAGCTTGAACAATACACGTATATAGCTTCGCATGATTTGCAAGAACCATTGCGTACAGTTACCAATTTTGTGAAACTTTTTGAAGAGGAATATCAGCAACAGTTAGATGATACTGGCATGTTGTATTTAGATTTTATTTCCAAAGCAACAGGACGAATGAGTGAGCTTGTAAAAGGCTTGTTAGATTACTCAAGAATTGGTCAAAAAAAGAATTTGGAAGTTGTAAATTGTAAGGAATTAGTTTTAAATATCGTAGATGATCTATCTGAATTAATTGAAGATAACAATGCTAAAATCCTTGTTGATGAATTGCCAGAAATAAAAGCATATAGTATAGAGTTACGTTTGTTATTTCAAAATTTGATTTCTAATGCAATTAAGTTTAGAAAACCAGATATAGCTCCAAAAATTATTATTTCTGCTCAGCTAAAACGCGACGGTTGGGAGTTTTATGTTAGAGATAACGGTATTGGAATTGAAGAGCGTTATTTGGATCGTATTTTTGTAATGTTTCAAAGATTACATGAACGTGAAGAGTATGATGGTACCGGTATTGGATTAGCACATTGTAAAAAAATTGTTGAGTTACATCAAGGAAAAATATCGGTTATATCCAAGATAGGAAAAGGTAGTACATTCTATTTCACTCTTAAACCTGTTGAATAATGAAAAAGCTTAAAAATATATTATTGGTTGATGATGATATCGCTACAAACTTCATAAATAAAAAGATTATTAACGATAGTCATTGTGCAGAACACGTGGATGCCGTAACAAGCGGTAAAGCCGCACTTGATTATTTAGTTTCAAAAACTGAGAACTTAGATCAACCAGAACTCATTTTTTTAGATATCAATATGCCGGCTATGAACGGTTGGGAATTTTTAGAAGAGTACAAGAAGCTCAAGGATTCTCAAAAGGCAAAAATTATTATCGTCATGTTAACTACATCTTTGAATCCTGATGATTATGATAAGGCAAAAGAGATTCCCGAAATTGATGATTTTAAAAATAAACCTTTAAACAATCAGGCTATAGAAGATATCATGACCAAATACTTTCCGGAATCTTAATACTTCATTTTAATGATAATAAGTACCTTTAGCTTTTATTAGAATTATGAAGGCTGAATACAAAAAATATATACTCAATTTCAAACGCCCCAGTGGAACTTCCAGGGGCGTTCTTACTACCAAAGAAACCTGGTTTCTTATTCTTTCTGAAGATAACAACATAGGTGTAGGAGAATGTGGAATTCTTAGAACCTTAAGTTTTGATGACCGTCCAGATTATGAGCAAAAGCTCAAATGGGTTTGTGAGCATATTTATCTTGGAGAGAAGGAATTGCTACTCCAGTTAGAGGATTTTCCATCCATTCAATTTGGATTAGAACAAGCATTTTTATCCCTAAAATCAAAATCTAAGTTTGAACTTTTTCCGTCGGAATTCACCAATGGAAAAACAGCAATTCCTATAAATGGACTTGTTTGGATGGGTGAGAAAGAATTCATGAAATCTCAAATAGAAGAGAAGCTTAAAGCTGGCTTTGATTGTATCAAACTAAAAATTGGCGCTATTGATTTTGATGCTGAATTAGATTTGTTAAAATACATTCGTTCACAGTTTACTTCTGATGAAATTGAAATAAGAGTGGATGCAAATGGAGCGTTTCAACCTAAAAATGCTTTGGAAAAACTCAAGAGATTGTCAGAGTTTGAATTACACTCAATTGAACAACCTATAAAAACAGGTCAAGTTCAGGAAATGGCAAAACTCTGCGAAACTACACCATTGGATATTGCTTTGGATGAAGAATTAATAGGTGTAACATCTTTCAACAAAAAACAACAAATAGTGACCGAAATTCAACCACAATACATCATTCTAAAACCTAGTTTAATTGGAGGTTTTCAAGGTTCTAAAGAGTGGATTGAATTGGCAGAAAAAAACAGTATGGGTTGGTGGATTACCAGTGCGCTAGAAAGTAATGTAGGTTTAAATGCCATAGCGCAGTTCACTTATACGCTAAATAGTAAAATGCCACAAGGATTGGGAACAGGTTCGCTGTATACCAATAATTTTGATTCACCATTAGAAGTGAAGCAAGGAACATTAACTTATGATCCTAATAAGGATTGGAATTTTAATTTAATATAAGCATGTACATAAAACAAGCGCTGCATGGCAGACATGATTGGTGGTTATACCTTTTAGGAGCCATTGTAATTTTTATTGCATGGCAAGTTGTTGGAGCATTACCATTAGGAGGATATGTAGCTTTAAAAGCCATGCAAGAAGGTAGTTTTCCTACCACCATGAGTGAGATCATTGACGTTATTGGTAAAAACTCGTTCTTAGTTTTAAGTATCGTAAGTTTTGCTATTGGCTTAATTACCTTGTTCTTGTGGGTGAAATACGTGCACAAATTTTCATTATTAAAATTAACTACTTCAAGAAATCGAATTGACTTCAAACGTATTGGAATTGGTTTTTTAATGGTTTCGGTAGTTAATATTTCTTTGGTTCTTTTAGATTATTGGTTGTCACCTGGAGACTATGTTTTTAATTTTCAATTGCAACCATTTTTAATTCTGTGCGCTATAGCATTTCTATTATTACCATTGCAAACAAGTTTTGAAGAATATCTGTTTAGAGGATATTTAATGCAGGGATTGGGAGTAATTTCAAAAACTAAATGGTGGCCATTGATAGTAACGTCTGTAATATTTGGTTTAATGCATATTTTTAATCCGGAATTAGACAAACTAGGCTATTTGATTCTGGTATATTATATCGGTACGGGCTTCTTTCTAGGTATTTTAACCTTGATGGATGAAGGTATGGAACTTTCACTAGGCTATCATGCAGGAAACAATATTATTGGTGCTTTATTAATCACCTCTGATTGGTCGGCTATTCAAACCGATTCTATTCTTGTAGATGTTTCAGATCCATCATTAGGATTCGATGTTTTTACTCCAGTATTTATTCAAGCAATTATTTTGTTATTTTTTGCTAAAATTTTCAAATGGAAAGGGTGGAAGGAGAAATTGTTTGGTAACTTGCAGTAACTTTAACATGACTACTAACTGTAAAATAAAGAACAATGCAAATTCCAAATTTCAAAAATGTTCACAACAGATTTAAATTAAACGGATATCATTTCACCAGAGAACAATTAAACGACGTAGCATACACGTTTATAAAGGAAGGAAAACCCAGTGAAGTATCGGTAGGTAATTTTTTGTTAGATTGGCTAGATGATAGTGAATATGTAACGGTGAAAACTTCAGGCTCTACTGGAAAACCAAAATCCATTCAGATCGAAAAGAACAAAATGGTAAATTCTGCCATCGCTACAGCCAATCATTTCAAATTGGAAGTAGGAGATAGAGCATTACATTGTTTATCGGCTGATTATATTGCTGGAAAAATGATGTTGGTTAGAGCGTTAATTCTTGGATTAGAAATAGACATTGTTCCGCCAGACAGATATCCTTTAATGTATAATGAAAAGGAGTATGATTTCTGTGCTATGGTTCCAATGCAAGTGCAATCCTCTTTGGATGAATTGAACCGAGTTAAAAAACTGATCGTTGGTGGTGCTCAAATGAAACCAAGTTTAAAGTCAGAATTACAAAAAGTTTCAACGTATGTTTATGAAACATACGGAATGACGGAAACCATAACACATATCGCTGCCAGAAAAGTTAACAAGTTTAAAAAAGGTAAAGAAAACCCATATTTCAAAGCACTTCCAGGAGTTACTTTGAAGACAGATGAACGTGGATGTTTGGTGATTCATGCGCCACAAATTTCAGATGAAGAAGTTGTGACCAATGATGTTGTAAATATTATCACACACAAAAAGTTTGAATGGCTGGGAAGAATAGACAATACCATTAATAGTGGCGGAATTAAATTATTTCCAGAGCGTGTAGAAGCAAAATTAAACACGATTACAAAACCATTTTTTGTAACTGGAATTCCAGATGAAACATTGGGAGAAAAATTAGTGGTAGTTGTAGAAGGAAAAGCTGAACTTGCTCAAGACGTAAAAGAACAAGTAGCTGCGGCTGATCTTGAAAGATACGAAGTACCCAAAGATGTGGTAATGTTACCTAAGTTTATAAGAACCGCAAATGATAAAATTCAGCGTTCAGAGACTGCAGCGTTGATTCATTCATAAATACATACTCATTGAAAAGTGAGTTTTACGAGTAATTTGTTTCAGTTTGCTCAATGCTCGTTTTATACAAAATCTTGGCTTTGTAGTTTTATTTCAAATAAAAATAAAAACTATGAAGCCATTTTTTTATCTCCTCATGTTATTGCTGACATCATCAGTTTTTGCTCAGCAAACTCCAGAAGTTAAGTATTGCGAGACTATCACTTGTTATAAAGTTTCAGCAGATGAATTTACAATGAATACATTGCAAGATGTGTTTAATGCCCTCTACGCTAAGGTTCCAGGAATTCAAATCTACAATAAACAAATAGGGCAAACTCCTGTTTTCCGAATTCGAAATGAAGAAAATCACATTGTTTATATAGACGGTGTGCGCACTACTATGGAGGTTTTTCAAGCATTAAATCCTTCAGATATAGAAAGTATTACCGTGTTGCCCAATGCAAATGCATCTGTTATTCCAGTGCTAACTCAAAATCTGTAAATCATGAAAAGAATTATATCCATTATTATGGTGAGCCTATTTGTAACGTTAGGTTTTGCCCAAGAAAAATTAATTACCGGAAAAGTTGTAGCTGCCTCAGATGCCAATCCTATTCCCGGAGTTAACGTTTTCATCAAAGGAAGTCAAACAGGAGTTCAAACCGATTTTGATGGAATTTATGCTATAGAAGCAAAAGAAGGGGATGTGTTAGTTTTTTCTTTTCTAGGATTTAGTACTGCTGAAATGGAAGTGAAAAAGGGAAATGTAATCAATGTAAGTTTACAACCTGATATATCGACTTTAGATGAAGTTGTGGTGGTAGGTTATGCAACACAAAGAAGAATGGAAGTTACAGGGGCTGTTACAACGGTTTCGAGTAGTAGAAAATCTAAGAGAAAGAATGCCAATGTTGATCAAGCGTTACAAGGACGAGTGGCAGGTGTCAATGTACAAACAGGACAAGGTACTCCAGGATCGGCAAAGACGATTAAAATTAAAGGAGTTGGTGCTATTAAGAATGCCAAACCCTTGTACGTGGTAAATGGAGTTCCGGTTTCAGAATATAAATTTCAACAGATAAGTACAGATTCAATCAATTCTATAAATGTCTTAAAAGATGCTTCAGCGACGTCAATTTATGGAGGTAGAGGTGTCAACGGAGTTGTCATTATAACTACAAAAGATGAAGAAAAGCATCAGAAAAAAGAACCTTTATACATTGTAGACGGAAAACCTATCGACAAAGGGAATAATCTTTTAATTGAAAAATTACCAGAGAAAGAAATCAAATCGAAATCAAAATTAGACTCGAAAGAAGCGAAAGAAAAATACGGGAAATTAGCCAAACACGGTTGCATAATCATTGATACGCAATTAGGGAATTTTCAAATTTTAGAGAATGAAAGTTATGCTGTGATTCACGAAAATCCGTTTGAAAATGTAAGGTCGAAACCACTTTCAACCTTTTCTATTGATGTTGATAAAGCAGGCTATAGCAATATCAGAAGAATGATCAATAACGGAATGTCCATTCCGGCTGATGCTGTAAAGATTGAAGAAATGATCAATTATTTCGATTATGATTATCCACAACCGACTGATGAGCATCCGTTTTCCATCACTACCAATGTAGCCAAAACTCCCTGGAACGAAGCTACCAAATTAGTAAGAGTTGGGCTCAAAGGAAAGGAATTTCAGAATGATGATTTGCCTGCTTCCAATTTGACATTTTTGATTGATGTTTCGGGGTCTATGAATAGTCAAAATAAATTACCATTGTTAAAGCAAGCCTTCAAACTATTGGTAAATCAATTACGGGAAAAGGATAAAGTTGCCATTGTGGTTTACGCGGGCGCAGCGGGTATGGTGTTGCCTCCAACGAATGGCGATCAAAAAGAAAAAATATTGCAAGCCTTAGACAATTTACAAGCGGGCGGTTCTACAGCTGGTGGTGCAGGAATTGAATTGGCTTACAACACGGCTATGGAAAACTTCAAAAAGAAAGGAAATAACCGAGTGATTTTAGCCACAGATGGCGATTTTAATGTAGGCGCTTCTTCAGATAAAGCCATGGAAGATTTGATAGAAGAAAAAAGAAAAAGTGGCGTGTTTTTATCGGTGTTAGGTTTCGGAATGGGTAATTACAAAGACTCAAAACTTGAAACCTTAGCCGATAAAGGAAATGGAAATCATGCGTATATAGACAATATGCAGGAAGCTCAAAAAGTTTTTGGCAAGGAATTTGGAGGTACGCTATATACCATTGCAAAGGATGTGAAAATTCAGGTTGAATTCAATCCAAAAAAAGTTCAGGCATATCGATTGATTGGTTATGAAAACCGAATGTTAGCTGCGGAAGATTTTACAGATGATACCAAAGATGCAGGTGAATTAGGAGCGGGGCATACGGTAACCGCGTTGTACGAAGTGATTCCTGTGGGGGTAGAAAGTGAATATCTAAGAGATGTTCCCGATTTGAAATATGCAGATAAAAAGATTGAAAATAACTACAACGACGAGTTGTTTACAGTCAAATTTCGATATAAAAAACCGAATGGCGATACAAGTATTGAAATGGTGCAAGTGCATAAAGATGAAGTGAAGACCATGCCAGATGATTTCAGTTTTGCAGCTGCAGTAGCATTATTTGGAATGGAATTAAAAGGTTCTTCCTTTGATAACAATGCCGATGTTAGTCAGGTTATTCAATTAGCAGACCAGGGCAAAGCAAAAGATAAAGACGGCTACCGATCAGAGTTTATAAGATTGGTAAAGTCAGTTCAAAATTTATAAAAATTAAGGGTTCGGGGAAAATAGTCTCAAAACACAAGAAGCAGTATATGATGAGTGAGTTTTGAGACTATTTTATTTTTATAAAATCCTTAGTTTAAATATCTACAACTTTTTAGCAGAAACGCTACGTTTATTTAGTGCTAACTTTCAAAACATTTGTACATTTGTTATAACTGATATCTAATTAAGTTTAGATAAATCTAAAATAATTAGGTAAAAAGTAGCTGATTACAAAAGCAGCGTAAGTTCAAAATATTGTAATCAGAATAATAGACTAATATATAGATACCAAATAAACGTATTATGAATCAATATGATGTAGCCGTTATCGGCTCGGGTCCCGGTGGTTATGTAGCCGCTATTCGTTGCGCACAGCTAGGGATGAAAACTGCCATTATAGAAAAATATAGCACTCTTGGAGGAACTTGTTTAAACGTAGGATGTATTCCTTCGAAAGCGTTGTTAGACTCTACACACCATTTTCACGATGCTGTAAAACATTTTGAAGAGCACGGAATCGAAATTTCAGGAGAAGTGAAAGCTAATCTTGAAAAAATGATTGCGCGTAAACAAGGTGTTGTAGATCAAACCACCAAAGGAATAGAATTCTTGATGGGAAAAAACAATATTGATGTATATCAAGGTGTTGGTAGTTTTGTAGACGCTACTCATATCCAAATAGCTAAGGCAGACGGAGAAACTGATAAGATTGAAGCAAAACATACTATTATTGCTACAGGTTCTAAGCCTTCATCTTTGCCGTTTATAGATATTGATAAAGAAAGAGTAATCACTTCTACCGAAGCTTTAAAATTGAAAGAAGTTCCAAATCACCTGGTAATTATTGGTGGTGGAGTTATTGGTTTAGAGCTTGGACAAGTATACAGCCGTTTAGGAGCTCAGGTTTCTGTGGTTGAGTTTATGGACAGAATTATTCCTGGTATGGATGGTGCTTTGTCTAAAGAATTAACCAAAGTATTGAAAAAGCAAGGATTTAAATTCTACACTTCTCACAAAGTAAAAGAAGTTACCCGCCAAGGTGACACAGTTACCGTGAAGGCAGATGATAAAAAAGGAAACGAAGTAGTTTTTGAAGGTGATTACTGTTTAGTTTCTGTGGGGCGTAAACCTTACACAGACGGATTGAATGCAGAAGCTGCCGGAGTAAATTTAACCGATAGAGGTCAGATTGAAACCAATGATCATTTACAAACATCTGCTGCAAATATTTATGCAATTGGTGATGTTGTTAAAGGAGCAATGTTGGCACACAAAGCTGAAGAAGAAGGAGTAATGGTTGCTGAAATTTTAGCCGGACAAAAACCACATATTGATTATAACTTAATTCCTGGTGTTGTGTACACTTGGCCAGAGGTTGCGGCTGTTGGTAAAACAGAAGAGCAGTTAAAAGCCGATGGTGTAAAATACAAATCGGGTCAATTCCCAATGCGCGCTTTAGGTAGAGCTAGAGCAAGTATGGACACCGATGGTTTTATCAAAATTTTAGCTGATGAAGCTACCGATGAGGTTTTAGGAGTGCACATGATTGGTGCCAGAGTAGCCGATTTAATTGCAGAAGCAGTTACTGCTATGGAATTTAGAGCGTCTGCTGAAGATATTTCTAGAATGAGTCATGCACACCCAACGTATGCAGAGGCTGTGAAAGAAGCTGCTTTAGCGGCTACAGATAACAGACCTTTACATACCTAAGGTTTAAAATATATTACATTTGAAAGGCTGTCCTCGGGCAGCCTTTTTAATTACAATGATTATGAAAACACTTTTTACCAATATTAAAGAGCTTATTCAGATTCGTGAAAATGGAGAAGAAAAAATTTCCGGAGCGGATATGAAAATCTTACCGTCTATCAAAAATGCCTTTCTTTTAGTAGAAGATGAGGTAATTGTTGATTACGGTGCTATGGCCGATTTAGGAATTTTAGAAGCGGATCATGTCGAAGATTGTACCGGAAAAATTGTGTTACCAGCTTGGTGCGATAGTCATACGCATTTGGTCTATGCGGGTAACAGAGAGCAAGAATTTGTAGACAGAATCAACGGTTTGAGCTATGAAGAAATAGCGAATAGAGGAGGAGGAATTTTAAATTCAGCTAAAAAACTTCAGGAAACTTCTGAAGAAGATTTATACCAGCAATCTAAAGAACGTTTAGAAGCTGTGATGCAAATGGGAACCGGAGCTATCGAAATTAAATCGGGTTATGGGTTAACTACTGAAGCCGAATTGAAAATGCTTCGTGTTATTAAAAGATTGAACGAAGAATTTCCGCTACCAATCAAAGCTACTTTTTTAGGAGCACATGCTTTTCCACCAGAATATAAAGAAGATCAAGAAGCGTATATTGATGTTATTATTAATGAAATGTTGCCGAAAGTGGCTTCGGAAGGCTTGGCAGATTTTGTAGATGCTTTTTGCGAAACTGGTTATTTTTCAGTCGCACAAACAGAAGGCATTATGGAAGCTGCTCAAAAATACGGTCTACCTTCAAAAATACATGTGAATCAATTCACGGTAATTGATGGAATTGAGGCCTGTGTAAAACACAATGCACTATCGGTTGATCATTTAGAAGTTTTAGAAGACAAGGATATAGAAGTACTTAAAAATTCTAGTACGATGCCGGTTGCTTTGCCAACTTGTTCGTATTTTATTTCCATTCCGTATACGCCTACAAGAAAACTAATGGATGCAGGTTTGCCGTTGGCTTTAGCAACGGATTACAATCCTGGAACTACGCCAAGTGGCAATATGAATTTTGTAGTTGCTACTGCTTGCATCAAAATGAAAATGACTCCAGAAGAAGCTATCAACGCAGCTACTTTAAACGGAGCCTATGCCATGGATTTGGCTAAAGACTATGGAAGCATTACCAAAGGTAAAAAAGCGAATATTTTAGTAACCAAGGAGATTCCGTCTTACTATTATTTGCCCTATGCTTTCGGAGATCATTTGCTAGAAAAGGTAATGATTCACGGAACATTTATATAAAACAAAAACGGTGATAAGATTGCTTATCACCGTTTTCTTTTTTTTTTTTCTTCTGCAATTTTTCTATAATTTTTTCAATTAATCCAAAGTAAAATCTGTAGTTCCTAATGGATTTAATTGAGCGTCATATAGCGTAACTTGATAATTTCCTTCAGGAAATTCTTCTCCCGGTTTGTTGATATATTCACAAACATCTAACGTTGAGTTCTCATAATAGAAGTTAGATACTTTACTGTACAGGATAGGTTCTTTTTCTTCCACCGTAGCTGATGATGCATTATCACCCAAAATAGTTCCGTTAGGGTCTACTACTTGAATATAGAATGCTTTGTCTTCTGCGGTAGCAATTTTATTAGGAGCAACCGTAAAACAAACTTTTATTTTATCAGCTCTTTTTGCTTTGTTAACAGATTTTGTTTTACCACTGTTTCTAACTTTAATAGCATCAATATTCAATTTAGCTAAATTCAAAGCAGCTCCCATTTTAACTACATCTGATAGCTTTGTATTTTGGGTTACTAAAGAATCAGAAAATACAATTTGCTCATCCAGAGCAGTAACTGTACTGTCTCTTTGCATGGTAATGTATTTATTAGCTTTTTCAAGAGAATCTACACGAGCCATCAAATCTTCTTTTTGCTTTCTTAGCGAGTAAGCCCAACCTTTAAACTTTTCTAAGTTTGCAACCGAAGTTTCAAGTGATCCAATGGAATCAATGTATACTTGGATTTCGGCCATAGCTTTGTCTAATTCCATGTTCAAAGAATCCTTAGTGCCTTTTTCTGCTGCTAATTCTTCACGATAATTTTCGAGCTCTTTTTTAAGTTCTGTTTTTTGATTTTCTAAATTTGCTTCAGTCTTTTTGTTTTCACTATATTGTGAATACGCAAAAAAGCCTAGTCCAATTAAGGCAACTACTAGTACTATAGCAATTGCTTTCAACGCAGTGTTGTTACTTTTTTCTGCCATAAGTTGTTTCTTTTGGTTTGTGCTAAGAAAAATTAATTAATCATGAGTCTAAATGGTTTTAACATAAATTATAAACCATCTTGTGCGAATTTAACAAAATAATAATTGCCAATAGTGGATTAAGGCTATTTAATTTAAACTAAGTTTGTAAGACTTAATATTGCATTTCATGAATAAACTTGTTACCTATAATTTGCCGAAAATAAATAGTTTTATTCGTCACCGAAAGGGCGAAGTAAAGTTTGGTGAAAAGGTTGGTTATGTGCACGATAATGATTCTTTGGATAGCCAATTCGAGGTTTCTAAAGCTTCTTATGTTTTATTAGGAATCCCGGAAAATATAGGGATCAAAGCTGGGTTGGGTGAGAAAGATGCAACATTTACCTGGAATGCTACCTTAAAAACATTATTAAATACGCAAAACAATAAGTTTAACAAAGGAAAAAAACTATTGATTCTTGGGCATCTAGACTTTTCAGAAGAGGCTCAAAAAGTGGCTGACCTAGATGTGAATTCAGAAGAGGGCCATAAAGCAGTAAAGCAAATTGTAGATGCAATAGATAAAGAAGTTACCTTTTGGATTCATAAGATTGTAGGTTGTGGTAAAATTCCAATTATCATAGGTGGCGGTCAAAATAACGCCTACGGAATTATCAAAGGTTGTGCTTTGGCTAAAAATATGGCCTTAAATGTGATTAATTTTGATGCACATTCAGATTTACTTAAAATGAATGGTCGTCATAGTGGAAACGGTTTCAGTTATGCTTTGAAGGAAGGGTTTCTTAAGAGGTATTACATTTTTGGTTTGCAGGAAAACCATATTCCAAAATATGTATTATCGAACATTAAGAAGAACAAGTCAAATATTAAATACACTACGTTTGAAGAATTGTTTATCAGGTATGAAAAAGGAATTGATTTTGAACTGAACAAAGCTTTTGAATTTTTGAAAACTTCGGCTTATGGTTTAGAAATAGATTGCGATGCCATTACCAATTTTCCAACAGATGCAACAAGCATGAATGGTTTTACAACTAGAGAAGTTAGAAAAGCTGTAGCAATGCTAAGCTCCAATGAAAACACAACCTACCTTCATATTTCTGAAGCCACTCCAGATCCTGAAAATAAAACTGAATTGCAGCAAGTGGGAACGTTTATATCTTGTTTGATTACCGATTTTATTCGATAATTACTTCTTGTCAGAATCATTAAAAAGGGCTTTCATGACAATTTGCAAGCCTTTAAATGCTTGGTAGACTCCAATAAAACAGATTAAAATTCCAATAATTAATACCGGAATAAACAATGGTTTGTCGGTGTTTTTAAAACTGGAATGGATTACAATTGGCCCCAGGAAAAATAAACTAACCATGGCAACCATGCGGGTTACTCCTTTTTTTATCAGTTCTCTATTGCTGTGTTCTGTAGGCATCTATCGCGTTTCTTACGTTTTTGTGTTTGTTTAAAAGCTCAGCAGCGGTTGATTCAGAAACTGGAATTTGTTCCATAATCATACGAATTCCACGCGCTACTAATTTGTCATTACTCAATTGCATGTCTACCATTTTGTTTCCTTTTACATGTCCTAATTGAATCATGGTAGTGGTCGAAATCATATTCAGAACTAATTTCTGAGCGGTTCCTGCTTTCATACGAGAACTTCCGGTAACAAACTCAGGGCCTACCACAACTTCAATAGGAAATTGAGCAGCTTTGGCTAACGGACTTCCTTCGTTGCAAGTAATACAACCTGTCACGATGTTTTCAGTATTGCATTTTTCCAACGCAGCAATCACATACGGAGTTGTTCCTGAAGCCGCAATACCTACTACAACATCCTCATTAGAAATATTGTAGTCTTGTAGATCTTTCCAACCTTGTTCAGTATTATCTTCTGCATTTTCAACAGCTTTTCTAATCGCCGTATCACCACCAGCAATGAGTCCAACCACTTTATCAAAAGGAACTCCAAAAGTAGGAGGGCATTCAGATGCATCTACAACACCCAAACGTCCGCTAGTACCTGCGCCCATGTAAAATAAACGTCCGCCAGTTTTCAGTTTTAGAACAATTTGTTGAACCAAAGCTTCAATTTGCGGAATGGCTTTTTCCACTGCATTTGGGACTGTTTTATCTTCGTTGTTGATGTTACTTAAAAGTTCTCTTACGCTCATGTTTTCTAACTGATCGTAATTCGAATCTTTTTCGGTGGTTTTTTCAAAATTCATAAAGCAAAAATACAATTTAGGAAAAGGAAATCCATAAAAAAAGCGGCTGTAAAATCAGCCGCTTTCTATTTATGAGTAAGATATCATTTATAATGAATCGATAATTTCATTTAGAGTAGCACTTGGTCTCATAGCTGCAAAAGTAGCTTCGGTATTTGGTTTGTAATATCCACCAATATCCATAGATTTTCTTTGAACAGCGATTAATTCCTCTGCAATTGTAGCTTCGTTTGCGGCCATTTTAGCAAAAACATTCGAGAATAAAGTTTTTAATTCTTCATCCTTGTTTTGGTTTGCCAATGCTTCAGCCCAATACATCGCTAAATAGAAGTGACTTCCTCTGTTATCAAGTTCGTTTACTTTTCTAGAAGGTGACTTGTCATTTTCTAAGAATTTTTCAGTAGCAACATCTAAGGCTTCCGCTAAAACAATAGCTTTTGCATTGTCATAGGTTTGTCCTAAATGCTCTAAAGAAACTCCTAATGCTAAGAACTCACCTAAAGAATCCCAACGTAAGTGGTTTTCTTCTGTAAACTGATCAACGTGTTTTGGAGCAGATCCACCAGCACCAGTTTCAAATAATCCACCACCGTTCATCAACGGAACAATAGAAAGCATTTTAGCAGAAGTACCAACTTCTAGAATTGGGAAAAGGTCTGTAAGATAATCTCTTAACACGTTTCCGGTAACCGAAATAGTATCTAAACCTTTTACAATTCTTTCTAGAGAAAATTGAGTTGCTTCAACTGGCGCTAAAATTTTAATTTCTAATCCAGTAGTATCATGATCTTTTAAATACGTTTCTACTTTTTCGATCAATTGTGCATCGTGCGCTCTGTTTTTATCTAACCAGAAAATTGCAGGAACTCCAGTAGCTTTTGCTCTATTTACACCAAGTTTAACCCAGTCTTGAATAGGAGCATCTTTCACTTGACACATTCTGAAAATGTCTCCGGCTTCAACAGCTTGTTCCATTAAAACAGTTCCATTTCCGTCTGTTACTTTAACAGTACCAGCGCTAGCTAATTGGAAAGTTTTATCGTGAGAACCGTATTCTTCAGCTTTTTTAGCCATTAAACCAACGTTAGAAACGCTACCCATGGTAGTAGGATCTAAGGCTCCGTTAGTTTTACAGAAGTCGATAGTTGCTTGGTAAACACCCGCATAACATCTGTCTGGGATAATAGCTTTGGTATCTTGAGATTTTCCGTCTTTGTTCCACATCTGACCAGAGTTTCTGATCATTGCTGGCATAGACGCATCGATAATTACATCTGATGGAACGTGAAGGTTGGTAATTCCTTTATCAGAATTTACCATGGCTAAATCTGGTCCGTTGGTAATGGCAGCAGCTAAGGCAGCTTCTACTTCAGCTTGTTTTTCGTGACCGTCAATTTTAGCATATACATCACCTAAACCGTTTTTAGTATCTATACCTAATTCTTTGAAAAGAGCAGCGTATTTTTCAAAAACGTCTTTAAAGTATACTTCAACAAAAGCACCAAAAATTAAAGGATCTGAAACCTTCATCATAGTAGCTTTCATGTGAACAGAGAATAATACTCCACTTGCTTTGGCATCTGCAACTTCTTTAGCAATAAAAGTTTTTAATTTGCCCATGCTCATTACAGAGCTATCAATAATTTCTCCTGCTTCTAATGGAGACGCACCTTTTAATTCGGTAGTCGTTCCATCAGTTCCTTCAAAAGAAATGGTAAAAGTAGTAGCTGCAGGTATAGTTACAGATTTTTCGCTTCCGTAGAAATCACCTTCGTCCATAGAAGCAACGTGTGATTGAGAATCTGCTGTCCAAGCACCCATACTATGTGGATGTGCTTTTGCGTAATTTTTAACAGCTTTAGGCGCTCTACGATCTGAGTTTCCTTCTCTTAAAACCGGGTTTACAGCCGAACCTAAAACCTTAGCATATTTTGCTTTGATGGTTTTTTCTTCGTCTGTTTTTGGGTCTGATGGATAATTAGGAAGGTCGAAACCTAAAGCTTGTAATTCTTTGATTGCAGCAGTTAACTGAGGAACTGAAGCAGATATATTTGGTAATTTAATAATATTAGCTTCCGGAGTAGTAGCCAAAGCTCCTAATTCTGCAAGCGCATCTGGAACTTGTTGGTCTGCCGGTAGCATGTCTGAAAAGTTAGCTAAAATTCTTCCAGCTAAAGAAATGTCTTTTGTTTCAAATTCGATGCCTGAAGATTTAGTGAACGCCTGTATAATAGGCAAAAACGAATGTGTAGCCAGCATCGGAGCCTCATCCGTTATGGTGTACATTATTTTAGAGTTTGACATATGAGTGATTATATTGGTATAAATATTTCAAATGGAAACAAATATACAATTTATGCTAGTTTTTGAAAATTAAGATATGTATAGTTTTGCTAAATACTATACAAAGTTTTAGAGCTTTTTAATTAGTGGTATAATTTACTTCTGAATTACCAAGAATTAGACACAAAAAAAGCATCGCGGTGGGCGATGCTTTTTGATATGTTTTAGCAATAAATTAGCGTCTAGCTTCTTTAATTCTTGCTTTTTTACCAGTAAGACCTCTAAAGTAGAAAATACGAGCTCTTCTAACTTTACCTCTCTTGTTGATTTCAACTTTTTGTAATGCAGGCATGTTCATTGGGAAAATACGCTCTACACCAACTGTACCAGACATTTTTCTAATAGTAAAGGTTTCAGAAGCACCTGTACCTCTTTTTTGAATAACAACACCTCTAAAGAACTGAGTACGTGTTTTTTCACCTTCTTTAATTTCGTAATACACAGTGATCGTATCACCTGCAGAAAATTCAGGAAATTCTTTTCTTGTAACGAATTCGTCCTGTACAAATTTAATTAACGATTCCATTTTTGTTAAATGATTTTGTGTTATTTCAAAGCAACATTCACGTACCTCGCCAGAGGTTACTCCAAAAGTGGTTGCAAAAATAGTAAATATTTCTATTCGTGCAACAGTGTAGTTGTATTTTTTAGATGAATTTTATTTAAATATGAGTATTTGATATTCAAAGAGTTACTTTAATCTTCTAAAAGATCGGGTCTGCGAGTTTTTGTACGCTCATAGGCTTGTTCTTCTCTCCATGCTTCAATCTTCGGGAAATTTCCACTTAAAAGTACTTCAGGTACTGTCCAGCCTTTATAATCTGAAGGTCTCGTGTATACTGGAGGCGCCAATAAATTATCTTGAAAAGAGTCGGTAAGGGCAGAGGTTTCATCATTTAAAACACCTGGTAAAAGGCGAATGATAGTATCACATAAAACGGCAGCTCCTAATTCACCACCGGAAAGCACATAATCTCCAATAGAAATTTCTTTGGTTACAAAGTGATCGCGAACCCGCTGATCTACACCTTTATAATGTCCACATAAAATAATAATGTTTTCCTTTAAAGAAAGTGTATTTGCAATACCTTGGTTTAAAGTTTCACCATCTGGCGTCATGTAAATTACTTCATCATAATTTCGTTCCGATTGTAGTTTCGAAATACATTTATCAATCGGTTCAATCATCATCACCATTCCTGCTCCACCGCCAAATTGATAATCATCAATTTGTTTGTAATTGTCAGTAACGTAATCACGAAGATTATGGAAATGAACTTCAACAAGTTCTTTTTCAATAGCTCGCTTCAAAATAGAAGCTTCAAACGGACTAGCCAATAACTCGGGCAATACGGTGATGATATCAATGCGCATGATGCAAAATTATTTTTTGCAAAGGTGACTATAATTCATTTACAAAACAATATGCTATCATTCATTTTGTATAGACGCATCTTCAAATTCAATATCTCTATTAATATCATTTTTGTAGGCTTCTATAAAAGCATTTTTAAATATTCGAAGTACGGTACCCCAAGTTGAACTTTTTACGTCATTTAAATCTCCTTCTACGTTAACAACGGTTGCTAAAGTATCTTTTTTATGATTTTTGAATAGAAACTTGAAAACACCTACAAAACCTTCCCATAGTTTTTTAAACAAACTACTGTCTTCTTTTTTCCAAGAGTCTAGTATTTTAATTTTCGTAAAAATTGGTTTGAAGTATCCTTTTAGATAACCATCATTGATGGCAAGTTCACTATACAAGTCGAACTGACCTTTTTCAAAATCAAATCCTGCGTAGGCTAATGTTAAACTATTGAGAGCCGTTACATCAGCATTTTCTAATTTGAAATCTAAATCCATGTCTGGTATTTCTTTGATTAAATTCAACCTACCTTCTAATCTTACATCACCTTCACCAATACTTTTTGCGGAAGCATGTAGGGTAGAAGGTAATTTTTTCTCTTGATCTACAACATTTCGAAGGTTGGTTGCTGTTAGCTGAATATGATTGAGAAATAAATCTACATTAGGATCTTTATTAAACTGCATAAAACCAATTTTACCTTCATTAATAGTAAGTTCGTTAATGTCAATCGGAACCAAATCTGTTAGTGCTTTCGTCCAATCTTCTTCTGATGGTTGCGTAGAATCTTGTACCTGTTCTTCAAAAATGTAGTTTATGGTGGGTTTATACATTTCTATCTCACTAACAATTTTTCCTTTGAAAAGGGAATGCCATTGGACAGAAATATCTGTTTTTTCAAAATTTAAAAATGGAATATTATTATCACCATTTACTTTATCCAATTTCAAATCATGGATTACATAAGCTCCACGGATAAGAGCAATATCTATATCATTTACATGTCCCCAATAACCAGGGATATTCTCAAGAGTTTTGTTTACATAGTTTTTTACAATGGTTGGAAGTAATAAGCGAAAAACTAACAAGGCAACAACAACGATGATAATTATATTTCTAGACTTTTTTCTTTTAGACATTTTCAATGTTTTAGGGATCAGAAAGTTAGAAATGTTAAATTAATTTTGCGTGAAATGTATCTTAAAAGACTTCTCATTTGTGTAAATTTATTCCTAAATCAAACAAAATTCACCAATGAAAAAATCAATATTCATGCTATTCGTATGTATAGGAATCAGCTTGAACGCACAAAAAAATGGAGACGACTTTATGCTGTTTTTCCTTGGAGGTCAAAGCAATATGGAAGGCTATGGTTATGTGAAAGAACTTCCGGATTCACTTTCAAAAAAAATGAAAGATGTTTATATTTTTCAAGGAAATACCGTTGTAGATGGTACTCTAGAAGGTGGAGGTGATGGACTTTGGTCAAAATTACAACCAGGTCATGGAACCGGTTTTGCTTCTGATGGAAAGAATAACAACTATTCAGATAGATTTGGAGCAGAATTGAGTTTTGCATATGATTTAAAACAGAAATATCCTGATAAAAAAATAGCAATTATAAAATATGCTCGTGGCGGAACCTCCATAGACAGTGTTGCTATGGTAGATTGGGCTGGCTGCTGGGAACCTGATGTGAATAGCAGAAAAGGATTGAATCAATATGATTATTTTCTAAAGACATTGGACAATGCTATGAAAATTCATGATATTAACGGAGATGGTAAAGAAGATACGTTGATTCCAGCTGGAATTTTATGGATGCAAGGAGAGCAAGATGCGGCAGCCACAGAAGAAGTTGCTTTACGCTATTATGATCATCTTAAAAGATTGATGGATTTGATTCGTGCTAGTTTACGAAAAGACGATTTACCAGTGGTTGTAGGTAAAATTTCTGATAGTTGGAGTAACGAATCGGGTAAGGTATGGAAATATGGAGAATTGGTTCAGTATGCTGAAGAGAAATATGCGGCAACCGATAAAAATGCAGCTATTGTACGAACTACCAGATATTATAAATATTCCGATCCATGGCACTACAATACCGCAGGCTATATTGATTTTGGAAAGCAATTTGCCAAAAAAATGATAGCGCTTTTAGAGAAATAAGCAATTTATAGTAAAAAGCCTTGTGAGTTCACAAGGCTTTTTTTATCCTCAAAAATGAGGAGTTGCTAGGTAATGTGTAATTGATTTAGGTTAGGGGGAAAATCAAAACTCAAACTAAACTAATTATGAAAAAAAATTATACTACAATGGTTTTTAAAAGTGTATAACCATCTGTGGTATTTCCTGTTAAACTATCTACCATGTTTCCGCCTAAGCTATCCGAAAAAACATTGTCATTTTCGTTAGCAGTATCAGGCGTTCCATTATATCTGCTGGTAGCGTAAACCGTTTCTACAGTATCTTCTGGGAAAGCTATTTGGGTAACTCGTAATGAGTTTTCGTCGGTATCCAAAATTTCTACGTGTATGTGTGGTGCTCTTCCTGAATACCAGCCTGGAAAAATACTTATAAAAGATACTTGTCCATTACGATCTGTAAGTTGTCTACCTCTTAAAAAATGTTTGTCGGTGTAATCTGTTTGTTGCATTTGTGTACCACCATATTCAGAATAATTTCCTTCTGAATCACAATGCCAAATATCTACATAAACTCCTTCCAAGGCATTACAATCGTCACTTTTATCTTGAATTGTCAAGGTAATTAAAAGTGCAACTCCATCACGATCGGAAACTATATTAGCTCTAACTAGATCTGCAGGCGTTACAATTGGAAATGGTCCTGCAGTTTCGCTTGGCGAAAGTTCGCAAGAATCAGATGAACCACTACTATCATCATCATCACTAGTACTTGCAGAAGTGTCTCCGGTAGCTAGGCCATCATCGTCTTTTGAACATCCATTAATAACAGTTGGTAAAGCAACTATAGTTCCTAAACCAACAATTCCTTTTCTTAAAAAATCTTTCCTTTTCATACCTGACGATTTTTGAATTTTGAGCTAAACTATTGGTTTTTAGCTTTCAGTTCAAAAAAATGAGGTGAACACAGGTCAAAGTGAGGTGAACTAAAATTTATTCGAAGATTTTTTGAACATTCTCTTTATAACTATTTCCAACAGGAATAGTAAATGTTCCAATTTTTAGCGTCTGTTTGTAGTAGTTACTAACTTTATTTTTTGAAATGATATAGGATCTGTGTACGCGAATAAACTCTTCAGTGGGTAGTTTCTCCAACATTTTTTTCAAGGTCGATCGAGTCACTAATATTTTTTCAGTTTCTCTGTGAATTTTGACATAATCATCTAATCCTTCTAAAAATAGAATGCTATCTAGCGCAACTTGATGGGTTTTGTAATCTGCTTTTACAGTAATATGAGTTATAGCTTTTTCCAATTCCTTTTTTTCTAAAGAAATAATGTGGTGTGCTTTTTCTACAGCTTCTATAAATCTAGTTTTTACCATAGGTTTTAAAAGGTAATCTATAGCATTTACATTAAAACCCTCTATAGCATATTCACTATAAGCCGTTGTGAAAATTACTTTGGTTTTGTTTTTTAAAGATTTATAGAGTTCAATGCCATTAAGTCCTGGCATTTCAATATCTAAGAAAAGTAGATCTACGTTTTCTTTGTATAAATAATCAATAGCTTCTTGTTGACTTGTAAATTTTCCCTGTAATGACACTAAAGAGATTCCATTACAATACGCCTCAATAATATCAAGCGCTAGGGGTTCATCATCAAGAGCAATTGCGGTGATCATGCTACATTAATTTTCAATATTACATTAAAAACGTCTGAATCTTCCTGAATATTGAGTGAATAGGCATTTGGATAAATCATTTCAAGACGTTTTTTGGAATTGGCAATTCCTTCACCTGTAGAAATTGCACTTTCTTTTGGTTTTCGGCAAATTGTATTTTTTACCTGCATGGTAAGTGTTCCGTCTTCAACATGTATAGCAATTGTAATTTGCGACTCTTGATGAGATGAAACGCCATACTTAAATGCATTTTCAATAAAATTGATAAGAATTAAGGGAGCAATTTGTTCTCTATTAATATTTCCTGAAACGTTAAAAGTGAAAATATTGCTATTGCTCAATCGTAATTTTTGCAATGCAATGTAATCTTCTATGTAATTTATCTCTTTTTTCAAAGCCACTTTTTCTTGATTACTTTCGGTAACCACGTAGCGCATCATTCCAGATAATTTTAAAATAGCATCGGGAGTTTGATCTGATTTTTTCAGTGCTAATGCATATAAATTATTCAGGGTGTTGAATAAAAAATGTGGGTTGATTTGTGCTTTTAGGTACGAAACTTCCGCTAATAATTTTTCACTTCTCACTTCGCGCAAATGACTATTCAATCGCATAACAAGCGTTAAAATAAACACGATAAGAAACTGAAAAATAAACCCATCATTAGAAAAGAAATTCATTCCACGATTTGGCATTTCTCCTCGCGGCATAGGCATATTAGGTCTGGAGTTTATCGGAGCCATATCTGATGATCTTATTGGTGGCATTTCTCCATTGAAATTTGGAGGCGTTCCAGGACTACCTAAAATTAATGACGGTATTTGAGAGATGAAAACGTAACTAATTACGAGTATTACGAATAACCAAATCCATCTTTTTTTGATATAAAATTTAGGTATGATAAAATTATAATTAGCATACATAAATACGATGAGTAGCAAATATCTTAAAAAGCTATGCTGAAAAGGTTCTATTTTCAATAATGCCCAACCCGAAGAAATATCTGGAGAGGTAATAAAAGGAAGTATCAGAAGAACAACTCCTAGAAGAATTTGACTGTACGTTTCTCGCTTTTGAAACATAAATAATTACGATAGAAAAAGTTTGTGTTGCAATTTTATGAAAACCTGTAAGAAAAACATATAGTTATTTCTGAAATCTAAGAAATGATTTAAAAAATAATATGATTTAGAATAAGATTACTAATTAATTAATTTTTAATAAAACATCTTTTTTGATTGATTTTAATCATTTTTTTGCCATAATATTTTTGTAACTTTAAGTATATCTTTAAAAAGAAAGGTTATGAACACTTTAGTTTATGCAACAGATTATTCTAAGAATTCTGTACCAGCGTTAAAATATGCCTATAGTCTTAGTCAGCTTACAAATAAAAAATTGATAGTTCTAAACATTTTAGAATATCCCACTATTTGGAATAGTGATGTACCAAAACCTGAGTTTGAGGATTATGAGAAAGGAGCTGAAAATGCTTATAAAAATCTTCTTCAGGAGTTTTGTGAAAAACAGATAGGAGGGCATTTAGAGAATGCTATCTATCAAGTTAAAAAAGGTGATGATGTTGAGAATGCAATTTTAGATTTTTCAAAAGAACATCAACCCGACGCTCTCATTTTGGGAGTTCATGGGATGAATCCTGTACAAGAATTTTTTATGGGAAGTACTACGCAGTCTATTATTTCATCTTCAATTGTTCCTGTGATAGCAGTTCCAGAGAATGTACAAAGTAGTACTTTAAAAACTATGGCTTTTGCCACGGCTTTGAAAAAAGAAGATGTTATTACAATCAAAAAAATAGCCAGTTTGTTTGAAACGGTAAAACCAATTTTAAAAGTAGTACATATAGCTCATAAGAAATCTGATGAAAAATTAGCTGAAATAGCGGAATTCAAAGAACTTTTAAATGATGAAGTTTCCGGCTTAGTGAATAGTTTTGATATTATCTATAATGAAGACCGATTAGAAGGGTTAATAGGTTTTGTAACCATTCAAAAAGCTGACATGATCATCATGAAAGAGCGAAAAAGCCAAAACAATAAATTAAAAGAACGATTTCAAAAAGACTTAGTGAAGCGTATGGAAGCAAAAACCAAAATACCTTTGTTAAGCTTTAAGAGCTAGTTTGTAAACAAAAAAAACCGCTGTCAACAAAGTTGATCAGCGGTTTCTCATTATTTGAGGTTGGTTAGTTACGAGTTTAACATCACCGGCATTACAAGCATTGTTATGCTTTCTCCCTCATCTAATCCGTCTACAGGTGTCAAAATTCCTGCTCTGTTTGGTAAAGACATTTCAAGCGTCACATCATCGGCGCTTAAATTGTTTAGCATTTCTGTTAAGAAACGCGAGTTAAAACCAATTTGCATATCGTCACCTTGGTAATCACAAGTTAAGCGTTCTTCCGCTTTGTTACTGTAATCTATATCTTCTGCAGAAATATTTAATTCGGCTCCTGCAATTTTCAATCTTATTTGGTGTGTCGTTTTGTTTGAGAAGATAGAAACCCTTTTCACAGAACTTAAAAACTGACCTCTTTCAATAGTAAGCTTGTTAGGATTCTCTTTTGGAATTACGGCTTCGTAATTTGGATATTTTCCGTCAATTAAACGACAAATTAATTCAACATTATCAAAAGTAAACTTCGCGTTACTTTCGTTGTATTCAATAATTACATCACTTTCGCTACCACCAAGAATTCCTTTTAATAAATTTAAAGGTTTCTTAGGCATAATGAATTCTGCAACCTCAGAAGCGGTTACATCAGATCTTTGATATTTAACCAATTTATGAGCATCTGTAGCTACAAAAGTTAAATGTTCAGAAGAGAACTGAAAGAAAACACCACTCATTACAGGACGTAAATCATCATTTCCGGCAGCAAAAATAGTTTTGCTAATGGCAGTTGCCAAAATATCTCCCATGATAGTTGTAGAACTTGGGTCAGATAATGAAACTGCTTTTGGGAACTCATTTCCATCAGCATAAGCTAATGCATATTTACCGTGATTAGAGCTTATTTCAATAGTGTTGTTATCTTCAATAACAAAAGTTAACGGTTGTTCCGGAAAAGTTTTTAGCGTGTCTAAAAGTAATTTTGCAGGAACTGCGATGCTACCTTCCGATTCAGATTCTACTTCCAAAGTAGAACTCATAGTAGTTTCTAAGTCAGATGCAGAAACGGTTAAGGTATTATTAGAAAGTTCAAATAAAAAATTGTCTAAGATTGGTAATGTGTTGCTGTTATTAATAACGCCTCCTAAAACTTGAAGCTGCTTTAATAAATACGAGCTAGATACTATAAATTTCATCGATGGTTCTGTTTATATTCAGAAATACAAATATATTTTAATTGCAATTTAATAAGAAACAAACTTATTAACATTATTTTGTGTACATTCTTTTTCGTAAAACAAAAAATACTATTCCAAAAATGATTAACAAAACTGCGGGAAGTACCACGTTTAGTAGCTTCCATTGCCATTTTTCATTTTCAATTTTTTGATTATCCAGAAAGGCAAGCTTTATTTCTTTGCCACGAATGTTTATAAGTCCGTTATCTTCCAACAAATAATTCATGCAATTGATCAAGAAATCCTTGTTGCCATAAATTTGTTGAGTCCAAGGATCTATACCATTTACAAGTGGTTTTTTGTTGGCGTACATATAGTTGAAAATATCGCCATCACTTATCACAATCATTTTACCAGCTTTGGTATTGGTAAGATCTGTTTTTAAATCAAAAGGTTTTACTCTGTTTTTAAAGGCTGAAGTAAAATCACCTTCTAATAATACCGCTAAATTTTGCGGACCTTTGGTAAAGTATTGTGGTTGAAGGTTTGCAAATTGATTGAGACTTATTTCTGCCGGAGTTCCTTCTACTGCAGATTGTGGTGAACTTTGCAAAAGAACGGTTTCTTTAATCCCGTTGTCCAAAAGATCAATCTGATTCGCAAATTCTAACTTTACAACATTTATATTTTTATTGATTGGATGATTTTCCGGTGACAAAACGATGGGACTCAAAGGCCAATCAATAGGAATATTTTTTCCTTGTTGTCCTTGCACTGTAATAGGAGTAGAAATAAAATCTTCTACTAAATTATAATTGATACGAACACCATATTTGAACAGCATATCGTCAAGATTCAACTTTCTAGGTAATGCTACCGTAGATTGCGTTTGGTTTTGAAGACTATCTAAATCTACAGCCACTTTATCTAGCGCCCATAAAACTTTTCCGCCGTTCATTATGTATTGATCCAGAATGTAGCGTTCGTTATCCGAAAAGGCTTTGGTAGGTTTGGCAACAATGGCTGCGTCAAAGTAATTTAAATTCTCTAATGTTTTTTGAGGATCATTTTGAAGCGAATCAAAATCAAATTTTCCAAGTGCGTAGTATTGTTTCAAATGCACTAAAAAATCACCCATATACTTTTCATCTAGTTCGCCATTTCCTTTTAGAATAGCAACTCTTTTTTTCTGTTGAATGGTCAACTTTGTAATAGCATCTGTAAAGTTGTATTCTAATTGCTGAACTGATTTTGTAATGTTTTCCTGCCCGTCATTCCCAAAATTATTGATGAGCAAAGGAACTAAAACCGTTTTTTGACCGTAATTGGCAATCGCCCAAGGGAATATTTGTGTAACCGTTTTTCTTCCATTTTCAGTAACCGGAATATTGGTAGGCGGCATGCCCATATTCATCATATTATTGATCAACTGTTCAGGATTTTCTTCTCCTTCCAACGGATTGATAAAATTAAATACGATGTTATTATTTTCAGCTTCGTATTGTTCTAAGAGCTGCTTGGTTTCAAACTGCAATTTTTTGAATTGAGCAGGAAAGTCTCCTTGTAACAACACATCAACCACCAAAGGTTTTTCAATATTCTCTAGTGTTTGTAATGTGGTTTCAGAAAGTGTATATCTTTTATCTTTCGTCACATCAAAACGCAGGTATAAACCAGAAAACACCCAGTTAATCACAACAAGAACTACAGCTACTAACAGTATTTGTACAATAGTTTTTTTCAGCATTATTGATGTGTTTTTTTAAGTTTTACCACAGTAAGATATAGAAAGAAGAATGCAACAGAACTAAAATATATAATATCTCTTGTGTCTATAACGCCTCGGCTAATGTTATCATAATGAGTTTTAAATCCTATGTAATTCAACCACAGATACGAACTGTCAAAAAATGCATTATTTACCAAATCAAAACCATATAATAGTATAAATGAAAGGCAAATAGCAAGAATGAAAGCCACAATTTGATTTTCTGAAAGTGTAGAACAAAAGATGCCAATTGCGGTGTACGTTGCCATTAAAAAAAACAAACCGGCATACGAACCAAAAATACTACCCAAATCAAGATTACCTGCAGGGTTCCCCAGTTGGTAGACAGAAAATACATAGATGAGCGTTGGTACTACAGCAATTACGCCAAGTAACAAAGCTCCAAAATATTTGCCCAAAACAAGTTGAGTTTGGCTAATGGGTTTTGTAAACAGAATTTCTAGCGTACCTTGTTTCTTTTCATCCGAGAAACTTTTCATGGTTACCGCCGGAATAAGGAATAGCAACAACCAAGGTGCTAGAAAAAAGAAGCCGTTTATATCAGCAAAACCGTTTTCAAGAATATTATATTCTCCTTTAAAAATCCAAAGAAAGAGTCCGTTTGCTACTAAAAAAACACCTATGACCAAATAGCCTATAGGTGACGCAAAAAAGGAATTGATTTCTTTTTTTAAAATTGATATCATAAATAACGTTATTCTACAGTAACCAGTTTGTTAACGCTCCACGCTTCGGGTTTATTACCAAACCAAACTTTCACTGTTTTCCAAATGTTTTTAAAAACATCAGAATTTCTATACTTCTCTAGTGCTTCTTCATTTTCCCAATAGCTGTAGGTAAAAAAGATAGCCGGATTGTTTTTGTCTTGATAAAGTTCCAAAAACTGGCATCCTTCAAAATGTCTAATTGTATTTTTGTGTACTTCAAAATGAGCCGTAAAATCAGCTATTTTATCATCTTGAAACGTAAGTTTTACAATTCGTACGAGCATTCTTCAGCTTTAGAAAAAATTAATGAAAACCGTATCTCTGTAATGCAAACCTAATAAACTAGATGCTCCACCAACCGTTTGCAAATTACTGCGATAAATGGCTATTTCCAGATTACCGGCGGCGTTAAACATGGCTAGTTTTTTGCCGTCATCGTTTCGGTTTTCTTTTGCGGTTTCAAAGTTAACACTTTCGCAATACTTGCTATAAATTTTCTTGAAATTATAATTTCGGGCTACAACTTCAAACTCGCGTCCTTTGCGAATCATTTCAAACCAATTCTTTTTAATGTTGGTCACCACATTGCCATAATTGTCTATGTAAATCACATTTCCGGTAATTACATTCCCTTGTGCATTTACAATAGGCGATAAAGAGCGTACTTCTCTAATTTGCTGAATAGGCTTGCCAATCACTTCCAGCGTGCCACCAATAGCCAGATGGGTTGCTACGCGAACAAATGTATGGCTAGATGAATGTTTGGTAGACATGCCTTCGGGTAAATTGATGTGAACCATTTTTTCAAAAGCATGGTGTTCTGCCAATAAAGAAAATATTCCGTTATCGGCCCCAATGAAATAGTGATTGTTGAATTTACAAGCTACTAAAGGATTGTCTGGAGTTTCTTCACAATCTACTCCTATAATATGAATACTTCCGTTTGGAAAATGTTGATACGCATTTTTCAAAATATGTGCGGCTTCATAAATATTGAACGGACTTACCAAATGTGTAATATCAACAATAGTTGCAGCCGCATATTGCGAATAGATAGCTCCTTTCATGGCAGCAACATACGGGTCTTTTAGACCAAAATCTGTTGTAAGAGTGATGATTGCCATGTACTTAAAGCGAATTTTTTGAAAATCGGGTTTGTAGCTTTTTCTTGGAAACTAGTCAACAATAAGTTGTTCATAATTCCATCACAAACCTACGAAATCTTCCTAAAAATTTGCTACATTGTAGTATAATTTTAGCACAGATACCAGTAAATATTGGTAATAGCTTTTAACTAAATTAATTAGGCTTTTGAACGAAATCATAGTTGAACTTACCGAGATTAGTGCCAGAGATTTTTTTGGCGAACGAAATCAAAACATTGAAATTTTAAAGAAGTATTATCCTAAACTTCGTATTGTGGCTCGTGGTAACAAAATCAAAGCTTTTGGTGAAGAAGAATTGCTGGAAGAGTTTGAAAAACGTTTAGACATGCTGGTCACGCACTTTGGAAAATACAATAAGCTTGATGAAAATACAATTGAGCGTATTTTAACGTTCGATTCTAAGCAAGACTATGTAGATACATATGTAGGTGGCGAAGTGTTGTTACACGGTGTTTCTGGGAAAATCATTAAACCACAAACAGCCAATCAAAAGAAAATAGTAGATCTTATGAAAAATAACGATTTACTGTTTGCAATTGGACCTGCAGGTACCGGAAAAACTTATACGGGCGTTGCTCTTGCGGTAAAAGCTTTAAAAGAAAAACGTGTAAAACGAATTATCCTAACAAGGCCGGCTGTAGAAGCAGGGGAGAACCTAGGTTTTCTTCCGGGAGATCTAAAGGAAAAATTAGATCCTTATATGCAACCCTTGTACGATGCTTTGCGCGATATGATTCCTGCTGAAAAATTAGAAAGCTATATAGAAAAAGGCGTTATTCAAATTGCACCTTTGGCCTTTATGCGTGGTAGAACCCTGGACAATGCTTTTGTGATTTTGGACGAAGCTCAAAACACAACACATGCCCAGATGAAAATGTTTTTAACGCGTATGGGTAAACATGCCAAATTTATGATCACTGGTGATCCCGGACAAATAGATTTACCGCGTAGAGTTATTTCAGGACTTAAAGAGGCTTTACTGGTATTGTCCAATACAGAAGGAATAGGTATTGTTTATTTAGATGATAAAGATGTAATTCGTCACCGTTTAGTGAAGAAAATTATTGAAGCCTATAAAAAAATAGAACACGATAATTAAGTAAATTAACAAACGTGTATCTTTGCGAACTTTAAATAAAGTATCAAACAATTCTTATGAATACCATCACAACTACAAACTTTAACTTTCCAGGGCAAAAATCTGTCTATAAAGGAAAAGTAAGAGAGGTTTATAATATCAATGACGAACTTTTAGTAATGATTGCTACCGATCGTCTATCAGCTTTTGACGTGGTTATGCCAAAAGGAATTCCTTTCAAGGGACAGATCTTAAATCAAATTGCTACCAAATTTATGGAGCAAACACAAGATATAGTTCCCAATTGGTTACAGGCAACTCCAGATCCTAACGTGGCTGTTGGTCATTTGTGTGAACCTTTTAAAGTAGAAATGGTTATCAGAGGATATTTATCTGGGCACGCTGCTCGTGAATATAAAGCTGGTAAAAGACTGTTATGTGGCGTGGCAATGCCAGAAGGTATGAAAGAGAATGACAAGTTCCCAGAACCTATCATTACACCTTCTACCAAGGCAGATAATGGAGAGCACGATGAAGACATCTCTCGTGAAGCTATTTTGGAAAAAGGAATTGTAAGCGAAGCAGATTACATTCAATTAGAAAAATATACCCGAGCACTTTTCCAAAGAGGAACAGAGATTGCTGCTGAACGTGGATTGATCTTAGTGGATACCAAATATGAGTTTGGAAAAACAAAAGACGGACAAATCGTTTTGATTGATGAGATTCATACACCAGATTCTTCTCGTTACTTCTATGCAGAAGGTTACGAAGAGCGTCAAGCAAAAGAAGAACCACAAAAACAACTTTCTAAAGAGTTTGTACGTCAGTGGTTAATCAGCAATGGTTTTCAAGGGAAAGAAGGGCAACAAATTCCTGAAATGACAGACGAATACATTGCTACAGTTTCTGAGCGTTATATTGAATTGTACGAGAACATTATGGGAGAAAGCTTTGTAAAAGCAGATATTGAAAATATAGAAGAAAGAATAGAAAAAAATGTATTGGCGTATTTAGCTGATATGTAAATTGCCGTTTCTCATTTCTGAAGAAAACCGTCTGTAAAACATGTTTTGCAGACGGTTTTTTAATTGTTAGGCTATGTAAATACGCACCTTGCGTTTTTTAAGTCTGGAATTATTTAAGTCTGAACACAGTTTATGAGCCATGGTTTTGGGCACCGCTACAAAAGCACAGTCTTGTTTTAGTTCAATAACCCCCAATTGTTCTTTGGTAAGATTTCCTTGTTTAAAGAACAATCCGGCAATATCTCCTTTTGAGATTTTATCTTTTCTTCCGCCGGAAATAAATAAGGTTTCCCAATACGATTTTACGGGTTTGCTTCGTTCATTAATATCTGCCTCTTCAGCATCTTTGATGAATTCCGGCACTTTTGCTTTTTCATACAATAGAATATAAGCAGTTCCTTCTCGGTCTACACGCGCTGTTCTACCGTTTCGGTGAATAAATTCTTCTTCAGAATAGGGTAATTGATAGTGGATTATGAATTTTAATTCTGGAATATCAATACCTCTGGCGGCCAAATCGGTAGCAAGTAATAGTTGAGCAGTTCCATTTCTAAATTTTATCAAAGCACGTTCGCGTTCTCTTTGTTCCATGCCACCGTGAAAACACTCAAAATTGAGTTTGGTTCTCTTCGCAAGAAAATCACTTACCTTTTGCAGTGTATCTTTTAGATTACAAAAAATAATACCCGGTTTATTTCCTAAATGCTCTAATAGTAGCAATAGTTCATCAAATTTATCGGGTGTATTGGTAGTTACTGTAGCTATGGTTAGGTTGGGTTTCTTTTCCGTTAGAAAATTAACGGTCTTTGGAGCTTTTAATCCCACAAAATCAGGAACGTCTACACCTTGCGTAGCCGAAGTTAAAATTCTATTTTTAAGATTAGGAAGTAAATAAATGATCTCTTTCATTTCTTTTTCAAAACCGACTTCCAAACTTTTATCAAACTCATCCAACACGAGTGTTTCTATGTAGTGAGTGTCTAGTCTTTCCTGTCTAAAATGATCGGCAATACGTCCCGGAGTTCCAATCAATAGAGCAGGAGCGTGTTTCAGATCTTGTTTGTCCTTGGCAATGGCACGACCACCATACACTGCATTGGCTTTAAACCCGGTTCCCATGTTGCGTACCACTTGTTCAATTTGAATGGCTAACTCCCGAGAAGGTACAAGAATCAAGGCTTGAACAGCATCTATCTCTGGGTTCAACTTGTCTAGTAACGGCAATAAAAAGGAAAGTGTTTTACCAGATCCTGTTGGTGAAAGTACAACTACATTGTTCCATTTTTCAATGGTTTCAAATGCTTCTTGTTGCATAGGGTTCAATGCAGGAATTCCTAACTTTTCCAGAATTTCTTCTTGATTCTTAATTGCGTTTGCCATAATTAAACTGAGTTTCTTTGCTGCAAAGCTACAGTATTCTTTGGTAGAAAAAAGAAAAGTATTGCAAGCCTGGGCCGCAATACTTTTCTATAAGAGCTATATTTTCCTTTTGTTAGGCTGCCGAAACCGCCTCCAACATTGAAATAGTAGCTTTCGCTTCTTCCAGATTTGTTAAGATCTTTTTGGTATCCTTTTCAAAAGAATCAATCGATTTGAAAAGCGTTTCATAGTAAGCTATTCCATTTAATAAATTCATTTTAAAGCGTTTTATCTTTTTTTCGAGTTGTACAGAAGGTGCTGTTTTGGCTTCCTCATGTAGTTTGCTGAATGCCTCGAGATACAATGACAATTCTTTTACAAACATATGCGGACGTTCTTTAGGAGCCAGTACATTTGCTTTCCCGTTGATGTGATGTACCATTTGTTGCAAGGACATTTCTTTATCAAAATACGCTAAATTGGGACCGGGACAAATCGTTACGCCTTGTTGTTCTCCTTTTACAGGCATTTCGTTTTCCAAATAGGCGGCGTTGGCTAAGCCTACGCACAAACATGATTTGGCGGTAATGGCTGCTTTTCGTGTGGCTATTTGTGTTGCAGACAATCCTTCAGCTTGTAATGCCTGTAATTGTGCTTTTTGATATTTTTTAGAAGCCGTACATACTTGGTTGTCATTGCCTAATGAATGCAAGGCTAAGAATTTTTTAGGACACGAACTTCCGGGTTTGTTATTTTCTATGCGGGCATCTCGTAGTAGTTGGTTCGAAGTATTTTTCACCGTGTTAAACGAAACTCCTAGTGGTGATATTTCACTCAAATACAAGTCTTTTTCTTCTGCTTTTCTCAATAATGCTCTGGTTTCTACATCCACCGAAGTTGCTTCTTTGACTAGTAAAAAAGGCGTTCCCCAACCCACACTATCGGTTTGGTAATGGTCTAATAAAAACTGATGCTCTTCGTGTGTTCCCACACCTCCTTGCACGGTAATTTTGAGCGGTAACGTAGTATCTGGTATCGGTTTTCCTTTGTCGGTTAATGCTTTTACCACCATTTCAAAAGTATTGGCCTGCAGTGTTTCTTTTTGCTGTTTGAATTCTTCCAAAATAGGGCCTAACAAATAACCATCGGAGGCAAAGGCATGTCCGCCACAGTTTAGACCAGATTCTATTCTGAATTCAGAAACCCACAATCCCTTCTGTGCCAAGAATCTACTTTGAATTTGTGCCGAACGGTAATCACTTACTTTTAGAATGATTTTCTTTTTCAAATTCCCCTGAGCATCCGGATAGAAATCTTCAAAATTCTCTATATAGGAATACAGTCTGGGATTCATTCCGGCAGAAAGCACTACTCCAGAACTTAATTTACTTTCTGCAAAACCACGCAGCGCTGCATGCGCGTCGTTAAACTCAGTGGAAAGAGCCGTTTTACCATCGTAGTTTTGTTTATCCAGTTTCGTCATGATGTTTACATCAATAGCACCGGGATGTAGCACTTCGTCCACATAGTTAAAAAGCTGTTCTTTTAACTGTAAACCGTTTTCGGTAAGTTCTTGTAACTTTTGTTTGATCTGACTGCTGTCTGGCAAAAGGCTACAAAAATAGTCTTGTACCGATGGACTTTCGGCCAACTCTTCTTTAAAAGCCTGAAACTTTTGTTGTACAATATCCTCAACCAAATTCAAGTAATTGGTTATTCTTTTTGCTCTGTGATCAATGGCTTTCTTCGTTGTTTCTTGATAAGGGAAATGAAATTTCTTGCTGTAGAAGGCATTCATTCTTTCAATCAATTCGTCATCTACAATAGAAATAACGGAATCAATTCCATACTGAGCCACGCGTATAGGACTGTCTATAGTAAAGGCAAGCCCCATTACGGGAATATGAAAACTGTGTATCGCTTGGTTTTTCATGTTCATGGTATTTAAATGAAAAATAAGCGCTAAAGATGCAATAGCCGTAGCAGCTATCCAATGATAATTGTCACCTAAAAAGGATATCCAATGGCAAAGTTGAATACAAAGGTTTTAAACTCGGCATTCCAGTCGTTATCTCCGTAATACGGTTTTTTGATAGGGGTGGCCAGATCAAAGCGAATGACAAAACTTTGAATGTCTATACGCAATCCTGTTCCAATACCAACTCCGATCTCGTTTAGGAAATTTGATGAAAACTTACCACCGGGTAAGGCTTCGTTATCATTTTTAAGCCAAACATTTCCTGCATCGGCAAACACAGCACCTTTGAGATAAGAGAAAATAGGGTAGCGGTATTCAATGTTTGCTTCCAACTTAATATCTCCTGACTGATCAAAATAGGAAGTATTATCAGAAGCCGTTGCATTGTCGTAATCATAATCCGGATTGTAACTTCCCGGACCTAAGGAACGGATTCTAAACGCTCGTACGCTATACGGTCCACCGGAGAAAAACTGTTTGGTGAACGGAAGAATATCAGAGTTTCCATAAGGCAAACCATAGCCTCCATAAAGGCGCATGGCAATCATGTTCTTTCGATCTATGTTGTAATGCATGCGTAAATCAGCTTCAAAACGCGCGTATTGCGCATATTCCAATCCTAAGAAAGTATCGGGATTTTCACTGTTTCCATTTCCAAAAAGACCTAGCGTATTTCCGGCAGTATCAAATCCAAACTCGGTATAGAAAGTGGTTTTCTTGCGCGAAACCCCCATTTCGTTATAGATAAACTGATAATTGATTCCCGGAATGAATTGTTGCTCAAAACTTCTACGCAAATAGGCGTTTTCATCTAAGATGGCTTCAAACTCCTCGGTGGTATTTCCAAGTTTCAAATAGCTGATGTCAATGGGTTTCAAGGTATGCGTAACATACTTGTTGGCATTCCAGGTATAGCCAAAACTTGTGTTTGCAGAGGTGAGGGTATACAAATCGCCACGACTCAGGTAATTACCGGCCACGCTGATGGTAGTTTTAGGAATGGAATAGGAAAATTTCGCATTCAGATCCATAGGAAACAACATCCTTGGATAGATGAAATCGGCTTGTAAACCAAGTAGGGTACTGGTTAATCCGGCATCTTGTCCGCTGGCTATTTGAGTTTCGTAACCTACTTTTCCTGATATTTTTAAAATTTCTCCTCCCTTAAAAATATTACGATTGCTGTAAGTTAATGCTAAGTTAGGTCCTGTAAATCCATTGGATTTAGAAACTCCTTGCAGCTCTGCCCGAACCGCTTGTTTGTTGAGCGGTGACAAGTAGATATGGGTGTCTAAATATGCCAAACTATCGGTTTGTAGACTGTCTATTTCTTTGTAGCGAATGTTTACGAACTTATAATTGCCAATGCTTCCCAAGCGTCTGCTAGTGTTGGATGAGCGTTCCGGATTGTAGTATTGTCCATCTTTAAACAGTATGTATGGCGCTAATAGTTTGGGTTTAAAATAGAGCGTATCCTGTAAAAAATGAATATTGTTAATGGTTACGGTATCGTACACCACTTCTTTATCACTCGCGCTACTGTTGGGATACACGTAGATCTGTCGTAATTTATACGGTATTTTTGCTTTGGCAGGTACATTGTCTTTAAACGTCAAATACAAGTCAAAACTTTTGTTGTCATATACATTGGTATCTGCTTCAAAAATGAGGAAGTCTGAATTGAAATTGTAATATCCTTTTCGTTTCAAAAGAAAGTCGATACGCTCACGTTCTGCTTTCATTCTATCCAGATCAAACCGAATGCCTTCTCGCAGAAATGGGCGGTTCATTGTGCTTTTGATGGCTTCATATACTGGAAAGGAATCTTTGTCCAGCTTGTAATTTACCATGGTGTACGGTGTACTCAGTTTAACGGAATAACTGGCGCTACCGCGTTGCGTAGTATCGTTGGTAGTGAGGGAAGAGGATATCTGCGACTGAAAGAAGCCTCGGTTTTCCAATCGGTTTTTGATCAGGTTCTCTGTGGTGGTCAAGTCTACATCGGAAGCATACACCGGTTCTTCTCCGTATTTCTTGTTTAACCAACGTAGTATGAACCCCGGCTTTTCTTTGGATTGTGCTTTGTAATAGTAGTGCAGTCCCGGGCGTAATCCCAAAATAGAGGTATTGGGTTCCGGTTTGAGTACACCTTCCAAGGTTGTTTGTATCTCCGGAAGATCTTCAATTTCATTACTTACCGAGTCTTTTTCAATGGTAACTTCGGCTCCTGTATACAATTGCTCGTTATCAGGGATGTATTTATCTACAGCACATGAGTAGAGTACCCAAAGGCTGCCTACTAAAATTCCTATATGGTATATGTGACGTTTATTCACTTTGCTCGGTGTCTTTTTCAGGGGTTGTTGTATCTGGATTGTCCTCCGTTTTTGATTTGCTTTCTTCCTCGTCTGCTTGTTCTTCTTTTCGTAGCATGGCTTTCCAAAGCTCGTTGAACTTATTGAATTCTTTGGTGAAGATCAACGAAATTCCGTTAACGATGATTTGTCCGTCAATGATGTTCTCATAGGTGTTTTTATGAAATCCTTTTACCCGGAATCTACCGTCCTCGGTCAACAGGTATTGTACACTTACATTTCCTAACAATTGGTTGGCTTCTCCGGGGCGCGAACTTCCTTCTACATTGACTTCGCTACCCACTTCTACGATCACTCTATCATTGAAGAGTTTTTTCTGAGCCGTAATATCCACATCTGTACGGTTTTCCGCGGTGGCTCCTTGATAATCGGTATAACTATCTACACCAAAATTTAGACTGATACCGGAACTTCCTAATAATTTATCAGAAAACATATTTAATTGATCTGAAAGTGCTTGGCTCAGGTTATCTCTAGCAATGGTTGCGGTACCTCCGCTACTACCATCACTACCGGTATCCGGGAAGAAACGATTCAGTACCAATAACGAAAACACTTGTTTGTTCAATTGATCTTCCTGCTGATTCAGTTGCTGTACTTTACTGTAAATAGCGCCACCACTCAGGCCACGATCATCTTCCGGAATGTCTATACTAAAGGTGAGTTTGGGATGCATCAATGCTCCAGCTACGTTCAAGTATACATAGAATTGCACACGTTGACGGTAACTGTCTTTAAGAGTTTGCGAAGCTCCTGAAGACACATCTGACATCAGGGAAGAAGCGGATGTTTTTATTTTGTAAATAGCACTTACATCTAACTGTGCATCCATAGGATCACCAGACCAGGTTACGCTACTTCCTTCGGCAAATTGAAATTCTCTTTTTACCAGATTGTATAAGTTCATTTGGTAATGTCCTTCGGTCACTTCATACCTTCCTGTAAGTGTGGTACGGCCGTTTTCTTCTATTTCAAAATTCAGATCTCCTTTTCCTGCTATACGTAGGTTATCGCCTGTTTTTTCATCAATGATGACATTGAATACAGCATTTTTGTTGAGCGCTAATAAGGCATCCAAGCGGAAACCATTTAAAATAGCAGCGGTTTCTTCTTCGTTTCGGGTGAGTATCGCATCCGGATTTTGTCGGTTTACAAACACCACCACACCATCGCGCTCTACCATATTCAATTCATCTTCCGGAATCACATAATATACATCGGTTCCTTCGTTGGCAGATAGTTTGGCATCCACAATCGGGAGATCCAAATCTCCGGTAAGTGTTACGTCTGCATTGATATTAGCTTTTCCGTAGAACAGATCGTTGTCTTCTTCTGTTGAGTTGAGTACCTGAAAGTTCTTTGCTTTTACGGAGAGGTCAAACTCGGGGTTGGTTGGGTTTTTGGTGGTTACTTCGCCGTCCAGTACAAACGTATTGTTGTTGGCATCCTTTACCGTGAAGGTTTTGAAATAAATACCTTTATTACTCAGTTGTATCTGTTCGTTATCTATGGTAAAGTTGGTGTTCAACATTTTTGGGTTGAACTGTGCATTGTGAAAATCAAAGGCACCGTTAAAATCCGGTTTTTGAGACGTTCCTTCAATGGTAAAGTTTCCGGAAACATACCCTTGGGTATCGGTGATCATCCCATCTGTAAATTGGTCTAAGGTATTGAGCTCAAATTTATTCAGGTCCAAATGAAAGTTCAAGTCGGCTCCATCTTGATGGGCGGTATAATCTCCGTTCATATCCAAATCGATACCACCATCTTTCAACGCTACTTTCATATCGTAGCGCTCACTACCCAAAGCCCTTGCTTTGATGGAAAGATTGCCTAAAGGCGCTGTTAATACTTCCAGATTGTTGATGTTCAATCCGGCTAGGAGTGCCGTACGACCGTAGGGTTCTACTACAATGAACTTTCCGTCTAAAACTCCTTTGGCTACCGGTTCTTCCGGATTTAGTAATGCCAAAAAGTTGTTCAGTTGAAATCCGTCAAATTCAACGCCCATATGCTCTTTGTCAATACGGTCGGTCATATGGTTTCCAAAGGCTACTTGTTGTTGGCCATTCTTAAAAGAAAAGTTCCGGAAGGTAATCGATTTAGGGGTCATGGCTACCCGGTTGTCCTGTGGAGTGTTCCAAAGTTTTCGGTTTAGCAACAGGCTGTCCGGTTCTATGTGGTAGAATACCGAATCTTTGGTGCGCTCTACCGTAGAGGCAATGTGCATAAAGCGTTCTTCGCCATCATAGGCATTGAAATTCATTTGCATCAGTTGGTCTTTGGTTTTTCCTGCAAAGGTGATCTTATGTATTTGAACCCGCCCAGCATCAATGCGTTGGATTCCAAAAGAGAAATCGGGGTTGTTGGTTTGTGCATTCACTTCCAGCGCCAAACTGTCTAGTTCCATATCATTGTAGCGCAGTCGTGGCAAGTACACGTGGGTGAAAAGTGATTGTTTCGATTCATCAAAATCTATATCTACAGCGAGTGTATCCATTTCTTGAATCCCCGGGAAGAATACATCCGATATCAAAGCAGTTTCATGAAAACGAGTCTTTAAATGCAAGTTCACCGGTTTTGGTACCGTATCATAGGCGGTAGAGTCTGCACTGATCAAATTGGTATAATACCTACTAAAAGCATCTGTGATCTTTGGAATATCGGCATTTGCCTGTAACTCTAGCTGTAATATTTCATTATCAATGACCACCGAACTGCTATCGCGCTCTACGGTAGCCTTTATATTGAAATCTCCCGGATAATAGGGATCATTCACATACACCATCACAATATCTTTAATGGCTGCGTTGGCGGTGAATTTGTTGGGTTTGCCTTTGTAGTCTGCTACCAGATTGAGTTGGGTACGCAAATTCTTATTGGTGATGCCCAAGGCTTGCAGGTCGGCTCCGGTTACTTCCAAATCTAAATGAGCTTCCGGTGCTACGGAATCTAATACAATATCGCCATCTAAGGCTGCATTTAGATTGTAGTCTTTAAAATGAGCGTCTAGTTTTCCGGTTCCGTTTTTAATATCTGCCGAGAGTTTGAAAGGGGTAAGGTCATACCCATTGTAGGTCAGCCGTTCTATATCGGTTTCCAACGTCGCATCCAGGGTGTTAATGGACGTTCCTGTTCCTTTTGTTTTGATTCCAATACTGATGGTATCCAGTGCCGGATTCTGCAACAGTTTCCCCAAATTCACTTGATCGATCTTGATATTGGCATCAAAGGCAATCGTTTCGGTATTTTGGAAATTCCCGTCTACTGCAATCGTTCCTTCCGAAGTCTGCAAACGCGCTTTTGCGGTAATGTCTTCTAAATTTCCACTTCCTTCTACCACTAGCGTAGCATGATCAGGATAGCTGATACCCAAACTATCTGAAGCCATGAATTGTTCCAGATCTTCTTTGGTGGTGATGGCTTTAAAATTCTGAATGGTAAACGCCAAACGCTCTGTGTCTGTAATATTTTTAAAAGCGGCGGTGGCATTCACACGGGTATTGGCACCCCATTGAATAGCGGTGTTAGACAACCGCAATGCTTCCAGCGTTCCGTTGGCATAGACTTGCCCTGAAATACGTTTCTTTGCCAAAGTTGCCAGATAGGTGTTCTTTTCTAGGTCTGGTTGCAGGAGGAACACGTCTTGCAATGCCAGTTGTATATTGTTTAGGTTTAGTGCGAGGGTAGCTTTTTCCGGCGTCGCTATGAATTGTTGTAAAGATGCATAGGAAGCAGCAGCATTCCCCGAAATGGTATTGTTGTTCAAGGTGAACTGCAAATCATCTATAGCCAGTCGTTTGGAAGTAATATCCGTTGTAAAAGCCAATTGCTTTAATGCCAATCCACTGGCTTCTTCCAGTTGCAGGTTGGCTATTTCCAAGGCTGCATGCTCTTTTTCCAGCAAAACTTCGTCGGCTTGCAGCGTTACGTTGGTAAGTGCTATGGCATTTGCATTCAACGTTCCTTTTTGAGGTTGCGCTCCGTCTAGCGTATAGGTAATATCGTTATGTTCTAGGTTGATCTCGTCTACGGTAAGGTTCCAATCCGGCCAGGTAAATGGGGTAGTTGTGGTGGTTTCTGCTACGGCTGTTTCCTTGGCTACTGTTTGCATGTTAAGCACAACTGTTGAATGCTTTAGAGAGAGTTCGTCCGCCACTATTTCCTGTGCTTGCAAATCGATCTTCGGAACCGAAAAATAGCTTTCTGAAATGGTTACGTTGGCATCCATACCATCTGGTTGTGAACGGTACTTAGCGGTTACGTTGGTCAGTTCTAAAGCATCCACCTCTAAAAAAGGTAACGGACTCGTAGCCGTGGTATCGGTACTTTCGGGTAATGGTTTTAGCTGTTCGTAGGTAATTTGAGTATTACGCAGCGCTGCTTCGTCTACTTCAAATCGCATGGCTTCCAGGTCAAAGGTATTCAGTTCCAACAGCAATTCTCCAATGGAGCCGTTGGCATTCATACCCGTTACTGCATCTTCATACGTAAGGTGAATGTCTTTCAGATCAAAATCTCCTAATTCTATCTGAAACGTACTCGTAGTATCCGCAGGGGTAGTGGTTTGGGTACTGTCGGCTGCAAAAGCATCGATCAAAAACTGATAATTAAACCCTTCCAAACTGTCCTTTTGATATATATGTGCCGTAGCCTGATTCCAGTCTAAGGATTTTAACTGAAAACCCGTACCCTTGATCAAGGGTAACAAACCTATATTGGCTTCCAGTTCGTGGGAATAGAGGAGGGTGTCTTTGTGGGTATCTTCTAGATAGAGGTCTTCCACAAACACATGACCATCAAAAGTGATAAACACCCTTTTAACGGTTACGGTGGTATTGGTTTTCCCTTCAATATAGTTGGTGAGTTTTTGAACAATGATATTTTGGCCCCAAGGACTTCTGATAAACAGGAGCAGGAGAAAAATGAAGATAAAAAGCCCTAAAATAATACGCCCAAAGATTCGTAAAACTTTGAACTTTTTGGAATGTGTCTTTTTGTTCAAGGAAATGTTCGCTTACTTTTTGGTGAAAGTACAAAGTTTTAACACTTTTCTCTTTTAAACTTATCTTAAAAGAGTGTTTATAAGTTAACAAAATTCCAATATATGGAGGAGTTACCTAGCGGTGGTGGTGTAGTTGTGCTATTTGTTCATGGTATTTAGCGTTGTGGTATTCTTGTTTTACCGCAGCCATGCACGCAGCACACAAACAATCGGTATACTGTTCCCGCATATAATTACGCTCTTCCTCATTAAGCGTCACTGTAGTACACTGGCACAGATTAATGCTCCCTACTTTACATTCAAACGACTCCTGGCAACGCGGACAGTATTTCTCTTCGTGGTGTGGCATAAAGTTGGTGTTTTTTTAATTTTCAATACTACCTAAAGGTACAAACTTTTGTGGGAAGAGGATTGTTTTTTAGTTGAAAGTTAAAGGTCCTAAGTCTTAAGTCATGTTGTCTTATGTTTTTGTAAATATTCTGCCAACTGCTACTGAACACTGAACATTTTTGAAATAATCATTCCGTGTGCTGATATCGAATTTCTTTGCTGTCTGCTAAAGGCTGAAAGCTGTCCGCTCTCTCGGTGGCTGAGTGGTTTGTGGAGTGCAATGGAACAAAGTGTATCGAAGCCGATTTCATTATTTTAAATGCTGAATTATAAATGTTGAATTGGTTTTTAGTTGAAAGTAAAAAGTCCTAAGTCTTAAGTCCTGTTATCTTATGTCTTTGTAAATATTCTGCCTACTGCAACTGCTTACTGAACACTTTTAAAATATCCGTCATTCCTTGCTGTGACACGGAATCTGTTTGTTTTTACCTAAATGCTTGCTTATACGCTTCCCCTCTTGAGAGGGGTTAGGGGTGTGTTTTTTGAAATTGGATTTTAGAAATGAGAATTGTGTTTTGCGTGTAAACGCCAAGTTTTACCCTAACGGGTATGTTCATTTCTTTTATTCGTAGACTCTTATTGTTTTTAAAGGAACTCATGATGTGCTACGCAGTTGCTTGTCCAAAAGAAACGAACCAAAGAAAACGACACCCTTTTTAAGGAATTTTTTGCTGCTTGTTACCACAGCACCAAAAACCATCCGGCAAACTCCGCGTCGCTCAACCGCTCCTGAATCTCGGAGCTTTGCTCGGATATATTCTGGAAAAAGGGGGGTAACTTCACTCAGATGTATTGTGTTTTACAATTGCTACAGAAATGATTATCAGCTAAAGGCTGTCTGCTAAAGGCTGAAAGCTGTCCGCTCTCCCGGTGAAATGCAATGGAGCAAAGTGTACCGAAGCCGATTTTATTATGTTGAATGTTTTTTAGTTGAAAGTTAAAGGTCCTAAGTCTTAAGTCATGTAGTCTTATGTCTTTGTAAATATTCTGCTAACTGCTACTGAATACTAACCACTTTTAAAATAACCGTCATTCCATGTCACGACACGGAATCTACCTGATTTTATCTCTATGCTTAATAATTCGCCTTCTCTTGTATTCTCAGCTTACAGATGTGTATTTATGCTTTGTAGTTATTTTTGGTATGGCTTTTGTTTCATCTATTTTTGAACGAAAAATCTACATATATGAAAAGTATTACTTTACTTATGATTTCATTACTTTTAAGTCTGCTACATGCTAATGCTCAGGAATTGAGTGTAGAATTTGGAGGAGGAACCGGGCAGGCTTATGTTTATGAAGATGCCGATGATGGGGTAGACGTATCCTACGCTGTACCATTTAGTGCCTATGCAGCTATTACCTATCACAAACCGGAACAATATTTTGGCATGAGCCTACGGTTGCAGTATATGAATGCAGGAATTGAGGGGGAAGACTGGCAACAGGGGCTTAGTACTATGAAAGGTGATGTAACCGCCTTTTCTACCTTTGTGTTGTTGGAACATTTGAAGACAAACAACACCTGGAACTTTGGGTATCACTTTGGAATGGGATATACTACAGAGCAGCTTCGTAAGAACCTGGCGCTACAAGAAGGAATTACTACAAGCAGGTATATGAGTTTAATGGGGGCTGGGGTTGTAAGTTATGAATTGAGTCCATCAGTTTCGTTTAGACTTGCACCTACACTGTTATGGACCGATCCTGTAAACTCACTACGCGATAGTAGTTTATGGCAATTAGCAGGAGATGATCTCAGTTGGTTGGTACAGATAGGAGTGGCGTATCATTTCAATTAAATAAAATCGTATAAAATTACCTTTTGTAATAAACTCTGTAAAGTTATTTGCTCTCTTTCCAGAGTTTATTATTTCTAGCTGTCCGCTCTCTTGGTGGCTGAGTGCTTGGTGGAAAGTAATGGAGCAAAGTGTATCGAAGCCGTTTTGTTATTTTGAATGCTGAATTATAAATGTTGAATATTTTTTAAGTCACCGTCATTCCGTGCTGTGACATGAACTTGAAATGTTATCTATAATTTTCATTGTATCTCTCGTCTCATTGAGTGTTTTGGCAACACATAGTAAGTTGACAAAATGTATCGAAATGCGCTTCTCGATACAATTTTTCTCCGTTGCTCTACGAAAAACCACTCGAAGTGATGGAGCGTAGATGTGGATGAGTACTTAATTTTTAAATTACCGCCAACCACCAACCACACTAAAAGCTCCTTCAAAAACGCTAATACCTTCAAAATTTGCATTTTACAGAATTAAGAAGTATCTTACAACAGCGGCAGGTGAGTCTACATTGAGTCCACACCAAGTCCACAGTGAGTCCACACTTTTACGGGAATTATGTGGAGTCATAGTGGAGTAGCTATGGATAGAATGTAGAAACACCTGCAGGGAACATGGCGGGGTACGCACCTAAAAATAGACGGATATGGCACGATTTAACGGAAAAGAATTGATTGGAAGCCTGGGCAATGTGGCTTTTAGAAACGTGGATGGCACCACCTATTTGCAAACCAAACCGGGGCGCGGTGGGGTACGGCAAACCAAAGCCACCAAAAAAGCAGCCTCCGATTTTGGAACGGCTTCTTCCACCACCAAAATGCTGAGCCTGGGGTTGCGCATTTTGCTACAAACCTATTACCAAAAAAACATGTTCAACAGCTTTCGCAGTGTGGTGTACGATGCCATGCTGGCCAATACACTGCTGCCCAAAGGCACTAAAAACCTATGGGAGGGCGACCTCAACTTGCTCACAGGCTTTGAGTTTAACACCGCCAGTTTGTATGCCGATTATTGCCGGGTACCGCTGAGCATGACCGAAAACCCCAATGGCAGCCTTACCTTGCAAACACCGGGGTTTGTACCTGCGGATGTACTCCTATGGCCCGCAACCGCCAGTAGCGCCGTGCTGTGCTACAATGTTACCTATTACCAACCCGATACCTACAAAATAATACAACAAGAAGTGTTTCGGGTAGCGGTGGCTGATGCTGTACACCCCATAGCCGCGCAAAGCTTTACCACCCAACCCATAGCTGCGCCGGCACTGGCTTTGGTAAGCAGTTGTGTGTTGTATTTTAAAGAAGACGCCCTCTTGGGCTCGGTATGTATCAACCACAAAGCACTGCACCCCATGCAGCTATTACAAGCGTTGCGCATGGTATAGCAAAGGCACTTTGCTGTGTTGGGTAGGGGATACAGCCTTAAAGGTGCCTTATAGCCATACTGCGCACGACTACAATTCACTACCTACGTAACCACCGATTACGGATAACCGTAAGGAGGGGTGGGATGATGTAGTTAGATTTTAGTTACAGAATACTTGTGTTTGATTTCCTGTTAACGAGTTGTAAGGCTTTTAAGCGAAAACTGGTTGATATATGGTGTTTTTATACGGGCTTTGGTGTATATTGGTATAGTCAACTTTAAGTTAAAGTAGAAAAAAATAAGATGTCCATATATCAGGAAATATTAGATTGGTCACAACAGCGACCTGATTTTATTAAAGATGCACTTAGAAGAATAATCTCAAATTCAACAATTACTCAAAATGATATTGATGAACTAGTGCAATTATTAAAGAAAGAAAATGGAGATACAACTATAACATTAAGTGTAGTTCCATTTGATAGTACCCATATTCCTTCATTAACAGGTTCTTTAGCTCATTATCCAAGATTAAAAACCTTAGAAAAACCTATCAACATTTGTGCTTTGCACAATCAAGGGAAATTAGAATTCCCGAGTAGTGGATTGAATGTAATTTATGGTAATAATGGTTCAGGGAAGTCAAGCTATTCAAGAATACTGAAGAAACTCTGTTGGAGTAGGAATTCAAACATTGAATTAAAGAAAAATGTATTTACACAAGATTCAAATCCTCAACAGGTTGATTTTGAAATTGATATTAATGGTACAATTACGAGATTTCAGTGGGTAGAAAATGCTTCTTCACATTCAGCATTGAATTCCATAAATGTTTTTGATACTAACTGTGGAGATATCTATATAAATAGTGAAAACCCTACAGAGTACAAACCTATTGGAATTGATGTTTTAGAAAGGTTAATTCCTGTTTTAAATGCAATGGCTCAATCATTAACTAACGAAGTTGCTGTTTACACAACAGCAAAACCAACTATTGACCAATTGTTGAATTCAACTCCAACTGGTCAGTGGTATTCTAATTTCGAGAGTTTAACAAAACCTGTAATTGAGAATTACATACAATTTAGTTCTGAAAACGCAGCACGTAAACAGGAACTACACCAGCTTATTAATACTCAAAACCCTCAAGAGAATATTAAAAATCTAATTGGGTTAAAAGCAAGGATAGATAATTATGCTAAACAATTTGAAGGAATTGAAGGTCTTTTTATTGAAGAGAAAATTACTGAATTAAGAAGTTTAAGAACAAGTTTTGAAAATACAAAAAAAGCTTATGATGTTCTGACTAATGAAGTTAAGGAAATAAATACAATTGATGGTTTTGGGTCTAATCCTTGGAGAATACTTTGGGATGCAGCACAAAAATTTGCACTCAGTAACGGAATGACAGATGGTGTGAAATTCCCTTCTTCTGGTTCATTGGAAAAATGTGTGTTGTGTCAACAGGATTTAGATGAAACAGCTCAGAAAAGATTGCTTGGTTTCAATCAATTTATATCTAATGATGTATCAACACAATTAACAAATATTCAAAATGGGATTAATAAAAAAATACAATTTTTAAAGTCGTTAACAGCATTATCTTTTGACAATTTTAACGAGCTTGTTCAATATATTCCTAACTTTGAAAAGGGTTTTAATGAATTTTCAAACGCGATTGAAACTCTTAAAGCAAACCTTATTGATTACCTTGAAAAAGGCACAGAACTAAATGTACAAATCAAGACTTTTTCCACTAATATAAGAGGCTTAGTTCCTAATATTGATGCTCAGTTATTGCAAAATAATCAATTACTAAGTAATCGAAACGCTTTTATTGCTGAATATAACGAGCTGATAGCAAAGGAATTTTTATTTAACAACAAGGTTCAGATATTAAAATACCATGACGAACTAAAGTACAAAGAATGGATATCAAGATGTCAAACGAATTTAAATACAAATAGTGTCTCAAGAAAAATTGGAGCTTTAATGGAAAATCAGGCAATAAACTTACAGCATCAAGAATTTATAAATCACTTAAACGATTTTAATTCTGATTTAGCCGCAAAAGTATTATTGTCAAAGACTAGGACATCACAGGGGAATACTTTTCAAAAGTGTAGTTTGAATGGCATCAATCACTCTATTGAATCCATTTTAAGTGAAGGTGAGCAAAAAATAATTGCCCTATCTAATTTTTTAGCTGAGTGTACAATTGATGGACGAAAAAACACTATTGTTTTTGATGACCCAGTTACTTCTTTGGATATGGATTATCGAGATTTAATTGCAAGTAAGATAGTAACGCTTTCACAGGACAGACAAATAATAGTATTGACTCATGATTTATCATTTTTACGACTACTAATAGATACTCATAAGTCATTAAATTCATCTAATTGTGAAATAATAGGGATTGATAAGTACAATGAAATTAGTGGTATTGTCACAGACGAGATACCTTATTTAGCAAAGAATATTCAAGAAAGAATTAATTCTATTAAGAGAATCCTGACTGAGCATGATGCTCTACAATTAACAGATGCTCATGGGCGAGAAATTAAATTGGACTCGGCAAGGAAAAGATTTAGAATGCTATTAGAGCGTTCAGTTGAAGAAATTCTTTCCAATAAAACCTATGAGCGATTCTCAAAAAATATAAATTTAAAAAAAGGGAATTTATCAAGCTACATTGTTACAGAACAATCAGATATTGATTTCTTGCTAAACTTATTTAGTAAATACTCAGTAACAGAACATGATGGTGGTACAACTACAATTCCTCAATTACCTAATAAAACGGTAATTGAACAAGATATTAGAGACTACTCTACATGGAAAAATGGTTTTAAAACCAAATTAAAAGCATTTGTTGCCTCATACAATTAATATGAATTAAAATAGATAAAGGCTAGCAGCTAACATTTTCTATAAATAATTGCAGGCAAAGTGCTAAATATCAAGGTTTGTAGCTCGCTCAAACAGCGTAGCGGTTTGACAGTTAATAACCTCGCAATCTACCACTGCTTATACAACTTACAGTTATAGGTGATTTTATGAAGATACTATTAAACATTTTACTACTCATAATTTTGACTTCTTTTAATTCGAAGTCAAGTGACAGGACCATCGAAAGAAAATCTACCGACAGTTTGTTAATTCAAAACAAGCCTCAACAACAAAAAAAAGTAGATATTCAGATGGATACATTAAAAATTAACGGACAGAAATTCATTCAGATTTCAAAGGGCGGTAGATTCAATTGTTTGTTATCAATGCAAGGCGACACAATTGTAAAATCAGAAGACTATTACTTTGAATTTAAAATTCTGGACATTGACGAAGATGGTACTAAAGACATTCGGGTTTTTGCATTTAGCAATACTCCAAATCAGTGTGACAATTATCTGTTCAACAAAAAATTGAAAACATTTATACTTGTCGAGAATTGTGCCTTTGATATCCAAAAAATAAAAGGAACAGACTTTTTTTATTGCTACAATCGTGCAGGTTGTGCCGATATGAATTGGGAAAGTCATTTGAGTAAAATTGAAAACTATAAATTAGTTGATTACGGTTACAAATACGGACAAGGTTGCGACTTTGAAATTGAAAAGAATCCGCAAATAATTAAAATTTACAAAGTGCTTAATTCAGATATGTACGCAAAGAAGTTGATAAAGGAACTCTCTTATCAAAAACACATTAAAGAATTTGGTAACAAATGGGATTTTGTAGCAAATTATTGGACAAAAAACTACAAGATGTTTGAAAATTGAAAAAAACGCCTATAAAATGAGATTAAAGTAAGATGACTAAAAGTTTGAAAAGTATTATTGGAATCGGAATTGGATTAATCTACCTATCCTCTCTGGCAATGGAATGTTATCTTGTTGATGGTGTTTCTTCAGTTGGTTCATTTGGACTAATTGCATTACTTTTAGGTTGGATGAATTTTGATATAATTGGATTGATTTGGTTTGCAAACCCATTATTTTTATATAGTTTATTTCTTTTCTTGTTTTCAAAAAACTCTAAATTGGCTTTAATCTTAAGCTTAATTTCATCAATTTTAGCCCTTTCATTTACTCAAGTTGAAAAAATAATAAAAAACGAAGGCGGATTTACTGGACAAATAACTGAATATCTATCAGGTTATTGGCTTTGGACAACAGCAATTATATTATTGTCTATGACCTTGATTTTAAATAGAATTTTGGAAAATAATAAAAACTATGCATAACACCAGAAGCCGTTGCACAAGCCCATGAAAAAGCTAATCTCAAATTTTATATCTTGGATTTTATCATCTGAAAACTCGGAAGTCAAAAAAACAAGATTGTCACTTTGGGAGAGACATCGAACAGTTAAAGACTATAGAAACGCTCTTGAATTAAGAATAATAAAACGCGCTGAAAAAGATGTACTTGAGGGCGATATCGACAAGGCAATTAGTAGATATGAAGGATTTTTCCAATACTATTCTTTCAACCAGAATTTGCATAACAAAATAGCTGAATTATATCTTCATAAAGATGATAAGGTTAGCGCTGGGCGATACCTCTTTTTGAAAGAAAATCTTTCAGAAACTGAAATGCAATGCGTTAGAAAGTTTAAAAAGTCTTGTGGTAACAGCTCGACTATTATTTTGAAAAAGCTATTGCCAAAGGAAAATTTTAGAGTTAAGGAATTAACGGACTATCAAAAAAATAAGCTGAAAAAATTAATTGATGATTCAACAAAGGAATCAGGAGTAACTCCAAATTTCTTAAAAGGAATTAAAAGATATTTAGAGAAAATAAAAGCTGTGCAGAACTAGGTGTATAGAGCCTACCTTCGGGATCCCCACCATACACAGCTCGTTAAGCTTAAGTTGAAAACAAAAACTACGAATGAGGAAACTTTCGACACAAAACTTAGATCTTCTACCAAATCCAAATGAACTTAGAAGAATCTGTAAATCTATAGCTGCATTAGAAGTGATTATTTGCCCTGAATGGGAATATAGATATTATTCATACCAAAAAGACTGGAGTGATACAGAGGAAGTTTGTGAAATGCGAAATGGACAGGGCGACCAAATGTTGATTCTGTTCAGTAATAATGGAATCTGTATTAATGGATTTGCTCATGAAAGTCAAATGAATGGATGGAAAAGTATTCCTATTGAAGAAAAGAAAACATTTGTTGATAAACTGTTTGGTTCAAAAAAAACTCAGCAAACAAAATTGATACAAGAAATAAATAAAGAAGTAATTGACCAATTGCCAGAGGTGTTTAATGAATTCATATTTGGCGAACCTGTTAAAAGTATTGGGACAACATTTTGTATATGGAAAACAATAGATGATTTTAATTGGACTACTGGACATATCGACTTTCCCAATGATGATTACAAAGATGGCTCAAGCGATTTACTTCAGCTTTTAGATGGAAAGGCTTTTACATATAAAGAATGGGCTGAAGAATATTATGAAGAGGAATTTAATGAAAGAGAACTAAAAATAGGACTAGTTGAAAAAATATATAATGGAGCGGTAATAACGAAAGATTTAGTACTAGAAATAAATCCTAATCTTGAAGATTTTGAAAAACTAAAATCGGACTTGAATGAGATTGGATATGAAAATGAAATATAGGAAAGCCAGTTGGTAGCACTGTATATACAAAATAGGCGAGATAGTAGTAAATTCAACTATTGTAGCCTGCTTTAAAATAGTGACGGTTTGATGAGTTTGAAGCTCGCAATTGCCTACTTTGCCTATACAAACACGTGGTATGTGACTTTAGAAAAATATCATAAATTTAAAAATAATGAGAGAAGCATTTAGATTTTATACAATCGCTTTCGGATTATTAATCGGAATTATTTTGATTATGTATTATTTCAGTGACTTTTTTATTTCCAGATTAGTCGGTGAACTAATGATAGTTTTTGGGTATGGATTTATAATATATTCCTTCATTATTGACAGATTTCAAAGACCTGTTTTAAAGAATAAAATTATACTACGGACTAAAAAATATAACTGGGTGTATGTGATTTTTTGGACATTCTTTGGATTGTTAAAAATTCGTAACGGATATACCGACTCTGTTCATCATGAATTATTGTTTGGTTTTCTAAAGGAGGATTATGCACAAGGTTTCGGTTTTATACTTCTAAGTGTCACCTTTTTGACAAAAAACATCAGGATTGATGAAAAAGGGATTCGGTTTCAAAAGCCATCTAGGGATCGGATTGATTTTTCAGAAGTGGAATCAGTTCATATTCAGCAGGAGTTGATTGAGATACGCACTGATTCGGAAGCGTATACTTATAAAATTCAAAAATTGACTGAAAAGGAAATCGCTGAAATATATAACAAGATAGAAACATTTAAAAAAAGTACGGTGGCACAACAGGCGGAATAGGTGCTAAGCTGGCATCCATCGGTTTTTATGGTTCAGGGTTTGGTGTATAAAAGTTGTATATTGGTGTGGAAACAACTATGGAATAGCAAACAGATGAAAAGAAACATACATTTGATGTACCTGCTACTCATGCTGGTTTTGAATATTTCTTGCGCTAAAAATAAGGGAAAGCTACAAGAATCAAAGGCACCTGAATTTTCAGGGAGCATACAAACCGATACGTTAACATTCACTTCGGGCATACGTGCCATTTTTCAAGATAGTAAAGGAAACTATTGGTTTGGTAGTCTTCAGGAAGGGGTGGCAGTTTACAATGGGCATACTTTCACCTACTTTACAAATACTGATGGTTTGTCTGATAATCAAGTACTCGCCATAAGAGAAGATAAAGAAGGCGTTATTTGGTTTGATACTCAAATGGGAGTGAGCAGTTACGATGGAAGCAGCATAACAAACCAAACCGACGCAGCCATAGTAACTTCACAAAATATGGTACCTATGCAGGGTAATGAATCTTTTCAAGAGGAATGGATGAAATCTAAAAACGATCTTTGGTTTGGAGCTGGCGTTAAAGAAGGAGTATATAGATTTGATGGGCAAGAATTGCAGTATTTGGCATTTCCGCCTCATAAAGTCCTTAACCCTAACGATAATTTATTTGCGGTAACCAGTATTTCGGAAGGGAAACATAATAGGATTTGGTTTGGTACCTACGCGGGTGTTTTTGGCTATAATGATAGTACTTTTACAGTGATCAACGATGCCACTTTGGGCTTTGACAGAACTATTGCCCCGCTTCATATTAGAAGTATTCTTGAAGATTCAAAAGGCAGGCTTTGGATTGGTAACAACGGAATAGGTGTACTGCTAAAAGAAGGGGATTCTATCATCAATTTTTCTGAAAAAAATAACTTAATTCACCCAACAAGTGAAAGAAAAGGTGATGCATCATTGCCGGGTACGCTAGAACACGTTTTTACCATTGCAGAAGATAGTAAAGGAACGATATGGTTTGGAGACAGAGATGCAGGAATTTGGAAATATGATGGAGTAAAGATGACGAATTACACTAAGAAATATGGATTGACAAATGATACTGCGTTAGCTATTTTTGAAGATGCTCATGGCAAATTGTGGTTTGGTATGCAAGACGGAAACGTATACATTTTTAATGGAAATACTTTTGAAAAGCAATTTTAAAGATACGAACGCACACCCCTTTATAAGCCTACTGTGGGCGAAAGGACTAAATTTATACTTATGAAAATTAAAATTACCCTCTTATTATTTTTAACTGTTTTGTTTTCTTGTAAAACAGACCCTAACCAACAAATTGATGAGGGAAAAATAACAGAAAACACCTACCATAATGAAGAAATTGGCTGGACTATGGAAATACCGGAAGGTTGGAATGTAACTCACAAAAGTGATGTAGATAGAAGAACTAAAAAAGGGTTGGAAGCGCTTAGTGAAACGTCAGGATTTGAAATTGATACAAGTGGATTAAAGCAACTTCTAAACTTTGAAAAAAATCGATTTAATATTTTTCAATCAACATCCGAACTTTTTGAAGTGGAGTATGAAGGGGAATGGGAAGAAACAAATGCTAGCGCAAAAGAGCTGATTTACTATGCCTATATGGAAAGAGGAATTCGAGCGGATTCAACCGCCATCAAAACCATTGTAATAGACGGAATGGAATTTCAGTTATACGGCTTTACCATTTACAATGCGAAAGGAGAAGTGCTTCTTAATCAACTAATTTATAGTAGATTGATTAATGGATATAGCTTTGGAGTCAGCATCCACTACAACAACGAAGCTGACAAAAAACAAATGTTAGATGCTTGGTTGAATTCTACATTTCAAAAGTAAAGAGGACTAAGTGGCTTTGTGACAAACCACTACGTAATATGCTCAAGTAAATATTTTTATAAATATGTAAATCTAGGAATAGTAAACGGATGAAAAGTATCTATACCATTACCATGGTTGGCTTGCTTGGGGCTTGCCAATCTCATACAAAGCCAAACCCCATACAACCTACCGAAACGGTGCAGCAAGTGGATACCACCACAAAACCCACTATCCCCATAACACCCGCCAAGCACGCATCTCATGAACTTGAGTTACCCCGTATAGGATCGTTTGAGTTATCTCAAATGAAAAAGGAAAGTGTTCACACCTATGGAGCAGGAGACTGTAGGGGAAACATAACAAAGTATTCTTTACCGGCTAAAGCTTTGGCTATTGATTCAATGTCATGTGGGGAGTATGGTTATGCATATACTTATTATCTGCTAAACGAACAGGATTCCATTCAAGCAGTGTATAGCAAAGAGTCAGAAATGATGTATAATCCCGAGGTAGCATCCTATAATTACATTCGGGAAGAACAGCTCATTGATTTCAAAGGAACTATAGCTATGTCAATGATCCGAACAGATACTATAGCTGATTACCATTTAAGAGAAGAGCGAATAGCTAAGGAATTTACAGACGCTCCCGTAACAGATAAACAAACAGTTTACAACCAATGGATGCTAAAATATCTTAAAACCTGGGAAATGGAACAAAGCAATGAATGAAATCAGTTTGAATAGGTGTTTAGAACGCTAGTATTTTAGATGATTAGTATGTTAGTTAGTTAGTTAGTTAGTTAGTTAGTTAGTTAGTTAGTTAGTTAGTTAGTTAGTGTTGTTTTCCTATCGGTGTCAGGAGCGGAGTCGAAGCTCTTATATGGAGTTGAAATAAAATCGAAATCTTTCGACTACTACGTAGGATGTCTTCGATCAAAAAGTTTTTTGTCCTCGATAATGCTCGAATTGACATAAGACTTATGAGGTAAGACTTTGTTTTGCGTAAGTCACGAGCGAGACGCTCGCGCTAGTGGAGGAATAACATTTGTTAGTACGTTGTTAGGTGACCTGTACCAAAATAATAGTACATAATTTTAATAATTAAATAAATATAAATGCGGTATATTCTAATTTGTATAGTTGCCATGCTTGTTTGTAGCGGCATGCATGCACAGGATGTTTTGATTTCGATACCTACACAAAAAGAACTTATCTGTGATATTAAAAATCCGTTAGAGGTACTTGCAAAACATATTAGTAGGGATTCACTGTACTTATATACCAACAATGGAGAAATAACTGATTTTACCATTAAGCCTTTAAGGGAAGGAGCTTCCTGGATTTCGGTAAACAAAATCACTGCCAAAGACACTATTGAATTAGATAAGGTTTACTTTAGAGCTGTTTCTATAGAAAAGTATTTGGAGCCTTCTTTGTGTAATTTAGGTTCCAATGCAACACTGCCTAAAGAGCATTTTAAAGTTTGCCGTATAATGGCTATGGTGGTTGGTTTGGATATCTGTGTGCAGTTACCTATACAGCAGTTTAGGGTAATAGTTATAAGAGAGAATGATGTTGTTTTTACAATGAAGGTAGCTACAGTGACTGAAAAAGAGACTTTGAAGGCTAAGTATGATTTATTGCAAAGCGGAGATGTGGTCTACTTTGTAGATATGGTAGCAACAGCCAATAATGAAAAGGAATACCATCTAAATGGTATGAAAGTGTATGTAGATTAGATGATATAGACTTTTAGATGGGTAGTGTTGTTTTCATATCGGTGTCAGGCTGATCGGATTCGAAGCCCTTGTAAGGAGTTGAGATAAAATCGAAATCGTTTCGATTACTTTGTAAGGTATCTTCGATCAAAAAGTTTTTGTTCTCGGCTACTGCGTAGGGTATCTTTGTCCAAAAAGTTTTTTGTCCTCGATAATGCTCGAACTGACAATGGATGTCACCTTGAGCGGAGTCGAAAGGCACTACATATTCATTTAAAAGGCTTCGGTACACTTTGTTTCATTGCATTCCACAAAGCACTCAGCCACCGATTCTATAAAGATTGTAAAACAAAAAACATCAGAGTGAAACTACTACCGGCCTACGAAGAGATTTCGTAAAATTTGCAGAGAGAGAACCGTATAACAGCTTATGCTGTTTGAGCCAGAAAATACATTATAAACAAGCTCATACATAGGAAATAATAAATATTAATCAACAGATGATTACCTTATTGGCGAGTTCATAAGGTGTAGGTTCCGAACAATAAATTTAGAAATCGGTTCGTAAGCCTAGACTTTTTTGTTTCTTTTTTTGGCAATGAAAAAAAGAATAACCCTGAAAGGGTAAAACTTGGCAATTACATGCAAACCGCAATTCTCATAAAAAACACACCCCTAACCCCTCTCAAGAGGGGAAGTAAACCTTCAATCATTCCTACTTAGATCATAAGATTCCGAGTCGCACGCGTAATGACTACTATTTTAAGATTAAGTACTCATTCACATCTACACTCCGTCACTTCGAGTGGTTTTTCGTAGAGCAACGGAGAAAAATTGTATCGAGAAGCACATTTCGATACATTTTGTCAACTTACTACGTGTTGCCAACACTCAATGAGACGAGAGATATTAGGAAACTTATAGTTAGAAGTTTAATATTCATTTCAAAACACAGAATAACAGTTGGCAGACCATCTGTAAGGATATAAGACTACACGACTTAAGACTTAGGATTAAAAAAAATCAGTATTCAACATAACAAAAAACTATCTGTACTTGGCATCAGTGTTACAAGATTCTCGATTACTGCGTAAGGTATCTTTGATTAAAAAGTTTTTGTTCTCGACTACTACGTAGGATGTCTTCGATCAAAAAGTTTTTTGTCCTCGATAATGCTCGAATTGACATAAGACTTATGAGGTAAGACTTTGTTTTGCGTAAGTCACGAGCGAGAGGCTCGCGCTAGCGAGGTGGCTATTTTAAAAGTGTTCAGTAAGCAGTATCTCACCAACAAATCGAATAATCTAATATACTAACAATCTAACCTACTAAAAAAAAAGGCTATGTAATGCAACACTATTTCCCTTCCGAAGAAGGGAATGCTATATGGTAGTCACTTACTCCCTTGTTTTTAAAAGCTTTAAAGTAATAATGAACTTTGCGCCTATGATAGGCCCTTGGTGGTGTAGATTGTTCTTAACCATCCAACGCCCGTTCTTTAGGGTTCCCACTAATTTGGAAACATCTTGTGTATAGAGTAGGGTGTTGCACAGGTTCTTTGGGCTTGCCGTAGCCACTAGTGGATGGTTGGCATCAAAAACGGCTGCATCAAAATAATCACCAATGGCAAAGAAATGATCGGATGGGAGTCCCATCGCTTTTCTACCGGAGGTATAGCTCATTTTAAGCGCATTGAATGCACTGTCACCACTTTCACTCGTATAAAACGTAGTTCTTTTGTGGGTGATGAGTCGCTGACCATAGTCTAGTAAGCGCAATTCTTCCAACGGATTGATACCAATATGAGAATCGGTACCAATGCTCCATTTTCCGCCTAAGGCTTTAAAATCATTGAAACGGAAGAGCCCGTCTCCTAAATTTCCTTCGGTAGTAGGGCAAAGAACCACATGCGCACCACTTGCTGCAATACCTTTTACTTCGCTATCATCTAAATGTGTAGCGTGTACCAAATGGAAATTAGGTTTTACCTGAACGGTGTCCAAGAGCCATTGTACAGGTCGTTTCCCATAGAAAGCCTGGCAGTCTTCAATTTCTTTTAATTGTTCCGATACATGAATATGAAACGGAATACTATCCGGTACTTGTTCACACAAGGCAACGATATCCTCTTTGGCAACTGCACGCAGCGAGTGTACACCCATTCCGTAGGTTGCGTTGTCATAGGTTTTACAGGCTTCTTTGGTACTGTCCACCAACGCCAAATAATCTTCTAGCGTAGGCGATAGGAAACGGCGCTGCTTATCGGTTGGCGCTTGTCCAAAACCACCTTTCTGGTAAAACATAGGTACCAGGGTGATGTGAATACCTGCTTTTTTAGCAGCTTTTATCAGGCGTAATCCCATCTCAGCTAAGTTCTCATAAGGAGAACCATCCGGTTGGTGATGCAAGTAATGAAACTCGGTCACAGCGGTATACCCGTGACGCACCATTTCGGCATAGAGTTGGGTAGCAATGGCTTCCAGATCATCGGGAGAAATGGTCAAAGCTAAGTCGTACATCGCATTGCGCCAGCTCCAGAAATCGTCCGGCACTCCAGAACCTTCATGCAATTCTGCCAGTCCTGCCATAGCATATTGAAACGCATGGGAGTGTGCATTTTGAAAACCGGGAAGCGCATAACCTGATACCGTTTCGCCTTCAGGCTCCGCATTGGGAGTGATGGAGGTTATTTTTCCGTTGGTATCTAGGGTAACTTTGGTATGTGTAAGCCAGCCTTGCTCGGTAAGCAAGCCTTTAAAATGATAGGTCTTTTCCATTATAATTTTGTCGCAATTAAATTGCTGAATACTTTCTGTAGGGTTGGTTGTAATGCTTCGGCATTCTCTTCGCTATAGGCTGTTTCACTTTCATTCATATAATTCACCTTGGCCATCTCTAGCTGAAGCGCATGGATGTTTTGAGAAGGCTTTCCAAAGCTACGCGTAATATAACCGCCTTTAAAAGGGAAATTATGGGTGACTTCATAGTCACTCGCTTCCAAAGCGCTTAAGGCTGCCTGTATCACTTGTGGTGCAGCGGAGGTTTCATCATTATCACCCAGTATCAATTCCGGGAACGGAGCTTTCTGAATACCCGGTACCATTTGGCGAATGGAATGTGCATCAAACAAAATAGCATAGCCGAACTCCTCTTTAAGGTCTTCTAAAAGGGCAGCTACCTTTCTATGGTATGGTTTGTAATACGCCTCAACACGGCGTTGTATTTCTGCCTCGTCCGGTGTAGCGTCTTTGTATAGCGGATTTCCGTTAAAGTCTGTGGTAGGAACCAGTCCGGTGATCACACGCCCATCATCATACAGCGGTTTGCTATCCGGATCTCTATTGAGATCAATCACCCAACGGTTGTAGTTAGCAGTGATCATGGTAATCCCCATTTCCGAAGCAAAACTGTATAACTTATCAATAAACCAATCGGTATCATCCGGATTGGTGATGGCATCATCGGTAAGCATGGCAGCAACTTCTTTTGGAAACTCAGTTCCCGAATGTGGTGAACTGATGAGAATAGGAACTTTGGTGGCGGTAGGCTCTATAACTGAATACAATTTCATACGTTTTCTTTTTGAAGGGGAAAGGTACTAATTCTTTCAGGAAAACAGTCTATTTTCATAGAGCGAGCGGTACTAAAGTCTTGTGAAATTTGCTAAACACTTCTTAAAAAAACACATTTTTGCGGTGTGAGAGTTGTTTGCTATGGAGAATCAGTGTAAGTTTAGTTCTGAAAAAAAATCAATATTGGAAAAAATGAAAAAAGTACTGGGAATTTGTTGTCTGTTGGTTACGATTGTAAGCTGTTCTTCTAAAAAAGCTTCACAAGATGCCTTGCAGGGAAATTGGCAAACGGCTATTAAGAAAAGTGACGCTATGGATATGAACAACTATATCATGAGCTTTCAAGATACCGCCTGCTTGTATATGTCACCCTATGCCTACTATTCCAAGTACAGCGTTGCCAACGATACACTGGCAATTATAGAGCCTAGCTATAACAAAGGAAATGCTACAGATTGGGAGCAAACCTCAAACTATATGTTTAAAATCGTGAACTTAGATGATACCGTGCTGGAACTGCAACCCATCTCGGAAGAAGCCAAAGGACTCTTATTGTTTACGGGGAACAAAAATGCGAGTACCGTAACCTTTGAAAAAATTCCGGTCATTGACAATACCCGACCGTTTCAGGGATTAGCATTTTACAGCACCGTGTGCTTTGGAGCGTGCCCCGCCATGTATGTAGAGCTTAAAGCGGATGGGAGCTTTACCTTTTTTGGAGAGCGCTACACCCAAAAAGAAGGATGGTACACAGGGAAGTTAAGTAAAGAAGCCATGCAGACTGTGCTAACACTGGTACAATCCATACCGTTAGAATCATTGGAAGCAAATTACAAAGCCAACTATACTGATGCTGCTTCACGCGCTGTGTTGATAAACTCGGGAGGGAAGGAGTATCAAACTACGGTATATGGTAGTAGCAAAGAACCTGTAGCCTTACGCATTTTGCTAGGGACGCTGCTAAAAATGTATGAACGTACCGAATTGAAAAAAGATCCAAATGCGGCAAATACCCTTAGTTATCCAGAATTCTACAAACGATAGTATTTCTTCTAAGCAAGTAAAGTTGATACACCTTTAGCTACTATCATGAAGTATAGTGGCTAAAGGGTGGATAGCGGTGCTCTTCACTTTTTTGGTCTATCCGAGGCTCTTATGGACTTCTGCCAGTAGCTTGTAAACTATTTCGCAAAGGCATTAAACTTTCCCAAAGATATTCAGTCTTAAAAATTGTATGAAACGTACTTCATCAATTAAAAAAATAATTCGATATTTGCGTTATTAATATTTAGTCTAAATAATGAGAAAGATCATATTCAGTTTATCAGCAGCATTTTTGACCACAGGTTTGTGGGCGCAACAAAATGCGTTGTTAGATAGAGCGTTTTGGGGAAACAACCCAAGTGTAGCTGAGGTTCAGGCAGCTATTAAAAAAGGAAATAGTCCGGTGGAAATGAACAACCGAAGCTTTGATGCCATTGCTACGGCGATCATGGCAGATGCTCCTATGGAAGACATTCAGTATCTAGTTTCGTTGAAGGAAACTGATATCAACACCATTACTCATGATGGAAGAACGTATATCTTCTGGGCTGCTTATAAAAATAATTTACCGCTTGTAAAATATTTAGTAGAAAATGGTGCTACCGTAAATTTAAAGGATGGTCACGGAATTCCATTGATGAACTTTGCTACTTATGGTAAAGTTACCGATGTAGCAATGTATGATTATCTAATTGCAAAAGGAGCTGACGTACAATTGACTACCAAAGATGGTGCTACAGTATTCTTGTTGGCCATGCAGTATATTCAGGACGACAGTTTGATCAAATTCTTTGAGTCACACGGTTTATCTTCGGAAACTGAAGATGCCAACGGAAACAATGCAATGTTCTATGCCGCACGTTCTGGGAATGCTACGATGTTAAAAACATTGAAAGCAAGAGGAATCAATTACAAAAAGCAAAACAAAGCAGGCGAAAACATTATCTTGTACGCTGCACACGGAACCCGAGGAGGAAATGCCAATCTGGAAACCTATGAATATTTGAAGGGATTGGGAGTACCGGTAAATACAGTAAGTGCAGAAGGAGATACGCCTTTGTTGTTAGCCGCCGGAAATGCAAAAGACCCAAGAGTAATTCAGTTTTTTATTGATAATGGGATAAATGTAAATGCAACCAATAAAGCTGGGGATAACGCATTGATCAATGCTGCGCAACGCAACAGCTATGATGTAGTAAAAATATTGGCCGATAAAACCAAGGATGTAAATCACAGCAATAAAGACGATAAAACAGCTTTGATGTATGCTGTTCAAGGAAACGATACCCAAACTGTGGCATTGCTTTTAGATAAAGGAGCAAAAGTATCTGCAGTGGATAATGATGGCCATACACTTTTATATTATTGGGTAAATGAGCGCGGTGCACGTGGGGTAAAACCAACTCCAAACATTGAAAAACTGCAGTTGTTAAAAGAGCACGGTTTTGATATTTCCAAAGCTGAACCTAATGGAAACAATCTTTGGCATCTTGCTGTAGAAAAAGGAAGTTTTGAACTCATGGAAATGGCTAAAGAAAGTAATGTAGCCATCAATGCCAAAAATAATGAAGGGTATACTCCTTTGTTATTGGCTGCTATGAATGCCAAGAATACAGAGATCTTAGAATTTTTAGTAGCCAATGGAGCAGATACCAAGAGCACTACCGATTTTGAAGAAACTGCTTATGATCTAGCTGCTGAAAATGAAGTATTGAAAAAGAATAAAGCATCCCTCACATTTTTGAAAAAATAAATTTATGAAATCACACTTAGTAAAAATAGCTGCTGCCGTTTTGGTAACGTTTAGTTTGTTCAGTTTTAGTATACACACCAATCCTGCAAACAAAACCGTAAAATGTTTGATACAAACCAAGAACTACGCAGGGGAAGGCGCCTATATCGCTGTATCATTACTGAATGATAAAGGAGCTTACGAACAAACCTTGTATATGGTAGGAGACGATGAAAAATGGTATGATACCTTAGTAGAATGGTGGCATCAATTAGGAGAAAAGGAAAGTGTAGATGCCATAAGTGGGGCTACCATAACTCCTGGTTCACGTTCTGTAGTAGCTTTTGAGATTCCTGCTGAAAAAATAGATCAAGGTTACAGCATTCGTTTTGAAAGCGCTGTAGAAGATCAGGAATATTATGAAAAAGACCTAGAAGTAGCCTTAACTTCTGCCAACTTACAAGGCAAGTTTGAAGGAGAAGGATACATCCGATACGTTCGTTTAATCGCTAAATAATCAAACGAAACGCATGACATTATCTATTTGGAGATATAGCCACTTAGCGTTGGCTGTATCTTCTTTTTTGTTTATTACCGTTGCCGCACTTACCGGTATTGTATTAGCTTTTGAGCCCATTGAAAAGGAATGGGAGTTGAGTGCAATTCCAACCACAGAAAATGTAACTGTTGCAGAAGCTATGAGCACCCTGCAAATGAATTATTTGGAAGTTCTGGAACTTTCGGTAACTCAAGATAGTCGGGTCAAAGCATCGGTGATCACAGAAGAAGGTGATGTCGCAAATTTCTACATCAATCCAAAAACGGGTGAAAAAGCCGGAGAACTGGCTGATGAAGCGGAGGTCTATACGTTTGCCAGAAGCTTGCACCGCTCGTTGTTCTTGAAAAGTACCGGTCGTTTTTTTATAGGGTTGACTTCCCTTTTGCTATTCGTGATTAGTATTACCGGATTGGTATTGATCATTAAACGACAACAAAGCATTCAAAAATTCTTTGCCAAGATTTTAAAAGACAATTTTTGGCAGTATGCACACACCTATTTTGGACGCTTGTTTTTGATACCTATTGTTTTGATAACACTTACCGGGGTATTGATGTCCTTGTTTCAGTTTCAGGTTTTTGAACATCCTACACTAGCTCATGAGTTGCAGGAAAACCTTTTGAAGGAAACCCCAAGTTTGGAAGTCGCCGACTTTCCAATATTTCAACAAACCCCATTATCAGAAGTTCGGTCTATAGATTTTCCATTCTCTTCAGATGTTGCTGATTATTACCAATTGAACTTGCAAGATCGTGAAGTACGCGTGAATCAATTTACCGGAGCAGTGTTAAGTGAGCGTTTGTATCCGTTTCAGGAATTAGCTTACCGATGGAGTTTTGATACGCATACCGGAGAAACCAATGCACTGTGGGCATTCGTTTTATTGCTGAGTGCTATCAGTATTCTATTCTTTATTGTATCAGGATTTAAATTGACTTTTAAACGACGTAAAGGCAGTATCAAAAATAAGTTCAAGGCTTCTGAAAGTACCCATGTAATTCTGGTGGGTTCTGAAACAGGAAGTACGTTTCCGTTTGCCATATGGTTGCAACAACAATTAATCGCCACGGGAAAAAAAGTATTTGTGGCTGAGATGAACGCGTACGAAACGTATCCAAATTTGGAACAGTTGCTTATTTTAACCGCTACTTATGGCGCAGGGGAAGCTCCTGTGAATGCTGATAAATTTATACAGCGTTTTCAGGAAACGGCACAAGGTACTTTTGAGTTTGCCATTGTTGGTTTTGGTTCGTTTGCTTACCCCGATTATTGCCAGTTTGCGTATGACGTAGAGCACGAATTGTTGCAATCTGAAACCGCTAAACCTTTACTAAACCTGCATACGGTTAACAATCGTTCTGCGGAATCTTTTAACCAATGGTTGTTACAGTACGGACAGGTGAGTGGGTTTGTTCCCGACGCTTATCAAAATGATTCTTCTAAAACCGCTAAAAGGAAAAAGAAATATCAGTTTGAAGTGATCGCTAGAACTGCATTGCAGCTTGAGCACCAAACTTTTATGATCACCTTACAAGGAAAAAAGGCTGGTACATTTACGTCTGGTGATTTGTTGGCCATTGCTCCGCAAAGCGATACGCATGATCGATTGTATTCCGTAGGAATGAATACAAAAAACCAGATTTTACTAAGTATTAAATTGCACGACAAGGGATTATGTTCTCAATTTTTAAATTCCCTACAAGTAGGCGATACCTTGCAAGCATCCCGAATGAAGAACAAGTCATTTTACTTTCCTAAGCAAGCGCGTAATGTAGTGATGATAGCTACCGGAACAGGTATTGCGCCGTTTCTGGGAATGGTGCAGCACAATTCAAAGAAAATACCCACACATTTGTTTTGGGGTGCACAAAATGCGACTGCTTTTGAGCACTATGCGGAGATCATCAATCCGGCTTTGGAAAGTAAACAATTATCGGAGTTTATACCTGCTTATTCCAGAGCAACGGAGACCAAAGTATATGTACAGGATAAAATCTGTAAAGAAGAACAATTACTAGCCAATACCTTTGAAAAAGGTGGAGTGGTTATGATCTGTGGATCCGTAGTGATGCAGAAAGCTGTATTAGAAGTGCTTTCAAAATTGTGTAAAACGCATTGTAAGTATGATCTAAGTCATTATCAGAAAAAAGGACAGCTCTTAATGGATTGTTACTAAACTGATTTAGTGTAAAAAACTGATATTCAACCTATTTTAAAAACATTCTGAATAGTTTTTTTCGTACCTTTAAGTAGGAATGGAAATGGAACACTATTCTAGCGGTATTCATTTACTAAAAGGGGAACTTATCATGATACAAAATTTACACACTTCGGACATGCAATTGCTCTTGAAGGAGCACTACGTTGGACACTTATCCTATATTTCAGGAAATCAACCACACATTATACCCATTACTTATTTTTATGATCCTATCGAAAACGTTTTATTGAGTTATTCCGGTATGGGGCATAAGATCAAGAATATGAGAAAACATCCTAATGTAAGCCTTTTAGTAGATGTAGTAGATTCTATTTCAAAATGGAAATCAGTACAAATATCAGGTACTTATGAAGAATTACATGGAACGTATGCCAAATCACGTTTGCATGATTTTGCCAGAGGTGTTTCACATTTAGTAGAAGTACATGAAGGCTTAATTACGGAGTCTTTAAGTGAGTTTTCTCATGGAGAATCCAATGTAGATGGATCTATAGTCTATCAAATTAAAATACACGAGTGGATGGGGAAAGAACAGTTATGAAAAAGAACTTGAATACCTACTACCAATGAAAAAGCCTGCTCATAAAGCAGGCTTTTTTAATACAGTAGCATATATGCTTATACTGTTTTATGTTTTTGTTTGTTAAGCTCGTCTTGTAACTGTCGGCGTACTTTCTGTTCGCGCTCCAATGCGGTGCGTCTGTGATTTTCATATTCTTCCTCTGTTTCTGCCAATGCTTTTTGCGCATCTTTGGTAATCACATTGCTATTTTTGAATTTGTAGACAAACACTACCAGCAATACTACCAGAATACCAATAACAGAACATAAAATGGCATTGTATGTACCTTTGCTAGTCAATATACCAAAGAATGACATAGAGTCTTTCTCCAAGTTGGTCTGGTCCAATGTAGCTTGTGTAGTTTTTAAGTTCTCTTGCAAATTGGCAATTTCAGTTTGTTGATCACCCACTTTATCTTCTGTAGCGGCCAATGCTTTTTCTACAGCATTTAGGGAATCTAAGATGTGTGCTTTTAAGGTAGTTAAATAGTATTTTTTTACCACCATGTTGGCACCGTACTGATTAGAGTCTTCCATAACAAATTCAAATTGCTCTGCAATAGAACCAGAATTGATGGAAGGTGCAGGAGTAGCTTCAGCCTTATCTTCTTGGGCTGTTGCATGGAAATTGACACTTATTAACAGAAAAAATAAAACTAATACTCTAAAGTAATTCATTTTTAAAATTTAAGGATTTGTAATCAAGTTTGCGAATGTATGTAATTCTGTTAAAGGGTGAAACTGTATGGAGCATAATTACTACTTAAATTACTATTATTAGTAGTGCTTATTGCTAGACAGTATCCATTGTAACGTTGTTTTTTTTGAGTTCGTATGTAGTTAATCTATTTTTTTTCGAGGAATTCAGTTAAGTGTATTTCCCTGTTTTCAGGGATTCCCGGGGTAATACTCCCCGCTAATTTTGTCAAAAAAAAATAATAAAGCGTTATGATAAGAACATTTCTATTTTTGGCAAGTTTGGTGGTTTTAGTAAGTTGTGATACCCACAGTTATACCCACAAAAGCAATTCCTGGAAACCTAAACCATTGCATATAGTTTGTCCGTCAGATGATACCCATCGTACTTTTATACCAGATTTTAGTGTAGGTAATCTTTCCTTAAGTGGGAAAGAAACAGCAAGGAGCAAAGGGAATACACTATACAGTGAAACATTGGTAGAATCGTGTATAGTTTTTCAAACTGAAAAACAAGGGATCAAAGCTTTCAAAATAAAGTATTCAAAAGGTTTGGAGGGTGTTTGCCCTACCATCAAAGCTCCAAAGTTTACAACTGAAAGCGGAGTGAAACTTGGAATGAGTATCGCGGAACTAAAAGCTATTAAAGGAAAACCAGACAGTATTACTACCGACAAAGGAGTGGTATTTGAATACAGAACTACCGCTGCAGAATCTGAACTATTAGCGCAGCAACAACAAAAAGCTTATTATGCTAGTTATCGTTTTTTCAAAGGATATTTACACGCCTTTGAGTTTGGCTTTTTGTAAAGAGGTAGGTGTTGTAAATTCTATACGCACAGCAATAATACCAACCCAAGTTTAAGATTAGTTTACGGTGTTGAAAACCAATTTATAAGGTCATTTCTTATTGTGATTTATAAGTTTATTTTTATAACAAACAATTAATGTTTTGTAAGAATATTTTTATTTTAAGTTCTTTTGTATATATTTGAGATATACAGCTATTAATTATAAAAACTAAATTCTTATGAAATTTACGTATTCATGTTTTGTAGCCTTGCTAGCTACTGTTGCGTTCACAAGTTGTAGCAGTGATGATGATGCTGTAGAAGAGTCCATTAGTGCCTATGCGGGGAAGTATCAAATTGTATCGTTTGAATCTGATATTGCGGTAGATTTAAATAAAGATAATGTAGCTTCTTATGAACTTGTAGATGAAATTAATTCGTTTAATTTTAGTGAATTAGAAGTGAGACCTTATGGTGATATAGATAACAAAGCAAAACTACTTTGTTTTGGACTTCCTAAAATGTATATGACTTTTGAATATCCATCTGAACCGGAAGGTTATGCACAGTTTTCATCATATGGTTTTGTTACAATGTATGAGTTTGATGTAGCTACCAATACTTTCCTTATGGAGAATCACAGTTATACAGAGCAAGCGTATATAGATAATGTTGAAAGCAACAGAGAAGTAACTTTTACGAGTGATTTGGTTGTAGTTGATGCTACACATTTACAAACCTCTATTGCCAAAGAGTACTATGATTTTATAACTCAAGAATGGGTAATGTTACACATCAATGTCCTATTTGAAAAACAGTTTTAAACTTTTTGATTAGAAACAATATCTAAGTTCCCAAAAATCATAAGCTTATGAAACAGAAACTTGCAGATATGATATGTTTAGATATTTACCTTACCGGTTTATCGGAGGAAGTGTATCAAGAAATACAACCATACTTAGGAACATCAACCGATCATGTTATGCATTTAGAGCTATATGCAGGGGTATCATGATACTATTGAAAAAGCCCAAAGAGAAGTAGAGTTTAAGAAGGTGATTTCATTAGCTCAAAAATTCCAATTTAAAGATCATTTGGGTGAACCATGGCTTTACAGATATGATAGGCTATTCCAAATCAGAAGCACTTCACAGAACACCTAAATTTTTGCAAGGAGCGGATACTTCTGCACAAACCAAAAAACGAATTAAAGATAATTTGGCCCAAAATAAGCCTTGTAAAGAAGTCCTAATCAATTATCGAAAAGACCAAACTCCGTACCATTGCGAGGTACACATTATTCCCTTGTACAACCAACAGACTACCCATTTTATAGCTTTTGAACGCGAAGTAGGGTAACTTTTAAGATGAATATAAACAAATGTAAGTGTGTTTATAATCAGTAGATTATCGTTTTTTTAGCAAAAGAATACTTCAAAAAAGACAGCGTAGATTTTCATTTTCGAAAATCGTTTCTTACGTTTGTCTCGTAAATCGACATAAACTTTAGGGGTGCTGTAAAAAGCTGAGATGATACCCTTTGAACTTGATCCGGTTAATACCGGCGCAGGGAAAAGTACTACTTTTATTCCGTACAAAGCATGCCTTTGTAGGTCTTCATAACACTTAGGTGCTACGTCACGCCTAGAGTTTATAGTTATAATTCAAAGTCTATGATAACTGTAAACGTCAACAATCACGCACATCAAATAGCTGCCAGCACCACACTATCGGCCTTGTTGCAACAGCTCAACATCAGCACTTCCGGTATTGCTGTGGCTATCAATCAACGCGTTGTACCCAAGCAACAGTGGGCTACACAATCGCTTCAAGATCAGCAAAACATCCTTATCATCAAAGCTACACAAGGCGGGTAATGTGTTTGTGGGCGCGCCCTTTCAGGTCGGGCTATTGCCAGTCGCTTATTGCCCTCCGGGCAATAGAGCTCCAACAATGGCGCTATCCCTCACGCAAAAAGTAACTACCATCTAAAATTCAACTTAATAGTATGAAAACCGAAATAACACCAAAGGCAGGAAGCATTACAAGAAAACCGTTTCCAAACTCTCAGAAAATCTACGTACAAGGAACTTTGTTTCCGGAGGTACAAGTCGCTATGCGTCAAGTTACGTTAAGTGATACCACGCATTCGCTAACGGGTAAAGTCACTGCAAATCCACCTGTTACTATCTATGATACTAGCGGACCGTATTCCGATCCTCATAAAGAAATTGATGTGTACCAAGGCTTAGCACCTTTACGCAAACAATGGATTGCCAACAGAAAAGATACCGAAACACTTACAGGAGCGTCTAGTAAGTATGCTAATGAACGCTTGGCAAACACCCAAGCTGACGCCATCAGATTTCCGAACATTCCCAATCCTAAAAAGGCGTTGAAAGGCAAGAATGTTTCGCAAATGTATTATGCGCGACAGGGAATTATAACTCCTGAAATGGAATATGTAGCCATTCGCGAAAATCAAAAAAGACAAGAAGTACAGCAACTAGCACAACAGCATCAAGGCGAAAGTTTTGGTGCTAAAATTCCCGATGTTATTACTCCTGAATTTGTACGCGATGAAATTGCTTCAGGGCGTGCCGTATTGCCTTGTAACATTAATCACCCAGAAACGGAACCGATGATCATTGGGCGTAACTTTTTGGTAAAGATCAATGCCAATATCGGAAATTCTGCCACCACTTCCAGCATCGAAGAAGAAGTAGAAAAAGCAGTGTGGGCGTGTCGTTGGGGCGCTGATACCATTATGGATTTATCCACCGGAAAAAACATCCACGAAACCCGTGAATGGATCTTACGAAACAGTCCGGTGCCAGTGGGTACGGTACCTATTTATCAAGCATTGGAGAAAGTAAACGGTAAAGCTGAAGATCTCACCTGGGAGATTTTCAGAGATACGCTTATAGAACAAGCAGAGCAGGGGGTTGACTATTTTACCATTCATGCTGGCGTACGTTTGCATCATGTACCAATGACGGCCAAACGCATTACAGGAATTGTTTCGCGCGGTGGTTCTATCATGGCCAAGTGGTGTTTGGCACATCACAAGGAAAGTTTTTTGTATACACATTTTGAAGATATCTGCGAGATTATGAAAGCCTATGATGTGGCTTTTTCTTTGGGAGACGGTCTCCGTCCTGGTTGTATTGCCGATGCCAATGATGCTGCTCAGTTTGCGGAATTGGAAACTTTAGGCGAGCTCACTAAGATAGCCTGGAAACACGATGTACAAACCTTTATTGAAGGTCCAGGACACGTGCCCATGCACATGATCAAAGAGAATATGGACAAGCAATTGAAAGAATGTGGGGAAGCTCCTTTCTATACGTTAGGACCGTTAACCACTGATATTGCACCAGGGTATGATCATATTACTTCTGCCATCGGAGCTGGCATGATTGGGTGGTATGGTACGGCCATGTTGTGCTATGTAACCCCCAAAGAACATTTAGGATTACCCAACAAAGATGATGTACGTACCGGAGTGGTGACCTATAAATTGGCAGCGCATGCAGCAGATTTAGCCAAAGGACATCCGGGAGCACAATACCGCGATGATGCGTTGAGCAAAGCCAGGTTTGAATTCCGTTGGGAAGATCAGTTTAATTTGTCTTTAGATCCTGAGTTGGCCAGAGAATATCACGATGAAACTTTGCCGGCTGCAGGAGCTAAAATCGCGCATTTTTGTTCTATGTGTGGACCGCATTTCTGTTCTATGAAAATTACGCAAGAGGTTCGGGAGTTTGCGGCAGAAAAAGAAGTGTCTGAACAGAAAGCCTTGGAAGAAGGCATGGCCGAAAAATCTAAAGAGTTCAAAGCCCAAGGCGGCGAAGTGTATTTATAAGAAGATGCGTAAAATGAACCTACCGAATCCAAAACTAATCGTGATGACAAATCCTGATGAGTATCCAAACGAAGGAATGCATATCAGCGCAATGTTTCGTGAAGGACTAGAATGTTTGCACTTGCGCAAACCGAATTGGACGGCAGCACAATTACAAGCTTTGTTAGCTCAAATTCCAACCGAATATTATGAGCGCATCAAACTGCATGGACATTATCAGCTGGTACCACAAATGTCGTTAGGAGGAATTCATCTAACAGAAAGTACTAAAGCAAGTTTTGACAGGGAAATTTATTCAGGAATAGCCATCAGCGCTTCTTTTCATACACCAGAAGCTGTGATTCGTTCAGAATTACCCTTGCAATATGCTTTTTTGAGTCCGGTTTTTACTTCTATCTCTAAAAAAGACTATGCAGGGAAAGGCTTTACAGCACCCAAAGCGTCTTTTCCAGTGATTGCTTTGGGAGGTATCACAGAAGAAACGTTGCCCAAAGCTTTCGCCTTGGGCTATGAAGGAATTGCCGTGTTAGGATCGGTATGGGGAAGTGCTCATCCTGTAACAGCTTACAAAACACTGGCAGCACAATGCTTGGAATTATTATAAAAACAGCAAAACAATGAAGATAGCAACGCTACACTACATATCGCAAGGCATTTCGCCTGAAGCACACTTGGAAAACATACAAGCCGTATGCCAAGCAGGAGGAAAGTGGATTCAATTACGAATGAAAGCTGTTCCTGAAAAAGTATATTTGGAAACTGCTTTGACCGTCCGACAAATTTGTGATGCACACGGCGCAACTTTCATTGTGAATGATAACATTCATGTAGCCTTGGCAAGCCAAGCAGATGGCGTTCACTTAGGACAAGAAGATGAAAGTCCGGCGATTGCTAGAAAAGTTTTGGGAACCGAAAAGATCATCGGAGGAACCGCAAATACCTTGGCACAATGTCAAGAACTCATAACCGCAGGAGTAGATTATATCGGGTTAGGACCGTATCGATTTACAAAAACCAAAGCAAAACTAAGTCCGGTGTTGGGATTAGATGGCTATACCCATATCCTATCGCAATTGTCGGGGAACATTCCGGTGATAGCGATTGGAGGGATTACTTCCAAAGACATAAAAGCCTTGCGCGCTACAGGCATTCATGGAGTAGCCGTGTCTGGTATGTTGAGTACCACTCAAGATGCAGCCGTAGCTACCCAATTACAAACCTTAACAACAACATTGATATGAAACCATTACAGATAGCAGATAAAACATTTACCTCTCGTTTGTTTACAGGAACGGGAAAATTCAGAGATATAGCCACTATGCAGGCGGCAGTAGAAGCTTCGGGGAGCGAATTGGTTACGGTGGCGCTTACCCGTGTAGCTACCCAAGGCGACGTAGATGAACGCCTTACCGCTTTAGAGGCTTCGGAGATTAACTTATTGCCCAATACCTCAGGAGTACGCGATGCCAAGGAAGCTATTTTTGCAGCGCAATTGGCAAGAGAAGCTTTGGGTACCAATTGGATCAAACTAGAGATTCATCCAGATCCTAAATACTTACTGCCAGATCCTGTAGAGACGTTGAAAGCTACGGAAGCCTTGGTAAAAGAAGGCTTTGTGGTGATGCCCTATATTCAGGCCGATCCTGTGTTGTGCAAACGTTTAGAAGCAGTAGGTGCCCAGTGTGTGATGCCTTTAGGCGCTCCTATAGGTAGTAACAAAGGCTTGCGTACCCAAGATTTTCTGGAAATTATTATAGAACAAAGCAATGTGCCTGTGATTGTAGATGCCGGTATTGGTGCTCCGTCTCATGCGTCATGGGCTATGGAGTTAGGGGCAGATGCTGTGTTGGTTAATACAGCCATTGCGGTGTCTCCCGATCCGGTAACCATGGCCAAAGCTTTTGAAATGGCCGTACAATGTGGACGTATGGCGTATGAGTCGGGGTTAGCGTCGACACATCCACATGCTTCGGCTAGTAGTCCGTTTACTTCATTTTTAACTGAATAAAACTTTGTGCCTATGTTTTCAGAAAAAATCCATCAACATGATTGGGATGCGATTTTAAAATCGATTCACCAGAAAACTGCTGCCGATGTGGAGCGTGCTTTGACTAAAACGCAGCGTAACCTGGAAGATTTCAAAGCTTTGATTTCTCCTGCCGCACTTCCTTTTTTAGAAGACATGGCCAGGTTGAGTCATACCCGCACCCGTAAACGTTTTGGCAATACCATGCAAATGTATGCACCCTTGTATTTGAGCAATGAGTGCCAGAATATTTGCACTTATTGCGGATTCAGCTTTACGAATAAGATTCCCCGAAGAACTTTGACCGATGCTGAAATTCTTCAGGAGGCAGCGTTTTTAAAAAACAAAGGCTATCAACATGTATTGTTGGTTACCGGAGAAGCCAACAGAACCGTTGGTGTTGATTATTTAGAAAATGCCATTCAATTGTTGCAACCCCATTTTCCGAATATCTCTATGGAAGTACAACCGCTAGACCAACATGAATATGAGCGTTTACGAGCAGCAGGATTGTACGCCGTGTTGGTATATCAGGAAACCTATCATGAAATGGAATACAAAAAACACCATCCGAAAGGGAAAAAATCAAACTTTACGTACCGATTGGAAACCCCAGACCGCTTGGGAAAAGCAGGCATGCACAAAATAGGTTTGGGAGCTTTGTTTGGGTTAGAAGACTGGCGCGCGGATAGTTTTTTTACGGCCTTGCATTTGCAGTATTTACAGAAAAACTATTGGCAAAGCAAGTATAGCATTTCGTTTCCTAGGTTACGCCCTTTTAGTGGCGGTTTAGAACCTAAAGTAGCCATGAGCGATGAAGAATTGGTGCAATTGATTTGTGCTTACCGATTACTAGACGAAACTGTTGAGTTATCCATATCTACCAGAGAAGAAGAAATCTTTAGAGATCATATTGTACACTTAGGTATTACCTCTATGAGTGCTGAATCTAAGACCAATCCGGGTGGATATACGGTGGAACAACAATCTTTAGAGCAATTTGAAATATCCGATGAGCGCAGCACCGAAGTAATTACCGACATGTTACGCAAGCAAGGCATTGCACCTGTTTGGAAAGACTGGCAACACAATTGGCAATAAACCATAAAGATGATAGCAAGCAACACATACTACAGCAGACAGTTACAATTAGAAGGCATAGGGGAGCAGGGACAAGCCAAACTACAGGCCGCCAAAGTATTAATCATTGGCGCTGGTGGTTTGGGCTGTCCCATATTACAGTATTTGGCAACAGCTGGTATAGGAACCTTGGGCATTGTAGATGCCGATGCGGTTTCAGTTAGTAATTTGCATCGGCAAATTTTGTATACCACGGCCGATGTTGGTGAATTTAAAGTATTGGCTGCTAAAAAGCGTTTGGAAGCCATGAATCCGTTTATTAAAATTGAAACGTATACCGAAATGCTTAGCACTAGCAATGCCGTAGCACTCTTTTCGGAATACGACATTATTGTAGACGGTAGCGACAATTTCGCCACGCGTTATTTAGTAAACGATGCGGCTGTATTAACTCAGAAACCGGTGGTGATGGGTTCTATTTTTCAGTATGAAGGCCAAGTAACCGTGTACAATTACAAGAATGGACCTACCTATCGTTGTTTGTACCCTGAAGCACCAGCAGCAGGCAGCGTGCCCAATTGTGCTACTATTGGCGTTTTGGGAGTGTTGCCTGGTATGGTAGGTTGTGTGCAGGCCAATGAAGTTCTAAAACTGATTTGCCACTATGGAAAACCTTTGTCGGGTAGTTTATGGACGTTGGATAGCAGGAATATGCAAACCCTAATTTTTCAGTATGAAAAAAATAAAACACTATCCATCAACCGCTTACAAGAAAACTACAACAACGATTGCAGCGTGCTCCCTGAAATTACTTGGGAAACATTAGAAAAGCAATCCATTCCTTTGTTAGATGTACGAACTATGGAAGAATACAAAGCAGGACATTTGGAAGCTTTGCACATACCCTTACAGGAATTGGAAACTGAAAAAGCACAGCTAGAAAACTTTGAGAGCTTGGCAGTATATTGCCAAAGCGGTATTCGTAGCCGAAAAGCTGTAGCACTGCTGCAAGCATGGTATCCTGGCCTGAAGGTATACAGTGTACAAGGAGGACTAGCTTCTAAAGGAACTCTTTAAAAAGAAGGTCCTTTTTGTTTGTATAACGAAGGCAGCGTTAATTTATAGCGAACCGCGGCGATTCTTACTAAGATAACGACTAGAATAGGCACAATGCTCAACCATTTAGATTCTGGAGCAACCATGCGTAGTGCAAAGAAGCTAACGCCACCAAGTATACATGCTGTGGCATAGACTTCTTTTTTAAAAATCACCGGAATGCGACGGCAAAGGATATCGCGAATCACTCCACCAAAACAAGCACTGATTGTACCAATAGCAACACAAATTACCGGATCTAAATTGACCAACAAACTCTTTTCGATTCCGGCAATGGTGTAGAAGCCAATTCCAATAGTATCAAACAACACCAGCGACTTGCTCACCATCTTCAAGTATTTTCTAAAGATAATGGCTATGGCCGTTGTAGCAATAATTATATAAACCGTATTGGTATCCGTAAGCCAAAAAATAGGGCGTACGCCCAACAAAACATCGCGCAGCGTACCACCACCTGTAGAGGTAACAAAGGCAATAATTAAAATACCAAACAAATCGAGCTTTTTGTTAAGGGCGACCATTACTCCTGAAATAGCAAACGCAATGGTTCCTAAAATATCAATGAGGTTTACAAACATACTTTGAATTTAATTTGAGATGGCTTTGCGAAAATAACCAGCGTGTTATGATATGCCATAGCAAAGTGGCTACTTTAATAGTGATTTAACAAATAAACAATTACTATAATGATTTTTTACTATTTATTTTTATACGTTTGATTTGTTTTGATTGAATTTTCTTATATTGAAAGCATAATTGTAATCTATTTTGTAGCTATGATGACTCGTGTTATATTTCTTTTTATAATTTTTGTTTTTGCCTTGCCTACACTATTGGCATTGGTAGATATTCTAAAAAATAAGTTTATTTCACAGCGCAAAGTACTATGGTTGTTGGTAGTACTACTATGTTACGGTATGGGCGCATTGCTTTATTTTGCTTTTGGCTTAAAAGATAAACTGCCTAAGGAAACCACTAAAGTAAATTCCTAGAGCGGTTTTTTAATGCGTTGAGGTGTGTAGTATAAGAACTTTACAAGAGGTTTAGTATTCATTTTAATTTTAGCTATTACTTGCCATATTTACCATTTATTATTGTGTATGCCTTTAACTTTTTTTTCATTTGGAGGTATAGGCTTGGGTGAAGCAATTCATTTAGCCATTCTTTTATGTAATTCCCTTACAGATATCCTTTTTTTAGATGAAGATACCTTACGTAGTAATCGAAGCCTGCCTTTTTGTTCTCGACTACGCTCGAACTGACAATCGAAATAAGCAGCAAGCTATTAGCTGTTAGCTGAAAGCTGAAAGCTATTTACAATAAGCTAAATTTTATTCGGTGGCTGAGTAGAGTCGAGGCCTGCCTTTTTTTAGATGAAAATACCTTTCGTAGTAATCATAGCCTGCCTTTTTGTTCTCGACTACGCTTGAACTGACAATCGAAATAAGAAGCAAGCTATTAGCTGTTAGCTGAAAGCTGTTTACTTTTCCGGTGGCTGAGTGGTTTGTGGAATGCAATGGAACAAAGTGTATCGAAGCCTGTCTTTTTTAGATGAAGATACCTTATGTAGTAATCGAAGCCTGCCTTTTTGTTCTCGACTACGCTCGAACTGACAATCGAAATAAGAAGCAAGCTGTTAGCTGAAAGCTGTTTACGCTCTACGTATTTTCAAAACCTTACAAAAAATCCCTATATATGGGGATGTTTTGGTATTGATATGGATGTTAATTTGTTACAGAAATTTTTGCTTGTGCTGTAATAGGTTCCTTATGATCTGTGAAATGGTTCAATTATACAATCCGTTTGAGTGGGTTACGGCGGCAGACCGTAGGCTACTCGGAGCACGTTTGCTGGCTTGCTTAGCAGGGGTAGAGCAAAATTGCCCTGGGTTGATAGACCGTTTACTACGCTCTGTGAAACTAGAAACCAACAACACCCTTTTTGATAACACCACTCCCCAAAAGGGCAGGTATTTGGTATTGTCTGGTATTGCGGCGTATGTGTTGTACGCTGAAGAACAGCATAAGATTGCTCGTTTTTTTCTTCCGGGTGATTTTATTGGTATGCCAAGAAACCGATCTGAGCAAGCGAATATCAAAATAATAAAGCCTGCTCGCTTGTTGTTTGTTTCTGAAGAGGCGTTGACACAACTGAAAACCGTTTGTTTAGAATTGTATGCGTTAGAACGCGATTTTCTACAACAATGCCTGGAGCAACAGACAGACGAGCGTATCCGTTTTGCTACCTTACCTGCCAAAGAACACTTTGCTTACCTGTGCCAACAACAACCTTTGTTAATGAAATATGTTCAAAAAAAGGATATTGCTGCCTATCTAGGCATCAATCCGTCTACCTTAAGTAGGTGGCAATCAGCTATGGAATAGCCACCACTTTTTTTTCGCTTTTTGTGGACTATAAGTACTTGTTTTTCTTCATGATCCAAAAAAAAGCTATTTCATTGGTAATTTCTTACAAAAAAGTGCCCTTGACTTGATCCAGATCAAGTCAACATTCAAAAATATGTGTTAGCTTTACTATGTTCTTAATTACTAAGCGCTTATGGAACAGAACAAACAAGTTCTTTGAATTTTTGGAAAACAAGGGTAGCTAAGTCTCAAAACATACTTGTTTTGTTTCAGATTTTAAAAATTTGTGGCAACACATACTTGTTTTGTCTCAGATTTTAAAAATTTGTGGTAATACATACTTGTTTTGTTTCAGATTGTAAAAATTTGTGGTAACACATACTTGTTTTGTCTCAGATTTTAAAAATATATCACAACACAAACCTGTAGTAGGTTTTAAAAGTGAACAGTATACCCGATTAACTATGGTTAAGTTTCCAAAAATTGCAAAGCCGTTTGTACAACGCCATCAAAGTAAAGTATAGATGATCAACTAGGTTGTGCAGGTATACGCATAGCCCTAGCACCACTTTGCTTAGGTATACCAACCTATTTTATAAGATTTTAATATTTAATACAATGGCTTATCATAAAGTAAAAACATCGTATCGTTACATGAAAGAAGGATTATTAGTAACGTTTTCGGAAGAAACAATCAACCAGTTAACAGGCAATGCCAACTTTACCTTCCCAGAGGGTATGTTAACAGCGTTGACTGCTGCACAAGAAAAGTACACGCTAAAACTGTCACAAGCGTTTAGAGGGGGTACTAACAATACCGAAGAAAAGAATTTGGCTAAAACTGCCTTATTAGATGAATTGCGGCTAGCAGCGCAAATGGTGAACGTACAAGCCAACGGAGATGTCGAAAAATTGATTTCCTCGGGCTTTGTAATGGCAAAAGTAAAAGGAGATAACAACGCGCCTGTACCAGATGTGAAAAACTTTAAAGTAAAACCCGGCCCTAATGGATTTGATTTAGAAGTGTCTGTCCAAGCCAATGCTTCAGTAAAAAACTATTTGTTTTATGTAGGCATTGCTACCGAAAACCAAGACTTGTCTTCGCTACAGCAATATACCAGTAACAAGAGTACTATGATTATTAGCAACTTGCAACCCAACGTACGCTATGCTTGCAGAGCTTGCTATATGGGTACTAAAAAGGAAAATAACTTTACCTATAGCAGTATTATTTATTGCCAGGTATTACCCATGTAACGGGGGCAATCCAGAACACCTAAAAACCTCTTGCTTAGCAGGAGGTTTTTTTATGGAGGTGTTTATAGGAGATATGTAAGAATTTTTGGGAATAAAAATTTAGAGTCGTATAAAAAGTTGTATTTTTATCATGATGTAAATGAGTTATGTGGCATTATCAGAAACGGAATAATTAAACAGAAATGACTTAAATAGTTAGACTTGGAAAACAAAAAAAGTATCTTATATCCAGCTTTGCATAAATTTTACAACGCTTTAAATAGCTTGGAAAGATTTGAAAAAGGATCAAACTTTTTTGATAATATTGGTCACTTAGATAACTTCTTTTCGGAGTATAGAAATATAACTTTTGTGTTGCAGAAATCTATAGCCAAAACGGAACACATGCCGTTATATGAAAGACTAAGAGATAAATATCTAGTCAATGACGTGGGAAAATGGTTTATAGATAAACGAAATAGTGTTCTCAAGCAAAAACCGTTTGATCTAGAGAAACGAATATCAATCAAAATTTATACTGGCAAAGAGATTCTTTCTTTGCCTGAATTAGTTTATACAATTGAGAATGATGAGAATTACTCTTCAGTCATTGAATCACTAAGATCTTCCTTTTTAAAAATTTGCGAAGTTGAAGTCTTCTTTTCTGCCGAATTTACTTTCTATGAAAGAGAATCTAAGGTAGATTTATATGACAACTTTATTTTTGGCATATCACAGATGAAACTGCTATTGGCAGAAATGCGAAAGGAACTAAATGAAGATTGCATACTATCGAAGAAACTTGAAAAGAGAATAGCGGATTTAAATTTTTATCGAGTTCCCAAAGATTTTCTTTTAATAGATGATTATACCTTCAATTGCAAACATGAAACCTTTGAAAGAGCTTCAAGAAGTGCATTTAGTTTTGGTACAGATAATCCAAAGGGTTCAATTAAGTTCTTTGATCAATTTAGTCCTGATGGCGATATTTTTCACAAGTTTGTATTAATGCATGTGTCCTTAATGCAACTTCAAGAAACATTGATGCCTACCATTATGGTCTTTTTCGAGGATGATAGATTTGAAATAAATAGTTTCCATTCTTCAATAAGAACGACAGTATATAGAAAGTTCAACGAAGTAGCAAATCGCATAGAGAAAGAGAATATTACCAAAGTATTCTTTGTTAGTGAAATGCAGGTTTACGATACTTTAAATGTTAAACAGCTTGATAGTCATGATAGAGAAAAGCATGTTCAAAAAGAAACACTTGCATTTTTCATGATTGATAAGGATTTAAAAATGAACTATCATAGTTTTGATATTGATAAGATCAAAGATATTGCTTATGTCGCTTTAACCATGGCTAGCGAGTCTAACCAAAATGTTTTACCTGCTTTTATGAATCCATTGAAATTAGAATTCAAAAGGTTATTTAAGAATGCAGACAGAGATAATAACGCCACATAACATTGTATAAAAATAATAGCGGTTTAATCGCTATTATGAAAGTGAAATTTATAAAACAAACAACAGTAATAAACCGAAAAGTCAGTACGTCAATCCCGCTACTGCGGTTATAGGAGACCGTTGGCAACAATATGAAAAGACTAATTGCACTTTTATTAATTTCTATTTTATTTGGATGTAATAGCATTTCAGAAAATAAGAAAATTGAAATAACTGAAAAGTCTGAATTGAGCGAAAAGGAAAAAGGAGAAAATGAAGAATGGAATTTTAAGACATATCTTGACAAGACGATTGAATATCCTTTAAAAAAACTGAATCGAAAGCCTATTTCTGAATTAAAATCTGAAACATTAAGAATTTGGAGATTTCCTGGAGGTGGAGTAGTTTTTGAGCAAATGTTGGAATTTAAGAAAGCTAACTCTGAACTGACATTTCACTCTTACCTAATTGAGGAGTTTGAAAATGAAAAGGAAAATCAATTGTCAAAACTGAATTTCTCGAAAAGAATTAACGAAAAAGGGATTATCAGCGAATTAAAATCAATAATTTCTGACTCTGATTTTATTAAGACTGAAGATAGCGAAAAATATTGCGAACCTTTTTGGGGTTGTGCAGATGTTTATCTTGTTGAATTTACAAACGGAAATAAAACAAACAAGTTTATTATAAATCATAATGTTGAGAAATGTGACAATAAAAAAGCAGAAAACTCAAAAAAGATATTTAAAATAATGAACGAAATAATATAAATACTGTTGCCAACAACGGTGCCTGTTGCACAACTTCTAAATAACCGTAAAAGAGTAATGATATAAGTCGCTTTAGAGCGGCTTTTTTATAAGTAGGAGTAAAGCGTATAGAAAGTTGTATTTTTATCATGATATAAATAAGTTGGCTGTAATTATGACAAGCGAAAGTTTTCAAACAATATTCCAAAATATGAAACAAAATCTTACACTCTTTTTATTTTTATTTTTAACAGTGTTTTCAAACGCACAAGACCAAATTCCAAAAATATCAGGAACCGCTAAATTTTCAATAGAAAACGGAACCATTGATTGTGATATTATTTTAAGTGATTATTCTGACATAGGTAATTATCTTATCAGGTTGAATAAAGGGTTAAATATCGTTAATGTACAAAGTATAGAACCTAATAAATTTTTACTTGGTTATGAACGTGAATTAGCAGATTCTTTACAAACAGATGAATCAATTTCTTATTACTTTCCTGCTAGTACAAAAGGTGAAAAGTTCTTGCCGAAAAAACTACGATTTAGATACGTTGGAAAATTCCCCGTTATAAATGATACCATTTCAGAAAATTACCAAAGGGAAGATTGGAGAGGTAACATAGCTTTTATGAATGGTTTATTAAGAATGGACGGCTATCAGTCTGCTTGGTATCCTACTTTGTATGATGTTGATAACGATTTTCAATATGAACTTGTGAAATATGATATTGAAATAATTTGTGAAGATTGCGAACAAATTTACCTCAATGGCTCAAAACCTGTAAATGCAAAAAAGGCACACTTTGTAAGTGAAAGTCCAAGAGAACCTTATCTTTTTATTGGAAAATATGGCATTCAAGAAGCCCAAAACATTACCTTGCTGAATGCGAATTTTTCAGATACTCAAGTTGATGAATTTGATAAAATAAATGGAGAAATTGTAAACTTTTTGGGAGCATATACCAACATTCCATATAAAGAAAAAGTTCATTGGGTACAAGCTTATCTGACAGTAAATGAAAAAGGTCATTTTGCTTTTGCAAGTAATCCAACTTTTACAATTTGCGGAAATCCACCTTATGATTTAAGAGCTACTTTTGACCAACAATTACAAGGAGGCTTTTTATCTACAATTGTACATGAATTAAGTCATTATTATTTTGGAACAATAAAAAAGTGCAACACTACATTGGAAAACTTGATTAATGAAGGTTTTGCTGAATTTTTAGCAGTTAAATACATTAGTCAATTTAAAGAAAATGATTATATTAAAAATGGAATAAGAGAAGGCTTAGAATGGCTTGAAGACCCAAATTTTAAGCACAAAGCGATATTGGATTTTATTAAATTAGAAAACACAAATGACCGTCAAACCTATGCTTATGATTACCAAACCGCCATTTTATTTAGTATTGAAAAAGAGATAGGTGAGGAAAAAATGATGCAATGGATTAGACTACTATTACAAGGAGAAGAGTGTATTTCTAACAAAGCATTTTTTGAAACTACATTAAAGAAAGCTATTAATAATAATGAACTTTATAATAAGATTGTGCAAAAATATTTAACCAGTAATTCAACTGTTGAAAATATAAAGATATTATGGGAAAAATAATAACTACAGCTAACAATGGAGCATGTTGCACAACTCCTAAATCACCGTAAAAGATATATGATACCAATCGCTTTAGAGCGGCTTTTTTGTTGTGATTTTTTGTAGTGGCATTGTTTTTTGGTTTAATAACTCAAAGTTTTTGGGCTGGAATCTTTGGTTTTGTATGGCTTTTTGGTCTCAATCTTATGACAGCTTATATACGACAATTTCTATTTGCAAACCGATTAAAGAAAGAGCTTAGTATGTAATTGTTCGTTTTAATAAATAGGGTGGTGGCTATACATTATGATCGTATTCAAAAAATGTAAGAAATATACACCTTTATACGCAACCTTTTAAGTGATTTCTTATCTATAAAGTAACACTTAAATACAACTACTAACTAAACCATAAACAGTTTTCAAATGAAATCAAGCATTGCTAAACAAATGATCATCATAGCGTGGATGGGCTTTGTTTTTACACTATTAGGATGTGCAAGTATTGTAAGCAAAGGTAAATATCCTGTGCATATAGATAGCTCACCATCTGGAGCTCATATTACCATTACAGACCAAGATGGAGTAATGCAGTACACCGGAACAACTCCCGTTAATCTTAAAATAAAAGCGAGTAGTGGTTATTTTAAAAAAGCAAATTACATGCTAACTTTTGAAATGGATGGTTACGAAACCAAAACCATTCCTATAAAATTTTCTTTAGATGGTTGGTATGTGGGCAATCTGTTATTTGGTGGTCTCGTAGGTATCTTAATAGTAGATCCTATAACCGGCGCTATGTGGAAACTGAATACCGATCAAATCAATGAAAAACTCACCAAAGAAACAGAAACTGTAGAAAAACCTGCTATAGAAGTTTATGGGTATCAGCATATCCCAGAGGACTGGAAAGATAATTTGATTCGAATCAATTAACGTCTTTAAGGTTTTAAAACAATAGTTGAGAGCAGAAGTATTCATAAATTTTTATATTTTAACCATTAAGGGTAAAATCCTCAAAAAAATAAGTACCTTGCTTTTAAAGCTATAGGTTACAAAAATGAAACAAAAATTATTCAAACGAGGACTATTTTCCCTGGTAATACTAGGCATGCTATATTACTTTTTGGGGTATATGCTTGTTGACCTTGTTGGTGTTCCACTAGCAGCTTATAACTCTTATAAGTTATGGAATAAAAATGATAGTATAGAAAATAAAATATGGGTAGAAGAGTCCAATTCCAAAGAGCAAAAAATCGTAGCTTCTGTAAGTACTATCACAACCGAAAGGGATAGTATAGCGCTTACAACCTTAGTTAGAGAAGCATATACGTGGAGTTATGACAACGTAACCGATGAATTTCCCTATTTGGTTAAAAATGAATCCGATAGTATCTTTACAGGCATAGACTGGAAAGCTTATAAAGCTACTATGTTAGCCTATAAGAACACAGATTATTTTACAGAGGAATTTTTTAAGTATCATGAAATAGTAGCTACCAATATAGATGCCTCTATTCGGAGTGCGGATATAAAATGGAGGAATATGAATGATGGTATTTCTTTATGGTCTAGTGAAGTAGATGATTGGTGTAATTGCCAAGATTATCCCGAGGATTATTGGAAAACTTTGGTTATTAATCAGTTGATGATTAAAGATACTATAGCCCATTTCAATTTGAACTGGGAAAACTACGGTGAATATTCTTCTATGAACTATGCTGTTACTGCAAAAAAGGTAGATGGCAAATGGAAAATTAATGCTCTTGAAGGCTATCAAAACTATTATACAAAAGAAGAATATGCCTCTTTTATGTCGGAAGAATAGGTTATAACAGTCGTTACCAATAAAAAATTTGCATCATTCTTAGAATCTTTTGTAGGCATGATGGTTGATTAGTTTTTTAGGATACTTTTCTGGTATAAAAATTGAATACTATGTAAACAATCTACAACCAGAAATTACATCCTCTATGAAAAAATTATTCATTTCTATTGTTTTGTGCTTACTACTTGGTTATTTCCATACACAAGCACAAGAAAGACCAACAGAGTTGCCTGAAAAGGTAGCTTTGAGTCAATACAAGCAAACCGATTTTGTACCTACGTTAGCATCTGCATTTACGGCAAATGAAAACATAGTTTATTGTGCTACCATGCCATACGCTTGGGAAGCTTTGAGAAAATTTTTGAATGTTCCCATCACAAATATTACCAACAAACAGTTAGCAATTCTCAATGCTGATACTACTCATTTAGATGCTTTTGAAGAAAATCAATGCGATGTAAAAGTTGAGGTTGAAAAGCATATGATAACAACTAAAGCTTCTTTTGAAACCGAGTTACCTTTTAGTGAACCCTTTACCAAGTTTGATACGCCTTTACAATTTAAAAATGCCTCGGTAGCTTCTTTCGGTTTTCATGGTGCTTCAACTTTTGCCAGTATTAATTATTACCATAATGAAACCGATTTTTCTATCACCTTATATTCACATCACTATTTGCATAACATAGTGTTGGTAATGGCTCCTGAATTTTCACTGGAAACTCTAAATTTAAAAGCATATTGGGATAGAATACAAGCTGAAAGAGATGTATCTATTATATTTTCAGAGGAAGATGTAGTGCAAATACCTATGATATGTTTCAATATAGAAAAAGAATATGAGGACATGAAAGGAAGTACATTTAAAGCAGCGGATACGTTGTACACTTTACGAAAGGTAACCCAAAGAAATGCTTTTTTATTGAACGAAAAAGGAGCAAAAGCATCTGGTGATGTGCTCATAATGGCAGCAGATGGAATTCCTTCGGAAACATCAAAACCAAAAAAGATGATTTTTAACCAGCCCTTTGCTGTTTTTCTACAAAAACGTGATGGCTTGTATCCTTATTTTGGTATGTATATAGCCAATGGAGAATTATTAATACAAAAACATAAGTAATATACCATATCCAATGTGCTCTTAGCGTTATTTAAAGATTTCCAACATAAATATGTAGGCTTCATGCATATTTACAAAACGGTTTTGCATACTTGCAAAATGGCTCTGCATACTTGCAAAACGGCTCTGCATACTTGCAAAACGGCTCTGCATACTTGCAAAACGGCTTTGCATACTTGCGAAACGGCTTTGCATACTTGCGAAACGGCTTTGCATAC
>NZ_FPBK01000004.1:0-32105 GCF_900116665.1 Pustulibacterium marinum | reverse complement strand
AAACGGCTTTGCATACATACAAAACGGCTTTGCATACATACAAAATGGCTTTGCATACATACAAAACGATTTTGCATACATACAAAATGGCTTTGCATACTTGCAAAACGGCTTTGCATACATCTTTTAGCGTCTATTTTAATACATCACAACAAAATTTATAACCTTAAAAGTGTTCTTAGAATTCTTTAAACGCATAAAAGTTGTATATTGGTTAGGATTACATGAGTTGTAAAACATTTGACTGAAATATGAATACGAAAGAATTTGAACTAATTTTAGGAATACTTTGTTTATTGATGTCAATATTCTGGGGATATTACGAAATCAAAGATTGGAATAAAATGAGAAAAGATGATTATATGCTTAAGTCTTCTAGTATTAAGATAATTGGCGCATTAATTGCTTTTTTTATGATTGGAATTGCTGGAATTTATAGATATTTTTCATAATTACAATAAATACAGAAACAATTGAATAATTGAAAAATCATGCAGAAATCTTTAGGTATTATTTTAGTTCTGATTTTTAATCTAACCTTCGGACAAGAAAAAAATGACCGAACTGATTCATTTATTTTAGAATTTAAAACGAAATTAAATGAAAAAGGAATTTCAGATTTTTTTGTAGTAAAACGAATTACTTATGGTAGTGTGTACATTTATGATTTGAACGACTCAAATTCTTGTAATTCAAATGGGACTTATTTTACTATGTATGCATTTTGGAAAAATGGAAAAGACAGTTATGTGAAAAAATATGATAACTGTGGTGGTTTTAATTCACTGAAATTATCTGATTCAAAACTAATTAATCTCTATAAAAAGAATATTGAAAAACTAAAGTCTGAAAAAGTAAAATATTATCAATCAAAGCCTGATAGCATAGGAAAAAATGGATTGGTTTATAAAAATATTTTATCTCAAAATCATCAACCACAGAGGTATTTTTGGTTTTTTACCAAGTCAACCGAATTTACTAATCGTTTTAACACTTTCAATTTAACAACTGAAAAGGATAATCCGAATTTAAATTATAAAACAAACAACGAACTCAAATTAGTTAAACTGAACGCAATTTGCGATGAGATTATTGATGAGTTTAATTATAAAAATATGTTTAATCGAATAGAATAAAGCATACATATAAAAAAGATTTAGGTTAACCTATAAGACTTATTAATACTACTTTGTTTTTATAGGTTGAGAGTTTGGTTTGTAAAAAGGTTGTATATTGAGGAGGTAATCAATCAAATTGAAAATTCACCAAAGAAGATAGAAACTAACAATAATTTAAAATCAAAATCCTTATGAAAACAATACCATGGTTACTGGTTTTAGTAATAGGTTGCGCTACTACAATGTATGCACAAGTAACAGGTATTACGGTTATGGAAGGTTCTGGTATGCCTGGAGTAGATATTTATTGGGATTGATCTACTGAAAAAGTAACTTCGGACTATGATGGAAATTTCCAACTTTCCATGCCCAAAGAAGGTACACATGCCGACTTGGTTTTTTCGCAAATGGATCTGAAAGTAGTGCTTCAACATATACCGCTATCTAATGATTCAATAGCCTTGGGAACTATAGCATTTCCAGTATTTAATTTTATAGGTGAAAACCAGTATGAAACGTTGACCGATTTAGAAAAGAAATATTGTTACAAAGTATATTGTTATGGTAGTTTTTTAGGGTATACAGATACCAGTCAATTAAAACAAGGGTTTGTACCTATAACCTGTATAGACCCCATCACTGATTTTAAGTACGATCCGGCAACCTTAACCGTTACGGTTGCATGGGAGGTTTTAAAAAATTGTAAGTAGATGAAAAAGGAATTATTACAAAACAATCCATGTCTCGAAGATTGTGATCAAATGAAAGGAACAAGTGATGAAAAATTATGTGAAAAATGTATGACTACGTTGCCTAATTTGTCAAACAAATCCATAGAGAGTATTGTTAAAAACTATTTTGGAAAAAAGAAGTGTGTCATCTTGTCGAATCATCAGTTGGAGCTGTTCTTGAAAATGAAGCAATTGAAAAAAATAACCATTGCTTCTTCTTTATTTATAGGCACAACCTTTATGTTTTCAGCATATGGTCAAACACATGTGCAACATGCAGATTCTTGCTTGATAAAGGGGATAGCCATTGATGAAGATAGAGAAATTTTAAAAGAACGCGCTATCTATGTTTATCTTAAAGATGATGATACAATTTATGAAACAAGAACCAATGAAAATGGGGAGTTTCAATTGAATTTACCTTTAAATTGTGAAATAGATTATAGTAATATTAAACAATTAAAGAATAAAAAAATTAGAAATAGAAAACAGATCCATTTGAGAAAGGCAAAAACAATAACAGTTAGTCGTGCTCCCGGATTTTTCTAAAAGGAAACAATATAGGTATGAAAAACATATTAATTATTAGTTGGTTATGCGCTATGTGTCTGGTTAGTTGTAGCTCATCAACAAAACCTGCTACAGAAAAAATAACTTTGCTAAACAATGTTTTTTTAGAGCTCATAGGTACAGATTATTATTATGAAGAGCCACCTTTACCGCCCGTGCCATTGGAATATGCAAAAACAAAACAAGATTCTATTGAGTTTTTTCAAAAACAAAGTAAATTAAAAAAAGTACTGGAACACCCTCAGCTGGATACGGCAGATTTAGTAATTGGCATAGCTCCTTTTTATATAAATCCAAAACAAGCGTTTAGATATTGGGACACTAAAGATAGTTTATTTCCAAAAGGTTATTACTCAGATGCAATTGCTTCATCTGACTTTGACCAACTGTTTATAGCTTTGGTGGATAGTACACAGTATCAAAAAAGTTCATTTGATGTACATCAACTAAACGATACGGGGAAATATCAAATCAAAGATTTAAATGAGTTAGAAAAAGAAGATAATGTGTATTGGAAAAGTAGTTCTTATAGATACGTAGCTTCCATATACTTTTCGGATATAAAGATGAATAAAACACAGAACAAAGCTATATTTTATGTAATTATAAGCTGTGGAGAGTTATGTGGTTCTGGTAGTATTGTGTTTTGCGTAAAAGAAGAAGGTCATTGGAAAGTTATAGAACGAGATACTTTATGGGTTTCTTAAAATCAAAATCCCCATGTATTTCATGAAGCTTAGAAATCTCGTAATGTTCGTAAATAGTGTAGTTCTTCCATGAGTAATTTATGTGCTAATTGATCTTGAACGATATTACAGGAATCTAAATATTTAGAAAAATCTACTTGTTCATATGTATCTGGTGGTGGAGGAAGAATTAATAACTCTGAAATAGCTGTGCTTTTAGGAGAATTATAAGGTCTGCTAATTCCGCAACCTATGGGAGAAAAATAATCAGACCCACTATAACCTCCATAAAAAATCCATTTTTCTTTTTTTAAAATGCGATGGTTACAATCACCATAGCTTCCTTCATAAATATTTCCCTCTGCGTCTCCACCATCTAAAGATTCCGTAACTCTCACAGTAAATCGATGGTTTAAGGAATCTACTGCTATGACATCACCAATAAAAACACATTCGGCTATTTCTAGATTAAGAAGCAAAGCATCTTTATGTTTTTTCGGCGGTGGACAACTGCAACCTAAGGAAATAAATATACCAACCAATACACCAAATCCTAGTAATTTTTTCATCATAACTATAGTTTATTAAAACTATTCATGAATCATGCCAATTACTCAATCTCTAACATAGGTTCGCCAATCTAGTGTTTGTATTCGTCGGTGTAATATAAATAGGCATTGGTAGCCGTGGCTTGGTATACTCTGGGAACTTCTGCTTTTAGATCTAGATCAATGGTTTTAACTTCGTTAGAATTCATTTCTTTCCAATAGCATACCAAATGATTATCAAAGAGCTTTACATAATCTGCTTTTGCTTTTTCAGTCAATTCTTTAAATTGCCAAGATGCTACCGAAACTCCACTAGGAATCCCAATCATGGCCATTACCATAGTAATAGGACTGTTGGTAGTATTGGTTATTGTAGTATGTAAACGCAAGGTTTCACCAACATTCATTTGTTGCTGTTGCATGTATTTAACAACCCGAGCTTTACAAACAAAGTCGTAGTTGGTTTTTTTAGTATCCTTACAATATTCAATTCGTACGGAAAAGTATCAGCACCTGTTGCAAATTCTATGGTAACGGTGTAAAGTATGGTATAATAGAAAAACCATTGAAAAGGTGAGTTACTTACTATAATTTCGGTTTAGTGTATCTAACGCTTGTAACTGTTTTTGCGTAGCGTAAGGATTGATGATCTGCTGCGATAGTTGGTCTATAAAGATGATTTTATGCTGTCCCTGATGTTCTTTACGAGCTGGCCTAGCATCAAGAGTTTTTATATTATCAGGAATTTCATCATTAAACAACACTTTCTCCAGCTCAGGAAATTCGGCATTTAATTGTAGCAGGTTGTACCTTTTTTGGGCAGTAGCAAAAGGGTTCAAAATATAAGATCCCGGATGCACTGTGGTAACTATTTCATAAAAACCTTCCTGTTGATGCTCACGCATCAGTTGAATAGTATCTAATGAAAGATCTCCTATAACGAAGCCACCAGATCTTCCGTCAATAATAGCATTTACTCTAATGAGTGGTTCTATTTCTGCTAACGTATATAGTTTTTGATTGTCTAGCAAAGTATGTATTTGGATAATATATAATCGCAAAATTAGTTAAGTTGTGTAATGGTAGCATATTTCCTGTTTTGTATTAACAGAAAAATAGCTTATTACCTAAAGCACTGTTAAGAAGAATCAGTGAAAAACTTTATAGGGTATTAAAACGATTAAACCATGAACTATGAGTTGGTACCTAAAACTAACAAACAAGTTGATGATATACTTTTCGTAGCGTACCAATAGAAACTTCTGTTAATATCGTTGTTTGAATAGGCAGCTTTTTCAAGAAATAGTTTCTTTGCACCAGAAATTGTTTACAAATGAAATATAGCCTGGCTATAGCATTACTGTTATTGTTGTTTGGGATGCACTTTGGAATGGCGCAAGACCAAGAAAGCCATTTCAGAGCATTTGGAGTAGTCCCTATAGATGTAAGTCCCGAATGGTACGACAAACTTCAGGAGGCTACAACACCCTTGCAAAGAATAGCCTACATAGATACCATAGGAGAAGCTTTTGTAAAAACTGATTTGGCTGATTCTGTATTGGCTTACGGAAACAAAATGCATCAGTTGCTACCTGATATTGCAGCACAACATAAAGAGCATTTATACTACCTGCAAAAAGCTTATTTTCTAGAGGCTACCGGAAAAAGAGAGATAGGTTTGCTAGACGAAGCCATTGCAGCTTTTATTCAGGGAATTTCGGTAGATGAAGACAGCGAAACTGCTATACAGGCATACTTGCAGTTAGGTTTAGCCAGAACATACTTGTTCAAAGGTACTGTAGCAAAAGCACAGCCTATTTTAGATAGGCTGCTGCAAGCGTCTTTACCACTAAACGTTCGGTTGGCAGTGATGGCCAATCAGGGCGATGCTTATTTTGTGCAACAACAATTAGAAAATGCCAAGCAGTGGTATACCAATGCATTGTCACATCCGAAGATTCAACAACAACCCGCTTTGGCTTTGCGCGTGGCTATTCAAAGAGCAAGGGTTTGGACACGGGAAGGTAACACCAAAGAAGCTATTGCTGTTTTTGAAACTACTAAAAAAGAAGCGCTAGCTCAGGGATTTTACGATTTATATATCAAAGCAACTATTGCCGAAGGAAGTATCTACAGAGAAAAGGAAGAATATTTTATTGCAGAAATTGCCTTGTCTACGGCTTATGCCAATACCTTGTCATGGAATCGGTTAGAGTTGCAAAGAAGTGTGATACAAGAGTTAACCAGATTGTACGTAGCTAAAAAAGACTATAAGAATGCCTATGGGTTAATGACACAAAATCAAGTATTGAATAGAGAAATTGCTTCTAAACAAAATCAACGTTTGGTAAAAGATATTGAGACTAAATATGAAACCCTCAAGAAAGAAAGAGCTATTGATGCCTTGCAAAAAGAACAATTGCAAAAAGAAGCAGAAATAGACCGACAAAAAACAATTAAGAATGCGTTTCTAATTGGGTTTCTGGTAATTTTAATTCCCATTATTTTATTATTGGTTTTATACTACCAAAAATTACAAACGCAGAGTTTACTCAATCAGCAACAAGAAGCCATGAACAAGCAAGAAGTGGAATCGTTATTGCAAAAGCAAGAATTAGATTTGGTAAAAACAGCCATGGAAGCGCAAAATAAAGAACGTGGCCGTATTGCCAGAGAATTGCATGATAGTATTGGTGGAAATTTAGCAGGAATTAAATTAAAAATGCATACGCTTCCACAGGAAGATCAAGAGATGCATACGCTGATACAACAAGTAGACAGCACCTATGAACAGGTAAGGGAGATCTCGCACAGTCTTTTACCCAAGGCTTTTAAAGAAAAAGCATTCACCAAGTTGATAGCCCATTATGTAGACGATATAGCGAAGCATCAAAACTTCACAATTCATTTTCAATCGTTTCCGGAAGCGGCTATCAATACCATAGATCCTGCCATTCAAGTAGTGTTGTTCAACATAATTAAAGAGTTGATGACCAACGCGGTAAAACACGCAGCTGCCCAGCAGATTAATCTGCAAGTAAGTGTAGTACCTGAGGAAGAAAGTATTGAACTGTTGTATGAAGATGACGGTAAAGGATTCGATACTGAAAAATCGGCACAGGGAATCGGATTAAAAAACATCATTTACAGAGTAGAAACGTTGCACGGAACATTGGCTATTGACAGTGCGCCACAACGCGGAACCGTAGTAAGTATAAGCATACCAAAAGCATCGTCATGAGCAAACCCTATCAAATGATCATAGCAGATGATCACGCCATGTTTATAGATGGCGTTAAAAGTATTTTAACCCACGAACCAGATATAGAAGTAGTGTTAACCGCTAGCAACGGCGCACAAGTACTAAAATACCTTCAGATCAATGGAGGTGAAGCAATAGACCTTATCATTACCGATATCAACATGCCCGATATGGATGGTGTGGCGTTGAACAAAGCGGTCAAAGAAATGTTTCCGAATATAAAAACATTGGTAGTAAGTATGCTGGAAGATGCCGATACCATTAAAAACCTTACCGAAGCCAACGTGAATGGATATATTTCTAAAAATTCTGAAAAGCAAGAATTGTTAACAGCAATCCGAACCATTTTAGAAGGCAATCCTTATTTTTCAAACCGTATCAAACAAGTAGTGATGAATGCTATGTTTGAAGCCAAAACGGCACCCAAGATCACGTTAACAAGTAGAGAAGAAGAAGTTATTAAACTGATAGCGCAAGAATATACTACACAAGAAATTGCCGATGCTTTGTTTTTAAGCAAGCACACGATTGAAAGCTACCGAAAAAGCCTTATTTCTAAATTAAATGTGAGAAATCTGGCAGGGTTAACACGCTATGCCATTGAAAATAAGTTGATAGACTAAACAGCATCCCTGTTTTCAGGGATTGCAATTTCACAAGATTCCGGCTATGTGCATAGTGGTGTTTCAAAGCATCTTTGCAGTATAGAAATCAAAAAAAAGTTTTATCATGATCTACGGAATCACACTTATTTTACTCAGCATTATTGCAGTGCCTTCTTTGTTATTGGCAAAAAAGCCTAACGCAGAAGAACTATTGGCCAAAGTAGCTCCTTACCAGGGATGGATAGGATTGGCCTTTTGTTTTTTTGGTGTATGGGGCATTATCAGTTCTTTTCTAAGTTTAGGACTTATTACAACAGCGCCCATCTGGTGGGGAACATTATTGGCAGGAAGCGTTGTAGAAGCAGGTCTTGGTTTTATGTTAGGATTTTCATTGATCAATAGTTTGGTCCTTGGTAAAAGTCCTTCTGCACAAACCAAAGCAGCTGCCATTAGAGAAAGAATAGCTCCCAAACAAGGAAAACTAGGCATCTTGGGGATTGCTGTTGGAATTTGGATGATTGTAGCATCGTTTTTATTTACTGTTTAATTTATAAAAAAAGAAACGTATGAAATGGTTTGTAAAAGTGTTACGTCAGTATAATGATTTTCAGGGACGTGCACGCAGAAAAGAATATTTTATGTTTGCGTTGTTCAACGGTTTATTTGCAGGAGCCATCATGATCATAGCCTTCATTTTAAATTCAGTACTCGATACTCCTGCTTTTATGGCGTTGTATGGTTTGTATTTGTTAGTTACACTGGTACCATCTTTAGCAGTTGGCGTAAGGCGCTTACACGATATTGGCAAAAGTGGTTGGATGCTCTTGGTGGGTTGTATCCCTTTTATAGGTGGATTTTGGTTATTGATCTTAATGCTTACTGATAGCCAACCCGAAGCCAATGTCTATGGAGAAAATCCGAAGTTAGGATCTGTTTCTGCAGCATAAAGAATCCATATTTTAAAATGCAATTAATAAAAAAGGAACTGTTTTCAAATAGTTCCTTTTTTATTTTTTAAGAATGAATACAGAAGTTATGTGAAAATATAATTTTCAGTATGGCATTCGTTTATCTTTTAGAAGACTCAATCTCCAATATAGGTCCGGCAATCCAGTGTTTGTATTCGTCGGTGTAATACAAATAGGCATTGGTAGCTGGGGCTTGGTATACTCCGGGAACTTCTGCTTTTAGATCCAGATCAATGGTTTTAACTTCGTTAGAATTCATTTCTTTCCAATAGCATACCAAATAATTATCAAAAAGCTCTACATAATCCGCTTTTGATTTTTCGGTCAATTCTTTCAGTTGCCATGGCGCTACCGAAGCCCCACTAGGAATCCCAATCATAGCTGTTACCATAGGAATAGGACTGTTGGTAGTATTGGTCACTGTAGTGTGTAAACGCACGGTTTCGCCTACCTGAACTTGTTGCTGTTGCAATTGGGTAGCCACCCGAACTTTACAAACCGAAGCCGTAGTAGGTTTTCTAGTATCCCAAGCAATATTGAGTTCGTACGGAAATGTATTAGCACCATTTGCAAATTCCATGGTAACGGTTTGCGTACCTGAGCTAAGGTATTGTGCAATGTTATTAATTTGGATGCGTCCGGCATCATTCACTTCAATAGCTTGATGAATAGGATTTCCGTTAATGGTTAACGTAAAACTATTGTTATTGGCTAGCAATTTTTGTTTTTGAGTTTTTCCATAAGCAATCAGAGCTTTTAAAGTCATGGCCGTAGCTTGCGACGAACCAAAACGACCGTATTTACGTTTTGACATCAAATACCTGATTCCTTGCATTACTTCGGTATCATAGGCTTTAGCTTTGAGCAATGCCATGACGGTAAAGGCAGCTGTTTCTATTTGTTTAGCATCTCCCCAAGAGCGGGTTAAGGTAGCACGAACAGGCAGTTTCTCAAATCCATTGGTTTCTATAGCTTTTAATAGTTTGGCCAGCATGGCTTCTGCATCGGCTTTTTTATTGAGATTGAATGCAGCACAGGTGAGCAACGCCATTTGGTAGGCATCTTCTTGTTGCAATGCTTGATGGTAGGCGTGTTGGTATTCTTTTTCAAAATCGGCAGTAACTCCGGCTTCGCTCAGCGCATAGACAATATAGGCATTGTTAACATCTCTAGGAGCACCCGAAAAACCATACTTGCCACTGTGTTGTTTAAATCCTCCCGTTCCGTTTTTTCTGCTCATTAAAAAGTCAATAGTTCGCTGCAATAGGGCTTCATCAACGTTGGGATATACTTTTTTCATTTCGGTAAACTCCATCAACCCATAAGCAGAAAGGGCTTCGTGCGGTGGCGTATCTCCATACCATTCAAAACCATTCTTTTTGGTTTCAAAACCGCTTAACTTTTTGTAACCAGATTTAATGTATTGATAGGCTTTTGCTTCAATCTGCGGATTAGATTTTCCGGTTTCTCGTAAATACTGTAACGCCAAAACATTGGGATAGGTAGCGGAGGAAGCTTGTTCAAAACATCCCCAAGGTTGTCTCATAATACCTTCAATACCGTCCATGACACTGCCTACAATATCGGTATACACATTAAATTCAGCTTGAATACTTCCTTCAATGGGTTCGTCAACTTGAAAAATAAAACTATCATTTTTGGTGCCTGCCAAAGAAGCCTGCATAGGGAAATACGGACTCACAATGGTAATCTCTTTGGAAACATTATCACGGTAAGAATCTGTAAACGCAAAGATAGACAAGGTAGCTGTTTTGGTGATTTCTGTTGGTATCACTTTTACATAAGTGCGCACAGTTTCGTTAGGCGGGATGGTATAATAAGTATTGGTTTTGGATACTAATTGCAGTTCTTTAGGCAATGCAACGCCCAGTTTTGTTTTGAGTGTATCTGCTGCTTCATTTTTGATGACTATCGGAATTTGAACGGTATCGTTCAACGCCATATAGTTGGGTGTGGTTGTTTGAATATGCAAAAACTTCTTCGTAGCGTATTCCTGAGTAGTATGACCTATCAAACCATTGTACCCAATTCCTTCCGTAGTGATTACAAAAGAAGAAATAGCATCAGAATTATAGAACACAAAATTAGCTTCTCCGTTGGCATCGGTTTGGATAACCGGATTCCAATACAATGTATTTCTAAAATCAGTTCGCTCTTCTTGTGGCTGTGTTTTTTCGCCATAGACGGGCATGTAAAACATTTTAGGTTGTGTAGTGCTAGGCGCACTGGAATAGTAGAGTTCTGTAGCAAATTTGAAATCTTTCTTTTTAGGAAACGATTTTTGATAATAGTGATGATAGGAATTGTCTTTAGTAGTCATCACAATTACGCCATTACTTCCCCTGGAACCATACAACGTAGCAGCAGCAGCTCCTTTTACAATGGTAATGTTATCAATATTATTGGCGTTTAATTGTTGAAAATAGCCATTGTTCAAAGTATTCCCATCATACGGAACACCATCGATCACAAAGAGTGGCTGACTATTACCACTCACAGAAGCCATTCCACGAATAGACACGTTAGCTGCTGGTTTTTGCTCGCTATTTGCTTGGGTTATTTGTACACCTGCTACATTACCCTGTAAAGCCTGCAAAGCAGTTTCATTTCCGGAGGAAAGTTCATCACTTCTAATGTATTGAACCGATCCGTTTACGCATTCTTTTTTAACAGTACCATACCCAACTACCACCACTTCCTCAAGATTACTGGCATCTGCTTGGAGCGCTAGCGCGGCAGCAGTACCTTTTAAGTCATTCATAGAAGTAACATTTTCTTGAATGGTTGTTGTTTTGGGTTTGTAAATTTTATCAGCGGTAAAATCTCGTTTGGTGGTGTCTGCTAAAGTTGTTCCGTTCCAATAGTCGGTTTTTGAGCCTAAGAATGCTCCATTTTGTATTTTTAGAAGGGTGTTTTCTTCGGTATACGCCATTAAAATAAGGTCGGTATTTCGGGTGTGTTCAAATTTGAAATTCCCTTTTTCATCAGTATCAAATACGCGAACTTCATTCGCATACGTATCAAATAACAGTAAATGACTCGCAATGCCTTGTCCGGCTGTATCGGTGACCACACCAAATTGTACCGCATTGGTATCATGACTGTAGGCGGCGTTTTCTGGAGTAATAGAATTGGAGATGTACGAACGCCAGCCGTGGGTTAACATTACATAGTCTAACGCCTGGATGGCTTTGGGTTCTTTAGCATCAAAATAAAAAGTAGGCTTATGGATTTTTCCTTTTAATTCAGACGATAACAATAACGAAGAAAGAATATGGTCTTGTTTATCATCGGCAAAGTTGACCAATTTATTGTCGGCCACACTTACTGAAAGGTTTGCCGGAATTGGATTATCATTGGCATCTGTTGTGGTTAGTTTTACTTTTACCCGCTCTCTGGTTTGATAGACTTCTTTATCCAAGTCAACCGAAACTTTTAATTGTCGTTTTGGATTTGTAAATAGCAAGCGTTCTGCCAAAAGCGTATATCCTGATTTCACTTGAACCGAAACAATGCCTACTGGTAAGGATTCTTTTAGAATTTGATACGTTCCTTTTTGGTTTTTGATAGGAATGATACCCGTTGTTCCTATTTTTTGATGTGCTGATTGTAGCGTTACACTAACTTCTTTCAGCAAAGAGGATTGTACGTGTACCTTGTAAGCAGCATTGGTTTCGGTAACCGAAAATGTAGTGCCACTCGTTAGAATATTCGGAATAGCAATTAAAGAGTCAGAAACAAAAGGAGCTGTAATACGTGCATAATAATTGGAGTTTTTAGGTGTAAAAGCAACGCTTCCCATACCATCATGAAAACTTTCAAAGGTAGTTACCACTTCGTTTTGATCGTTTATAATTTCTCCGGAAACATCCGCAGGTTTACCAAATTCATTCAATGCTTTAAAAGCAAAAGGATGTTCAAAGCCCACAATGGCTTGTCCGGCTTCGGGTAAAAACTGAAGATCAATGTGGTTTAAAGTTACAGGAATACTGCGCGCAATAGATTCGTAACTGCCTTCATACGGGACTAACACATTGATCAAAGCATCGGTAGTGTTTAAGGAATCGGGTAGTTGAAATTGAATGGCATGTTTTCCTATTGTATTCGTAGTGGCAGAATTGGTTTCTAATTTTTGTCCGCCAATAGAAACCGTATACTTAAAAGCTGTAGCAGCCAACGGTTGATTTTTTAAATCTTTCACCTCAAAATCAGCAATAACCGAAGCACCTTTTCCGTAGGCTTTTTTATCAAATTCTAACTTCAATAACAGATTTGGCGTATTGACTTTTTGAACCACGATTTCCTTTTCAAAATAGGCTTCTTCTCCATAGTTTTTCATCCAATTGGTATAGAAACGTATTTTGTATAAACCGCCAACCCAATCGGTAGCAATCGTAAAATCGCCATAGGCATAACCATCTTTCAAATCTAGAATGGCATTTTTAGCAATGGTTCCTTTAGGAGAAATGAGTTGCGCATAGACATATTTTCCCAGGTTTTGTGGCGTGCCATCTGCTTTGGTTACATAAGCTTTGTACCAAATGGTTTCTCCCGGAAAGTATAGCGGTCTGTCTGTTTGTGCATAAATCTTTTCCAGATAACTAGGTGCTGGTTGTTGCTCGCTACCTTGAAAAGCGAACAAACAGAACATAGCAACGGTATAGAGTAGGTGTTTGATTTTCATAGCTTAGATTTTGATGTTGACTTTAAGCCCGATTTCTTTCATCAAAGGCATATTGAAATAATGCAATCCGTTACCAGCTTGTGAATTGAAAAGCGAAGCATACGGAGAAATTCCTTTGGTTTGGGTATAGCAAAATAAGTTTTCGGCATACAAGGCCACTTCCAGTTGTCTGAAAAAAGTATGGTTATGATTAGTTGCAAAATCATAGGAGAGTTGTATGCTTTTTAAATTGATATAGGTAGCACTAGAAATAGCTTCTTCCGCAACGCCGCTATAGCCATATCGAACCCAACGGTTGGAATTTACAGAAGAGTTAGGATCGGCAAAAGCTACTGCGGTAGTGTTGGGCATTCCGGTTTGGGTAACACCCTCAAACACATAATTGGTAATAGTTCTTTGGTTTGCTGAAGTTGCTGAGCGCCCGTAGTAATTCAAAACACTCTCCGTACCATTCCAAACATCGCCACCTTGCTGCCAGTCGATTACAAAGAGTAAGTTCAGCTTTTTGTAATGAAAGGTATTTTCAAAGCCCATGGTAAAATCTGGAGTGGTATTTCCTATGATTTTGGATTCTTCAGCAACTAAAGGAAAACCATCTGCACCTATAATTTTATTGCCAGCAGCATCACGTTCAAACGCACTTCCTACAATAGTGCCGGTTTGTTCTCCCACAATCAATTGTTTATTCACATTCACAAAACCAGCCACGGGTAGGGCAGTAGCGTTGGTGTGTAATTTACTTACCGTAGCTCGGTAGGTATTGAAATGGATAGTTGAGCCAAATCCAAAATCATTATGATAATACGGATGGATTCCTGCCGAAATATCAATTCCTGTGGTATGAATGTCTGCTGCATTTTGCAGTAGGAAGGCATTGGTATCCCAAACAGGAAGGATGGTATGTTCACTTCTGTCATTGAAATAATTAAAAGTTAAAGTTACTTTGTTGTTGAAGAAATACGCTTCGGTACCTATATCAAAATGTTTTCCGGTTTCAAAGTTGAGGTTTTTTGAAGCAAAAAGATCATTATTGGTAGTATAGTTGTACGCTTCTTCAGGAAGAAGGCGTAACGAATTATGACTGGTATTGCTGTAATACAACGGCATTTCGTTGGCATCTTTAGCATAATTGAAAGTAAGGTTTAAGGAGTTACAAAAATCACTATAACTAAAGTCTAAAAGATTGTTCAGTCTGATTTTGATACCAACAGCAGGTAAAAAGAACTCACTTTGTTGAAGCGAACTATACACGGCGTTGTTTTTAAGAGAAATGCTACCCCAATTATCAACTTCTGCAAATGCCTCCAAACTATAGCGTAATAAATGCTGATGTAAGTTGCGATTGCTAAGTGTTTCGCTCTCCGGATTTGTAAATTGAAGATTTTCAAAACCCGTTTGTTCTAATAGATGATAATCGAACTTTTGGTAGCTGTAATTGGCGGTTGCAGTAAATTTGGGATAGATGTCAGCATTGTAAATTTCGGGTTCAAAAGTTGTTGCAACATGTGCTTCCAAAGCTGAATTTTCCAAATGCTTTTCACTTCGATAACCATTCGAAAAGCCAACAGTGTTTTTGGGTAACGCATACTGCATACGATCTGTATCTTTTAGAAAACTAATGCCTCCATTGAGGTAGAAATCTCCAAAATATTGTTTTGTAGTAATGCTTGTTAGGAGATTACGTACCTTTTGTTGGTTTTCATTCTGGTTGAGCAACCAATAGGGATTGTTCATATTAGCCGGACTAAAACTGCGTTGGGTATTATCTGAATTTACGTAGCCGTTTTCGTTTTGAAAATTAATCGGTGTCGTATAAGCCGATCTTAACACGTTGCTGTATAGTCCATTGATATCGGGTTGCGCTACTTGTTTGGATGAGGTTTTTAGAAAAGCACTGGTATTGTTGTCAAAAGTATATTTGAGATTGGTTTGAAATTGATATCCTTTTTCAGTATCAAAAATGTCTCTAAAGCTATGATGAGTAAAGGCTGTTTGTAATTGATGTTTTCTGTTTGAAACTTCTAATCCTATTTGATTCCGAATGAGTTTTGTGGTTTCTAATATGGAATTATCAGCAGGATTTAGGATTACTCCATTTTCATTACTATTGAAATTATTTAGCTCTGGTCCAAAGGAAAATAATTCATTCATTTCGGGGCCAAAATATGTATAACTACCATTTGCAGGTCTTCCCTGAACATACGTATTTTGTAAAGCAGGTTGTGTATTTTTATCGGCAAAGCGCCATGAAACGGTACCATTGTAAGTAATTTGATAATAAATAGTTTTGTCATAAGTTTGAATAGAAACCAGCGTATCTTCAACTTTTACTTTTTTAATGTTAGACATATTGTAGGAGTTGTAGATGATACCTTCGTATGGAAGCCATTTCTTGGTTTGGGTTGCGGTGGCAAGTGTATCACTATTGCGCTTAATTGCTTCCGTATACGCATCGGAGTAAATTTGCTCAACAAAAGTATTGGGTTGTTTGGCCGTAGCTTTCTGGAACATTTGAGGAGTAACAGTGACTTCTTTTGTTTTCATTCCCACAAAAGTGATGATCAATACATCGCCAACTTTACAATCAATGCTGTAGATACCATCAAAATCGGTTTGTGTTCCTTTATCAGTGCCTTTAATTTGGATGGTAACTCCAGGAAGTGGCAATCCTTCATCATCAGTTAGTACTCCGGAAATAATGCCCTTTTGTGCATGGAGTTGAACAAAGACAAAAAGAAAGAATAAAAAGCAAGTAGTTTTTACATTCATAGCTTCAATATTTGCTATAAATGTACTGTCTATAACGTATAAAAAGAAGTTTGAATGAGTGAAATGCAAGTTTGAGTGAGTAAGGAAAGCTTTTTAGTTCATTTATGAGTTTTTTTAATGCTTTGATACTGAGGAAAACTTAAGTGAATTCTAAGAAAAGCATAATAAATTTGTTTTAAATTTGTTAGTATACATTAGAAAAACATAAGTATCGAAAAAACTTTACGCTAGTATATAGTAAAATTTGAGTAAAAGATGATGAACAATCTTATTGCACATACCAAAAATTATTGCTTGCAATTGTTAAAGGAAAACATTGCAGATAGTTTGTGTTTTCATAATGTAGAACATACCCTACAAGTGTATGAAAATGTAAAAGTAATAGGAGCACATGAACAAGTGGCTCCTAAACAAATGGAGTTTTTAATGTTGGCAGCGTTGTTTCATGACGTTGGACATATAAAAACTTATAAAGGGCACGAAATTTTTAGTGCCAATATGGCTAGAACCTATTTGGAAGGAATTGCTTATCCGGAAAAATATATTCAAGAGGTTGAACGAATTATCAAAGCTACTCAAATGCCACAACAGCCTACCGATCTTTTAGAGCAAATTATTTGTGATGCGGATTTATTTCATTTAGGCACGGAAGATTTTCTAACACGTAATTCTGCGCTAAGAAAAGAGTGGGAAGTGATTTTTAATAAATACTTTACCGATCCGCAATGGCAGGCATTGAATGAAGATTTTTTAAATTGTCATAAATACCATACCAGTTACTGTAAAGTGAATTTAGCTCCCGGAAAACAAAAAAATAGAGAAGCACTCAAAAATTGTTGTAGCTTGTAAAAGAAGCTTTTGAAACACGTTTCATCTTCTGTGTTCCAAAAGCGACTCTTTTAAAGTGATTCATCTATAAAAATCTCCTCGATCGTTCGTTCAAAAAGTTTAGCAATTTTAAAAGCTAAAGGTAAACTAGGATCAAATTTTCCCTTTTCTATGGCATTGATGGTTTGCCTTGAAACTTCTACATGATTTGCCAAATCGGCCTGAGTCATGTTTTGCTCGGCACGTAAAACTTTGATTCTATTTTTCATTGATACTTTTTTGCGCCTATGGCAATTCCTACAGCATACGTAATTCCTATTAAAAACACTAGGTGACTGATTTCTGCATCAAAAGGAATAATGTTGTTAATGTCTAGCAAAGAATAACTAAGACCAACAACCACGGCAATACCTAATGTAGCTGCCATAGCATCCAGTTGAATTTTTTTCTGTAATTCATCTAAATTTTTAATGTAATTGCGGTTTGCCCAGATCATTCCTAACCCTATTATAAGATTTACTAGTGTAGCAGCCAAGGTTAACATATGGCTTTCTAAATTTAATTCGGAAGAAAAACTAACAAAGGCAAGGCTAATTAACCAAGCAGCGGTCCAGATGGCCAATATAATGGTTCTCTTTTTAGCCTTTTGGGTGTGTGCATTCATACTTTTTTTAATTTTAAGATTGATGTAAAGTTTATTTGACAAATATAGTTCAAATAATTAAAATGTCAAGTTTTATTTACTTTATGTATTGTTTTGTTTACTTTTAAAATTTCATTTATCTATATATCAGTTTATTAACCAGTTTTTTTGTTTGTTTTTTAAATGTTGTTACACAAAGTATAACGTTGGAGTTGTGTTGGTTTTAAAAAATGTTATATTTACACTTATTAAGTTTTCAAGAAGAACAAACATGAAACATTTAAAACATTTTTGGCTTGTAGTGTTATTAATCACAGGTCTACATTCTTATGCACAATCTACTACTTTTGATAATCCTATAGCGGAGCAACGTGCCGATCCTTGGGTGTACAAAGCAAAAGACGGTAATTATTTTTTTATAGCAACTGTACCAGATTATGATCGCATAATATTGAGAAAGGCTAAAACTATTAATGGTCTTAAATCCGCTGAAGAAAAAACGATTTGGGAAAAGCATACAACTGGTGTGATGGGACATCATATTTGGGCTCCAGAGCTACACAGAATTGACGGAAAGTGGTACATTTATTTTGCTGCAGGAGAAGCAGAGGATATTTGGAAAATACGCATGTGGGTACTTTCAAATGATTCAGAAGATCCTATGAAAGGAGCATGGAAAGAAGAAGGGCAAATAAAAACAGATTATGATTCTTTTTCGTTAGACGCCACCACCTTTGAGCACGAAGGAAAACGCTATTTGATTTGGGCTCAGAACTTAGAAGGTATGTCGGGTACTGCGTTAAAAATGGCCGAAATGAAGAATCCTACAACACTTAAAGGACCAGAGATTGTTATAACAAGACCAGAGCTTGATTGGGAACGCGTAAAATATCATGTAAATGAAGGACCTGCGGTTTTAAAGAAAAATGGAAAAATATTTGTAAGCTATTCTGCCAGTGCAACCAATGATAATTATTGTATAGGTCTTTTATGGATAGATGCAAAAGCTGCACTTTTAGATGAAAAGAACTGGAATAAATCTCCAGGGCCGGTTTTCTTTAGTAATGAAGATTATAAACGTTTTGGTCCAGGACATAATTCATTTACAACTTCTGAAGATGGAAAAGAAACCATTATGATTTACCACGCCAGAGATTACAAAGAAATAGAAGGAGCAGAATTATTAGATCCTAACAGAGCTACAAGAGCAAGAGCCATAAAGTGGACTCCAAATGGTTTTCCTGATTTGTTGCAAAAACAGAACGACTAGTCAATGGAGTTAAAAATCTATAAAAAGCGATGAAAATAATGTTACTTCATCGCTTTTTTTGTAAACAAAAAGTTTTTTAAGTAGGTTTACTATCCCAAGTTTTCCCTTACATAATGACCTATTTAGAACAAGAACTGCGTTCCTATTCTTTTATATCTAAGTTTCAGGAAGTTGCCCCCAATAACTACGATGGCCAGTGGATATGGAACCTTACAAAGCCCACTGATAGTTGGATGACCCTAGAGTTTTATAAAAAATTGGGGTATTCAGACCAAGAAATAAAGCTGAGATCTACGCTTTTTTGGCAACAGATGTTTGCAAAGAGCGATGTGTCTCAAATGTTAGAGTTTTTGCAAAATCTTTCAAACCAATCTCTCTATGAAAATATTATTCAATTAACCGGAAAACAGGGAGACGTTTTTTGGATTAAATGTACAGGTATTGTCATTAGAGATAAGGAAAAAAATCCTATTCGTTTCATTGCATTTCTACAAAAACAAGCGAAAGTTCATTTCTTTGATGATTATTTAAGTCTTCAAAAACAAGCTAATAAACTCGCCAAAATAGGAATTTGGGAAGTAAATCTAATTACAAAAGATATATATTGGAGTCAAGTAACCAAAGAAATATATGAAGTCCCTAAAAATTATGAACGAGATTTTGATAAAGTATTTCACTTTTATAAAAATGAGAAAGATCGTATCTTATTACAAGAAAAGTTAGCTTTATTAAAGGAAGGAAAGGATTTTGACATTCGATTAAAATTAACAACCCATAAAGGGCACGAAAAATGGATAAGAACCATTGCAATTCCTGTCATAGAAAACGGCAAATGCATTAGAGCATATGGGTTGGTACAAGATATAGATTCGCTTACTAGTAACTACTATCGCCTAAAAGAACAAGAAACGCTGTTTAGAAATATGTTTGAATATGCGGCATCGGCCATTGTTCAGCTTTCGTTAACAGGAGATATTCTTCGAGCTAACTTTAGTTTTATAGATCTTTTTGGTTATAGTGAAGAAGAAACAAAAGGTTTTAATATTGGTGAATTGACGCATCCTGATGATATAAAGAAGACACTTAGTGTAGTTAACGGGATGAAAGACGGAGCGTATTACCATAAAACCATTGAAAAAAGATACCTGCATAAATCTGGTAGTATAATTTGGGCCATTGTTTCCATATCCTTGGTCATAGATTCTAACGGAGATCCCATATATTTCTTATCGCAAATAGTAGATGTTACTTCTAAAAAAGAGACAGAGTTAAAGTTGTCTTCTATCATGCGTGTGGCGAAAGATCAAAACCAACGTATGCTTAATTTTGCTCAAATTGTTTCCCATCAATTAAGATCGCATACAAGTGATATGGAAATGTTAATTAAGTTGATCAATTTAGAACAAACCCAGGGTGCAAAAGACCCATACTATCCTATGTTATCGCAAGCGGTATCCAATTTAAGTAAAACAATTAAAGATCTTAATGAAGTAACGCTTATTTATAATGAACAGGATAAAAATTCAGAAAGTTTGTTAGTGTATGAATATTTGGAGCAAGCTGTACAGCGTTTTAAGTTGGAAGAAAGGCTAGAAGACGATCAATTTGAATTGTTTGATTACTGTGATATGCGTATCAATTTTAAAAAAGATTATCTAGAAAATGTTTTGTTTCAGATTATAGATAACGCCATCAAATATAAATCACCCGTAAGAAAATTAGAGCTAACCATCTCTAAAGAAGTACACGATCTTTACTATGTTTTACATATTGCAGACAATGGCTTGGGAATAGATATGGTTAAAAATGCTAACAAGATTTTTAAAATGTATCAAACGTTTCATCCTCATGAAGAGGCGAGAGGAATTGGCCTGTTTCTAATTAAAAGTCAACTAGCAGCGTATCAACACAAAATAACGGTAAGTAGTAGTCCAAATCAAGGAACATGTTTTAGTATATATTTCAGAAAGTAATTATGTTAAAATCAATTTGTATTGTAGATGACAGCAGTATATTTTTATTTACTGCAGAGAAGATGATTTCATTTTTAAATTTAGCAGAAGAGGTTATTACTTTTAAAAATGGTGAAGAAGCTCTAACTTATTTTAAAAATTTGAAAAATAATGAGCAGCAGTTTCCAGATCTCACACTTCTAGATATCAATATGCCCAAAATGAATGGTTGGGAATTTTTAGAAGCATTAAAGGAATTAAGTATCAAAGCTTTGAATATATATATTGTATCTTCTTCAGTTGATCCAACTGATATAGAGAAATCAAATATGTATGATGTTCTAAATGGCTATCTCTACAAACCATTATCTCCAGAAATTTTAAGAGAGGTTATTGAAAATTGTAACTAAGAATAGTGTAAGTTATTTTATGAATTAACAATATTTTTAAAAAATTGATAACTATTTGATTAAAATTTCACACTAACGCCTAGTGCTATAAAATTTTTCTGTGTTTACCTTCGGTCATTATAATACTAAGTTTGTCTAAATTTACCCCCACAAACGTAGGTATTTTTAGTATTCTTTAGTAAAGAAAACTAATGACGGATTGATAATATGAAATTTTTAAAGACATTATTGAATCAGTTTGGTAATGGAATAAATAACGAAGAATCTCTTACATTTGAAGAACAATTAGAGGTTTTTCATGAAATTGGATTTAGATTAAATTATAGCGTAACTAAGGTTGATTTAGATATTTGGGATGGTGGTTTAAAAGAGTATGAAGAACATCCTTACGAGCTGTTATACATAACTTTTGGACAATATGCAGATGAAAAATTTGAGCAACCATTTTCCAATAATTGTTGGGATTTTGACTTAGAAGAGCTAAAGGACGTAGCTTCACATTCTTTTGTATTAAGAGCAATGAGTAGAATAAGTAATAAAGAGATTCAATTGTCTAATATTAAATGTGTTGAGTCAGACGAGCATGAAACGGCTATAATTTTTGAATGCAACGGAGATTCTTATCAATGGAGTCTTGATAAAAAAAGATACCTTACAGACCGTATCATCTTTCACAAGGTAAAAGAACTTGCTAAAAAGTATAAAACCAAAGGAAAATATACTAGTTATGCAACTGGAGGTCATGATTTTGTTATGGGATTTATGACACCGGATGAGTTCAAAACTTTCAAGCAAAAAACAGGTTTAGATATCGAATGGTTATAAAATTACTTCAGACTTAAAATCTGTCTACGTTTTTTTTGATTTGGTAGATGCTTCTGAGTACCTTTCCGTTTTTAGATAGCGAATAGAATTCCCCAACATTTTAATATTTCTTCATGCATATACATTATTTTCAGCACGAAGCTTTTGAAGGTTTAGGCTGTATTCAAAATTGGATAGATGCCAACCAATACACCGTAAGTTCTACCCACTTCTACAAGCAAGAATCACTACCAGATATAGATAGTTTTGATCTGCTGATCATAATGGGAGGTGCTATGAATATTTATGATCATGAAAAACATCCTTGGTTAGTGGCAGAAAAGCTATTCATAAAACAAGCTATAGAAAAAGGAAAACGCGTACTGGGAATTTGTTTAGGCGCTCAGCTCATTGCTGATGTTTTGGGAGCGAAAGTTAAACGAAACCGGTATAAAGAAATAGGTTGGTATCCCATTCAATTTTCAGAAAGAGCGCATAAAGAAACTTTCTTAGCGCGTCTACCAAAGAAAATGTATGTGTTTCATTGGCATGGAGATACCTTCGAAATTCCTCAAGATGCTGTAACATTAGCCAGTTCTCAAGGGTGTGAAAATCAAGGTTTTTTATATCAAAATAAAGTGATGGGATTACAATTTCATCTTGAAGTTACTACCCAAAGCTTTAAGGAAATGACAGCTGAAATGGACGATGAATTGAAAGAGCAAAGTCCGTTTATTCAAAATTTTAATAGTATGAAAGCCGGTGCCGTGAACATACCCACATGTAATGCTTTTATGTTTTCCGTGCTTACACAGCTTTCAGCCTAATTGGGTTATTGACAGTTTTTTTCGAATCGAATTTTTTCTTTTAATGCTTTCGTCAAGTATTCGTTATAGTCTTCTTCAGTCACCGTAAATACAATATTTCCAATAGGATCATATTCCGTCTTATAGCCAATGCTTTTCGCCAATTGAAATATTTTTTCCTTAAATGGGATGTTGTAATTAACGGGAATTCGATAAACATTTTTTGCGAGCAGCGTTCCTTTCGAAATAGTAAAACCAATTAAAAATGATTTTTTTTCAAGCAAGGTTGTAAACTTGGAAAGGTCTGCATAGCCTTTTTCCAATTGCTCCTTTTTAAACTGACCATTTAATTTTGAAAAAGACTGAAAGATAAAGTATTGATTAAAATAGTTAGCGTAAGACTCTGACATAAGAAATTGGTCTGAAGCATATTTTTGAACAATTTGTAAAGAATCCGTAGAAAGTCCATCAATACTTTCCAAAGCTTCCATAAAATAGGGCTTTAGATATTGCTGGCTACACGAAAAACCAGTAAGAAATCCATGATAGGGAGAAGCTTTACTCACTTTAAGTCTTGGAGAATCTAGGGTTCCTACAACAAATGCAGTAGGATCCAACTCCACAAAATTCTCTATGGTTTGTGATTGAATTTGCTGAAATCCAAAACCAATTAAAACAAAAAGGGTACAAATAAAATGCTTCACAGGGTTCTATTTTAGTGCGAAAATACTAAAAATATCTGGTTATGATAAAATATCATTTTTTGACTGCTTTTGTTTTCTATCTGTAAGATATTCTATCAAATAGAGGGTGCCAACGCCTAAAGTGTAAGCCAACATATCTGCCCATTCAAAGGATGAACCTAATGTAAGTCTGGTAAATGTGGTATGTTGCATTCCCAAAAGCTCAATGAGATTGATATATTGTAGAATTTCTATCAAATAAGCGAAAAGCAAAACCGCAAAACTTACCCAGCCATATTTTTTCGATACTAAAAAAGATTGAACAAAGCAGTAAACTAGAAAAACTACCAAATAATCACCAAAAATGGGTCTTATAAAACGGTCGTGAAAGAAACTTGCAATAAGCACTTCAATGACAAAAAATAGGAGTGTTCCAATAATATAGGTTTTTCTTTTGAACATGTCTCAACGTGTAAAATTAGATGATGTGAAAATAGCAAAGAGTTCGGTATTTCCTTAAAATTTTCTTAACATTTATTCATGTCATGTGCGGGCTTAGTACCTTGTCTTTTCACAATAACTAAAAACAACAACCATGTTTCAAAAGTATCTTTCAGTTGCGCTGATTTGCATAGGATTTTCACTTTCTTCTGCTCAGGAGTTATACATTCCGCGCGATGTAAAACAGGCTTATCAAAATAATACACGAAGTAAAACTGGAGCTCCGGGTAGTGCTTATTGGCAAAACAAAGGAGTGTACGATATGCAACTGACCTTGGATCCACCAAACAGAACCGTTCATGGTACGGAAACTATTACCTACACCAATAATAGCAAAGACACCCTAAGTTTTTTAAACTTCAAATTATATTTGAACAATCACAAACCTGGTGCTGCACGTCAGGGAATTGCTTCAGAAGACTATTTAACCTCTGGAATGCATATTGACAGCTACACCGAAAATGGAACCGAGCAAGAATGGAAAGCTAATTCTTCTACCAACAAACAAATGCATCTTTTAAAACCTTTAATGCCAAATGCTTCGGTAGAATTGAAGATCAATTGGCATTTTGATATGTCGGTTCAAAGTGGGCGAGAAGGTGCCATTGACAGTACTACATTTTTCTTAGCGTATTTCTATCCTCGAGTAGCTGTGTACGATGATTACCGCGGATGGGATACGATGACGTTTACAGGTGCACAGGAATTTTATAATGACTTTAATGATTATTCATTTTCGGTAACTGTTCCAAAAGATTATATCGTTTGGGCAACAGGAGATTTGCAAAATACGGAGGAAGTTTTAATGCCGAAATATGCTGAAAAGTTAAAGAAATCCATGACGAGTGATGAAGTAATGGAAATTGCACATCAAGAAGAATTGACCGCTAAAAAGGTTACTGCACAGAATGAAACCAATACGTGGAAATGGAAAACGGAAAACATTACCGATGTAGCCATTGCTGTGAGCGATCATTACAATTGGGATGCTGGTAGTGTGGTAGTAGATAATAAAACAGGAAGAAGAGCTAGTGTTCAAGCAGCATACGACGAAAAATCCAAAGATTTTCAAGAAATGGTAACCTACGGAAAAGATGCGCTTGCCTGGTTTTCCAATAATTATCCGGGAGTGCCGTATCCGTTTTCAAAATCTACCATTGTTCGTGGTTTTGCCGATATGGAATATCCTATGATGGTGAACGATAGTTCGTTCCCAACTGCAGAATTTACGCGATTTGTAGTGGAGCACGAAATAGCACATACGTATTTTCCTTTCTACATGGGTATCAATGAAACGCGTTGGGGTTTTATGGATGAAGGTTGGGCAACTGCCTTAGAATATTTGATTGGAATTCACGATTTAGGAAAAGAAAAAGCGACTGAAAACTTCAAACGCTTTAGAGTTCAACGATGGGCAAGCGATGCCAATATGGAAGAAGATATGCCAATCATTACGCCATCCAATATTTTAAGCGGAACGGCCATGGGCGTGAATGAATACGGGAAAGCGGCAATTGGCTATTTGGCTATGAAAGATTATTTGGGCGATGAAGTATTCAGTAAAACACTTAAAGGATATATGGAGCGTTGGAACGGGAAACACCCCATGCCGTGGGATTTTTTCTATTCCTTCAACGACCTTACCGGAAAGAATATGAATTGGTTTTGGGACAGTTGGTATTTCAGTAATCATTATATTGATATTGCCGTAACCAAAGTGGAAGCAAAAAAGAAAAAAGTAACCGTTACTTTGGAGAATGTAGGAGGAATGCCTGCTCCTGTAACTTTGGTGGTAAAACATACAGATGGAACTACAACAGAATTTCACCAAACACCGGCCATTTGGGAATCGAATCTAAAGAAAGCTACCATTGAATTAGATGTAAAAGATGTTGCTGAAATTACCTTGGAGCATGAAATATTTATGGATGCTGATACAACAAATGACACATTTAAATTATAATCCAGATGGAGTCAATTGTTTATAAATTAAATGTAATTCCCGATGTGAAAGCCATTATTGAAGTCTATAATTCATCCGGAATTAACAGACCAACACATGATGTTGAGCGTATCAAAAAAATGTATGCGAATAGTAACCTGGTGATTACAGCTTGGGAAGAGGATAAGTTAGTAGGTATTTCAAGGTCAATGACCGACTTTTGTTATAGCTGTTATTTATCAGATTTGGCGGTACACGGCGATTACCAACATTTAGGAATCGGACGAAAACTTATTTCATTTACTCAAAAGGAAATAGGAGAGGAAACCACTTTGCTATTACTCTCAGCACCGTCAGCTATGGAATATTATCCCAAAGTTGGTTTTACGAAAGCAGAAAATGCGTTCTTGATTAAAAGACAAAAATAAGAGCAACAACGCTTATTAACTATAGTTTACACTATGGGTTAAAGTAATACTAAACCGCCTAAATAGGCGGTTTTTTTATGGTTTGACTTTGTAACTTTAATATCAATCAAAATGAAAAGATTATGAAAAAGATAGTTTTAGGAAACACAGGATTGGAAACTGCACCCATCGTTTTTGGTGGAAATGTTTTTGGATGGACACTTAATAAAAAGGAATCCTTCAAAATTCTAGATGAATTTGTAGACTTAGGATTTAATATGATTGATACTGCTGACGTTTATTCCAGATGGAATGATGGAAACGTAGGAGGGGAGTCAGAGAACATTATTGGAGATTGGTTGAAGCAATCTGGTAAAAGAGATAAAGTCATTTTAGCCACAAAAGCAGGTATGGATATGGGCGATGGGAAAAACATTTCTCATGATTACATACTGAAAGCTGCAGAAAATTCATTGAAACGTTTACAGACAGAGTACGTTGATGTGTATTTTACACATACAGATGTAGAAGGCAGCCCAATCGAAGAAACATTGGCAGCTCACAATACGTTGGTTAAGGAAGGAAAAGTGAAAAATATTGGAGCTTCAAACATGTCTCCAGAACGTTTAAAACAAAGTATAGAATTGAGTAAACAAAATGGTTGGCCGGCATACGAAATATTTCAACCGGAATACAACCTCTACGATCATGAAGCGTACGATGAAAAATACGCCGATTTGGTAAACGAATATAACTTAGCTGTGGTGAGTTATTATTCACTAGCCAGTGGTTTTTTGAGTGGAAAATATAGAAATGAATCCGATTTAAATAAGAGTGTCCGCGGTAGTGGCATCAAAAAATATTTAAATGAAAAAGGTCAACATATATTAACTGCGCTAGATGAAGTTGCGGAAGCTCACAATACTACCCAAGCAGCGGTTTCGTTGGCATGGCTCATAGCACAACCGAATGTTACGCCAATTGCCAGTGCTACAAAAAGTAGTCATTTAAAAGCTTTTAGAGAAGCGGCAGAGTTAGAATTAACTTCAGAAGAAGTTGTAAAATTAACAAATGCAAGCCAAGAGGTAGAAATGCATTAAATTGTGTTGAGTTGATACAAAAAATCCGAAGTAATCTATTTACTTCGGATTTTTTATAATTTATAAGGAACTTGAAAAATTCGATGCTCTATACGTTTTAAGTTGAAAGGTTCGCCTTTTTGAGCCCGCTAATCTTCTCTTAAATTGAAAATATACAAGTGCTCCAATGACGGGAAAAATTATAACAGAGATTATGCAGAATATCTTCATAAAAAGTTGCTTAAACTCCGTCTTCAAAATATTCCGCACCGCCAGAACCGTGATCGTTATAGCTAATAAGATGTAGACTAGCATCAAGATTGTAATAATTACCATGTATTAAATTTAGTCATTTTAAAATTAACTAGACCAATCCCATCAGTTTTTCTAAATGGTGTTCTTTGATTCCGTAAAACTTTTTAATGGAAGTAATCTTCTCTAAAATTTCGGGATTAGGCGTTGTGATGTCTTGTGTTTTTTGTGCGGTGATCATCACGTTCTTTGCAGTGTGTTCACTAGAAATAAATTCAAACACTTTGGTTTTATAGCCATACGCTTCCAAGATCAATGCTCGGATGGCATCGGTGATCAATTCTGCCTGGCGTTCTTCCAAAATACCATGTTTTAAGAACGATGAAAATTCGTGGTCTACATGAAATGCTTTTCTAATTTGTTTATGGCAGCATGGCGCTACTACAATCAGGTTGGCATTGGCGTTGATGCCTTTATACAAGGCTTCATCCGTAGCGGTGTCACAAGCGTGTAAGGCAATTAAAATGTTTACCGCATTAATGTCGGCTGTTTCAATCATCCCTTGCACAAACTGCAATTGTTCAAAATTACTTTTTTTGGCAATGGCGTTGCAGGTAGCAACCAAACCTTCTCTAAACTCTACGCCAACAACTTCCGGAGTATATTCTTCGTGCTGATTCAAATAATCATACATCGCAAAGGTTAAATAGCCTTTGCCCGATCCCATATCGGCAACTGTAAGGTTTTTAGGAAGTTGGGTGTCTTCCAACAGACTGTCAAAAATCTCGATGAATTTATTAATCTGTCGGTATTTATCATGCATATTCGCTTTTACTTGTCCGTTCGCAGCTAAAACGCCCAGTTCCGTTAAATACACGTTTCCTTTGGTATCTATATAACGCTTTTTCTTTTTATTGTGAGACAATGTAGGAGCGCTGGTAAACGTAGGTTTTTGCGATTTTAAAATGATACGCTTTTTCGCAAAACGGATTTCAAGATCGCGCGTAGGCGTAAATAAAACAGCATTGGCAAAGGTGTCAAACAACGCTAGGATGGTGGAGATTCCTTCTTCAATATCAAAGTTTTTGGTGATGTCTTGTGTTTTATAACGATACACAAACGAAAGTTTCTCACCGTTTTTCAACTGCACCAATTTGATGATCACTTTTTGCAAAGGTTCGCTTTTTTGCTTTTTACCACTGATGGTTAATCGGTGAAGGGTTTTGGTTTGAATACTTTCGGTTACCGCCGTTATAAATTCCTGTACTTCCTGTTGCATGATGCCGTTCTCTATTTCGGGCAAAATTACGCATTTCTATTGAGTAGCGAAGGTTTCCGGTTTTCTTATTTGAAATTGATATGGTTGAAAGTTGAAAGTAAAAAGTTATCAGTATTGTGATTATCTAACACAACTGAACACTGTTTACTAAGATATAAAGCTAACAGCTGTCAGCTTATGGCTATTAGCTTTAAATTTTAAATCGTATGTCTTACGTCTTATGGTCTTAAGTCTTTTTATAAATTTCCGCCAACTGCAACTGAACACTGTTTAGTAAGGTATAAAGCTAACAGCTGTCAGCTTATGGCTATTAGCCTTAAATTTTAAATCGTATGTCTTACGTCTTATCATCTTAAGTCTTTCTATATTTTTCTGCCAACTGCTACTGAACACTGTTAACAATCTTCAATTCTTACGATACAATTCGAATCTCTTTGAATATCTTCTAGCCAATAGTTTTGGTTTTCGACTGTGCTTAACCTAACAACCAACAACTATGTACAAGCAACCAAAGCTACTCCGTAATTCGTTTTGCTACATCAATCACAGGCCAATCTTTGGCATCCCACTTAATTTCAGTAATAATAAGTTTGGATTCTCCGTTTTTCGGAATTGAATATCCATGAGCAAACAAATAGTCTTTTCCGTCTATGGTGTAAACCGAATTATGCCCAAGAGCGGCAAAGTCTTTTCCGTCGCCTACAGCAATTACAGTGCTGTTGCCTGGGAAAAGCACAGGAAAAGAAGTTTAGTGTCACTTATTATCGGGAAGAATACTTTCGTAATATCAAACGAGTACAAAGTAAACAAGGACGCTACATGAAAGCCAAACGCTCTAGTACCGTAGAACCTGTTTTTGGCATTCTTACCCAGTTTATGGGACTGGCAAAAGTCAATACCCTAGGCATACAATACAGTAAGCCAACAAATGTATGCTCATGGCAGCCATTGCCTATAATCTCAAAAAATACCTAAAATACACCACCAAAAAGGCCCATAGTAATCAGGGAAACACACGCCTGCTTACAATGGCCATAAAAGCCTTCCTAAAAGCCCATAATCTGCTTGTAAGCCTTCCGAAAAACCAGAAAATCAACTACCGCTAAAAAACAAAAAAGTCGCTCAAAAGCGACTTGTGTAACCCAACCTCCAACTTTTACCAAGGAGTTGTGCAACAATTACCATCTTTGTTGTACGCAGTTATTTCTTTTCACTATTACCATTTATTATTTGGTCAATCCAGTCCGAATTATTATTAAGTAATAAGTCAGGTGTTATTCCAATGTATTCGTATTTTCCAAGTCTTTTGCTTGTGTGTTTTGTGGATAAAACTACTTTAAATTCTGAACACTCTGTTTTTGTAGAAAATGAATTATTGCCATATCCATATTCAAGCATTCCCCGTGAATTTTCTCCAACAATAATTGTCCGCTTATCTTCTTTTAATTTCAAGGTTGTTAATTCTGCTGCACTTGCAGTTTTAAAGTTAATTAACACATAAATCTGATCAATTTCATCATTTTTTCTCAATGCCTTTAATAATAGTTTAGCTTGATTAATAGAGCCACCACCGTTATTTCTTAAATCAATGATAAGATTTTCTTTGTTCAATTTATCCAAATGATTTTCATAGAAAATATCCGCTTCTTTCATAAGTCTATTGGTTCTGCTCAATGTTTTGATACCTATATAATTAAAAGAAGGATTTAAGGATTTAAAAGTGAAATTTTCTTCAAAATTTTTATTGAAATAATAATTGTTTTGTTTATTCCAAAAAGTGGAATTTATTCTCCCATTCGCAATTTTTATGTTTTTTTGATAATATAGTAATCCATTTTTATAGAACTCAAAAAGCTCAAATTTGTCATTCTTGGTTTTGTTAATCCTTAACCTAATTTTCCCTTTAGTCCATTCATCAGAATTGGACTTCAAAGTAATCCCATACCAAATACTATCATTTTCTTTTTTAACTAAAATTTCATCACTTCCAGCATAATATATTCCAGAAATTTTATCTGTTATATTTAGTGTGGTATCGATTTTTTTTGTGTAGTTAGGTACATTTTCGGATATATTATTTGGAATTGAATAAACTTCGTTATGTCTATCTTTAATAAACGAAATATACTTTTGTAAATAACCTGTGCAGAAATAGTTGCTTAAACTGTCATTAACTATTTCTTGTTTTATTTCTTCTTTCCATTTTTTAAAAGCTATTTCTCTGCCGCCTTTTTTTATTTGCACTTTGTAGCTTTTAGCATTTTCGATTAATTTCGAAGTATTATCAAGTTCGTTGAGACAATTACATTTTTTTTCTTGACTGAAAAGTGAATTCACTCCAAAAATTAATAGTAATGTCAAATATTTTTTAATCATAATAATGTTTACAGGATTTTCTTTTAATTGTGGGCAACGGTCTCGTATAACCGTCAGTTACGGTTTTAAAGTTAATAATTTTCGGTTAAGAACTGACGTTAGCAATTCCGAGTGGATTCGGACGTAGTCGAATCCGCCGTAATTGCGGTTATACATTGTGCCTGTTGCACAAGTTAGCAAAAAATCTCCACCCTTTTTAAGGTGCAACCGTTGTTTTTTTCGTATCTTACTGTATGCAAGGCAAAAAGATCGTACAAGAAGCATTGTTTACCCAGTTTCTACTCAGTGACCATGTACCTCAAAACAATTTGTATCGAAAATTACAGCAGGTATTACAGCTTCAATATTTATACAAACTCACCAAACCCTATTACGGCGTTAGTGGTCAAAAAAGCATTGACCCAATCGTGTTCTTTAAACTCTGTTTGGTGGGCTATTTAGAAAATATTACCTCAGATCGTAAACTCATTGAAGTATGCAGTATGCGACTCGATATTTTATTCTTTCTGGGCTATAACCTGGGCGAACCCCTACCGTGGCACTCTACCATGAGTCGTACACGCCAACTCTTCCCAGAAAGTCTCTTTGAAGAGGTTTTTACCCAAGTAGTAGGAATGTGTGTAGACAAGCAACTCGTTAGCGGACATACCCAAGCCATTGACAGTGCTCCTGTAAAAGCCAATGCCTCTATGGACAGTCTGGAACTCAAAGTACCCCAACAAGAGCTGGAGGCTTATTTAGGTGAGCTACGCCACATCAGCAAACGCGATAAAGAAACCTACCGAAAAGCCAAAAACAACAAGGCTACCAAAGCACAGCAAACCCTAAGTGCCAATACCAAAGCGCTCAACGAAATCAAAAGTCGTAACAAGCGATGGCAGAGCCAGCAAACTGAGCGTCCCGGAGCAGGC
>NZ_FPBK01000005.1 GCF_900116665.1 Pustulibacterium marinum | reverse complement strand
CACGCGAGCTGGGTTCAGAACGTCGTGAGACAGTTCGGTCTCTATCTACTGTGGGCGTTAGAAATTTGCGTGGCTCTGACTCTAGTACGAGAGGACCGAGTTGGACCAACCTCTGGTGTATCTGTTGTTCTGCCAAGAGCATTGCAGAGTAGCTATGTTGGGATGGGATAAGCGCTGAAAGCATATAAGCGCGAAACCCGCCACAAGATGAGATTTCTTTAAAGGGTCGTGGGAGATGACCACGTTGATAGGCTATAGGTGTAAAGGCAGTAATGTCATAGCCGAGTAGTACTAATTACCCGTAGGCTTATGTACATCGCTTGCCCCTTTTTTAAGGGGTAGCACACTCTTTAGGATTTAAGGATCGAATATATAAGAATATCTTTTTATCTCAGTATGTTACAATATTAGATTTATGTAAATGACCAAAGATTTAAGGTGGTTATAGCAATGGGGCTCACCTCTTACCATTCCGAACAGAGTAGTTAAGCCCATTAGCGCAGATGGTACTGCCATCCGGTGGGAGAGTATGTCGCCGCCTTTTTTAAAACTCCTCAGTCTATTTTTAGATTGAGGAGTTTTTTTGTTTAGATACCTTATGAAGAAGCGTATGTTTTTTTATATTACCTATATAATAATTAAACTATACACTTTATGATCAAAGAAGCCTGTGTAGAAACCTTACAACAAGCCATCAACGCTCAACGAAATGATGTAAACAGAATTGAATTGTGTGGTAGGTTGGATTTGGATGGATTGACTCCGGATATTGCCGTTGCAAAAGAAGTAGTCCATAAACTTGACATCCCAATACATGTAATGATTAGGCCTAGAGGTGGAGATTTTGTGTATACCCTTGATGAAATTCTGGAAATGGAAACCGAAATTGAGCAATTCAAATCGATGGGAATTGACGGTGTTGTTTTGGGTGTATTGACCAAGGATGGTGAAATTGATACAGAGAATTTAGAACGTTTGGTAGCGGTTGCCAAACCTTTGAATGTGGTATTTCATAAAGCGTTTGATGAATTAAGCGATTTAAAAACTGGTCTCCAACAACTGATGAATATTGATGGAATAACACATGTTCTAACATCAGGCGGATGTGCTACTGCGAGCGAGGGGAGTGAAATATTAAAAGACTTAGTTAAAATTGCTGATGGGAAAATTCAAATTATTTCAGCAGGGAAAATAACCGATCGAAATATAAACGAGCTACATACTTTAATAGATGGCGAAGCTTACCATGGGAAATTAATTGTAGGTAGTTTGGAATAATGAAGCAATTCATTTTAGGCAATCATAAAAAAATCCCGTTCTGATCAGAACGGGATTTTTTTATATCCAAAGAATTAGATTTTACATCATACCTGGCATACCACCACCCATAGGAGGGGCAGCTGGAGTGTCTTCTTTAATGTCAGTTAAGGAACATTCCGTAGTTAAGATCATTCCAGAAACAGAGGCTGCGTTTTCAAGAGCAACTCTGGTAACTTTCTTAGGGTCGATAATTCCTGCAGAAAGCATGTCTACGTATTCACCAGATTTGGCATCGTAACCAAAATCTTTCTCACCTTCAACAACTTTTGCGATAACCACAGAGCCTTCACCACCTGCATTCTCAACAATCGTTCTTAAAGGAGACTCAATAGCTCTATTAACAATTTGAACTCCTGTTGCCTCGTCTGGATTTGCTGGTTCAACGCTTGCTAAAGCACTTTTTGCTCTCACAAGGGCAACACCACCACCAGCAACAATTCCTTCTTCTACAGCGGCTCTAGTTGCATGCAATGCATCGTCAACTCTGTCTTTCTTCTCTTTCATTTCAACTTCAGAAGCTGCACCAACATAAAGAACCGCAACACCACCAGCTAATTTAGCCAAGCGTTCTTGAAGTTTTTCTTTATCGTATTCTGAAGTGGTTGTTTCGATTTGAGATTTAATTTGATTAACTCTAGCTTTTATGTTTTCGGCATCACCGTTACCATTCACAATGGTTGTATTGTCTTTATCAATTGTGATGTTTTCAGCGGTGCCTAACATATCTAAGGAAGCATTCTCTAACGAAAATCCTCTTTCTTCTGAAATCACAGTTCCGCCTGTAAGGATTGCGATATCCTCTAACATTGCTTTTCTTCTATCTCCAAAACCTGGAGCTTTTACAGCAGCAATCTTTAAACCACCTCTTAATTTGTTAACCACTAAAGTAGCTAGTGCTTGACCATCTACGTCTTCAGCAATAATTAAAAGTGGGCGCCCAGACTGAGCTACTGGCTCTAGAATAGGAAGGATTTCTTGTAAGTTAGAAATCTTCTTATCGAAAAGTAAGATATAAGGGTTGTCTAATTCTGCAACCATTTTATCAGTATCTGTAACGAAATAAGGAGAAAGATATCCTCTGTCAAATTGCATACCTTCTACCACATCTACATACGTATCGGTACCTTTCGCTTCTTCAACCGTGATAACACCTTCTTTTCCTACTTTGTTGAAAGCAGTAGCAATTAATTCACCAATAGTTTCATCGTTATTTGCAGAGATAGCTGCAACTTGCTTAATCTTGTCTGAACTATCACCAACTTCTTGAGCTTGTTTTTGAAGATCTGCAACAATTGCTTCGACCGCTTTATCAATACCTCTTTTCAAATCCATTGGATTTGCACCGGCAGCAACGTTTTTCAAACCTTCTTTTACGATGGCTTGTGCTAAAACAGTAGCGGTAGTAGTACCGTCACCTGCAAGATCATTAGTTTTAGAGGCAACTTCTTTTACCATTTGTGCTCCCATATTTTCAAGAGCATCTTCTAATTCTATTTCTTTTGCAACAGAAACACCATCTTTTGTAACGTGTGGTGCTCCAAATGATTTACTGATGATCACATTACGACCTTTAGGTCCTAAGGTAACTTTTACAGCATTTGCCAAAGCGTCTACACCTCTTCTTAGTCCGTCTCTAGCTTCAATATCAAATTTAATTTCTTTTGCCATTGTTTGTTCTTTTTAAGATTTTTAAATAATTGCTAAAATGTCACTTTCACGCATCATTAAGTAATCTGTACCGTCAAATTTCAATTCAGTTCCGGCATATTTACCATACAAAACTGTGTCACCAACTTGTACCGTTATTGGCTCATCTTTGGTTCCAGGACCTACGGCAACAACAGTTCCTTTTTGTGGTTTTTCTTTTGCTGTATCAGGAATAATGATACCTGAAGCAGTGGTAGTTTCAGCCGCAGCAGGTTCAACAAGAACTCTGTCTGCAAGTGGTTTAATGTTCACGTTAGCCATTTTTTATACTTTTTATTTAAATTTTTAATGATTTATTGCTCCAAATTAGGCAGAAATTATGCCATGCTAATGGAAGCTGTCAAACAACAAAAAAAAATGCCAGCTTGTCATAAGCTGGCATTTTCAATATATATAAGTTTTCTTTCTACTTATAAACTGTCAGATGCGTTACCTGCATCAGGTAAATCTGGAGCAGCTTGCTCTGTAGAAGGAGTGGTGTCTCTGTTTTGCAGAATTTTTGCATCATCACCAGAGGTGTGAATGGTAGCGTTAGTTAGTAAAATTAAAACTACTAATATAGATGCTAAAGTCCATGTACTTTTTTCTAGGAAATCTCCAGTCTTCTTTACTCCACCAATAGTGTTTGCACTACCGCCAAAAGTTGAAGATAATCCGCCTCCTTTTGGGTTTTGAACCATAACTACTAGTACTAATAGGAAACACACTACTAAAATTCCTATGATAAATAATGTATAAGTGCTCATTTTGAATTAATTATTTTGTTGTAATTTTTTTATTGCGCTAATTTGGTCTGCAAATAAACTACTTTTTTCCGGATATTTCAAAATTAAAATTTGATATGCTTGAATTGCTTTTTTATACTTCTTTTGTTCTAGATATACCCGAGCTAAAGTTTCTGTCATTAATTGATTTTTTTCGCTTGTAGCTTCTTTTGCCAAATTTTTATTGTTGATAATTTCTTTTGACGGTACAATCTTGGGTGACTTTTCTAGGAATCTATCTATTAAATCAAAGTTTGGGCTTCTGTTGATTTCAGAAGATTCCTCTTCGGTTAAATTGTTTTCAGTTTCTGGCTCCGAAACTTCACGGGAAATAGGTTGATGTTTTGAAAGTTGTAACCACTCCGAAAAGGAATGACGTTCATTATTAAAATCTAGTGGTTTTCCTATTTTTAAGACAGTTTCCGATGCTAGATTTTCATCTTTTTCCTTTCTGTGTTGTTCTTCATTCTTCTTTTTGGGCTGAAATATTTCAGGATCCATTACACTATTGGAGCTCTTGTAGTCATCTTCATTAAAAACATCTTTTATGGCTCTTACTTCTTCTGCAATAACAGAAATATCATTTAATTTAGATTGATGCTTAGCAATTTTTTGAGATGCTTTATTTTGATGAAATACTTTTGAATTGATAAAATCAAAAAGTAGACTTCTATCTGTGGTATACGCGGCCGTAATTTTTAAGCTTTTATTATAATGAAAGCTATCTTGATTAAATAATCCTTTAAGCTGCAGTGCTCTTGCTGCTTGAAAATATGGATATTCTTTTACAAAAGCATTTAAGGCAGCAGTATCTTCAGAAGTAATGGCTTCTGGATGCTGTAGCAAATAAGTAACTTTTGTAATATTCATAATAGTTACCAGTTAGATAGAGATGCGTTTGTAATATCTTGTGTGATACGCTCCAAAATTTCGTCGTATGCAGTTTCTTTTATAGAGTTTAGTTGAGTTGCAGCTGGGTAATCGTAATAAAAAGAAAATGTTCTTTCAAAGTCTTTTTCGCTGTCACGTGTGTCTGTGAAACGCACTTTAACTCCAATAGTAAGGCGGTTTTGGGCTGCCGTTTGACTAGCTGTTGCACTCATTGGAGAAATGCTATACTGTGTGATTTCACCTTCGTAGATAAGTTCTGCATTCTTGGTAAATAGCTCTAGGTTTGTAGTGTTTACAATATAATCTTGAAGAGCATTTCTAAAACGGTTATCAAGTCCGGGATCTACAATAGGTGCATTATTAGGAAAAAAGTTTACTTGAAAACTTTTGGCAGTTGTAGTAATTCCTGTGAATCCATAATATTTACAGCTCACGGTTGTAAGGATAATGCAGGTAATTACAATGGTCTTTTTTAAAATACTACTCATGAGTTATAGGTCGTATTGTTTTATTTTTCTATAAAGGGTACGTTCAGAAATACCTAGTTCTGCAGCAGCGGCTTTTCGTTTTCCGCTATTGCGTTCCAACGCTTTTTTAATTAGTTCCAGTTCTTTGTCTTGTAACGAAAGTGTTTCTTCTTCTTCTATTTCTTCAGCAAAATGATATTTGTCTTCGGCCGAAGTTGGTATCCTTGCCGGAGCATGCGCTTGTTCGGTATGTGAAGGTAATTGCACATACTCATAAGCATCGGAAATGTCTTCGTTATCGTATGCTGCATCTTCTTCTGGATCGCCATAAATTTTATCGATAAGCGACTGATTTTCTTCCTGAACTTTTTCGCTATTGCCGTTTTGCATCAACTCCATGGTTAACTTTTTCAGGTCATTGATATCACCACGCATGTCGAACAAAATTTTATAGAGAATTTCTCTTTCGTTGCTGAAATCGCTTTCAGATTTCTTTCCTCCTACAACAGCCGGTAAATTGCTGGATGCGTCCGGTAAATAAGAACGAAGCGTTTCTGCATTGATATGTCTTTCTTGTTCTAAAACAGAAATTTGCTCCGCAATGTTTCTCAACTGACGGATATTTCCACTCCAACGATATTTTAACAACAACTGTACCGCATTATCATCTAACCGAATGGTAGGCATTTTGTATTTCTGAGCAAAATCTGAAGCAAATTTTCTAAACAATAGATGAATATCATCTGCTCTATCTCGCAATGGAGGTAAATGAATTTCTACAGTGCTTAAACGATAATAAAGGTCTTCGCGGAAGTTTCCTTTATCAATAGCATCAAACATTTTTACATTGGTAGCCGCAACAATACGTACATCTGTTTTTTGAACTTTGGAAGAACCTACTTTGATGAATTCTCCATTTTCTAACACACGAAGCAAACGAACTTGAGTGGTTAATGGTAATTCACCAACTTCATCAAGAAAAATGGTTCCGCCGTTGGCCTCTTCAAAATATCCACTTCGGGTTTGAGTAGCGCCGGTAAATGCTCCTTTTTCGTGACCGAATAATTCTGAATCTATAGTTCCTTCGGGAATTGCACCACAGTTAACCGCAATGAATTTTCCATGCTTTCTATGAGATAGCGAATGTACTATTTTTGGAATAGCTTCTTTACCCACACCACTTTCTCCGGTAACCAAAACCGAAATATCCGTAGGAGCCACTTGAATGGCTTTTTCCAAAGCTCGGTTTAGTTTTACATCGTTCCCAATAATTCCGAATCGTTGCTTAATTGCCTGAACTGATTCCATAATCCCCTTAATCCCCAAAGGGGAAGTTTAGAATCCCAGATCGAAAAAATAGAAACTGGGAGTAATTATACAATTTATCTAATATCCATTCCATGTTTTACTATTTATTCCCTTCCACTGGAGGGGTTAGGGGAGGATTTAGTTGTTTTTAGAATATCCTACAGCTTCACCAATAAGAGTTGCTGCAGTACAATCGTTCACTTTTACGTTTACAAATTCACCTACTTTATAGTTTTCTTTAGGGAATACAATCACTGTATTTTGAGTATTTCTACCCATCCAGTGTTCGTCTGATTTTCTAGATGTACCTTCAATCAAAACTTCTTCTGTCTTACCTAAATGTTCTTGAGTTCTATAAAGAGCGTGTTTTTGTTGTAGGTTGATGATTTCTGTTAACCTTCTTTTCTTTACTGCTTCGGGAACGTCATCTTCCATTTTTCGTTCTGCTAAAGTTCCAGGTCTTTCAGAATAAGCAAACATGAAACCAAAATCATATTTTACATACTCCATTAATGAAAGTGTGTCTTGATGGTCTTCTTCTGTTTCTGTTGGGAAACCGGCAATCATATCTTGTGAAATGGCACATTCTGGAATAATTTTCTTGATGTTATCTATCAATTCAAAATATTCTTCACGTGTGTGCAAACGGTTCATTTCTTTCAAAATACGATTACTTCCACTTTGTACAGGAAGGTGAATGTATTTACAAATATTTTCGTATTTCGCCATGGTTTCAATAACATCCAACGTCATGTCTTGTGGGTTTGAAGTTGAAAAACGAATACGCAATTTTGGATGAGCTTCTGCCACTAGGGCCAACAATGCTGCAAAGTTTACAGCGGTAGCTTTTTGCATATCGGTGGCTTTTACAAAATCCTTTTTCAATCCGCCGCCGTACCATAAATAACTATCTACATTTTGACCAAGTAAAGTAATTTCTTTGAAACCACGGTTTACCAAATCGTTTACTTCTTCTAAAATAGATTGTGGATCACGGCTACGTTCTCTACCTCTTGTAAAAGGAACTACACAGAAAGTACACATATTATCGCAACCTCTGGTGATAGATACAAATGCAGAAACTCCGTTACTGTTTAAACGAACCGGAGCAACATCGCCATACGTTTCTTCTTTTGAAAGAATTACGTTTACGGCGTTTCTTCCTTCATCAATTTCCTGAATTAAATTGGGTAGATCTTTGTAAGCATCTGGACCTACAACCATATCCACAATTTTTTCTTCTTCAAGAAACTTGCTTTTTAAACGCTCGGCCATACAACCTAAAACACCCACTTTCATATTGGGGTTGATGCGTTTTACGGCGTTGAATTTTTCCAAACGTTTACGAACAGTTTGTTCTGCTTTATCTCTAATGGAACAAGTGTTTACCAGAACCAGATCAGCTTCTTCTAATTGTTGCGTGGTATTAAAACCTTCTTTGGCTAAAATAGAGGCAACAATTTCGCTATCAGAAAAATTCATCTGACATCCGTAGCTTTCAATATATAGTTTACGCTTGTTTTCGGCGTTTTGTTCTAGTACAATACTTTCTCCCTGTTTGTTTTCTTCAATAATCTTCTCCATACTGCTTTACGAAAATAAAGTGCAAATATAGGTTTAAATTTAGAGTGTGACAAGGTGTCAGTTTGTAGTGTCTTTATTATTTTTGATTATGGATTAAATTTTTTGGTTTTGAAACAGTTATGCTGTTTATTTTATTTGTTTGGTTTTCTGGTTTCGGCTCAGGAAAATCAACTAATTCATCAAGTTGGTTTGCAGATTGATAATGATTTGTTTGTGCCACAGGAGGAAGATAATTATTATACTTCCGGAATTATAATTAACTATACTTCTGAAATCAATTCTTTTCTTTTTTTGGAAAGACGAGAGAATGAAAGGATGCTGCTAGACGCTTCGCTTATGCAGCAATTGTATACACCTATATATCCTAATAGTACTTACCTTGATAATTATGATAGGCCTTTTGCAGGTTGGTTGGCTGCACGATTACAGTTACGTAAGCTAAAGGATGAAAAAACATTTATTTATGGACTGGAAGTTGGGGTAACAGGAAATGCATCTTTTGGAAGGCAATTGCATCAAGGTTTTCATGATTTAATGCATATTGAAGAAAAACCCGAATGGTTAGCGCAAATTCCTTCAGAAATCATGATGAATGTAAATTTTGGATATGCTTATGAGTTAAAAAAATGGTTTGTTCCCAGTATTAAAACCACAGCCGGAACTAAAGATATTTATATTGAACCTGATTTGTTATTCCTTATAAATATGGATTACGATTCATTTCTGTTACCCGATCAAAAAACAAAACTTTCAGGATATTTTAATACGAATTATAGGCTGGTTGGTTATAATGCTTTGATTGATGGAAGTATGTTTTATAAAAAACCAATAGTAGCAAAGAAGGTAGCGCACCATTTATGGTCTGCTTCAGCGGGTGTTCAATTACAAGTTCGCAACTTTGGTTTTCGCATTGCCTACATGTATACTACAAAAGAAACGAAGGAGATGCATTATCACTTATTTGGAAGTGTAAAAATGTTTTATCTTTTTTAAGAATATTCCTAAAATGTTATTAATTTGTGAAACTCAAAAAAACTAACCTTTATTTATAAATATATGGATTTCTTTACCTTATCATCTCGTATAGAAGAAAAACGACCTGTAGATTTTAGTGACGTATTTTCAAGATCTTTTGATCTTTTCAAAAAAGTTTGGCTTCAAGGCTTTATTATGCTTTTATGTCAATTTTTATTTATGATTCCTGTAATATTGATTTCATATGTGCCATTAATAGGAATGGCCGCTGCTCAAAATTCGGGTGGGTTTAATCCAAATGATAATCCCTTTGCTTCGCTTGGTGCTTTGGCTTGGTTTTATCTTACGTTTTTCGCTGGAATTATGCTTGTTTCATTTTTGTTATATGCAATGCAAGCAGGTTTTTATAAGATGTTACGAACTGCAGATGAAACCGGAGAGGCAAATACCTCTGATTTGTTTGCATTCTTTAAAGGAATGTACTTCACAAAAACATTTTTGTTAGGAATTTCTGTAATGGGAATTTCGTTACTTGGATTCGTGTTATGTTTTCTTCCGGGAATATACGTGGCTATTCCATTAAGTTTGGTATCGGTAGTATTTGCGTTCAATCCAAATTTATCAGTTTCAGAAAATATCAAAGTATGTTTCAAAATAGGTAACAATTACTGGTTTACCATATTTGGACTTGTTTTGTTGTCGGGGCTTTTAGCAGAGTTTGCGGGACTTATAGCTTGTGGTATTGGTGTTTTATTTACCATGTCATTCGCCAAGATTCCTCATTATTTTGTTTACAAAGACGCTGTAGGTTTTGATGATGATGCACCGCAATCAAATCCTGTAATAACAAAGTTTTAATAGTTCCCTTATTTGCAATTGCATAGGGCATTTAAAAAAAACTACTACTTTTGCAGATACTAAAAAATAACTATGGCTAAAAATTTAGTGATTGTCGAGTCACCGGCAAAGGCGAAAACAATTGAAAAGTTTCTTGGGAAAGATTATCAGGTAGAGTCCAGTTTTGGGCACATTGCAGATCTTCCTTCAAAGGAGCTTGGGGTAGATGTGGAAGGAAGTTTTACTCCTAAATATGTTGTTGATAAAGACAAGAAGCCACTAGTTAAAAAATTAAAAGATCTTGCTAAGAAAGCCGAAACGGTATGGTTAGCAAGTGATGAAGACCGCGAAGGAGAGGCTATTGCATGGCACTTGGCGGAAGAGTTGAAATTGGATAAAGAAAAAACAAGACGAATTGTTTTTAACTCAATTACCAAAAATGCCATTTTAAAGGCAATAGAAAATCCTCGTACAATAGATTACAATCTTGTAAATGCACAACAAGCAAGAAGGGTTTTAGATAGATTGGTAGGGTATGAGTTATCTCCTGTTCTTTGGAAAAAAGTAAAAGGAGGTTTGTCTGCAGGTAGAGTGCAATCGGTTTCTGTTCGATTAATTGTGGAGCGCGAAAGAGAAATTCAGGAGTTCACTCCGGAAGCATCTTTTAGAATAAGTGCGGTTTTCAAAACGGAAGAGGGTAAGATGGTCAAGGCAAAATTGCCAAAAACTTTCCAAACCTTAGAAGAAGCAAAAGCGTTTCTTCAAAAAAATATAGGAGCTAAATTTTCAGTAGCTGATTTAGATACCAAACCAGCAAAGAAATCTCCTGCAGCACCGTTTACAACATCTACATTGCAACAGGAAGCTTCCCGTAAGTTATATTTTTCGGTTTCTAAAACCATGAATATGGCGCAAAGATTATACGAAGCAGGATTGATTACCTATATGAGAACGGATAGTGTAAACCTTTCTGGAGAAGCTATCAATGCAGCTCAACAAGAAATAGAAAGTTACTACGGTAAAGAATATAGCCAACCACGTAATTTCAGTGGAAAAGCAAAAGGGGCTCAAGAAGCACACGAAGCTATTCGTCCAACTGATATGTCTCGCCATTCAGTAGAAATAGAGAGAGATCAAGCACGTTTGTATGATTTAATCTGGAAAAGAACATTGGCATCTCAAATGAGTGATGCTCAGTTAGAAAGAACTAATGTTAAGATTGAAGCAGATACGCACGATGAGCGTTTCACCGCTAATGGAGAAGTAGTTAAGTTTGAAGGTTTCTTAAAAGTATATCTTGAAGGAACTGATGACGAGGAAGAAGAGCAAGAAGGAATGTTACCTGCAATGAAAGTAGGTGATGTTTTGAAAAAGCAAGTGATTGAAGCTACTGAAAGATTTACAAGACCACCTTACCGCTATACAGAAGCTTCTTTGGTTAAGAAGTTAGAAGAGTTAGGTATCGGTCGTCCTTCAACATATGCACCAACAATTTCTACCATTCAAAATCGTGGATATGTGGAACGTGGAACTATTGAAGGAGTAGAGAGAAAGTATCATAAGTTGACTTTAAAGGCAGATAAGATTGCTGAAGCTGAACTAACGGAAACCGTAGGTTCAGACAAGGGAAAATTAGTACCAACAGATATAGGTAGTATTGTAAATGATTTCTTAGTGAATCATTTTGAAAATATTTTAGATTATAATTTTACGGCTAAAGTAGAGGAAGGTTTTGATAACATTGCAGGTGGTTCCGAAGATTGGACCACTATGATGAAAGACTTCTACAAAGATTTCCATCCTCATGTAAAAGATGTGGAAGAAAATGCAGGTAGAGAAACCGGTGAACGTATACTTGGAGAAGATCCTGAAACAGGAAAACCGGTAAGTGTACGTTTGGGAAGATTTGGTCCTATGGTTCAGATAGGAACATCAGAAGATGAAGAAAAACCACGTTTTGCCAGCCTTTTACCAGAACAATCTATAGAAACTCTTACCTATGAAGAGGCGATGGATCTTTTCAAACTTCCTAAAACTTTAGGAGAATATGAAGGTGAAGAAGTTCAGGTAAACGTAGGTAGATTTGGTCCGTACGTGCGTTTTGGGAAGCAATATGTTTCTTTAGCGAAAGGAGAAGATGTCATGGGAGTAACCATGGATAGAGCTATTGAAGTGATTGAAGAAAAGAAAAAAGCAGATGCTCCAATAGCTATTTATAAAGATAAAGAAGTAACTAAAGGAAAAGGACGTTTTGGTCCGTTTATCAAATGGGACGGAATTTTTATCAATGTAAATAAGAAGTTTGATTTTGATAATCTTTCTAAAGAAGATATTGAATTCCTTATAGAAGATAAACTGAAAAAAGAGGCGGATAAGTTAATTAATGAATGGCCGGAAGAAGGAATTCGTGTGGAGAAAGCAAGATGGGGACGTTCAGTAATTAAAAAAGGAACCAAAAAAGTGGATCTTACAAAAGATGTTGATGCTGCTGCGCTAAGTTTAGACGAAGTAAAAGCATTGATTGACCAGAAGTATCCGCCAAAAAAGAAGAAAACTACAAAGGCTAAAGCTAAAAAATAAATGAGCTTAGAGTTTTTATCACCTATAGCGGAGACCGTTATTGATCATGTAAATAACTTACATCCACAAACATTAGGTAAAACTATACGACTGCATTCTCAAGCTGCGGGAATGCCAGATTTAGATCAAGTAAAAATAGCCATCATTTCAGTTGAAGAAACCAGAAATGCTGGAGATTCTGTAGATGCAACTTTTCATCCAGATACTGTTCGTAAGGCTTTTTATGAGCTGTTTTCTGGTAATTGGAATCAAAGAATTGCAGATTTAGGTAATTTATCCCAAGGTGCTCAAGTCACGGATACTTATTATGCTTTGAAAGAAGTCGTGGCCACTTTGGTGAAACAGGGAATTGTTCCCATTGTCATTGGAGGAAGTCAGGATCTTACATATGCTATGTATAGAGCTTATGATCATTTAGAACAAATGGTGAATCTGGTTGCGATAGATCATTCATTTGATTTAGCTACTTCAGATATAGGAATTACTGCAGAATCTTATCTTAATAATATTATACTTGATGAGCCTAATAATCTACATAGCTTTACCAATATAGGATATCAATCTTATTATAATTCACAAGAAGGTTTAGACTTAATGCAAAAATTGTTTTTTGATGTTTGCCGACTTGGAGATGTTTTTAGAGATGTAACGATAGTAGAGCCATTGCTTAGAAATGCAGATGTAGTTTCCTTAGATGTACAATCTATACAAGGAAATGATTTAGGAAGTTACGATTTTGTGAAGCCAAACGGATTAAATTCTCGTGAGATTTGTGCTGTAGCACGTTATGCGGGAATAAGTGATAAAGTATCAAGTTTTGGAATTTTCAATGGAGTAGCCTCTGTATTGGGTTCAGAGCTTTTAGCACAAATTGTGTGGTACTTTATAGAAGGGGTTCATAGTCGTTTCTATGAATATCCGTTTACATCTAAAGAACAGTATACAAAGTATAATGTACCAATGCAAGATGAAGATATGGTCTTCTATAAAAGTAACAAATCTGGACGATGGTGGGTTGCGGTATCTTTTTTTCAAAATTTTAACAATAATGTAACAACAGAAGCGTTATTACCTTGTACAAATCAAGATTATTTAGATGCGTGTAATCAAATTATGCCAGAACGCTGGTGGAAGGCGTATCAAAAAAATATGAATTAATTAAAAACAATCAATTTAAGGGGAAAGTTATTTAGTATTCAACAATAAAACGTTTTTAAGATTGTTATTTTTAGAATTTATAACAAAAAATTGTTTTTTAGGAAATATTTAGATAGGTTTACGCCCTTGAAAATGACAACAAATTTAACCTCAAGTTTATGAAAAAACTATTGCTGTTTGCAGTTGCAATTACCTCTTTGGTTAGCTGTGGAAAAAATGACCGTGGGGAGCTCGTAGGGTCGAAGGGTAAACGATGGTACGCTGAGAAACCTTATGGTATGGCTTTGATTCCTGGTGGATCCTTTATTATGGGTAAATCAGACGATGATATTGCACATACAATGAATGCTCCAACCAGAACTGTAACTGTTCCTTCCTTTTATATGGATGAAACAGAAATTACAAATAGCGAATATCGTCAATTTGTAGAGTGGGTTCGTGATTCTGTTGTACGAACAAAACTAGCTGATTTTGCAGAGTTAAATTCTATGACTGAAGAAGAAGGTGGTATTGGTGATTATGCGTATGCAGATCAAGATACTACTGATTTGAATGAATATGAAAAGTACATGATGAACAAAGCCATGATGTCTGATGATTATTCTGGTCGTAGGTTGAATTGGGATGCTGAACTTATTTGGGATCGTGAAGATTACCCAGATGAATACTATACCGAAATTATGGTTGATAGTGTTTACATTCCTATCGAAGAAGCTTATAATGGTCAAACTACTATTAAAAGTGATATCCTTAAATTCAGATACTCTTGGATGGATATCGAGTCTGCAGCAAAAAATAAACTTAAAGATAAATCAAGAGCAGATTTTATTAAAACAGAAGAAGTAGGTATTTATCCTGATACTACTGTTTGGGTAAAAGATTATGAGTACGCTTATAATGAGCCTATGCATAATGAGTATTTCTGGCATTCAGCTTATGATGAATATCCTGTAGTAGGTGTAACTTGGAAACAAGCAAAAGCTTTTTGTGAATGGAGATTCTTATATAAGAATATATTCAATACTAAAAATGGAATTCAGCGTGTAAACAAATTCAGATTACCAACGGAAGCTGAATGGGAATATGCTGCAAGAGGAGGAATTGAGTCAGGTACATATCCTTGGGGTGGTCCTTACACTATGAATAGTACAGGTTGTTTTATGGCAAACTTCAAACCATTAAGAGGAGATTATGCAGCAGACCAATCTTTGTATACAGTAGAAGGAGATTCTTTTGAAGCAAATGATTTTGGTCTTTATAACATGGCAGGGAATGTTGCAGAATGGACAAACTCTACATACGATCCTCAATCATACGAGTACGAATCAACAATGAGTCCAAACGTTATAGATAGCACAAATCGTAAAAAAGTAATCCGTGGTGGTTCTTGGAAAGATGTTGCTTACATGTTACAAGTAAGTACACGTGACTGGGAATATCAGGATTCGGCTAGATCTTACATTGGATTTAGAACAGTACAAGATTACATGGGTACTGATGTCGTTTACAAATAGGAATTTTTTTAACCAACTAAACAATTACTTAAACTAAATTATTTTATTATGGCAAAGTCAAAAGCGGGAAAGAAAGTGATGAACATGGTCTACGGACTTGGAGCTTCGGTTGTAATCGTAGGAGCACTTTTTAAACTTACACACTGGGAATTTGGTCCGTTAAACGGAACTGTGTTATTAGCAATTGGTCTTATCACAGAGGCATTAATCTTTGCTATTGCAGCATTCGAACCAGTAGAAGAAGACTTAGATTGGACAAAAGTATATCCTGAGTTAGCAGGTGGTCCGGCAACTAGCAATAAAAAAGCAGTTAAAGAGGTAGAAGTAAAAGAAGAGTCTTTATCTAAGAAATTAGATAACTTATTGAAAGAAGCTAAGATTGACGCAGAATTAATGTCAAGTCTTGGGTCTAGCATCAAAAACTTTGAAGGTGCAGCAAAAAATATTGCTCCAACAGTTGATGCTGTAGCTACTACTAAAAAATATAGTGAAGAAATGACATTGGCAGCTACTCAATTAGAGTCGTTAAATGGTCTTTATAAAGTTCAGTTAGAAAGCGCTTCTAAGCAGGCTGCTGCTAACGAGGAAATTGCTGCAAATGCAACTGAGCTTAAAACACAAATGGCAAATCTTTCTTCAAACCTTTCTTCTTTAAATGGAGTTTATGGTGGAATGCTTTCAGCTATGAACAGAAACTAATTAGATTTAGTTATTAGAATCAATTTATTAATTAAAAACTAATTAGAGAAAAACATGGCAGGAGGTAAATTATCACCACGTCAGCGAATGATTAACTTGATGTATCTGGTTTTCATTGCAATGTTGGCGTTAAACATGAGTAAAGAGGTTTTATCAGCTTTTGGGTTGATGAACGAAAAATTTGAGAATTCTAATGAATCTCAAGTAGCAAAGAATTCAGCGGCTCTTACTGAAATTAAAACTAAGGCTAGCGAAGATGCAGGTCACTTTGCAGATTCTTACAAGAAATCTCAAGAGGTATCTGCTTTATCGGCTTCATTTTTTGCATATTTAGGCGAATTAAAAGCTGATATCAAAGGTCATTTTGAAGCAGAAGAAGAAACTGGTAAATTACCTTACGAGGAAATGGACAAAAGTACAATCGACGAAGAATGGTTTGGTGGTGCTGGTCTTACTGAGAAAGGTAAAGAGATCATGGCTGAGTTCCAAAAGTATAGAGATGGTATGGAAGCTATAATCGGTGGGGATGACAGATTAAAACCAGTTATGAGTGAAATCGAAGAAAAATTCTCTACAGAACCGGTTAAAGATAAAGATGGTAACAATGTACCTTATTTAGCATATAACTTTCAAGGATTTCCAGCGATTGCTTCTACTGCTAAGTTAAGTGCATTTCAAAATGATGTAAAAACTATTGAAGCAGAAATTTATAGTGCTTACTTAGGTGGAGCATTAAGTGATATGGCTGCTATCAATGAGAATAACTATCAAGCAATTGTACTTCCAAAAAAATCTGCTTTTTTCGCAGGGGAACAATTTGAAGGTAAAGTTGTTTTGGGTAGATATGATGACTCTACCGTTCCAACTGCTGTAGAAGTAAATGGATCAAAATTGAACATGGATGAAGCTGTTGAAAATGGACAGGTTAATCTTAAGTTCAATACTGGGAATATTGGTGAGCATAAGATCAACGGTAAGTTTACCTTTAAACAGGATGGTAAGGATGTTGAAATTCCAATAGAAGGAAATTATGTAGTTGTTCCTAAGCCAAACTCAGCAACTATCTCTGCTGATAAAATGAATGTTGTTTACCGTGGAGTTAAAAACCCAATGACAATTTCATTTGCAGGTGTAGATGCAAATAAAATTAATGCATCAGCACCAGGACTTTCTAAAACAGGAACAAGTTCATACATGATGACGCCAGGCTCTGGTAAAGAAGTTACGATTAAAGTTAATGGAACTTTGTCCGATGGTTCAGCTGTTTCTGATAAGAAAACATTTCGTATTAAAGATTTACCTAAACCAACAGGTAGTTTCTTAAGTATGACAAATGATATGATGAAATTGCCAAAGGCTAACATTCAAGTAGGTGATGTTGGTGCTAAATTTGAAGATTTTGATTTCGATTTACCATTGAAAGTTAGTTCATTTAAAGTTTCTGTTCCTGGTCAAGCTAGTATTACTGTTAACGGAACTAAAATGAATTCACAAGCAAAATCTGCTATTGCAAAGGCAAGAAGAGGCGATATTATTCAAATCTTTGATATTAAAGCGTCTGCTGTTGGTAGTTCAGTGAAAATTAAAAATGTTTCTTCGTTCGCAATCGAAGTGGCAAACTAATTAAAAATAGACCCTAAATGATGAATTGGAAAAAGTATTTATTTATTGCAGCAACTGTTTTTAGTGTAGGACAAGGTTTTGCACAAATAAACATTTTGAATGCCGAGCATCCTGAAGAAATTGGGACACCTTCTGCAGAAGATAGTTTATCTCCTGATAAGCCAATTGAGTATGGTTACGTAAGTGATCGTGATATCCTATGGAAGCGTGACGTTTGGGAATTCATAGATTTAGATGAACGTGTAAACTTTCCTTTATATTATCCAACGGATACATTGAGAATTGGTTCTAATAGAAGATCTTTGTATAATGTATTGCTTAAAGGTTTAAAAAGTGGAGAGTTAGAAGCTTATACAGATTCTTATTTTACGGATAAGATCCAAGATTTTGATTCTATTTCTTATGCGTTAACCAAAACGGATACATTAGATGTTGCTTTCGATTATATGAATGCCAATCCTGGTGAACCATTACCGGAAGGATTTGTGGTAAGAACGGATATTACATCATCAAATATTGAAGGTTTCAAAATTCGTGGAGTTTGGTATTTTGATAAGCGTCAAGGTGAGTTAAAATATCGTTTAGTAGGTATTGCTCCTGTATCTAAAGATGTTAACTTCTTGGATAGTGAAGATGCAGCCTTTATCGATCTTTTTTGGGTATGGTATCCAAGTGCGCGTAATTTATTGCATGAATACAAAGCATTTAATGAACGAAATTCTGCAACGCCAATTTCTTTTGATCACTTGTTGAATTCACGTCGTTTCAATGCTGTGATTTATAAAGTGGAGAATGTATACGGAGATCGTGAGATTGACCAATACATTCAAAACAATGCCTTATTCCAGTTGTTAGAATCTGATCGTATTAAAGATCAAATTCGTGATATGGAACAAGACATGTGGACATATTAAAATTCCAATTCATTTAAACATATAAAAAGCGACTCATTTGAGTCGCTTTTTTATTTTTGTAGCTATGATAGATTATGTTTTAGTAGGAAGTGGGCTTGCTACCATTTCTTTTGCAAAAGAACTCATAGAAAAAGATAAAAGCTTTGTGGTGATTGCTGATGAATCTCAGCAATCTTCCAAAGTTGCTGGTGCCCTGTTTAACCCTGTGATTTTAAAAAGATTTACACCCGTTTGGAAAGCATCCGAACAATTAAGTGCTATGCTCAGTACTTTCAGGTTTTATGAAGAATATTTTCAAGATACGTTTATTGAATCAATTCCTGTGCTTCGGAAATTTGCAAGTATCGAAGAACAAAATCTATGGTTTGAGGCAACCGATAATAAATTGCTTTCAGATTATCTTTCGACTAAGTTAATTTCTAATAGTAATCCATCTTTGAATGTTCCTCATAAGTATGGAGAAGTTTTAAAAACCGGAAAGGTAGATATTAATAAACTTATTACGAGATTTCAGGATTTTCTATCTGGTAAAGATTGTTTCATAAAAGAAACATTTGATCATTCAGAATTAAACAACATGGATGATGGATGGAAATATAAAGACTTAGCATTTAAAAATATTGTTTTTTGTGAAGGTTATGGGATTCATCAAAATCCGTTTTTTAATTATTTGCCATTAAGAGGCACAAAAGGTGAATTATTGGTAATTAAAGCTCCAAATTTGAAATTGACCGAAGTTGTGAAATCAGCTTGTTTTATAATACCTCTTGGGGACGATTTATACAAGATTGGTGCAACCTATCATCATGATACAAAAAACAATGAACCGTCTATTGAGGCAAAAGAAGAACTTTTAGAAAAGTTAAAAGGACTATTACTTTGTGACTTTGAAATAGTAGATCAATTAGCAGGAGTAAGACCTACAGTTGCAGATAGACGCCCACTAATAGGTAAACATCCAAAACATGACAACATGTATATCTTGAACGGTTTGGGTACACGAGGTGTAATGATTGGACCTTACATAGCCAAGCAGCTATATGATTTCATTGAAGACCAAATAGCATTAGATCCGGTTTCAGATATCAAACGTTTTGAAAAAAGATGGCGTAAGCTTAATGCTTAATTTTTTCTTTTTTGGCGTTCGGATTGTACTTAACAAAAAAGTTAATCCAAATATTTCGAGACAAGCGCATGATTACCGGCATGAAAACTATTAAGGTTCCCATGATTGCAAAAAAGGAGGTCTTTAGTGAGCTTGATAAAAATACAAAACTGATGATAAATGCGGCTACTGCAAAGGCAACACCCACACCATAGCTCACATACATTGCACCGTAGAAAAAAGAAGGTTCAATTTTGTACTTTTGTCCACAATGTGAACAATGTTCATGCATTTTTAATGTTTGCGAGAGGTCGTACGGATTTTTTTTAATATACATAGATTCTTCCTGACATCTCGGACAAGATCCGGTTAAAATACTATTCAATTTTGTTCCTTTGCCAAACATCGTTTTCTAATTTTAAACAAATTTAAAAATTCTCCTTGTCTGAGAATGTAACAATAGTAACAAATTTATGCTCAACATACATAATTTATCTATCTCCTTTGGTGGGGAATATCTGTTTGAAGAAATTGCTTTTAGATTAAATGCGGGAGACCGTGTTGGTTTGATAGGTAAAAATGGAGCCGGAAAATCCACCATGCTCAAACTATTATCTAAAGATATAGAGCCAGACACCGGTGTGATTGCTTCAGATAAAGATGTGAAGATTGGTTTTTTACGTCAGGATATAGATTTTGTTCAAGGTAGAACCGTTTTGGAGGAAGCCTATCAGGCATTTGAAGAAATCAAATCGTTGGAGCTAAAAATGGATGAAATCAATCATCAATTGGCGAGTAGAACAGATTATGAGAGTGAAGCCTATCATGATATCATGGTTTCTTTGAATGATGTTACTCATAGATATGATATTCTTGGTGGGTATAGATATCAAGGAGAAACTGAAAAAGTATTGATTGGTCTTGGTTTTAAAAGAGACGATTTTAATAAACTTACTGATAGTTTTTCTGGTGGATGGAGAATGCGTATTGAGCTTGCAAAATTGTTACTTCAAAATAACGATGTTTTATTGCTAGATGAGCCAACAAACCACTTAGATATTGAATCCATCATTTGGTTAGAACAATTTTTAAGTTCGTACTCGGGCGTAGTGGTGATTGTGTCTCACGATAAAATGTTTTTGGACAATGTAACCAACCGTACTATCGAAATTTCTCTAGGAAAAGCATACGATTATAATAAACCGTATTCAGAATATTTAGAGCTGAGATCTGAAATACGAGAACAACAATTGGCAGCTCAAAAAAATCAGGAAAAACAAATTCAGAATACTGAAAAACTGATTGAAAAATTTAGAGCGAAGGCTTCGAAGGCTTCCATGGCGCAATCACTTATCAAAAAACTGGATAAGATAGACCGTATTGAAGTGGATGAAGATGACAATGCGGTAATGAATATTCAGTTTCCTATTTCTTTACAACCGGGAAAAGTTGTGGTTGAAGCAGAACACGTATCCAAAAATTACGGAGATAAACATGTACTGGAAGATATCAATCTGCTCATAGAACGTGGAGTTAAAACAGCTTTTGTTGGGCAAAACGGGCAAGGAAAAACTACCTTGGCAAAAATGATCATTGGCGAAATTCCTTATAAAGGAAACATAAAATTGGGACATAATGTTCAGCTTGGATATTTTGCACAAAACCAAGCAGAATATCTAGATGGCGAAATAACCATTTTAGATACAATGATCAACGCTGCTAATGAAACCAACCGAACCAAAGTACGCGATATATTGGGTTCTTTTTTGTTTAGAGGTGATGATGTTGATAAAAAGGTAAAAGTGCTTTCCGGAGGAGAAAGAAACCGGTTAGCATTGGCTAAAATGCTTTTACAACCTTTTAATGTCTTGGTGATGGATGAACCGACAAACCATTTAGATATCAAGTCAAAAAATGTATTGAAAGAAGCTTTAAAGAATTTTGAGGGAACTTTACTATTGGTTTCTCACGACCGTGATTTTTTACAAGGTTTAACCGATACTGTTTATGAATTTAAAGACCGAAAAATAAAAGAATATCTTGGCGATATCAACTACTATTTGGATGCTCGTAATGCCGAAAACTTTAGAGCTATTGAAAAGAAAGATGAAGTAGCAAAATCTAATCAAAAAGACAATACTTCAAATGCATTGTCTTACGAGGCTCAGAAAAAAATAAAATCACTTCAAAACAGATTGAGTAAAACAGAACGTCAGATTACCGATCTTGAAAATGAAATTGCCACTATAGATGTAGATATGGCAGCAAACTATGATGAAGTCATTGCAAGGCCCAACTTCTTTGATTCGTACCAGAAAAAGAAAGATGATTTAGAGCAATTGATGTTGCAATGGGAAGAAATCCAAGAAGAAATAGAGAAAGCTTCTGTATAAATCTTAAAAAATAGTATTTTCGTTACCGTTCAATCAGCACTAATGAATCCCAAAAAAATCAGTCTTTTTTTAGTTGTTGCGTTAACCGTTCTGTTTGGGTTAACGTTCTTGAGTCAAACTTTAGATTCCGATGGAAAAGAGACCAATGGTTTTGCTTTGGGTGATGCAATTTTGAAGTACCCTACCACGGAAACTTTTTTTATGGAAACCAAGGTTTCTGAAACAAAGATTGAAAATATAGACAGTATTGTAAATAATATTGAACAGCTTGTAGTTACGGTTGATGAGGATGAAGAAGAGGAGGAAATAGATCCAGCTTTGAAAATAGATCATGATCCTGCCGATGCAAGTTCGGATACGTTGACAAAACCTAAAAAGAAGTTTCCCGATTTTTCAAAAATTGATACTTCCAAAATTCAACGGATCAGTTATCCTGAAAATAAAACAGAATTCATAGTGAAACTCAATGAACAACTGGCTACTCCGGGTTGTAGAATTATTCATTATGGAGATTCGCAATTAGAGGGAGATCGTATTTCCGGTTATTTGAGAAATCGCTTGCAAGGAATTTATGGAGGTGGTGGTCCAGGATTTATTCCTATTAAACAAGTGTATGAGCAGTTGAGTGCCGATGTAAAGAGTAGCGAAAACTGGCTACGTTACGCCGCTTTTGATCCTACTCAAAAAAGATTTGAACACAAGAAATACGGTGTATATACAACCCTTTCTAGATTTACAGAACCACTGAATATTCCGTTAGATAGTATAGATATAGATACGTTGCCGGTTATTACAGCGAATTTTACAGTAGCCTATTCAAAAGTTACCTATCGTAATTTTAGAAAGTTTAATCAAGTTACTGTACATTATGGTAATGCGGTGTCGCCCACAGCTGTTCGTGTTTTTTATGAGGAAAAATTGATTCGTTCCGATTCGTTGGTGAATGATGGAATGTATCATTCATTCACGATTAAAACACAAGTACAACCAGAAAACCTAAGGTTTGAATTTGACGCAAAAATAAGTCCAGATTTCTATGGAATTACTTTGGACACACCCGAAGGAATTCAGCTAGATAATGTTGCAATGCGTGGCGCTTCCGGAACAGTTTTTACTAAGTTAGACGGAACAAATTTTTCAGCAATGTTGAAACAATTGAAACCCGAAGTTTTCGTTTTTCAGTATGGTGGAAATACAGTTCCATATTTAAAAGATTCTACCAACGTAGACAATTATTCACGCTACGTTCTGGCAAACCTTAATTGGGTTCGTAAAAAAATACCGGAGGCTACCTTTTTGTTTATTGGTCCTTCAGACATGACAACTTCCCAAGATGGAGTTATGTATACGTATGAATTATTACCATATCTCAATGAGAAATTGAAAGAAACCTGCTTAGCAAATGGTGTAGCTTATTGGGATATGTACAAAGCCATGGGCGGTGAAAATTCCATGCAGCATTGGGTAGATCAAAAATTAGCAGGGAATGATTATACGCATTTTACTTCTAAAGGAACAAAAGTGATTTCAGAATTGTTTTTTACGGCATTATATTTAGATTTAATACCTAAGGAGAGTGATTTGAAATAAGGACTAGAGCAATGAAAATGTTTATGAAGAAGAGTTTAGTATTTTTATTATTGGTGTGTAGTGGATTTCTCCATGCGCAGCATTACGTTTTAGATAGTATTACACAGGCAAATAGTGGGTTGATAAACCAAGAAGCTAATACGTTGATGTATGCTGAAGATTCACCGTATTTTTCTAATTTCTTCAGTAAATTAGATAGCCTTTTTGCAGGAAAGAAGAAGAAGTTGCATATTTTTCATATCGGAGGTTCACACATTCAAGCAGATATATATTCAAATAAGATTAGAACTTATTTGCAAAATATGAATGACATCAGTACAAGTCAGCGAGGTTTTATTTTTCCCTATCATTTAGCGCATACCAATAATCCATTGAACTATCGAGTAGAAGCAGATAAAGAAAAATGGAAAGGATATCGTTGTTCTTTGAATGATAGTGTTACTTGGGGCTTAGCTGGCGTTTCTGCTACGTTCAATGAAAATATTGATACAATTTTTATCAAATCAAATTATAAAAACTACACCAAGGAAGATTACTGTTTCAATAAACTTCGTGTTTTTTATAACAATTGGAGTGATGATTACGAATTGAAAATTTTAGACAGCGGTTTGGTGTTATCAGATTCAGTGAACACTAAAGCAGCTTTTCGTCAATTTAATTTTTCCTCAAGTCTAGATTCCATTGCACTTGAAGTTCGATTAAAAAAAGATGCTCCAAAAACTCATGAGCCATTTTTATTGATGGGATTGGAGTTGATGAACGATGATCCTGGGATAGAATATACAAGTATTGGAGCCAACGGAGCTCGTTTTGATTCGTACACCCGTTGTGCGTATTTTGAAGAACAATTGGCTTTGTATAAACCAGATTTATTTATCATTTCCATAGGAACCAATGATGCTTATACCACACATTTTAAGGCTGAAAAATTTCGTGAGAATTATGAAAATTTCATGAAAATGATTCAGCGTGTAAACCCTGAATGTGCTATACTTTTGACAGTTCCGAATGATTCCTATTATCGTCGTAGATTTCCAAATAAGAATACTAGTATTCAAGAAGAGATTATACAAGAATTGGCTCATAAATACCAAATGGCTGTTTGGGATTTTTACCAAGTTATGGGAGGATTAGGTTCTTCTCAAAAATGGTACAAAAAAGATTTGATGCCTTCTGATAGAGTTCATTTTACCTATTTGGGGTATAGCATCAAAGCCGATTTACTCTTAAGCGCTATGGTGCGTCAATGGGAGCAAAGCACTAACCGACCAGAAGAAAGTTTACTAACCTATTTTAAAACCCTTGATGAATAGGCTAAAAGATATTTTTACGTTTTCCGAAGAGTTTCCATTAATTTTTACACAAGCTAATTTCTGGATTTTCTTTGCCGTTATCTATTTCGTTTTTGCGTTGATCTACAAAAAGATTCCGCTTAGAAATGCATACTTGTTTTTAGTATCCTTGTTTTTTTACTACAAAACGAGCGGCTTGTTTATTGGGATTTTAATTTTCAGTACGCTGGTTGATTTCTTCATAGGAAGAAATATTTACCGAAGCAATAATGCTCTAAAACGTAAAGTGCTGGTAACAACAAGCGTTTGCGTGAATTTGTTAGTATTGTGCTACTTTAAATATGCTTACTTCTTTACAGATTCTTTTAACTATCTGTTTCATACTAATATTGAAGTTTTCAATTGGTTGGCGCATTGGGGAAATGGCTTTGCCAATCAAACCTATTTTACGGTGGATAAGATTATTCTTCCGGTAGGAATTTCATTTTATACCTTTCAAACTATTAGTTATAGTGTAGATATTTATCGTGGAAATTTAAAGCCATTAAAATCTATTATGGACTTTGGTTTTTTTGTGAGTTTCTTTCCACAATTGGTAGCGGGTCCTATTGTAAGAGCCGAGAGTTTTGTGCCGCAAATCAATAAACCAACGTCAATTTCAGTTTCCGATTTTAATAACGGAACTTTCATGATTTTGAAAGGGCTTGTAAAGAAAATGTTGTTTGCAGATTTTATCGCCATGCATTTTTTAGACCGAGTTTTTGATGCGCCCGAAATGTTTTCTGGTTTTGCAAATGTGATGGCAATGATTGGATATTCGTTACAGATTTATGGAGATTTTTCTGGGTATACAGATATTGCTATTGGCTTGGCGTTATTAATGGGATTTGAACTTCCTAAGAATTTCAATTCTCCTTACAAAGCTGTGAGTACAGCAGATTTTTGGCGTCGCTGGCATATTTCCTTGTCTACCTGGTTAAGAGATTATTTATACATCCCATTGGGTGGAAACAGAAAAGGGTCTACAGCTTCCTATATTATCCTAGCCATCATTCTTTTGGGAGTAATGATTGGCTTTGGGAATAACTATATCTATTTGATTATTCCGGGAATTGTCATTCTGGGAGTTATAGGTTCTTATTTTTCTCCAACTATTGAAAAAAATATCAATACCAATATCAATTTAATGCTCACCATGCTTATTGGTGGTTTGTGGCACGGCGCTTCCTGGAAATTTGTGATTTGGGGTGGTTTGAACGGTCTTGGTTTGGTTGTTTACAAATTTTGGCGAAAGGCTAGTCCGTATGAAAATAGTACGCATTGGTTTGTGCATTTTTGGAAAGTTTTAGTCACGTTTATCTTCATCACGTTTACTAGAATTTATTTCCGTAGCGAGAGTATGGGACACATTCGTCGTTGGTATCATCAAGTAGCAAATAATATGGATTGGGCACACGCATGGGATATTTTGGTACATTATCAAATGGTGTTTTGGGTAATGTTGGCCGGTTATATTACCCATTGGTTACCGCAGTCTACCAAAGAAACACTGGAGCAGTGGTATGCCAAAAGTCCAATGCCGCTAAAAATTGGATATGCTACAGTGGTTGGTGTAATGTGTTACCAAGCATTTTCAACCGATTTTCAGCCGTTTATATATTTTCAGTTTTAGTATTTCTAGTAGCTTACCAATTCTATGGAACAGCTTAATGTTTTGTCAATTGAGCTAAAGTTGGGAGTCCTGTTTAATATTGAATTTAAGCTGTGATAAGTAATGTTTCCATTTTTCAATATGGATAAATAGGTTGTGCTTTGAAAATCATGGTTGTCATTGCCAGCAAGACCTGGCCTTACTAAACCTTTCATTTCATTTTTTTCATTAATAAATATTTTTTCTTGAAGATTATAATTGCCTAGCATTTCTAATTCTATAGCAAAACCTGCTTTAGGTAATTTAAAATGCTCATTGGTAAGGTTTAGTTTCAATTCATCTGTTTTAAAACTGTTTAAGTAAAATGGTTCACTTTGATAAAATTTTTCATTGGGTAGGCTATCTTTTAGTTGGTAGAGATTTACTCTAACGATGGTTTTAATATCTTTTAATTCTTTTTTATATTTTCTGCGTTCTCTTACTTTTTTAAAATAAATAGTGATGCTGTGAAGCACTGTTGTTTTTTCCAAAGTTTTTTTGGGTTGTAGAACAGCAGTTAGTTTAGCTCCTGTTTTATCCAAAGGAAAACTGGAAAAGTTCAAACGGTCTAGAACAGGAAATTCTATTAAACTTGTACTAGGTTTTTTAGAGGATATTTCTACGTCTTCTAGAGCTACTATTTCTTGTTTTAAGAAAATAGTATCAGTAAGATTGCTTGTGCTGACTTTTAATGGAGTATATCCCATAGCGGAAATGGATAAGCTGTCTGCGTTTTCACTAGGTAATTCAAAGGCTCCATTTTCGTTGGTATATAATCCATTATCGGAATTAAAAACTATTGAAACGAAAGGAATAGATTTTTTTGTTTGAGCATCAGCAATTATATAATTCTGACTGTAAACTGTCGTAAAGTTGATGAGAATAAGAAATAAAATTCGATTCATAATTTACTATTGATTGATGAAAAATTTGAAGTAAGGGATAAAGTAAAGTTTTTATGTCAAATAGTTTTACTTTTTCTTTAAATTATATCCAAAACAAAAACTATGTTTGAGCACTTTTTTCAATGTCCTTATTGTTGGGAAGAAATTTCCATGCTTTTAGATCCATCGTCTTCACAAACCTATGTAGAAGATTGTGAAGTCTGTTGCAATCCTATTGAAATTAGTACAAATTTTGAAGAAGGCAATCTTGTAGAATTCCGTGCATCTGAATTGGGACAATAATATTTTCACAACTTGTTGAGGCTTAATTAAGATTTTTTTAAATCTGAAATGCTTGATTCTGTGGTATTTTTAAACAAAAACCTAAAAAACAAACCACATGGCATTTTTTGGAAGCGTAATTAAAGGAGTTATAGATCTCAAAGGAAAAATTACATCAGAGCCCGATGCTATCAAAGCACAACACGAAGTTTTAAAACATTTGCTAGAAACCGCAAAAGATACCGCTTTTGGTAAATACTACTGTTTTGAAGCTATTTTGGATAGTGAGAACATTGAAAAAGCATTTGCTGAAAAAGTTCCCTATTTTGACTACAATCGAATTAATGCAGAATGGTGGTGTCGTTACCATGAAGGAGCTACCGATATTACTTGGCCGGGAAAACCATCGTACTATGCATTAAGTTCAGGAACTACCGGGAAAGAAAGTAAGCGTATTCCGGTAACAGATGAAATGGTAGAATCTATCCGAAACGCAGGGATTACTCAGGTAAGTGCCTTGGCGAATTATGATTTACCTTCAGATTTTTTTGAGAAAGAAATCATGATGCTAGGGAGTTCTACCGATCTTCAGGAAAATAATGGTCATTTAGAAGGAGAAATTAGCGGAATCAGTGCTAGTAATATTCCAGATTGGTTCAAAGGATATTACAAGCCAGGAGAAGATATTGCTAAAATTGATGATTGGGATGAGCGCGTTCAAAAAATAGCAGAAAATGCAAAAAACTGGGATATCGGTGCTTTAAGTGGAATTCCGAGTTGGATGGAATTGATGATGAAAAAAGTGATTGAATATCATAATGTGGACAATATCCATGACGTTTGGCCAAATTTACAAGTATACACTAGCGGAGGTGTAGCTTTTGAGCCGTATGAGAAAAGTTTCAATGCCTTATTGGCGCATCCGATTACGGTGATCGATACCTATTTGGCTTCGGAAGGATTTATTGCTTGTCAGCAACGCCCTGAAACCAATGCTATGAAATTGATTACCGATAACGGAATTTATTTTGAGTTTGTTCCTTTCCAACCTGAATATATTCAAGAAGATGGTTCAGTTTCCGATGATGCTCCTGTGATTCCACTTTCCGAAGTCGAAGCCGAAAAAGACTATATTTTATTAATCAGTACCGTTTCTGGAGTTTGGCGTTATTTAATTGGCGATACCATTAAGTTTACCGATGTGGAACGTGCAGAAATCAGAATTACAGGGAGAACAAAGTTTTTCCTGAATGTGGTAGGGTCTCAATTATCTGTCAATAAAATGAATGACGGAATGCAAGAACTAGAACAGAAATACGATATGGAAATTCCGGAGTTTACGGTTTCAGCAACTAAAATAGATGGAGAATTTCACCATCACTGGTATATAGGAACTTCAAAAGAAGGTTTGAATGAAGAAGAATTGGCGAATGCCTTGGATGAGTATTTGCAAAGTGCCAACAAAAACTATGGTGTTGCTAGAAGTAAATCCCTTAAAGGAGTTAAAGTAACATTAGTAAAACCAGAAGTATTTCATAATTGGAGTGAGTCTAACAAGAAAAAAGGCGGACAAGTAAAAATGGAACGCGTTATGAAAGAAGAAAAATTTAAAGATTGGGAAGCATTTGTAGAAAAGGAAACAGCAACCGTTTAGGTTGCTGTTTTTTTATGTTCGTTTACAATGACCATAATTTCTTCGGGTGATAAATACAAGCGTTTGATGCGAGCTTTGTATTTTTCAGATAAAGTAGCATGGTTTAATATAAAATTCTTCGTCGCTAGTATGTAGTCTACCATTCCGTGTTGCAACGCAAATGTATCTGCAGCTTTTTCCGCTTTTTTAATATGACTACCCAGTGTAATGTATTTCAGTCCAAACCAAATTAAATTCCAGGTATTTCGGTTTAAATAGTCCATTACATGTCCTAGTTCATGTCCAAGCCAACCAATTAAAACTTCTTGCGGAACATCGGTAACTGTAATTTCTTCATTTTCAATATGTAGTTTTCTATTCATAAAAATGATGTATTCTCGTTTTTTTCTAGACTTGAATACAGTAGAAAATCTGGGTTGCGCCTGCATGAAAGATTTTTTGATGTTGTCTTTAAATCTAAATTCAACAGAAATATCTTCTAATTCAGGGTAATGAGCCAATGCAATTTTTGCTTCCTTATAAATAATCGCTGGGATTATTTTATTTCCTGTATTTATTGTTGAGTTGACCATAATTATAAAATTATGAATACAACTGAATTTCATGTCTTTACGGAATCTTAAAAAGGGTTAAAAATTATCCAAAAACCAAGAGTGTAGCTATTTCGTATATTTGAAGAATTACAATAAAACTCAATACATGAAAAAGTACGTTACCTATTTATTTTTTTTGACCATCATTTTTGGATGTGATAAAATTGATGAATTAACTCAGTTTAATGTAGATTATACATCTACTGTCACCATTCCATCATCTTCAGTTATAAATCTTCCGATTGATATTTATACTCCGGAGATTGAATCAAATTCAGAATCTACTTTTTCTGTAAATGATACGCGAAAGGATTTAGTGGAAGAGGTGAAGCTAGAAGAGTTCAATTTAACCCTTATAAGTCCAGAAACCGGTGATCTAAGCTTTCTTCAAACAATTGAGATTTATATAAATGCAGATGATTTGTCTGAAATTAAAATAGCGTGGAAGGAAAATATTCCAGACGATGTTGGAACGTTACTTGAATTGGAGACAACAGATTCAGACTTGAAAGAATATATAAAAAAGGATAGCTTTCAACTTCGTGTGAAGACAATTACAGATGAGATGATCAATCAAGATCATGAAATAGAAGTGTATGCGAACTTTTTTGTAGATGCAAAAATCTTAGGAGTTTAGTGTTACCGAAATTTCCTTATTTAGAAATAATCTTTATTTAAATAGATGAATATTAGTTATTTAAAATAATTCTAAGACTTCTTTTTTCTAATTTAGATTGAAATTTAAAAAGGTTAGTTATGGAAGTTAAGTTAGCAGAATGTTGTGGAAATTGTGAAAATCACTTAACCGGAAGTGTTTGTTCGGTTCAGGAAATTGTAACAAGTGAAAACCAAGTGTGTGAAGCCTATGAGTTTCGTGCGGTTTTACACAGAGAATCAGATTGTTTAAAGTGTTCAAAATTTCAAACAGAAAATTGTGCACATCCTAAAAAAGCAAGTGAAGGTATGCTATGTACCGTATGGCAGCCTAGAGCTATAGCGTAAGAATATTTATAAATGATAATATGAAAGGTTTCAGTAGTACTGAAACCTTTTTTTGTGGCAAATTGTAATGTGGTAACCGCATTTATTTTTGAGTAATCTGTACGTTTCGTTGAGTAAAGTGGATAAAAAGCGCATACCAAGATTCAGTTTTACAGAAAGTGAATTTGAGAATGTCTAAAAAAGCGTGTATGTTTAAGTTCTTTTTTAAAATACTCATGAATAAACTTTGTCTTTTTCTGTTTCTTCTTTGTAGTACTCTCAGTATTGCACAAATAAAAACCAATAATTTCAATTCAAAATCATTTGAATTGAGAGGTTCGGTAAAAGAAGAAAATAGTAAAAAACCTATTGAGGGTATAGAGGTTTATATTATAGGATCTTCCGCTATGCATGTTTTTACAAATGAACAAGGAAGGTTTCGTTTGCAGGCAAAAATAGGTGATGAACTGGTAATTACAGGTAGAGAAATCATGCCTGTTTATTATACTGTGAATAGTGAAGAATCGGTTGACGTTCTTGTTACTGATTTTTATAAACCTGATGATCCGAAGGAAATAGCAAAACTGCATGAGCAATTTTTAGATTCGGCCCAATTCTACAAGAAAAAGTCCATTGACAAAAGTTTGGCAGCTATTGAAAAGTCACTTGAAGTTCTTAGTAATTATGATATTCCAGAAAAACGGGCAAAGTCGTTTACCATGTTGGGCGATGTTTATATGTTTTGGAAACAGTTTGATTTAGCGGCTTCCAATTATGAGAATGCATTGGATCAAGAAAAAGATATTGCAGTACAGTTGAAGTTGGTAAAAGCATACATTGCCAATGAAGAATACAAACAGGCTGAGCGTACACTAAAAAATATTTTGAAGAGTGAAAATATACCAAATCAACAATTAGCAAAAATAAAAGAACTTCAGGGAGATGTTGCTTTGGCTCTTCAACAAAACAAAGAGAGTTTAGCCTTTTATAAGCAGGCGTTGTCCTATACAAATTCTACTCAAGATGCAACTATTTCAAATTTAAATGCAAAAATGGCTACTGCTTCGGCTAGGTTGGGCCAATTTTCTATGGCGAATGGTTTTCTCAATAATTCGATACAATTAGCAGAGAAAAATGATGATAAAAAGCTCCTTTTGAAAGCAAAAGAAAACGCTGCGGATTTCTACAATTCAAACCGATTGTATGATAAAGAGATAGAAATGCGTAAATCCAATCTGAAGGATGCAGATGATATGAGTACTTCAGAAATTGCTTTTGACTCTATATCTCCTCAAAAAATTAACTACAAAATAGCTACAGCATATATTTCACAAAACAAATTGAATGAGGCCATTCCATTTCTGGAAAAAAGTATCAAAGAGGCAGATTCCAAAGAAGATATAGTGGTTCAAAAGGATGCAACAAGACGACTTTCTGAGGTGTATAGATCGGTTGGAGATTATAAAAAAGCTTTGGATAGTTATCAAAATTATGTTGCGTTGGTGGATACGCTTTATATTCGAAAGGAGCAGCAGATAGCGCAAGCAGCACGTTTCCGAAGAGATATCGCTTCAAAACAAGAGCGTATTACTAGTTTAGAAAAAGAGCATGAATTGCAACAAAGTAAAATGGATTTGGCGTTCAAAAACCAACAATTAATTACGCAAAGTAACCAACGCCAACAATGGACTATCTATGGATTGATTTTTGGTATTTTGATGTTGGCCGGATTGAGTTATTTATTTTTTAGAAGTAATAAACAGCAGCGATTGGCTAATAATTTATTGGCACTAAAATCGTTGAGAACGCAGATGAACCCTCATTTTATTTTTAATGCGTTGAATTCAGTGAATCATTATATAGCTACGAATGATGAGCGAAATGCGAATCGGTTTTTAAGTCAATTTTCTATACTGATGCGTTCGGTTTTAGAAAATTCAGAAGAAGATGTGATTCCTTTTTCAAAGGAAATTGAATTATTGCAATTGTATATTAAGCTAGAGCATTCTCGTTTTACCGATAAGTTTGATTATGTATTTGAAGTTTCTGAAGATGTGCCGACAGACGAATTTAAAATTCCGCCAATGTTGTTACAGCCATATGTAGAAAATGCTATTTGGCACGGATTAAGATATAAAGAGGAGAAAGGATTGCTTCAAATAAAAGTTGAAAAATTAGATGCAGAGCGTATTCAGATTAGTATCGAAGACAATGGTATTGGTAGAAAACAATCTGCTGCTTTGAAAACAGCGCATCAGAAGAAACAGAAATCCAAAGCAATGGGGAATATAAAGAAGCGTATTTCCATTTTAAATTCTATGTACAAAGACACGGTGACGGTAGAGGTTATGGATCTAGAAAATCCCCAAACCGGGACTAGAGTTGTTGTCATTCTTAAAAAAGACTAGCTATGAAATTAAACGCAATCATTATAGAGGACGAATCTGTTAGTAGAGATATTTTACGCAATTATACCCAAAAATATTGTCCAGATGTGACCATTGTCGCAGAAGCAGCTAACATAAAAGAAGGATTGGAGTTGATAAATAAACATCAACCAGATTTTATTTTCTTAGATGTTGAAATGCCTTATGGAAATGCTTTTGATTTGTTAGATCAAATTCCAGATAGAAATTTTGAAGTCATATTTGTAACAGCATACAATCATTATGCTATAGATGCTTTGAATCAGCATGCAGCGTACTATTTAATGAAACCGATTGATATAGATGAATTAATTAAGGCTGTGCAATACATTTCCGAAATCCACGAAAAGGAACAACAGTTGCATGATGAGGTTTTGCAACCTAGAGTGGCAAAAACGGATGGAAAAATCACAATTCCACAACAAGACGGTTTCGAAGTTATAGCCGTTGATAGCATTTATTTCTGTAAAGCAGATGATAATTATACCGAGTTGTTTTTTGAAAACAAGAAACTTTTAGTGAGTAAAACATTAAAATATTTTGATGATCTCCTAACCGATTTTTCTTTTGTAAGAGTGCATAAATCCTATTTGGTAAATGTCTCTAAGGTAATCAAATATAAGAAAGGAAAAGGCGGTAGTGTAGTGCTTTCAAATGGGAAAGAAATAATGGTTTCAGCGTCTAAAAAATCCGATCTTTTGTCGTATTTTCAATAAAAATTTGAGATATGATAATTCAACCTGTAAACGGAAAACATCCTGAAATAGGAGAAGATTGTTTTATAGCACCCAACGCCACCATTGTTGGCGAAGTTAGTATGGGAAAACAATGTAGTATTTGGTTCAACGCTGTGTTGCGTGGCGATGTTCATTTTATAAAAATGGGCGATAAGGTAAACGTACAAGATGGCGCTGTGATTCATGCTACGTATCAAAAATCACCAACTACCATTGGCAACAATGTTTCTATAGGTCATAATGCTTTGGTGCATGGCTGTACAATTCATGACAATGTATTGATTGGAATGGGAAGTATAGTAATGGATGATTGCGTTGTAGAAAGTAATTCTATCATTGCTGCTGGTGCGGTAGTTACCAAAAACACACATGTAGAAGCCGGAAGTATTTATGCCGGTGTTCCTGCTAAAAAAATAAAAGATATTAGCGAAGAATTGGTGAATGGTGAAATTAACCGAATTGCGAATAACTATGTGAAATATTCAGGATGGTTTAAGGAAGAAGAGTCTTCCGAAGATTAGAAATCCATTCGTTTTACATTTGCTGAAAAAGCATCCGGAACAAAATTTTGAAGCAACTTTTCGTCTTTATTTGTAAAGAATTGATGAGTTGCTTTTTCATTTTTAGTATTGATTAACTCTTGTTGTAATAGAATATTTCTGGTTTGTTTGGCAACCGCTTCACCTGAATCTATAATTTGTACTGAGGGTGGAAGTAGTTTTTTCAACTGTGGAATCAAGTAAGGGTAGTGTGTACAGCCTAAAACTAAGTAGTCAATATTAGCAGCTAGCATTGGTTGAGTATATTTCAAAAGAAGTTGATCCATTTCTTCAGAATAGAGTTTTCCACTTTCAATAAGATCAACTAAGCCTTCACCAACTTGCTCAATAACTCTAATTCCTGAAGTGTATAATGATGAGGTTTTAGAAAACAAACTACTTGAGAGCGTACCTTTAGTAGCTAAAATTCCAACGGTTTTAGTTTGTGTTTTTAAAGCAGCTGGTTTAATAGCGGGTTCAATGCCTATGAAAGGAATACTGTAATGGGATCTTAAGTAATCAATAGCGTTTGTTGTAGCGGTGTTACAAGCTACGACAATGAGTTTGCAGTTTTGTTGGAGTAAGTATTCAGTATTTTTAATAGAAAGCGCTAAAATAGCTTCTTTTGTCTTTTCTCCATAAGGGGCATTTTTGCTGTCAGCCAAAAAAATGCTAGATTCTTGCGGTAGTGTTTTGTGAACTTCTTTCCAAATAGAAGTTCCTCCAATACCTGAATCAAAAAAACCAATGGGTTGTGTACTCATGTTACAAAAATAAAAAACTGCCTCGGTTATGAGGCAGTTTCAATTTGTATATTATTTGTCTTAGGAATTGATTAGATTCCTAATTCTTTTTTTACATCTGATAAAAGATCTTTTCCTTTAGCATAGATTACAATTCCTGCACTTGAATCCAATACATAGTCAAAACCTAAATTCTCTGCAACTTTGTCAATAGCTGTTTGTGCTTTCTCTAAAAGTGGAGCTAGTTTTTGTTGTCTTTTTTGTTGAAGATCTTGGGCTAAGGTTTGTCTAGTTTCGTTGATGCTAGCTTCCATGTCTTGAATTTCTTTTGCCTTTTTTTGAAATTCTTCTTGTCTTGCTTCAATTTCAGCATCTGTCAACCCGTTAATCTCTTGTTGAACTGCTTGAGATTTTGCTTGAATTTCTTTTACTGAAGCTTGTAAATCTGCTTCGTAAGTTTGTTGTAATTTTTGTAACTCACTCTGTACATTCTGCATCTCTGGCATTTCTTGCATTAATTGCTGAATGTTTATATGAGCTACTTTGGATTGTGCATTTGTGTAACTGGTTAAACCAATAAACAGGGTCAATGCAATAGCTAATTTCTTGATGTTCTTCATTTTTCTAGTTTTAAAATTTTAATTCTAATTTTCAATCAATATCAAATATCTATTCGTCACTCTCTTTTTTTGAATCATCAGATTTGTCGTCTTCAGATTGTTTTTCTTCTTGAGCTTTGATGCGAGCTTCTCTTTGTTCTAATAATTTTTGTCTTCTTGCCTCGTAGGCCGCTTTTCTTTCTTCGCGAGCTTCCTCTAACTTCTTACGTTTTTCTTCTCGTGCTTTTTGAACCGGATCATTTTCCTTTTCAAAATTATCAAGCATTTGTTCGCGCTGTTGTACCTTTTCTGCTCTGTTGATGGATGCTAAAACAATATCACTAAGATCTAGTTTGTTGTCAGCATATAAAATCATTAGATCAGATGATTTATCAAACACCAAATCAAATTTTCTAGCTTTTCCAATTTCTTGAATAGAAGTAAAAACTTGATCTTGGATTGGCTGAATAAGATTTTTCTTTTGAGTAATTAAATCACCTTCTGGTCCAAATCGTTGTTGTTGATAATCAAAAAGCTCTGCTTCAGCAAGATCAATCTCTTCTTCACGCTCTTCTATAAGCTCCTCGGTAAGTAGTACTTTTTCGGCTTCAAGATCGGCACGCATTTTATCAATGTCGTTTTTAATCTTGTCCATTTCCTTTTGCCATTTTACAACTTTATCGTTTAGTTGCTTTTTAGCTTGTTGATATTCTTCTACATTTTGAAGAATATAGTCCATATCAATATAACCAACACGTAGTCCACTTTTTTGTGAATACCCAAAGGTTATCATTGCTAGAAAGAGGCAAATAGAAAAAACTTTAGTTCTCATTATCGCTGAGTTTTTGCGGGCGAAAGCTATTAAAATTTATCTTGTTATCCTAATTTAGAAAAAATCATGCCAAATTAATTTTAGAACTGTTGACCAATAACAAAATGTGTTTGCCATCCGCTTGGTTGATTAGTTCCATCAACTGAATCAAATCCATATCCAAAGTCAATTCCTAATAATCCAAATGCAGGCATAAAGATTCTAAGACCAACACCGGCAGATCTTTTTAATTGGAAAGGGTTGAAGTCTCTAAAGTTATTAAAAGCTGCACCGCCTTCTAGGAATGTAAGACCATAGATAGATGCTTGCTGTTTTAATGTAATAGGATATCTAAGTTCTAACGAGAATTTGTTGTAAATAACAGAACCTTCATCTGTAGAAGATGTAGATAAACTTTGGTTTTGATAACCTCTTAACTGAACGTTTTCACGACCATCTAAAGTATAGTTTGCCATACCGTCTCCACCAACGAAGAATCTTTCAAATGGAATAACACCACGGTCACTATTATAACTTCCTAAGAAACCAAATTCACCACCAGATTTTAAAACTAATTTGTCAATAAGGTTTGTGTACCAATAACCAGAGAATTTCACTTTATAGAATTCTAACCAGTCAAAACGCATTTGGTCAATTTCAGAAACTCTATCTACATCATTATCATCTGTGCTATCTGCCAATTCATCTCTTTCTTCTGCTAGGGCAGAGTAATCTCTTCCATCAAATAAAGAATATGGTAAACTAAGTTTAGCGGATACACTAAAGTCAGATCCTGTCATTGGGAAAATAGGGTTTGGTCCAGAAGATTTTCTTGACAATCCTATTGTGTAAGCTAAAGAGTTGGAATACCCATCTCCAAACGTAAATAAATAACTGTTATAGTTTTTCAAGTTGTAATGTTGAAAACTCAAAGCTTGTGAAAAGTAGAAGTAATCATCTGGAACTTTCAAACGTTTAGATAACCCTACGGAAACTCCAGAAATTAAAAATCTCTGACTTTTATCTACATCTTGAGTATAGTAGTTGTAGCGGTATTGTTGAGTGTGATTAAAGGAAACCGAGAATTGTCTTGGTTCTTTACCTCCAAACCAAGGCTCTGAAAAAGAGAAACTGTAGGTTTGATAGTATTTACTAGCCTGCAAGCGTAAAGATAAGCTTTGACCGTCACCCATGGGTAATGGTTTGTAAGCTTCTTTATTTAAAATATTTCTTAATGAGAAGTTAGCAAAGGACAATCCTAAGGTTCCAATGAAACCTCCACCACCATATCCACCTTGAAGCTGAACTTGGCTAGAACCTTTTTCTACTACTTTATATTCTACATCAACTGTACCTGCATTTGGATTTGCATTTTTGATCTCTGGACTAATTTGCTCTGGATCAAAAAATCCTAACTGACTAAGTTCTCTAACGGTTCTTACCACATTTGTTTTTTGATATAAGTCACCAGGTCGCGTTCTTAATTCTCTGTAAATTACATGATCGTTGGTACGGTCGTTTCCTGAAACCATAATTCTATCAAAATATGCAGGTTTACCTTCTATGATGCGTATTTCAAAATCAATAGTATCGTTTTTAGCAGAGATTTCTACCGGATTTACAGTAGAGAAGAGGTAACCACTATTTTGATAAAGATTGGTGATATCATCTGCATCTGGGTCTGTTACATCTGCAATTCTTTCTTTTAAAAGAACACCATTATAGGTGTCTCCTTTGTTAATGCCCAAAACTTTGTGTAAGGTTTCATCTGAATACACAGTATTACCAACAAAGTTGATATCTCCAAAATAATACTTGTCTCCTTCTTCAACGTTAAGGTTTAAAGTAAGGGTGTTATCATCGTTGTAAATTACCGTATCTGAAAGGATTCTGGCATCACGATATCCATTCTCTTTGTATTTATCTACAACAGAAACGAGGTCGGTGTCGTAGTCTTCCGGTATATATTTTGATTTTTTCCAGAATCGGAAAAATGATTTTTGCTTTGTGTTTTTCATGGCACTTCTCAGTTTCTTACTAGAAAGCTGTTCGTTGCCAATAAAATTAATGTCACTTACTTTTACTTTTTCTCCTTTGTCAACGTTAATCAACATTTTTACGGAGTTAACTTGAGCAGTGTCTGGTTTTGTGCTAATGTTGACTTTTACATTAGCAAAACCTTGTTTTTTGTATTTGTTAAGTAGGTAATTTTTAGTGTTTGCAATGTAACTTTGAGTTACTTTTTTACCTGCTTTTAATTCAATATCCTTTAAGATTTCATCTTGTTTACGCTCTTTAATACCTACAATTTTAAATTGAGATACAGCAGGGCGTTCTGTAAGTCTTATTTGAAGATAAATTTGTGAAGGGTTTTCTTCATCTTCAGCAGCATAAATGTCTATTTTATTAAATAGATCATAGCCCCAAAGCTTCTTTTCTACATCTGCAAGTTCTTCGCCTGGAATGGTGATTTCTTGTCCAATTCGTAATCCTGTGGTAGTAACTACAGTCTGTTCATTAAAACTTTTAAGTCCAACTACTTCAATACCAGCAATGGTATATGTATTACCCTTCTTTATTTCTTGAGCGGTAATTGAGTAGGTTGAAAAAATAGCACAAATTAGAAGTAAAATTCTTGTAAATCTAAACGGCATCATGTCTTGGGTTGCAAAGTTGTTCGCTTGTTTTTCCAAATCTTCGTTCTCTTTTTTGGTAATTTAAAATTGCTTCAAACAAATGATTTTTTCTAAAATCAGGCCAAAGAATGTGTGTGAAATATAATTCGGCATACGCTATTTGCCAGAGTAAAAAATTGCTGATACGACATTCTCCACTTGTACGTATGAGCAGGTCAACATCTGGTAAATCGTGCGTGTAAAGATGATTATTAATAACTGAATCATCAATCATTTCTTCAGAAATTATATTATTTTTAACTTTAAAAGCAATCTCTTTTACAGCAGATCTTATTTCTTCTCTTGCGCCATAACTTAAAGCTAACGTTAAAGTTAGTCTCTCATTGTGTTTGGTTTTGTCAATTACCTCTTGTAATTCATTTTTCGCTTTCGTTGGAAGATCATCCATTCTTCCTATAACGTTGAGCTTTATATTATTTCTGATGAAAGTTTCGGTCTCTTTTTTAAGAGAAGAGACCAAAATTTTCATCAAAGCTTTTACTTCTAGCTTAGGTCTATTCCAATTTTCTGTAGAAAATGCAAATAGCGTAAGGTTGGTGATTCCTAGTTCTGCACAGGTAGTTACTGTTTCTTTTACAGAAACGGTTCCTTTCTCATGCCCAAATACACGTATTCTTCCCTGTTCTTTAGCCCAGCGTCCATTGCCATCCATAATTATAGCAATATGTCTAGGCAGGTTATTCTTGTCTATTTGGTCTTCTAGGTTCATTTGTTTTTTAGTTATAGCAATAGCATTTTTTGCTCTTTCCTATTAATATTGTTGCAGTAATTCCTGTGAAAAAATACCAGTCATTACTATTTGTATTTCCAATTCCAGCATTGCTGTAGGAAGGGAAACTTCCATCAAGGTTGTCTGAAAAGGCATAGCGTGCTCCAATTTCAAATCCTAAGATTACATCGTGTAAAAAATTACTTTTCACACCAAGCATTAATGGGATTGAAACGTCACCTTTTCTTGGTCTATACTCTTCAGCTACAGAATTTGTAGATGAAGGGTATCTTAGTTGATCCATGAAAAAATAAGACAAACCGGTGGCAACATATGGTGTTGTTTGTGTTTGATCTAGGTATGGCTCAAATGGAATAAAGTTAAATTCAAATGCAGCATTAACTTCCATTATATTGTTTTCAAAAGAAAGACCTCTTCCTAACCTTGATCCAAGATCCGAATTATCATCATCACCTTTAAGGTTTGCGAACATCAAAGATCCACGCAGTGCAAATCTAGGATGTTTGTTCCATTTATATACAATCCCGTAAGCAAAATTATCTGGTTTAATGTAGGTCATTTCACCTATGTCTCCAACATAGTTGCTCATTCCTAGAAAAACTCCGAGCTCATGCTCTTGAGCTCTAGAGCCTAGTATAGCACCAAAACAAAGTAAGCTAAAAAAAAATCCTCTCATAATTTTCAAAAGTTTGCAAATATAAAATAAAGTATGTTGAAATTAAAACTTGGGTGCCAGGTTCTTACAAAAGATTTAAATAATAGTTAGTTTCTTTTATCTTCCCCCCATAAAAGTTTTTTTCGTATTGTTTTTAAAAAACTCTCGCTATAAAGTTCTACGAGGTTTATTTTAAAACTGCATTTTTTAATAGTTATTATAGTATCGCTGTTAATTGTGGTAATTCTTGAATCCAATGAGGCCAAGAATGATTCTTCTCTACCAGATATTTTAAGTTTTATTTCAGTGTTGTCTGGTATGACTAGGGGGCGTGCGTTCAAATTGTGGGGGGCAATGGGGGTTAAAACCAAATTACTAGCGTTAGGCATGATCACCGGGCCTCCACAACTCAACGAATATCCGGTGGATCCGGTTGGGGTTGATATGATTAAACCATCTGCCCAGTATGACGTTAAATATTCATCATTTAAAAAGGTAGAAACGGTAATCATTGAAGTGGTGTTTTTTCTACTTATTGTTATCTCATTTAAGGCAAAATTTAGTTCATCTATTTTAAAATCACTGTTAGCGTTTGTTGTAAGTTCTATAAGAGTTCGTTCTTCAACCTTGAACTCTTTATTCAAAATTTGATCAATAGTATCGTTTATCTCATATTTTTGAACAGTAGCAAGAAATCCTAATCTTCCTGTATTGATTCCTAAAATGGGAATTCCTAAATCCCTAATATAGGTAATGGCTCTTAGTATCGTTCCATCTCCACCTATGGTAATGAATAATTCAAAGGATGTATCTAGTTCTTCAAAAGAACTGAATGTTTTGTAATTTTTTTCAATAGAAATCTCTTGGGATAGTAGTTTTAAGTAATCATCTTTGATTGTAAAATCTACGTTTCTAGATTCTAATGTTTCTAGCAAGTTTTTAATGTGACTTGCAGAGTTGTCATGGTAATATTGGCCATAGATACCTATCTTCATTTTTTAAATGTTTAGGTATTTATTTAAATAGGCCGATCGTTCTTTGAGTTCTTTTACGTATGAATCTTGATCTATACCATTTATAATTTCATAATTGTATCTTCTAAATGTCTGAAGAATTTCATTAATGCCGGCATTTGCAATTTTAAGAGTGGTTTCAGTTCTGTCTCCTTTGATTTCCGAAATGAAAGCTCCCAGCATTTTTCCATTGTGACTTTCTACAATTTGAACTATTTCACTAAAACTTTGATCTTTGCTGTTTTTTTCAATAACTAAAATACTTCCAGGTTCATTTAAGAATGGCGTGTCATTGAAAATGTTAAGAATATCCGTTAGTTCATAATAGCCAATATAAGAGTTGTCTTTGTTTATAATGGGCATCATATTGCTTTCGTTCTTAGCAAAAGCTTCTAGAACATTAAGCCACCCTGTATTTTCTCTTACAAAAAAAGGATCAAGTAAATATTGATATTCGGCAAGAACATCTACTTTTTCAATAGTCTTACAATCGTCTTCCGAAAGGTTTCCTACCAAAACGTTATTCTCTATAACCGGAATATGCGATAACGTTGACTGTTCAAATATAGAACAGGCATTTGCTATCCTTTCACTTAGAGTAAGCGGTTGGAAATCAATGTTTATAAGGGCTTTTAAATCCATTGGGGTTCAAATTCGGTTGAAAATTAATAATTTTAAACTACAATAGTGCACTCTCTACTTTGTATTTTTGCTATAATTATGAAAGTTTAATTAAATATTATGACGAAGCTTAGTGTGAACATCAATAAAATAGCTACTCTCAGAAACTCTAGAGGGGGGAATGTGCCTAATGTTTTAAAAGTTGCAGAAGATGTGCAAAAGTTTGGTGCACATGGGGTTACTATACATCCAAGACCAGATGAGAGACATATTCGCTATCAAGATGCTCGTGATTTAAAAAATGTGGTGTACACCGAATATAATATTGAAGGAAATCCTATTCAAAGTTTTATGGATTTGGTGTTAGAGGTAAAACCAACTCAAGTTACCCTTGTTCCAGATGCTGAAGATGCGATTACCTCAAATGCAGGCTGGGATACTTTAAAGCATAAGGATTTTTTAAAGGAAGTAATTTCTGAATTTCAATCAAACGGTATCAGAACTTCAATTTTTGTAGATCCGGTGCTAGAAATGATAGATGGTGCAGTAGCTACAGGAACAGATAGAATAGAATTGTATACTGAAGGATTTGCCAAATCTTATGAAGAAGGAAATTTGAAAGGAATAGATCCTTATGTGAAAGCAGCTGAAAGAGCCGTGGAGCTAAACTTAGGAATTAATGCAGGGCACGATCTAAGCTTAGAAAACATCAAGTTTTTTAAAGAAAATATACCTGGTTTGCTAGAGGTTTCTATAGGTCATGCATTAATCGCAGAGTCACTGTATTTGGGTATAGAAAATGTGGTGAATATGTATTTAAACAAATTGAAATAATGTCAGAACTATATTCAAAAGTTATTGGTTTCGGAAAGCCATTATTGATTTTACATGGTTTTTTAGGTATGTCTGATAACTGGAAAACACTAGGAGGGAAGTATGCCGAAGAAGGTTTTGAAGTTCATTTGATAGATCAGCGAAATCATGGTAGGAGTTTTCATGCTGAAGAGTTTAATTATGATGTGCTAACGGAAGATTTGTCTAGATACATTCAGCAAAAAGAATTAGATAAGGTGACACTTCTAGGGCATTCTATGGGGGGTAAAACGGTGATGCAATTTGCCGTTACGTATCCAGAGAATGTTGAAAAATTGATAGTAGCAGATATTGCTCCAAAATACTATCCACCACACCATGGCACTATTGTAAATGGACTTTTAGCATTGGATTTCGACGAGATAAAAAATAGAAAAGAAGCAGATGAAGCACTTTCGAAATATATTTTTGATTGGGGTACGCGTCAATTTCTATTGAAGAATTTATTTTGGAAAACGAAAGAAAGACTCGATTTTCGCTTTAATCTTTCCGTTTTGAAAGATCGTCAGGAAGAAATAGGGGAAGGCTTGCCAAGCTTTACATCGTATGATGGACCTACTCTTTTTCTACGAGGTGATAAATCTGAATACGTAATGCCGGAAGATGAAACCCTTATCAAAACTCATTTTCCAAATAGTGAAATTGTTACAATTGCAAATTCCGGACATTGGTTGCATGCAGAAAATCCAACCGACTTTTTTCAGGAATCAATTCATTTTATGAAAAAATAAATAAGGTTTATTTGTTTTTAATTTAAAAAAACGAAACAAAAATTGAAAAATTCATATTTTATGTTATTTTTGAATAAAATTCAAATAACATTTAATCATGAAATACAAATTTACCTTTGCTTTTTTGCTAAGCCTTGGGTTAGCGGTTAGTTGTTCGGATGATGATGTGGTTACTACAACTGTAGAGCCAGAGGTAGAATATACTAGTGGGAGCGCAGATTTTTCAACATATGTGGCGCTTGGTAATTCACTTACGGCTGGGTATGCAGATGCTGCTCTTTCCATTCAAGGACAGGAGGATTCTTATCCAAACCTTGTAGCGCAGCGGTTTCAACTTGCTGGAGGAGGAGATTTTTCTCAACCATTAATGAGTGATAATCTTGGAGGAGCCACGTTTAGTGGTGTTCAAATTTTAGATAATAGATTGATATTGTCTTTTGCAACAGGGTCTCCATTGCCAGTAAATATTTCTGGTTCACCAAGTACAGAGATAACCAGTACGCTTTCTGGGGCTTTCAATAATATGGGAGTTCCTGGTTCCAAAGTGTTTCATCTGGGAGTAGAAGGTTACGGGAATGTAGCTGGAGTTCCTACGGGAATGGCAAATCCTTATTTTGCAAGATTTGCTTCTTCGGCTTCCGCTTCAGTAATTGGTGATGCAATGGCTCAAAGTCCTACTTTCTTTTCGCTTTGGATTGGTAATAATGATATTTTAAGCTATGCTATTTCTGGTGGGGTTGGTGTAGATCAAACAGGTAATTATGATCCTAGCACATATGGGAGTAATGATATTACAGATCCTGCTGTTTTTGCAAGCGTTTATAATGGTCTTTTGCAAACATTAACTTCTGGTGGAGCAAAAGGAGTGGTAGCAAATGTCCCTGATATTACAACTATTCCATATTTCACTACAGTGCCTTATAATCCAGTTCCGCTAGACGCAACAACTGCAGCGCAATTAAATTATGGGTTTACATCATATAATCAAGGTTTGCAATTGATGTTTAGTTATGGTTTGATTTCTGAGGAAGAAGTTGCTCAAAGAACAATTACTTTTTCAGAAGGAAGTAGTAACGCATTATTAATAGTAGACGAAGATTTAACCGATTTGTCTTCCTATGGAATTCCAAATTACAGACAAACAACATCTGAGGATTTAGTTGTATTTACAGCTCAAACAATCATCGGAACCACAGTGAATAATGATGCTACGATGGTCAATGGAGTTTCAGTTCCTTTAGCCGATCAATGGGTTTTAACACCTCAAGAACAAACAGCAGTAGCCACAGCTCAAGCTTCATTCAATGCAACAATTGAAGGTTTGGCAGCTCAGTATGGATTAGCTTTTGTAGATGCAGAAGAAGTTCTACAACAGTTAGCAAATGGAGGTATTTCTGTAAATGGATCGGTAATGACCAATACATACGCTACAGGAGGAGCTTTCTCTTTAGATGGGATTCATCCTTCAGCAAGAGGTTATGCTTACCTTTCAAATGTTTTTATTGAAGAAATTAATACTACATATGGATCAAATCTTCCAAGTATAAATCCATTAGATTATACAGCTTTATACTTAGAATAGTGTTTTGATATTTGTATTAAATAATTCCTAAAAAGGAGTCTTCGTCTTATAGACAAGACTCCTTTTTGTATTTTTAAAATAAAAAAATGAAATTAATTGTAAAAATACTACTGTCAGCATTGGCAGTGATGATATTATCCTATTTACTTCCGGGGGTTCATGTGAGTAACTACATTGCAGCTATTATAGTTGCTGTAATTTTAGGTTTGCTAAATATCGTTGTAAAACCAATTTTAGTAATCTTGACCTTGCCGGTAACCATTATAACTTTGGGGTTATTTCTCTTGGTGATCAATGCTTTTATCATACTATTTGCAGATGGTTTGATAGATGGTTTTGCAGTAGACGGATTTTGGTGGGCACTTATTTTTAGCTTGCTTTTATCGTTCTTGCAATCGCTCTTTACTTCTGGTTTAGATGATGAGAAATCTTAATAAAATAACTTTTTGAATTACAGATGCTTAAAAACTTGGTTGGGTTGTTAAATTATATTACTTTTGCAACCCAATTTTTATAGTATAGAAAATGAATATTACAAAAGAGCAAGTAGATGATTTAAATGCAATTGTAACAGTTGCAATCTCTAAAGACGATTATAGTGAAAAGGTTGAGAAAACCTTAAGTGATTACCGTAAAAGTGCAAATATTCCTGGTTTTAGAAAAGGGCATGTTCCAATGGGTCTTGTTAAAAAGCAATATGGTAAAGCTGTATTGGCAGACGAGGTAAATAAGTTATTACAAGATGCTCTTAATAATTATTTAACTGAGGAAAAACTAGATGTTTTAGGAAATCCACTTCCAAAACCTCAGGATGATTTAAATTGGGATGCAGATGACTTTACATTTGAGTTTGAATTAGGTTTAGCACCAGCTTTCGAAGTTGAATTTACAAAAGAACCTGTAACACATTATAACATCGTTGCAGATGACAAAATGCTAGACGAGCAAGTTGAAAGAATCCAAAAGCAATTTGGTAAACTTGTAGGTCATACTGAAGTTATAAAAGATAGCGAGATTACTGCTACTTTTGTAAATGAAGAAAAAGAAATCAACAATCAAGCTACTTTCACTTTCGACAAGTTATCTGAAATTGCGGCTGAAAAATTCTTAGGTGCAAAAACCGGAGAGACTATTGCTATAGGTTCAAAAGAATTGTTTGCAGATCTTCATGATTTAATGGAAGTATTAAAAGTTTCTCATGATGATGCTCATGATTTAGATGTAGAAGTTGCAGTTACTGTCGATGAAGTAAATAAGAGAGATTTAGCTGAATTGAACCAAGAATTGTTTGATAAAATCTTTGGTGAAGGTAAAGTTTCTTCAGAAGAAGAAATGAGAGCTAAAATTAAAGAAGATGCTGAAAAGCAATTTGAGCAACAAGCAGATCAGAAATTATTGAATGATGTTACTGAGTCTTTAATAGAAAATACATCTTTTGATCTTCCTGCAGAATTTCTTAAAAAATGGATTCAGCAAACAGGAGAAAACCCATTATCAGCTGAACAAGCAGAAGAAGAGTATAACAAGTCAGAAAAAGGACTTCGTTATCAATTGATTGAAGGAAAAATCATTACTACAAATGATCTTCAAGTTCAGTTCGAAGAGTTGAAAGACTTTGCAAAAGGATTTATTAAAACTCAAATGGCGCAGTTTGGTCAATTAGAGCCAGCTGACGAAGAAGTAGAAAACATAGCTATGAGAATTATGTCTAACCAAGATGAGGTAAAAAGACTTTCAGAGCAATTAATGAGTCAGAAGCTTGTTAAATTCTACAAAGAGAATGCAAATTTAGAAGCTAAAGAAGTTACTTACGAAGACTTCGTTAAAGAAGCTTATGCGTAAGCACTTTTAAGAAATATTACCTATATTTAGGCGTTAATCTCAAATGTGAAGGTTAACGCCTTTTTTAAATAAAAAATTTACGAATGGATTTCAAGAAAGAGTTTAGAAAATATGCCACGCAGCATCATGGCATAAATAATATGTATTACGATAAAATTGTTAGCAAAATGAATCCTGTAGGGATGACGCCATATATTATGGAAGAGCGTCAAATGAATGTTACCCAAATGGATGTTTTTTCTCGTTTAATGATGGATAGAATTATCTTTTTAGGAACAGGAATTGACGATCAAATTGCAAACATTGTACAGGCACAGTTGTTGTTTTTAACAAGTTTAGATGCTTCTAAAGATATTCAGATTTATATCAATTCTCCAGGCGGTGGAGTATATGCTGGTTTAGGGATTTATGATACTATGCAATTCATTCAGCCAGATGTAGCTACTATTTGTACCGGTATGGCTGCTTCTATGGGAGCTGTTTTATTGTGTGCAGGAGCTGCAGGTAAAAGATCTGGATTACCACATTCAAGAGTTATGATTCACCAACCTCTTGGGGGTGCGCAAGGGCAAGCTAGTGATATAGAAATCACTGCAAGAGAAATTCTGAAGCTGAAAGATGAATTGTATAACATTATTGCAAGTCATTCAGGTCAGCCTTTTGATAAAGTTCATCATGACAGTGATCGTGATTATTGGATGAAGGCAGACGAGGCACAAGCTTACGGAATGATTGACGAAGTTTTAACAAGGAAATAATTAAAAAACACTAGATGGCGAAGGAAGAGTTAGAATGTTCATTTTGTGGAAGAAAAAAGCCGGAAACAAATTTATTGATTGCTGGTCTTGATGCGCATATTTGTGATCGTTGCATTGAGCAAGCACATGGCATTGTTCTGGAAGAAACGAAGCAAACTCGTTCAAAAGACTTGTCTTCTGAATTGGAATTAAGAAAACCAATTGAGATTAAAAATTTCTTAGACGAATTTGTAATTGGTCAGGACGCAACCAAAAAAGTTATGTCAGTGGCTGTGTACAATCATTATAAAAGGTTGCTTCAAGAATCATCTGATGATGATATTGAAATTCAAAAGAGTAACATTGTAATGGTGGGGCAAACAGGTACCGGAAAAACCTTGATAGCAAAGACCATTGCGAAAATGTTGAATGTTCCGTTGGCTATAGTTGATGCAACCGTATTGACCGAGGCTGGGTACGTAGGAGAAGATGTTGAAAGTATTTTGACTCGTCTTTTACAAGCTGCGGATTATGATTTAGAAAAAGCAGAGCGAGGAATCGTTTTTATAGATGAGATAGATAAAATTGCTCGTAAGAGTGATAATCCGTCCATTACAAGAGACGTTTCTGGAGAAGGAGTTCAGCAAGCTTTATTGAAGCTTTTAGAAGGAACAACTGTAAACGTTCCACCTAAAGGAGGAAGAAAGCATCCAGATCAAAAGTTTATTGAAGTCAATACTGAAAATATTCTGTTTGTTGCAGGTGGAGCTTTTGACGGCATTGAGCGTATCATAACCAAAAGATTGAATATGCAAGCTGTTGGATACAGTTCATCTAATTCCATGAATACAATTGATCAAAGTAATCTACTTCAATATGTAATTCCAAAGGATCTTAAAGATTTTGGTTTAATTCCAGAGATAATTGGTCGTCTTCCAGTTTTAACTCATATGAATCCCTTGGATGCAGTAACACTTAGATCTATTCTTACAGAGCCTAAGAATGCTATTGTAAAGCAATATGTAAAACTGTTTGCAATGGATGATATAGCTTTAACTATTGATGATGAAGCTTTAGACTTCATTGTAACCAAAGCTATTGAATATAAATTGGGTGCAAGAGGTTTACGTTCACTATGTGAAGCTATTTTGACAGATGCGATGTTTGAGCTTCCTAGTAATGAAGGGATAGAGGTATTTCATTTAACCCAAAAGTATGCCGAGGATAAGCTTAACAAAGCAACTTTAAGTACGTTGAAAGCGGCCTCTTAGATTTAGAATTAGTATATAATCTATGTATAAAACGAAAAAGGGATCTCAATGAGATCCCTTTTTCGTTTTATATCTACACCAAATATTTATTAATAGATATACTTTTTTGCTGAGATATATGATATCAGTCTCTTAAAATACAAAACCCGATTCATAGAATCGGGTTTTGTTATAAAAATATTGAATAAATAATAATTGTCTTAAACTCTTGAATAAGTAACGAGGAATTTTAGTCTTGCTTAACTTCTTTCATCTCTTTTTTCTTGATGATGATTTCAACACGTCTGTTTTCTTTTAATTCTTCTTTGCTACAATCTTCATCACATGTAACTCTTGGTTTTGTTTCTCCGAAAGCTTTAACGCTTATAATGTCTGCTTTAACTCCATTTTCTATCAAGAAAGCTTTAACAAATTCTCCACGTTTTTGAGATAGAGTCATGTTGTATTCAGAAGTAAATCTTTGGTCAGCATGCGCATTAATAATTACTTCATAAGCATTGTCTTTAGCTGCAGCCAATGCTTCTTGAAGAGCTTCGATCTCTGTAGAAACTTTAAATTTGTCATTTGCAAAGAAAACTTCATCTGTTCCTACTACAAACTCAACTTCAACATACTCTGGAGATTTCTCTGTCATCGTTATTGTTTCAGTGTATGTGTAATCTTCTTTATCACCGTCTAAAGCTTCGAAACTAGCAATATTATCATTGTATCCCTTTTTGTTTACGTAGAAAGCATAAGAGTTGTATGGCATAACTTCAATATTCATCATTCCATTTTCATCTGTATAAGAATCAGCAATTACTCTGTTATAGCTATCTTTTACAAGAACTTTGGAGCTTATTAATGGAGCGCCATTCTCATCTAAAACTTGAATATCTACGTATTGTTTAATTTTTTCTCTTTTGAAGGCATAAATGTCGTAACCACCTTGTCCACCTGTTCTGTCAGATGTGAAATATCCTTCGTCATCTTTATTAATCAAAAAACCGAAATCATCAGAAATACTGTTAATTGATGAACCCATATTTGTAGGGAAATAAAATCTGTTGTTTACAAACTTACTTTCGAAGATGTCATATCCGCCTAAACCATAATGTCCTGAAGAGGCAAAATATAATGCGTCATCTCCCATCATGTATGGATACTTTTCATCTTTAGAAGTGTTTATTTCGTTTCCTAAATTTCTTGGAGTACCAACTTTCCCATTTTCGTCTATGTTTACAACATAAATATCATAACCACCTATTGTTCCAGGCATGTTAGATGCGAAGAAAAGTTTGTCTCCGTTTGGTGAAACATATGGAGTGTCATACTCAAAACCTTCCATGTTAAAAGAAAGCATTTCTATATTTTTCCAAGCTCCTCTTTCCAAAGTAGCTCTGAATATTTTTAATAATTCTTGATCACCTTCTTTGACGCTTCGTGTGAAATAAACAGTTTCTTCATCTTCTGTAAATGTTGAAAAAGTTTCGTTTGACTTATCAGTGTTTAAAGTGTTAGAAAAAAAAGTTGAATGTTTTATTTCTTGATCCTTTGCGATATCTCCACAAAACAATAATTTATAAGGTTCATTTGTTTTTGGATCTATATCAGATTTAAAAACTCCAATTTTTTTTGAAGAAGAATAAATGAATTTATTTTTGTAAAGGTGATTTGTTAACTCAGTATAAGGAGTATTAACTTTTAAGTTTTTTACACCATACTTAAATCCGCTTGGATCTAATTTGTTAATTCTTCTTTCTCTGATAGGAAATCTAACTTCTTCTTTATTAGTAGTGTATTCAACAGAAGCAATCTCATTTGTTTGAGCGAAGCTTGTAGCTACTGCTGCAAAACCGATTAGGACTGACAATTTTAAATTATTCATTTTCAATAGTTTTATAAGTAATACTTTAGCGATGAAACAAATGTAATACTGAAAAACCCCCTCAAACAAAAATGTTATTTGATATTTGATAAATGGTTAATTATTGTCGATTAAATGCAAATTTTAAGTTAAGTAATGATTAAAAAAGAACTCTTTTTAAGGTTCATTTAGAGTATTTTACAAAATAAAAGCTTTGTTTATTTCTTTTAAATCTTCGATGTAAGTACGAGAATTGGATAGTCTTGGAATCTTATGTTGGCCACCTAATTTGCCATTTTGTTTTAACCAGTCATAAAATAAGTTTTTCCGAGCCAATGTAAATTTTGGAGGATTAAGTGTAATATTTTTATAACGTTTTGCTTCGTAGTCTGAATTCAACTGCATCAATTTCTTGTCTAGTAAATCCATAAATTCAGGTAAAGAATTTGGCTGCGTTTTAAATTCTATGATCCATTCATGGGCTCCTTTTTCACTTCCTTCCATGAAAACTGGTCCAACGGTGTATTCTATAATTTCACTATTCGTTCTTTTGCAAACTTCCTTTAGAGCTTCTTCTGTATTTTCAATAATCAGTTCTTCTCCAAATACATTAATGTGGTGTTTGGTTCTTCCAGTTACCTTTACTCTATAAGGACTAAGTGATGTAAAACGAATAGTGTCGCCAATAATGTATCGCCACAAACCTGCGTTTGTTGTGATTACAACGGCATAGTTTTTTCCTAATTCAACTTGTTCTAACGGAATTACTTTTTGGTTTGGAGTTCCGTAAGTATCCATTGGAATGAATTCATAGAAAATTCCGTAGTCTAACATTAATAATAACTCTTTAGAGTCATTTGTATCTTGAATAGCGAAAAAACCTTCGGAGGCATTATAGATTTCATAATATCTAAAATTTCCGTTAGGAATTATTTTTTGATACTGATCTGCGTATGGGGTGAAACTCACACCTCCATGAAAATAAACTTCTAGATTTTCCCAAACTTCCAAAATGCTAGATTTTCCTGAACGTTCTATCACTCTATTTAATAAAACCAGCATCCAAGATGGTACGCCAGCTAAACTGGTGACGTTTTCTTGCATGGTTTCTTCTAGAATGGCTTCAATTTTGGTTTCCCATTCGCTCATTAAAGATACTTTGCTGCTTGGTGTAGAACTAAATTCAGCCCATAATGGCATGTTATCTATGAGAATTGCAGAGAGATCTCCAAACACCGTTCCGTTGTCTTCGTAGAGCTGTTTGCTGCCGCCTAGTCTTAGACTTTTACCAAGAAATAATTCAGAATTTTCATTATTATTAAGATACATGCAAAGCAAATCTTTACTGGCTTTGTAATGGCATTCATTTAAAGATTCTTCGCTTACAGGTATAAATTTACTTTTTGCATTGGTGGTTCCACTAGATTTTGCAAACCAATTGATTTCCGAAGACCAGAAAACATTTGCTTCTCCTTTTCTGCTTCGTTCTATATAAGGTTCAAAGTCCTCATACGTTGTAAGAGGAACATTGTTTTTAAACTGATCATAATTTTTGATACCACTGAAACCATATTGACTACCGTAAAGCGTGTCTTGAGCTGTATATAAAAGTTCGTCTAAGATTTCAGTTTGTACTTCCTGAGGATATTTGATAAATAATTCTATTTGATGAATGCGCTTTTTTAAAAACCAAGAAGCGATAGAATTAAAAATAGGAATCGGCATTTTTTTAATTAATTTTACATTTAAAGTATGAAGTGGCCAACAAAAATGTGGCAAACAGAAACTAATTTAGGCTAAAAAAATAGAAAGCAAATAGTCTGCTTTACAAAATATAAAAGATTTAACATGTTTGAAGGTGTTCTTATTAAAATGATAACAGAATTTGAAGATCCTATTCAATATTACTTAAATATTGGAAGTGATTTTCTGCATATGAATCAGTTGTTGAACAAGAAAATTGCGCTGAAATTTGTGAAATTTGAATGCCTCAATTGTCATTTAGATAAACCAATTTATAGACAAGGATTTTGTAAATCTTGTTTTTTTGAGGTTCCACAAGCTGCCGATTGGATCATGAAACCAGAACTTAGTAAAGCGCATTTGAATGAAGAAGATCGTGATCTGGAGTATGAGAAAAAGGTGCAATTGCAGCCACATATTGTCTATTTGGCGAATTCTAGTAATGTAAAAGTAGGGGTTACCAGAAAAACACAAGTACCAACACGATGGATCGATCAAGGAGCGCATGAGGCTATAGAAATTGTAGAAGTTCCTAACAGATATTTGGCAGGAATTACGGAGGTTGCTTTGAAAGATCATGTGGGAGACAAAACCAATTGGCGAACCATGTTGAAGAATGAAATACAAGACGAAGATCTTACACAATGGCGAGAAAACTTGAAGCAGTACATTCCAGAAGAAGCAAAAGAATACTTTATTGAGAATAATTCTGAAACAAATTTGAACTTCCCGGTCTTAGAATACCCAAAGAAATTAAAGAGTTTGAATCTACAAAAAACACCAGAGTATGAAGGTGTATTAAAAGGTATCAAAGGACAGTATCTTATTTTTGAAGATGACACGGTTTTCAATGTTAGAGCCAATGAAGGGTTAGTAGTGAATATTAACGTGTTGAGTTAATTTGCTCTGACTTTAATTATAAATCAAATATGTTTTTGACATAATAACAAAAGCCGCTTGTTGAAAGCGGCTTTTGTTATTTAAATCTAATTTTACGTGTGTTATTCTTCTTTTTTCTTGCCAAATAATCCATTTAAAGCATCTTTTACCGCACTTTTTACTTCTTCTTGCTGACTAGAATTAGTTTTCGTAGTATCAGACTTTGTGGTGTTTCCACTTATAATATTGCTTATAGCTTCCTGGGCTTTGTCTTTTCCTTTATCTATCAATTGCTGTTTTTGTTTTTCTACCAGTTGTTTGGTCAAATTTGTCACAGCTTGTTGAATGTCGGTATTTACTTTTGGATTTGTAAACGTACCGGAAAGATTTGCAGTAACAGGAACTTTAGTATTTTCTATACTGGTATCGTTCAACTGACTGATTAATTTAGAAATATCACTTCCCAAATATTTAGCAGGAACATCAAAGGTGAAATTATAACTCATAGATTTATCAAAACCATGACTACCGGAAATATCAATTTTCACATCCTTGTAACTTACCTGAAATGGTTTTACATTCACTTTTCCGTTTTCAAAAGTTAAAGCTGCTTTTAGATCTTTCAAATTCAAATTATCTAAATCTATAAACTTCAAATTATTGTTTAATAATGATAAAGCCTGAGAGTTTTCAGCATTGATATCCGTATTCAATAATTCTGCTAAGAGATTCCCGGAAAGGGTTGTAAGATCTGGAGCTAAACTTTTATCCAAGTTACCGGAAAGTGATACGGAAGAATTTAATTTACCTTCTATTGCCTGCGCTATTGGCGCTAAAGCCTTCAATAGGTCTAATTCTTCGAATGCTTTTGATATAGTGAAAGAATTAATCCCTAAGTCCATATCAAAATTAGGAGTTTGCCCTTTGGTAGATACATTTCCGTTAAGAGTTACATTTCCTCCTAAAAGATTGGTAGAAACATTTTTCAATGTTGCTGTTTCGTCCTTGATGACCAAAGTTCCTTTAGCATCGGTAAGGTCTAAATTATCATACTTTACTTTCTTTGCATTTACGGCAACTGTTGCATCCAGAAATGCTGGGATTTTTATTTGTTCTTCACCTGTTGTTACAATTTCTGTTTTGGTTTCAGAATCTTTTGATGCAACTACTTCTGTTTCTTCTACCATAAAATCATTTAGATTAAAGTTGTCTGAATTAATGGTGAAATTACCTTTGAGCAATTCATCATTAAACATATAACCAAGAAAATTGGTAATAGTTCCTTTTGCTTCAATATCGGTAGTTCCAGATTTTGCATCAAATTCATTCAAACTTACTGTTGTGGTGTTGAAAGTCAATGAAGTTTTATTAATGGTAAGTGGATTTTTCATGTCTTCAGAGTTGTATGTAAATCCGCTTAAAGTCATGTTTCCGCTATTTTTCGTGTTTTGATATTGTTCTTTTTCAATTGATTCCATATCAAAAGCAGTAGCAATATTTGCATCCAAAATTCCGGAAAGTGGAATGTCTAATTCTACCGGATACGCTTTGCTAAGATTTGCTAAGTTAATTCTTCCACCTACGTTGGCTTTAACTTTTGGGTTTTCAATAATGTTGTTAATCAATGCATTTCCTTTGAAAGAATCTTGATCTATAGTAAAAGCTAAATTTTCTACATTCACCTCGGTGTCATTGGTAATTCCTGTTGTGTTAGAAATGATTGTTTTGATATCAATGTTTTTAACCGCTTTTGGTAAATCGGGATATTTAAACATTGCATTGTTAGATGCTATTTCTATGTCAAAAGTTGGAATGTGGTCATCATCAATAACGCCACCTGCTTTACCTTTTATATAAGCTTCACCTTGGGTTTGTACATTTTCCAAATCTTTAGCATACGCTTCTGGAATAACGGCAAGGAAGTTTTTGAAATCAGAAGAAGGTGTTTCAAAAGTAATGTCTAGTTCTTGATTATTTTCATTCACTTGAACATAGCCATCAAAAACTAAAGGAAGTTGATTGATGAGTAATTTATTATCTAAAAATGTGTATTTGCTTTTTTCAAGATCTACACCCAAAACGGCATCTAGCTGCACAGGATTTTTGCTTAAATAGGCAGTACTATCCATTACAAAACTTACAAGCGCTGTGGTTTTGGTATCTAATTCAGATGTTACTGCAGAAAGATCTCCGCTTCCGCTATGGTTTAGACTATCAATAATAAATTCCATTCCAAGACTTTCATCGTTGTAATCTACATAGCTATTGGTGATTTCGTACCCTTGAACAGAAAGTTCTATAGTTGAACTTTCGCTACTTTCAGTGGTAGCTGTTGCAGTAGTTGTTTCTTTGGCAATGTCATAATTGGCTAAACCATCTTTGTTAACACGCACATTTACTTTTGCACCATCAATAGAAAAATAATCGATTTTAATTCCGTCACTAATACTCATTAATTCTGAAAGTGACATTTTTAGATTTACATCTTTTGCGCTTACCAAAGTGTCTCCCTGAAATGGAGCGTAATTGGTTAGTGTAAGATTTGTAATTTGAATCGAAGCATTCGGGAAATTCCGAATTAGACTGATATCAGTCTCTGCAAATTCTAGCTTCGCGTTTAGGTTTTTATTAATGTTGTCTTTGATCAGTTGCTCAATTTTTCCTTTGAAAACAAAAGGAATGGCAATTATGGCAATTATGAAAACCAGTAAAATAATACCGGCAACTTTTAAAAACTTCTTCATATGGTTATTTTCAAAATTTAACCTGAAAATACATCAAACTGAAAAGATGAAGTGTTTAATCTATGTTAATTTCTTCTCCAATCTCTAAATTGAATCTTTTTCTAAAGAAATAGGTGAATAAATAAAGGAAAGGGGTGTCTAGAATAGCAACAATCACTTTAAAAATAAAACCACTAATTAATAGGCCATAAAAGGAACTCCAAGGTAAAACTCCAAAAAGACACATGAGAAGAATTACGGTGAGTGTATCTACAAATTGCGAAGTGAATGTGGAGAAATTATTTCTAATCCAAAGGTATTTTCCTTTGGTAAGCTGTTTCCAAAAATGATATATTTTGATGTCTATGAATTGCGCCAACAAATAGGCCATCATTGAAGCTAAAACGGCAATTGGCGATAATGCAAATACGCTGGAAAATGTTTTAGAGTCAATTGGCGAGGTTGGTAGCGAATTGGTTTGGTTTGCCACTAAAACAATCAACATGGAAAAAAAAGAGGCAAAAATCCCGGCTTTTACTACTTGATTTGCTTTTTGCTGTCCGTAGATTTCTGATATCAAATCGGTTATTAAGAAAGTAATTGGATAGGGAAGAATCCCCACTGAAATTTCAAAAAGATTGGCTCCAAATATTTGAATATCTCCAAATGGATACCAATAAAAAAACTTTTGAAAGATTAGGTTTGAAACCACTAGGGAGGTTATAAACAACGCTCCCAAATACAAATAAATAGTAAAAGCTAGTTTTTTGTCTTTCTGAGTCATGAATCTTAATGAATACGAAGCTCAAATGGTAATCTGGCTTGAATTCCTTTCATTTCTTGAAACTGTTTTAATTGTTCAATAACTTGATAGGTTTCTTCACCAATCTGTGCTTTGATAGCTTCTTGGGTTAATTCGGTTTTTGGTGAAGTTAAGTTTTTTATAATAATTTCTCCCAAAGTCACTTCGTATTTTGGATAGGTTTCTATGGTAAAATCACCTATGTTTTTGTCTTCAGCCAACATGTTTACAGTGGTTTCTAACCCTCCAAGTTTATCAACAAGTCCATTTTTTATAGCATCGGTTCCGCTCCAAACGCGTCCTTGCGCAATAGCGTCTACTTCTTCAAAAGTCATATTTCTACCTTCAGCAACCTTGTTTACAAAGGTTTCATAAATGGTTTCAATACCCTCTAGAATTACTTCTTTGGTGTTTCCATCTAATTCTTGAAAAACACTATAACCTGCGGCATTTTTATTGGTTTGTACTTGCTCTGCATGAATTCCCCATTTGTCAGCCAGCCCTTTTACGTTTGGTAGCATTCCAAAAACTCCAATGGAACCTGTAATGGTATTGGGTTCTGCAATAATTTTTTCAGCTCCACAAGAAATATAGTATCCGCCCGAAGCAGCATAATTTCCCATAGAAACGTATACTGGTTTTTCTTTTTTAGTAATTTCTATTTCTCTCCAAATAATATCTGAAGCTAAAGCACTTCCTCCTGGTGAATTTACTCTTAAAACGATGCCCTTTACATCATCATCTTCTCTTGCATCGCGTAACGATTCAATCATGATCTCCTGACCAATAACTTGGTTACTTCCTTTACCATACATGATTTCTCCTTGTGCAAAAATTACAGCGATCTTGTTATTAGGTTTGTTCAAAATGGCTTTTCTACCTTTTTTGTCACTATATTCAAAAATATCTACAAACTCTAAGTCATCATTATCTGATAGGCCAGATTTGTTACGTAGCAAACTCTCGTATTCATCTTGGTAGGCAACTACATCTGCTAAGCCAGTTGATAAGGCCTTTTGCGGAGTTCTTGCAGCAAGATCATCTGCAATACTGTTCAATTGTTCTTTTGAAATATTTCTACTGTTGGAAACATCGTCTAAAATCGTGTTCCAAACGGAGGTTAGCAATGCTGTAATTTGTTCTCTATTTGCTTCACTCATGCTATTTTGAAGAAATGGTTCTACAGCACTTTTATATTTTCCGTGGCGAATTACTTCCATTTTTACTCCAGTATTGTCTTGAAGATCTTTGAAGAATAAAACTTCGGAAGCCAATCCTTTGAACTCAAAATCTCCAATTGGATTGATGTAAATTGAATCCGCAACAGAGCTTAGGTAATAATCTTTTTGGGTGTACATATCACCGTAGCTATACACAAATTTACCTGACTCTTTAAAGGATATTAGGGCGTCTCTCAGCGCTTTGATGGTAGCAATTCCTCCTTGCGTCCCTGAGGTATTATGAATACTGATTCCTTTTATTTTATCATCTGTTTTTGCAATATCAATGGCTTTTAGAATATGAAATAACCCAGAGTAGTCAGATTCTGAATACTCAAAATTTTCTGCAGTATAAGTACCGCCATAGTCTTCAATAGGTTGGTCTAAGTCAATTTCCAATATGCTATTGTCTTTGATAGCCAACGCTTCTTCGTCAGAAGATGACATGATGCTTATGAAAATCAAAAAACCAAAAAATAGAATTCCGGTTGCAATAAAAAATCCAAGAATGGTAGCTAATAAATTTCTTAAAAAAGCCATAGTGTGTTTATTAAAATGCGGGCAAAGGTAACTTTTTGTGATGTCTTTTTGTTTACTTTGCGCCTGATTATGGAAAAGCGTTCAAAGGTCTTTGCTGCTATTGGTAGCAATATTGGAAATAAGTTACAGAATTTAAACAAAGCATTGGAAGAAGTTGCTGTTCGCATAGGTGAAATTACTTCAGTTTCTCCTGTGTTCGAAACGCCTGCATGGGGTTTTGATGGTGCTGAATTTTTGAATGCTTGTTTTGCTGTACAAACCCAATTATCACCTGTTGAGGTGTTAGATGTTTTTCTTCAGATTGAATTGGATTTAGGACGTGTCCGAAAAGATGTAAACGGGTATCAATCTCGAATTATCGATTTGGATATTATTTTTTATGAAGATGAAATTCTCAATTCTGATAGGTTGCAAATTCCGCATCCACAATTGCAATTGCGCAAATTTGTGCTAGAACCTTTGGCTGCGATTGCTCCCGGAAAAGTACATCCGATACTTAAGAAAAGTATTTCCGAATTGTTAGATGAATGTCCTGATGATAGCGAAATTGAGCAAACTGCTGAGGTGTTGATCAATCCATCCAAAAAACAACTGTTTTCACGATTCAATTATATTGCAATTGAAGGAAATATTGGCGCGGGAAAAACAACCTTAGCAACAAAAATTTCGGAAGATTACAATGCGAAATTGGTTTTAGAGCGTTTTGCAGATAATCCGTTTTTACCTAAATTTTACGAAGATAACAGTCGGTATGCGTTTCCGTTGGAAATGTCTTTTTTGGCTGATCGATACCAGCAAATTTCAGATGATTTAGCGCAGTTTGATTTGTTTAAAGACTTTGTGGTTTCTGATTATGATGTTTTTAAATCCCTGATTTTTGCCAAAGTTACGTTGCAGCAAGAAGAGTTTAGCTTGTACAGAAAGCTGTTCAATATTATGCACAAAGAAATGGTGAAGCCAGATTTGTACATTTATTTACATCAAAATACGGAGCGTTTGTTGTCGAATATCAAAAAACGCGGTCGCCATTACGAACAAAAAATTCCAGCAGATTACCTTGAGAAAATCAATAATGGTTACGTAGAATTTATCCGAACTCAGAAGGATGTTAATACCTTGGTTATTGATGTTTCAGATAAAGATTTTGTAGCAAACCCGGAAGATTATGAGGAAATCTTAACGCGTATTGCAGCTTTCCAAAAGTAAATGATAATTATTTCAGTTTACTAAATAAATCCCACAAGACAACACCGGCACTTACCGAAATATTCAAAGAATGTTTGGTTCCAAATTGAGGAATTTCGATAACTCCATCGCAAGCGGAAACTACTTTTTGTGCCACTCCTTTTACTTCGTTTCCAAATACAACAGCATATTTTTGATTTTTTTGTGGAGTGAAATTGTCTAGCATAGTAGCGTTTTCTGCTTGTTCTATAGCAAGTGTTTGTATACCTTCAGATTTCAGTCTTTCAACCAATTCCAAAGTGTCCTCTACATATTCCCAGGCAACACTATCGGTAGCGCCCAAAGCAGTTTTGTGAATGTCTTTGTTTGGTGGTGTTGCAGTAATACCGCACAAATAAATTTTTTCAATTAAAAAAGCATCCGAAGTTCTAAATACAGAACCAATATTGTTTAAACTTCTGATATTATCTAAAACTACAATCAATGGAGTTTTGGTAGTTTCTTTAAACGTATCAACATCAATTCTGTTTAGCTCGCTGTTTTTTAATTTTCTCATGTTGCTTTTTTAAGGGTTGCAAATATCAAAAAAAAAACTTCCCCTAAAAAAGAGGAAGTTCTTATAATTTTTTCGAAAAGATTTCGAAGTTTATTTTTTAGCTTCTGCTGTTGGTCTTGGACCTACTTCACCTTTAATACGAATCACTTTTGTTGGAGCGTTTACTGCATTTGAAGTTAACGTAACAGATTTAGCAAATTTTCCAGGTCTTTTTGTATCGTAATGTACTTTAATTACGTCAGACTGTCCTGGAGCAATTGGCTTGTTTAATGGAGCAGTTGGTACTGTACATCCACAAGAGCCTTTAGCTTTTGTGATGATTAATGGCTCAGATCCAGTATTCGTGAATTTGAATTCTCTGTAACCATCAGCACCATTTTCAATAGAACCATAATCGATGATCTCATCTGCAAATTCAATTTTAGGTCCGTCTTGAGTTACGGTTACCTGAGTTGAATTTATCTTGGTTTCTTTAGTTTGAGCGAAAGTAGCAGTAACGCTTAATACTGCAATGCTACAAGCAATTATTAGTTTTTTCATGGTAAAAATATTGAGTTATAAAGCATCAAAGATATAAAAAGCAGATGTAAACATTCAAATATACGACCACCCATTTTTGTATTTTTAACGTTTCTATAGCAGTTTGAAATCACTAACTTCGCGTTTTGTTACAAATTCAACTAAAAAAAGCAATCAATTGGCAGCAAAAGCAAAGAAAGAAACTCCGTTAATGAAACAATACAATGCTATCAAGGTGAAATATCCTGATGCAATGTTACTTTTTAGAGTAGGAGATTTTTACGAAACATTTGGTGAAGATGCGGTTAAAGCTTCTCAGATTCTGGGAATTGTATTAACCAACAGAAATAACGGAAGCGAACGCTCTGAGTTGGCTGGGTTTCCGCATCATTCTTTGAATACCTATCTGCCAAAATTGGTAAAAGCCGGACAGCGTGTTGCTATTTGCGATCAGTTAGAAGATCCTAAACAAACCAAAACCATTGTAAAACGTGGTGTAACCGAATTGGTAACGCCCGGAGTTGCGCTCAACGATGATATTTTACATGCTAAAACCAATAACTTTTTGGCGTCTATCTCATTTGGAAAAACGCAAATCGGAATTGCCTTTTTAGATGTGTCAACGGGTGAGTTTTTAACGGCTCAGGGAAACACGGAATATATTGATAAGTTGTTGCAGAATTTTTCGCCTAGTGAGATTCTGATTTCAAAAAAACATAAAAAACAGTTTGCCGAAAGTTTCGGGACCGATTTCAATACGTTTTATCTTGAAGATTGGATCTTCCAAGAAGATTATGCCCATGAAACTTTAACGGGGCATTTTAAAACAAAATCGTTAAAGGGATTTGGAGTAGATCATTTGCATGAAGGAATCTTGGCTTCGGCGGCGGTTTTGTATTATTTGTCCGAAACCCAACACAAACAATTAGAACATATTTCAGCAATTAACCGAATTGCAGAAGATGAATATGTTTGGATGGATCGTTTTACCATTCGAAATCTGGAATTGTACAATGCCAATTCTGCCAATGCGGTGACGTTGTTAGATGTGATTGACAAAACTATTTCGGCCATGGGCGGACGTATGTTGAAGCGTTGGTTGGCTTTGCCATTGAAGAATGCAGATAAAATTATTAGTCGACATGAAGTGGTGGCGTATTTGCAGGAAAACAAAACGGTACTTCAAAAAATGCGCAATCAAATTAAACTGATTGCCGATTTAGAACGATTGATTTCAAAAGTGGCAACGGGTAGAATTTGTCCACGCGAGGTGATCCAACTTAAAAATTCTTTGGAAGCTGCTGTTCCGGTAAAGCAATTGGCTTTGGCAAGTGATCATGAAGCCTTACGAGTGATTGGCGATAAATTGCATGATTGTGAATTGTTGCGTTCGCGTATTAAGGAAATGATCAACGAAGAAGCGCCGGTAAATATTCTGAAAGGAAATTGCATTGCGGAAGGTTTTTCAGAAGAATTAGATGAATACAGAAATCTAGCATTTTCCGGAAAAGATTACTTAGATAAAATGCTGGAGCGCGAAACTGAGCGTACCGGAATTCCTTCCTTGAAAATCGCCAGCAACAATGTGTTTGGCTATTATATTGAAGTTAGAAATGCTCACAAAGATAAAGTTCCGTCAGAGTGGACGCGTAAGCAAACTTTGGTGAATGCCGAGCGTTACATTACTGAAGAATTAAAAGAATACGAAGCGAAGATTTTAGGTGCCGAAGAAAAGATTTCTGTTTTAGAGCAAGAGCTTTTTAACAAGTTGGTACTTTGGATGAAAGAATACATTTTGCAAGTACAGTCGAATGCGGTGTTAATTGCACAATTAGATTGTTTGTGCGGATTTGCGCAATTGGCTACCGAAAACAATTATGTACAGCCAAAGATTTCCGATTCTTTTGTGTTGGATATTAAAAATGGTCGCCATCCGGTGATTGAAAAGCAATTGCCAATAGGAGAAGCTTACATTGCCAATGATGTGTATCTCGATAGGGAAGAGCAGCAAATGATTATGATTACGGGGCCTAACATGAGTGGTAAATCGGCTATTTTGCGTCAAACTGCATTGATTGTGTTGTTGGGACAAATTGGTTCGTTTGTGCCGGCAGATCATGTAGAAATGGGCTTAACCGATAAAATATTTACCAGAGTAGGAGCGAGCGATAATATTTCGATGGGTGAATCTACGTTTATGGTAGAAATGAACGAAACGGCTTCTATTTTGAATAACATTTCAGAAAGAAGTTTGGTATTGCTCGATGAAATTGGTCGTGGAACCAGCACGTACGACGGTATTTCTATTGCTTGGGCCATTTCAGAATACATTCATGAACATCCTGCAAAAGCAAAAACATTGTTTGCAACGCATTATCACGAATTGAATGAAATGACCAATTCGTTCGATCGAATTAAAAACTACAATGTTGCGGTAAAAGAAACCAAAGACAATGTATTGTTTTTAAGAAAGTTGGTTGAAGGTGGTAGCGAGCATAGTTTTGGTATTCACGTAGCAAAAATGGCCGGAATGCCTCAACAAGTGATTAAAAAAGCGAATAAGATTTTGAAAAAGCTTGAACAGTCACACGCTGGTGAACATAACAAAGAAGCTATTTCTGAGCTTGAAGATGAGATGCAATTGAGTATTTTTAATATGGATGATCCTTTGTTGATGGAAATCAAGGAAGAGATTTTACATACTGATATTGATACGCTGACACCAGTAGAAGCCTTGATGAAGCTCAATGAAATCAAGAGAATGTTGGTAAAGAAAAAGAAATGATTTATTGATTTTTAATTGGTTGTAAAAAAATACGTTTTTTTTTGAACTAAAAACTTTGAGGTTGCTTTAAATGTGTTATATTTGCATCCGCAATCAAGGATTGTGAACGATCTTAAAATTATGCGAAAATAGCTCAGCTGGTAGAGCGCAACCTTGCCAAGGTTGAGGTCGCGGGTTCGAACCCCGTTTTTCGCTCTTGAAAAGTATGACGCTCGAGTGGTGGAATTGGTAGACACGCTGGACTTAAAATCCAGTGGACAGTAATGTCCGTGCGGGTTCAAGTCCCGCCTCGAGTACAAAAGCCTCGTCAATCGATGAGGCTTTTTTCTATTTTAAAGCAAAATTTAGAAGAGATCATACTTTAATTACAATATTCGCTCGAGTGGTGGAATTGGTAGACACGCTGGACTTAAAATCCAGTGGACAGTAATGTCCGTGCGGGTTCAAGTCCCGCCTCGAGTACAAAAAGCCTGAAACGTTTGTTTTCGGGCTTTTTTGTTTTATAGCGTTAGTAAAAGTTTGTTTCTCTGCTTAGAAATCAACTTTTTTCGTAAAGTAATGCTTCACAACTAGTGTTGATATCAAAAAAATGAAGAAAGTAAAAACCGCTGATGTGTAACTGTAATTCCATTGGCTTAAGTCAAAAAAATAGATACATTTAGTAATAATTTTTGTTGTTTTGTCATGCTTCAGTAAGTGATTTTGTAATTAGATATTTTCATCATAATTTTTCCTTCTTTGGTGTCAAGATTACGCATTTTTTTTCGGTCTATATCTGTATCACGTCCCATGAAATTCAGGGGTATTTTTAGTTTTTCCATGGCAAAAGTCACCGTTACATTATCAGGCAAAATGGCTTCTTTATTTTCATAGGTCATCGTAATAGTATACGACCCGAGTTTTTTGGTATTGATCTCTGCTATGTGAATTCTTTTGTGCTCAATATCTAGATATACAGTGGCTAATGCAAAATCAGCCTTGTCGTCTGTGGGTATAATGTTTAGTACTTTGGTAAGTGTTCCATTAATGTTTTTTTTGCTTCTATCTACAGTGATGAATGGATATTTAAAAAGTTCTGATAAGGAAAAATCCAAGCCCCGTTTGGGAAGCATTACAAAATCTTCGCTTGAAAAATCGAGTTCTTCGTCTTTTTTAAATAGTACGCTTGCGTGTTTAGTAGGCATGTTGATAAACGAAACGTCTAAATTTAATTCAAGATCAGCAGAAAATTCCTGAATAGAATCCATTCGATTTTTAATGTACAAAAGGTCGCTATCTATTTCTTGCGCAATACAGTTGATTGATAGTTGTAGTAAGATAAAAAGTAAGTATGTTTTTTTCATCCTATGTCTTGTTTGTTGAAAATAGTAATTCCAATAATAGCAAATAATATACTGTAGATAATTAATCCTATGTTTTGAAGAAGGATAAGTTTCCAGTCTAAATTAAATTCGAAAAAGAGTTGCCATGAATTCGTGAGTTTTGGGAAAAAGAGGTAATCAAAGTTGGAAAGTCCAATATCAAGTTTTAGAAGCAAGGAACAAAAAATAAGAAAGAAGGCCGAAGCAATCCAGGTTTTGGCTGGGTCTTTCAGTAAAATCCCCAGTGTAATGCTTGTGGTGGTATAGAAAATCATACTTAACATTCCAGAGAGAAAAGCGCAAGAAATTCTTCGAAAGGCGTCTGCTTCTTCAAAAAAGTTGAGGGTTCCTAGGTAGACAATTAAATCACCTTTTCCGAAAATGCCATAAGCTAAAGTGAAAGAGGTGAAACCTAAAATGACAATAACAGTTACAGTGAAAATTAGCGAAGCCATGTATTTAGCAATTAGCAATTTTCTTTTTTGAACTGATTGTAGTAATAATGATTGTAGTGTTCCGCTTTTATATTCTTCGGTAATGATTCCGGAAGTAATAATCATTAAAATTAGCGGAATATTAAACCAAAGCGAATTCAAAACCACATACAATAATAAATTTCCATTGAGCAGATTTCCTTCAAAATAAAAAGACTCTGTAAGGTTTTCTAACAACAATTCTAAAATAGCAGTTCCTTGATAGTATGCAGCACCCAAAATAATAAATTCAATTACCAAAACGGCCCCCAAAGCATACCAGGTTTTACTCTGTTTTATGAGTTTGTAAAGTTCAGTTTTGAGAATAAATTTCATGATCTAGGAGTTTCAAGAAATTGTTGTAAAGATGCGTTTGGTACACAAGCTGAAATGGAATATCCTTCATTTAGTAGTTTCTTTAAGATAGTACTAATTTCTTCTGAAGTACATTGAACTGTGATGCTGTTTTTATGATGTACTCTGGTAGTGATATCATGTAGCCAAAGTGCTTTTGATATATCTGAACCACTAATTGTATAGCTGCTGGTAAGTTTATTCATTAGCTCACCTGTAGCACCTTCTTCGATAATTTTTCCTTGATCAATAACGTACAGATAATCACAACATTTTTGTAGTTCTGTCATTAAATGAGATGAGATAAAAATTGCAATTCCTTTGTGGGCTAGTTTTTTGATAAGTTTAATCATAGCCGAAACACCAATTGGATCTAACCCTGAAAAGGGTTCGTCCAAAATAAGAACATCCGGATCATTAAGCAGAGCAATGGCAATACCTAATCGTTGCTTCATCCCCATTGAGAAATTTTTAACCGGGTCTTTTCGGTTTATTGGCAAACCAACTTCAAGTAATGCTTTTTCAAGTTGTTTATCGTTTAGTTGTAAATTTTGAATTTTACCGAATAAACGCAAGTTTTCAAAAGCATTGAGATACGTGTATAACCCAGGTTTTTCAATAATGGCTCCAATAGCCTTTTTTTTATTTGATTCAATATGAATTGTGCCGGAATCAGGTTTTACTAAGCGACAAATAATTTTGAAAAGAGTTGTTTTTCCCGCTCCATTTTTGCCAAGAAGGCCACTTACAGTTCCGCTTTTTAGATAGATAGAAGTGTTGTTCAGTGCCGTATTTCCGTTATAGATTTTACTTAGGTTAGATGCTTTGAGCATGGAGTCTTTGGTTAAGTTTTTTATAATCGAATTTAGATTGATAACTTTTTTCTAAAAAGGTTCTTGACCAAAAGTACTTTTTAAAAATAAACCAAGGGTCTACCACCATAAAACTTGGAATAAAATGATACCACTTAATTCCTAGTTTCTTGTAATACCGTTTTACTTCATTCTCAATTCCCAGTTCCTCTGCAGCCGTTAAAACTGCCATGCGTTGGCATTTACTTCCTCGATAGTGGGCAGCTAATTTGTATGAAAATCCATGTTCAAAAAAAAGATCTTTGATGCGTTTATAATTTTGAAATCTAGACCAACCATCCGCTAGAACCAAAAAAATATGTGTGAATGAAAAGAGAAGTGACCAAACCCAAATACCTATAATCAAGTAAGAATCTTTCTCTAAAGCATCTTTTACTTTTCCATAATAGAAAACAGATTCAATGATGAATAGAATTAAAGCGCTGTAGAGTAATTTACCCACATTCCAATAGGATTTGGCAAGACTAGGTTGTTTAGGCAAATTTTCTAAAAGCATTCAGATTGTGTTTAACACACAATTTCGGTAAAAAATAAGTGTAAATAATCTCAAGAATAGAGGATTAACTTTTTTTTATAAAAAAAGCATTGTAATGCCTAGGCATTACAATGCTTTTCTGTTTTCATAAAATCATCATGATTTTATGTTACTATCTTTAATCAACAGCGTCTTCCATTTCGTCAGCTGCATCTTCAACTTCGTCACCAACGTCGTCCGCTGCATCCTCAATTTTCTCTCCTGTTGTTTTGTTTTCTCTACAACTTACAAAGGTTGTAGCCGTGGATAATGTCATAAACATGACCATTACCGTTAAAAAAGTTTTTTTCATAGCTTGATTTTTTAATTGTTTGGATAAAAAATATTACTTTCTAACGCCTCTTGTTAAAAGTGAAATAACAAATAATACTAGGAATACGAAAAATAAAATTTTAGCAATTCCTGCTGCTGCTCCTGCAATTCCACCAAATCCTAAAACTGCTGCTACAAGAGCGATAACGATAAATGTGATTGACCATCTTAACATAATTTCTGGTTTTTTAGATTAATATGATATAAAGATACTTTTGAAAAATGGGGATGAGATTTATTTAATAGAATTTAACTGCTTACTCAAAACAAATGTTAAATGACTGACAATATGGTAATTGAAAAAGGATTATTTGGAATTGTCTAATATTCTTAGTATAATGTGCTCGAATCAATATTATATATAATGAAACTTATTAGAGTTCGAAGAAGAACTAAACAAGAAAAAAGATTTTCAAACGATATGGGGATGCTTAATGCAAAAGTTACCTATGTAACCAAAACATTTGCAAACATTCCTTATAAAACTTTGCATAAATACCGAGAAACGTATTATGGTAAAGTAAAAGATTGTCAAGACTGCGTTATCAGTAACTAAATATAAAAAGAAAGCCTTCCAAAATCTGGAAGGCTTTCTTTTTATATTGAAATTGAAATTTCTTAGGCTGGTAATTGAGCAGAAGCTACTTCTGAAGCTCTGTTGATTTTTTTAACCAATCCTTGTAAAACTTTACCCGGACCAACTTCTGTAAATAATGTAGCGCCGTCTGCTATCATGTTTTCTACACTTTGTGTCCATTTTACAGGCGCTGTTAACTGTGCAATTAAGTTTTTCTGAATTTTTTCAGCATCTGTCACAGCAGTAGTAGTTACGTTTTGATAGATAGGACATTTTGGAGTAGCAAAGCTAGTTTCTTCAATTGCTTTTGCCAATTCTTCTCTAGCTGGTTCCATTAAAGGCGAGTGAAAAGCACCGCCTACAGGCAATACCAATGCTCTTTTAGCTCCGGCTTCTTTCATTTTTTCACAAGCAGCGTTGATCGCTTCAATTTCACCTGAAATTACCAATTGCCCTGGGCAATTGTAGTTTGCAGCTACAACTATACCTTCTGTTTCTTCACAGATTTTTTCAACTACGTCATCAGCTAATGCTAAAACAGCAGCCATGGTACTTGGTTGTACTTCGCATGCTTTTTGCATAGCCAAGGCACGTTGCGAAACTAATTTTAAAGCATCTTCAAATTCTAAAACTCCAGCAGCTACCAAAGCAGAAAATTCTCCTAAAGAGTGACCTGCAACCATGTCTGGTTGAAAATTATCTCCTAACACTTTGCTTAAAATTACAGAATGTAAAAAGATAGCTGGTTGTGTTACTTTGGTTTCTTTTAAGTCTTCAGCAGTTCCGTCAAACATAATGTCTGTGATACGGAAACCTAAAATTTCATTCGCTTTTTCAAAAAGTTCTTTCGCTTCTGGGTAGTTATCATAGAGATCTTTTCCCATTCCTACGAATTGTGCACCCTGACCTGGAAATATGTATGCGTTCATAATTTTCAAATTTTGATGGGGCAAATTTATAAAAAAGATAGATTATCGGCTAAATATCTGTAATTTGGTTAACTGTATTTTTCTATGACGCGTTGAACTCCGCCTAAATAGCTGCTTCCGAACAAATTTAAATGAACTAATAGATAGTAAAGTTGCCAAAGTTCAATTCTATTTTTCCAACCGTTTGCTAACGGAAATTCCTCATCATAATAGTGAAATACTTCATCCTGAAATCCGCCAAACAGATGCATCAAGGAAATATCCATTTCTCTAGGTGCAAAAGCAACAGCAGGATCAATTAAAGCGGGCTTTCCGTTTGAAGTAACTAAATAATTTCCGCTCCAAAGATCACCGTGTAGTAAAGCTGGTGCTTCATCTGGAATTTCATGTTGAATGTTTTTATAAAATGATGTGGTTTCAAAAGAAAAACCTTGTTTAGCCGCTATTTGAAATTGAGGTTCTAATCGTTTTTCTGTATAGAAATCGGCTGCGTTTTGAATGTTTCCAGAATTGTTTTGCGGCAAACTTCCTATATAATTGTCATGATCTAAGCCAAAAGTAGCTTGAGTTGTTTGATGTTGCTTGGCTAAACCAATTCCAAAATCTTTCCAAAAGGTATGTGCTTGTTTTCCTTCCGGAATGTATTCTAATAATAAATAGGATGTGTTTTCAATTTCACCAAAAGAAACTACTTCAGGAATTTTCAAAGCATTTGCTGAATTTAAAAGTTGTAAACCTTTGGCTTCTTTGGCAAACATTTCTGGAAAGGCATCTTTATTATTGAGTTTGATGACTAAATTTTCATTGGTTGTGATTAACAAAAAAGTGTCATTTATGTCGCCTCCCGAAAGTGGTTTGTAAGCTTTTAAACTAAAACCTTCTTTTGCAGCAATGCTATGTAAAACGGAATCGTAAATAGGATTTATTTTTTGCGGTGATAGGTTTCATAAGTAAAAGCAAAATTGTGTTTTTCGTCTTTCTCATGAAATTCAGAATTCACTAATGTCCATTCTTTTTCATTAATTTCAGGGAAAAAGGTATCGGCATCAAAAGTTCCGTGAACACGAGTCAATTCAATAGCATCAGCAGTAGCCATGCTTAATTTATAAATTTCTCCACCGCCAATAATAAATGGAGTTTCATCATTTTCAATTTTTGAAATGGCTTCTTCTAAGGAATTTACAACAATGCAACCATCTGGATTGTAATCTTTTTTTCGGGTAATGACGATGTGTGTTCTATTAGGAAGTGGTTTTGGGAAACTTTCAAACGTCTTACGTCCCATGATGATATGGTGTCCGGATGTTAATTTTTTGAAACGTTTAAAATCGTCCGGCAAATGCCAAGCTAAGTCGTTATCTTTTCCTAAGGCGTTGTTTTCTGCCGCGGCAGCAATCATTGTTAGCATTAAAATGTCTCTTTATTTTTGTCGATTAGTGGATATTCTTTCTCTACTTCTTGTTGTAATTTAGCAATTCTTTTCTTTTGAATTTTCACCAATTTTTCTCTTTGTTCGCGTTCCCATTCTTTCCCAATAAACTTGTTGATGATAAACACATTTATGGCATGAATACACACTAAAAATGCCCAAGCTGTCATAACCCAAAGTGACCAGTTGTATTCAGGATAATAATTAAGAACTTTATTAAAAAGAAGCAAAAATACACTTCCTACAAGGAATAATATAAAGTGAATATAAAGTGATTTTTTTTGTTTAACACGAGATTGCGCCTTCTCAATTAATTCATGTTGAGAAACCTCAATAGTGTCATCGTAAGTATTCTTTTTCATAGTGATTTCTTTTCTTTTAAAGATACAATTTTATCAAAGATAGTGAATCTCTAGGCTTGTAAAAGTGCGTTAAATCTTAAGCTGAAATTTTACAAAGCTTTAAGTAAATCCGTTACTTTTGTAAAGTATGATAAGCATTCGTGCAGAAATTGAATATTTAAAAACCAGCAGAAAGCAGTAAACCGATCATGAAACAAGTACAAAAAGATTTTCCTGTAACCAATTCCTATACCTATTTGAATACTGCCGCGAGTGGACTTTTATCGGAGTCGATGCTCGATTGGCGTCAGGAACATGATCTTGATTTTTTAATTGGCGGAAGCATTTTCAGAGAAAAACAAGTTTCGTTTTTTAACGGAGTAAAGAAAACAGTAGCCGATTTTTTTAATGGAGATTGGCAACAGGTAGCTTTGGTTCAGAATTTTAGTTGGGGTTTCAATGCATTGATGGAAGCATTACCGAAGACTGAAAAAGTATTGTTGATTGATACAGATTACCCAAGTATCAATTGGCCGGTGGAATCTCGTGGTTTTGAAACTGTGAAAGTTAGTATTACTGCTGATTTAGAAGAACAAATCATACAAACCATAAAATCTGAAAAACCAACCGTTTTTGCTTTTAGTATCGTACAGTTTACAAATGGAATTAAGTTAGCGCCATCGTTTTTAAAACAACTAAAACAAGAGTTTCCTGATTTATTACTGATTGCAGATGGAACTCAGTATTTTGGGACAGAGCCTTTCGATTTTAAAGATTCTGGCATAGATGTAATTGGAGCTAGCGCGTATAAATGGATGCTTGGCGGTTATGGTTGTGGTTTCTTTTTATTTTCTGAAGCTGCCACAAGTAGATTTGAAATGAAAGTTACTGGAATGAATGCTGCTGCAGGAAATCCTAATCCTGGAACATTGCCTTTGGTGAATCTATTAGAACCAGGACATTTAGATTCTCTAGCATTTGGAAGCATGCAATTCGGATTAGAATACCTTTCAGAACTTGGGTTGCCGGCAATTCAAGAACATTTGAATTTATTAACAGATAAAGCTATCAAAGGTTTTGAAGAACTGGGTTTACTAGAGGATGTTGTATTGGTGCGAAAAGACAAGCATTCCACTATTTTTGGATTGAAGCTTGACGAGAAATATGTATCTATATTACGAGAAAAAGATTTTCTAGTTTCCTTTCGAGGAACGGTGCGCGTAAGTTTTCATGTGTACAATACCGAAAAGGATGTGAGCAAATTATTGCTGGCTTTGAGAAATTTAAAAAAATAAAAAAGGCATCCAAGAGGATGCCTTTTTAGTGTATATAAAGAATTAATTTAAATAGCTACAGCGCCTTTAATATGCGGATGTGGATCATAGTTTTCTAACGTGAAATCTTCAAATTTAAAATCGAAAATTTCCTTGATTTCAGGATTTAACTTCATAGTAGGTAATGCTCTAGGTTCTCTACTTAATTGAAGTTTTACCTGCTCAAAATGATTGTTGTAAATATGAACATCTCCAAACGTGTGAATAAAGTCTCCAGCTTCATATCCGCAAACTTGTGCCATCATCATTGTTAATAAGGCGTACGAAGCAATATTAAAGGGAACTCCAAGAAATACATCGGCACTTCTTTGATACAGTTGACAAGATAATTTTCCGCCTGCAACATAAAATTGAAAGAATGCGTGGCAAGGTGGTAAAGCGGCTTTTCCGTTTGCAACATTTTCCGAAAAAGAAACAGAAGTATCCGGCATTACACTTGGATTCCAAGCCGAAACTAACATACGTCTACTATCTGGATTTTTCTTAAGCGTTTCTATAACCTCTTTTATTTGGTCAATTTCTTCGCTATTCCAGTTACGCCATTGGTGTCCATAAACTGGTCCAAGATCGCCATCAGCATTAGCCCATTCATTCCAGATGCGTACACCATTATCTGTAAGGTATTTGATATTGGTGTCTCCATTTATAAACCAAAGCAACTCATGAATAATGGATTTCAAATGCAATTTTTTGGTAGTAACCATTGGAAAACCTTCGCTAAGATCAAAACGCATTTGATATCCAAAAACGCTTTTGGTACCCGTTCCGGTTCTATCTTCTTTTTGATGTCCGTGGTCTAAAATATGCTGTAAAAGATCATGATATTGCTTCATAATTTTATCTGTTTATAATGAATGGATTAAAAATACAGTTTTTAGTTATTATAAAAAATAATGCTATTAAAATTAAGTTTTTAATAAAATAATACACGAAAACGTGATAATTATGAATTATTTAATGAAATCATGTTGGGTAAAACATGACAAAAGTCATCATTTGCGCACAAACTCCATCGTAGTTTTGAACTGTAAAATTAAAACAAAGAACGATGAAAAGAGTGCTATTAATTATTGTTATGACGTTTATAGGAATGAACGTTAACTACGCTCAAGAATACAAAGCTAATGTTTCTAATTCAAAATTGTATGTTTCAGGTACATCAACTTTGCATGATTGGGAATGTAATGTAAAAGACTTTCAAGGGAAAGTAAATGCTGTGATTGAAAATGGAAAATTGGTAGCCATTAAATCATTTGATTTTAGCTTTAAAGTAAAGTCTCTTGACAGTGGAAAAAGTGCTATGGACAAAAAAACTTTCGAAGCGTTAAAAGAAGAAAAATATCCAACGATAAGTTATAAAGGTGATAAAGTGACTCTAAACAATGGGAAAGCTACTTTTTATGGTCAAATGTATATCGCCGGCGTAAGCAAAAGTTTTGAAACATCTGTAGATGTAAACTTATCTAATGGTGTGCTAACCTTAAAAGGAGCAGAAGCTTTCAAATTAGCAACTTTTGATATAGAACCACCAACAGCGATGTTTGGAACTATCAAAACAGGGGAAGAAGTGAGTATTCATTATGACCTACAATTAACTACAAAATAAATTAATTCTCAATACATATAACGATGACACATGGTGTGCAAAAATTAATAGGACTACTGGGAGTAGCACTATTAGCCGGGACAACTTACGCTCAAGAAACCGAAATAGGATATTTTAACGAGCCAGGAAAAGTAAGCCTAAACACATTTGAAACAGTAAAATCTGATACGTCAGCTTTTGATAAAGTAAAAGTAAGAGTAGGTGGCGATTTTAGTTTGCAATACCAAGCTCTAGAGCAAGAAACTGCTTCTGGAATAGCACTTTTAGATTTGAGTAGTGGTTTTAATTTGGCAACTGCAAATTTGAATATAGATGTACAGTTGGCAGATGGTGTTCGTATGAATTTAATAACCTATTTATCTTCTCGTCACCATAGAGAAACATGGGTGAAAGGTGGGTATATTCAATTTGATAAATTACCATTTTTACATAGTGACGCTATTGATAAAATTATGGAAAAAGTGACTGTGAAAATAGGTCACATGGAAATAAACTATGGTGATGCTCACTTTAGAAGAACAGATAACGGTAGAGCAATTTTAAATCCATTTGTAGGAAACTTAGTAATGGATGCTTTTGCAACAGAAGTAGGTGGTGAAATTTATTACCAAAATAACGGATTCCTTGGAATGGTAGGTATTACCAATGGTCAGTTAGACCCTACGGTAACTAGACATAGCACAGATCCTTCAATTTATTTCAAATTAGGATACGACAAACAAGTAAATACAGATCTTAGAACTCGTATTACTGGATCTTATTACTCTACAAACCGTACTGCTCGTAATACCCTTTATGCTGGTGATCGCGGTGGATCTAGATACTATTATGTATTATTACCTGAAGATGCAGATACAGGTGAAAGTAACCATACAACAGGTAGATTTAATCCAGGTTTTACAAGTGAAGTTCAGGCAATCATGATCAATCCGTTTGTGAAGTATAAAGGACTTGAGTTCTTTGGAACTGCTGAATTCTCAAAAGGTAAAAGCGCCACTGAGACAGAAGAAAGAGCAGCTACTCAATTATCTGGAGAATTGTTGTACAGATTTGGTGGAAACGAAAACTTTTACATCGGTGGTAGATATACAACAGTGAATGCAGAATTGGCAGGTTACGATGATGAAGTTAATGTAAATAGATTACAAGCTTCTGTTGGATGGTTCATGACAAAAAATGTTTTAGCAAAACTAGAATATGTGAATCAAGAGTACAAAGATTACCCAACCGGAGTTATTTTTAACGGTGGTAAATTCAACGGTGTAATGCTAGAAGCTACCATTTCTTTCTAAACTAACTAACTATAAATATTGAAAACAGTGCATAGAATTTACTACTTTATGTGCTGTTTTCTTTTTTAAATCCTGAATGTCATGAGAAAAATATCATTCTATATATTGATCATTTGTTGCTTGATGCAGTTTCAAACATGGGCTCAGGCAAACGTAAGTGTAACGGTTAAAACAAATGTAAATTCTTTTGAGTGTGAATGTTCCGGGAATGATTTTGTTTATAAAGATACTTTTCTAGCAGCACAAAAGAAATCAATGATTTTGTTTCCTATGAAAAAGTTTGACTGTCCCAAAAAACTTATGGAAAAGGATTTACAAGAATTGTTTGAAGCGGATGAATTTCCGTATGCAAAACTACAAATACTTGAACTATCAAAAAGTTCGCAGGTAGCTCATCAGTCTATCAAATTCAGTCTTACTTTAAAAAATAAAACACAGATTTACACCATTCCATTGCTGGAAGAAGTTGTAAATAATCAGCTTTATATAAAGGGCGATAAAATCATAAAACTTGATGATTTCGGTATTAAAGCGCCTTCAAAAATGCTTGGAATGGTAAAGGTAGATAACCAAGTTGCTATTTCATTTACAATTCCTGAAAAGCAATTGTTATCCAATTAATATTCCTGCTAAAGTAGCTGAAAGTAAAGAGGCAAGCATACCACCAATTACAGCTTTCATACCATATTTAGAAAGCAATGCCCTTTTCCCAGGAGCCAAAGATCCAATTCCTCCAATCTGAATTCCAATAGAGGCGATATTTGCAAATCCTGAAAGCATGAAAGTAGAAATCACTATAGATTTCATTTCAGAAAAAGCTCCTGCATTTTTTAAATCTGTTAAGCTGCTATAAGCAATAAATTCAGAAGCAATTAGCTTTTCACCAAGTAAACGACCAACCAGCTGCGCATCTTCCCAAGCAGTACCAATAGCATAGGCTAGAGGTGAAAATATAGTTCCTAAAATGTATTCAAGTGAAAGAGCGTCATATCTTCCATCTGTTGAAGAAGCAATCATTCCGTTGAGGTGTGTAAGGTCTCCAATTCCACCAAGAATACCATTTATCATTGCAATAAAAGCAACAAAAACAAGGAGCATAGCACCAACATTGGCTGCAAGTTTTAACCCTTCGGTGGTTCCTATAGCAATGGAATCCAAGAAGTTTGATCCTATTTTTTCTGAAGATACTTTTACACTGGTATCAATTTTTTCAGTTTGTGGAACTAGTATTTTAGCAATGACAATAGCTCCCGGAGCAGCCATAATAGAAGCCATTAAAAGTTGTTTGGCAAAAAGTAAACGCATCACTTCATCTCCACTTCCTAGCATATCAATATAAGCGGCTAAAACACCTCCTGCTAATGTGGCCATTCCGCCTGTCATTACAAGGAAAATTTCAGATTTATTCATCTTCTCCAAGTAGGCTTTGATCATTAACGGAGCTTCGGTTTGTCCAAGAAAAATATTTCCGGCAACAGCTAAACTTTCCGCTCCAGATATTTTCAAAGTTTTGGTCATTACCCAAGCTAAGCCTTTCACTACAATTTGTAAAACACCTAAGTAAAAAAGAACTGATGTTAAGGCTGAAAAGAATATTACGGTTGGAAGAATTTGAAAAATAAATACAAAACCAAAAGATTGCGTGTCCATTAAAGTATTTCCTAAAAGAAAAATACTACCGGCACGTGTGTAGTCTAAAACACTTACAAAACCTGAGCTCACAACTTCAAAAAACCACTGAATTGCAGGTACGTACGTGATGCCAAAAGCGATGCATATTTGTGCTGAAATTCCAAAACCAACCAATCTCCAAGAAATATTTTTCTTGTCAGAACTCAATAAAAAAGCGATGAAGATGATGATCGCAATACCAATAATTCCTCTCCAAAGATTGTAGAAAGTGAATCCTTTACTCTCTAATGTAGGGGTATTTTCTACTTTAGCTACAGTAGGCTGTTTGTAATTGTAGGAAAGTGATTCTAAGTTGTTTTTAAAAACCAGTGTAGAGTCCGTAAGTTCAGAAATTCTATAGGTAATTACAGTATCTTTTGGCTGCTGATAGTACATGATCAAAAGATTATTTTGATAAATGTAATCACCAGAAGATTCAATATCTTTTGATTTTTGTTGAAAAGAACCTTGGTTGAACTCTAAAAGGTTTTCTTCTGCATTGGACCATTTTCGTTCTAATTTTTCTTGAGCTGTTAACGTAATTGTAGTTACAAAAAGGGTAACAATGAAACAGAAAAACTTATTCATATGTATGCAGTATTGTTTAGGTTATTTATTCTCTCTTCGAGAAATCTCATCACGAATTCTTGCTGCTTTTTCATAATCTTCATTCAAAACAGCGCCATCAAGCATGGAGTTGAGTTCTTTTAGAGTGTAATCTTTATAGGAGTCAGATGAACTGTTTGTTTCAGGTTCATTGGTAATGATTTCATTTACTAGAACTTCATCTGGTTCATCTTCATTTTCTTTATCGTCAGCATTGAATTTTAAATAGATGCCGGCTTTATCAAGAATGTTTTTGTAGGTGAAAATAGGAGCATTGAAACGTAATGCTAAGGCAATAGCGTCACTGGTTCTTGCGTCAATAATTTCCTCGATTCTATCTCGTTCACAAATAATAGAAGAATAGAAAACACCATCAACTAGTTTATGAATAATTACTTGTTTTACAACAATTTCAAATCGGTCTGCGAAATTTTTGAAGAGGTCATGTGTAAGTGGTCTGGGTGGTTTTATTTCTTTTTCCAAAGCTATAGCAATGGATTGAGCTTCAAATGCACCAATTACAATGGGCAATTTTCGATCCCCATCAACTTCGTTTAAAATCAGTGCGTAAGCGCCATTTTGGGTTTGGCTGTAAGAAATACCCTTTATGTTTAATTTTACCAGACTCATAGATATAATAACATAAAAAGCCGTCTAAATTAGGTCTTACGAAATTTAGACAGCCTTTTAGGGGCACAATTTATAAAAAATTATGCGTTATTAGCCTTAAATTCTTTTAATTTTTCTGTGAGTTTAGGCACTACTTCAAATGCGTCTCCTACAATTCCGTAGTCTGCAGCTTTGAAGAACGGTGCATCTGCATCATTATTAATTACCACTTTTACTTTTGATGAATTTACACCGGCAAGATGCTGAATTGCTCCAGAGATACCAACGGCAATATATAAATTGGAAGCAACCGGTTTTCCTGTTTGACCAACGTGTTCACTATGTGGTCTCCATCCCATATCAGAAACGGGTTTTGAACACGCTGTAGCAGCTCCTAATACTTCTGCTAAATTTTCAATCAAATTCCAGTTTTCAGGACCTTTAAGTCCGCGACCACCAGAAACTACAATTTCAGCATCGGCAATAGCTACTTTCCCAGAAACTTTGTCGGTACTTGTAACCGAGCTAGCATCTTCTGGAATAGAAGGACTAAAACTTTCTGAAGTTACAGCTGTTGAATTTTCTTTAAGACCGAATGAATTTTTTGAAAGGGCAATAATTGCTTTTTCGGTATCCACTTCCGTCATAGCAAAAGCTTTATTTGTAAATGCTGTACGTTTTACTTTTAAAGGCGAAATGCTTTCAGGTAGTTCCACAACGTTTGGAACTAGTGCAGCATTTAATTTTGCTGAAAGAATTGGCGCTAAAAATTTATCATTAGAACCAGATCCAACAATAACTAAGGAAGCACTTTCTTTTTCAGCTGTCTGTTGAATAATGGAAGCATATTTTTTAGCACTGAAATTATTTAAGGAATCATCAGATACTGTCAAAACTTTATGAACTCCATAGTTGCCAAGTTCTTCTGCATCATTTGCATTGATGGCTACAGCTGTTACAGAACTACCTTGTTGAGTAGCAATAGCACTAGCGTAAGAAGCCAATTCGAAAGCAGTTTTCTTTAATTTACCACCTTCTGATTCTGTATATATTAAAATAGACATGTTCTTTTCGTTTTAAATTAAATAACTTTTGCTTCGTTGTGTAGTAGACTTATCAATTCGTCTAAATTATCTTTATCTACTAATTTTACAGCACCTTTTGCAGCTGGTTTTTCAAAAGAAGCAATTTTGGTATGGCTTTCTGATGTAGAAGGCTCAAGAACGGTAAGCTGTTTTTTTCTAGCCATCATAATTCCACGCATGTTTGGAATTCGAAGATCTTTTTCTTCTACAATACCTTTTTGGCAACCAACTACTAATGGAAGGTTTGTAGAAATAGTTTCTTTACCGCCATCTATTTCTCTAATTGCAGTTGCAGATGTACCTTCTATTTCTAGTCCAATACACATATTCACAAAGTTGGCATCTGTAAAAGTAGCCAGCATTCCAGGAACCATACCACCATTATAATCTATAGATTCTCTTCCGGCGATCACTAAATCATAATTACCTTCTGAAACTACTTTTGCAAGTTCCTTTGCTACGAAAAAACCATCTGTTGGAGTAGCGTTAATTCTTATTGCTTCGTCAGCTCCAATAGCAAGTGCTTTTCTTAGAGTAGGTTCAGTTTCTGGTCCGCCAACATTTACTATGGTTACGGAAGCTCCTTGTTTTTCTTTGAACCACATGGCTCGAGTAAGGCCAAATTCATCATTTGGATTGATAACAAACTGTACACCGTTTGTATCAAATTTGGTGTCACCATCGGTGAAATTTATTTTAGACGTAGTATCGGGTACGTGACTAATACAAACTAATATCTTCATTTTAAAATAGAATTTTTATGAAATCTGTAATTTGAATGCTAATGTAATGATAATTTATAAAATATACTATGCGTGCATAATATTTTTTATGTTAAAAAAATGCTGATGAATTTCATCTTTAAAATTTAATTAAATACATAGTCTATGGTTTTTGTAGATTATGTAGATTCAAAGGTAGTTATTTTAACCGAAATTTTTGTTGGGATTCTATTATTCCTGTTAGCTTTTTGATAGTAAAGATTTAATTCAAAACTTATTGAAATAGTTATATAAGAATTACTATTTTTGCTTAGCCGATTTTTAACCGGACTTAAGATTTTATACGAAGTACAATATATTCAAAAAAGTTTCGATGAGAACAATTCAATTTAGAGAAGCAGTTTGCGAAGCCATGAGCGAGGAAATGCGCAAAGATGAAGCAATTTATCTTATGGGTGAGGAAGTTGCAGAATACAATGGTGCTTACAAGGCATCTAAAGGAATGTTAGACGAGTTTGGTCCTAAGCGTGTAATTGATACTCCTATTGCAGAACTTGGTTTTGCTGGGATCGCTGTAGGTTCTGCTATGAATGGTAACCGTCCTATTGTAGAGTTTATGACATTCAACTTTGCACTAGTTGGTATCGATCAGATTATTAACAACGCAGCCAAAATACGTCAAATGTCCGGAGGACAATTTAACTGTCCTATCGTATTCCGTGGACCTACGGCTTCTGCAGGTCAGTTAGCAGCAACACACTCTCAGGCATTCGAAAGCTGGTATGCAAATTGTCCTGGATTAAAAGTGGTTGTTCCTTCGAACCCTTATGACGCAAAAGGATTGTTGAAAGCAGCTATACAAGATGATGATCCTGTGATTTTCATGGAGTCTGAGCAAATGTATGGTGATAAAGGAGAAGTGCCAGAAGGAGAATACACAATTCCATTAGGAGTTGCAGATATCAAAAGAGAAGGAACTGATGTTACTATCGTATCTTTTGGTAAAATTATCAAAGAAGCTTATACTGCTGCAGAAGAGTTAGCAAAAGAAGGTATTAGCTGTGAGATTATTGATATTCGCACTGTTCGTCCTTTAGATTATGATGCAATTATCAAATCTGTTAAGAAAACAAATCGTTTAGTGATTTTAGAGGAAGCTTGGCCTTTTGGTAATGTTTCTACAGAAATTACTTTTAGAGTACAGTCAGAGGCTTTTGATTATTTAGATGCTCCGGTACAAAAAATTAATACGGCAGATACTCCTGCTCCATATTCACCAGAATTGTTAAAAGAATGGTTACCAAATAGTGGAGATGTAGTTAAAGCTGTAAAAAAAGTACTTTACAAATAAAACTTTTATCATAAATAAACGTTATAAACTTCACCAATAGGTGAAGTTTTTTTATTTTGTACACCTGCTAAAAAGCGTTGATGAATAGAAATTTACTAGTTTACTGCTTTTTCTTCTTTACTTGTTACACACTTTTCCCCCAGACTAAAGTTAGTGGTAAGGTAATAGATGAAACTGGCGAGCCTATAGCGTTTGCCAATGTTATGTTTAAAGACTCTTCTGTGGGAGCTATTACCAATGATGATGGTAGCTTTTATTTAGAGTCTGATGATACATATACTTATTTAATTGTTTCATTACTCGGTTTTGCAACCCAGGAAATAGAACTTACCAAGAAAGTTACCTATGAACTTGCGGTTACCTTATCAGAGGGAGAACAATTAAAAGAAGTTGTTATTTATGCTGGTAAACAATCAAAAAAAAATAATCCGGCCATAGATATTCTTAGGAAAATATGGGCGAAGGAAAAGAATAATGGGTTACATAAATATCAGCAATATGCGTATGATAAATATGAGAAAATAGAATTCGACCTAAATACCATAGATAGTGCTATGATAAATAGCAAACTATTTAAAGGAATGGAGTTTATTTTTGAATATGCCGATACCTCAAATATTACAGGTAAAACCTATCTTCCTGTTTTTATCAATGAAACTGTTTATGAAGTTTATGGCGATAACAATCTAAATGAAGAAAAGGAAATTCTAAAAGGAAGTCAAAACTCTGGTTTCAGTTCCAATCAAAGTATCACAGCTTCAATTCAAGACCTGTACTCAGAGTATGATATTTATGATAATTACCTGACTTTTTTTGATAAAAACTTTACGAGTCCACTATCTAAAACTGGAATTAATACCTATAATTATGTACTTACAGATAGTGCATTTATAGATAATAAATGGTGTTATAATATTGTTTATTATCCAAGACGAAAGAATGAATTAACGTTTAAAGGAGATTTTTGGGTCACGGATTCTACGTTTGCTATCAAGGAAATAAATATGCAGGTGACGCGTAGTGCAAACATCAACTGGGTAAAAGATATTTATATAGAACAAGAGTTTGAAGTAGTTGATGATTCTACCATTTTATTAACCCGAGATTATATGATGAGCGATTTTGCGCTCAACAAGAAAGAAAAATCAAAGGGAATTTACGGTAAGAGGACAACTATTTATGATCATTATGTTTTTGACCAAGAAAAACCAAAAAGTTTTTATGATACGCAGGTAGATCCATATAATGAAGCTGTTTATAACAGAGACGATTCATTTTGGGAAAATAGACGATTAGAGCAGTTGAATAAAGATGAACAGCAAGTCTATAGCATGTTAGATACCCTAAAAACGGTTCCAAAGTTCAAAACCATGTATAATTTGGTGAGTATTTTGGGTTCTGGTTATATTGAGTTTGATAAGTACAATTTTGATTTTGGACCTATCTATTCCAGTTTTGGTTACAATGCTGTAGAAGGAGTTCGTTTAAGAGCTGGTGGTAGAACTTATTTTGGTCAAAATGATCAATGGAGAATAGAAGGCTATACGGCTTATGGTTTTAAAGATGATAAGTTTAAATATGGTATTTCGGGTAAATATCTTTTAGACCGAAAAATGCGATTAATCATTTCAGGCGGAAATAGGAGAGATGTGGAGCAGCTGGGGGTAAGTCTTACAGAAACAAATGATGTTTTGGGTAGAAGCTTTGCATCTTCATCAGTCTTTACCGCGGGAGCGAATAATACACTTTCCAACATCAATCTTAGCACTTTTGGAATTGAGATAGAGCCTTATAAAAATGTAAAATTCAAAATTAATGTTTCTTACAGAACAATAAGTTCTGCATTGCCAGACGACTTTAATTTAAGTTATTTAGATCCAAATAGCCCTACCGGAATTGAAGATGAAACCAAGCAATTTGGTGTTAGTACTTCAGTGGAATTTACTCCAGGTAGAAAAACACTTGGTTATGGTGTAGAGCGTAAGGAGGTAGATGATGATTATGGGCGGTATTTTCTTCAATATACTTCTGGAATAAAAGGAATGTTGGATAGTGATTTTGACTATCAAAAACTTCAATTTTATTATCAGCAACCTGTAAATATAGGTAGCATTGGTAGATTGACAACCACGGTTGAAGCTGGTAAAACATTTGGAGAAGTTCCATTGAGTTTGCTTAGTGTAATTCCTGGAAATCAAACCTATTTTTCAATATTCAATACATTTCCAAATTTAGATTTTTATGAATTTGTGACCGATACTTATTTGTCAGGACATTTGGAGCATAATTTCAATGGGAAGATATTTTCTAGAATTCCGTTGTTGCGAAAATTAAACCTAAGAGAAATTGTAGGTGTTAGAGGTGTTTGGGGTGAAATTTCAGATGCGAACATTGCTTTAAATGCACCGGCTGCAGATTTTTTAAATGCTCCAGATAGTAAACCATACTGGGAATATTCAGTAGGGGTTGGAAATATTTTTAAAGTATTCAGGTTAGATTTCAACTTTCGAGGAAACTATTTAGAAAATCCTGGAGCTCGAAAATTTAGTGTAACAGGAGCTTTTGGATTCTATTTCTAATATTCCAAAGAGTTATATATTATGATTCATTAAAAAACTCTTAATTAAAGGAAGTTACTAGAGTCTATGTTTGTTTTTTAGTAGGCGTTCACCTATTTTTGGTGAATACTATATTACAATAAAAATCAGATGAGTGAATCAACAACTTTCGACGTATTAATCGAAATCCCAAAAGGAAGTAGAAACAAGTACGAATACGACTTTGAAAAGAAAAGAATCCGTTTTGATAGAGTTTTATACTCGGCTATGTTTTATCCTGCAGATTACGGATTTATTCCAGAAACATTAGCAGAAGATGGTGACCCACTTGATGCAATGGTGTTTTTTACAGAAGCAACGGTACCAGGTTGTTTGGTAGAAGTGAAGCCAATTGCTGTATTTAAAATGGCTGATGATAAAGGACCAGACGAAAAAATTATTTGTGTGCCGGTATCAGATCCAATTATGAATAAATTAAATGATCTTAAAGATCTAAATATTCATACGTTAAAAGAATTTGAACATTTCTTTCAGGTTTATAAAGACTTAGAACAAAAGTTTGTTCAAGTTGATGGGTGGGGAGATCTTTCTGAAGCAATGAATTATATTCAAGGTGCAAAAGACAGATTTAACGCACTTTCAGAAGAAGAAAAAATGAAATATTCAATAGCGTTATAAGATAATTTTATTATTCTTAAAATAAAGGCTTCATTCTTACGGTAATAAAGAATGAAGCCTTTTTATTGTTAATTTGTGTGTAAACGCTTGTTTTTCAGTGTTAAAAGAGTTATTTTCGGTTTGCCTAAAACATAACCCCTATTTGGTATGACCCGAAAATTCACCCGAAAAACGTTGAGTCTACTGAATTCTTCCCCATTAGTAGCATTTGCAGTTGCTAAAGATGAATTTGGTTCAGCCCTAGGCTGGCACATTGTGTGGGACAAAGCTCTTGCAGCAAAGTATAGAGCCAAATCACATTTAAAAAACAAAGGCTTTAAAGATGTGTCTATCTTGTCTGGAGAAGATGAGTATGGACATACATTAAAAAGAGGCTTTTGGGTAGTAGTTAAGTCTAAGCGCCCTGAACAAACCGGTAAAGAGTTTGTAGCTTACGGTATGGGGGCTGATGCCGGTAACTATGAAAGAGCAGAAAGCAAAGCTATAAAGCATTTGCAAAAGCTAGATCCAAAATGGGATGCTGCGCATGGATATGATATTTCTAAAAGAGGAGTTTTCTAGAACAATCCATTCAACTCAGCATCAATCCTGTTAATGATTTCCCCAAGATCTTCAGGATTCGATACGAAGTCTATATCGTCAACATCAATAATAAGTAATTTACCTTTATTGTAACCGTGGATCCAGGCTTCGTATCGCTCATTCAAGCGACTTAGATAGTCTATTGAGATTGTATTTTCATAATCTCTTCCACGTTTGTGTATTTGATTCACAAGGTTAGGAATAGAACTGCGAAGATAGATTAGCAAATCTGGTGGTTGTACCGTCATTTCCATCAATTCAAAAAGAGAAATGTAGTTTTCAAAATCTCTATTAGTCATCAAACCCATAGCATGCAGGTTTGGTGCGAAAATATGTGAATCTTCGTAAATAGTTCTGTCTTGAATAATGGCTTTACCACTTTCTCTAATTTGCAATACTTGACGAAATCTACTATTCAAAAAGTAGATTTGAAGATTAAAACTCCAACGCTCCATTTGATTGTAGAAATCATCTAAATATGGATTGTCTACAACGTCTTCCAAATGGGGTTCCCAATTAAAATGTTTGGCTAAAAGTTTGGTTAATGTAGTTTTACCTGCACCAATATTTCCGGCAATAGCAATATGCATTTTATTGTTTTTTAGGGGTTTGAAGTTTGTAATGGGTTAAAAAATCACCGGCGTAAATATACAAGGAATCATTAGTAAGAAAAATATCTCCCCCAAAATTGTTAGATAAATTTAGAATAAATGTGTTTTCTGAATTTTTCTGAAAGTAAAAAATACCACTTTCACTGGAAACTAATACATTTTCATTATTTATAGACAAACCTTTACCGCCTGTAAATGGTATGCGTTGCAGTAGAGCGCCATAAATATTGAATTTATAAATGAATTTTGTAGAAAGTAACCAACAGAAATTATAATCACTTTTCATATCAATCACGTCTTCTTGAATAGGTTGGCCAATAACCTTAGATTTTTTTGTGTTATAATTGAAAAGCTCTAATTGTTGTGTATCAGAATTAAAAATCCATAGATGTTGTTCTATAGAAGTAGTTGCGAAGGCTATGTTTTTAAAGTTTGAAAGTTGCGTGAAATTTATGGAAATTATTTCGTTGAGATTATTGTCAAGTTTTACTACCGTATTAAAATTTTTATAAAATAAAGTGAGTTCTAAAGGATTGAGGAGGTCAACGTTATAAATAGCTCCAAGCCCAACGTTTTTATATTGAAACTTTTGCTGATTTCCGGTTTTATAAAGCGTATTGTTTTTGCTGCTATAAATATATTTAAAGGAATCTTTACCCCAGAAATGATCAACAGATAAAAATTCTTGATCTTGTTTTGTGACCGTTAGTGTATCAGTTTGTGAAAAGCACTGAAAGGAGACTAATATGAAAAAAATGAAAATCCGCACCAAGCCAAATTATGAAAAAAATCAATAATATTTGGCCTAATACGGATTAATCAATAAACTAAAAAATGAAAAACTATACTCTAATTGTATTTACTTTTTACAAACCATATATTCTCTAAGCTTAAATTAAGACTAAGGAAATGATAGTTCTCTTGAATAAGGGTTGAAGAAACAACTCCTCTTTGTCCATAAGAATAGGCTAGGTTGATAAAGGAATTATTTTTATTGCTCATAGGTAAACCAAGACCAATAGTGAATCCCATATTGTTGATAGATTCATCTCGAATGTCTAGGTATCCATTATCATAATTAAAACCAATTCGATAGCGCATTCTTTGCCAATATTTATAACCTTTATTGTTGTTTAAGTATTCTAAACCGGCCCCAATAAAATCTTGATCTTTGAACGTTCCAATATTGTCTGTTTGATCTGTATTTCCCCAAAGCGATTTTCGATAATCTATATTAAAGGTGAATTTTTTGGCAAAGGTTTGTCTAAAACCAACCGTAAATTCAAAAGGTAATTTAAAACTGTCAATATCTATGTCTTCTTCAGAATCTACAGCAACTTCTGTAAGATCCACTACTTTGGTTACTTCTAAATCCTGAGAAGCATTTAGCAGTGTAGGAAATTTAACAACAGCTCCAAAACCTGTTGATTCGGTTGGGTTGTATTGTAATCCGGCAGTTGCTCTAAAATTTTTGTAGTAAGTATCTCTTGTTGTCAACAAGTAGTTTGATTCTACCGCAACCGTTTCTTTCTCTTCGATATTTCCAAAAATATATTCTAGGCCTGCACCAACATTCAGTTTATCACTTAGGTTATAACCATAATTAACTTTAATACTGTTAAGGCCTCCACTTCCTGAAACATAGCTAGTAAAAGTTCCCTGATTTCCTTCAATATCAGATTCTATTCCAACTAATTCATAACCCACGTTTGAAAATGGAGTGAGCACAATACTCATAGCAGCTTTTCTAGACACTGGAAAAGCAATGGCAAAGTTTGAAAAGTTAAAGCGAACTTTACTATCATCAGAATATCTATTTTCATAAGAATCAAATTCTGTATTAAAGCCAATATCAAACATGAAAGATTTGTTGTGAATACTAGCCAGCGAAGCAGGGTTAAGGTTGTTAATCATATAATCACTACCAAGAGCAACACCACTTTTTCCCAGGGCATTTGTTTTTCCTAAATTGGCTTCGTTAAAAACTCCCAAGCCATATAGTGAATACGGAGATCCTGTTAAATTATTTGTTTGAGCCAATGCTGTAAAAGTCATCAGCAAAAACGGTACTATATATATAAGTTTAATCTTCTTCATTATAAATAACATAGGTAAGTTCTAGAACAGCTGTGTAATTATTTGTTTCGTCATCATTCAAGATAGTTCGGTTCACAGAGGATTCGTATTCACTTGGAATCAAGGTGATGTATAAATCTTCATCTGACTCACTTGATAAGATCACATCGGTATAGGTGGTTAAAGGCAGCGAATAGTATATTTCACTAAACTCAGAATTTTCTAGAAGTGTGCCAAATACGCTACTACCGGAGTAGTCGGTAATTTCTTCAGAAATATCCATGTGCCTGTCCAGAGTATTTGCATACAGTGAATCATTAAGGAAGAGTTGATCTGAAAAGTTTTCTGAGTTGACGTAGATTTTCATAACGGCATTTAAAACAGAACCGTCGCCATCTATCTCATATAACGATTTTAAATTAGGTATTCGAATGCGAGGAGCTATACCAACACCAGCCTGAATATAGGCTGCGTTATCCAAATCTTCTGAGGAAATTAGATTTTCTTGATCATTTGTAATAGATGCTAAAATTGTAGAAGATCTGTCTGCTTCTATATGATTAAAATATGTTGCGGGAGTAGAAGTAGCGCTTATAATTAAATCAAAATACTGTTCAATATCCGATACGTCTTCTGGTACTCTATAATACACTCTAATCATTGTTTCTTCGGTATCTACAGAGAATCCAAGTACAGAACCATTCGTGTTGTCTTGTGATTTCACGGTAATTCCTTTAAAGTTTTCTCTAAACTCATCAAGGTCTGTAATGTCATTTCCTTGAATTTGATCAAATAGATTATATCCAAATTCATCATCAAGTTTAATTCTTATCGAATCACCATCCATTGGACGAGGCATAAAACTATGACTACCCAAGGTTTCGTTCTCATTGTAGTTTAGCGTGCTTGTGTTGTAGAAATACGTTTCATCATTATAAGGTTCTATACGTTCTGTAACTTCATGAACATCAAAAGTCATTTGGTTAAGCGTGTCATTATAATAGTAATTGTCATAAGCCATGATAAGTACAATACTGTCATAAACACCTTCGTTGTCTATATCGTATGATTCTGGGATCATTTCTATAAAACTTTGTGAGCTTGTTTTTCCAAAAGTTTCATCGGTATAGTTTCCCACCAAAATTCGATCGCCCAAAGGCATTTGAACACTGTCAAATTTGAAAGTTGTAAATTCTAGATCAAAGGTGTCTAGTTTCAATACACGTACATTTGTGTCTGTAAATGTTTCCCCGGCTTCTAGTGTAATATCGTCTGCAGTATTACATGCAATTACTGCTAGAATAAGCAGCGCCAGCCACATCAATTTCTTCATAAGTTTTTCAATTTGCTTCAAATGTATTTGCTTGCGCGCTTATATAAAACCATAATATACATAACCAAGGATTTGACAGATGTATGACGGTATTTTATATATAAAAAAAAATAGCGAGTTAATCGATTGAAAACCTTTGTTTGTAGTGATAAACCCTTTTTTGGTCTAATTCATTTTACGTAGAAAATTCAGCTGAATAGATTTGCTCAAGAATCGAAAAAGAAATGCTTTAAATACTCGAAATACGTAGCGTTTTCTGATTCCAAATATACAGGGATAGAATTAAAATTAAATAACTCAAAAATTTATAGAATGACAATGAAAAAACTAAATACCCTAAAGGTGTATTCCTTAGCATTAATGGCAGGTTTAGCTTTTGTAAGCTGTAGTGATGATGATGATGATATATTAGGTAACTGGGTAGAACGCTCTGTTTTTGATGGAACACCTCGTAGTGGAGCCGTTTCATTTATGATTGATGGAACTGGATATGTAGGTACTGGTTATGATGGAGATGATTACCTAAGTGATTTCTGGGAATACAATGTGGAAGGAGATTATTGGCAACAACGTGCAGACTTTATAGGTTCAGCTCGTAGCGCGGCAGTTGGATTTTCAGTAGATAGTAAAGGATTTATTGGTTCAGGATATGATGGGATCGATGAATTAGGAGATTTTTTCTCTTACGATCCTTCTGCAAACTCTTGGACTCAAGTAGCAGATTTTCCTGAAAATCCAAGAAGAGGTGCTATCGCATTTTCTGGAGATTCCTATGCGTATTTTGGAACTGGTGATGATGGAGATAATGACAGAAAAGATTTCTGGAGGTATGATCCTTCTGCGGACTCATGGGAAGAGATTTATGGTTTTGGTGGTAACAAGCGAACAGAAGCTACTTCTTTTAGAATTGATGATGTAGTTTATATGGGAACAGGAGAGTCTAACGGATCTTACCTAGAAGATTTCTGGGCTTTTGATCTATCTGATGAAAGCTGGACAAAGCTAAATGATTTAGATGAAGAGGATGATTATGATGTAGTAAGAAGTAATGCAACAGCCTTTACACTAGGTCAATATGGTTATGTAGCTTGTGGTTATTATGGCGGAAACATGGATTCTGTATGGGAATATGACCCATCAACAGATACATGGGAAGAAAAAACAGATTATGAAGGAGTTACTAGATTAGATCCTGTATCACTTTCTAATGGTACCAATGGGTTTGTATTATTAGGACGTAACGGAACCTCTTATCTAGATGATATGATGGAATTCTATCCTTTTGATGAATATGATGATGAGGACTAATTTTTTGAGTTTTATTTAGTTCTTTAAAACCGGAGGTTCAGCGCACTTCCCCCGCCTGAACCTCCTTCTTTAAAAAAAACAATCAAAAATCCCTTAAATCTTAATGTTATGAAGAAGTTTGTGGTAATACCATTAGTAGTGATAGGTTTTCTAACTGGGGTTTATTTGTTACTAAACTTATACTTAAATGATAATTCTTCTCAGGATGATCATGTAAAGGTAGAAGTGTACAAAATAGAAGATGGTTACGCATACAAAATTTTGATAGACGATAAAATGTTTATTCAGCAAGAGTATGTGCCAAGTGTAAAAGGTTCTCATCACTTCTGTACAGAAGACGATGCAAAAAAAACAGCAAATCTTGTTAAAAACAGAATCCTTTTAAATAGAAGACCAAGCATTACAGGAGACGATCTGCAAAAGCTTGGAGTATCAGTTACATGTTTAGTAGATAAAAAATGAAAACGCTTTCGGGTAGAAAAATAATATTGATCCACGTTTTAGTTTGGTGCTGTTTTTTATTTTTCAGTGTTTTTCAGTTTTATAATGATTTTAATGGAGTACCATCTCAGTTTTATATCAAAAGTATATTCAACATTGGTATTTTTTACATTAATTATCTTTTGTTCGTCCCAAAACTTCTTTTAAAAAGAAAGTTATGGTGGTACGTGGTAGGAGTTTTTTCTTTGTTGTTGATCAATGGAATGGTAAGTAGTTTAACTGAGCCAGATTTCAAAGATTTTAGAGAAATGCCACAACAGGTGCAAAACTTCAATGGGAACGAACCAAAAATGCCCGAACCACCCAGTGATTTTCCAAAGTTTGGACCAGGTCATGATAGAGAAAGACCATTTATGTTCACCTATATTGTTCCAGCAATATTACCCTTGCTGTTAATAGTTCTTGGAGCAGTGATCAAAATGTATTCGGAATGGCGAACTACCGAAGAAACAAAAAAAGAAATCGCCGCCAAAAAAATATCTTCGGAGTTACAATTTCTAAAAGCACAATTGAATCCTCATTTTTTATTCAATTCGCTAAATACTATTTATTCGTTATCAGTAAAGCAGTCAAATGAAACTTCTGAAGCCGTAATCAATCTTTCAGAGATGATGCGTTACATGATCTATGAAGCAGATAAAGATGTAGTTTCTTTAGAAAAAGAGTTACACTACGTTCAGCATTACATTTACCTTCAACGTTTACGCCTTGTGAATAGCGAAGCAGTTACGCTGAATGTTCATGGAGATTATAGAAACAACAAAATTCAACCATTACTTTTTGTTTCTTTTATAGAGAATGCTTTTAAATATGGAACCGATTTTACGGGGAAAACTATTGTGAAAATAGTGATAGATATAAAAGATGACGGACTTTCATTTTTCTGTCAAAATATCATTGGGAAGAAAACTGTTGACAAGAAAAATTCCGGAATTGGATTGGAAAATATAAAAAGCAGGTTAAATTTATTATACCCTAACACACACAAATTAACCATTACTACAGAAGAAAACCTGTATACGGTAGATTTGTACTTAAAATTTAAAAGCTCATGAAATGTGTTATAATAGATGACGAACCGCTAGCAATAGATGTCATAAAAAGTTATTGCGAAAGAATGGATTTTTTAGAAGTTATTGGAGTATTTACCAATGCTATTGACGCCCATTCTTTGTTAAATACAGAACAGGTAGATCTTATCTTTTTAGACATAGAAATGCCACAAATAAACGGTATAGATTTTATAAATTCCATAACCAATAAACCACTGTTTATTTTTACTACAGCATATTCAGACTATGCTGTTGAAGGATTTGAACTCAATGCAGTAGACTATTTAATGAAGCCCATACCATACCACAGATTTGTAAAATCGGTATTGAGGGCAAAAGAGATAATGAATTTTAAGAACAATCAAATTACTTCGCTTATGAACACATTTCCAGCATTTGGTTCCACAACAGAAGAACCAAAACTGATTTTTTTGAAATCAGATTATGAAAACGTACGAGTAGATGTGAACGATATTAAATATGTTCAAGGTCTAAAAGATTATTTGAAAGTGAATTTAGAAAGCACTAGAAAATCTATCATTACACTTTCAAACTTTAAAGATATTTCTGAAAAGCTTCCAAAACATAATTTTGTAAGAATTCATAAATCATATCTTGTAAACATTCACCACATCAAATCGGTACAAAAAAGTAGAGTAGTTATCGGTGAAGAAAAAATACCTATTGGAGAAAGTTTTCGTAACGATTTCTTCAAAAGATTGGGTATTTAACCTAAATTAACGCTTATTAGCTGTAACACAGTTAAATATTTTATTATTTCCCCAATGGAGAATAAACCTTTTTAAAAAAGAAAGGTCTAACTGCAAAAACTCAACAGTTTTTTAAATCATCAATTTAACAAACGATACCAACGTATGAAAAAAATTGTCTTTTTAATTGCAGTAATATTTAATTATGTTACAGCCAATGCACAGGATTTTCAAGGAGTAGCTTATTATGAATCTAAGACTACTTTTGATTCTGATTTTGGAGGTCGAGGAAGAGAAATGACCGAAGAAATGAAAAAACGTATTGCCGAAAGAATGAAGAGTATGTTTGAAAAAACATATATTCTTACCTTTAATCGTTCAGAGGCAACCTATCAAGAAGAAGAAAAATTAGAAACACCAGGTCAAGGCGGTGGCGGACCAAGGTTTGGAGGCTTCAATTCTTCTGGAGATTATTACAAAAATGTTAAGGAGACTAGGTTTACAAACCAAAAAGAGGTTTTTGGGAAAGTATTTTTAATAAAAGATTCTTTGCCTAAACTCGAGTGGCAAATGGGAACCGAAACCAAAAAAATTGGAAATTACACTTGTTACAAAGCTACAGCCATCAGATCTGTGGATCCGTTAGATTTTAGAAGCATGCGTCCACGTCCGCCAAAAGAAGATGAAGAAGAAGCGGATAAACCAGAAGAGAAAGCTCAGGATACGGTAAAAAGAAGATCTCCTCTTGATATGGTAGAAACACCTTCAGAAATTACAGTAACAGCTTGGTATACACCAGAAATTCCTGTGAATATGGGGCCGGGAGAATACAATGGATTACCAGGATTAATTTTGGAAGTAAGTGCCGACAAGACGACAATTTTATGCTCAAAAATAACTTTGAATCCTGAAAATAAAGAGGAAATCAAAGAGCCTTCAAAAGGAAAAGAAGTAACTCAAGAAGAGTTCAATGAAATTCTTAAAGAGAAAATGGAAGAAATGCGCGAACGTTTCCAAGGAGGAAACGGTAGACGTGATGGTGGTGGAAGAAGACCATTTTAATCTTTAGAGAACTATGAAAAAAATACTTTTTATCCTTGTAGGTATGGTCTGTACCATGGCTATGAATGCGCAAAATATTACCGTAAAAGGAACTGTTAAAGATACTGAAGGTAGCTTGCTAGAGATGGCAAATGTGATTGCTATAAACAACGAAACCAAAGGAATAGACGCTTTTGGGATCACAAATACAGACGGTAAATACAAATTAACGCTCAAATCTGGAGCAGCGTATACTCTTAAAGTTAGCTTTTTAGGTTTAAAGAATATTGAAGAATTATTCACAGCTCCAGAAGATGATGTTACCAAAGATTTTGTAATGGAGGAAGCTCCAAATCAGTTAGACGAAGTTGAGGTGACCTATGAAATGCCGGTAACGGTGAAAGGTGATACCATTGTGTATGACGCTGATTCTTTTTCTAACGGAACAGAAAAAAAATTAGAAGATCAACTTAAGAAACTTCCTGGTTTTGAAATTAATGATGATGGTCAAATAGAAGTTGAGGGAAAAACCGTTACCAAAGTAATGGTGGAAGGAAAAGACTTTTTTGATGGAGATTCTAAGTTAGCTTCTCAAAATATTCCTGCAAATGCAGTTGATAAAATTGAAGTGTTGCGCAATCATAATGAAGTTTCGCAATTAAAAGGACTCACCAATGATGAAGATAATATTGCGCTTAATATCAAATTGAAGGAAGGGAAAAAGAATTTTTGGTTCGGAGATATTACTGCGGGAGTTGGTTTAGATGAACGCTATTTAATTCATCCAAAGCTCTTTTACTACAGTCCAAAATATAGTATCAATATTATTACCGATTTGAATAATATTGGTGAATTGCCTTTCACCATGAGGGATTATTTCAATTTTACCGGCGGGTTCAGAAATTTAAACAATAGAGGAGGAACAAGTTTTAGTGTTTCTTCAAATGATTTGGGATTAAGTACGCTACAAAACAATAGAGCCAAGGAAATAGATACCAAATTTGGAGCAGCCAATTTCAGTTATTCTCCAACGGATAAATGGGATTTAAGCGGATTTTTAATTTATTCCTATTCAAAAACAGATTTAGAACAGCAACGTTTCAGACGTTTTACAGATCCTGATAACGAAACCAATGCTGTAGGCGATGAAGAAGATGCTTATACCAATACACTTCAGAAAAGTCAATTAGGCTTGGCTAAATTAAGTTCTACCTACAAGCCGAATGAAAACCTACAATTTGATTATGATGCTTTGCTGAAGTCTTCTGATGGTGAGGAAAACTCTAGTGTTTTATCTATTGCGAGTACTACAGACCAGATTTACGAAAATAAATCACAGAAGCCTATTTCATTCAATCAAAATGCAAACTTGTATTATACATTGAATGATAAGAATATTTTTTCGGTAGAAGCTCAGCATTTATATCAAGATGAAGATCCATTTTACAATGCTATTCGAGAAGAACAACCGTTTGTGGGTATAGTGCCCACAGATGATTCACAAAGTAATTACAACATCAATCAGGCAAAGAAAGTGGAAACAAGTAAAGTGGATGCAAAGGTTGATTATTACTATGTAGCTACACCAAAATCTAATTTGAATTTTACTTTGGGAACCATACAAAGTCATCAAAGTTTCAATTCTTATATTTTTCAGATTTTAGATGATGATACTACCTTGGATTTTGATGATGAAGAGTTGAACAACAATAATGTGTCATATAATTTTTCAGATTTGTATGCTGGTTTTCATTACAAAGCCATAGCAGGAAAATTTACTTTTAATCCTGGTTTTACAGTGCATTCGTATAAAGCAACGAATGAACAATTAGGGACTGCAGTCTCAGATGAGCTAGTTAACATTGTGCCCGATGTTTATGTGAATTTTCAAATGAAGAAATCACAAAGTCTACGATTCAATTATGCAATTAGCAGGCAGTTTACAGATATCAACAGTTTTGCTCAAGGATATGTTTTTAGTAATTACAACAGTATGTATAGTGGAAACAGAGATTTAGAAAGTGCCTTGTATCATACTGTTTCTTTGAATTTTTTCAGTTTCAATATGTTTAATTTCACTAATATTTTTGCCAATGTTAGTTATAGTAAACAGTTAGATGCTTTTAAAAATAGCAGTGCAATTACCGGTATTAACCAAGTAAGCTCTACTATAAATTCCAATTTTGCAGATGACAATTTATCCTTCAATGGACGATATCAGCGTACGTTTTGGAAGTTGAAAGTAGCCACTGGAGCCAATGTCTCTTATGCTAGAAGAAATAACATTGTAAACTTAGAGAGAAGCGTTTCAGAATCGTTATCACAAAGCTATAATGGAAGTGTAGCTACCAATTTTAGAAAAGCACCTAATGTAGAAGTAGGTTATAGCTATAGCGTAAATGACTTTAATAATGGTGGTTCTAAAACTATTAATTATACCGATAAACCTTTTGTAAAGTTTGATGCTGCTTTCTTAAACGGATTTATTTTTGTAGCAGATTATGATTATTACCATTTCAGGTCTAAAGACGGTACATCTAATAATGAATATGATTTTCTAGATACTGAGTTGTCTTATCAAAAGCCAGATACAAAATGGGAATATAGCATTGCAGTAACTAATTTGCTTAATACAAAAAGTTTAAATCAAGCTAGTTTTAGTGATTTATACAGCACTACTTCACAATATTTTGTACAGCCACGTTATGTAATGCTAAAAATAAAGTTTAACCTTTAGTCTGTATTGGAAATATTTAAAAATGCATTCTGACACCTAGTTATAGTCAGAATGTATTTTTTTAAAAGAAAAATAAATTCGATAAAATGCAGGTATTTAGCGGTTTAGTGTTAAATCTGTTATATTAAAATTAACGTGTTTTCTTATTTTTCATAAAATTTTCTTAAAATTTTTATATTAAAAAGTTCGTCGCTTGTTTTTACTTTTAAAGTGTTATATTAGCATAACATTTAAACAACAATCCCCTTTAATGTTGTTAGAAATTAAAAGTTTTAACTCTACAAACCCTTATTTAAATGATTAGAAACTATTGGAATGAAGACTGGAAAGATCTTCAGTTTGATGACAAGGTAGCGGAGTCTGAAAAATTCAAAATTTCCAACTATGGAAGAATTAAAGACTGCCGTGGAGATGAAGAGAAATTGGTTACCCCAAAGTACGTTAACGGCTACGAGAAATTGACAGTACGTCTAGATCCTGAGTTCGTTAAAGAAAAACAAGCCAAGACCAAGAAGAAAGTAAATAAGTTTACTACCCGTTACATCCACAAACTAGTTGCGGAGCACTTTTTGGAGAAAGAAGAAGGAAAAGAATATGTGATTCACTTAGATTACCACAAGAAAGACAACAAAGTTGAAAACTTAAAGTGGGCTACTAAAAGAGAAAAAGAATTACATCAATTCTCTAATCCGGAGTTCAAGAATATAGATAGAGGAGACCGAATCAAATATTCTAAACTAACAGAAGGAAAAGTAAAAATTCTTAAGAAAAAATTACTAGATCCAAACAGAAGAACGCGTTTACGTATTCTAGCAAAGCAATTTGGAGTTTCTGAAATGCAGTTGTACAGAATCAAAACCGGTGAAAACTGGGGTCATGTAACAATAGACTAAAAGTAACAAAGAATAAATTTTAAGCCCCGAATGATACATCATCGGGGCTTTTTTTTTTAAGAAAGGGTTTGTAGGCTTTGAGCAGAAAAAGATTCTAATGCTTCAAATTGCGAATTTTTAACCTTTTTAACCCAGTTTGGATCTTGTAATATAGATCTTCCTATGGCTACGAGGTCAAATTCTCCTTTTTGATGTCTTTCAATTAGCTCTTCAATACCATTTGTTTGGCTTCCTTGGCCAGTCCAAACTCCCATGAAATCACTAGAAAGACCTACAGAACCTACCGTAATACTTGGTTGTCCAGATATCTTTTTCAGCCATCCTGCAAAATTTAGATGAGAACCTTCAAACTCAGGTTCCCAATATCTACGTTGAGATCCATGAAATATGTCTACTCCTGCATCTGTTAGTGGAATAATCCAATCTTCAAGTTCTTTGGGCGTATGAGCCAATTTTACAGTGTAATCTTGTTGTTTCCATTGCGATAAACGAAGAATGATTACAAAATCTGGTCCTACAGCTTCACGCATAGCTTTTACAACATCTACAGCAAACTTACTTCTCTCTTTTAATGTTTTTCCTCCGTAGCTGTCTTCTCTGTTATTAGTTCCTTCCCAGAAAAATTGATCTATTAAATAACCATGAGCTCCATGTATTTCTAAAGCATCAAAACCTAAATTCTTTGCATTTTTGGCTGCTTCTGCAAATGCCTGAATTGTGTTTTCTATATCTTTAATAGTCATGGTATCTGGGCTTTCTAATGGAGCTTCCGGTAACCAGTCACCCGCTTTTGTATTTCCTACATGCCATATTTGTGGCGCAATTTTTCCTTGTTCTTTATGTACCGTGTTTACTACGTTTTTCCATCCTTCAAGAGATTCAGTTCCATAGAAATTAGGAATATCTTTCAGGTTTTTAGAAGCTGGCCTATTAACTACAGTACCTTCAGTTAGAATAAGACCAACCTCACCAAGCGCTCTCCTTTTATAGTAATTGGCAATTTCTTGGTTAGGAATCCCATCAGTAGCAAAAGCTCTGGTCATTGGAGCCATAACAAACCTATTTTTAAGGGTTAATCCTTTGTATTGAAACGGGGAAAACAATGTATCTAAATTCATACTAAATATATTTATGATATTATAAGTATCAAAAAGTAACTAACAATAGTTTATATTTGTAACTATTGATGTTTTATTCTAGTAACCTTAAAGTAACTAATAATGAAAAATGAAGGCTTTAGATATAGTGATTGTCCAATGCATAGATCAATGGCTATTTTGGGTACAAAATGGAAACCTATTGTAATTTATGCCTTGAGGGAAAGAACAGCACGTTTTGGTCAGTTACATGCTTCTATTGGTAGTATTTCTAGAAAGGTTTTAACTACTACACTTAAAGAGTTAGAACAGGATGAAGTTATCTTTAGAGAGGAATTTAAAGAAATTCCTCCGAGAGTAGAGTATTCTTTAACAGAAAGAGGGAAAGCTTTATTGCCTATTATGTATGAATTAGTGAAATGGGACAAGGAATATTGTGAGATAAGCGAACACAAATAACAAAAAAGGCTTCAGAAATTCTGAAGCCTTTTTTATGTTATAAAATATTTTAAAAATAGAATTATGTTTTGTCTTTGGTAATCCACTTAGTGACCGTTGGTGCTTGATACGCTTGCATTTTAGCAAACAACGCTTCAAAACTACTGTCAACTAAAACCATTTGTCGGTACTCAGGTTTTAGAAGTTTTTTGTCAACCATGGTATCAAAAAAGGAAACTAATTCATCATAATAACCATTCAGATTCAATATCCCAATTGGTTTTTGATGCAATCCTAATTGCGCCCAAGTAAGCATTTCAAACAGTTCTTCCAAAGTTCCAAAACCGCCTGGTAAAGCAATCACTCCGTCTGAAAGTTCATTCATCATGGCTTTGCGCTCGTGCATACTTTCTACCAAATGTATTTCGGTAAGTTTTGGATGTGCTATTTCTTTTTCAGCTAAAAAAGTAGGCAACACACCAATTGCTTCTCCATTGTTGTCCAAAAAGCCGTTTGCTGTAGCTCCCATCAATCCTAATTTAGATCCGCCATAAACCAAACCAATATTTTGGTCAGCTAAAAAAGCACCCAAAGCATAAGCTTGACTTTCAAACTCAGGGTCGTTCCCAGAACTGGAACCGCAAAAAACAGCTATTCTTTTCATAACAATGGTTTTATAAACTAAACGCTTCTTTTACTTGGTCTACGTAGTCTAATTTTTCCCAAGTGAACAATTCAACTTCTGTAGTAACTGTTTCTCCGCTTGGAGAAGTAAACGTTTTGGTTACAGTTTGTGGTTTTCTTCCCATGTGGCCGTAAGCCGCAGTTTCACTATAAATAGGATTTCTTAGTTTTAAACGTTGCTCAATAAAATAAGGTCTTAAATCAAACAACTCACTTACTTTTCTAGCAATTTCAGCATCTGAAATAGTTAACTTGCTAGTTCCGTAGGTATTTACATAAACACCCATAGGTTCTGCAACACCAATAGCGTAACCAACTTGTACCAAAATTTCATCGGCAACACCAGCAGCAACTAGGTTTTTAGCAATATGTCTTGTGGCATATGCTGCACTACGGTCTACTTTACTTGGGTCTTTTCCAGAGAAAGCTCCACCACCGTGCGCTCCTTTTCCTCCGTAAGTATCTACAATAATTTTTCTACCTGTTAAACCTGTATCGCCATGAGGGCCACCAATAACAAATTTACCGGTTGGATTTACGTGATACGTAATTTCATCATTAAATAAATGTGCGTATTGTGGATGTTTTTTAATGATTCTTGGGATTAAGATTGATTTAATATCTTCCTTAATCTTAGCCAACATAGCTTGCTCTTCATCAAAGTCGTCATGTTGAGTAGACAACACAATGGTTGCAATACGAACAGGTTTGTTGTCATCGTTATATTCTAAGGTAACCTGACTTTTAGCATCTGGGCGTAAATACGTGATTTCACTATTTTCTCTACGGATTTCAGCCAATTCTTGTAATAATTTATGACTCAAATCTAACGCCAAAGGCATGTAATCTTCAGTTTCATTTGTAGCATAACCAAACATAATGCCTTGGTCTCCAGCTCCTTGTTCTTCTTTGGTAGCTTTGTCTACACCTTGGTTAATTTCGGTAGATTGCTCGTGAATGGCAGAAAGCACACCACAAGAATTTGCTTCAAACATATAAGCGCTCTTGGTATACCCAATCTTTTTAATTACGTCTCTTGCAATTTGCTGAACGTCTAAATAAGTGGTCGATTTTACTTCGCCCGCCAATATTACTTGCCCTGTAGTTACTAAGGTTTCACAAGCTACTTTCGATTCTGGATCAAAAGCTAAAAAATTATCAATAAGTGCATCGCTAATTTGATCTGCAATTTTATCAGGATGCCCTTCACTAACAGATTCCGATGTAAAAAAATACGACATAATCTTTTCTCTAATTTATTTTTAAAAAAGAAGAATGATTTGTGCTGAAAGGACGGGTCTAAAGGAGTAGTGTTACTGCTTTAGCATTTTTTTATTGAGGTCGCAATCAGTCAAATGTATCCTCGTTTGGGTGGCAAAGGTATAAAACAAATTCAAATTAAAAATTAAAAACAGCATAATATTTTCAGTTTAAAAAACTTGAGTAATTATTTGGTTTATTGCTTAAATATCTCGTTACTTTGCACCATTAAAGTTCTATTACGTTTTGTTATGTTATAAAGAAAGGCCGAGGGAATAGACCCAACGAAGCCTTAGCAACCCTTTACACGTTGTGAAGAAGGTGCTACATTCTACCGCATTTATTGTGGGCAGATAACATCAAGATTTTTTTCTTCGCTTTTCCCTATAACATACTTTACATTTATTAATGCAAAAAGTATAGTTGGTTTTGGAAAACAAATTAACAACCCTACATATTCAAAAATTTACAACCGAATGTAATCACACTTTCGATGTAATACCATTAAGCTATCAGCAGTTTGGGCAACCTTTGGGTACAGCTCCTGTAGTGCTTATAAACCACGCTTTAACAGGCAACTCTAATGTGTCTGGCAAAGAGGGTTGGTGGAATGCTCTTGTGGGTAAAGAAAAAAGTATAGATACAGATGTGTATACTATTATCTCTTTTAACATACCAGGCAACGGTTTTGATGGTTTTGTACTAGACCATTACAAGAGTTTTGTTGCTAGAGATATGGCAAAAGTATTTTTGTTAGGGTTAGCCCAATTAACCATTACAAAATTATATGCCCTTATTGGTGGGTCTTTAGGCGGTGGTTTAGCTTGGGAAATGTGTGCGCTAAACCCTAAAATTACACAACATTTAATTACCATTGCGACCGATTGGAAAGCTACAGATTGGTTAATTGCCAATTGCCAAATACAAGAGCAAATTTTAAACAATAGCAATAACCCAGTGCACGATGCTCGTATGCATGCCATGTTGTGTTATAGAACTCCAGCTTCTTTTAAAGCCAAATTTCAGCGTAGCACCAATGCCGACTTGCAAATTTTTAATGTAGAGAGTTGGTTGTTGCATCATGGTAAAAAACTGCAAGAACGTTTTCAGGTATCTGCATATAAATTAATGAATCAGCTGTTAAAAACTATAGATGTTACCAGAGGAAGGGAAGAAAATACATCTGTTTTTGAACAAATAGAAGCCGATATTCATATTGTTGGGGTAGATTCCGATTTATTTTTTTCTGCGGAAGAAAATCGTGAAACACACAGAAAATTAGCACAAAGCCGAAGCAATGTAACCTATGGCGAGATAAAGTCTGTACACGGGCATGATGCTTTTTTAATAGAATTTGAACAATTAGAAAAATTAATCACCAAGGTGTTTCCAACACCAAAATATAAAAGAATGAAAGTTGTAAAGTTTGGCGGTAAGTCATTAGCAAACGGAGAAGGATTACAAAACACCATAAATATTATTCAAGCCAAACTAGAAGCCAAAGAGCGTATTGCATTGGTGGTTTCGGCTAGGGGTAAAGCTACAGACCAATTAGAAAGTTTGCTAGAAAAAGCAGCTAGAGGTAAAGCATATCAAAAAGAACTAGAAGAGTTTAAAGCATATCAAACAGCAGTAGCCAATGTTAACCTTTCCGAAGAGTTTTCAACCATTAGCAAATTGTTAGAAGGGGTGGCCTTATTGCACGATTACAGCAAGAAGATTAAAGACAACGTGTTGTCGCAAGGCGAAATTATTTCAGGAAAAACCATTGTGCAACTATTACAAGATAAAGGGGTAAATGCTATTTTTTCTGATAGTAGACAGCTTATTGTTACAGACAATACGTTTGGTAATGCACAACCCAACCATGTACTCTCTAAAGAAAATGTAGTGAAGCACTTTGAAAAGCATAACGGTACTACAGTGCATGTGGTTACAGGTTTTATAGCAGCTACAGAAACGGGAGAAACTACCACTTTAGGTAGAAATGGTAGTAACTACACAGCTTCTTTATTGGCAAATTATTTAGATGCCGAAGAGTTACAAAACTATACACATGTAGACGGAATTTTCACTGCAAACCCAGATTTGGTGAGCGATGCAGAGATTATTAAAGAGCTGTCTTTTGAAGATGCGAACGAGCTTGCCAATTTTGGAGCAAACATTCTGCATGCAAAAACTATTATTCCGTTAATAGAGAAGAATATTCCACTACGAATTTTAAATACATTCAACGCCAAAAATCAAGGTACGTTAATTCATGCAGAGAGTAAAGCAACGGGAATCAAATCGGTTTCTACGTTTGAGAATGTGGCTTTAATCAACTTAGAAGGTCGTGGTTTGCTCGGTAAAGCAGGTGTAGATGCTCGTATTTTCAAAGCGTTAGGAGCAAAACAAATTAGCGTAAGTATTATTGCACAAGGTTCTTCCGAGCGTGGAATTGGTTTAGTGGTAGACGCCAAAGATGCTTTTGAAGCCAAAAAAGCGTTAGAAGCAGAGTTTGAACAAGACTTTTACACCAACGATGTAAGCGAAGTGTATGTAAATACACAAGTTTCGGTAATATCTATTGTTGGTCAAGAGTTGGCAACCTTTAATAAACCGTACGATGCGTTAATCAAAAACCAAATTGTACCGTTACTGTTAAACAATACGGTGACAGGTAAAAACGTGAGTTTGGTGGTAAAACGTTCGCAGGTGAAAAAGGCTATCAATATCATTCACGGAGAGATTTTCGGAATTTCTAAAAAAGTGAATTTGGTGATTTTTGGTCGCGGAACGGTTGGCGGTACATTGATTGAGCAAATCAACAATGCGCGTCAGAATATTTTAGACCGAAAAGATTTAGCGGTGAATGTTGTGGCCATTGTAAACTCGACAAAAGTGTTGTTCAACGCAGCTGGAATTACGGGTAATTGGGAACAAGATTTGGTCGAAAATGGTTTACCATATGAAAACATTGATAGCATTATTCAACTAGTAGACGAAGCGCACTTAGGAAACCTAATTGCTGTAGATGCCACGGCCAGTAAAACTTTTGTAGAAAATTACATTCCGTTAGTTAAAAACGGATTCGATCTGGTTTCAGCCAATAAAATTGCCAATACAATTTCTTTTGATTTCTATCAGGAACTGCGTGAAGTATTGAGTCAATATCAGAAAAAATATTTATACGAAACCAATGTAGGTGCAGGTTTACCGTTGATTGATACCATTAGTTTGTTGCACAATTCAGGTGAAAATATAACCAGAATTAAAGGTGTGTTTAGCGGTACGTTGAGTTATTTATTCAACACTTTTTCAGAATCAGATCAACCGTTTAGCGATGTGTTGAAAGTGGCTATCGAAAGCGGTTATACCGAACCTGATCCGCGTGATGATTTAAGCGGAGTAGATGTTGGTAGAAAGTTGTTGATTCTAGCGCGTGAATTGGAATTGCGTAATGAATTTGCAGATGTAAACATTCAAAATTTAATTCCTGAAAACTTGCAAGACACTACCGTTCCTGAGTTTTTAGAGCGTTTGGAAGAATTGAATCCGGTGTTCGATGCAATCAAAAAACAACAAAAACCTAATCATGTATTGCGTTATGTAGGCGATTTACATGGTGATTTGTTTAAAGATGACGGAGCAGAATTAGATGTAAAATTGGTTTCGGTACCAAAAGAAAGCGCATTAGGGCAGGTAAAAGGTTCCGATTCTATTTTTGAAATCTATACAGAATCTTACGGAGAACATCCAATTGTTATTCAAGGAGCAGGAGCAGGAGCTGCGGTAACCGCACGTGGAGTTTTTGGAGATATTCTTCGCCTTGCGGAAAAAAATATTCATTAATTTTAAGTTGTAAAGTAAAAGCTATGAGCGATTCAAAATATAAATTCGAAACCGAAGCGGTAAGAACCCAATCCGAAAGAACTCAATTTTCAGAACACAGTACACCATTATATGTAACGTCTAGTTTTGTGTTTGATGATGCCGAAGATATGCGTGCATCGTTTGCTGAAGAAAAACCAAAAAACCTGTACAGTCGTTTCTCAAACCCAAATACCACGGAATTTGTAGAGAAGATTTGCAAGATGGAAGGGGCAGAAGCGGGGTATGCTTTTGCAACCGGAATGGCTGCGGTTTACAACACGTTGGCGGCTTTGTTAGAAAGTGGCGATCATATTGTGTCGGCTAGTAGTGTGTTTGGTTCTACTCATTCGTTGTTTAAAAAATATTTGCCAAAGTGGAATATTGAAACGACGTATTTTAAGATAGACGAACCAGAATCTATCGAAGGTTGTATTCAACCAAATACCAAAATTATATATGCGGAAACACCAACCAATCCGGCAGTAGATATTATTGATTTGGATTTGTTGGGCGAAATTGCCAAAAAACACAATTTGTTATTGGTAATTGATAACTGCTTTGCAACACCTTATATTCAGAATCCAATTAAACACGGAGCGGATATCGTAGTGCATTCAGCAACAAAATTGATTGACGGTCAAGGTAGAGTTTTAGGCGGTGTAGCTGTTGGTAGAGCAGATTTGATTCGAGAAATCTACTTATTTGCTCGTAACACGGGTCCGGCAATGTCGCCATTCAATGCTTGGGTATTGTCTAAAAGTTTAGAAACCTTATCGGTTAGAGTAGAAAAGCATTGCGAAAATGCCTTAAAAGTAGCGCAGTTTTTAGAAGCGCATCCAAATGTAGCATCTGTAAAATATCCATTTTTACCTTCGCATCCGCAGTATAATATTGCTAAAAAACAAATGCGATTAGGCGGTAATATTGTAGCTTTTGAAATTAAAGGAGGTATAGATGCCGGTAGAAATTTCTTGAATAAAATACAAATGTGCTCCCTTTCTGCCAATTTAGGAGATACGCGTACCATTGTTACGCATCCTGCTTCTACAACACATAGTAAATTGTCTGTAGAGGAGCGTTTAGCGGTGAGTATTACCGATGGTTTGGTAAGAACTTCTATTGGATTAGAGCATGTAGACGATATTATTTCAGATCTCAATCAAGCCCTATCATAATATAATTTATAAAAGCTGTACAAAACTTAAAAGTGTGCAGCTTTTTTTTGCATTATGACAAATCTCATTATTTAACGCAATTTTTATTTTTATAATTGCGTGCGTATCAAATATTTTATGTACGTTTGCTTAATAATCTACTAATCCTATGGATTATTAGATTTTAAAATTACAAATGATATGAAAGTAGCAGAAGACATTTTAAAGTACAACGCGATTTTAAAAGACAAATCGCCAAGAGAAATTGTAGAGTGGGTGCTAAGTTTTGCAGAGCGACCAGTAATAACATCAAATTTTGGTCCTTACTCTTCATCTTTATTACACTTATGTTCTTCTGTCATGCCAAGTATGCCAGTGCTTTGGTGCGATACTGGTTTTAATACCGAAGACACGTATAAGCACATAGAAAAAACTAGAAAGCAATTGGGTTTAAATGTGAAAAAATATGAACCTAATTTATCTAAAGAATTTATCAGCTTTTTCTATGGTGTACCAGAGCCAGAAAATGAAAAGCATCAGTTGTTTACAGAAATTGTAAAGCTAGAACCTTTCCGTAGAGCAATGAATGAGCATAAACCAGATGTGTGGTTTTCTAACATTAGACAATCACAAACAGCGCATCGTGCTTCATTAGATATTTTAAGTTTTACTAAAGACGGAGTCTTAAAGGTTTCTCCTTTCTTCTATTACAACAATAAAGAAATATACGAGTACATTCAAGAACATAAATTAACAAACGAGTTTAATTATTTCGATCCAACAAAAGTGTACTCAAACCGAGAGTGTGGTATTCACTTATCGTAACCAGTATTCAAAAACAGATGTAAGTCTGTTTATTTTTTCATTTAAAAACCTATTAATCTATAGAATTAGTAGAATATGCAAAGTTTCAGAACAGAATTAGAAAACCCAATAGTTGAAAAAGATATTATCGAATTAGAGAAAAAGATTCGATTATTCAAAGAAGGAAAACTAGACGAAGAGCGTTTTCGCAGTTTGCGATTGGCTAGAGGTGTCTATGGGCAAAGGCAACAAGGCGTACAAATGGTGCGTATTAAATTGCCTTATGGTAGAGTAAATGGAGACCAATTGTTGCGTATTTCAGATGTTTCAGATGAATATTCAAGAGGAAGATTACATATTACCACACGACAAGATATTCAAATTCACTACGTAAGTCTAGATAGAACACCAGAGCTTTGGGCAGAGTTGGAGAAGAATGATGTTACATTACGAGAGGCTTGTGGTAACACCGTTAGGAATGTTACAGCTTCAGAAATAGCAGGTATAGACCCAGAAGAGCCTTTTGATGTCTCGCCATATGCCCATGCTGTTTTTCAGTTTTTCCTAAGAAATCCAGTGTGTCAAGAGATGGGGCGAAAATTCAAAATGTCTTTTTCGTCTTCCGATAAAGATTCAGCCTTGTCTTTTATTCACGATTTAGGGTTCATTCCGAAGTTACAAGACAACCAAAGAGGTTTTAAAGTTATGCTTGGTGGTGGTTTAGGTTCACAACCAAATCATGCAGAATTGGTACACGAATTTTTACCTGTAGATCAATTAATACCTTTTATAGAAAGTGTGTTACGAGTTTTTGATCGTCATGGAGAACGCGCAAAACGTTTAAAAGCACGTATGAAGTTTTTGGTGCAAGAATTAGGTCTCGAAGCGTTTCTAGCTTTAGTTGAAGAGCAAAAAATAGCACTTTCGTACCAAACGTACCCTATACAAACCGAAGGTTTTGAAGCAGATTACGAAGCATTAAAAAAGATTGAAGCTCCGCAAGTAAGTATTGCAGATGAAAAAGAATACAATGCTTGGTTACAAACTAATGTTTTTGCACAAAAGCAAGAAGGTTTTTTCGGTATAGGTATTAAAGTTAAACTAGGAGATTTTTACACTAAAGAGGCAAGAAAATTAGCAACATTAGTCAAAAATTACAGTGGTAACGAGTTGCGTTTATCATTACGTCAAAACATAGTGTTGCGCAACGTACGCGAAGATTTATTACCATTTTTCTATCAAGAATTATCAGCTTTAGGTTTTACTGCTATAGGCTATAATTCTACACTAGATATAACGGCTTGTCCAGGTACAGACACTTGTAACTTAGGTATAGCAAGTAGTACAGGTATTGCCGATGTGTTAGAAGATGTGATTAAAGCAGAATATCCAGAATATTTAAATAATAAAGACATAACCATTAAAATTAGTGGTTGTATGAATGCTTGTGGGCAACACAATATGGCACACATAGGCTTTCAAGGTATGTCTATTCGTCAAGGCAAATTGGTAGCTCCGGCATTGCAAGTGTTGTTGGGTGGTGGTGTGCTTGGTAACGGTTCTGGTCGTTTTGCAGATAAAGTAATCAAAGTTCCTTCTAAAAGAGGTCCGCAGGCATTACGTGCTATTTTAGATGATTTTAAAGCAAATCAACAAACAGCAGAATCGTTTTTAGAGTATTACGACAGAAAAGAGCAAAAGTATTTTTACGATTTCTTAAAGCCATTTGCAGATACCGATAACTTAACCGCTAATGATTTTGTAGACTGGGGGCATACCGAAGAGTATGTAAAAGCAGTTGGTGTTGGTGAGTGTGCTGGTGTGGTAGTAGATTTAGTAGCTACGCTATTATTTGAGTCTGAAGAAAAATTACAAAACGCAACAGATACATTAAACCAACAAAAATGGGCAGACAGTATTTATCATTCCTATACGGCAATAGTAAACTCTGCCAAAGCTTTGTTGTTGGGTGAAAGTGTAAAAACCAATACACAAGCGGGAATTATCAAGCAGTTTGAAGAGATTTTTGGTGCTGAATTTGAATTAGGGACATCTTTTTCAGAGTTCACCTATCAAATCAATAACAACGAGCCTTCAGAAGCATTTGCAAAACAGTACTTGTTAGATGCGCAAACTTTCTATAAGCAAGTAGATGCTTTTAGAACAAAACAATTGCAACATGATACTACAAAATAAACCAAAATTAACTGTAGTTGGGGCAGGACCAGGAGATGCCGATTTAATTACACTAAAAGCGATTAAAGCATTGCAAAATGCCGATGTGGTATTGTACGATGCTTTAGTAAATTCAGAATTGTTGATGTATGCCTCACAAGCAGAACAAATTTTTGTGGGCAAACGTAAAGGTTGCTATTCGTATCAGCAAGAACAAATTAATGAGTTGATTGTGCAAAGAGCGCAAACTAAAGGACATGTAGTGCGTTTAAAAGGTGGCGATCCGTTTATTTTTGGCCGCGGAGCGGAAGAAATGGAATACGCAGCACAATACGGAATAGAAACAGCTATGGTTCCAGGAATTTCTTCGTCATTAGCGGTACCGGCTTATCAAAACGTACCGTTGACCAAACGTGGCAGCTCAGAAAGTTTTTGGGTAATTACAGGAACTACCAAGTCGCATAAAATTTCGAACGATGTGGCTTTGGCAGCAAAATCTACAGCAACAGTGGTAATTTTGATGGGAATGAGCAAACTACCGCAAATTGTAAGTTTGTTTAAAGCTGAAGGAAAACACGAATTGCCGGTGGCTATCATTCAAAACGGAACTACTCCCGAAGAAAAAATAGGCGTAGGAACTGTAGATACCATCGAAACTGTAGTTGCAGAAAATGGTTTGAGCAATCCTGCAATTATAGTGTTGGGCGAAGTAGTACGTCATCGCGAAACCTTACAAAAGGTTTATGCCGAAGCTAAACAAACTACAACATCTATATAAAAATGTATAAAACAAAAATTAGTAGCATATAGAGTGTCAAAAGTAAAATTGCTATGAAAAAGAAATCACTTAAGACACTTTATGCTGCCCTATAAATTATGGAACAAAACGAGTTATATCCTATATTTTTAAAGGTACATGCGCTACATGTTACCATTATTGGTGGTGGCTGGGTTGGTCAAGAAAAATTAGGTTTTCTGCTAAAATCGAGTCCGAATGCGAATGTAAAAATGGTAGCGTTGGAGTTTAATGACGAAGTGAAAAAAATGGCCTTAAAACATAAGGTTCAACTTATTCAAAAAGCTTATGAAAGCACTGATTTAGACGGAAGCCAAATGATCATCGCAGCAACCAATGATGAAGCTGTAAACATTCAAGCGTATCATGATGCAAAAGCGAAAAATATTTTGGTAAACGTAGCCGATAACCCTCCGTATTGCGACTTTTATATGGGCGGAATTGTCACCAAAGGAAACGTGAAAATTGCTATTTCTACCAACGGAAAATCGCCTACAACAGCAAAACGTTTGCGTCAGTTTTTCGAAGAAGTATTGCCAGAAGATATCAATAAACTAGTTGAAAATTTGAATGCATACCGAAAAACCTTGAAAGACGATTTCGAATCAAAAGTAGAACAACTCAATACCTTAACAGAATCTCTAATTAAAAAATAAATAAACACCACGGAGGTGTTACTCAAAACAAAAAACAATGATAAAGACAGACATTTTAATTATCGGGGCAGGACCAACAGGATTATTTACCGTTTTTGAAGCAGGATTATTAAAATTAAAATGCCACATTATAGATGCATTACCGCAACCAGGCGGACAATTAGCAGAGTTATATCCTAAAAAACCAATCTACGATATTCCTGGTTTTCCAGAAGTTTTGGCAGGTGATTTGGTAGATAATTTGCTAGAACAAGGCAAACAGTTTGAACCAGGATTTACCCTTGGCGAACGTGCAGAAACGATTGAAAAGTTAGAAGACGGTTCGTTTATAGTAACTACCAATAAAGGTACACAACATCACGCTTCTGTAGTAGCCATCGCTGGTGGTTTAGGAAGTTTTGAACCTAGAAAACCCATCTTGGAAAATCTAGGTCATTTTGAAGAAAACGGAGTGGATTACTTTGTGAAGAATCCAGAGCAATACCGCGATAAAAAAGTAGTAATTGCCGGTGGTGGAGATTCCGCTTTAGATTGGAGTATTTTCTTGGCCGATGTAGCTTCCGAAGTTACCTTAGTTCACCGTAGAAACGAATTCCGTGGTGCTTTAGATTCTGTAGAAAAAGTGCAGGAATTAAAACAAGCAGGAAAAATCAATTTAATTACTCCCGCTGAGGTAGTTGGTTTGCAAGGCGAAGATAAACTTGAGGCATTGCTTATCGAAAAAGATGGCGAAACCATTTCAAAAGCAACAGATTATTTTATTCCGTTATTCGGCTTATCTCCAAAATTAGGTCCAATAGGCGATTGGGGATTAGAAATTGAGAAAAACGCCATCAAAGTAGATAACTCATTAGATTATCAAACTAATATACCTGGTATTTTCGCCATTGGCGATGTCAATACCTATCCAGGAAAATTGAAACTGATTTTGTGTGGTTTCCACGAAGCAACCATGATGTGTCAAGCAGCCTACAACATTATCAATCCGGGTAAAAAATACGTTTTAAAATATACAACTGTGAGCGGCGTAGATGGTTTCGACGGAACCAAAAAACAAGCTCCAAAACCTGTAGTTCAGGCAATTGTTTAGTACAATAATAGTTAAGTTAAGTAATTAAAGCGTTCATGATTTGTTTTTATGAGCGCTTTGGTGTTTATTTGCACCGTTCTTTAACATCATGTTGTTATCACGAAAGGCAGAGGGATTAGACCCGCAGAAGCCTTAGCAACCCTACGCCTGTAGAAGGTGCTAAATTCTACCGTTATACGGACAGATAACGCAAATCCGATTCACTCGTTTTTCCATAGATAACAACATATTTTTAAGAAGCATAAACAACAGCGTAGGTTTGCCAACGGTGTTCCCGCTTTTCGCTATATCTTTTTTTGCCATTTGTTCAAGCAAAAAAAGGATGTCGCTGCAATCGGGGCTAGGTGCGTAAGCAGTTGTTTATTAATTTTGTAGCATTAAAAATAAGAAGCCTTAGGCTATAACAAAGGTAATGACGAAGATAGAAGAAGAATTACAAAAGCGAATTTTAGTACTCGATGGTGCCATGGGTACTATGTTACAACGCTTTAAATTTGAAGAAGAAGATTTTAGAGGTGAGCGCTTCAAAGATTTTCCACACCCGCTAAAAGGGAATAACGATTTGTTATCCATCACCCAACCCGAAGCGGTAAAATCGGTACATGCCGAGTATTACGCTGCCGGAGCAGATATTGTAGAAACCAATACCTTTTCTGGGACAACGATTGGTATGGCCGATTATCATATGGAAGATTTGGTGTACGAGCTCAATTACCAATCTGCTAAATTAGCCAAAGAAGTAGCCGAGGAATTTACTGCCAAAGAACCAAACAAACCACGTTTTGTAGCCGGTTCTATTGGCCCTACAAACCGTACAGCAAGTATGAGTCCAGATGTAAACGACCCTGGGTATCGTGCTGTAACGTTTGACGATCTTCGTATTGCCTATAAACAACAAGTAGAAGCTTTGATGGATGGTGGAGCTGATTTGTTATTGGTAGAAACTATTTTCGACACCCTAAATGCCAAAGCAGCACTTTTTGCTATTGAAGAAGTAAAAGAAGATCGAAATATAGAAATACCTGTCATGGTTTCTGGTACTATTACAGATGCTTCAGGTAGAACACTTTCTGGGCAAACGGTAGAAGCATTTTTAATTTCAATGTCACATATTCCGTTGTTAAGTATTGGTTTCAACTGTGCTTTAGGAGCAGATCAGTTGCAGCCGTATTTAAAACGATTGGCACAAAACACGAATAGCATGATTTCTGCGCATCCAAATGCAGGATTACCAAATGCTTTTGGAGAATACGATCAAACGCCAGAAGAAATGCAACAGTTAATCCGTTCATATCTTCAGGAAAATTTAATTAACATCATTGGTGGTTGTTGTGGTACAACTCCAGATCATATCAAATTAATAGCCGAAGTGGCTAGTGAGTTTAAACCGAGATTGGTTGCTAACAGTTAATAAGAGTGTTATGAGTGTAGAGATAAATCAATCCAGCAACCAACAACCAACAACAATCAACCAAGATAGAATACCTTTAAAACTATCTGGGTTAGAACCATTGGTGGTAACTCCGGAAAGTAATTTTATCAATGTTGGAGAGCGTACCAATGTTACTGGGTCGCGAAAATTTCTAAGATTGATCAAAGAAGAAAAATACGATGAAGCGTTAGATATTGCCCGAAACCAAGTGGAAGGTGGTGCGCAAATCATCGATATTAATATGGATGAAGGAATGCTCGATGGGGTATATGCCATGACAAAATTCCTGAATCTAATAGCTGCCGAACCCGATATTGCCCGAGTTCCTGTAATGGTCGATAGCTCTAAATGGGAGATTATCGAAGCAGGTTTGAAGGTGATTCAAGGTAAGGGAGTGGTAAACTCAATCTCTTTAAAAGAAGGAGAAGAATTGTTCATTCACCATGCCAAAACCATCAAACGTTATGGTGCGGCGGTGATTGTGATGGCTTTTGATGAGGTTGGGCAAGCAGATACGTACGAAAGACGTATAGAAATTTGTAAACGTTCGTATGATATTTTAGTGAACAAAGTAAAATTTGCTCCACAAGATATCATTTTCGATCCAAATATTTTCCCGGTGGCAACGGGTATGGAAGAACACCGCCGCAATGCCATCGATTTCTTTTTAGCCACCAAATGGATTCGTGAAAATTTACCACACGCTCATATTTCGGGTGGAGTGAGTAACGTTTCATTTTCGTTCCGTGGCAATAACACGGTTCGTGAGGCTATGCACGCTGCATTTTTGTATCACGCCATTCAACATGGGATGACCATGGGAATCGTGAATCCTGAAATGATTGAAGTCTATGATCAGGTAGACAAAGAGTTGATGGAATATGTAGAAGATGTGTTGCTAGACCGTAGAGATGATGCTACCGAGCGTTTGCTAGATTATGCTGAAAGTGTAAAAGGCAACGTAAAAGTAAATGAAAAACAAGCTCAGGAATGGCGAAACGGAACTGTTCAGGAACGTTTAACGCATTCGTTAGTGAAAGGCTTAGATGAGTTTATAGAAGTAGATGTTGAAGAAGCACGACTAGCTTCCGTAAAGCCAATTCACGTTATTGAACAGCATTTGATGAACGGTATGAATGTGGTTGGTGATTTGTTCGGAAGTGGTAAAATGTTCTTACCACAGGTAGTAAAATCGGCTCGTGTGATGAAAAAAGCCGTTGCTTATTTGCTTCCGTATATCGAGGAAGAAAAAGATGAAACTTCATCTTCGGCAGGAAAAGTTTTAATGGCAACTGTAAAAGGCGATGTACACGATATTGGGAAAAACATTGTTTCGGTAGTATTGGCGTGTAACAACTTTGAGATTATTGATCTTGGAGTAATGGTTCCGCCAGAAAAAATTATAGAAACAGCTCAAAAAGAAAACGTAGATATCATTGGTTTAAGCGGATTGATTACGCCGTCTCTAGACGAAATGGTGTATTTGGCCAAAGAATTAGACCGTTTGAATATCAATATTCCGGTGATGATTGGTGGTGCTACCACTTCGCGTGCGCATACCGCTGTGAAAATTGCTCCGGAATATAAAGATACCGTGGTACACGTAAACGATGCGTCGCGTGCGGTAACGGTGGCGAGTAACTTGTTGCAGCCAGAAACGAAGACTTCGTATACTTCGAATATTCGTGAAGAATATGATAAACTTCGTGAAGGTTATTTGAATCGAAGCAGAAGCAAATCGTTTTTAAAGATTGAAGACGCCAGAGCAAATAAATTCCCGATGAATTGGGAAACGTATGAAGCTCCAAAGCCAAACTTTATCGGAACTAAAAAGATAGAAGTAGCGTTATCAGAATTGGTGAATTATATCGATTGGACTCCGTTTTTTCAATCGTGGGAATTGCACGGAAAATATCCTGCAATTTTAGAAGATGAAGTGGTGGGTGAGCAAGCGACTTCGTTGTTTGCAGATGCTCAAAAAATGTTGCAACAAATCATTGATGAAAAATGGTTTACTGCTTCGGGAATTGTTGGGATTTTCAAAGCAAATCAGGTAAACGATGATGATATTTTGATTTCTGATGAAGAAGGAAACGAGCTGGAAACGTTCTTAACTCTACGTCAGCAATCACAGAAAACCAAAGGAGCTCCAAACATTGCGTTAGCCGATTTTATTCTTCCGAGGGAGACTCAAAAACAAGATTATATGGGTTGTTTTTGTGTGACTACAGGGTTTGGAGTAGACGAAAAAGCAAAGTCGTTCGAGGAGCAATTAGACGATTATAACAGTATTTTGGTAAAGGCATTGGCCGATAGATTTGCAGAAGCTTTTGCAGAATATTTGCATGAGCGTGTACGTAAAGAAATTTGGGGTTATGCCGCTCAAGAAGAATTATCGAATACTGAATTGATCAAAGAAGCATATTCAGGAATTCGTCCTGCTCCAGGATATCCAGCGTGTCCAGATCACCTAGAGAAACCAACCATTTGGAAACTATTGAATGTGGAAGAAGAAATAGGAGTTACCTTAACAGAAAGTATGGCTATGTGGCCTGCTGCTTCGGTTTCGGGCTATTATTTTGCAAATCCGGAAAGTAGGTATTTCGGTTTAGGGAAAATCAAGAAAGATCAGGTGGAAGATTATGCCAAGCGTCGTGGTATTTCCGTAGAAAAAGCTGAAAAATGGTTAGCACCAAACATTTCAGAATAAAATTTAAAAAAGTCAACCAGTCCTTATAAAAAGTAGGTAATGAAAGTTACAGAACACATAAAAAATGCCAACGGAAAAACATTGTTCTCCTTTGAAATTATTCCACCTCAAAAAGGGAGTAGCATTGAAGATTTATACAGTAACATAGATCCGTTAATGGAGTTCAATCCGCCGTTTATAGATGTAACCACATCTCGTGAAGAGTACATTTACATTGAACGTGACAATGGTTTGATCGATAGAAAAATTACCAGAATGCGTCCGGGAACGGTAGGTATTTGCGCTTCGTTACAACACAAATACAATGTAGATACGGTGCCACACGTGTTGTGTGGAGGGTTTACCAAAGAGGAAACCGAATATATGTTGATTGATTGCCAGTATTTGGGAATTGAAAACGTGGTGGCTTTGCGTGGTGATGCGATGAAAGAAGAAAAGTATTTTCGCCCAACCAAAGGTGGTCATACCTACGCTTCAGAATTGGTAGCGCAAATTTTTTCATTGAATAAAGGAGAATATTTGCATGATGCTGTTGAGAATTTAACTGGAAAAGAGTTTTGTATTGGAGTAGCAGGCTACCCAGAAAAACACATGGAAGCACCATCTTTGAATTATGATTTGAAGTGGTTGAAAGCAAAAGTTGATGCAGGAGCAGATTATGTGGTAACCCAAATGTTTTTTGACAATCAGAAGTTTTTTGAATTTGTTGAAAAAGCACGAGAAATGGGAATTACAGTTCCGATTATTCCGGGCATCAAACCGATAGCAACCAAACGTCATTTGCAATTATTACCGCATGTATTCAAAATAGATCTTCCGGAAGATTTAATTGATGCCGTGACAGCTTGTAAAGACAACAAAGCGGTTCGCCAAGTAGGTGTGGAATGGGCTATTCAACAGTCGAAAGAATTGTTAGACTACGGAGTGCCGGTTTTGCATTATTATTCCATGGGAAAATCAGACAATATCAAAGCAGTAGCTTCGGCTATTTTTTAAATTGTAAGTAGTTTGAGAAAATTTAATGCCGCCTTTTCAGCGGCATTTTTTATGATTTTATAGTAGTTTACAGGAAATATTGGTTTAAATTTTACTTTAGAAATAGCTAATTTTTCAATTCTATAAAAATGCATTTACCATATTAAAAACCAACTATCTATTTCTATTTTTGTGTTGAATTTTTCCAATGAAACAATTTTTTCTTCTCTTATGTTTATTTAGTTTTAAATTGACTCTAGGTCAAGAAAAAACGCATGTCTATTCGGTAGATCTTTCTTATAGCTATGGTAATATTGCGCGTCATAATAATTCCATGGCTCATTTGATTACAGGACATCCGGAAGGAGTTTTTGCTTCAATCAGCAAAGAAACATTTGGCTATGAAGAATGGGCGCAACGCTATAACTTCCCGGATTACGGTTTAACGATAAATTATCAAGAGCTCAAAAACGAAGCGCTAGGAGATAATTTTGGTTTGTATGCGCATTACAGTTTTTACTTTTTCAAAAGAAATCTTATGATGCGTATCGGGAGTGGAATTGCATACGCTACCAATCCATATGACAAGGTGACTAACAATCGCAACAATGCTTTTGGCTCCACTTTATTGCCTTCAACTTTCCTAATGTTGAATTATAAAAAGAATCATATTTTTAAAAATTTTGGGTTGCAAGGTGGTTTAACTATGATTCATTATTCCAACGGAAACACCAAGGCTCCTAATACAAGTATCAATATCATTGCTTTGAATCTTGGAGTGAATTATGATCTTTCTGAAGAAAAACCAGCCTATCAACATACACTTACAAACGATAAATTCACAGAACCTATAAAGTTAAATTTGGCATTTAGGTCTGGCGTAAATTCAAGTGATAATATAGGTAGTGGCCAGTTTCCGTTTTATATATTTTCTGCCTATGCAGACAAGCGTATCAATCACGTAAGTGCGTTGCAGTTGGGAGGTGATGCTTTTTTGTCTACATTTCTGCAGGAATATGTAAAGTATAGAAGTATTGCGTATCCTGAAGAGTCTATAAAGGGAGATGAAGATTACAAGCGATTTGGAGTTTTTGTGGGGCATGAACTTTTTATTAATAAACTTTCCTTTGTCACACAAGCAGGTTATTACTATTACAATCCTGTTCATTTTGAAAGCGATTTTTATCAGCGATTAGGATTAAAATATTACATTTCACCTAAAGTTTTTGGAGCTGTGACATTGAAAACACATATGGCAAAAGCCGAGGCTATAGAATTTGGAATTGGAGTACGATTATGAAAAGATGGCTCACATACATAGGTTTGTTTTTGTTGTTTTCAGGATGTAATTCTGAAAATGCCGGCGATTGTTTTCAAATAGCAGGAACCATCATTCAAGAAGAAATTTCAGTAGCGGATTTTTCAACCATCGAGGTGGGAGAGGGCGTTACGCTTTATCTTTCAGAAGGTACCGAGAATCAAGTGATTCTAGAAACTGGGAGTAATTTGATAAATGATGTTAACGTCTCTGTTGAAAATGGTAAACTCCTCTTAAAGGATGATAATAGTTGCAATTTTGTTCGTAAATATGGTGTAACAAAAGTCTATGTGACCGCCGTGAATATTACAAAAATCATAAATAATTCTCAGTTTGATGTGTACTCGGAGGAAGTTTTGCATTTCAATGCGCTAGAGCTTATTTCCGAAGATTATAATACTGCCGGTTTGGCTGTGGGAAGTTTTCATTTAGAGATAGAAAACCAAAATTTAACGGTGAATTTTAATAAAATCTCTAATGCATATATTTCGGGCAGTACCAATCGATTAACAGTCAATTTTTACAGTGGCGACAGTAGATTTGAAGGTGAGGATTTAATAGCTCAACAGGTTTATATATATCACAGAAGCAGCAATGATATGATTGTAAATCCTGTGCAAAGCATTTCTGCTGAAATTGTGAGTACGGGCGATGTGATAGCAGTGAACACTCCAGAGGAAATTGAGGTAGAATCACCTTATGTAGGACAATTAATTTTCACTGATTGATGAAATATACAGGCGTATTGCTATTTCTTTTTATGAACTTTCTGTTGCAAGTGCGTTGTGCGCAACAAGCATCAGTAGGTAAAAGTGAATTGATACCAGAAATTGAAGCTGTTCAGAAATCAGAAAGAATTATTGAAAAATTAGTTCGAAATAAAACCGTTCCGGGATTGGCTATTGTTGTAACTAGAAAAGATAGCGTAGTTTGGAAAGCTGGTTATGGCTATGCCGATGTAAAAAATAGAACATCAATTAATCCTGATGAAACGCTCTTCAGAGTAGCGAGTGTTTCAAAAACATTTTCCGCGGCTGGGCTAATGAAAATGTACGAAAACAAAAAAATAGATATTGATGCTTCACTCTATAAATATGTTCCGGATTTCCCTAAGAAAAAATATGATTTTACCATTAGGCAACTAGCTTCGCACACAGCTGGTATTCGAACATATAAAGGGAGAGAATTTTTGAGTAGGCAATCTCAAAGTATTGTAGATGGCCTTCACACTTTTGCAGAAGACTCATTGTTATATCAACCTGGGAAAGGCTATTTGTACAATAGCAACGACTGGAATCTACTTTCTGTAGCTATGCAAAATGCATCCAAAAGAGATTTTGAGAAGCTTATGAAAACAACAGTTTTTCAGCCTTTAGGATTGAAAAATATTGTTGCAGATAAAAATCAGAATTTAAAGAATAAAGTAACCTTTTACACACAAACACATAGCAAGAATCGGTTTAAAAAGGCAACAAAAGTTAGAAATTATTACAAATTAGCTTCAGGGGGGTATTTGGCAAGCGCATCGGATATTGCCAAATTTGGTAATGCTATTTTGTACAATAAATTTTTAAAACCTGAAACAAAGCAGGAAATGTTGCAAATGACCATGGTTGAAGGAGAACCTATGTATTACGGATTAGGTTGGGAGGTAAGCCGTGATAGAAAAGGGCGTACCTTTTACGGGCATTTTGGAAATGGGGTAGGTGGCTACACGTATTTTTACGTATATCCAAAACAAGAAATGGTTTTTGTAATTACTACCAATGTTACCAATCCTGATATTCACACAGAAGTGAGTGAAATAATGGATAATTTACTTCAAAGCGAAAACGAGTCTTAAGCAGTAAGTTCTCTAAATAAACTTTCCAACGTTTTGTTTTGTTGGTTTAAGGCCAAAATCTTTAATCCATTATCATGGGCAAAGTCAAAAACTGCAGGACGCATATCTTTTTCCGTTTCGAAAGTGATTTCGTAAACAAAACCAATTTTGTTTTCCACTTTTTCCACTTTAGGTAAAGCTTTTAAAAAGGCTTCTTCAACTCTATAATCAAACTCTACTTCCACAATTTGCTGTTGACCTTTGCGTAACTCAGCAAGTTTTTGATCAGCCACTACTTCTCCTTTGTTTATGATAATTACGCGGTCGCAAATAGCTTCCACTTCTTGCATAATGTGAGTAGAAAGCAATACGGTTTTTTCTTTTCCTACCTCTCTAATCAGTTTTCTGATTTCAACCAATTGATTCGGATCTAATCCTGTAGTGGGTTCATCTAATATTAAAACTTCTGGGTTGTGTTGTAAAGCTGCGGCCAAACCTACACGCTGGCGATATCCTTTAGAAAGTTGACCTATTTTTTTGTGAGCTTCTGGCGTTAATCCTGTGAGTTCAATAACTTTTTCAACCGAATTTTTAGGAGCTTTATATACCGAAGCATTGAATTTAAGATACTCGCGCACATACATGTCTAAATATTGCGGGTTATGCTCAGGCAAATAGCCAATGCACTGTTGAATTTCTCTTTTCTGGGAAGTTACATCAAACCCATTTACAACTGCAGATCCTTCTGTAGCTTCCAAAAAAGTAGTTAGGATTTTCATAGTGGTTGATTTTCCAGCACCGTTAGGACCTAGAAAACCAACAATTTCACCTTTTTGAATTGAGAAATTAATATGGTTCAAGGCTTTTTGATTGCCGTAAATTTTGGTAAGGTTTGTAACTTCAATAGACATGTGAACAAGAATAAGTTGAACTTCTATAGGTTCAGAATTATAATTCAAAAATATAACTTTCCTAAACTTTAATTAGAAAATGAAAGCAAATTCTTGTCGATTCGGTGATTTTTTCAAAAAATTGATTAGAGTGTTTTTTTATTTAGAAATTAAAGCTACATTAGCGATATCAATTACAAAAGAGAATGATAGCAACAACTTATTTCTGGAACCGTTTTTATTTTTACTTCTATTATGGAAGTGAAACGGGACTGTTATGAGTTTAAGCTTGTAAGATATTTTTAAAATAATAAAAGTCCCGAAAATTTTTTTCGGGACTTTTTTTTTGATAGTATATGAACGAAAAAGTAGCCATACAGGGAATCAAAGGATGTTTTCACCACAAAGTAGCTCTTGAGTATTTTGGAGAAAATGTAGACATAGTAGAGTGTTTGTCTTTTGATGCATTGGTAGATGAGGTAGTCAAAGGAAATGCAACCATTGCAGTTATGGCTATTGAAAATTCTATAGCAGGTTCTATTATACCAAATTACGCTTTGATAGATAGCAATAATCTTCATGTAATTGGAGAATATTTTTTAAATATCAGCCATAATTTAATGGTGCTTCCAGGACAAACTATTGAAGATATTACCGAAGTACATTCACATCCCATGGCACTTTTACAGTGTAAAGAGTTTTTTAAAAAATATCCTCACATTCGTTTGATAGAAGCTGCAGATACGGCGGAAGCAGCAAAAATTATTTCAGAAAAGCAACTAAAAGGAGCAGGAGCTATAGCTTCTTCTACCGCTGCAGAATTGTATGAGTTGGAGGTTTTAAATTCTGATATACAAACGATTAAAGATAATTCTACGCGTTTTGTTATCGTAAAAACTCAAAATTCAGTTTTGCCAAAAGATCAAATAAATAAAGCTTCGCTAAAATTTGAATTAGACCATAAAAGAGGAAGTTTGGCTACGGTGTTAAATGTGATGAGTGATTGCAGGTTGAATTTAACCAAAATTCAATCATTACCAGTCATTGAAACTCCTTGGAAATATGCCTTTTTTGTAAACGTAACTTTTGATGCGTATGCAGATTTTGATAAAGCAGTGAAGCTGTTGACGATCATGGCAGATAAATTCAAGATTTTAGGAGAATATAAAAATGCAAGAAAGTAATGGAAGTTGCACAACGTTTACAAACGGTACAAGAATACTACTTTTCTAAAAAATTAAGAGAAGTAAGAGGGATGATTGCCGAAGGAAAACCGGTAATTAATATGGGAATCGGAAGTCCAGATTTAGCTCCGGCTCCAGAAGTGATTCAGGCAATGCAGGAATCTGTGGCAGATGCTGGCGCACACCAATATCAAAGTTATCAGGGAATTCCTGAACTTCGAAAGGCAATCACCGATTTTTATCAGGAGTACTTCAACGTTGTGGTGAATGCAGATTCTGAAGTATTGCCGTTAATGGGCTCCAAAGAAGGGATTATGCACGTTAGCATGGCTTTTTTAAATCAAGGAGATGAGGTGTTAATTCCAAATCCTGGATATCCTACCTATACTTCAGTAACAAAATTGGTAGAGGCAACTCCAAAATATTATAATTTATCAGCGGATTCTGATTGGTTTCCAGATATCGATGCTTTAGAACAAACCGATTTGTCTAAAGTAAAAATTATGTGGTTGTCATATCCGCACATGCCAACGGGTGCAAAGCCTACGAAAGAGATGTTTCAAAAATTGGTCGCTTTTGCCAGGAAACATGATATTTTGTTGGTGAACGATAATCCGTACAGTTTTGTGTTGAACGAGGATCAGCTGAGTATTTTAGAGATTGAAGGAGCAAAAGAAGTTGCACTAGAATTGAACTCCTTGAGTAAAAGTTTCAACATGGCTGGTTGGCGTGTTGGAATGGTTTTAGGAAGTACTGAAAATATAAATGCGATTCTAAAAGTGAAAAGCAATTTTGATAGCGGCATGTTCTATTCCGTTCAAAAAGGAGCGGTAGCAGCTTTGCAATTGAAGAAAGAATGGTTTCAGCAACTCAATGAAGTTTATGCTAAAAGAAAAGCATTGACGCTACAGTTGGCAGCAAAACTCAATTGTACCGTTGATGAAAATGCGGTAGGCATGTTTGTGTGGTGCAAACTTCCGGAGGGCATTACTTCTTCCGAAGCGTTTATAGATACCATTTTACAAGAAAAAAATATATTTATTACCCCGGGAACCATTTTTGGTAGTCAGGGCGAAGGCTACATTCGTTTTTCGCTTTGCGTTCCCGAAGAAAAAATAGCAGAAGCTATCAACAGATTTTAGTATGAAAGTTTTTATCATAGGAGTTGGATTAATAGGAGGATCGTTTGCGTTAGATGTAAAAACTGCATACGACTCCGTAACGGTTTTCGGAATTGATCAAAGTGAAAAACATTTAGAGGAAGCCTTGTCTTTGGGTGTGATCGATGCAAAAGCAACGTATGAAGATCTTGCTCAGGCCGATGTAGTTTTTGTAGCCATTCCTGTAAATGCGTTGACAAAACAACTTTCTAAAATTTTAGATTTGGTTAATGATGATGCTATTGTGATTGATGCCGGTTCTACTAAAGAAGCCATTTGCGAGTTAATCTCAGAGCATCCCAAAAGAAGAAATTTTTTAGCAGCTCATCCTATTGCAGGTACCGAATTTTCAGGACCTTCAGCAGCATTGCACGGATTGTATCAATACAAAACGAATATTATTTGTGAGGTAGAAAAAACAGCCTTCAAACTGCAAGAAAAAGCATTGAAGATTTTTTCAGATATTGGAATGCGAATTCGTTATATGGATCCAAAATCACATGATATTCATATTGCCTACACATCGCATTTGTCGCACATAAGTTCATTTATGCTGGGCAAAACAGTCATAGAAAAAGAAGCCAACGAACGTGATATTTTTGATATGGCAGGTTCTGGTTTTGAAAGTACTGTACGTTTGGCAAAAAGTTCACCAGCTATGTGGGCGCCTATTTTTCAGCAAAACAAAACCAATGTATTAGAAACATTGGAAGCATATATTAAGAATTTGCAAGAATTCAAACAATTCATGGAACAAGAAGATTTTGAATCTATTTATGAAGCCATGGAAAACACAAACAAAATAAAAGAAATATTAAAAGGAATTACGGTAAAACACTAAAAGGAAAGAAATGGAAAATTCAGCAGCAATGAGAACATGGTTAGATGATTTAGGCTTAGATCATCCTTTAGTAATTGCAGGACCGTGTAGCGCGGAAACGGAAGAGCAAGTTTTAAAAATCGCCAACGAGCTTAAGGATACCGATGTAAATTATTTTAGAGCAGGAATTTGGAAACCAAGAACCAGACCAGGAAATTTTGAAGGAGTAGGAGCTCTTGGACTAAAATGGTTGCAAAAAGTAAAAGCTGAAACTGGGATGAAAACAGCTACTGAAGTAGCCAACAAAGACCATGTGAAATTAGCTTTGGAGCACGATATTGATTTATTATGGATTGGAGCACGTTCTACTGTGAGTCCATTCATCATTCAAGAAATTGCTGATGAATTAAAAGGAACCGATAAAATTGTATTGGTGAAAAACCCTGTAAACCCAGATCTTTCTTTGTGGTTAGGAGCTATTGAACGTTTGTATACAGCAGATATTAAAAATTTAGGAGTGATTCACCGTGGATTTTCAACTTACGAAAAAACAAAATACCGTAACATTCCAGAATGGCAATTGGCTATTGAATTACAACAAAGATTTCCAGATTTACCGTTGATTTGTGATCCATCGCATATCACAGGAAAAAGAGATATGATTTTTGATGTATCGCAAACAGCGTTGGATTTGAATTACGACGGATTAATGATTGAAACACATTTTGATCCGGATAATGCTTGGAGTGATGCTGCACAACAAGTAACGCCAACAACGTTGGTTCAAATTATGCAAGATCTTCGTATTCGTAAAGAAACTGATGAAGCGAAAGAGTTTAACAGCAAAATTGCAAACCTAAGAGCACAGATTGATGTGATTGATAATACATTGATAGATACTTTAGGAAAACGAATGAAAGTAGCTAAAGAAATCGGGTCTTTGAAAAAAGATAAAAATGTGGCGGTTTTACAAAACAACCGTTGGAACGAGATTTTAGGAAAAATGATTCTAGAAGGAGAGCAAAGAGGATTGAGTGAAGAGTTTGTATTAAAAATGTTCAAAGCCATTCACCAGGAATCTATAAATCACCAGGAGAAGATTTTAAAAGGATAAATTTCCTGTATGATAAAAAGTAAAAAAAGCCGGTCGTTTTTGATCGGCTTTTTTATTTGTAACAGTTTTTAAATAAAAAAGTATTATTATTGCTTGAACAAATTTATAAACAACCTAATAAAATGAAAAAACTACTGTTTATGGTGGCAATGGTATTATTGTCATCTACAGGGTTCATGAATGCCCAACATCAAATTGAAGACCTTCAACTTACTTATGGAGAAGAACTAGACAACGATGGCTACAAGATTCTTAAAATCTTTGGCGAAAAGAACGATAAGATTTTTGCTTTAGCATTAAAAGGTAAGAAGGATTTTGCTTTAAAAACTTTTGACTCAGAAACAATGCAGATTATAGGAACTTATTCTATTGAGTTTCCAGAATTAAAAGATAAAGATCTTGATTTTGAAGAAATTTACATGCTGAATAATAAGATCTATGCCTTAGGAAGTGTGTATTCTAAAAAAGAGAAAACGTATAGATTAGTAGGAACTGAGCTTTCTGAAGAAGGTGTTCTTGGAAATGGAGTTATTCTTTTCGAATCTACAGTGGATAAAAATTCACAGCGAGGAAGTTTTTATTACAAGAAAGGCGTAAATGAAAATGAACTTTTAATCATGCACACTTCTTACTTCAAGAAAGAAGATGCATTCAAGTATGAGCTAAAACTTTTTAATGACAATATGGAAGAAGTCTTTTCTGATATTGACAAAGTTCAATTTGATGATAATAAAAAAGATTTCGACTTCAATATAGCTGATTTTGAAGTAAACTTCAATGGAGATGTTTTTCTTGTAACTAACGAAAGCTATAGAGATAAGAAGAAAAAGGAAAAAGTAGAAAAATTCCAGGTTTTTGCTTACAAAAGAGAAAAAAGTTATGCGAAAGAAGTTATTGATATTCAAGTAAAAGATAAAGAGATTATCAATTGCGAATTAATGTCTACCAATCAAAATACATTGAAATTGGTAGGTTTCTTTTCATCAGTTAGAGAAAGTGGAAGAGCCAATCGTAACCTGAGAGGTGTTTATGAAGGAACTATTGATCTCACTGGTGCAACTGAACCTGACATGCATTTCAATGATTTTGATTATGAAACTAAAGAAAAACTTTTAGGAGAAAGAAAGGCTAAGAAAGACAAAGATTTAAAACCTTTATATAGAATTCACTCTTTGATAGAGAAAGAAGATGGTGGGTTATTAATTCTTTCTGAATATGCTATGGTTATAATAGGTGACAAGTCAGGTATTGGACCTCTTGGTGTAAGACCTATTACCTATGTGACTAATGAAATTATTGTTACATCTTTAAATCCTGATGGTTCAATTGCTTGGACCAATGTTGTAGCAAAAGACCAAGATGCTACCGTAACAGAACTATCTTTCAATATTTTCTTTATTGGAAGTTCGGGTAATGTTGCTGTAGGAGCAGGTTTTGCAATTCCTCTTACTACTATGGGTAAAGGTCCTGAGTATTTAAGTGCTATTCCTATGTATGAAGATGGTAAACTGTATGTTTTGTTTAATGATAACAAAAAGAACATGGGTGTTACCGATATGGATGAAATTAAAAACATGGGGAACTACAACAAAGCAATCCCAACACTGTTTATTTTTGACGAAAACGGAAATTTAGAAAGAAAAGATCCGGAAGAGATTCTTAAAAATGAATTGGTAATTAGACCTGGAGTATTCTATAGAAAATCTCCTAAAGATTATATCATTTATGCTTCTAGAAAAAGAGAAGATAAATTAGGAAGATTAAAACTAGAAGCGGAAGCTTCAAAGTAATATTAGTTTAGTTAGTAATCAATGTAAAAGGCTCGCTTGTGTAAGCGAGCCTTTTTTATTTTAGAAAATGAACTTCAGTTTGAATAAAAATTACATTTCTTCTAAAAGTTGACCAATAATGGAAATTTTAAGAAACAAGATTGTAACAATACCACCGATTTTTTGTCAGTTTAAATAACAAAATTATCAGCAACCATGAAAAAAGTACTAACTACGCTCTTTGCCATTGGAGTTTCCATGAGCATTTGGGCGCAAAAAGAAGCTAAGTGGCTTCAGTACCCTACTATTTCTCCCGATGGCAAAACTATTGCGTTTAGCTATATGGGTAACATCTATAAAGTCCCGGCATCGGGTGGAAAAGCCATTCCATTAACGGTAAGTTCGCATTATGACATGCGTCCGGTATGGAGTCATGATGGGCAAACCATTGCTTTTGCCAGTGACCGCTATGGGAATTTTGACGTATATACCATTGCTGCCGAGGGTGGTATTCCTCGCAGAATCTCTTTTCACAGTGCCAACGATTATCCCTATGATTTTACGGTAGATAATGCACAAGTATTGTTTGGTAGTGGAAGAAATGCACCTGCGGCAAGTGTTCGTTTTCCGGGAACGCGCTATTTCAATAACTTATATACCGTTCCTGTGGAAGGAGGTAGAACCTTGTTGTTAACAGCTGCAGGCGCTGAAGAAGCACATTACAATGCAGACGGTTCGCAATTGGTTTTTCAAGATAGAAAAGGATATGAAGACCCATATAGAAAGCATCATACGTCGGCAGTAACCAGAGATATTTGGATATATAATGTAGCCGATGATACCTACGAACAAATCAGCAAGTTTGAAGGTGAAAACAGAATGCCTGTGTTTAGTAAAGACGGCAATTCAGTTTATTATTTGAATGAAAAAGACGGAACGCAGAATGTATACAAACAATCTTTAAGTGCTCATACCGAAACGCAGCTTACTACTTTCAAAGACTTTCCGGTACGTCATTTAAGCATTGCCGATGATGGTATGTTGTCCTTCACTTGGAAAGGAGCGTTGTACACTATGAAAGATGGTGGCGCGCCAACCAAAGTAAACGTGCAAGTAACTACAGATGCCGGCTACCAAGTACTAGAACGCAAAGGAATTTCTAGCGTTACGGAGTTTGCAGTGAATCCAAACGGTAAAGAAATTGCGTTTGTGAACAGAGGAGAAGTTTTTGTTACCGGAGTAGATGATTCCAGAACCAAAAGAATCACCAATACGCCGCAGCAAGAACGTATGATTACTTGGTCTCCAGATGGAAAATCGTTGTTATATTCTGGGGAGATTGAAGGAAGTTGGGATGTATACGAAGTAAAACTCAACAGACCCGAAGAAACGTATTTCTATGCGGCTACTACATTAGACATCAAACCGATTATAGCTACAGATGCCGAAGAATTTCAAGCTGAGTATTCGCCAGATGGTAAAAAGATCGCATTTATAGAAGAACGCAACATCTTAAAAGTATTAGATGTCAAATCAGGTAAAAAGACGACCATCCTTCCGGAAGGAAGAAACTATTCCTATAGCGATGGCGACTGGGGATATCACTGGAGTCCCGATAGTCAATGGTTGTTGGTAGACGATGAAAAAGGATATGTGTTCAGTCAAAATACAGCCTTGATCAAAGCAGATGGTTCCGGCAAAATTCAACATCCTATCAACAGTGGATTTGGAGAAGGCGGCGCTAAGTGGGCTTTAGACGGAAAAATGATGACCTATGTGAGCAGCCGAGAAGGTAGAAAATCGTTGGCCAATCAAGGTAGTACCGAGGTAGATATTTTTGCAGCGTTCTTTGACCAAGAAGCCTATGATCGTTTTATGTTGTCCAAAGAAGAATTCAGTTTGTTGACCGAGAAAGAGAAAAAAGAAGAAGAGGAAAAGCAAAAGAAAGAAGAGGAAGAAAGTTCTAAAAAGAAAAAGAACAAAAAGGATAAAAAGAAAGACGAAGAAACCACGCCTTTACAACTCAATTTAGAGAATTTAGAATATAGAAAAGTAAAGCTAACCATCAATAGTTCTAGTATTTCAGATTATGTGATCAGTGAAGATGCTAGCAAAGTGTACTATTTAGCTTCTTTTGAAAAAGGATTTGATTTATGGGTGACCGAACCTCGTACACACGAAACTAAAATATTAGCGAAGATGGGCGGATCTCCATCCGGCATTGAAGTGAGTGACGATGGCAAAAGCTTGTTTATTAGCAACCGCGGTAGTTTGGTAAAAGTAGATGCTGAAAGTGGTAAAACCGAAAGCATTAAAATAGATGGCGATATGGAAGTAGATGCTGCTGCCGAGCGCCAATATATGTTTGACCACGTATACCGTCAAGTGAAGAAGAAATTCTATGACCCTACCATTCATGGTATTGATTGGGATATGTACTATACCGAGTATGGCAAGATGCTTTCACACATCAACAACAATTATGATTTTCAGGTGTTGTTAAGTGAATTCTTGGGCGAGCTAAATGCATCGCACACCGGGGGAAGATTTTACCCAAGCAGTAATGGCGATAAAACGGCCTCTTTAGGTTTGTTGTATGATGAAACCTATACCGGCGAAGGTATCAAAATTACCGAAGTACTTTCAGGAGGAGTTTTAGACAAGGCTTCCAACAGTATTGCCAAGGGAGATGTGATTACCAAAATCAACGGAAAAACCATTCCGGCAGGGGAAAATTGGAATCAGTATTTAAACAATATAGAAGACAAGAATACCCTATTAACCATCAAGAGCGGTGCTAAAACTTTTGAAGTTACCGTAAAACCAGAGCCGCTATATGTAGAAAATAACTTGATGTACCGTAGATGGACCAACGAAATGGCTGCTATGGTAGATTCTTTGAGCAACGGTACATTGGGCTACGTGCATGTAAAAGGGATGAACGATAGTAGTTTCCGTGATGTGTATGAAAATGCCCTAGGGAAAAACCTTGAGAAAAAAGCATTGGTTGTAGATACCCGCTTCAACGGTGGTGGTTGGCTGCACGATGATTTAAATACGTTCTTAAGCGGTGATTTGTATTTGCAATTTGCTCCACAAGGCCACAAGGTAAAAGGAGGAGAACCTATGAGCAGATGGACAAAACCTAGCATTGTGGTAATGAGCGAAGGTAACTATTCCGATGCCTTTATCTTCCCATATGTGTACAAGCAAAACGGTATAGGTAAACTGGTAGGAATGCCTGTTGCCGGTACCGGAACGGCTGTTTGGTGGGAGCGTTTAATAGATCCGTCTATTGTGTTTGGTATTCCTATGATTGCTACTATTGGTGCCGAAGGTGTACCTACCGAAAACATGGAACTAGAACCAGATGTGAAGGTGGCTTTGCCATTTAACGACTTCTTAAATGGTGATGATCCACAGTTACAAACAGCTGTGAACGAATTGCTAAAAGAAGTAGAATAAATAGTGATAACATGCCTTGGTAACTCATTATAAAATTGGTTGCATTCGTCCGTTTGAGTGATTTTGTATAGCAAAGCAGAACAAAATTGTATCGAGAACCGAATCAACCTAAAAAGCAAATAGTAGTACCATAAGCATATAGTTCACAAATACACTCAAAACCCTGACAAGCATACCAAGCGCGTCAGGGTTTTTTGTTGGTTAGGGTGGGTAATTGGTTAGCAAGTGATTTCCTCAATAAGTATCCTGAAAAAAGAGGGTTTTGGTTGCTACTTTCTCTATGTCAATTAGTTGTAAATAAGGAGGTGTAAAAGTAATTGTATTTTTTCCTATCTTTAAGTCAACACCTTAAAAAAAATATATTATGAAAGAAAAAGTACTTACCGATGCTTCTGTGTGGTATGAGGTTACCAATAACCTAACCTCTATGATGGCTTTTGATTATGAGATTCAAGTATCTGAACATACCTTAGTAATGCTAGGTTATAGCTATACGCAGGTAAAAAATGACCAAGAATTAGCTAATTTGCATTATGCTATTGAAATGGTATTTCATATGCAAGAAGAAGCTATTTATTTACAAGGCAGACCTTTTGAGTATTTTTTAAAACCTATTATGGATATTAAAATAAGTGATAAAGATTTAGACTATTATGTAGAACTGCTAGCAGATTATATAGAACATACGTACGAAGAATTACAAGAAGTACCTAGTACCCCTTCTAATATAGAAGAAATATTACAAGCACATACCCTTCAGGCAGGTATCTACAAAAAACTATTGTTTCCTGAAGGAGCCTCTACCACTACAACGTCCCACTTTAGTACACTGGCCATGACCAAAAACTTTGCGATAAGAGAAATGAACAAAGTACTAAGTTATGGGTTTAATTTTTTTCCGCAAATGCATGATCTACCATCTTATTCTGATTTGTATGTAAGCTGCCTCGATGCTTTGTTTAGGTATACTGCAATAGAAAACACGCCTATTACAGAAAACGACATTCATTTGCTATACAATATGCTCTATTTTAAAGGAATGGATTACTATTGGACAAAAGACCCCAAAATGAAAAAGCTTATGAAAATGGCACAGCTAGACCATTTATTGTATTCTGAAAAAGAAAATTACCACCAAAAGTTTATGAAGGGTAAATAAAAAACATGCTAGAACCTATAGTTAGTTTTCAGCGGTACATTGTATTTTAGTAGTTTAGAACTTCAACCTTTATGAAAACATGGTGTAGTTTCTTATGCCTTGGTGTTTTTTGTTTAAGTACCGTTTACGCACAATCAACTGTTATCATGAGTACTTTAGATCCTTTATTACCTTCAACAGCATCAAAAACTAGGATCAAAATCAATGAATCTCCTTATATGCATTTGGACGATACTGTGATACTCAACAAACAGGCAACAGCAGTAGATACGTTGTACTATTATCCTAAAGGAAAAGTAGGTCAATGCTATAAAGCACTTTGTCATGTGCCTACTAAAGCCATTATAACATTGAATCTTAATGATTGTTGCGCTGGATTTTTAGTGTTTAATAGAACCGAAAGAGTGCGAGATGAGTGTAGTGTAGCGTTTGTAAACACAACTACCCATAACAAAATAGTTACAGTAGGTTTTACCAGTAATGTGGTGCCTGCAGGAGCTACAGTGGTATTGCAAGATCACAATAATAGTTCATTACATTCTGATGTAGTAACCATACAAGTGGATGATTTTGAATTGACAGATGCCAATGATGCCATGACTCCTGCCAAACTTTATCATGCATTTGAGAACAAAGAGTGGGAACATCAAAAAGTATCCATAACCCATACGTTACCTATAAACCATGTGTTTTTACAAAAGGAATCGCTTAAAATTATCATTTCAGATACAAAATTGAGTATAGGCAACCCACGTTAGTTAAGGGTGTTGAGGTACCATATACAGCTTACAAATGTGCATGAATAAAAGCACTAAAAATCCCTTTTTTAGCAGTAAACTACTGTTGGTGAGTTGGTTTGAACTGCTTGTTGATACGGTAAAAGACGCTCCAAACCCTTGTAACTACAAGGTTTGAAGGAATTTTCACTTTTTTTTCGTCTTTTGTAAAACATATTTAAAAATTTTATATATTGAAAACAGTAAATCATTGATGCATAATGGTTTACTCCCACTTCCAAATCAAACCACCAAAGTAACGCACTGCCCCGTGTTACAATAGGATGCTTAGAAGAACCTACCATAGCATCCGCTTGGTACCCTTTATTCAATTTCTAGCGCAAGAAATTGATCTATATATATGTAAAAGTCGTGTGCACAAACATGCGCATCAATTCCCCTATTTTTTTGTGGTGTAAAGCCCCATAGATGGTGATGCAGACCCTTTTTTTGAAGCAAAAGGAAGTCTACTTGACCGTCAAACCAGTTTACGAAGCCGATAAATACGTTTACTTGGTCAATAAGTAGATAGGTTTGACGGCTAAGGAAACATACTTGACGGATAAGTAGATAGGTTTAACGCTCTCGTTAACTGGTTTGACGGTCTCGTTAACTGGTTTGACGGTCTCGTTAACTGGTTTGACGGTCTCGTTAATTGGTTTGACGGTCTCGTAAACAGGTTTAACGGCCAAATATGTTTGCAATTCCATCTGATAAGCCACAAAAAACCATACGTATAGAAGCTTTTTTTAGAAGCTTGCAGTGCTTCTTATGCCTTTTTTAAAGGTGTAGGACATAGTGTATTTTGCACTAATTGAAGAAGATATTTTTATCTTATATTTTTAAAAATCAATATGTTATAATTTAATGCTAAAGAAATTATGATTTACAAAGTTATTATTAATTATTCAAAATTGGGCGACAAAGCGCTAGGACAACTAGCACCAGATGTTTTAGGAAAATTAACCGGAAATTCTCATTTTACTTTTGCAGAGGGTGAACTTACTGCTTTTGAAGAAGAGATTAATACCTACCTTTCGCTGCTAAACACTACAGGGCCAAAAGGAGTCCGCATCAATACCGATGAAAAGAACGGCGCAAAGAAAAAAGTAGAAATACGTATGAACGAGCTGGCAAGAGAAGTAAATGCTCAAGGATACAACGATCTTGATGTTTTACTTACAAGTGGTTTTACCATGGCAAAAATACCGGGAGATGTAGATCTAGGTTTTCCAAAATCTATTTATGCCACGCAAGGCAACAATGCAGGCACCATAGATGTATCAGTCCCTGCCAATAACAGAAAGTCGTTTACCAATTTTTATTATACTGCAAATCTGGAAGAAAGCGATGTCAACAAAATGGAAAGTAGAACCAGTACTACTACCAAAATAGCGCTCACAGGATTGGTGAGTGGTTCCAAATACAAGATCATGGCTGCCTACAAAGGAACCGATAGGTATAACAAACTATACCCAACGCAGTATAGCCAAAGTATTGTTGTAGTAGCACCCTAGTAGAAACAAGCAATAACCCAACGTATTGATAGCAATACTGTTGGGTTTGCTTTAGGTGTAGGGTGTTTTTTTTAAACGATAAAGGCAACCTACGGTAAAAGTGTTAGGATCTTGTTGCTATAACTAGGTTTTATGATGTTTTTCACAAGTCGTGTAGCGGTTTGTGGAGGTGTACGGTTATAAAACAGATACCTTAGAAGTGTAAGGCCCACTTTTTTGGTATTCTTTTTCATAGGTTTAAACAATAGGCCTTGCAACCCAGTGAGATTATGATACTCATTGGGTTTGCTTTTTTGGGTTGTTTGTGGAGGATAGCGTTTAGTCAATAGCTTTCTATGGAAAAACGAGTACATTGCTTAGTATGTATAAAATTGAATAAAGTTTGTACAATAAATCAGAAAAATACTCAAGAGATATCCTTGATTTTGTAAGTAAAATAGTCTATTTTGTGAGTCTACAATAAAGAAAATTGATCATGGAAATTGGAGCAACTACATTAAAACATAACTGGAAAGTAAGACTGATATCAATTTTCCTATATGGAGTTCCGTATGCAACCTTGTTATCGTTATTTGAACTCATAGGCGGAGAACCATTTGGTGCGTTTTGGAAGTTTGCTGTACAAGGCCTTCTCTTTGGAGTGTTAATGACGTTTACGATGTCATTAGCAGCGAAAAAATCTGTTAATTCAGCTTCTAAAAAACTAACAGAAGAGGTAGCCGCTACTTTATCAACCACCGATGTTATTGCACTAGAAGGTCCGGCAAGTTTATTCAAGGGTGCTGTAGCCATTGGTGGTCGTTTGTTTGTAACGCAAACCCATATTATATTCAAAGGTCATAAAGGGAACTTTCAAAAAGGGTTTACCTATATTCCTTTAGACACTGTGGCAAGTGTATCGCCCAGAAAAACATTTAAGTTAATTGCAAACGGAATCGATATCACCACTCATATGGGAGAAGTGTTTGAGTTTGTAGTTAATGACCGTGATGTTTGGTTGAAAGAATTACAAGACCGCTTATAGTACGCTTGTTTTTGTAAGTAACATACGCAACCCTTGCTGGTTTTTAGCATCTTGTGAAAAACTCAAGCATATGAAAAAACTAGTATTTCTTTTATTGGCAGTGTTTGCTATGCAAAGCTGCCTGGATGATGATGGGTGCGAAATGGCATGTTTTACAGATCCGCAACCTTTCTTTTTTGAGATCGTAGATGCCACTACCGGCGAAAATTTGTTTACCAATGGTACTTATACCGAAGCTGATATTGATGTGTACAATACACTCAACAACAACAATTCGGTAACGTATTCATTTATATCAGAAGATGATTTAAATTTGCTTACCATACATTCTATAGGTTGGGTGACCGAAACCGTAGATTTGGATATTCAACTAGCAGATGTGTCTATGTTTAGCTTATATGTCGATGCCGAACGTATAAGTGAAGACTGTTGTAGCTTTACACGGTATAATGAAGTGGAAATTACCAATACTACCTTTGAATATGATGCAGAAACGGGTATTTACACCATTTTTGTAGAACAGTAACAACAATAAAAAAATAGAAAGTTCTGATAGGTAGCCAATACCTATCAGGACTTTTTTTATGAGCTATTTTAAAAATCGGAATCACTGTGATGCAAAGTCAAAAAACGAATAGTATACGTGCTATAAAACATGTAAAACGTCATAAAACCACCGGAAACTGATAACTTTTTGCTTTTAACTGATTATATATACTAAAGTTAGCCAATAATCTTTTTACTTTGTAGTTCTAAATGTAAATATGCTTAATGACAGGACTTGTTTATAAATCTACCGGAAGCTGGTACACGGTAAAAGCAGATGATGGTGCTTTGTATGAATGCCGTATCAAAGGGAAATTCAGAATAAAAGGAATTAAAAGTACCAATCCGGTGGCTGTAGGTGATAAAGTAGCTTTTGAACTGGAAACCATAGGAGATGAAACCATTGGGGTCATCCATGAAATTCTAGATAGGAAGAACTATATTATTCGAAAATCGGTCAACTTGTCTAAGCGTACGCATATCATTGCAGCCAATGTAGATATAGCTTTCTTGTTGGTGACCTATAACAATCCGCCTACCTTCACAACCTTTATAGACAGGTTTCTGGTGACTGCAGAAGCTTATGATATCAAAGCAGTGTTGCTATTTAATAAAATAGATGATTACAATGAAGATGATTTGATGGAGGTGAAGTACTTGGCACACGTATACAAGCAAATTGGGTACGATTGCGTAGAACTTTCTGCCAAAACAGGTCATCATATTGACAAGGTAAAAAGTATGATGGAGGGTAAAGTGAGTATGTTCAGTGGACACTCGGGAGTAGGGAAGTCTACTTTGGTAAACGCCATTGAGCCTAATTTAGATTTGCGCACCGCTTCTATATCCGATCAGCATAAACAAGGGCAGCATACCACCACTTTTGCAGAAATGTTTGATATGAGTTTTGATGCCCGTATTATAGATACTCCGGGTATCAAAGGTTTTGGTATTGTAGACATAGAAAAAGAAGAATTGGGCGATTACTTTCCGGAGTTTTTCGCATTGAAAAGCGAATGTAAGTTCCATAATTGTTTGCACGTGGACGAACCCAAATGTGCGGTGAAAGATGCTTTGGAAGAAGGGAATATAGCTTGGAGTAGGTACAAGAGCTATTTACAAATTCTAGAAGGAGAAGACGAAAACTACCGAACAGATATTTACGGAGAAGAATAACATGAGAGCAGTTATACAACGTACAAAGAATGCCAGTGTAACCGTTGAAGGAAAATTGATTTCTGAAATAGAAAGCGGTTTACTTATATTGATAGGCATAGAAAACGAAGACACTCAGGAAGATATTGAGTGGTTGTCTCGCAAAATTACAGGATTGCGAATTTTTAATGATGAAAATGAGGTGATGAACAAAAGCATTACCGATGTAGAAGGAGATATTATTGTGGTGAGTCAGTTTACCTTGCATGCATCTACCAAAAAAGGAAACCGACCTTCTTATCTTAAAGCTGCAAAACCAGATGTTTCCATACCATTGTACGAAGCTTTTGTAGCACAAGTAGAAAAAGACCTGGGAAAGAAAGTGGGAACTGGTATTTTTGGCGCAGATATGAAAGTACAGTTGCTAAATGATGGTCCGGTAACCATTATTATAGATACCAAAAACAAAGAATAGCCTTTGCGGTATATAGATTTCCATACACATACAGTTGCCAAAACTGAAAAAGTATTGCGTATCTGTAATTGTTACCCATCTGATGCGGTGAAAGATCTGGAAGCTTTTTCTGTGGGTATACATCCTTGGTATATTCATGAGGATTGGGAAACACAATTAGCCCTGTTGAAAGAAAAGGCACAAGGGGAAAATTGTTATGCCATTGGTGAATGCGGATTAGATAAACTTACCGATACAGATTTTGAATTGCAAGAAGTACTGTTTAGAAAGCAAGTAGCCATTTCAGAAGCTATTCAAAAACCATTGATTATTCATTGCGTAAAGGCTTTTCAGGAAATATATAACCTGAAAAAAGAATTACAGCCTACGCAAACCTGGGTGCTACATGGTTTTGTAAAAAGTGAACAGTTAGCCAATCAAATGCTATCTATAGGATGTAAGCTGTCATTTGGGAATACCCTGCTTGAAAATTTAAAATTGCAGCGTACTTTTGCAAAACTCAACGTTACCGATTTTGTATTGGAAACCGATACAACAGAAGTGGCCATTGAGGAAATTTATAAAAAAGCTGCAATATTGCAAAAGTTAGGCGTAAGCAGTATGCAGCAGCAAATAGAACATAATTGTAAAGAAATATTTAAAAGATGAGTTGGTTAGAACGTACCGAATTATTGATCAAAGAAGAAGGAATTGAAAAGCTACAAAAAGCCAATGTGCTTATCGTAGGTTTAGGCGGTGTAGGATCTTTTGCGGCAGAGTTTATTGCCAGAGCCGGAGTGGGAAAAATGACCATTGTAGACGGGGATGTATATGACCAAACCAATATCAACAGACAATTACAAGCGCTTACCAGTACCGTAGGGAAATTAAAAACCGAAGTCATGGCCGAACGCATAAAAGATATCAACCCAAACATAGAGCTGACGGTACTTAACGAGTTTTTATCCCCCGAGCGTGCCTTTGAAATTGTGACCCCGGAATATGATTACGTGATGGATTGTATAGACAGTATTACACCAAAGCTAAACCTTATCATAGCTGCACGTAGAAAGAAAGTAAAACTCATTAGTTCTATGGGAGCAGGAGGGAAGTTAGACGCATCTAAAGTGAAAGTGGTAGACATAAGCAAAACCAAAGAGTGTCAGATGGCAAAACACTTGCGTAAACGCTTGAAAAAGGAAAAGATAAACAAAGGCGTGCGTGCGGTATACTCTTCAGAAATACAAATTCCTGAAAGTGTAAAGACTACAGATGGTAAGAATTATAAGAAATCTTTTTACGGAACTATAAGCTATATGCCAGCAGTTTTTGGATTACAGGCAGCGGCAGAAGTAATCAACTATTTAACACGAAAGTAATGTTATAGTTTTGTTAATTTGCTTATATTGCAAAGAATCAAAACGAAACCAATGAATAAGACAATAACAGCCCTAGCTATAGGGCTTTTATGCTATGTTGTGAATGCACAGGAATATCCTGTTGCTGCTATTGCTGAAGACTTAAAAGAAAATGCCGATGCCGTTGTCCGTTTAGAAAATACCAAAATAACTATTCAGGATCAACGAAACATGACTGTAGATTACAAGCGAGTAATTACGGTGCTTAATGAGCAAGGCGATTATGATATAGATGCTTATCTCTATTACAATCCAAGTATAGATATACAAGATGTAGAGGTGTTAATCTTAGATGCCTCGGGAGAGGAAATAGAGAAATTCAAAAAGAAAGATCTAGGCGATAGAAGTGTAGTAAGTGGCTTTTACGGTGACAATAGAGTGAAGTATTTAGGCTATACAGCTACTAGTTATCCATATACCGTAGTGTTTACGTATAACTATGAAACCTCCAGAACGGCTTTTTTAGATTCGTGGAATCCAATAAGTAGTTATTATTTAAGTACAGAAAAAAGTGAATTTGAAATTCATGCTCCTGCCAATTTGGGACTTCACTCAAAGGAAAGCAATCTGGAAAACTTTGCGTATGATAAACAGGAATTGGCAGATGGTTATACGTATACCGCTAACCATATCACAGCCATAAAACCAGAAGATTATTGTCCACCATCTGATAAACTGTTTCCAAGCGTAGCATTTGCATTGACAAAGTTTCATTTGGAAGGTGTGGACGGAGAAGCTTCAGACTGGGCAACCTTTGGAAAATGGATGTATGATAATCTTTTAAAAGACACCTATGACCTTTCTGATGCTACCAAAGCAAAAATGAAAGCATTGGTAGCAGATAAATCCACTACCTATGAAAAAGCAAAAGCTGTTTTTGAATATGTTCAAAAGAATACACGTTACATAAGCATACAAGTAGGTATTGGAGGTTGGAAACCCATGCTGGCTAGCGAAGTAGATAACTTAGGATATGGTGACTGCAAGGCTTTGACCAACTATACTAAAAACCTTATGGATGCTGCCGGAATCACTTCATACTACACAGTAGTAGCTGCCGGTTCAGAAAAAAAGGATATCGATGCTAATTTTACAGCAATTCAGGGGAATCATATTATTTTAGAAATACCTACTGAAGAAGAAGATGTTTGGGTAGACTGTACCAGTCAGGTACATCCATTTAATTTTATTGGTGATTTTACAGATGATAGAGATGTGCTAGTAATCAAACCAGAGGGAGGAGAAATTGTAAGAACGGTTGCTTTTCTTAACGAAGATAACTGGCAAGAAACCATAGCGCATTGTAAAATTGACACAGATGGGAATTTGATTGGTGATGTAGAGATTAAAACTTCCGGTACGCAATACGATAATCGTTTTGGTATAGAAAGAATAGATACAGATGATAAAGAGAAGTATTATAAAAAGTATTGGGATAATCTGAATCATCTTTCGTTAAACACTATCAATTTTGAAAACAACAAAGACAAAGTTGAATTTTCAGAAAAAATTTCACTGTCAGCAGCAAATTACCTAAGCTTTAGTGGTGATATGGGCTTATTTGTGCCAAATGCTTTTAATGTGATTTCCAGTACTCCAGATAGGTATAGGAATAGAACTACACCTTTATACATAAGAAGAGGTTTCTTGGATAAAGATACCTATGAAATTGAGATTCCTACAGGCATGAAGATAGATGTTCTACCAGAACCTATCACCATGGATAAAGAGTTTGGGGTATACAAAATGAGTGTTTCGCAAGAAGGTCAAAAACTCATATATCACAGAGAATATGGGCTCAAAGCAGGAACGTATCCAAAAGAAAAATATAGTGAATTCAGAAAGTTCATGAGAGCTGTGTCTAAAGCAGACGGAGCAAAAATCGTTATTAATAAAACAACCTAATTAAATACTAAAATGAAAAAACTAAGTTTATTCATATTCTTATTAACTGCCACCACACTGTTTGCGCAAGAATATGACTTTGGAAAAGTAACCAAAGAAGAATTAGAGGAAAAGGAATATGAGTCAGACCCAGATGCGCATGCTGCTATACTTCAAAATCATAGAGAAACCTATCTTGTAAGTGGTGTAGATGATTGGAAAATAGTTACCGAGATTTATAAGAAAATCAAAATTTACGACAAAGATGGTTTTGATTTTGCTACCGAAGCTGTTGATCTATACAAAAATGCAGGTACCAGAGAAACCATTAGAAAAATAAAAGCAGTAACCTATAACCTAGAAAATGGTAAAGTAGTAGAAAGTAAATTAGATAAAGATCAAATATTTGAAACCAACCTAGCTTACAGTTATTTTGAAACTAAATTTACCTTACCAAATGTAAAGGCAGGGTCTGTTATAGAGATTTCATATGAAATCAATTCACCATTCTATACAAATTTCGAAGATGTGATTTATCAGTATGATGTTCCTGTTAAGAAATTTTATACAGAGGTTCGTGTACTTAAGGGAATGCACTATAAACAAAGTGGTAAAGGAGAAGGTTTTAGCTTGCTACAAACCAGTCATGAAACAAAAGTAGATCATAGACTTGGACAAGATGTAGATGTATACCGTTTTACAGGAGAAAACATTCCTGCTTTAAAACAAGAGAGCTACGTAGATAATATAGATAATTATAGAGGAGGAATTGTTTTTGAATTAGATTATATTCAAATAGGAACATATTTTAGAAGTTATTCTCAAACTTGGACAGACGTTGCACAAAGAATAGGGAGCCAAACTGATTACAAGGATGATTTAGATAAAGCACGTTTTGTAGATGATCTGGTAGACCCAATAATAGCAGGAACAACTGATCCTGTAGAAAAAATGAATAAAATTTTCAATTATGTAAAGAAAGAGTTCACATGGAATGAGTTAGACGGAAAATATTTTTACAATGGATTGAAAAAGACAGTAAAAGAAAAGAAAGGAAATTCAGGAGATATCAATTTATTATTAATTGTAATGTTACGTTACGCTGGTATAGATGCTAACCCGGTTGTAATTAGTACCAAAGATAATATGGTTCCTTTATTTCCAACTTTAGATCGTTTAAACTACGTGATAGCACATGCACAAATAGGAGAAGAAGAATTCTTAATGGATGCAACCAGAGAGTTTAGCGAAGTGAATGTGCTTCCTGTAAATGATTATAACTGGCAGGGAATTTATATAAATAATACAAAATTGAGATGGAAAAAGATTCCATTAAGACAACCAGAACAATCTTTTGTAAGTGCAGATTTAATGTTTACCCTTTCTGAAGATGGATCAGCAGAAGGAAAAATGAGAAAGATATATGACAAACACCATGCGATGAATTTTAGAAAAGCATTTAAAGATGTGAAACTAGATGATTATTTAATGGAAATGGAAAGTGATTATGGAGGTATCGAAATATCTGACTACAAACCAGTAAATACTGATGCTTCTAATAAAAAAGCAATGGAAAGCTTTTCTTTCTTTTATGACGAAGCAGCAGAAGAAATTGGAGGTAAATTATACATGGAGCCACTTGTGTTTTTGTCAAGAACAGAAAGCCCTTTTTTAGCAGAAACAAGAGAATATCCAATAGATTTTGGATTTCCTTATGAGAGTAAAAAGAATGTAATTGTTACAATTCCTGAAGGATATGTTGTGGAGCACTTACCACAATCAAGTAAAATGGAATTACCAGATGGAATAGGTGAAGTTGTTTATCTTGCTAGTAAAACGCCAACCGGATTTAGAATTTCATACGACTTGAAGATTAATTATGCTATGGTCTCTCAGCCATATTACATACACTTGAAAGACTTTTTCAGTAAAATGGTAGAAATTGAATCAGAAAAAATAATTTTGTCTAAAGCTTAATTTAGACTTATGGATATTAAAAACGCACAACTAGACGTTGATAAATGGATTAAAGAACACGGAGTACGCTATTTTAATGAGTTAACCAATATGGCACAACTTACCGAAGAAGTTGGGGAAGTTGCCAGGATCATAGCACGCCGATATGGAGAGCAATCAGAAAAAGAAAGTGACAAGAACAAAGACCTAGGAGAAGAACTAGCCGATGTTGTCTTTGTAGTACTTTGTTTGGCCAACCAAACGGGGATAGATCTTCAGGCTGCTTTTGATAAAAAAATGGGCATTAAAACAGAAAGAGATCACGATCGTCACCATAACAACGAAAAGTTGAAATAATACCAAAGGCTTCTGCAAACCGCAGAAGCCTTTTCTTTTTCTCATAGAATTTCTTTTTTTGTTACAAATCATAACCAAAACCTAAAACTTTACTTTTCAATTGGTTTTTGAAAGTGCGATAGCTATTTTTGAAACATCTCATTTTTTAAAGTAAAACCAAAGTGAAAGTAAGCGTACAGGCAACCAAGCAGTTTTTTCAGAACGAAGTAAATATTACAGGTAGCAAATCAGAAACCAACCGTTTATTGTTGTTACAAGCGTTGTATCCGCATATTCAAATTGAAAATATTTCCAATTCAGATGATGCAGCAGTAATGCAAAAAGGATTGGCTTCTACCGAAGAATTGGTGGATATTCACCATGCCGGTACTGCCATGCGCTTTCTTACCGCTTATTTTGCTGTTCAGGAGGGTAAAGAAACTTTGCTCACAGGTTCTGCTCGTATGCAGGAGCGTCCTGTAAAAGTTTTGGTAGAAGCTTTAAAAAATTTGGGAGCGGATATTTCTTATGATAAAAATGAAGGCTATCCTCCTTTACGAATTTCAGGTAAAAAACTTACGAATGATAAGGTTACACTTCCTGCAGATGTGAGTAGTCAGTATATTTCAGCTTTGTTGTTGATTGCTTCAAAATTAGAAAACGGACTAGAGCTTACTTTAGAAGGGAAGATTACTTCTATTCCATACATTCAAATGACGTTAGCTTTACTCAATGAAATTGGGATTGGAACAAAGTTTGAAAACAATACAATTAAAGTTTTTTCAACTAAAATATCAGAAGAACCAAAAACACTGGTTGTAGAGTCAGATTGGTCTTCAGCATCGTATTATTATTCTATTATAGCATTGTCAGAAGTTGGATCACAAATAAAAATATCCAGTTACAAAGAAAATAGTTTGCAAGGTGATAGCCATTTGGCAATCCTATATCAAAAAATGGGAGTGGATACTATTTTTGAAAATAATACTGCAATTCTTACTAAAAATAGTCACGAACCAACTAACATTAGTTTTGATCTTACCAAAACACCAGATATTGCGCAGACCATAGCAGTTACGTGTTTTGGACTGGGAATTGGATGTTCACTTTCAGGATTACATACGCTTAAAATTAAAGAAACTGATAGACTAGAGGCTTTGAAAGTAGAGTTAACAAAGTTTGGGGCTGATATTCGGGTTACCGATAAAGAATTATTTTTAGAACCTTCCTCAATCATTCGTGAGAATATTGCTATTGATACTTATAATGACCATAGGATGGCAATGGCTTTTGCGCCCTTAGCATTGAAAGTTCCTATTTTGGTAAATGACGCTATGGTAGTTTCGAAATCGTACCCGGATTTTTGGGAAGATTTAAAGAAATTAGCCTTTGAAGTAAAGGAGCTTTAAAATAATTAATTACGATTTTCCTTGACAACCCCTATTTTCAGATAGTATATTTGCATCCTCAATAGTGAAATCCCTAGTGCTTTCGCATTCAAAACTTTAAAAAAACAAACATGAAGTTATCACATTTCAATTTTGAATTACCAAAGGAATTGTTGGCAGAATATCCTTCTGAAAACAGAGACGAAGCAAGATTAATGGTAATTAACAGGAAAGAAGGAACCATAGAGCACAAGCTTTTCAAAGACCTTATCAATTATTTTGATGAAGATGATGTAATGGTTTTGAATAACACCAAAGTTTTTCCTGCTAGATTATTTGGTAATAAAGAGAAAACCGGTGCTCGTATCGAAGTTTTCTTATTACGTGAATTGAATGAGGAGCAACGTTTGTGGGATGTATTGGTAGATCCGGCAAGAAAAATAAGAATAGGTAACAAACTTTATTTTGGAGAAGATGAAAGTTTAGTTGCAGAAGTTATAGATAATACAACTTCTAGAGGTAGAACTTTACGTTTTCTTTATGACGGTTCTTATGAAGAGTTTCGTTACAAATTGAATGAATTGGGAGAAACACCACTTCCTAAATACATCAAAAGAGAAGTAGAACCAGAAGACGAGGAGCGTTACCAAACCATATATGCTAAGCATGAAGGAGCTGTGGCAGCACCAACTGCTGGACTTCACTTTTCTAAACACTTATTGAAAAGATTAGAAATTAAAGGAGTAAATTTTGCTGAAGTAACGTTGCACGTTGGTTTAGGAACTTTTAATCCGGTTGAAGTAGAAGATCTTTCTAAGCATAAAATGGATAGTGAGGAAATCATTATAACGGATCAAGCTTGCGAAACAGTGAACAATGCAAAACAGAAAAAACGTAGAGTTTGTGCTGTTGGTACTACGGTAATGAGAGCCATGGAAAGTTCAGTTTCTTCAGATAGAACATTAAACCCATTTCAAGGTTGGACCAATAAATTTATATTTCCACCGTATGAGTTTAGTATTGCAGACTGTATGATTACCAATTTCCATACTCCAAAATCTACCTTATTAATGATGATTTCTGCGTTTGTAGGGCATGATTTAATGATGGAAGCTTATAAGCAAGCCATTGAAGAGAAGTATAAGTTTTATTCTTACGGAGATGCAATGCTTATAATTTGATAGTTAAATAAAAGCATAATCAATAAAATGAAAAGCTCTGCATCGTTGTAGAGCTTTTTTTTATTGATAACTATAAGTAATTTTAAATTATGTGTAGTATTTTATGTTAAAACTTGGTATATTCGGTAAGTATGTTTGAGAAATCATACATTATTTCTTGGAGTGAATGTTTACTATTTAATTTAAGTGACGTTCTCGTTTTTTTAGCTATGCAATAGAAAAGGAAAAGTCTAAAAGACTTTTCCTTTTTTTATGTGTGAAAACTGTTATTTTTCTAGCCTTCACAGAGGCTTCAATTACCAGTACCTTTTTGGTGACAGCAGGTACTTTTGGCGCAATGAGCTTATATGGTTATACGACTAAAAGCGATTTGTTATCTATGAAAAATATAGGTTTTATGGGAATCATTGGGATTATCATTGCTTCTATTGTTAATTTTTTCATGGAAAGTGAAATGTTGTATTGGATTATAACGTATGTTGGAGTTTTTATTTTTATAGGATTAACAGCATATGATACTCAGAAACTTAAACGTTTACAAGTGGAGAATTTGGAAGCAGACATGAAGCAAAAAGTAGCCGTGTTAGGAGCCTTAACGTTGTATCTTGATTTTATCAATTTGTTCCTTTTCTTATTGAGAATTTTTGGAAGAAGAAAATAACCTGCTTTTTAGTATAAATTAAAAGGGGAAACTTTAAAGGTTTCCCCTTTTTTATGAATTCCATTTTATTAGCTAATTTTGCGGTCTATGCAAAAAGCAAAAAAGGATATTAGGGCATTAACAAAAGATCAATTAAGAGATTTCTTTGTTAATAATGGAGATAAAGCATTTCGTGGAAATCAGGTGTACGAATGGTTGTGGCAAAAAGGAGCGCATTCATTTGACAGTATGACCAATATTTCAAAGGAAACCAGAGAGATGCTTGAGACAAATTTTGTGATCAATCATATCAAAGTAGACCAAATGCAACGTAGTTCTGATGGAACTATTAAAAATGCGGTTCGTTTACATGATGATTTGATTGTTGAGTCTGTATTGATTCCAACAGATACCAGAACTACTGCTTGTGTTTCTAGTCAAGTTGGGTGTAGTTTAGATTGCAGATTTTGTGCAACTGCGCGTTTAAAGCGCATGCGTAACTTAAATCCTGATGAGATTTATGATCAGGTTGTTGCAATAGATAATGAGAGCCGTTTGTATTTTAATCGTCCGCTAAGCAATATTGTTTTCATGGGAATGGGAGAACCATTAATGAACTATAACAATGTTTTAAAAGCAATAGATAAAATTACTTCGGACGAAGGTTTAGGAATGTCGCCAAGAAGAATTACGGTTTCTACTTCGGGAGTTCCAAAAATGATTCGAAAAATGGCAGATGATGAGGTGAAATTTAAACTGGCAGTTTCTTTGCATTCGGCTATTGATGAAACTCGTACATCTATTATGCCATTCAACAGTACTTTCCCGTTAGCAGATTTGCGTGAAGCGCTTGAATATTGGTACCAAAAAACAAAAAGCAGAATTACCTATGAGTATGTAGTTTGGAGAGGAATCAATGATCAACGCAGGGATGTAGAAGCTTTGGTGAAGTTCTGTAAATTCGCTCCGTCTAAAGTTAATATTATTGAATACAATCCAATTGATGATGGTGAATTTCAACAAGCGAATTCAGAAGCTATTGATATGTATCAGAATATTTTACAGAAAAATGGGATTACAGTTACTGTAAGAAGATCAAGAGGAAAAGATATTGATGCAGCCTGCGGACAGTTGGCAAATAAATCAAATTAAAAAAAGCTGCTTGAAAGCAGCTTTTTTTAGTTGGGGAACTAGAATAACTAAAATCAGTTATTAACTTTTTACTATTTTATAAGAACTCACATTTCCTTCAGAAGAAACAGTTACATAGTAGATACCTCTTTCAAGATCTGCAATGTTAATACTGTTTTCAAATTCATTCAGATGGTCTGTTGTGAGCGTCATTACTTGTTTTCCTACTTGATTTACAATTTGAACTTGATCAAGGGATTCTTTAGATTTTATATGAAGAAAATCAGAAGCAGGATTAGGATATATTTCAAACATACTATCTTTAAAAACGTCATTCGCCAACGAGGTGTCATTTCCTGTAGAAAAAGACCAAGTAATAACATCTATAGCGTCTCCGGCAACATTTGTAGGAACTACTTTCCAGTAATAGTTGGTGTCGTCTTCACAATTATTCATTGTGTAAGATGTTTCACTAATGGTTCCTATATAATTTAATTCTGTAGCACTTTCTCCAAAATATATTTTATAATAAGAAGCAGGATCGCCCGTTGTAGCGGCACTCCAGCTCATGTCAATGGAACCTACCGTCATTGGATTATTTACAACAACATTTGTTTCAGTATCATAAGGTGTTGGGTTTTCAGCTGCTTTAGGAATGCTCATGTTACCAGTTACATTAATATCATCTAAATACCAATAATCTCCATTTTGCTGTTCCATTACAAAAGCTATGTAAATATTTTGGCCAGCATATTCAGAAAGATCTATATAATATGGATTGAACACCGCCGCTTGCATATCACTTTCATAGTATGTAGCAATAGTAGTAAAGTCATTGGTGTTAGTTTGGCTTCCGTTAGAAATTCTTATAGTATAAACACTTCCGTTATCAGCAGTGTCAAAATCCATTTGGCGAAAAGATAAGTTGTAACTGTCTCCATCAACCATAAACTGTGGAGAAACTAACCAATCTTCAGAAGTTTCAGGGCTTACATCCTCAGGCTCTAGAAAAGCGTATTCGCCGGTATCGCTAAAAGACCAGTTTTTTGCTGTTCCAGCACCGTTATCACCTATAAAACTTACCCAACCTTCTGGAGTGTCTGAAGTTCCACTATTAAATTTTTCAGGAAATTGAGCAAACAAGTAACTTGTAGCACACATCAACAGTATTAATAAAGTACTCTTTTTCATAGCTTTTTTATTTAAAAGTAGCTGATTCATATATGTAGTAATGACACTTTAAAATTCTTTAACGCACTATTCATAAAGAATTCCTAAAAAGAAGTATCAAAAAAATTTGTACGTTTGTAGTTCATTCACAACAGTTCTAAGAATAGCGTTGAAGGTAGTAGAACAAATTAAATTTCCGATAAGGAAGGAGATGGAACTTTTTGAAAAAAAGTTCCACGAATCAATGTCTTCGCAAGTTGCCTTGCTCAATAGAATCACTTATTACATTGTCAATAGAAAAGGAAAGCAGATGCGACCTATGTTTGTTTTTCTGGTAGCTAAAATGGTTTCAGACGGAACAGCTAATGATAGAACTTTTCGAGGCGCTTCTGTAATTGAATTAATTCATACCGCAACACTTGTTCATGATGATGTTGTGGATGATAGTAATCGCCGAAGAGGATTTTTCTCTTTAAATGCGCTTTGGAAAAATAAAATAGCCGTATTAGTTGGTGACTATTTATTATCTAAAGGACTTTTATTATCAATAGATAATGATGATTTTGATCTCCTAAAAATTATTTCTGTTGCGGTAAGAGAAATGAGTGAAGGTGAGTTACTTCAAATTGAAAAGGCGCGTAGACTTGATATTACCGAGGACGTTTATTACGAGATCATTCGTCAAAAAACAGCAACGCTTATAGCGGCATGTTGTAGTTTGGGAGCTTGTTCGGTAGCACCAAATTCCGAAGATGTAGAACGCATGCGAAAGTTTGGTGAATTGATAGGAATGGCTTTTCAGATCAAAGATGACCTCTTTGACTATACCGATGGTCCAATAGGTAAACCAACCGGGATTGATATTAAGGAGCAAAAAATGACACTTCCTCTAATCTACACATTGAATACGTGTGATCAGAAAGAAAGATCTTGGTTAATTAATTCCGTTAAGCGTCATAATAAGGATAAAAAGCGTGTGAATGAAGTCATTGCTTTTGTCAAAGAAAAAGGCGGACTAGAATATGCTTCACAAAAAATGATCTCTTTTCAGCAAGAAGCACTTGAACTTCTACAACATTATCCAAAATCTGCGTATAGAGACTCTTTAGAGTTGATGGTTAACTACGTAATCGAAAGAAAAAAATAATATTTTTAATTGTTTAATCGCTTATTTTTCAGTTGATTATTTCTTTTTGTAAAAATTAATCTAAAATTTTTTATACCTTCAGGCAACCATTTTCATTTTTCTGACGTCTTTATAAACAGAAACCAACATGAAGCGTGTCTTGAAAGTAATTCAGCTACATAATAATGAGGAGAAACTCATTAAAAAAGCTCAAAAGAGTGATAGTGCTGCTCAGCAAGCATTGTTCTCCAAGTATGCGCCAAAAATGTTGAGCGTTTGCAGGTATTACATTTCCGATCTTCATTTTGCAGAAGACGTGATGATTACTGCCTTCGCAAAAGTGTTTCAAAATTTGAATAATTTTCGATTTGAAGGAAGTTTTGAAGGTTGGATAAGAAGAATTATGGTAAGAGAAGCCATTTCATTTCTTAGAAGTAAAAAGGAACTTTTTTTTACTGAAGATGAGCAAGTAGTTAAAGAAACTGTAAGTTACGAAGGAGAGCTGTCTACAGAACAATTACAATTACTGATTGATAGATTGCCCGATGGTTACAAAACAGTTTTTGTCATGTATGCTATTGAAGGGTATAGCCATAAAGAAATAGCACAAATGCTTTCAATTTCTGAAGGAACTTCAAAATCACAATTATCCAAAGCACGAAAATTATTGCAACAACAATTAGAACTTTTAAGATTACGAGAAAATGGGACTATCTGAATTTGAAAGAGAAGTGAAGCAGCGGTTGGAAGAGCGTACCATCAATCCATCTGAAAATGCTTGGGAGAAGTTGTCTTCACAATTGAAAGATGAACAGGAAAAAAAGAAAAGTGCTTTTCCATGGTATTGGGTGGCGGCTATTCTGGTTATTGCCTGCATGGCTTTGGGAGGAATGTTTCTACAGTATGAGGCTACTTCTGTAAATACTACTACAGTAGTTGATGTTGAAAAAGAGCAATCTATTCAAAATTCCGAGGTAAGTCCTTCAATAGTGAATGAAGAATCCTTGAAATGGGAGAAGCAAGAACCCGTTATTGTAGATAATTCATCAACTCAAAAACAGCCAGAGATTCAGAAGAATCCTATTGTTATAGAAAGTGAGAATAAGGGTTTGAAACTTAAAAATAAGTTTGGAAAAGAAACGGAAAATTCATCTGAAATGTATTTAGCGGTAAATGATACCGAAGATGAAATTCTAGAAAATAAGAAAGTGGACGAAGTAGTTCAAAAGTTAACAGAAATGCAAACTTCTGGAACAGAAATTACCGATGCAACTATAGATTCACTATTACTAAAAGCACAAAAAGAATTGCGTAAAGAGCGTGTGGAAGTTTTACTTAAAAGCGAATCTACTACGGAAACATTGGCAAATATGTTACTAGAAGAAGTTGAATATGATCTTGACCGGTCTTTTAAAGATAAAATATTCGATGCTCTTCAAAACAGTATTGTAAAAGTAAAAACCGCAGTGGCTACAAACGATTAAAAAGAGTTCATTCATCAATCACATCAATTAAAAATCAAGAACATTATGGTTAAAATTACTACCTGCATGAGTATGTTGGTACTCATGCTTAGTGCTCAATTTTTAACAGCACAAACAGAAAAAGATTCCCTAAAATTAGAGGTGGAAACAAGAAAGGAAACTGCAAATAATTACAAGCAAGTAACCATTGACAACTTAACAAAGAAAAAAGAAGCTATTATTCTCGAAGAGAAAGAAAAGCTGAAAACAGCTGTAAAGGAAATTCAGGAAAAAGAAGATAAAGGAGAAATTACTCCAGTAGAAGCTCAAAACCAAAAAGCGGAGGCGGCCAAACTTGCTGCGCAGAACATTGAAAACAAAACTGCAATTATTGATAACTCCATAGCATTAGCAGAGCGAGGTGAATATTATGAAGTTAATACGGGGCCAGAATATCTTGGTGTTACTATAGGAGCTGACAGTGGTGAGGAAAACAAGTTTTTAGGAGTTTCCATCTTCACAGATAAAACTGAAAATAAAGAGCTTAAGTACGATAAAAAAACACGTACAGATCTTGTAATTGCTTTCGGTCTAAATAATGCGATAATAGAAGGGGAAGGTATTGATGGAAGCCCATACGAAATTGGAGGGAGTCGCTTTTTTGAAATTGGTTATATGTGGAGCACTAGGGTGTTAGAGAACAGCAACTATATAAGATTTAGATATGGTTTAAGTTTTCAGTATAACGGATTAAATCCTACGGATAATAAGTATTTTGTAGATGAGGGTGATGAGACTGTTTTAAAGGAGCATTCATCAAATTTGAAGAAAGCCAAATTGAGAATGGATAATTTAATTGCTCCTATATTTTTTGAATTTGGACCATCTAAAAAAAAGGTTAGGGATACGTATTTTAGATATTCTACTGTAAATCAATTCAAGTTTGGAATTGGAGGTTATGCAGGTTTGAATTATAGTACAAGGCAAAAGCTGAAATATAAAGAAGATGGCAATCGTCAAAAAGATAAATTTAAAAACAACTATAACACAAATAACTTTGTTTATGGGTTGGCAGGTTATATAGGTATAGACGATATGTCTATTTATGTAAAGTATGATTTAAATCCTATTTTTCACAATGCAGACGTAAAGCAAAATAATATATCGCTTGGTGTTCGTTGGGATTTGTAGTCAATAAAAATTTTCAGAACAAAAGAAGAGTAACTTGTTTTTCAGGTTACTCTTTTTCTTTTTACAGAAGGTTTGTAAATTACTTACTTTTGCAATAAACAGCAGGCAAATTTTGATAGCGAAAGAAACCGTAGATAAAGTTTTTGATGCTTCCCGAGTGGAAGAAGTGATTGGCGATTTTGTTCAGTTGAAAAAATCGGGTTCCAATTACAAAGGGTTGAGTCCGTTCACCGAGGAAAGAACTCCTAGTTTTATGGTGTCGCCTGTGAAACAAATCTGGAAAGATTTTAGTAGTGGAAAAGGAGGTAATGTGGTTGCTTTTTTGATGGAGCACGAACATTTTACATATCCGGAAGCTATAAAATATTTAGCTAAAAAATATGGAATTGAAGTAGAGGAAACCCAACAATCAGATGAGGCTAAGGAACAAGCCAATGAGCGGGAAAGTATGTATTTGGTTTCAGAATTTGCACAGAAAAATTTTCAGCATAACCTTCTAGAAACCGGAAAAGGAAAAGCAATTGGACTTTCTTATTTTAAAGAGCGCGGTTTTACAACAGATACAATTGAAAAATTTAAATTAGGATATTCGTTAGATGAATGGTCGGCCTTTACAGATGATGCTTTGAAAGAAGGATATCAATTAGAGTTTCTTCAAAAAACAGGATTAACCATTGTAAAAGAAGAGCGCAGGTTTGATAGATTCAAAGGGCGCGTAATGTTTCCTATCCATTCCATGAGTGGCCGAGTTTTAGGTTTTGGAGGAAGAATACTTACCAATGATAAAAAGGCTGCAAAATACCTGAATTCACCTGAGAGCGATATTTATCATAAGAGTAAAGTTTTGTACGGTATTTACCATGCAAAACAGGCTATTGCAAAAGAAGATAATTGCTATTTGGTGGAAGGATATACCGATGTAATTCAGTTTCACCAAAGTGGCATTGAAAACGTGGTGGCTTCTAGTGGAACAGCGCTTACGCCAGATCAGATTCGCCTGGTAAATAGGTTGACTAAAAATATTACAGTGCTTTTTGATGGCGATGCGGCAGGATTGCGAGCTTCTGTTCGAGGAATCGATTTGATTTTGGAGCAAGGAATGAATGTAAAGGTTTGTACGTTTCCGGAAGGTGACGACCCTGATAGTTTTGCAAGGAAAAATTCTTTGGAAGATATTAAAGCTTACCTACAGGAAAATGCCAAAGATTTTATTCAGTTCAAGGCTTCCATGTTAATGCAAGAAGCGAAGAACGATCCTATCAAAAAAGCGGAAACCATTAGAGATATTGTTACAAGTATTTCAAAAATTCCAGATCGTATTCAAAAAGAAGTGTATTTGCAAGAATGTTCCAGAATTATGGATATTTCAGAAGATGTACTTTTTAATAGTTTGGCTCAGTTAGACAAGAAGGAAATTAAGGAAGCTGATAAACACTATAAGCAAGAGCGTAAACAGCAATCACAGTCTTTTGATGTAGTTAAAAATGCAGAGCAGCCAAGAGAACAGATCAATATTATTCAAAATTTTGAAAGAGAAATTATTCGTTTTCTAGTTATTTATGGAGCGCAGGAAATTTCTTTTAAAGATTTAGTTTTGGATGAAGAAAATGCCGGAGAAGAAGCCGATGCTGAAAAAACAATGAAGGTTTATGAAAAACTTTTTTTGGATATTCAGCAGGATGAAATAGAGTTTTCAAATCCGATATTTCAAGAAATATTCACTCTTTCTATTGAAGAATTTTTAGAGAAATCAGAGCTAAAGCTTAGTACGTTAGTCAATAATGAAAATTTGCAGCTTTCCAATGTAATTGCAGAAATTGTTTCCTATCATGACAAATATTCTTTGAGTGATTGGGCAAGAAAAGATGTTTTTCCAGAAGGTAACGATAAGATTAAATCAGAAGATGTTTTGAAAGTGATAGGTAACTACAGGATATTTTTAATTACAAAACTTATAGGAGAGTTAATGAGTTCTGAGCAAATGTCTCCAGAACTTTTAGTAGATATTCAGTTGTATTCTCAATTGAAAAATAAAATATCCAACCGGTATGGGTTACTAACCTTGAATTTAGGGTTCTCAAATTATATCCATAAAAAAAGGTAATGCCCTGAGCATTACCTTTTCTAATGAGTTTTTTATAAGATTTTACTAGAATAACTCTAAAGCTCTAGCTTGTTGCAGCATATCTACCATGTTGTCCACGTTTAATTTGCGCATAAGTCTAGCTTTATAGGTACTTACTGTTTTTTCGTTTAGACCTAACTCTTCAGCAACTTGCTTGTTTCTTTTACCTGCAGAAAGTAGTTTTAAAACCTCTACTTCTCGTGTAGATAATCTTCTAAAATATTTTCTAGGTTTGTTGGTGCTTTCGTCAAAAGCAAGGCGTTGTGCCAATTCATTAGTGATAAACATGTTTCCACCAGCAACTTTTACAATAGCTTCTTGTAAAAGGCTTAGCTCTGCTGTTTTTGAAATGTAACCATGAGCACCGGCTCTTAGTGTACTTACAGCGTAAACATCCTCTGCCTGAGCACTGAACATTAATACACGAACATCAGGAAAATCCTTCTTCAATTTTCTCAATGCAGTAATACCATTTACTTCAGGGATATCCATTTCTAGCAAAATTAAATCAGGGGTATTGCTAGAAAGAAAATCGAAAAGTTCTGTTGTAGTGCTTGCACTTCCTACAATATCAATTTCAGTAGAGGCTTTGAAAAAGGACTCGAGCCCTTTTTGCACGATTGGGTGGCTATCTGCCACAAGTACTTTAATCATTTTTTAAGGGTTTAAGGGTTTTTGTTTAAAGTATTTTTATGTTAGAATTAGAAAAAATCCTCTCAAAATTTTTTATAATTCTGTCGTCATTTTGTGGGGTTATGGCTCTAAAAATATGAAAAAAAATAATATAACAAAAATATTTTTGTTATTTGTCAAAAAACATACGGTTATTTTAAGGTTTCGGGAATTATGCAAACAGGAATAGGATCCATTTTATGCTTGTTTGCGTTATTAAATCGTTTGTAAATTGCAAAAACTTGTTGTTCTCTACCAGAAAAGTCATCAATAGTTTTTCCTTCATCATCCATTTGCATAGCCCATTCAAGTTCAGGATAAGATGCACCAATTTGATCTTCGTCTGTTCGGTCATCACCCCAAAGTCCATCGGTTGGAGCAGCATCAATAATTTCTTGGTTTACACCTAGCTCTTTGGCAAGTTCATAAACTTCGGTTTTTAAAAGATCCGCAATAGGGCTAAGGTCTACACCGCCATCTCCATATTTGGTATAGAAGCCAACTCCAAAATCTTCAACTTTATTACCTGTTCCGGCAACTAAACGTTTTTCTAGAGCAGCAAAATAATAAAGCGTTGACATTCTCAATCTGGCTCTTGTGTTTGCAAGAGACATGAAGCGTTCTTCTTCATTGTCTACTGGAGGCAAGCTTTCAATTAGACTATCAAAAACCGGAGTAAGGTTTACTTTAGTCATATGAACATTGTTAAAGTTACTTTGTAACCAATTGATGTGGTTTACCGCTCTGCTAATTTGACTTTCAGCTTGGTGAATTGGCATTTCCAGTACAAGAACATCCAAGCCTGTTTTAGCGCAAAGTGTTGAGGTAACGGCTGAGTCTATACCACCCGAAACTCCAATGACAAATCCATTCATTCCAGTGTTGGTAGCATAGTCTTTTAACCAAGAAACAATATGGTCTATAACTTCTTTTGTTTTCATAATTTGAAAAGTTTACTTTGGTTAATGATATATAACATTAATTTTACGACAAATTTAGTTTTTTTGAGATGAAAATCGAGTATGTTTTTCAATTCATCCTCACAACTTTAAGTAAACTTTATGAAAAAAATAGCTGCAATACTATGTCTTCTTCTCTTATTTTCTTGTAATAAAACTTCAAAAATCGAAAAAGAAATAAGTACAATTCCTGTGGATTTTTCTGTTTTAAGATTTGATTTAGACTATAAGAAAGCTAAACCAAGTGATTTGCCGGTGCTAAAAGAAAAGTATCCCTATATGTTTTCTAAACAGTTTCCTGATAGTGTTTGGGTGGCTAGAATGACCGATACGTTGCAACAAGAGCTATTTACAGAAGTGGAAAACAAATTCCCAAACTTTGATAATCAAAAGGAAACTTTGAAAAAGTTTTTTCAGCACGTGAAGTATTATTTCCCTGAAGAAACTATTCCAACGGTTGTAACAGTTACTTCAGATGTTGATTATAGAAATCAGGTATTTTATACAAACGATTTTTTAATTATTGCCTTGGATACATATCTTGGTGGAAATCATAGGTTTTATGATGGAATTCAGCAATATATATCAAAAACACTTGATCCAAAATACATGATTGTAGATGTGGCTAGAGCATTTTCTGAAAGACATGTTTCCGCACCAAATAGTAGAACTTTTTTGGCTTCTATGATTTATCAAGGTAAGAAAATGTTTTTGGAAGATAAATTACTTCCGTTTAAAACTTCTGCAGAGAAAATGGAATATTCTAATAAAGAGTATGAGTTTGCAATAGAGAACGAAGCTATGATATGGCAATATTTTGTAGAAAATGAGTTGTTATATGATACTTCGCCTAAGACGTTAGAACGTTTTATTTATAATGCTCCTTTTTCAAAATTTTATTTGCCTGTAGATAATGAATCTCCTGGCAGACTAGGAGTTTTTATAGGAGCCCAAATTGTTAGTTCTTATATGCAAAACAATGATGTATCTTTGCAGCAAATGTTAAACACTTCTTCGGAAGAAATTTTTAAAAATGCACAATACAAACCCAAAAAATAATGGCAAAAACACATACAAGTAACATCAACTTAAAGGTTGAATTAGATGAGAATAGAATACCAGAGATACTTCGTTGGACAGCAGAAGATGGTGGTGTAGATAATGAAGAAGCAAAAGCAATGCTATTGTCTTTGTGGGATCATAAACAGCAAGAAACTCTTCGCATAGATCTTTGGACGAAGGATATGCCGGTAGATGAAATGAAAGTATTTTTTCATCAAACCTTGGTTGCTATGTCCGATACGTTTTACAGAGCAACTCAAGATGAGAAAATGACAGCAACCATGAAAGACTTTTGTGATTACTTTGCTGAAAAGTTAGAGATCAAAAAGTAATTTAAATCTGAGTTAAAAGTTTTTGAAGATTCTTCGAGGTAACAGGCTTAACAATATAGTTGGAAATTTGACTATATGTTTTAGCTTTCTTAGTGTCTTCAGGATCAATAGATGAGGTTACTATAAAAATTGTAACGCGTTGAGTGATTTCGGTTTTTGTAATCTCATCTAAAAACTGCCAACCATCCATTATAGGCATATTAAGATCTAGTAAAATGACTTCGGGTAGATCCTGCTGAGTTTTGATAAGTTCTTGTAATTCATTAAGGGCTTGCCTGCCATTATTGAAAACAAGATAATCATTGCAAAAGTTTGAAAGCTTCATGATTCTTTTTGTCCCAAATATAAAAATGGGATCATCGTCGATGATACAAGCTAGATTTATTTTCTTCATTTTTTGAAAAATACTTTAAAGGTACTTCCTTCACCAACCTCGCTTTCAACAGTAATTTTACCATCCATTGCCTCAACTTGATTTTTGGTTAAAAATAAACCAACTCCACGTGCGTCTTCATGTGAATGGAATGTTTTGTACATTCCAAAAATTTTGTGACTGTGCGCCTTAAGGTCTATACCCAGACCATTATCTTTTATGCTGAGGATATGGAAATTTTCAGAATCTTTTGAAGAAATTTCTATGATTGGGGGAACGTTAGGCTTTTTATATTTAATGGCATTACTTAGTAAATTGAGCAATACGCTATCAAGGTACGCGGGTATGTATGATATTTCTATATGAGTATCAGTGCTATTTATAATCGTTGTCTTTGTGTCCAAGATATTTCCATTAATAGAACTGATAGCTTTCTCTATATAAGATCTTAAGTTTAAGTATTGAATGTCTTTTCTGTTTTGAGTATGTACCAGTACAACTTCATTTAAGTGTTGAATAGTTTCTGATAGGTTGTCTACAGCTTGATGTAATAAAGGGATGAATTCGTTTTCCTGAAACTCTGGATGTTCTACTTTCATGAGATCCATAAGCATCGCTAAATTACCAGAATGAGATCTTAGATTATGAGAAACAATATGAGCAAAATTAAGTAATCTTTTATTTTGATCTGTTGTTACATTTAACAACGATTCTACTTTTTCTGCTGCTAGTTTTTTCTGAGTGATATCTGTAATCTGCGAGATAAAATGAAGTGGAGTTCCCTCAGTATTTCTAATCAAAGAAACAGAAATGGACGCCCAAACGCTATTTCCGTTTTTGTGGTAGTAGCGTTTTTCTGTTTCATAAGAGTCATTAATTCCGTCAAGTAGTTCATATGCTAATTTTAGATCTTTTTTGACATCTTCATGATGGGTTAGTTTTTGAAAATTAGTGGCGTATAATTCTTCTTCTGTGTATCCTAGCATACCACAAAGACTACTGTTCACTTTTAACCATTCGCCATTCAAGCCCACAAGTGCCATGCCTATAGAAGCATTTTCGAAGGTTGTTCTGAAAAGTTCTTCTTGATGCTGTAATTTTATATGACTTCTTGTTGTTTGATCTATATCTTGTAATAAACCATGAATTTTATAACATCTTCCGGCTTCAAAAAATGGAGTGCCTATTACACGTACCCATTTTTCTTTTCCTTGTTCAGTTTTTAGTATAACGTCTTCATCTATAGAAGATCCTTCTTCACGTGCTTTGTTAAATGCAATAGTAAGTTTCTTTTTATCTTCTTCCTTTGAAAAAAATGAAAATGCTTTTTCAAAAGTGGGAGAAAAAGAGCTGGGAGTTTCGTGTATCTCTTTGGTAACTGTATTCCAATAAACAGTTTCTTCGATTAAATTTAATTCCCATGATCCAATTTTTGCAGCTTTGTTGGTTTCTTCCAAAAGGGTTTTATAGTCTTCAAGATCCTGAAGTCTTGTTTTGTTTTGAACTATACCTATCATTCGAGATGGATTTCCCTTTTCATTATAAACAATCTTCCCAATACATTTAATCCAACAGTTATTGCCGTTTTTTTGGGCATACCTTATTATTTGATCAAAATCTCCTTTTGGGTTGCTTAAATAATTGGTTAATCTAAAATAGCAGTATTCTAAATCATCTTTGTGAATAATAGTTTTCCAAAAATCGGTGGGTAGATTGGCTGCGTCTTTGTAACCTAAATAGTGGAAGAAACTATCGGAATAATATTTGTCTGAAAATGTATCTAAATCCCAAAGCCAATAGGCATGAGTATCTGGAGAATTAATGAACTCCAGGAAACTGGAGTTCATTTGTAATATTTCTTCCAACTCTTTTTGGAGATAGTTCATTTTCTTAAAATTCGGGGTTAAATGCTGTTATTTTCCTAATCAATATGTTACGAAAATATAAAATTTTAATTTTCATGCTTCCCGGAAAAGTTTAATTTAATTCAACTATCGATTAAGTGAGTTGTTTTAGCGATTAGTGGTTTATTGTTTCACAAATTGAACGTTAATCAACATAGTTACAGTATCTGAAACTACAACATTTCCTGCTTCGGTAACAGCACTCCATGTTAAACCAAAGTCTTTACGGTTGATTTTTCCAACGGCTTCAAAGCCAGATTTTGTTTGTCCGTAAGGGTCCACTGCAGTTCCGTTATAGTCTAAGTCTAAAGTAACAGTTTTAGTAACTCCTTTGATAGTTAAATCACCTTCTAATTTCCCGTCTGTATAATTTTTAGAAACAAAAGAAATTTTTGGATGGTTTTCTGCATCAAAGAATTCAGCAGATTTTAAGTGGTTGTCTCTGTCGCCATTATTGGTATCAATAGAAGCACTTTCTATGTCTAATTCAAAAACGGCATCGTCAAAAGTTTCAGAGGTAGTTTCTACTTTACCACTAAATTCTTTAAAGTTCCCTGTTACTGTAGAAATCATCATATGTTTTACTTTAAAAACGATTTCTGAATGTGTAGGGTCTAAATTCCAAATTGATTTTTCCATGATTTTAATTTTTATTTTCTGATTTATTATTTTGTTATACTTAAGAATTACATGTTCATGGGTACTTCCATAAGTAGAACTCTAGTGTTATTTTCTATTGCTTTTAGGTTGAAAGAATCGGTGTCATAAATTCCATAACCATCTCTTTTGTTCAAGGTTTTGCCATCTATTTCGGCAGCGCCTTCAATAACAAATACGTATACACCATTTGTTTTGTCTTTCAATTCATAGGTAGCAGATTTTTCATTTTCGAAATCTCCCATATGAAACCACGCGTTTTGATGAATCCAAACACCTTCATCATCTGGATTTGGCGATAAAATTTGAGAAAAATGATTTTTTAGATCTTGATTTTTCAAAGTGATTTGATCATATCTTGGCGTAACGTTCTTTTTGTTTGGGAAAACCCATATTTGTAAGAAAGAACCAGACTTATCTTTGTTTGCGTTATACTCACTATGAAAAACTCCGGTTCCGGCACTCATTACTTGAATATCACCTTCTTTTATGATAGCCGTATTTCCCATGCTGTCTTTGTGTTCAAGATTTCCTTCTAGCGGAATGGAGATGATTTCCATGTTGTCATGAGGATGGGTTCCAAAACCTGTTCCACCACTAATGGTGTCGTCATTTAAAACGCGTAGAACTCCAAAGTTCATGCGGTCTGGATTAAAGTAATTAGCAAAACTAAATGTATGATGACTATTTAACCAGTCATGGTTGGCGTGGCCTCTGCTTTCTGCTTCGTGATAAATTGTTTTCATTTCCTCGTTTTTTAAGTTTTTCCAAATTGTATTTTTCATCATGGCGTCATAATCCGAATGTTTAATACGCATATTTTTTATTTGCGGTACATTGGGTGTTAGAGTTTTTTCAGGTGCCATGTGTGTTACTTTATTTGTATATACAAATGTCTGTCTAAAATGCGATTTAGTACTTATGGTAATACGGTAAAGAATTATAAAAATCCGATATTAATGAGCTTTTTTGTATTTGGAAGGAGAAGTGCCAGTGCATTTTTTAAAGAATGCACTAAAGTGTGAGGGTTCTGTAAAGCCTAACTCATAGCCAATTTCTTTGGTAGAAAGATCTGAAAAGAAAAGCATGCGTTGTGCGGCAATATTAATTCGTGATTGAATGTACTCCTTGGCTGTTTTTCCAATAAGAGATTTGATGGTTCTGTTTAGATGATCGGGTGTAATATTTAAAGCTTCGGCATATTGCGTGGTAGAATGCCAGTTGGTAAAATGCTGTTCTACTAAAGCTCTAAATTCTTTTAAAATGTGATTTCCTGCTTCAATTTTCTGCAAATTATCTTCAGTCACAGAACATAAATTTTTACAGTGAATGAGAAATAATTTTAGGTAAGCGCCAATAGATTGTTCTTTTAAAGGTGTTTCTGAATAGTTTAGCTGAAACATTTCTTCTGCAAAAAAGCTTAATTTTTCTAAATCGATGTTTTTCAGTAAAATTGGAGGGCTTTCTCCATAGTCATAGAACAAATTTAAATCATCAATAAAAGAAAGCGGAATGTTGTTTTCTAGTAAAAATTCAACCGAAAACACCATACTAAATCCTTCAGACTTTTCTTGTTCAATAACTTGGTGAACTTGTCCCGGACCAACAAAATAGACCTGTTGATTGGTGAGTTCAAATTCTTGAAAATCTATAATGTGTTTACCTTTTGCTTTTTTTACGAGTAAAACCGTGTAAAATTCATGTCTATGTGGATCATCAACATTGCCTTTATTTTTCTCATAAATGGTTTCCATACGAGAAATCCCAAAGTGTTTTTGATGATTGCTACGGTTTACGTTACTATAGGTTTTAATAGGATTCATTACCTATAAAAGTACAAGATTATTTATAAATAGAAGTGTCTTCAGTTTCATCTAATTCTACTTCTACACTTTTTACGTACACCGCATATTCAGAAGGTCGAATTCTTTTTCCAGAAAGGTTGGCAAAGAATTTAGTAAACTCGGCTCCAAAATATAAAATAGCGGAAGTGTAATAAAGCCAAACCAATAAAACAATGATAGATCCTGCAGCTCCGTAAGCCGATCCAGTTCCGGTGGTTTGTATGTACAGTAAAATAAGATATCTACCCAACATGAAAAGTCCGGCGGTGAAGAAAGAACCTGCTCTCACATCTTTCCATTCTATAGAGGCATCTGGTAAAACCTTAAAAACCACTCCAAAGAGTAATGATAAAATACCGAATGTCATAATCAAATTAATTCCATTGAAAAGAATGACTGTAATTTCTGGGAATATTGATTTTAAATATTCATTCAAAGCAACCAAAAGACCATTGATCAGTAATGATATCATCATCAAAAAACCAATACCTATTATAAGAGAGGATGATAGCAGACGATCTTTTACAATTTTAAGCCATCCTTTTTTGGGTTTAGCTTTTACTTTCCAAATGGAATTGATAGAATCTTGAATTTCACTAAAAACAGTGGTAGAAGTTACCAAAAGAGTAAGGATACTTACCAAAATTGCCGTGGTTGTTTGGCCAGATAATTCCAAGTTTTTTAAAATATCTTGAATTTGTAAGGCTGCATCAGAGCCTATTAGATTATTTATTTCGTAGAAAATATGTCCGCGAACTGCGTCTTTTCCGAAGAAGAATCCAACTATGGAAATTACTAAAATAAGCAAAGGAGCTAAGGCTAAGGTAGTGTAGTATGAAAGAGAAGCACTTAATTTTAGCCCTTTATCATCTAAAAAAGCAACTCCACTTTTTTTTAGCAGTTTAAAAATAGTTTTTGCAGATATTGTAATTCTTCTCTTCATAGAAAATATATAATAGGTCAAGTTAAAAAAAACCGATTCTAATGAAGTTTTCTTAAGAAATTTTTAAGGGAAGAAACAGCGAGTTTAATAATCTCTTGGAGTTTTTTAATGTTAAAATTGAATTTTAGCCGTCACAAAAATTATTCACGTTCGTCTCGTTTATATAGCAATCAAAAAAATCGAATAGTTATGAAAAAACTGTTTTTATTCTTCGGAATCGCCATTATTCTTTCAAGTTGTGCAAGTCATACGCCTTATGATACCTTTAGAGAAGAAAATGAGGAAGAAATTACATTCTCCATCAATGCTAGTAATTTTTTAGTGAACATGTTTGTAGATAAATCAGATTTACAAGAATTTAAAAGTGTTGTAAGTGGTATAAAGAAATATCGAGTGCTTGTTGGGTCTGATTATGCGGAAGAACTAAACCACAGATTTGACGATCTTGTAAATACGAAAGGTTACGAAAGACTTTTCTACGTGAAAAAAAATGGTGAAAATGTGCAGTTGTATCTTTATAAAAGACATAACAAAATCAAAGAAGTGATCTGCAAAATAAAGGGAGATGAAAACTTTGTAGTGCTAAGCGCTCAAGGAAATATCAAAGTAAAAGACGTAGATAAATTGATGAACGAATTTTTGGCTGAAAATTAATTTTTCAGCCTTTTTTTATTTGTTCGTTTACGTCTTCGATGTAATTGAGTAATTCATCTTTCCCTAATCCACTTGATGAAGAAGTAATGAAGTAATTGGGAGCTTCTTCCCAAACTTCAGAAGTAAGCGTGTCCAAGTAATTCTGAACATTACGTTCCAGAGCTCCCGGCTTTAACTTGTCTCCTTTGGTAAATATGATGGAAAACGGAATTTGATTTTCACCTAACCACTGCATAAACTCTGTGTCTATAGGTTGTGGTTCGTGTCTGCAATCTACTAGGACAAATGCCGAAACCAATTGTAGTCTCTTTTCAAAGTAAGCGGTGATAAATTTTTGAAAGACCTTCTTTGTAGATTTAGAGACTTTAGCATAACCATAGCCAGGTAAATCTACTAGAAACCATTCATCATTAATTTTAAAATGATTGATCAACTGCGTTTTTCCGGGTTTTCCCGAAGTTTTAGCCAAGCTTTTGCGATTGGTAAGCATGTTGATCAAAGAAGATTTTCCAACATTTGATCTTCCTATAAAAGCATATTCCGGCAATTGCTCCTTTGGGCATCGAGAAACATCAGTATTACTGATGATAAATTCGGCTTTCTTAATATCCATAAATTTAGAATCCTCGTTTAGTCAAAAAGTCATCCAGCATTTTGTTGAATGTAAGCGGGTGTTCCATCATAGGTGCGTGCCCACATTTATCTATCCAATACAATTCAGAATCTGGTAACAATTCATGAAATTCTTCTGCAACATTTGGAGGGGTTACAGAGTCGTTTTTCCCCCAAATAATACAAGTTGGAGTGTGCATGTTAGGTAAATCCTTTGCCATGTTGTGGCGTATAGCACTTTTTGCAATAGCAAGTGTTTTTACAAGTTTTGTTCTGTCATTTACAGTAGCAAAAACTTCGTCTACTATTTCTTTTGTAGCTACTTTTGGATCGTAAAAAACGTCCTCACTTTTCTTCTTTATAAACTCGTAATCTCCTCTTTTTGGATAACCGTCACCCATAGCGCTTTCATAAAGCCCTGAGCTACCTGTAATTACTAGTGATTTTACTTTATGTGGAAAAAGTTTTGTGTGTAACAATCCTATATGTCCTCCTAAGGAATTTCCTAAAAGAATTACTTTATCTAAACCTTTAAATTCTATGAAGTTTTCTAAATACTTCGCAAGATTTTTAACGGTAGTCTTTATGAGGGGCATGGTATAAATAGGTAATTCTGGAATCAGAATTTTATAACCTTTTTTTGAAAAATGATCAGTTACGCCTTCAAAATTACTCAAACCGCCCATTAAACCGTGTAAAATGATAATAGGTTGTCCCTCTCCAATTTCAAGGTAACTGTATTTACCTTCTTTCTTTACGTTCTTTAACATTAACGTTCCTGTTTTTCGAAGAAACAAATATAAGTAATTCAATAAAACTGCTGTGTAAATTTGAAAAAAAGCTTTTGTGAAATCAATGTTTGTAAATCTTCTCTGTATTTGTGAGGTTACATCAGGTAACCATTTGAGATACTGATTCTTGATTGGAGAAAGTTAAGAAAAGGCAAAACTTATCAACAAAGTGGTAGTAAGTGGTAAAATGTGGTAAATTATTCCATATATTTGAAAAAACTATCAATTTAGGTGAGTTGTCGTGACTAATTTCATCGGAACATATGAGTGTAAGGCAGATACGAAAGGAAGGGTAATGCTTCCTGTCGCATTAAAAGGTCAACTTGCGCCTATGCTTCAGCATGGATTTGTCGTTAAACGTGCCGTTTTTCAAAATTGTTTGGAATTGTATCCTATGGAAGAATGGAATGCAATGATGCTAAAAATTGGAAAACTTAATCGCTTTAATAAAAAGAATAACGACTTCATTAGAAGGTTTACTGCCGGTGTTAAAATAGTGGAAGTAGACGCTACAGGTAGATTTTTAATTCCGAAAGATTTGGTGACGTTCGCAGGAATTTCAAAAGAGATTGTTCTTTCTTCTGCGGTGAATATCATTGAAATCTGGGATAAAGAGAAATATGAACAGGCTATTGATGATGCAACAGGTGACTTTGCAGAATTGGCCGAAGAAGTAATGGGAGATATAGGTGGAGACGAATTATCATAATCCGGTATTGTTAAAAGAAACTGTTGACGGGCTCGCTATCAAAGAAGATGGTGTGTACGTTGATGTGACTTTTGGTGGCGGTGGTCATTCCAGAGAAATATTGAAAAGATTGGGGTCAAATGGTAGATTGATTGGTTTTGATCAAGATGAAGATGCGTTAGCAAATGTTCCGGAAGATGATAGGTTTATGTTGGTGAGTCAAAACTTTAGATATATCAAGCGTTTTTTGAAATTTCATGGAATCAAAAAAGTAGATGGAATACTTGGAGATTTCGGTGTGTCATCGCATCAGTTTGATGTAGCGGAGCGTGGATTTTCCACACGTTTTGATGCAGATTTAGATATGCGAATGAATCAGCAAAGTGAGATCTCGGCTTTTACAGTGATAAACGAATATGACGAGGCAGATTTGCGAAAAATGTTTTCGGTATATGGTGAATTGAAAAATGCCTACGCAATTTCAAAAACCATTGTAGCGGCAAGATTGCAAAATTCAATAAAAACAGGAGCAGAACTGAAACAGGTGATCGCAAGGTTTTTACCAAAACATAAAGAGAATAAAATTTTAGCACAGGTTTACCAGGCAATTCGTATTGAGGTAAATCAAGAAATGGAAGTCTTAGAAGAATTCTTATTGCAAACTCCAGATCTTTTAAATGAAGGCGGGAGATTGAGTTTGATAAGTTATCATTCTTTAGAAGATCGTTTGGTAAAACGCTTCATTAGAGATGGTAAGTTTGAAGGGCATGCTGAAAAAGATTTCTACGGTAATGTGGATGTTCCTTTTAAAAAGGTAGGAGGTTTAATTGTTCCTTCAGCAGAAGAAATAAGTCAAAATAACAGAGCTAGAAGTGCAAAACTTAGAATAGCAGAACGTGTATGAAAAACGGGTTGTTAGACATATTAAAAGGTAAGTTTCTTATTAGTAGAGAAGCTGGTAAAACCTGGCGTTTTATGTTGTTTATATCGCTGCTCGCCGTAGTTATGATTAGCAGTTCGCACAGTGCAGATCAAAAAGTGCATCTCATAGCAAAAATGAATGAGCAAGTGCAAGAGTTGCGAAGTGAGTTTGTAGATACCAGATCTCGCTTGCAACAACTAAAATTAGAATCAAAAGTAGGAGAAAAAGTAGCGGATATGGGATTAGCTCCTTCAGAAAATCCGCCAAAGAAAATAAGAGTGAAGTAACAAGTACATGGCAGTAACCGATAAAAGCATAGTGAACAGATTGTACGTGGTAGCAGGATGTATGTTTTTGCTAGCTATGGCTGTGTTTGTAAAGTTGATAGTTATCCAAACTGTTGACGGCGCTAAATACCGCGAGCTTGCAGAACAACGTACCGTTAAAAACTTCACAATTCAACCAAATAAAGGTAATCTGTATTCCGATGATGGAAGTTTACTGGCAACTTCGGTTACTAGGTATGATGTCCATTTTGATGCGGTTACTTCTTCCAACGCAAATTTCGAAAAACATGTCAAAGCATTGTCCGATTCTTTAGGAAAGATGCTTGGAAAAAATAGTGCTGGTTTACAACAAAGATTACGTAAGGCGAGGAGGAATAAAAACCGCTATTATTTGATTGCTAGAAATTTAAGTTATTCAGAATACATGAGATTGAAAAATTTTCCACTTTTCAATCTTGGTGCATATAAAGGAGGTGTAATTACGGAGCAACGTACCGTGAGAGAATATCCGTTAGGTTCTATTGCAAAACGTAGTATTGGGTATTACAGAATGACCAGTGACGGAGTTGTGAAACCTGTTGGTTTAGAGCAATCTTGCGCAGCATACTTAGATGGAGAAGTTGGTCACCGCTGGAAACAAAAAATAGCAAAAGGTCTTTGGAAACCTATCAATGATAATAATGAAGTAGAACCAAGAGATGGTTACGATGTTATTTCAACGATTGATATAGGTATTCAAGATATCGCCCACCATGCATTGCTGGAACAACTTGAAAAATACAAAGCAGATCATGGAAGTGTAGTGGTGATGGAAGTGGCTACCGGAGAAATCAAAGCCATTTCAAATCTTGGTCGTTCTAGTGACGGATCATATTATGAAAAGAAAAACTATGCTGTTGGAGAAGCACATGAACCTGGTTCAACGTTTAAATTAATGGCAGTAACTGCTGCTCTTGAAGAGAAAGTTGTGGATACCAGTTATATGGTAGATACCGAAAAAGGTGTAATTAAATATTATGGTAAATCGGTTCGCGATTCACATCATGGTGGTTACGGAAAAATTTCTTTGGCCGAAGCTTTTCAAGTTTCTTCTAATACCGGAATTGTAAAAACAATTCACGAAAAGTTTTCGGATGATCCAAAACGTTTTGTGAATCGGTTAGATGCTATGAATGTGGCGCAGCCTTTGGGTTTATCTATTAAAGGAGAAGGAACTCCTAGAATTCCACATCCGGGAGATAAATACTGGAGTGGTATTGCTTTGGAATGGATGGCTTTTGGGTATGGAGTTAAAATTACGCCGTTGCAAACCTTAACGTTTTACAACGCTATTGCCAATAATGGCGAAATGGTAAAACCGCGTTTGATTAAAGAGGTGAAGGAGTGGAATAAGTCAGTTTCAAAATTTGATAAGGAAGTAATTAATCCCAAAATCTGTTCGCAAGAAACTGTAGATAAAGTAAAACAGTTGCTGAAAGATGTTGTTGAAAAAGATCACGGAACGGGTCACAGGTTGTATTCTCCAAACTTTTCAATGGCTGGTAAAACAGGAACTTGTCAAAAAGATTATAGAGATAAAAGCAAGCTAAATTATATATCGTCTTTTGCTGGGTTTTTTCCGGCAGACAATCCAAAGTATTCTTGTATTGTGGTGATTCATGAACCGGATAAGAGTATAGGATATTACGGAGCAGATGTATCGGGGCCTGTGTTTAAAAAAGTAGCTCAAAAAATTTATACCAGTTCTCCTTTGATTGATACTATTGATGATCTCAACAAGGTGAACGAAGAGACTCTCGCGAATTACGAAGATTACTATAAAAAAGCTCAAACCGAATATAAAACTATTCCAAATGTAAAAGGAATGGTAGGTATGGATGCAATTTCTATTCTTGAGAATTTAGGTTTACAAGTTGAAGTTAAAGGAAACGGAAAAGTTGCCAATCAGTCGGTTCAAGCAGGAGAAATGATTCAGTCTAACAAAAAAATAGTACTCACATTATCATGATGATGTTGAAAGACATATTGTATAAAGTAAGTATCGAAGCGGTTTCGGGTGCTACTGCTGTGCCAGTAAATCAATTGCATTTTGATTCCCGTCAAGTTTCGTTAGACGATGTTTTTGTAGCTATCAAAGGAACTGTTTCAGATGGTCATGCTTTTATAGAAAGAGCAGTGAACCAAGGGGCTGTTGCTGTAGTTTGCGAAAAATTACCAGAAGTCATGGTGAATGGCGTAACCTATGTTCAGGTGGCAGATTCTCACAAAGCACTAGCTATAATGGCTTCTAATGCTTTTGGAAATCCATCTGAAAATTTACAATTAGTTGGCGTTACGGGGACAAATGGTAAAACTACTGTTGCTACTTTGCTACATCAATTATTTACCAAAGCTGGTTTTAAAGTTGGTTTACTTTCAACGGTAAAAGTTTTGGTAGGAGATGAAGAATTTCCTGCAACGCATACAACGCCAGATCCTATTAGCATCAATAAATATTTACAAATGATGAATGATGCCGGGGTTGAATATTGCTTTATGGAAGTAAGTTCACACGGAATTCATCAACGTAGAACCGCCGGATTAGTTTTCGCTGGTGGAATTTTCACCAATTTGTCTCATGATCATTTAGATTATCATAAAACTTTTGCGGAATACAGAGATGTGAAAAAATCGTTTTTTGATCAACTTCCAAAAAATGCTTTTGCATTGGTAAATGTTGATGATAAAAACGGATTGGTAATGTTGCAAAACACCAAAGCCAATAAAAAAACATACGCTTTAAAATCATATGCCGATTACAATGCTAAAATTTTAGAGAATCAATTTTCAGGATTATTAATGAAAATTGAAGACAATGAAGTTTGGTCTAAGTTAATCGGTTCTTTCAATGCATACAATCTGTTGGCAATTTTTGCAACAGCAGATTTATTAGGGTTGGAAGAAATGGAAGCTTTACGCTTGGTAAGTGAGTTAGAAAGTGTGAGCGGGCGTTTTCAGTATATAGTTTCAGAAACCAACATTACGGCTATTGTAGATTATGCGCATACGCCAGATGCTTTAGACAATGTGTTAGGAACTATTAACGATATCAGAACTAAGAATGAGAATCTGATCACCGTTGTGGGTTGTGGAGGGAATAGAGATAAAACAAAGCGACCAAAAATGGCAAATATTGCAGCAAGCAAAAGTTCAAAAGCCATTTTTACTTCGGATAATCCTAGGAATGAAGACCCGCAAACCATTATAGACGAAATGGAAACGGGAGTGCAACCAACCGATTTCAAGAAAACGATATCCATTTTAGATAGAAAACAAGCAATAAAAACGGCTTGTCAAATGGCGGAACCAAACGATATTATTTTGATTGCCGGAAAGGGGCACGAAACCTATCAGGAAATCAAAGGAGTGAAAACAGATTTTGACGATTTAAAAGTCGTGAAAGAATTATTAAAACAGCTGGATAAATAAAGACCAATGCTTTACTATTTATTTGATTATTTAGACAAACAATACAATCTCTCAGGCGCGGGAGTGTTTCAGTATATCTCTTTTAGAGCGGCAATGGCTATTATTTTTTCCTTGTTGTTATCTACCATTTACGGTAAACGAGTGATCGATTATCTTAGAAAACTTCAAATTGGTGAAACAGTACGCGATCTTGGTTTAAAAGGTCAAAGTGAAAAAGCTGGTACGCCAACCATGGGAGGTTTAATTATTATTGGAGCTACGTTGATTCCGGTATTGTTATTCGCAAAGTTGGATAATGTGTACACCATTTTATTGATTGCAACCACCGTTTGGATGGGGGTTATTGGTTTTGTAGATGATTACATAAAAGTTTTCAAAAAAGATAAAGAAGGTTTACAAGGGAAATTTAAGATTGCAGGACAAATAGGAATCGGAGTTATTGTTGGTGTTACGCTTTATTTTCATCCGGGTGTTTTGATGCGTCAAAAATTACCTGCGGATGAAATTGTTCAGATTGAAGAAAATACTACAACTTCAGATGATAATGCAGCTCGCTTTTATCAAGCTGAAAAATCTACCAAAACTACAGTTCCATTTTTAAAGAATAATGAGTTTGATTACGCAAGTATCTTAACTTGGATGAGCGATGATTTAGCAGATTATGCTTGGTTGATATTCATTCCAATAGTCATTTTTATTGTGACAGCCGTTTCAAACGGAGCAAATTTAACGGATGGAATTGATGGACTTGCTGCAGGTTCTTCGGCTATTATGGTTGTTACACTAGGTGTGTTTGCTTGGGTTTCTGGTAACATCATTTTCTCAGATTATTTAAACATCATGTACATTCCTCGAGCGGGTGAAATCACCGTATTTATAGCGGCATTTGCTGGGGCGCTCGTTGGATTTTTGTGGTACAATACATTTCCTGCTCAAGTATTTATGGGCGATACAGGAAGTTTAACTATAGGCGGAATCATTGCAGTAATTGCAATTGCTATTCGTAAAGAATTATTGATTCCATTACTATGCGCCATCTTTTTTGCAGAGAATTTATCGGTAATGATTCAGGTGAGTTATTTTAAATACACCAAGAAGAAATATGGCGAAGGCCGACGAATTTTTCTCATGGCTCCATTGCATCATCATTATCAAAAGAAGGGCTATCATGAAAGTAAAATAGTAACTCGTTTTTGGATCATCGGAATTTTAATGGCAGTGTTAACCATTGTAACCTTAAAACTTCGATAAATGCAAAAACTGGTAGTGCTTGGTGGTGGCGAAAGTGGTGTAGGAACTGCCATTTTAGGAAAGAAAAAAGGTTTTGATGTTTTTGTTTCAGACAAAGGCATTATTAAAGAAAAATATAAAAACGCTCTTACAAATTTTAATATTGAATGGGAGGAATCTCAGCATTCTGAAGAGGGAATCCTAGCGGCAGATTTGGTAATGAAAAGTCCGGGGATTCCAGACAAAGTACCTATGGTGAAAGCCATTCGTACCGCGGGAATTCCAATTGTTTCAGAAATAGAGTTTGCTTCGAAGTATACCAATGCGACCCTAGTGGGAATTACCGGAAGTAACGGAAAAACCACTACAACCATGCTTACCAATCACGTCCTGAAAAATGGCGGATTGAATGTAGGAATGGCAGGGAATATTGGTGACAGTTTTGCGCAAATGATTGCTGAAGCAGATTTTGATACCTATGTGCTAGAGATTAGTAGTTTTCAGTTAGATGATATTCATGATTTCAAACCGCACATTGCAGTAATCACAAATATTACGCCAGATCATTTGGATAGATATAACTATCAATTTGAAAATTATATCGAAGCGAAATTCAAGATCACAATGAATCAAACTTCAGAGGATTTCTTGATTTACGATGCAGATGATGAAGTGATTTCTGATTGGTTGAGTAAGCATAAAGTGAAAGCAACGCTGCTTCCATTTTCAATAGAAAAAGAATTAGAACAAGGAACGTTTTTACAACAAGAAAATATTATAACAAAAATAGATAATTCAGTTTTTACCATGTCAAAAGACACATTAGCGTTAGAAGGAAAGCACAACACCAAGAATGCCATGGCGGCTTCTACTGTTGCGCAGTTGTTGAAGATTAGAAAGCAGACGATTAGAGAGAGTATGGAGACGTTTCAGGGTGTAGAACATAGGTTGGAGAAAGTATTGAAAATTCAAAATGTACAATACATTAACGATTCAAAAGCTACCAATGTTAACTCTACTTTTTTTGCTTTAGACAGTGTTACATCGCCAACAGTTTGGATTGTTGGTGGGCAAGATAAAGGAAATGATTATGCTTCCTTAATGCCATTGGTAAGAGAAAAAGTAAAAGCAATTATCTGTTTAGGACTTGACAATGCTAAAATTATTGATGCTTTTGGAGCAGTGGTAGATGTGGTTGTAGAAACTACTTCTATGAGTGATGCTGTGAAAATAGCATACAAAATTGCTGAGAAAGGAGATAACGTTTTGTTATCGCCAGCGTGTGCAAGTTTTGATCTTTTTGAAAACTACGAAGATCGCGGAAGACAATTTAAAGAAGCAGTTAGAAATTTATAAGAGAATATTATAAATGCAGCAATTATTTAAAAACGTAAAAGGAGATAAAGCTATTTGGGCAGTGGTTGCCTTGCTGGGCTTGTTTTCATTTTTACCGGTCTATAGTGCTAGTACCAACTTGGTGTATGTTGTTGGTACAGGAACCACTATAGGATATTTGCTGAAACATGCCTTTTTATTGCTTTTAGGTGTGATTATCATGTACGCAATACACAAAATTCCTTATAGATATTTTAAAGGTATTTCAATCTTATTGGTGCCTTTGGTGATTGTATTGCTTGTGGTTACCCTTGCGCAAGGAACTACTATTGGAGGAGCTAATGCGGCTCGTTGGATTCGTATTCCAATTGTTGGGATGTCGTTCCAAACGTCTACGCTCGCCTTTGTAGTGATTATGATGTATGTAGCAAGATATTTGGCAAAAAATAAAGATAAAGAAGTGACTTTTAAAGAAAGTCTGCTTCCATTGTGGTTGCCGGTAGGAATGATTTTAGCTTGTATTTTACCAGCTAACTTTTCTACAACAGCCATTATATTTTTCATGGTTTGTGTGTTGTGTTTTTTAGGTGGATATCCTATCAAATATTTAGCGGGAATTGTGGGTGCTGGAGTTTTGTGTTTAACAATATTCATTTTGGCAGCGAAAGCATTTCCAGGAGTTTTTCCAAACCGTGTAGATACTTGGATTAGTAGAATTGAAAATTTTTCTGATGGTAGCGATACCATGGAAGATTATCAGATAGAAAAAGCAAAAATAGCCATTGCAACAGGTGGAATTGCAGGTGTTGGGGCTGGTAAAAGTGTTATGAAAAACTTTTTGCCACAATCTAGTTCCGATTTTATTTATGCAATTATCGTGGAGGAATATGGCATGATTGGCGCTTCAATATTATTGTTGAGTTATTTATTTCTATTGTTTAGAATAGTCATTGTAGCGCAAAAATCAGATACTGTTTTCGGTAAATTGATAGTGATAGGAGTTGGAATGCCAATAGTTTTTCAGGCATTTATCAATATGGCGGTAGCGGTAGAATTATTTCCGGTTACAGGACAAACATTACCATTGATTAGTAGTGGAGGTACCTCTATTTGGATGACGTGTTTGGCACTTGGAATCGTGTTAAGTGTAAGTGCAAAAAGAGAAGAAGTAAAAGAGCAAGAAGAGTTATCGTCTTTGTTAAATGAAGGCGAAGATGAATTAAATCCGTTAGAAGTTTTAAGTGAGCAATTATAAGTTTATTATATCAGGAGGAGGAACCGGCGGACATATTTATCCGGCGATTGCCATTGCAGACGAGTTGAAGCGTCAGTTTCCTGATGCTGAATTTTTGTTTGTAGGAGCTCAGGATAAAATGGAGATGGAAAAAGTGCCGCAAGCTGGTTACAAAATCGAAGGTTTGTGGATTGCCGGTTTACAACGAAAGCTAACGTTAAAGAATTTATTATTTCCAGTTAAACTCATGTGTAGTTTATGGAAAGCACGAAAAATAGTAAAGCGTTTTCAGCCTAGTTTGGCGGTGGGAACCGGAGGTTTTGCAAGCGGACCGTTATTGCAAATGGCGGCATCGGCAGGAGTGCCTTGTGTAGTGCAAGAGCAAAATTCGTTTCCGGGGATTACCAACAAGATGTTGGCAGCAAAAGCAAAGAAAATTTGTGTTGCTTATGATAAATTAGATCGATTTTTTCCAGCTGAAAAGATCGTGAAAACAGGAAATCCTGTACGTCAAGATTTGTTAGAAGTGGATAGCAAAAGAACTGAAGCATTACAATTCTTCAATTTGGATGCAACAAAGAAAACAGTCTTGATTCTTGGTGGTAGCTTAGGTGCAAGAAGAGTCAATCAATTGATAGAAAAAGAATTGAATTTCTTTCAGCAACAAGGTGTTCAAATTCTTTGGCAATGTGGAAAATTGTATGCTGCAGAATATGAAAAGTATAATGCTAATGAAAATGTACAAGTTTTACCATTTGTAAAAGAAATGAATTTAGCTTATGCAGCGGCAGATGTAATTATTTCCAGAGCAGGAGCAAGTTCGGTAAGTGAACTTTGTATTGTGGGAAAACCTACGATTTTCATTCCGTCACCAAATGTGGCAGAAGATCATCAAACCAAAAATGCCTTAGCTATTGCAGAAAAAAATGCGGCTATTTTAATTAAAGAAACTGAACTTGATACTGAATTTGAAACCAAATTCGATACGTTGATCACTGATGAAACCTATCAAAAATCACTTTCAGAAAACATAAAAACATTAGCGTTACCAAACGCAACAAAAGATATTGTAGAAGAAATTAAGCAATTGTTGAATTGAATTTAGATACAGTACATAACGTTTATTTTATCGGCATCGGAGGAATCGGAATGTCAAATCTTGCTCGTTATTTTCATATGAATGGAAAGAATGTAGCTGGGTACGATAAAACGCCATCTGATGTAACAGAAATGTTATCGGAATTAAACATTCCTGTGCATTTTGAAGATTCAATTGCTAAAATTTCTGAAGAATTTAAAAATCCTGAAAATACTTTAGTGGTGTTTACGCCGGCAGTTCCTAAAACGCATGCTGAACTCAATTTCTTCAAAAATGAAGGTTTTCAAGTGTGTAAGCGAGCAGAAGTATTAGGCTTTATAACCAAGAATTCTTTTTGTTTGGCTGTTGCCGGAACTCATGGAAAAACTACAACTACGGCTATTTTAGGCCATTTGTTATATGAAAGTGGAGCTAGTGTAACAGCATTTTTAGGAGGTATTTCAGAAAACTATAATACCAATTTCATTTCTTCAGGAACCGAGTATTCTGTAGTAGAAGCAGATGAATACGATAGATCGTTTTTACAGCTGTCGCCAGATGTGGCGTGTATCACTTCTGTAGAAGCAGATCATTTAGATATCTATGGAGATGAACAGGGAATAGTAGATTCGTTTAAAGAGTTTACAACAAAAATAAAACCGGGGGGTAAGTTGTTTGTAAAAAGTGGTTTGGCTTTAAGTGGCTATACATACGGGTTGGAAGATGATTCCGATTACTGTATCAAAAATATCACAATACAAAACGGAGCCTACTGCTTTGATTTGGTTACACCAATAGAAACATTCTCTGGTGTAGAGTTTAACAAACCTGGGAAACACAATTTGTTAAACGCATTAGTGGCATTTGCGATGGCGACTCAGATAAAGTCCCCTAAAACCGGTCGCCTCGTAAATGCTCTTAAAACGTTTAAAGGTGTAAAGCGCAGGTTTACATATCAAATTCAGAAGGAGAATTTGGTGTATGTAGATGATTATGCACACCATCCAACAGAGATAGCGGCACTACATCAGGCAGTAAGAGAAATGTATCCAGGAAAAAAAGTGACGTTAGTTTTTCAACCACATTTGTTTAGTAGAACCAAAGATTTTGCTGATGAGTTTGCAAGAGAATTATCAAAGTTTGACGAAGTATTGCTGTTAGATATTTATCCTGCACGAGAGGAACCAATTGCTGGGATCACTTCTCAATGGTTACTTTCTAAGATTGAAAACGACTGTAAAAAAGTAGTGTTTAAAGAAGAATTGATTTCAATTTTAAAAGAAAAAGAATTAGAAGTTTTGGTTACGGCCGGAGCTGGAGATATAGGAAATGAGGTTTCAAGAATCAAAAAAGCATTTGCATGAAAAAGTTAAAACCATACATACAAATTGTAGTTGCGTTGGTGCTTTTCTTTTCGCTCTTTGCTTTTTCTGATGGAAGAAATCAACGTAGAAATCTTAAGGATGTTGAAGTGACATTTGCAGGAGATCAAAACCTTTTTATAACGGAAGAGGCTGTTAATAAATTGTTGGTACAAAGTCACGAAAATGTTACGAATGTAACAAAAGAAGGTTTAGATTTGAATAAATTAGAGCGTATTCTGTCTAATAACCAAATGGTGAAAAAGGCAGATGTGTATGTTTCTGTAAGTGGGGAACTTAAAGCAATTGTTCAGCAAAGAAAGCCTTTGGCAAGAGTAGTTGGTAAGTCATCATTTTACATAGATGATGAAGGTGAATTGATGCCTTTGTCGCAGTATCACTCGGCAAGAGTTCCGTTGGTAGAAGGTAAAATCACTGCAGACAATCAAAAATCAGTTTTTAAAATCGTTCGCGAAATAGCGCAGGATGATTTTTTAAAGGAAAATATTGTAGGAGTAAAAATTGCTCCAAAAGGATATTTTTTAAGAATGCGTTCAGATGATTTTGAAGTTATGTTGGGTGACGAGACCAACTTGAAATATAAAATAAAGAAACTAAAAGCCTTTTATCAAAAGGCGCTTAAAGATAAAAGTTTAGATCAGTATAGCTGGGTGAACTTAAAATACGGCAATCAAGTAGTGTGCACCAAAAAATAAAGTATGGAACACAAAAATTACGCAGTAGGATTAGATATAGGAACCACGAAGATCGTGGCAATGGTTGGTAGCGAAAATGAATATGGAAAGATTGAGATTTTAGGTATCGGCAAGTCTAAAAGTTTAGGCGTTCACAGAGGTGTTGTCAATAACATTACTCAAACTATTCAATCTATTCAGCAAGCAGTACAAGAAGCAGAAAGTGCGGCAGGGATAGAAGTTGAAGATGTGGTAGTAGGTATTGCAGGGCAACACATTCGTAGTTTACAGCATAGTGATTATATAACCAGGCCTGGTTTTGATGACGTGATCGATGATTCAGATATCGAAGCACTTTGTAATCAGGTTCACAAACTAGTGATGCTACCTGGAGAAGAAATAATACACGTTTTACCGCAAGAATATAAAGTAGACGGACAAACAGAGATTAAAGAACCAATTGGAATGTATGGTGGAAGATTGGAAGCCAATTTTCATGTGGTAGTAGGTCAGGTTTCGTCTATTAGAAATATAGGTAGATGTGTGAAGAGTGCTGGGTTAGAGCTTGGCGGTATCAACTTAGAACCATTAGCTTCTGCAAACGCAGTTTTGAGTCAGGAAGAAAAAGAAGCAGGAGTTGCTTTGATAGATATAGGAGGTGGAACCACAGATTTAGCCATTTTTAAAGATGGAATCATTCGCCATACCGCAGTAATACCTTTTGGAGGAAATGTAATTACTGAAGATATTAAAGAAGGCTGTTCTATTATAGAGAAGCAAGCAGAGTTGTTAAAAACAAAGTTTGGTTCGGCTTGGCCGGGAGAAAATAAGGATAATGAGATTGTATCTATTCCTGGTTTAAGAGGTAGAGAGCCAAAAGAGATTACGCTTAAAAATTTATCAAAAATTATTCATGCGCGAGTTGTTGAGATCATAGAACAAGTTTTTGTAGAGATTAAAAACTATGGGCATGAAGAACAAAAGAAAAAACTTATTGCGGGAATTGTTTTAACCGGTGGCGGAAGCCAGCTAAGGCACTTAAAACAATTGGTAGAATATATTACAGGAATGGATACCAGAATAGGATATCCAAACGAACATTTGGCGGGTAATTCAGATTCAGATGTGGCAAGTCCTGTATATGCTACGGCAGTAGGTTTGGTAATGAAAGCATTGGAAAATAACAAACTGAAACCAGTGGTAGAAGAGCTGGAAGAAGTGGAAGAGGAAATTCCAACGCAAGAAGTACCAGAAATAGAAGAAACACCACAACAACCAACAAATATTCAACCGGAACCAGAAGAGAGAACCTCAAACACGTCGGATGACAAAACAAGAAAAAAATCGTTCTTGGATAAGTTTACCGATCGGTTAAAAGATTTTTTAGATAACGCAGAATAAACCAGAAAAAGAAAAGTATGACGAACAACACAGATTTCGGAAACATTTCGTTCGATTTACCAAAAAACCAAAGTAACGTAATCAAGGTTATAGGTGTAGGTGGTGGCGGTAGCAACGCTATCAACCACATGTTTCAACAAGGGATTAAAGGAGTGGATTTTGTAATTTGTAATACCGACGCTCAGGCATTGCAAAACAGTTCTATTCCAAACAAAATTCAATTAGGAGTTTCACTTACCGAAGGTCTCGGAGCAGGTGCAAATCCTGATGTTGGAGAACAAGCGGCTATTGAAAGTCTGGAAGAGATTAAAACAATGTTAGATACCAATACCAAGATGGTTTTTATCACTGCCGGAATGGGTGGAGGTACTGGTACTGGTGCAGCTCCGGTGATAGCAAAACTTGCAAAAGATCTTGATATTCTTACCGTTGGGATTGTAACCATGCCTTTCATGTTCGAAGGGAAAATGCGTAATGAGCAGTCTCAAAAAGGTATCGAGAATTTACGTAAACATGTAGACTCTCTTATTGTTATCAATAATAATAAATTAAGAGAAGTGTATGGTAACCTTGGTTTTAAAGCTGGTTTCTCCAAGGCAGATGAAGTGTTGGCTACGGCTTCGCGTGGTATTGCCGAAGTTATTACACATCACTATACACAAAACATTGACCTTCGCGACGCAAAAACCGTGTTATCTAATAGTGGTACGGCCATTATGGGATCTGCACAAGCGACAGGGACTAATAGAGCACAGGAAGCAATTGTTCAAGCATTGGATTCTCCATTGTTAAACGACAACAAAATTGCAGGTGCTAAAAATGTTTTATTGCTTATTGTTTCCGGAGCAGAAGAAATTACTATTGATGAGATTGGTGAAATCAATGATCATATCCAAGATCAAGCAGGGCATAGTGCCAACATCATTATGGGGGTTGGTGAAGATGACAGTTTGGGAGATGCCATTGCTGTAACCGTCATTGCTACGGGTTTTAACCTAGAGCAGCAGCATGATATTGTAAATGTTGAAGCAAAAAAGATAATTCATACGTTGGAAGATGAGCAGAGAGCTACTCAAAGCTTGTCTCCAAAAGCAACGGCTTCTACGTATCAAATTGAAAAAGTAGATGCTCCAATAGCTGAAGAAACTCCAAATGCTCAGGATGCAGTTGTTCAAGAAGCTCCTGTAGAGGAGGAAGTAAAAGTAATCAAGCATACTTTGGAAGAAGAAGTAGAGGAAGAGGTTGTGAAGCCTGTGCCTACTTTTGACGGTTATGTATCAACTACAGATGAAGTAAAAGAAATTGATGTAGTAGCGCACGAATCTTTTGAGCAAAAATCTGAATATTCTTTTCTAGAAGAAGATGATTTTGTGATTGTAGATACGGCGCAAATCAATTCAATCGAAGAAAATGTAGAGCCAGAAGTTGAGGGAGAAAAAGATCAATTTGTATTGAGTTTCGATATGCCTTTCGAGGAAGATGAAATAGATGATGCGGTGGCTCAAATGGAAGACGAAAAGGAGAATGTAATCATGTTTGATCTTTCGGAAGAAACAGAAGAAATTGAAGTAAAAGAAGCTTTAGAAGTAGTTCCTCCAACAGCTAACGAAGACGGAGAAATTCGTTATAGCTTGGAAGATTATATGGATTTTGAAGCTGAGTTGGAAAATGCAAAGCCACAATCTCAGGTTCAGCCAGAAGTTAAGAAAGAGCCTGCAAAACCAATTCAGAAAAAAGAGGAGTCTATAGTTTTTGAAAAGAAAACAGTAGCGCAAGAAGTTGTTCAGGAACAAGAACAGGATGATGTAGATCCTTTCAATATTCCAATTTCAGATACACTTAGAAGCAGAGCAGATGAGCGTAGAAGAAAACTGAAAGATTTCAACTATAAGTTTAATAATAATATTAACAAAATAGAAGAAATAGAGAAGGAGCCAGCGTATAAAAGAATGGGGATTGACTTAAATCCGCAACCAACTATTAGCAATGCCTCTAGATTATCTTTGAGTAAAGATAGTAATGATGAGTTGCAGTTACGTAGCAACAATTCCTTTCTTCATGACAATGTAGATTAATTTTATCTAGTTATATAAAGAAAGCCCGGGGTGTAATGCTTTGGGCTTTTTTTGTTCCCTTTGAAGGATAAAAATAGCTTTTTAAAAAGACGAGTTATCAGTAAAAAATTAGTAATTTCGCAATTCAAAAAATTAAAAAGATGAGTTTACAAGCAGATGTGATGACTGCCATGAAAGCAGCCATGAAAGCAAAAGATTCAGTAGCGTTAGAAGCATTAAGAGCTATAAAATCGGCTATTTTGTTAGCGCAAACCGAAGCAGGTTCTAAAGAACTTTCAGAGGATGAAGAAATCAAAATGTTACAAAAACTTGTAAAGCAACGTAAAGATAGCGCTGCTATTTATACGGAGCAGGGAAGAGCAGATTTAGCAGAGCCAGAAGTTGCACAAGCTGCTGTAATAGAACAGTTTTTACCAGAACAACTTTCTGAAGAAGAAGTGGAAAAAGTTATAAATGAAATTATAGCAAAAACCGGAGCAGAGAGCATGAAAGATATGGGGAAAGTAATGGGGATGGCTTCTAGCGAATTGGCAGGGAAAGCAGATGGTAAAACCATTTCTACCATAGTTAAAAAACAATTATCCTAAATAAAGGTAATTAAGGCTCCGTAGTTCAACTGGATAGAATATCAGATTTCGGCTCTGAGGGTTGGGGGTTCGAATCCCTCCGGGGTCACTAGTCAAAGTTTCATTAAGCACTACCAAATACATAAAACACTAATAAGCAACTTGTTAAGTTTAACTTATAAGCGTTTTTCTAATGAAATTTTTGACACAAGATCAAATTTTTGACACACTGATTGACACAAAGAAATTTTATGTGTCAATGAATACTAGATTTTATGTACGACAGACCGTTAATAAAGATGGACTGTCTCACGTATACCTTTCAATTACTCATGGTGATCAGAGAGAAAGGATCCCTTTGAAAATTTTCGTGAATAAGAAAAAATGGGATAAGAAAAAACAGCGACTCAAGGGAACAACTCCCGCTACAATGGACATAAATTTAATTCTGGATAATATTTCTGGAAAACTCACTAGTATAAAGACTACTTACCGACTTAGTGAACGACAATTAACTCCGGCGACTCTTAGAAAAGAACTTCAAGAAGGTATGCCCAGAGTCAATTTTTGTGCTTTTATGAAACATGCTATAGAAGAGGAAAGACCTATTCTTGCTCCAGGAACTTACAAAAGACACTTGGCTGTCTATAACAAAGTAAAACAGATAAAAGAGGAGCTGCTTTTCTCAGATATAGATTTTGATTTTTTCTCAGATTATAGAAAGTTTTACAAGAAGAAGAAGCAAAACGACACCACTATAAATAGTAACATTAAAGTGATTAAAAAATACCTCTTTTTAGCTTCTAAAAATGGAATAAAACTAAAAATAGATCCACGTGATGTCAAAGGAGGTAATACTAATGGAAACAAAACATATCTTTCTCCAAAAGAAGTTATAAAACTACACGAATACTTCTTATCTAAATTTATAAATCCTTCGCAAAAGCTAGTGCTTGGATACTTTCTTTTTAGTTGCTATACAGGGTTGAGATTTTCGGATGTAATGAATATAGAGCGTAGAGATATTCAAGAAGGCTTTATTTCATTTACGGCTAAAAAAACTAAAAAGTTGCAAAGAATTCAATTAATAGAACAAGCAATTGAAATTTGTAAATACCCTCTAATTTTTGAAAATAAACTGACTAATCAATTTTCAAACAAGGAAATCAAAAAAATCATGATTAATAGCAACATAAAAAAGAAAGTTTCTTTTCATGTTGCTAGACACACCTTTGCAACAAACTTTTTAATTGCCGGAGGCAAAGTAGAACACCTCCAGCAATTACTAGGACATAGCGATATTAAAGAGACCATGATTTATACTCATATAACCCGAGTGGAAGCAAACACAGATCTGAAGTTTCTAGAAAAACTCATAAAAATCAAATAGACTCAAGCTCCAATTCTATTTCATAGGTCATTAAGGTTTCGTTTGTTTTTTCAATTGTATTTACCAAATGGAATCTATTATATGCGAAAATTACAGATTTGTTAGAAAGATTAATTACATCCATCATTGAAGCCTTAAAGCTCCATTGATAGGAAACAGAATTAATTCTATTTTTTAACCAATTTTTCCAATAATTATTAAACACTGCAGGAACCAACAATGATGAAGAATCCAAACTTTGATTTTTATCTGAAACCAAGCCATCATACAAAACCAAGCATAGACGATCTGTTCCATCAATAACAGTATATGCACTAGTTGTATTGGTTTTAAAAGATAATGGAAGAGGAAGTGCGTCTATAGTAACCTCAGTTGTTTTATCGGTTAAACTGTAACCAGAAGTTTCTATACCATTTTCACTATAAAATATACTTGTAAAGGAATACTCATAGCTATCTACATCCTTAAATTTTAATTCCCATGATAAGCCCTTATTAAATTTTCTTACTGGAGCTTTGACCTCAAAATTAGACAGATCTATTGCTGACGACTTATTTACCTGTTTAGTTATAAAGTTCATCAAGATATCTGATCCTTCAATCTCTAATGATAAATTGAACCAATTTCTAACAGCAGTAACAGCAGCTCCAAAAGTCATATCTGGAACACACTTCGTCAAATCTATTTTATTGGCTCCTAACAAGGCCGGAACTATTTCACCACTATTGTCATAAACTTCAAGAGGTGTCACAGTTAGATCCACTATATAACCATCTTCATAATAATCAACTGCAGAAGTTAGAAATCTAGATTCTACAGAAATAAGTACAACTTGATTTTCAAAATCTGTAATATCTACATTAAAATCTATCGCATCTAAATCGTACTCTACAATAGCACTATGGTCATATTCAATTTCCTGAAGAAGATCTTCTCCAAATTTAAAACTCGTATAGCAATAGCTGTGAAATCTCCGTGAATGAACATTCCCTGCAATTTTATATTTGCCATTCATAGGAAATTCTATGGTTCGAAAATATTTACACATCGTGGTATAAAAGGATGCGCCATTATAATTGCCTTCACCAGTAGCGTAGATAAAAGTAGTTTCATAATCTTCCACCATTACAGCCACTTCATCACTATCCTCTCGCGTGTTTGAATAATAATCGGACTTACTATATATCCAAGCTTTCTGAAGCTCCTGGATATTCAGGATATCTCCTGATAGGTTGTAACCTGCATTTTGGAATCCCACCTGCAAAACGTACAGCAAATGAGGTAATGGTTGCAGAATGTTTTTATTCTTTATTGATCCATCATCTAAATCCACTACATTTTGGACAAACTGATTATTCACATAATTATTTATTTTACCCAAAAAATCTCCCCATTCTTCTGAAGATGTATCAAAATCATCTGTATGCAATAGCGGGAAATTATAATTTACCGATGGCCAAGATTGATTTACTATAGTCCCTGCATGATCTGCTAAATTGGTTTCCAGATCTATTATATCTAAAGGTAATTCAGAAAGCTTCTTATCCCAATTGGGAAGCTCATCAAAACCAAATATTATTTGCACCGTGGCATTTCTGCCCTCTAAATCTTCTAGGTCCATGACAGCTTTTTCATATTTTCCATCATGAAAGAACAAACCATTGAAGTATGTTTTTTTCTCCGTTGAATTATGGTCCAAAATAAACCCCATAGCCTCATCTAATTCATCATCAATAGTAATCGTAATCGGATAAGTGGATTTTGTAAAAAAATTAGAGTAAAACCAGTAATTTTTTTCAATTTGAGTAATTGAAAAATGTTTTAGATCTAGATTATAATTAGAATTTGAAAACCTGAAAAACATAGTCTGCATTTATTTTAAATTCAACATCATAATAGAAAAGCTCTTGATCTGAACTTTTATTTTCAAGTTCAGTAGTAGTGCTATTCAATAGTAGAACCTTGGAACTTCCCTGGTACAATTTCCAAACTTTCTTTGCATACATTAAAGAACTGATAATCTCATAACCGGTGCTTAAAACATATCCTGTATTGATAGTTAAAATATTGTTCTTTAAAATCTCCAAGTTTTCACTAAACTGAACATTATTTTTAAATGAAGTATTTGAGATAAAGTCTAATTCATCTTTCAGTGTATAGTCACCAGTAAATTCAAAAATCTTCAAGCAACCATATTCATTACTCCAGGCTATAAGGTTACTGTTTTTTGAATCTGGAAAGACTATAAATTTCTTTGTATAGTTACCTAATTCGGTCATGATTATAATTTCTATGACATCTCCTTGAGCATAGGAATTAAAATTCTTTAATAAAGTAAACACATACTCATCCGACGCATTGTAATACTCTATTGATTCCTCCTCATCATTTACCAATGTTTTTATCTGGTAGACACCAGGAAGTTTCGCAAAACTCACTGTAGCTATGGAATTGATAGTAACACGCTCAGAAACATCTGTCACTTCTAGAATTCCTTCAGAACTAAAGCCTTCCGGAGTAACCCCTTTAAGCCACAAAACATTATTAACAGTACCGGAATTGATCACTTCTTCAGTGTCAATATTCATTTCTTCAAGTGATATAGACACTTTGGCGGGTTTATACACAGGAAATACTCCTTCAAGATCTGATATAGATCCTTCGAGATAATCTGCCGGAGCATTTAATTTCTTGATTGCAGTTTCTATTATGGTACCAGGATAAAACTTCGCCTCTCCTCCAAAAACAGGAACAGATCCTTTATATATTTTATCTACATATGAAGATGACGCATAATTGTAAATTTTCATAGACATAACCACATTGACTATTGAATTTGGTTCAACAGAATTGACGGTTACATAATGATCATCTAAAGTGAAATTTAAACTTTCCGAAAAAGTTGTATTAAAAAACGGCAACACATTCACCACTATAGGAACCTGTAGACTATCACCACCGGAAGAAACAGTTATATACCCCTCATAACTTCCCACAGAGAAATTAGATGCACTTACTATACCTACTTGAATTTCTTGTGGTCCATTTCCTTGAATAACTGAACTATATGCCCAGCCTATAAAAACATCTACTGTAAAATCTTCTTGCGTTAAAATAAATAGATCCTTTGGATCTATAACTGAAGAACCTTCAAAAACATCGAATTCTAGAGCTTCCGGAAAAACAACCATTGGTTGATCTGATTCTTCTTGATTTCTAATAAAATAGAAATTCGAAATATTACCATTGCTACTTATAGAGCAGCTATTAAAGGTGATGCTATTTTGAAATAACAGTAAATTAAGTACGCTCACACTTATTTCCATAGAACCAGAACCAACATAAGTTTTTGTAGTCAGGTAAACATTATCTAATGTCAACCCTTCAGCAGTCAAAGTAAATTGAGAAGGTACTTTTATTTCAAAATCTCCTTCAGCTGAAACTACAATAGTTTCAATACCATAACCACCTTCAGAATATTGAAAATAAGTATTTACAGGTGTTACATAAGCAGTGTCTTCAGACACTACCGTTAAATTAACCGATACGGTTTTCTCTTCTAGATAAACCTCTGTTTCTCCAGATAAACCATAAGCTTTATAAATAACCGTAAGTGAATAGTCACCAACATCCAACAATCCTAATCCGTTGAAATTTATATTTAAAATTGTATTTAGATTAGCTTCAGATAAAAGCAATCCATTTTCACCAGTATCAGCAACAGTTCCAGATACGATTGCAAAAATATCGTTGGAGAAATTAGTTTCGCATTTTATGCGATATGAATCATAATTGAAAGACTCATCTGCGATGAAGTTTTTAATTCCTATTACGGCATTGATATCTGCAGGACTATCATTGCCTTGAGAATACGTTAAATTATAAACTGAAGGGAGCACTACCCAATCAGCAAAATACAGATCATTGTTATCTGAAGGATTAAAACCAGGAGTTGGAGAAATAGGTATAGGCATTAGTTTATGTTTTCAGGGATTTCAGAAATTGTTTGATATTGAATATTGTTTAATACTTGAAATGAAACAGCAGAAGACGAAAACCACACCTCTAGATAGGTCTCTTTTAACTTGTATTGAATTCGATCTTTATAGACCAATTTTGACGATCCGGATAGTACATCATCTATCGACTTTACAAGATCTTTGTACATCATCTCACTTGCGGTAATAAAGGATATACATTTAACTTCTACATTTAACCCGGTTAAAGCTCTTGCTGAATTACCCGTTAAACCAATGCTGTTCCTCTTGATTTCATCTGCAAATTTTAATTCTAAATAATCTATTAATTTATTACAAGCCACATTCACAGAAGCCAATGAAAATGTCTTGTTATTAGTAAAATGATCATACCCCATTACACTATATTTTTATTAATTATCCTTTTGTAATTTTTCACACCTTCATCAATATTTTTCATTGATTTATAGTCTTTATTTGAAACTCTAGCTTCAATTCCTCTTTCTTTTATTTCACTCATTACAGCGGTATTTTCTTCCATTACCTGCATCACCTTTAATAGTATTGCATCTGTGGTAGGTGAGCTGCTACTAGATGTTTTTGGAGAAGAACCTACAGGAACTTCATAACGTTTTAGATGATCATTATAAAGACCATTTTCAAAACCTTTAACCCCGCGTAGCTCCCTAATCAGAGCATCCTTAACTTCAGGATTCATTTTTCTAAAGGCATTATTATCAATTACAATTTCAGGTTTACTACCCTCTCCAGCCAAGAAGTAAGTAGGCTTACTTACTATACCCGATTTGGTTTTACCACCATAAGAAGCCTTGAACATTTTACCATCCTGCTCACGCTTCACGTAATCAGGATATAATCCCTCTTCGTAACCTTTAGCTATCGTTTGTTTTTGAATTGTGGCCACTTGAGCAAGTCCCATAGCACTTACTAACGATGCTACCACCATAGACAATGGCCATGCAAGCGTTAATGCTTTACTGACACCTTGAGCCGTATTTGTAATTGCCGACACAATAGCTAAATCACGCTCGCGCTTAGCTTGTTTGTATTGTAATTCAGCTTTCTTTTTATCAAGATCATTTTCTAACTGTTCCAGTTGATCATTGTATTGTCGCTGGTTTATAAAACCATTGGCCAATCGTTTATCTAAAGCTTCCTTTTGAGCTGTTTGACTTGCTTCATATTGCGCCATTTTAGCATTCTCTGAAGCGGTGATATAATCATTATATGTTTTCCATGCCTTTTGAAGAACGCCTATAACAGCATAAAGCTCTTCGAATTGAATTTTTCCTTTATTCAAATTATTGAATAAATTACTCCAATCCTGCGCTGTCATTCCCAGTAAATCAACTCTATTATCTAACCCTTTTGAAGCAAAAGGATCTGCACCTCCTTTATTTCTTAATTCAGCTAAAGCCTTTTTTATTTCAGCAATTTTATCAAGGATTTCTTGTTTCTGTTTTTCAGTTAACAATTCAAGATTCAAGCCCCCGGTTCCATTATCATCAAGTAAGACCTGATAATCTTTTAGAAGCTTCTTTAAGAACTCTTCTTGAGCCCTGAGTTCCTCTTGATTGTATTTTTCTGTTAGTGCTTTTTGAGCTTTTTTATTATTCTCTAGCGCGGCATAGGCTTCCTCATAATTTGTATCTCTGATTACCTTTTCTCGATCATATTTTTCCTTCGCTAATTTTACTGCGTCCGACACTCCATTAGCGTAAATAGTTCCCAAACGATTTTGGTGCAGTGCCTCTTCAGATTCAATTTGATCGTTTATTTGAGCTAATTCCTCTTTAATAGCTGCTTTGGTAGCGGCTATTGTAGAGCGCTCTTCTGAAGTTAGTTTCTTGCTAGGATCTGCTAAGTCTGAATTTAATTGATTTTCTAGGTCCTGTAGTTCTTTAGCCCTAGCTTCCAGATCATGTAATTTGTTCTTATGATTTTCCTGCTCAAGTAATACTTCTTTTTGAAAACCATCAGAAATTAATTGTAAGCGATCATTTTGAGCCTTTTTCTCAGCCTCATACGCATCGTCCAATTGCTTTTGCAAGCCCTTCAGATATCGATTGTCTTTTGGCGCATCTGGAGACGTAACTACAATTGGCACCCACTTTCCATTTCTATAAACATACGTAACCCCGTCGATCACCTGAGTCTCTCCTTCTTTCGGTCCATCTGAAGAAACATTAGAACCGGTTTTGATATCAGCTTCTAATGCTTTCATTTGCGCATCAATGTCACGTAGCTGCTTCTCTTTTTCATCCAGTCCGCTCTCAGCCATAGTCTGCGCTACTAATTTTTCTACTTTTTTATTGGCATAACCTACAACCTGCCCGGTTTCTTTATCAATTACACGTTCAATTGTTTTTGCATCTATACCTAACATTTTTGCAACCAATTCTTCTACATCACTACGATCTTTCATATGAGTAGATTCTACACCAAACTTCCTCCAGATAGATTCGAAAAAGTTATCTACACTACTATTGTAATCTTTAGAGGTAGTATTTTCAATATCTATTCTTTGCGATGCTAAATCATCAAATTTTGCCTGAGCTGCACGCGCACGCGCATTCTTATATAAACTTTCCGTATATGCATCGAGAATCTTTTTACCTTCAGCAGTGGCAATATTTTCTTTAGTTATAAATCCTATGTGATCTGGTATAATTGCATTCAGCCTTTTCAGGTAAGTTTCTTTATCCTCCATAGAGGTATTTTCATCTTTGATAACACCTACAAGTTTCTCAAGCTCTCTTTTCTCATTATCAATCCTCTTTAATGCATCTACATGAACATCATTAATATTTTTTTGAATCTTAGAGGCAGTTGTCACTTCTTCCGAAAACATTTGATACGCTACTACTACAGCACTTAATGCAGCTAAAGCTAAACCCCAAGGCGTGGTTTTAAGAGTAGTAGCCATAATTCTAAGAGCTTGGACAGCCCCTTTTAAATTACCACTTAGTAACATAGTCACAGCAGCATAAGATTGAGTTGCAACAGTAGCTATTCCCTCAGCAACTGCGCGAGCTCTTACAGCTGCATTGTATAATACCGTTCCGGCAGTGTTACGGTTGGTCCATAACAAAACTAATTTTTGCCATGCTACATTAGTTACCAGGGCAGCAGTTATCACCGCAATAATCTTAGCTGTAAAAACAAGTGTTTTTCTCCATTTACCTACAGAACCATCTGCATCCTCTGCAGCACCAATGAATTTAGCAAACCACGTAACGGAGTCTTCTAGCCACTTAACAAACCCCTCTGGAGTAACCATACCAATAACTTTTCTTTTAACTTTTTCTAACATTGCGGCTAAATTGTTATTCTTAAGGTTGTACTCATTAGTAAGTGAAGTAGCTTCTTCCAAAGCTTTATTACTTTGTTGTTGTCGTTCACGAAGTAAATTCGTAGAACTAGATAGAGCAGCTAAAGCAGCTACCCCACGAGAACCACCAACTTCCAAATCTTTCATTTTTTCTAAAAGTATCTGGAGTCCGGAAGAGTCTTTATTTAACCCTTCAAGAAATAGGAGCATAGCTTCGTTAGCGTCAGTCTGTAAAAGAGTAGAGAAGTCTTTAACAGACATTTGTGCTATTTTAGCATACGTAGAAGGATCTTGAAACATATCGGCCCAAACCTTGTTCATTGCAGTAGCAGAAACTTCTACACTTTGACCTATTTCATCGAAAGTGGCAGCATAAGCAACGTTATCTGCAGCTGAAATTCTAGCTTGAGAAGCAATACCTGCTTGTCTTTTTAGGTAGTCTACTAAAAAACCTGCCTGGTTAGATCCAGAAGCAGACACTTCATTAATAGCAGAACCTAAAGCATTCATAGAACCCGCGAAATCTCTTCCCGTTTGTTCACCCACTCTGTAGATATCTACCATTTTACCCACATCTCGAATAGCAGTTTCCCCAAGATCATCTCCCAAGGCAACTTTCATTTTATTGGCTTCGGTTACAAACGCCTGTATATTTTCGGTGCCTTTAATACCGAGACGCCCAGCCTCTTCTGCCAGTTTCAGCAATTCTATACGAGCTGTACGCGTTTTTAATAGCCCAAAAGACTTTGTTAGCTCATTAACTTCATCCTTTGTTAAGCCAGTCGTCTTTTGTACATCTGCCTGCGCATCTGAAAGCTTTCCGGATATATCTATTAGATTTTGAATGGAGAGTACCACTCCAGTAAGAAAAGCAATAAAAGAAGCGCCTAACGCGGCATAACGGTTAAAACCATCCGCCAAAGATTTTATAGAGAACTTTGCTAAAGCTGCTTTTCCTTTTAATTCATCTAAACGTGTAGAAACTACTTTTAATTCTGCTTCATATTTTTTGTAAGCTGCTGTTCCTGGTACTGCATTATCTAATTGAACACGAAGTTTACGAGCTTCACTTCTAAGTTGCTTCATAGTCATACCGGATATACCGATTTGATCTTGTAGCCCTTTCATTTTTGCTCTGTTGTTATCTATTTCAGTTTGATTAGCGTTTATTTCTGAAGTTAAATGCTTCCATTCGGCAGTATGCTTTTTTCCTTCACGTTCTAAAGCTCTACGCTCATCTCTTAGTTTTTTGTTGTCACTTATTAAGGTTCGAGTAGACTTGTCTAAATCGTGTAATTGTTTTTGAGCAGGATCTCCATTGATTATAATGGAGAGTTTAATTTCTTCATCTGTGATTGTCTTTGCCATGGTAGCGATTCTTTAGCTTTGGCTAAAGTGGCAAAAGATGAAGTCTTTAGGTGTAACATGAAAAAAGCCACCTTATTAGGTGGCTTAAAGTTATTTTAACTTGATAAATAATTATTTTTTTGTTTTTTCTCCATTGTTACTTTTAACCTTACTCATAAATAATGAAGCTATAGCTATTAAAGTAACACCAGTAAAAATCGTCCCTACTACCTGATGATCATGCTCAATTAAAAAATATGAAAGGTACATTCCTCCAGCTAGTAACAGAAAAGAAAAAAATAAACCTAAGTAATTGATCCATCTAAGACCTTTTTCAGTTTTAGCTACTAAATTTACCCTTTTGATGTAAACATCATGCCTGAAATTTTGTTCTTTTTCTGCTCTAGATTTGAGCCATTCAATAATATTGGGATCTAATTCGTGTAATTGACGTATTTCAGCTGCATCAGGCAATAAATTATCATCAAAAACTTCTTCAACATAATGTCCTTGCTGATTTTTATCGCGGGTTATTTGCGCTCTACGCCTTTGTTTAGCCATTTTATTTTTCCTCTAAAATTTCTTCCCTTAATTTTCTCTGGGCTTTTTTAGTGTCTAACAAAACTCTATTAAAATCTCCCTTTAAGCGCTTTTTATCATCGCCTGGATTAGGAATAATAGAAATGTCAAAAACCTCTTTTCTCATTTTTGTTACCTCTTCTGTAGAATTATTTAACTCTCCAGTAAATGAATCTACAATATTCAGAATAGCATTATTAAATTTTAAAATGTAGTCCATGATTAAGTAATATTAGTTTTATAGGTCTGTTAAAATTAAATATTTTATCTACATACACAAGTTAAAGTTCTTATATAGTCGATTAAATACATGTTTTATTACACTTTTTAAGTGTTTTTTAACCTATCGGTGTATCAAAATACAAAAACGGGTGCAAAAGTATAAATTTAATTTACAACTTCAAAAAGGTTAGAATATTCGGTGATAATGTAATCATCATCATCAACCAAGACTAGATGATCTTCTTTTTTGCACCAGAGATTACCAGGATAATAAGAAGTACGGTTTTCTGCAATTACGGTTTCAGTATTTCTATATACATTATCGCATTGATATCTTTCTTCTAGTTCTTCGTATAGAAGCTCTCCATTTAAAAAAGCATTTACAGCACTTTTGCTATAGGCCCAAACATTTCCGGTATCTAAAAAAACAATTTTAATACATTCCCGATCGGATTCACTGTTAAGTATAACTTCCAGAGCCTTTTTGAAGTTATAATTTCTAAGAGTTCTATTCGCACCTGTTTGAAATACGAATTTAAAATTTGTAGGTTTTTGATTTTCTGACTTTGACATAAGATTGAAAATTTATTATTAATAAATGGGGAGGTGTTGTCAAAGTCAGTCACCTGGGTGAAGAAATTCCCGGACCTTACGATTTGAACACAGACACCGAAATGCCCATAACCGGACACCTCCCTTAAATATATTTTTCTTCCTGATGTTTTAATAGCTCAGGTTACTAACTTTGACAAGACAAAGCTAGTGAAAAATATTTGTACATTACAATTCACCACTTAAATAACCATAAAGAATAATAATACCTGCCACGACAATAATAACTATCAGGAACCAAGGATCATTATATTTTTTAAAATGGTGGTAGCTCACATTAATTAAAGGAATTGAGAACTTTATAGGTTATACTTGTATTGGAAGCATCGATTACCTCAATTCTCAAACCTTTAAATCCTATAGTATTACCTTCCGTTAAGTCATATTGTAATTCTTGTGTAAATGCAGGTCTAGCCATATCGTTCACATATTCTCTGTACATGAATTTCAGAACATTATTAGCCTTACCATTAAAAACGAATTCTTGTTTAAAGCAGTCATTACATTTAGGATCTACATACGTACTTTCTTTTACTTCTATACCAGGAACACCTTTGGGATAAAAGCCAGCAGCGGAAGAAATAAAAGGCTTTATTTCACCAGTCTTCTTATTCTCTGCAAAACCTATTTCATCGTAATTTGTCGCCGTATTGTATGGATCATAGTACAACAAATAATTATTGTTCTCTCCCATTAATGGTAATATATCACCTTCTTTATATGGAAATTCTACAAGGTTGATTTTAAATTCTGGAATTTTACTTATTTCATATGCTTTTTGATAATCTTCCTGTCCTTTTGTAATTAAAGTTTCTCCAATTTCATTGATCAGAATCTTATCCAGTGGTACATTATCATAATTTCTTCTTTCAAAGTTGATAGGAGTAATGATAGTACCACAAGACTGAAGTGCTACTAGCAGCACCATTAGAAGTGTAGTTTTTTTCATGTTTATACTTTTGGTAGTTATATATAGTAAAAGTAAACAAAAAACAGCAAAGCATAAAAAAGCCACCATTACGGTGGCTATATCAAGAAGCTTTCACTTCATCTTTCAGGGAATTAAGGGTTTCTAATGCTTGAAGATATTCTTTTCTGAACTCCGGATCGTTCATATCATCTAATTCTAAAAGAACCGTAAACCAAAAATAGAATACATCATAAGCACGTTTGAGGGATTTTTGTTTCTGAGTTTTCATATAATAATTAATGAGGTTAGAAATTACCCTTCTAGCCCTCGTAACTCTTCTTTTACGGCTTCTGTAAAGCCAAACGAGAGCTCCCTGATCAAATTATTATAGTGTCCAAATATGATTTTATTATGAATAGGGTGATTTTTCTTTCTGCGCTTACCTTCTTGGGTATTTCGTGTACGCATATCTACAAACCTATGACGACCTAAGTGAGTGTAGACTATTCCTTTGTCTGATGAAGCAAACGAACGTTCTTGCCAGTTTTCATCTGAAAAACCACGAGAAGTCATTAAACTATCTTGCGCCTTTTCTATTTCCGTAGCGATCTCTCCAGATACTTTACGTATAAATTTACCTTCGAGAATATCGTTCTTATGCTTTTCTCTCTGCTGCAGTAGATTCATTTACTTCTATTATTTGAAGGTTAAACAACACTTCGAGCTTTTCCCCAAAGGAAATTGACGAACGACCTTTTCGCCAATCATAGGCTTTTGCTTTTGATACTCCTGCTTTGGTTAAAGCTCCTCTTTTATTAAGTACTTCATTAAACTTTTCTTCTATGTTTTCTTTTGTCATGGCTATTATTTTAAGTCGTAAAAATACGACATTAAAAACTGTTTACAAAACAAATTCCATCACAAAACCATTACAGCCAGACTTTTTCCATACCGGATTAACACTTAGAGATCTCTCTTCTAAAAACGAAAGAACTTCACAGTATTTCCCATCAGACTTTTGCTCTATCATTAAATCAATGAAAGCATTCACTTTCACCTGAACATCTTTGAAAATCTGAATATAGGAGGCATGATCATGTTCTGAAAAATCTGTTTTATCTACAAAAAATATCATTAACCTGGTCTGGAACAGAAAAGCATCTTCAGAACCGGATCCATCGTAACGAGGAATAACTAAAAAAAGCCCTGTGTTTTTTTCTCCGCTAAATTCATCTTTCATGAATTTAGTCAGCTCAGAATCGTCTAAAACGGTCTGAAAGTAATTAAACATTTTAGCTCCTTCATCATCCAGTAGCCTATCAATTGAATTCTGAATGTAATTCTCGATATCACTTATTAGAATCATTTATTCTTATTTTTTTGTTCTTCTCTTAACTCTTTTACTCTTAAATCATACAATCGGGCCATGATAACCCAAAAGTTGGTTTTACGCACACCTTCAAAATCTCCGAAGGTGTTACTTTCGGCCAATGCAAAGGCTACGCTATCCATACCAATGCCAGGATACATACTTTCTTCTTTCACTTCATCAAAGAGAATACTGAAATCGATATCAACGCTTCCCCATGGAATTACAGCTGTAGTTAGGAAGCTATTAAATGAAGCGAAATAGAGGTAAACTCCATAACTAAAGCCTATGGTTGTTTTTTTAAAGATCTTAGCTCTTTTTGCAACAGAAGTAGAATTGTAAGGTAATTGCTCCCCATTTTTGCTAGGGCGATATAAAATAGCTGCCAACTCATGCAATACATCAATTTCACCAGATACATGGAACTCATGGAACAATCTTAAAGCGTCTAAGAACTCACCATAAGTCATGTTGCTAAATCCTCCAGGACCTACATACGTTTTATTTATTGGTGTAAATTGTTGAATAGGATCTTCTTCTAAATTTAACCTAAGTACTTTTTTAGTTTCTGCAGCTACACCTTCACCTGTGGTTTCGTCATCAAAGAAAGAATCTAGGTAAGTAGAAATTAAATAAATATTGGCATCCTTATCTTCTTGATCATCCTGATTCTTCTCTTCCTTAGGTTTAAACCCAAGAAGACGGCATACCATTTGCACCCGTAATTCTTCGTAATACAGATTTCCCTGAAGATAATCAAAGAGTAAAGCACAAACCTCTATGTATTGCATTCCTGAGCATTCAGATAACTCAGAAGGCATGTAATAGGTTTTATTCAATTCTGGTATGTGAAGCTCGTGATTCATTACACAAATTGTAGTTTATCATTAATCTTAACACCATACTTTTTCATTCGATCTGCATATTCAGCTTCAACCATACCTTTAACCTCCAATTGGTTTTTTACTGTAAATGGAATATACTTAGATCTCCTGGTTAGATTTAGTTTACTTCGAATAAAGCCAATAATTTCAATTTTCAGGAGCTCTTGATTTATCTCTTGTTTTACGGCAGCACCCTGCAATTTCTTGTTGATACTGTCTAGCTCACGCTCTCTTTTAGTGGTGGAACTGCGGTATTTAATTCGCGCTATTAAATACTTTAATCTTAATTTCAATTGTGAAAAGAAACTTAATCTTAGTTTCTTTTTTTGCTTCTGATCTTTTGCTCTTAGTACTTTCATCTTTTTGTATTGGGTTTTTATGCTGAAAAATGTTTATCGTCGTAATCTATATCTGGAAACAGATCTTCATCTGCAATGTCATCTGGAGCTTCTGTAACCTCAGGAAGAAGAAATGAATCTAAACGACCTAATGCCAGTTCATAATCATGCTCAAATGCTTGAGCAGCTTCTTGTGTTTCCATATTAAGAGTAGGTTTTCGTCCTTTGGTGGTAGCTCTATCCGATGTATAATGCTGTAATACTCCTTCAGGGTAAAGGTTTACGGATAATCGAGGCATAGCCCATGCCATAGCATAAGGCACACACGCAGCTTGAATTAGCTGAACTAATTCAACATCTGATTCTTCAAGCTCCGAGGAACTATATAGTTTTTCTTTGAGTTCTTTATATCTGACTGCTAATCTAGGCTTGATTTCAAACTTTTCACACTTCTCAAGCCCTGGTGAAAGCTTGATAAGCAAAAGTCGAGACGAAATAGGGAAGTAGGTATCAAAATCATCTATTGTGCGTACAAATAACCGCTGAGTTTTTTTAAAGGCTTCAGAAGCTCTCCAGAGATCACCAAGGGTATTTCCTTCAGCTCCTTCTTCAGATACTTCATAATCATCTAAGAAATCAATTAACTCATCTAAGCACCGGTAATACTTACGCTCTAAAGCCGCGTCGTTACGGTCTAACATCCATTCAAATGGAGTTTTCTCAGAATCGTCCGCCATCATCTTACGTCCATTGTTGGTGTGGCTGATATCGTTGTTAGGAGCATACATTATATAAGCGCCAACAGCGATAGGGTAGCGCACAACACGGATAAACTCTTCATCTTTAGCCTGATCTGCTTCTGCTAATTTATATTGCCTTACAGCTTCTGTATAAACGTCTTTACCTATAATTTTAATAAGCTCTTTAGTGGCTGATATCACATCGGCCTTGATGTTGCTAAACTTAAGATCTACATCAATGAAACCTAGCAGTTCCTTAAGCTCTGAGGATGCTTCACTGGTATTTTTAAATAGTATTTCCATTATGCTGCGTTTTCTGAATCTATTCTTTCGTTAGGTGATAAATCTGAAGTTCTCTCAGGTATGCTGTGGTAAAATCCAATTCTATAGTCAGTCTCCGGGAAATTGAATTGAATGGCGTAATTGATCGCTTTTGTCACAATGATCTCTGGAATATTTACATCTGTATTCAAATAATTGATCATAGCATAGTATTGCTCATTACCACTATTAGCTTTGGCTTGGTCTGACGTATTGGCCAAACTTGCACCTAATGATACTCCGGTAGCAATAGCAGAAGCTGAGTGCTTGGAAATTTCTATCTGAGCAGCTACGAAATCTTTAATGTTTTGGTCAATCACTTTAACCTCCCAACCATGCTCAAGAATATTTGTTCCATCAACTTCTAGAGTTTTAGTAGTGTGCAGATACTTGCCTACATTATCACTACCAGAAAGGACGTCACCTATTTTTGCTACGAACTCTTTTTTATATTGAGCCAGCATAGCAGGCTTATATTCTTTACCTACTTTGGTACATTTTTCCTGTATTTTTTCTTCTGCTTTATCCCAAAAAGCCTGAGGCGAAATGATATGATATTTAAGATTGATACTATTCTTAGTCAGCGCTTTGAAAATTAAAGGCACAGCTGTAGATCTTCTTAACCACTCCAGAGAACCATATAGATCTGGTACCGTATAATACTCTGAGCAAAAACTATACATGTTTGAGTAGAACATGCTAGTAGGCGCTAAGACTGGATTTCTTAGATCGAATACCGGATAAGCTTTGTAATCAAAAGAGTTGACATATTCAAAGCTCCAGTCTGTTGTAACTATGTGTGTAGGCTTCCCGCCATTTGGTGTATTCTTATGAATAGCTAGGTTTGCTCTATTAGCAGGAATATGCTCTAAGAATGCAATAGAAGGCTTATTTACACGTCTACCTTTTGTAGCATGAAACTTAGTAAAACCAGCTTCTAAGTGCTGATAATCTACACACTCCTTCATTAGATACTCTATGTAATCCCATGAGTTTAGCCACGCCTGTACATTCGTAGGAGCATCATCCCATACACGCTTTAATTTATCTCCTTCTACAACCTCTTTGTAAAGTCTAGGACCTTTGCCCCAAAGTAAATTTGTTTTACGTTTAAGGATACCAGGAGCGACGAAATTGTTTTGCACCGCTTCTTTGATAGAGTGCGGCAATGAGTCATTAGTTCCATATGGTATAATAGCGTAATCTCCTAAGAAGTTACGTTGTGATTCAAAGTCAACTGAATTGGCCTGACCTCTATGTTCTTCAAAATCCTTTGGTGTTTGCCCTACTTGATAAGTAAAGGCTACACTTTCATTGTAATAGATATCACCTTCTGGCAGCTGTTCTATATTCATGGTTCTATTTTGTAATTATTGAACTTCTTGAGTAATGCTATGTGAAAGAATCTAGGTTCTCCAGTTTGGAAATGAGAGTAACCTATGAGATACTTAGCTCTATCTGACTGGTTGTTACGTAAGCCTTGTCTAAGGAAAGCTTTCGCTACTACCTTATGTCCTTCAGATGTATCCTTAGTCTTATTGTAACTCTCGAATTCAAATGAGAAAGGAACATTGATACTGGTAAGCTTACGCATCATCTCTATAGCTTCATGTGGTTTAATTGTTTCCATAACACAAGTGTAGTAAGCTCTTACAGCATATGGTGTTACATGGAATAAAACAATGTAACTACAAGGTATCCTACGGATGCATTATTGGTGGGCGGGCTCATCGCCCTTGGTGAGATCCTGTCATATTTCTGCAAAAATTCAGGCACTTGTAACGACATGTTACCGACTTAGCGGGACGGGCAGAACTGCTACGCAAAGCAACACAAACCCTTTTTTATTAGGGTTTGTTTGCTGGTAATCAAATTTTTATGTTTTATGATTTTAAAAAACGACTGTTTTTTCCTCTCTTTTTTATTTGTAATTCTTCCTATTTAGAATCATTTTAAAATAGTAAAAAAGTTACATAAATTACTCATTTAAAGCTCTTTAAAGTCGTATTATTACGACTTTTTTTTGTATATTTACATAAGTTAATCATTAAAAAAGTACACATTATGACAACGACAAGAACAGGAAGCGCAACAGTTAAAAACAACTCTGCAACGGCTAAAACTGCCACCAATGAAAAAAAAGCTACCAATTCAGCTAAAAAGGCTACTAACGCACAAAAAAAGCAGGAGGAAGCTAAAGAAGAGCAAGCGAAAAAAAGTGTTTTAAAGCAAATTGAAAAATTTGAAATCAAACCACTATCAGCGGAGGAAAGAATTGAGCGAATGCAACATTTTGAAGCACTTTCTAAGCGTTACACAGCTTTAAAAACTAAAGCCAACGACCTTAAAACCTTTGGAGCAGGAAATGACAGTATAAGCTCTAAAATTACCTTTATCAATCAACAAGGTTTTGAGTTTACTGTACAAAATTCAAATGTTATTGCAACCCTTGTAAAAGCGGCTACGATAGAACTTGAAACGCTTTTAGCAGACACAAAAAACGAGGTAGAAACCTTTGAAATTTAGAACTTATTTAAAAACAAAAACTCCCGAAAGGTCGAAGCTTCGGGAGTTTTAAATCATTAAAGATTAAACGCCATGACAACAGCATTTAACACAGCCAAAAGTAACCCTTTCCAACTCTCTACACAAGTAAAAAATATACTGCAGGAAAAAGGATTTTCTTCTCTTTTTAATTGGAACGACTACAACTACTTCAAAACCAAAGTAAAAGCATTTCACAAGGCGCAAGCGATAGCCGAAAAATTTATAGAAGAAAACCAAGCACAAAACGAAAGCGATTTAGCAGAATATATTTTTTAAACATGAATAGTTATATATCAGAAGTAGAGATATTTTACAATAACCCTGTAAAAATAGAAGACCGTAAAAAAGTTATTTCTTCAAGAAGTGCACAAGAGGCTTTTTTTGATTTTTCCGACCCTCGCAAAATAGGACACAAGGAATTTTTTTGGCTCATGCTATTAAACAATTCTAATCACATTCTAGGAATTAGTACACTTTCATCCGGAGGAATAACCGGAACAATTGTAGATGTAAGATTGCTTTTTCAAATTGCTTTAAAAGCTAATGCAACCGCAATAATTGTAGGACATAACCACCCAAGCGGAAAGACAGAACCAAGCAATGCAGATAAGCAAATAACAAATAAAATAAAATCCGCAGGTGATTTTTTAGACATCAAATTGCTAGACCACATCATTATTACACCTGAAAACACCTTTTACAGCTTTGCAGACGAAGGACAAATTTAAACGCCATGACAACAGAGAACACTATACAAAAATTGACAATTCAAGAGAAAAGGCAAAAACTTCAAGCTTTAAGTAAAACAGCCGAGAAAATACAAGAAATAACGCCTGAACGCACTATAAACGAAATTGTAATAGAACAATTTTACAAGGACGAACAAAACACAGAGTTTCACACCTTTCAGGAATGGCGCAAAATGGGCTATTCTGTTAAAAAAGGCTCTAGCGCTTTTGTAGTTTGGGGAAAACCAAGAGAAATAAAAAGCAAGGAAGAGCAGGAGCAAGCCAACAATGACGAAAAGAGAAAAGATAAATTTTTCCCTATTTCGCACATTTTCTCAAACGCACAAGTAGAACCAATTGAAAAAAAAGAAAATGAGTAATAAAGCGTTACCAGTTCCACAGGAGTTAAAAGAATTTAACTCCTGTTTTTTCGAGTTCGAATACAAGCACGATTTAAATAGAGTTTTTGAAGATTTTTTAACCATTGTTATTTGCTGTTATGGTTTTGGAACAAACGAAGATTTATATTTTGAAACTATAAAACCATACAGTAAAGAAGAGCTAAACAAGTTTGCCAAACTTTTAGCGCTTCTTATGGGTGCTTACGGAGAAGCACACGCAAAAAACGAATGGATTGACCCGCTAGGAAATTATTATGAATTTCTAACAGGAAACTACAAAAAAAGTCGTTTAGGGCAGTATTTCACACCTCCTGAGCTTTGCGATATGATGGCACAAATGATAATAGAACCAAATGATTTTGGAAAAAAAGTAGGCGAACCCTGTAGCGGTTCTGGGCGTATGGTTCTAGCTGCAGACCATATTGCAAAAGGTAATTATTATGTATGCCAGGATAAGGATTTGATTTGTGCAAAAATGACTGCTATAAATTTAGCCATGCACGGAATCAAAGCAGAAGTGCATTGCATGGACACTATACGAATGAATGATTTAAGAGCATCATATTATATCAATTACGAGTATTGGAAGCTTAAAACGCCTCATATTGTGCAAAAAAAATCGCCCTCTTATTGAGGGCGATTTTTTAAGGGAAAAAAGTGTTTTCCCTAGCGGATTTATTATTGGTTTATCCACATGGTTTCGTCTCTTCTCCTCGCTTGGATAAAAATTTTTAAGAACTGCCTACCTTTTTCTTTGAAAAAATCATTCTTTTGATATATATTTCTATATAATTCTGTAAGATTGTCGGGTATACAAATAATGTATATACAAATAAACTCCATATCGCTAATTCCTGTAAACAGTATTTCTTTATATCTAAATTGTTCAACTTCATTTTCAATACTATTGACTATGTCAGTAGTTAGAAAAATGCTCCGAATGAAATCAGTATTCATACCTTTTACATACCTTAAGTCATTTATCAATGACTTTTTAAAGCGTTCAAAATTATCTTGATCAAAATCAGGATCATCTAAATCATATTTTAGTAGATTTATGAGTGTTGCAATGTCGAATCTCCATAGGAAATCTTCTAATATATTTTTATTATCTCTAATATATTTTTCAGAAATTATTTTCCTATGATTTTCCATCATTCTAAAAAAATGATTTTCAAATTCTTGTTTTTTAAGTGTTGAATTTTGAAGTTTCATTTCCGCAACTTGGTTTTTAACTTCAAGTCTAGTAGCAGCTAAACTTTCTTCATTTTGAATGAGTTCTATACGCTGATACATAATTTGTTGCTTTTGCCCTAGAAAAGCAACATATATAAAAAACAACCCACTTAAAGAGAATAGTGAAGCAGCAACACCTCCAGTAAAATGCCCTAAATCATTTGCAAAATAGGAGTATTCCCCGCTATGCGTTTTATACAACCATAATGTAGCAAATATGGATATAAACCCTATTCCAATAAAAATGAAGCCAAAAAGTCTAAACCAAAAAATCCATTTTCCGGTTTTTCCTATATCTAATCTCAACTGTTCTTTTTCTCGGTCTCTGGATTTCATTTTTTATTCTTATGATCACTGTGAATTTTTTTAATTTCGTTTTGTACTTGACTCATACGCTCTTTCTGTTCAATATTAGACAGTTCTTCGTTTAAAATGAATAAAATAGCAGATTCTAAAGGTTTATAATACTTTTTGCATTCCTCTTCACTTAATTCATGGATACCCAAACTAAGCACACTATACATCTCTGGAGTTTCAACCAATAACTTAGGTAATTGATCTTTTATAGCCTGTAGTTTTTCTTTAAAGAATTGTAGCTTCTTTTGTTCTTCATTTAATTTTGGATAAATAATATATTTTTCCAAAATTCTTCTCAAATACACATATGCTCCAGCGCCTACTCCATGAGAATGTAATCCCGTTGCTAGATTAAATTCAGACGGAAGAGACTTATCTATCTTCTTATACTTTTTAAAATCTAAAGAAGTATCTGCAATCGATGGATATCTTCCTATAATAACTATTGAATCTTCAATGATTTTAAGACAATATATCAAAGTATGACGGTCCTCTTTACCATTGGTTCTTGCACAACTAAATGTTCTAATGAAAACTTCTTCTTCATTACTTAGTTTCTTCATAAATTCAAATGGATTAGGTTTCTTTTCATTAAATCCACTATTTGTAGTTTTTACATCATGTAAATATTCATAATATTCTTCTATTACAGATTTAACGGTGTTTTTGATGGGAATATCATTTGGAATAAATGTACTATCAGTCTTGCAGTATGGGCAATAAAATTCTAAAGAATTGTAATTCTTTACATAACCATTTTTATTATAAAAAAGGGTATGAAGAATTTCATCAATCTCGTGCATAATGATGTAATTCTTTCTATAGAGACTACTATTAAAAACTTTCTGAAATAATTTTTCTTCCATAATCAACCTTATTTTTATTCAAATATAGTTAATTATAAAACTTCAGGAGCAGACATATTTAAGCTGCCTTTAGATGTTGTTTTAGAAACCCATCTTTTTCTAAATATCAAATACTTAAAAGCATCCGAGAAGTTTGTACTATACATAGCTCTCATTTTTAAGGAGATCTTCTCAGAGGCTTTATCCTTGTGTATGGAACGGCTCCCTTTCTTGTCTGATTTCACTAAAATTTTAGTAAGCCCCAAAGAGCTTCGCAAGCACTTACATCCAAATTTGTCAATTTTTACTTTTGGAACTCCCTTAACGGTTTCGCCAAAAAGATGCTTACAAAAATTGTATTCTTCTTCCTGGTATATGGTAGCCTGGTTACGGCTCATTAAATTTACTTTCCATCCGGTTTTCACTCCATTTTGCTCTTCAATAAATTTCTTCAGCTCATTGGCCCAATCTCGTTTCACCTTCTGATACTGGTTACCGGACCTATCATAATACAAATTGAGCACCTTGTTTTTATGATGCTTGTAAAAGGAAACAAATTTAGCTGCCAACTCTTTACTGCTTTCAGGAGCCAAGGTGAAGAACTCTTTTAGGCAATACAAGTAGCTGCCACGCTCTTGAGCTGTGACCATACTACATATATCACCAAAGTCTACACCCGCATCCAGTTCCGCATTATGATCTATGTACTTTAATGCCAAACTGCTTTCCTCGATCTCATCTGTAAGCTTAAATTTGTCGTAATAGCTGCTATTAATTCCATCATCATAATAATGGTGCTCACCCAAATAAGGATAGAACTTTTCACCTTTTTTTACATCGACCTTCAGAGATAGAATGGCACTTTTGAATTCTTCTATGCCTAAGGCTTTTAACGAATCTTCAAAAAAGCCCTCTGAAAGTATGTCCACATTTACCAAAGAGGACACGACGTAAAAAAAGGTAAGTCCTTTACGGCACCGTATCCAGTAAGCAGTCCACTTATGTAAATTTTTCTTTAGCTGCTGCACCTTTATTTTATCGCGATCTTTCATCGCATTGATCAGCTCCTTTTTAATATCATTCAGAACCAACGCTACTTGCAAGGCAAGTTTAGCCTGGTCCACATTCATATCTTTTTCATGGCTAAAGATCCACTCATCATCCCCGTCTAGGAGGTTGGGCATATCTGTAGTAAATGTTCTTCCTCTATAGTATACAGAATGCCCAAAATGTGCATACTCCCCTCTAATGGCAGGAGTAAGCTTTTTTAATTTTTGCTGTTTTAAGATCCTCGCTTCATCACCATACATGTGCTGATAGGAGTTACCTGCTAATCCTCCTGGTTGATCTAAAGATCCTATATTGATAAGTGTACCATTAAAAACGCTAATGGTATGTTTGTACGAACCTTTAAATGGCCTATATGGTAATTCAAATGATGCCGGAGGGCGTGTATCGGTAACGTAATGTACACCTTCTTTCCATCCTTCACGGTTCCAACCTTCCAACAAGGCAGGAACCACGTTTTTCATGGCATTCACATACGTATCAGAAACTGAGACTTGCATGCTACGAGGCATATCATAAATAACATTCATAGAACGCTTTGCAATAATTTCAGATGTTTTAGCCGTTGCTCTACCGGCTATCAAATACAAATCTTTAGGAGAGATAAGATCTACAGTGATTGTTAACCAGTTGGCATAGATAGGCTGTACAAAATCATCATTCAGATTTACGGATGTCTTCCTGCTCATCTGGGAATATTTTAAGAGTGTCTATTAGTGATTCTTCTTTCAAGCGAGCTATCTCTTTAGCAGATAGTTCAGGTAACTCTTCAATGAATTTTTTCAACTTGTTACGATCTGCTTTTGCGGTAAATTCAGAAATATCAGCATCCAAAGAATAGACCTTGAAAGGTTTATTGAACAGCTCTTGTGGTAGTTCCGGCAGATCTTCAATATCTAACTGGCGAATAGAAGCAATCCGCTCGATCATCTTAGATATCTTATCAGCATCGCTAACATCCTTCATAATAAGCATGGAAAAGTTGACCAATTTTTCCATTTTTTCAGCGTAGATATTTCTCCAGGCATTTTTAGAAACAATACGATCTCTGTAGAAATATTCAATGGTTTCTTCATAAATCTGGCCAGCTTTGTAGCGTGATAGATCTTTTACAACCATGAGGTGTTTTACCACAGCTTCTTTTGTAGCAAACCTATCTATGCGGTTAAGTAGACCGCGTGTCATATCTAAGGTATCAAGATACTCCACGATTTTTGGAGATGCATTCTTAGCAGAACCATGCTCCATGAAGTCATATACATCCTGAAGACTGATATCATCTATTTTTATTCTTGAAACAGACATTGTTTTCTGATATTATCAATTCGTATTCTTTCTTTCTCCTTCAGGAATATCTGAGCAGCTGTAATGTTTCCACTTTCGGCCAACTCTCTCTGTTGATTGAGTGTGTTAAATTCTGTCTGGAGAGCTCCTTTGTCATAGGCATATCTGATAGGAGAATCTTTTATGTGCCAGCGCTTCATAAACAACTCTTTATCTACATCTAAGTATTGAGCTATTTTTTCAGGAGTATAACCTACTCCGGCTAATTGCTCAATACTATCAAACTCTTCCTGTGCTAGTCTTAATTGATTCTCCATTCTACCTAGTATTTTTTCAATTTGGAATTCGTAAACAACTCTTTTCTGAAGTTGTACAAGCCTTTATCATTCGCAAAAAGATATTGCTCGTAATGGGCGTTTTCTGCCCAATTACCACTCCCTTCAATTACAAAATGTGATTCTTCAGTTCTCATGATACAAACCTTTGCATGGCTCCAGGCGTAGTATGCATTGACATTAGCCCGAGTTTCACACATGGCCATAAGATTATCTATGGTTTTCGGGTTTCGCTTTATCATTGAATCGGAAATCAAAAGTGTAACCTTATCAATGAATCCTTTGTCGTGTAACTCAATCAGCGCATCTATAACCTTTCTACTAATAGAATAAGTAGAAGCATATAACTCTTTAATTTTATACGCTTTAGCAATCATAGGAATGAAAGTGAAGGCATTGAACGCTGTATCACTCTGAAGAAAGAAACACTCTCCAGGCATAGGAAATCTATTTACATCAAAGCTAGGATCTGCAATTTTTGCAAAATGCTTGTTTATATACTTTGATGTAAATAGCTCAGATAGTTTATCTTCTTCCTTCTTTGGCCCGCTATCGTTTATGTCGAAAAAGCGTTTCTTCATACTAAAGTTTCGCAAGTCTTTCGTTAACCAATCCTAAAGCATACTGGCGTAATGCAAGATCTTCTTTCAGTTGCGATATCGTTTCGGTATCTTTTGCTTTTTCAGCTTTGGCGATCGCCTTATTTTTTCTCGAAATATATGTTTTAGAGCTTCCTACATATTTTCTCAGCTCGTCACCGGTCATGGCATCGACCTCTTTTTTAAGGCTCTCTTTCTCTCTGTCTAACTGGTATTGTTTAAAAATAGGATGAACTCCTAAAATTTCTTTTTTCTCAGCGTAATAGTTCAGCTCATCATATAGGGCTTGGTTTTCCTCAAAGCTTTCTGTGGCTTCCTTAGCCACTTCTTTACGTTCTTCAGGAGTCAGCTCCTTTTTACCTTCATCTACTAACTGAAGGGTTTCATGAGCTGCTACATAAGTTTTCCAAGCCGCTATTTTTTTACCTACTACGATGTACATAACATCAGGACAATCGTTCTCATTTAGAAAAGGAAATTCTTCTCTTAATTTTTTATCTTCTGTATTTTCCTCAGAAGATTCAGTTGTATCAGTTGTAGTTCCTGTAGATCCTGTATATCCTTCAGTAGCCTCAATTGCTAATTTACTTCCTACTTCCTCAAAATAAGTAATTAGTTTGTTAGCGCCTTCAACAGTAGGCTTCTCAGTAAAGGCATTTATTTTTTCTTCGAATCCTTCTTCCCACAGCTCCCTTTCTTTTAAGGCATCGATAATGGGTAAAATCTTATCTTCATAAATGCATTTTGCTATATCTTCAGAGGAAACTTCTTCATCTGCCTTTTTTTTCTGAGCATGTGCATGGACATCTACTTCAGAAACTTGTACTAACTTTTTAAGCTCATACATAAGATCAGACAAACGGTTCTTTGTAAACCCTAAATTATACCCGCGTTCTAATTGCGGATTCTTATCCGGGCATCTACGATACAATGCAAATGCTTTGTTGTATTGATCCTCTTGAGCTTCCGGAAGCTCTACTAAAAAATCTAAAACCTCATTTTTCATAATTCGAATGTTTTCTATTTAAATATCTTGAGTAACAAATGTTGTAATTACATGTAACAACCGTTGTTACATGAAAAAAGCGCACTGTATATACAGTGCGCTTTCAACTAAACAAACCCCATTAAAAAAATGAAAAACTATGATCTACTAACTTCAATAAGATATTTTGTAGCTCCAGCATCAAAATACTGAAACTCGATAGCGGCTTCCTCCAATCCGGTCCATTGGGTACCAGATTTTAAAACAACCGTAGCTGCTCCGGCATCTCCTGAGGAGATTGTTGCAGGATCTGCACCCCCGGCACCATAAATAGTAATAAACTGTCCTTGATCTAAGTTACTCAGAGAATCAAAAGAAACTGCTGCAGTAACATCTAAACTAGGAAGCTTATATTGTAAGCTTGTTTCTCCATCTACAGCTACAGCTGCAGCATCTGCAATAGCAGTAGGATCTGCCTCTATTATTGCACCTGAATAATTTGCAGGAAGTAACTCAGATTTTGCAAACTGTTGGAAGTTTACTGTAAAGAATCTTCCGTCGTTATTATCCTGTTTTGTAGGCATTATTTGAACCGGAGCACAAGGAGTTCCTATTACTTCCCAGAAATCATCTTTACATGATTTATGAAACACATAACAGTTAACACCTAACCATCCCTGAAGGAATTCTTTTTGCTCTAATTTATTACCAGGTATACGCACCTCTATAGATTGCGTAATAGTAATTCCATCCTCTTCACCGTCTGACTCAAAAGGAGCACTTAGGAAACTTTTAGTGTGGTATATTTTGTGCATGCTCGCACCAGACTTTATACCAAAGTTTCCCATTAAATTTATTCCGTTTCCATCTCTAGGTGGATATAATAATGTATCCTCTGCGGCTAATATTACTATATCTGATTCTTTTGGAGCAGCAGCCGCTGGAGAACTTCCAGCGGGCTTTCTTACTCTTTGTCGCATATATGTCATTGTATTGCGCTTTTAAAAATTAAACTTAGGCTGCAGGAGCTATTGTTCTACCTGTTTCCATCCAAATACCATCTACCAAAGTCAGTTTAATTAAGTCTTCTGAGCTTGCTAAAGTTGCTGCCTCAGTTAAACTAATATTTCCTGTAGTAGAAAGTGTCACATCTACATCTGCAGTATCGGTACCGTAAATAGTGATTGTCTTAGACTCCACACCATTAGTAATACTTGTAATAGCTGTGGTAGCATCACCAGTGAACTTGTAAACAGTTCCTAAATCTGCATCAAGTACAGCTGTAGTGTATTCAATAGATCCTGTAGTCTTTGTAGCAGGTTCTGTGGTTCTTGTAAGCTCTGTTAACGTTTTGTCTTCATTTACATAAAGAGTCAACGTTCCTCCAGACTTTAAGTCAAAGCTTCCATCACTCAAGGTAATATTACCTGTAGCAACTACGTTTTTGCTAACAGACAATGATGTGTTTCCTGAGATTCTCACAACCTGACCAGGAACAGCATCAGTTACATCTGTAATATCAGTTTTCCAAGCATCATCTACTTTCATGCTATTATAAGTGAATTCTAACTCACCAGTTTCGTCATCAAACAATGGTAATGTTATGTCTTTAGCGAAAATTGGAACACTATTAGACCATACCATTTGCTTCTCGAACTCTTTAGGATCTCCAGCTTTCGTTTTAACCCCTACATAGATTAATCTAATACCAAGTCTGTAGTCTGCAAAAATGTTAACATTTCTCTTACCATCATGGGTAATAGTAAATTTCCCTTTTTCGTTTGTATTATAATCCATAATCTGGATATTCTTAGACTGCGTGATGTACATAAAGTCTGTACGAGTCATATCCTTTAATGGTTGGAATTTGATGTTAGGATAGTTTACAACATGGTTCTTCTTATATTCTGTTCTTCCTTCCTCTGTATCCATTTGAAGGTTGTACAATTGCCCCGCTTTTTTACGGTATTTTTTTAACCAGTATTCAGAAATACCTAACTCTAGTTCTTTGTTTCTGTCATCCTCTGGAACGGACAACACTAATTCTTCTACATAGTCTACAATATTAGAATCTGAAGGAACCCCAATATCAGAAGCTCTGTATTGTTTTTTCACATCTCTGTAATACCAGAATAGGTAACGTAAACCATTTTGTGAGTTTACAGCTTTACCCGGCATATCATCTCCGTCTGGAGTCTTCGCGTACAAACCGTTGATTTGAGCTTTACGATCATCCAACATTTGTTGTTTCACAAGTTCGGCCAATAAGTGTCCTATGAAAGTCATTTTTAAAGGAGAAGATCCTTCTTTGTTATAAGAACGGATCCAAGTAGTTTCCATTTCTTGAAGCTCATATCCATCAAATGTAATGTCTATTTTCTTTCTGAAAACTCTTCCTTCTTCAGCTCCAATTTTAAAGTTGTTCTTTGGAGACCATCCTTTTTTTCTACCCTGTACAATTTCACCAGGAATAATATATCCATTGGCAACTCTATCTAAAACACCAGTTTTACGAGACCATTCACTTGGAAGCTCTTCGTAATCGCTAAATAAAGATTCTAAATACTCAGGATTCTCACGTACAAAGTGGGCAACATCATCCTGCAGTAATGGAATATTTGAGTCTGCATTGAAATCGGTAGCTTTTACAGCTCCGTTTACCAATCGTTGGTTCCAAGATCTACCTTCAATTTTGTTCCATTCTTCATTACCTCCAAAAACGTGGGTTGCTGAATGCTGAATTTTTTGTCCCATACCTTTGATAATAGCTTCAGGAGTATCTCCTTCAGGATCATTAATTAATTTTTGTAGAAGATCATTCTGCGCTTTATACTTTTCATTTAAAGCTTTGATTTGAGCCGAATAATCTGTCTGATCGCCCTTTTTACCTTCACCACCTGAACCTTTAATTTCTTCCGCATTCAAGTTGTTTTCTTTGATCATTGCATCAATCTCGTCTTGGATAGCTTTGAATTCAAGATTCTCTGTCATAGCAGCTTTAATTTCCTGATTGATGGCATTAATCATTTTCGTAGAATCTTCTTCTCCGTATTCGCCATGTAATACCGCCATTTGATCTTCATCTAAGGCAAGCTCTTTTTTCTGAGCATCGATAGGTACATCGTCTTTTTTTGCATCCAAATTAAGGAGCGAAGCCAATGCGACCATAGTCGTCTGCAATCGTTTTAATGCACTAAACTTCATTTTCTATTGATTATTAAATTAAACTTACTTAATTGATTTCTGAGAGAATTTCTACTCTCTCTATAGCCTCTTCAACCGTTCCTACACCGTCAGCAAAACCATACTCTAAAGCCTGATCTGTGAAGAACACTTTACCCGTAATTACTCCAGGCACCTCCTTTTTTAAAGATGGTCTAAGAGTTAGCATTTCTGATTGAAACTTACGAGCTAATGGATTTAATGATTCGGCTTTAATCAAATCATATTCTCCATTTAAAGCTTGAATGAAAGGCTGATTTTTATCAGAGCTTTCATCGGCATATATATCGTGAATGCTAATACCATTTTCTGTTAGGTACTTTCTATTATCAAGCAGACTGATCATAATCCCCATGGATCCAACCTGCGCGCTGATATCGTTAGCTGCCCAAACAAAGTCAGGTTTCATGGCATACATTCCCCATAAGTGAGCACTACACATGGTATCGTACACAATACCTAATGGTTTGTTTTTGTAACGAGCAAGATCTTTGTAATACGGTATCCCGCCAACAGCTCCTCCAGGACCGTCACAAACAATTACAATTCCTTTTATATTAGGATCGGCATATAATCCTTTTATTTTTTTTGAAATTTCATCGGCTCCCCAAACACACCAATCTCCATACTTAATCATAGGACCAATGATATTGACAACTGCTACAGCTCCTCTGCTAACATCTACAGCTCCTTCTTCATCTGGCATTAATTCATTTCCTTGATCTCCGTAAAAAGTGATAAGCTTTGCAGCTTCTAATTCTGGTAACTCACTTTTACCTGTCAAAATTTTGTATGCAACCGGAGCCCAAGCCATATAACCTTCAAGAGACATAGCCCATTGACCTTTTGCAATATCATGTAGTAATCCGTTAACTTTCATAGGTTCAAATTTTAAAAATTGCTTTGTATACGGATGTTACACCGTTTTTTAACTTTAAAATCCAAGAGAATTGCTTGTTTAGGTAAATAGCAGCAGCTACCAAGGCTATAAGAACTAACAACAGAAGCCACCACGGGAAACCTCCCGAACGTTCTACATTAGCTGTTATGGTTTTACCTTTTTCTGTAGAAGATGCGGTAGCTGTACTGTCTACAACTTTTTCAGTTTGTTTAGCTTCGTGGGTATGATTTTCTTCAGTATTGATTTCTTCTTTTTCAGAAGAACCAAACTTAATCTTACCAGATCCGGAGAAGGTTGTATTTGTCTCTTTTCCATTTTCGTCCCTTTGAGTAATACTCAAAGATTCTCCTGGAGAAACTTCAACCTCTAAAAACTGAGCATTCTCAACAGCATGAGAATGCATAGAATTCTTAGCTAAAATTTCAGAAGTTTCTTTTGACACCTCTGAAAGATCTACAGCTGATTCCTTCTGATTTTCAAACTCTGATTTCTCTTTACTTTTAGAAACAGATCCACAGCTGCAGCTGATGAATATTAGGAGTAATACCAATAATTTTTTCATACTAGAATTCTTTTAAAAGTGCATAGTCAATTGGTAGATCTCTTTTCCAAGTCAAATCGATCATGTTGTGATAGTCCGGCATGTTGTTCCAAACCTGACAAGCAAAGCTCCAGCCTCCGATATTGGTTTTTATGATGTTGCTTTCAGCATCATAAGAAACGCCGTGCATATTGGCCCAAATAATTCCCTTGTGTAATTTTCCTGTTTGATCGGCGCGATTGTCTTTATTTGAATCACGGTAGTATTCAATAGGGGAGTGCTGTCTAAGAGCTTTCATTTTACTTTTGTGCAGCCCTGGCGCAAAACAGTCTTCTACGAACTGATCGGTTCTCCAGACAGCAGCTCCTTCTAAATTATATTTGTCAAATGTTTTTAATGCAGTGGAACCGGCATTGGTAGTTCCGGAACTAACCATTACAAAATCACACCCATCATAGAGGTAAAATTTATCATCAAATACATTGTATTGATCTTCTTTGCTCTGAACACCTATACACAAGTATTTACCTCTATTTGGAATTTTACCCCCAATAGCTTCTACTCGGTCCAGCAGTTCTTTGTCTGTAAAACTTCTAACGTTTGTTTTCATCATCTCTCATATTTGAATTTTCAGGAGTAGAATCCTCCTGGTAGTTTGTACCTGAAGAACCACCATAAAACTTTTTGATCCTAGGTTCAAAAATGCTTTCTACAATGGTGAAAATTGGCGCTTTTTTCTTGTAGATATATGCTGTATTATCGCCAATTGATTTAAAGTCTTTATACCAAAAAATAGCAATAGGCGCCTTGGTTAACACTTGTAGCGTAAAATCTAAAATTCCATTTCCTTCACTCAATAAAACTTTAGCGAAAGCTAAATACGCTAGGAGTGTAAAACATTTGAAAAAAGTAAACTGAAGCTTTTTAGGATCGTATTTTTTCAATTTATAAACGCGCATCTCTTTACGATGCTCCGGAGAATCTTTAGGAAACTTCATAGCATTGCTATACGCTTCCAAAGCTTGCTTTTTAGATTTTTTAATCCCGTACCAGGCATCGAAACCAACAGTGATTAAAACCCATGCGATTAAAGGCATAGAAACCCCAAATAGATCTATACCTAAAACATATTGGCCCGCCTCTAGTAACGTAGAAGCTACTAATGAAGTTTTAGTAGTTTTAAAATTATTGTCAGCTGCAAAAAGCAGCGTATTACGTACATAAATGTAAACCGGATTGAAGTAAATCTCAAAGCAAGTTGCGCTCATGGTTAAGTTCTTTTAAGCAAACCTAACCTGCTAATACATAATTTGCTGTTACATGAAAACTATTGATAGTTTAAAATTCTATTGCCTATTTTATATTGCAGTCTACCGCAGTTAGCATTCTTTTTTTTTTCGCGATAGTAAAGCATTCTTAGCGTTTCATAGCTAAAACCATGTTCCAACAACTCATACTTATCAATCCAACAATTAATAGCTTCAGCAATCATGTTTTTACCAGATTTGAAACCGTCTACATAGTAGACAAATGAGATACGAAACCAGTCTTCTAAAAAATTATTTACTTCTCTGGAGCTTTCTTCAGAAAGTCTTAAATATGATTTTACCCCATTCTTTTCTACATAAACAACCCCTTTAAATTGATTGATAGCTAGTTTCTCATCATGCGTAATGTAAATTAGAAAAGGAAAGTATTCTTTCTCTTCATATTCTGTTCTGTAATATAAATTAAGAATTCTACCAATAGAAGATGCTGGTAAAATCTTTATAGACTTTGCCGTTTTTCCATGGTAATGCGCTTCTTTACCTAGCATTTCTTTAAAAAAGAAAGCTACTAAATGAGATCTAATTTTGGTTGGTTGTTTTTCTGTTGTCATAGCAAAAAGCTTATTACACAATTTCCCAGTTGTTTGCTAAACCGAAGTATTGATCTCTTTGAGCTAAATACATCAATACTTGATTTTGGAAAGCATCAAAGCTATCCATGTCTCCAATTGCTGGCTGCATGGCTTGCATTAATTTATGCATTTCTGACCTATTGAATTTTATAGGTTTAGTTTCTCCAGGCAATTCTTTTAGATTGATAATCTCTGTTGTCTCTAAACCTTCCTCATCCAATTTATAATTGAAAGTAAAGCATTTTACAATTGATGTAATAGTTTGCTTTTCATTAGAAATATTAAGGTCTCTTATACTAACCATCACATACTTTTCTTCAGTGACCAATTGACCTGTAAATGTTATTTTCTGAGTGTTTTTTATTGATACCATGATATATAATTAAAGTGCTGTAGCGGTTAATGTTCCTGAGCTGTTTACATGAATTTTATAATAGTTTCCATCGTCTCCTAAAACCTTTATTCCATTAGTTAAACTGTTAGATAAAAAATCAACTTTTACTGTTGAGTCGCTAACAAAGGATTCGTAATCTGTATTAAGACCTCCGATATAAATATCTGGTGTTGTACTTGCAACCACGGTGATTAGAGATGTTCCGTTACCATTACCTATAATAGTCGAATTATCTATTTTTATAGTGGCATAATCATTCGATTGCTGTATTAAATCAGTGCCTGAACCAATATTCACATATGAGTTAATTACTTCAAATGTGTTATATGAATTATCACCTGAACTTGTCATAGATAAGTTCAATGTATCTACACTTTTTATAGTTAAACTGACCCATCTGAAATAAGAAATCCTATCACTTCTACCTTGAAAATTTCCAGATAGTTGTATTAAAGATTCAATGACACCAGAAAAAGTAATATCACCAATTTGATTAGATGAAAATTGTATACCGCCAGTATTTGTTATCTTGGAGTTTAAGAAATGAATCTTTGTATTTTGGTTATGTGTATATGAAAATTTAAGAGCTGTACTCCCCGAAATATCACCAATTTTCCATAATTGATTACTTTGAAATATATATGTAGTTGCTGTTTTATTGTGAATTAAATTAGCAACCTCTACTAAATCAGCTCTATCAAATAAATTATTAGATGTTGAATTATATCCAGATAATAAAGTTAATTCACCGACATACACCGAACCGACTATTTTTTCAAATTTACACGTAGTCTGTATAATATCTATTTTATTTATGTAAGTAGCAGCACCACTTAAAAATGTTGTTGATGTACTATCAACATATAATGAATTTAGATTTAATACGTAATAATTATCCTCACATATAAAATTACCACCACCTGTACCATTTCTATCGTTTCTTAATTGACCTTGTGGTAAATTAAAAATCAACCAGTGCTTATTAGAAGTATTAGAAGAATATACAACATTTGAATTTGAGTTATTTGATAAATCAACCACAGCAGGTAAGTCCGATTTTATCTCGAAACCAATATTAGGTATTTGTGTATTGATTACATACGTGTCACCAGTTTGTAACTTGATAGGTACAATTACATCAGTGTCATAATCAGTTTCTAAATCATATAAAGCAAAAATAGCATCAATACTTTGGAATGGTTTATTAGGGTTTCCAAATTCTCCTGTTGAATCATCTCCTGAACTTGAGTTTACATAGTAGTAATCCGTATAAGGTGAGTTTATAATCATTCCTGTTGCTACATCAACTCCGAAATTTTTTAATCTAACTGTGTCGGTTTGAAATAAATCAATTCCATTTTCATCTTGATATTTAGTTCCTTTTACTGAGATTGTGGCGGTTCCGTCTTCGTTATCTGTAACAGAAAACCCAGCGGATTCAAATATTAACCCTGTAGCAGTGTCTACAGTTACACTACCATCTGACACACTTAATCCTCCTCCTATATTTTGAGATACTTCATTCCACCATTTCCATAAACCATAACGGCTTACGACTTCATAAAATTCGTCCAGCGGAACACCTCCAAAAGCTAAAGTTTCTGGAGCCACAATATCATATTGATACAAGTAAGGTGGTTCCGGTTCCTGGGGTACTTCAGTCTGATCATCGTTGCTTATCAATTCAATCACATCCAGTGAGCAATGGTAATTGATAGGGAATTGAAAATGTATGGTATGAAAAGAATCTATTGTTGATTGCGTAAAAGCAAACAAAGAAAAAGGAATAGCTATTAGTTGGTAATCATTGGTATTTGTAAAATCAATACCAAAATCTCCATTTTGTACCCAAAGGTTAAAAGAACTAATATCGGTGCCGGTGGCTAGTAGTTTTATAAAAAAACCAGATGTTAAACTAGACGGCTGCTGCAAAAATTTTATTTGAAATTGCAACGTATTAAAGTTTAATGGTTGTGCCTCGGCTGCTGACAAAGAAAATGATTTTACAGCTCCATCAAATGAATTCACTAATATACATTTAGGACCATTAAAAGGTTCTTCTGTATAATCACTTACAACTCCATTGGTTGAGCTAAAGTTAAATTCTAAAGGAGATCCGGCATCATCATCATAAGCCAATGTATTAGAAATGTTTTCTCCTGCAGCAGAAACAATAACAAAAGTTACCTCCAAAGCTCCTTGAGGTATTGCGGGTTTAATAGGATCTGCGGAAGCTTCTCCTTCAATTATTTTTAGTTCTGTGGAATCCTCAAGATAAAAAACATCTATACGGCTTTCACCTTCAGCCATAGCAGAACCATCAGAGATCTGATTGCTTCCTGCAGGTATTTGAAAATTCTCCGAATCTATGAACCACGAATAAGCTGTATTGGCATACGTGTAAGGAGCAGTTCTATAAACATTACCAGACTCAATATAACTTATTGTTTGCCCAGACATGGAAATAGGAACCAAATCAGTATTTTCAGTTCCTCCATAATACCAATATTGTACAGGCAAGTTCTGCGCATTGTAGATGATGCATTTTAGCCCTTTTTTTCGTACCCCATAAGGTATATTTTCATTGGCTTGCGCTACCGATGTATAAGGACCGGCATACGGATTGCTAGAAACGTGTGCATCTTGTCTTCTGTGTCCGCCAATTCCTTCTGTAAAAACATTATCAAGCATTTCCTAAAGTAATTTTGTGGGTTGCATATTCATCATAAGGTACTGCTTGTGTGCGCTCATAGAGCTTTGCAGTGTATTCATTTCCTCCATTATCTTCCATGGTAAAAGCAGCATCTACCAACACATACGTACTCGTTATATCAGCACCTAAATTGCTCAAATCTTCTACAAGTGTAATCACTCTACCAGCAGGAATTACCACATAAAATTGTGTAGCTTCCTGATCTGTTACAAAACTTATAGAATCATTATCTGCCCAAGAAGAATATGGTAAAGCTCTAGCTGCTGCAGGTGTGCTAGGTATAGCATCTGCCATACCCATAAAGGCTTTGTATTTTGGCGTTATAGTTCTAAAGACGGAGTAAACCGTTCCCGCTTGAATAAGACCTGTAGAATCTGGCAATCCTAGAATATTATTCTGAACTTCACCAACATTATGCGCAACGGCACCTTGAAACTGAATTACTTCAGTAATATTATCTTCTGAAATCGTATTATTTTGAACCGTTGAAATTTCAACACCATTTCTAAGTAACTTATATCCAGTTGCTGGCCCTCCATCGTATTGATAATACGTGATATTAAATGTTAGGTTTGCCAAACTTGTTCCCATTTCTACAGTTTGCGTTACCGAAGTAAGATTGGCCATTGGCGCATCGTAATCTGGAGCAGGCGTCAGCAATAACAAGGCTTCTGTTATGGCTGCATTTTGTAAAGGATTTGTAGACTCTGTAGAGAGTTCGGCGTCTACGGTTCCAAATCCTCCAGCTCCTTCAAAAATGAACCATTGCTCGTCATTTTCATCCCACAATGCTAAATCATCATTTGCTTCTAAGTTTACGATGTTAGCTCTTGATCCTGGTTCCGGATCTGGGTAAGCTGCTATTAAAGCATCGGTAGTTGTAAAATCTCCTAAATATTTGCTATTTCCCGTAGAAATCATGGTATGCAACGCATTGATTGCATTGCGCAAAAGATTCCATTCGGCAGCTGAATAATAATACTTAGGATCTACCCCTTGAAATTGTTCTACTAATTCTGGGTGATCTTCTTTGTCTACGATGGATAATGGAAATACAACAGTTGGCATTATGTTACGGGTATTAAAACAGTGGGTATTGAATACGGAAATCCTAATCCTGTAGCGTTAGGTCCCAAACCTACAGGCGTAATAGAATTTGATGTAAATGTCACTTCAGCTAAATTTTGATTCGTTTGGACTCTACATTTAGGCTTAGAATTTTGATAATAATCATTACGGCCCACATAAATATTATGTCCACTGGTAAGCACTACCTTAATGTATTTTACTTTTTGCATTAAAGCTATGCGCTCAGCTCTATATTTATCAATCGAAGGAAAACGAAAAGTTACTGTTTGTGTATAATAAACACCTGCTTTAGTTTCTGATGATTCCTCTGAAAAGCTTAAAGAGCTCTTGGAACCATAAGTCTTATAGAAAATAGAGTTATTATCTGAAGAGTTGAAAAAAGGCTGCCATTCTGCAATGGAAGATGGGAGAAGATCTCCAGAAAAGCAAAGTTCTACTTTGCAGAATTGTGGTGTATTCTTTACTCTTTGTAAAATTTCCATTGGCATTATTATAAAAGCAAAATAGCAATTAATTGCTAAATAAAACAATTAATTGCTATTGAAATGTTACATGAAGATATTTTACTATTTACGTATAATTCCGTCTAAATAAACGACATAGCCATATTCTGAATATGTTACTTCCTGTACAAAAAACTTTATGCCTTCAGGATCTGTTTCTACAAATGTATAACACTGAGGAATATTGATCATTTTTAATTTTTTAATCACCTTACCATTTACACGTAAATACACATGATTTGTAAGATCATCTACAATTTCTTCCATTACATGTTTACGTATCCAGGCTACGATCTTCTTTGAAATTCTTTTTCTCATATTAGCTTAGGACTCTTATGTTATACTCCTGTTTTTTAGGTATTGTATCAAAATTAATGCATCGTTGCTCATCATGAATACGGAAAAACTTACTACGTAATGCCTCGTAACGCTCTCTGTCTACTTGAGTATAGTTTCTAAATGATTCATCTAATTTTGCCTTCAGAAAATCTTTTCTGTTTTTCGCATGATGCCCCATGCAATCATCTTTACCAAAGCTGATTTTTAAACTAGCACATTCAAAGGATTTAAGATCTGTGGCCGCATGAAAATTGATCTCTTCTAACCTTTTATAACTTTTACCTGATCCGGTACTGTTATAAACAACCTCCACTTCAATCCAACTTTCCATTTTTATGTTATGGAACCGATCGTCGGATTCGTCTTGTATAAAATAGAATATGTTCATTTTAATTAAGTTGTTTCGTTAATACATTCTTCTTCTACCTTATTTGAAATCAACCCAAAGCAAGCATCTTCCTCTGGGAGTTCTAGCGTTTCAGGTCCACATCTATAAAATATTTTCCCATTTTGATTCCAAATCTCTAAACCAAGTTCATAGGCAGTTATTTTTTCTCCTTGACTATGGAAGCAATCATATTGAAAGTCCATCCCATAATCTATAAGTACAGCTGCTATTTTTTTCATGATATCATATTATTTAAGGAGTTACTTAATTTTCTACGAAGTACCATGCATAGGAAATGATCTTCGTTTTTGATACATTCTATTATAGGATGTTTGTCTAATTCTTTTTTTAGAATTGTAACAATAGCATCGTATGTTGAGGCTTTAGTTAGCCCTTTACCGGTAATGAGTAATGAGAAGACAAACCCACTAGATTTGCATATTTCTACCTTACCGTATTTACTAAGTTCTTTTTTAATTTCTTCCATCATCAAATAGTTTCGGTTCTCTGTAGAACCTTGGACAGTGAATTAATTCATAAATTTCTCTAAGCTCTTCATCCGTGCATTGCTCCAGGAACTGCTTAGGTTTAATTTCTACACTGAGTACTTTAGTAACTTTCGGCATAATCGTTCTTTACTTCATAAATGTTAAGAATGATTACATCTTCTACATGACAGTGTAGATCCTTGTATTGCTTAGTGATTTTCAATTCTGGTCGTTTAGCTCTACCCTGGTAGGAGTTTAAAGCTTTCTGGAACGCTAGTTTTAAAGCTGTTTTTGCAACTGATACCGATGTATGTAAATCACAATCTAGCTTGTTAAGTTCTTTGGATATAGCCTCCTGTAACTTATTGTTACAGGAGTATACTTGAGCTACTTTTATAAATCCTTTTGCCATTAGTCAAGGTTTTTAACTTTAAATGAATAATCATCATAGTAATCGAGTTCCATTTCGGAAATTCTAGTGATTTCAATTCCTGCGGAACCATCCATAGGAGCATAGCCTTCTTGTGATTTAAATAAATCAACAATCCCTTTTACATTGTAATTGAATTGCTTCTGTAGCACCAGCGATAAATGAGTGAGGTTTTTTAGAAAAGCCTTAACTACATCACCTTCAAAATCATCAATATTGTCTTCAGCTCCGGTCCAAAAATTAACCATTTCAGAAATAAGATCTAATACCTTGTCTCCTGAAGACAATTTAAAATCAAAGTCAATTATAACGGTTAATTGTCCTCCAGTTGGATCATGATCAATAATGTATTCTTTTCTGCCCGAGAACTCTTCCTCTTGTGAAACTTTATAGAATTCAGGGTTTTTACATAGTGGGCAAACAAATTCTTTAGTAATACTATCTTTTTGAACGGATGCTTTTTCGTCATTGGTACCAATCCATTTGCAATTGTCGTTGGTACATTGCCATTTTTGTGTTTCTGTTGTTGTGCACATATTACTTTACTTTTTTAGGTTTTCTTTGAGCGATTTTCTTTTGTACAAAGTCATTCCAATCGTCTGGAGCTTCGCATTCTTCAAATTCATATGCAAATACATATTGATTCTTAAACCAGGCTAGAGACTTATATATTGAGATCCAAAGACTTTTAAAACTGTCTTTTGCATCTAGATCTGTATAACTATCATTAGGATAGTTATAGTCTAAATATCCATTTTCTCCGTAGTCAGCAATTTTCTTAACTCCTTCAGCTTTGGCTTGATCTGAGGTGATATCTTTCACACGCTGAACCGTCACACTTTTTACGTGTAAAAACTTTCTAGCAGCTTCAACTGGCATGTGCATGCTAGGCTTCCAAGTCATAAATTTTTCTGAAGGTTTATTGTCTGCTCTATAGATATATTCATCTAAAAACTCAGCAAACGTTTCTCTTACATAGATGGTTTGCCCTGGTTGGTATTGTGGCTTTATAAGAAAGGTTTTATCGATGCCTTTCAACACTATTTCAAAATGGAGTACTCCATTAATCACTGTAGGACCCACACTTAACAATTCATTGTCTAAGTAATTGTTCAGTTCTTTAATAGGTCTTCTGGTTTGAGTTTTGTTTCTCGCAATAATAGCCTCCATCATTGGAGTACTAAATGAAATTGACTTGTAATTTGTCATGTTATCTAATTTTAATGATTATTGTTATTTCCGCCACAGATAGCCAATACAATGCACAGTATGGCACATGCGTAAGCGATGATGTTTAAAAAAGTGATCATTTCTAATCGTTGTAAATGTTTATAATTCTATGTGGTGTAGGTACATAGATTAAGCCTTCTTTTAATTGTTGTCTCATTTCAGCCTTGCAACTCATGTAAGGTTCCAGTTGTGTTGGCCCTCGTACTACTTCAGGTTCTTTTAAATAAATAAGACGCCCTTTAAGTACATTTTCTAAATTTTCGTTATTGTAAACATCAGACCAATCTGCAGGTTTCAAAGGAAGATCAACATTGAACTCTGGTTTTTCTCCTTGTCCACAAATGGCGTAACCAAGTCCGAAATAATAAATATCAAGTAATTCTCTAATGTTCCGGAGATCTGTGTCTTCTGATATTTTGTAACTGAACAGTCCAAACTGTCCTTGAATCACAATAACTTTGTTTTTTATAGGAGTTTCATTTTCGTTAAATAAATCTCCTAAGGTCACTTTTCTTACTCCAGCGACTATTCTAATTCTGTTGTTTTTTTTCATAATCAATCCGGTGAAAATGAATTTTTGCAATAACTCCAAGAGATAAAACCAAAAATGGATTATCTAAAAACACACCCTTATCGTGCAGGAAACGCAAACATTTCATCACTTTATCTAATTCTTGAAAAGTATGACAGTTTGCCATGATCGTATTAACTTCTAAATATGTATACATTTAACAACTTCTTTCATGTGGTAACAACACCACGTTTAAAACACTTATTTTTTTCTCAACTTCTCGACCTTTGATTTTCAGTCTTTTACAACTCTTTTATGTTGAGAATGTCACAGAAACAAAAACCTATTTCTCAACTCTCTGTTACTTTCTCAACACTTTCTCAACCTTATTTATCTTATATTCAATATTTTAAAATGTTGAGAATGTTGAGAACTAAAAAACACCGCCTAACTATCTTCTATGATTTTATTTTCTCTAGGGGTTGCAGGGGAAGAAGTAAAAGGAATACTTCCTTGTCCCGAATCTTCACCTGAATTTAAGAGAGTATCTTCGTTAAGCTGAAACATGAAAGAGCCTGTAATATCTTCTTTCATAACCTCGCTCATTCTACTCATGTCTAAGACTATTGCAGAAGATCTGGTAGCTTTTCTACCGGAATCAAAACTGTACGATGACAGTTTATCTACAAAATATCCTGAAGTTTCCAACTGTTCAAGAACGTGCGCTTTGTTTGGCGCAGATTCATGATACAAAGCATACCATTGGCGCTGAATTTTAGCGTATGTGTGTGTCCATTGTATAAAGAGTTTATTTCCTTCAATATTGATAATCTTACGCGCTTGTAGCCTGTCTTCAGGATTCCCACGCATGGAAGTAATGAAACATTCCCAAAACCTTACCAGGACAGAAGATGAATTAATTTTACGAAGCTGCTGATCTATGCCTTTTGCAAAATGATCTAGCATCTCGTTCTGGCTGAAAGGGAATGTTACAACATCCTTGAAAATATCATAAGCAGTCGCTAAAATAGAAAGGTTGAACCCCATTCTTACAGTAGCCTCCGGAAAACGTTCTTTTAAGATACCTTTCCAATTACGCTGAGTTTTTTCAAACTTTTCTTCATAGGTTTTACGATGCTTTAAAAGCTCATTAGCAAAGCCTGAAACGCCTAAACCTACAAAATCCTTCAGCTCATCAAAGTTTTTTATTTCTTCTGAGTTAAATACATTCTTCGTCATTTCATTCCAAATGAGACGTTGAATAAGTGCCTCCGGTTCTGGAAAGTCGTTACCGGTTAAGATTACTGCAGATTCCACTGGAATTGAATCTACTCCAATATGAGAATCGATATTACCACGTTTATAACCACGGCAATCCCAGATCTGTTTTAGCATTCCATCAATATCAGAGTTTCCGCGTTTATATTCTGACATCTGTGAAATACCGTTACAAAATTGCGCTAGTTCTCGAATAGAAGCTTTCCCTGTAGAAAGTCCCGCCTCCAAGTTAATAGCGGTTTGCGGTTGGCCAACGAAGCTCTGAACTATTTCGGCCAGCTCGTCCTTTCCAGTTCCTCCAGGACCGTATAAGAAAAGAATTGGAAATTTATTCAGTTTCTGTACGCATACATCTCTAAAAAGGGAAGCAATAGCAAATAAAATTCCAGATATCGCGTGATCTCTATGAACTTTAAGAGCTTTGGCCATGAGTGTATTAAACTGCATGGTACTGCTTATAATTCTAAAGCGCTTTTGAGATTCAAATTTGTAGCTGTTATTGGCGTAAATACTGTTAGCAGATGGTATGTAGTAATGTACATTATCCACGACAAGCATACCGTTTCCGTCTATGTCTTGTTCTTTTCCATCCTCAAGAACAGCTCTATTATTCCAGCACCAAAATTTTCCGTCTGGCTGCCATCCTAAAACTTCTACCTTACGGCCTATCCCCATATTGTCCATAAGGTATGCTCGAAGTTTTAGTAATTGTGATCTATTTCCGTCGAAACGAAAATTTCCATGGCCAGTCATCAAATCATCAAATTTCTGTGGCGTATTCAAGTTGTCTGAAGGTGTATCAAAAACCTTCTCTTCTCCGTGCATATTCTTTACACGCACCAACTTCATTGGAATTTTTTCGTCATTCATATGTTGAAGGATCTCTACCATAAAGTTGGAAACACATTCAAAGTAAATTTTACCTATAGTCATATCTTTCTGCATATAAATACGATCATTGGAAATGAACATTTGGTACCGCTTAATAGCAGGTTCTAGTTCCTCCACGGGAGTAGTTACCTCCGGAGGAAGAATGTACTCGTATTCATCGTCTTTTTCTGGGGTTGCAGGGGCTCTAACAGCATCAAATTCCTTTATCCAAACCTTCACAATAGAGCTATCTACTTTTGCTTCAGTCTCAATCCAACCTTTGTAAATGCTATACAACATTTTGTCTTCGAGATCATGAATCATGTCTAAAAGAATGCGAGCGCCTTCCATTCTCGAAATATTCGCATATTCAAACGCCTCATTGTATTTGCGCTCTAAACGAACTACGCTGAACTCTTGATCTACTAATTCATCTGTTTTTTTGAATTCCTTAACCGCTAAGGCTTTTAAAGATTGCTGAGACTCTATATCAGCAATCAATATTTTTTGATCCTTGTATTCCTCAGATGTTTTTCCTTCTCTTGTTTCAAGTTCCTTGAGAATTTTCTTAGCGTTAATCAGCGATTCATCAACCTCCTTTTTTTCTTCCTTCAGCTTGGTTCCATACGCAGCACTTTCAGACTGCAGTTTGCGTAGTTCCGCTTTAGCTTCGTGCAGCTGTACTTCCGCATCAAGGAATGAACTTTTTATAAATTCATCAATCAGAATTTTGAAACCATCAGTTTTCATGCCTGGTTCCGAGAGCATTTCTTTTAACCCCCCGTAACTTTCGATCTCCTCTTTGTAATCTCTACAATAGTCGTCTGGATCTGCAGGCAACTCAAGAATACTAACTCTGAAGTTTTGCTTTATAAATTCGGGTAATATACGCAGCGCTGCTTTTCGCCCTGCTGCATCAGGATCCATAGCCAACGTAACTTTACTACAATACTTGCGTAACTCTTTTATTTGATTAATAGTGATTGAAGTACCGCAAGCAGCAATAGTGTTTATAACATTGTTTTTATGAAAAGCTATCACATCATTGTAGCCTTCTACAATGTATGCTTCATCAGATTTTCTAATTGCATAGATAGCTTTATCTATAGCGTACCATACCCTGTCCTTTTTATAAAGCTCAGATTCTATTGAATTTAACCATTTAGGAGCTTCTTTTTTACCTGTTAGATCTCTACCACCAAAGCCTACAATCATTCCCGATTTTTCATATATAGGATAGACAACTCTATCCCAAAAGCGGTCCTTATTAGTCTTCTCATTAATAAGACCTATAGTTTTAGCTTCAGATACGTTTGCGGTATTTTTAAACAGGTCGTACAAAACTCCTCCAGGAGCGAAACCAATTTGCCAGTCTAGAATATCTTCAGTTGTATAACCTCTCTTTTCGAATACTTCTTTTTTTGCCGGATGATCTTCAGGAAGAGCTTTGAATGCTTTTTTGTATTCTTCATGTGCCTTCTGCAATACTGGACGGAGAAGATCTTTCTTCTTTGCTTTTGCTGCAGCTTCTTTAGCAAATTCAGAATCTTCATATTCAACCGTTTTATTCATTTCCCTGGCGATATATTCAATAGCCTCCGGATAAGTCATAGACTTATGCTCCATGAGAAATGAAACCACGCCACCACCTTTACCGCTGCTAAAATCTTTCCAGATTTGTTTTACAGGCGACACCATAAAACTTGGCGTGTGTTCTTTTGAAAAAGGAGAAAGACCTTTGAAATTAGCACCGGATCTTTTTAAATCAACAAATTTTCCGATTATATCATCAATCCTTACATCGTATAATAGACTCTCTATAAAGTCATTTTTAATAAAACCCATATTAGTCAATTTTGGTTATTTCTACTTCAGTATCAATATTTAATTCCTGAAGTCTAGCAATAAGAGCTTCTTCTTGGTTAGCTAGAGAGGCATCCTTCTTATGCCTCTCTGCTTCAACTAACCAACAACTCTCAGCTATTTGCAATCGCTGAGCCCTAACTAAATTAAGTTTACTCTTTATGCTTTTTAGTTCACAATTCATTTTAAAAGAAGAAAACAGTAATTCCCACTCCAGATCTCTTGAAGCCATATCTTACATCTAATTGATTCGCTATAAGATGAAGCTCTAAATCTTTTATTTGATCAGATGTTATTAAAGCTTGAGTAGTTACCTGAACAAACTTTATTTTTCTTGGTTGAAAACAGTTTACGACCTTAATGTTTTCTAATTTGAATACGCTTTTAAGAATATCACTTAACAAAGTCACTTCTTCTTTTTTAATTTTTCCAGCAGCTGCTCTCATCTGATCTGGATTAAAATCCATAATTACTTTTGCGTTGTTCATATATTTAATTTTTAATGATTTCAATTTAAAGCCCGCCCTAAGACGGGCCTCCATTAAGCACTACCAAATGCTACATAAAAAAAACAACTATAAGATGTTTATTTCTTTGGCAAACAGAGCAAGCTCCTGCTTTGTTTGAATTTTTAATTTTTTGTACAATTTTTTCTTTAGAAGATGGAAGCTACCCAACTTTACATCCATTTCATTTGCAATAACTTCATTCGTCTTATCAGTTGATAAGAGTTTCATAAGCTGTATTTCTTCAGCTTTCAATCTTTCTCCATTTCTAGAAGTGGGTAGCTTACATAACACACCTTCATGGTTACATTGACCATGTAGGGGACATGGCCAATATTCACCATCTTGCAACCTTCCTTCAATAACATCTGGTTTATAATCTAAACCTCCATATCTGCATACGATAAGTTGCTTTAATCGCTTTTCTTCTGATGCAGGGTTCGGATGCATCTGAAGAAGAGCTTTTGCGGTTGGGGGATCGTTATCAATTTCATTTCTAACCAAATCGATAACATAATAGGGGGAGCCTGAAAAGTCAGTTATAGATCCATTATGTATACACATAACTTCTGTGTCATAAATATTCGTTTCATCTAGAACAAAAAATTCTAAACCTGAATCCGACAACATACCTGGTAACAAATTCTTAGTCATAACGTTTTTAATGATTTAAGTGAGTTCTTTTATAAACTCTATTGATTCTTTGTTTTCCTTCGCTACTTCGACTAGCGCTTTAATAATAAGGGTATGGTTTGAGGGATATTTTGTATTTCTATTTCGAACATTTCTAATAACGTTGGATGTGGCTGACACCTTCTCGGAAACCAGATTAACGTACTTCTCAGGCAAATACAAGTCGATAAAAGCAAATGCCTTATCAATATCACAATTGGATAAGTGGTTATGCGAATGCATAATTTTTTGCTTTGTTTTTCTTTGTATCTTCGTCATTGTTATTTGTTTTTCTTTGTCAAATTTAGCAATTAATTGCTAATAACAACAAAAGTTGCGACAAGAATTTGTTTTAAATAACAATTTAAAATAGTTCTAAATAATGAGTAAGGAAAATTTTAAACGTATAGCAAAAGAATTCTTTGATGATAAAGGATTGAAAAATAAAGATGTAGCCAATAAGTTCGGAGTTACACAGGGAGTTTTCTCTAGATACATGTCTTCTGATAAATTGCCACAAGCTTTTATTGATAAAATCAAATTACACTACCCGGACCTTTACTCAATGTATCTGAACTACGAAGCTTCAAAAACTATAGCTGAAGAATATTCTAATAATGATTCACCCATAAACCCTGCCGCTTTAGCAATGAAAGTAGATTCTATTATTATGGAATTGTACGAGTTAAAAAGGCAATTGTCACAAATGTGACACAATTATAAGTTAAACAACTGTCATTCAGGTGTGTTTCCAATTCCTCCGGGGTCACAATAAAAAAACAATAGCCTGAAATTTTTCAGGCTTTTTTATGGGAGAAGAACAAATAAGCAATACAACATTTATATCAGTAGGTCTTTTTGCGCTACTCATTTTTAGCATCTTCTTTTATAAGTTTTTAGATTTTATAGCCTATTATTTTTTCAGGCGCCCGCTGTTCGTGAATATTCCATTCGGATTGAAAAAATTGAACCGACAGCAACGAGGATATATTACTTCACATTTCCCACTCTATAATCACCTGTCAAAAACCAAACAAGCCGTTTTTGATCATCGCGTTAGAAAATTTATAGAATATCATGAATTTGCCGGAAGAGAAGGTTTTCATATTACCGATGAAGTTAAAGTACTCACTTCTTCTTGTGCAGTTTTGCTAACCTTTGGAATGCGTTATTTCGACTTACCTTCTATAAATACGATTCTTATTTTTCCTGACGTTTATTATTCTACACTCAATCAAAATTATCATAAAGGAGAGTTTAATCCTATGCATAAAACCCTAGTGCTTTCATGGAAGCATTTCTTAGAAGGTTTTGATGATGATAAAGATGGAGTAAATCTAGGAATTCATGAGTTTGCTCACGCTTTGTTTGCTTCTAACTTTGGAGGAAGTGATACTAGCGCTGACATTTTTAATGAGGGACTGGAAGATCTAAGATTGATTTTGGAAGATGGTCAACACATGCAATTAATATATGACTCCGGGTTTCTTAGATCTTACGCTTTTACAAATGCCATGGAGTTCTTCGCCGTGTGTATGGAAACATTAATAGAGCAGCCAACAGAATTTAAGTATACATTACCGCAATTGTATGAGGTAATTACAGAGATGCTTAATTTCTCGGTTTTTAGAGAGTTTAAGTTAAAATAGGTTTTAAAATGTATAATTAGTGATAATTATAACAAACAGTGGTATTTATTAATGAAGAATGCCTTAAAAATACTTTAATTTTTTACCTTTGTTGCGTTTTATTCCTATTAAGGATTCAAGCAAATAATAAAAATTGACACCAACCAATATCGCCTATGAAAAACGAATACACCATTCTTGAACCATATACTGTATGCTTTTTTCATCAGTATTTCAATATGTTATATAAAGTTTAATACAAAGTAATCATGAGTATTCTTGGTTGCTTTTGTTTTATTTATAACCATTCTATTCCAACATTCAATAATTAATTTTACATGAAAAAGTTATTACTTTTATTCAGTCTTCTTGCGGTGAGTTTACTGCATTCGCAGGAGTACGAAGTATTGTCGGTTTCTTCTGGGTATAACGAAGATGTTATAGCCAACGGTTCGGCAAGTGCTTCAACAGTTACAACAACCGGGGTAGACGATGCCAACTGGGCATATATGTCTACAGACTATGTTTCCCCATCAGATGGTGCTGCGGCTGCTACCGCAATTCCTGCAGATGGACTGGTTTCCAATGGAGATGTAGATTTTGAGTTCGGTGATTTTAGTGAGAATAACTCATTGAGAATTCAAACCAGTAATTCATCTGGGACATTGTCGTTTTCAAATCAGGTGAATGCAACCAATCTTTACTTTTTGGTTACTTCAGGTAGTGGAGCTTCTACAGTTTCAGCAGAAGTTCTATTTACAGATGGAACTTCTCAAACCTTTACAGGCTTATCTGTTGCCGATTGGTATAATGGAGGTTCTCCTGTTTTACAAGGGTTAGGAAGAGTTAGAAGAAATGATGATAATATAGAGCTTAATTCTACAAATCCAAGAATTTATCAATTAAGCGTAGCGCTAGCTACAGAAAATCAAACGAAGCTTGTAAGTGGTGTAGAGTTTACAAAAACTTCTGCAGGTACAAGCGTTTTTAATGTATTTGCAGCTTCAGCTCAAATTTTACCAGAATGTCCTGCTCCTACAAATATAGCTTCGTCAAATGTGGGTACAGAAAGCGCAACTTTATCTTGGGACGCTCCTTCAGTTACTCCATCATCGTATGAATATTACTATTCAACATCAAATGTAGATCCAGACGATACAACAACAGTTAGTGGAACAACTACTGATACTTCGGTAGTTATCGATGGTCTTTCAGCAACGACGTCGTATTACTTTTGGGTAAGAAGTGCTTGTGGTACAGATACTACAAGTTCATGGACTGGTCCTTATTCTTTTGATACAGAAATGTGTCCTGTTGATGAGCAGTGTACATATACATTTTATTTGTCAGATTCCTATGGAGATGGCTGGAACGGCAATACTTTAAATGTGATTCAAAATGGTGTTACTGTAGCTGATGTTACACTTCCAGTAGGTGAAGAGGCAGGGATCCAAGAAGTTACTTTGTGTGATGGGGTTCCGTTTTCAATTTATTGGACTGGAGGTTCTTGGAGTTATGAAGTTAGTTTTAATATAGTAAGTAATTATACTGGAGAGCAGATTTTATCTGTTCCTACCTATAGTACTAGTTTGGTTGGAACTACAATATATACAGGATATTCAGTTTGTTCTGTGCTTTCTTGTCCACAACCAACAGATCTTTCAGCTGATGAAATTACTGCTTATACTGCAGAACTTAGCTGGACAGAAGCTGGCTCAGCTACGCAATGGGAAGTAATTGTTCTTCCTGCAGGTTCCGATTTTCCTGCTGAAGATGCGGAAGGTGTTGTTACAGAAGATAATGATCCGTATTTGATAGAAGAATTAGATTCTTATACAGAATATGAATATTATGTGAAAGCTCTTTGTGGAGCAGGAGATGAAAGTTTTTGGTCTGGGCCTTATGAGTTTATGACGGAAGTTTCTTGTCCGCAGCCGGTAAACATTGTAGTTTCAGATGTGGTTTATGATGCTGCAACTGCAACTTGGGAAGCTGGTGCCGAAGAAACTACTTGGGAAGTAGCAATTATGGAATCGGGAGCTGGAGAACCAACTTCATGGATTACGGTTTCAGACAATCCAACATATACTTTTGATGATCTTGATGGTTTGACAGATTATGTGGTTTATGTGAGAGCATATTGTGAAGAAGACGATCAAAGTTTTTGGTCTTTATCTGCAACTTTTGAAACTCCAATTTCAAATGATGAGTGTAATAACCCAATTGAAGTTCCTGTAAATGCTACAGAAGATTGTACTCAGGTGACTACAGTTTCATTTGAGGGAGCTACAGTTTCAGGAGAAACTAGTGAGTGTGCAGATAACAATAGTGGAGATATTTGGTATTCGTTTGTTGCGCTTGGAACAACTCATGAAATTGAAATGATTAATCCAACGCCATTAGCTACTACAACTGTTTATGATGATGTAGTACTTACCTTATATGATGGTACTTGTGGAGATCTTACAATGATTTATTGTACTTCAGTAAACAATATTTTGGCAACTGATTTAGAGCCTGGAAGTACCTATCTTTTAAGAATTATAGATAATACAACAGCAGTAAATAATACAGGGTTTGATCTATGTATTAATACTCCAGAATTACCTGCCAACCAAGATAGTTTTGCTTGTTCTATTAGAACAATTAATAGTGATTTTGAAGTTCCGGATATTTCTGGGGTTTATCCACCTGTATTAGATGAAAACATGATTCAAGGTTGGAGAACAACAGCAGCAGATGGTCAAATTGAAGTATGGCCAACTCCAAACTTTGAAGACGTACCTGGTTATTCAGGTGATCAGTTTATAGAGTTGAATGCTAACCTTGAAGGTGGAGTTTACCAAGATTATGAAACGCCGGCAGCAACTACATTTACCTATAGCTTTGCACACAGAGCAAGAAGATCTGGAGGTTTAGATGTATGTAGAATATTATCTGGATCACCAGATGATGATTTAGCTGATTATACCGTTGTGGGTACTTTTTCAGCAGACAATACTTCCTGGGTAGTGAATACTGGTACGTTTACAACACCAGATGATCAACCTGTAACACGATTTATTTTTGAGGCAGTTTCAACTGTAACAAACGATAATAGTGTTGGTAACTTCTTGGATGCTGTTAGCTTTATAGCAGACAACAGTATTACTGTAGATAATCCAATGACTATTGATTGTGATGATATAGATGTAGCTATTACTGCAGCTGGTGGAGGTTCTTGGTCAGTTGTTGATGGAAACCCAAGTGAAACTGTAATTGCAGACCCTGATTCAAATTCAACTACAATTTCAGGATTCACGTTGCCAGGTACGTACTACTATGAGTGGAATGGTACTTATTGTTCTTCTACTCTAGAAATTGTTTATGATATTTATGTAGTTGAATTTAATTACGATGCTACTGAAGTTTGTTACGATGGTGAAGATTTTGTTCCAACATTAGCAGATGGATTTACAATGGGAGGTACATTTACCTCTACGGAAGGTTTAGTGTTAGATGCAACTACTGGTGAAATCAACACAGGTGAAAGTACTCCGGGAACTTATACAGTAACATATACTGTAGATACTGGAGGAGTAGCTACTACTTGTGATACTGAGTATAGCGTTGATGTTACTATTTTCCCTCCGGTTGAAATGGCAATTGTTGGTGGATGTAGCGGTGTAGCTTATATGTTAACTGCAACTCCTTTAAATGAAAATGAAGACTTAACTGGAGTAACATACGATTGGAGTGGTCCAAATGGATTTACTGGAGATACCCAAGAAGTTCAGGCTATTTATGAAGGAGATTATACAGTTGTTGTAACTTCTGCGAATGGATGTTCTTATGAGTCATCTTTAAGTGTTGAGAGTACATATTGTGCAATTCCTCAAGGTATTTCTCCACAAGGAGATCAATACAACCAAGACTTTGATTTAACTGGTTTAAATGTTAGTAAGCTTGAAATTTTCAACAGACTTGGTAAAAAAGTGTATACTCAAACTAATTATACAGATCAGTGGCACGGGCAAACAGATGAAGGAGAGATTTTGCCTGTAGGTACTTATTTCTATGTATTGTATTTCAGTGATGGAAAAGATACTAAGACTGGTTGGGTATATATCAATTATTAATAACGCATAAGATTATCTATACATGAAAAAGACATCATATTTATTGTTATTGTTGGTACTATTGGTAGGAGCCGATGCTTTCGCCCAACAAGACCCACAATACACGCAGTACATGTACAACATGAGCGTAGTAAACCCTGCGTATGCGGGAACACGCGAGAACATCTCCGGAGGATTGTTGTTTCGTCAACAATGGAGAGGTTTAGACGGAGCGCCAGAGACCTTTACCTTTTTTGCGAACACCGCAGTTGGCGAAAAAGTAGGTTTAGGATTATCTGCAATTTCAGATAAGATAGGGCCTGTAAAAGAACAAAACTTGTATGCAGATTTTGCATACAAGTTAAACCTTGGCAAAGGCCATACCCTATCTTTAGGTTTAAAAGCCGGGGCTACTTTCCATGATATCGGCTTGGTGAATTTAGATTTGATAGATCCAAACGATCCATTCTTTGCACAAAACATCAATTCGGTTACTCCCAATGTAGGAG
>NZ_FPBK01000027.1 GCF_900116665.1 Pustulibacterium marinum | reverse complement strand
GCTCCGGTGATCGAATTTGCTTCCATAGGTTTTATTGTACTGCTAAAATTCAAACTGTATCGCAAAGCGCACAGTTTTACACTACGATTGTTTACCGGAGGATAAGGGGAGATTAGGTGTTTATAAGTTTGAGAAATGCTAATGTATAATGAATTTAAAATGGAGTGCTAATGAAAAATCCATATCCTACGATTTATGACGTATTGCAAAAGCATCGTTGGATTGTACTAATCCTAGTTATTGGAAGTTTTGTAACGGTATTGGGGAGTGTTGGTTTTGTGGTATATAGTGTACAGCAATCCAAAAAGGAGGTTTTTGTACTGAGTCCAGAAGGCGCAGTGATTCCACTGCGATTGGAAGAACTTAGGAAGTACAGCAAGGTGGAAGCCTTGGCGCAATTGGAGCAGTTTCATCACTTGTTTTATGGACTGGAAGCGGGAAATTATGAGAAGCGTATTGAAAAAGCTTTGTGGTTGGGAGATCAGACTGTATCCGAAGTGTATCAGCAAAAACGTTCGGAAGGGGTGTACAATCGGTTGTTACAGTATTCCTTAGTGCAACGAGTACTGTCGGTACGTTCTGAAATTTATGGTGAAAGTGTTCCTTTTGGTTTTCGAACCGTAGTGCTATTTGAAATCAAACGAGGTACGGTGACCGATACCTATGAACTGGTGACCACCGGAAAACTGATTGGGGTAGATCGGAGTTTTCCGGAGAATCCCCATGGACTGTTGCTCACGGAGTTTTATGAACAATCGTTACGCAAGTTAACGGAAGAAGAAGTTTCGAATTTAAATGAAGATGAAAGATGAAAATGACAAAACAAAAACTAGTGTTTATAGGCCTGATAGGTTCGGTGGTATTATTTATCGCCGGATATGCCTATTGGAAGTTTGGCATGGAGGATACAGAAGAAGGTGGCCTGGTAAGGACCGATGTACCGGAATTGGAAGCATCTGAGCCTGAGTTTGCTAATAAAAAGGAAGCCGTAGATGCGTTGAAACCCGAGCGGGAGTTTACACCGCCTAGTGTGTATGATGAGAAACAACTTGATACCATGGAAATTACCATAGATTCTTTAGAGCTTGCTAGGAAAGGTGTTGCTGATGGTAGTGATTCTGTTGTGCATACAGGGCATGCAGATAAGGAAGAAGTACCTCAAATCACGTGGCTCAAAGAAGCGCGTGAAGGTAATGGGGACGAATATGAAAAGAAAGATCATGACAAGCTTCTCAAAGAGTTAGCCAAACAACAAGAGCTGCTCTTTGTGGGAGTGGAGTTGGAGGATATGGATTTGATAGCGGATACCGATGCTTTGTTGTATGTGAAAGTACGAGGAACCCAAACTGTACAGAGCAAGTATCGTTTGGAAATGGAACTGATGAAACCGGCTAGGGTACGTGGGGAGATGTTTGAGCGGTATACACGGTTGTATGGATTTGTGTCTTTTCAGCCCAATCGAACTTTGTTGCATATTACCCATATTGGAACCCTAGAGGTAAGCTTAAAGGCTTATGACAAGCAGGATGGGAGTGAAGGAATTTATACGGTCAATTCGTTTCGGGCAGAAGCGACCAAAGAAGCAGTTACCCAAACTATTGGAGATATTAATATCCCGACCATGCCGGTGCGTACCAGTTTTTTGCAACAATTAGTACAGAAAAACAACCGAAAGGTGAAGGTAACGGTGAGTAATGGGTACGAGCTGATCTTAAAACCGGAGTTATAAAAGTTAAAAAATGAATTGAATTGAACTAAAATGAAAATGATGATGAAAAATTATATAAAAATACTCTTAGGAATGATAGGCATGGGAAGTGCGATACAGGTACAGGCTACCGAGAAAATAGATACCTTATTTGTCAATGCACATCAGGTAGTGATGTTGGTATTTCCGGAACCGATACGACAAGCAGTGGTGGGGGATGCGCATTTTGTGTTTACCTATAACAAAGAGTCCGGGCAGTATATGGGATTGGTACAAGGAACGGAAGGAGTGGAGAGTAATCTGTTTGTGATTACGACTTCAGGAATGATTTACAGCTATACGTTAGCCTACAAAGCGCAATTGAAACAAACCTATTATAAAGTGTTGGAACCGCAGCATATTGGCAAGGAAAGACAGCCGGATGTGAAGGTACAGACTTTTGAAAATGAGGTGAGTAAGTCTGAGTTGAAAAAGTATGACAAAGCGTGTGAACATTTGTTGCAATATCGTCATCGGAAGGTAAAGACCAAGCGAAGAAAGAAACTACGATTGCGCTTGGAAGAGTGGAAGTACGTTGGAGACCAAATGTATTTGGTGGTTTCCTTAAAGAATAAATCGGATATAGACTTTAAGGTCGGTGATGTTAGTGTATTTGTGAGTCGAGGACGCAAAGGGAAGAAATCTTCCTATCAAGAGTTGGAGTTGCCAGTTTCCTATCGGTATTTGGAGCCTGAAACGATAGTTGCTGGTGGTGAAAGTCGTTGGGTGTTGGTGTTGCCTAAAACGGTGGTGGGGGCGCATGAGGAGTTGAAGGTAGAGGTTGGTGAGTTGATGGGGAATCGGAGTTTACATTTGAGATTGTAATTTTTATTATTAAGTGTGGTTTTGATAAAAAGACAAAATAGCTGAAATCCATAAATATTATATTTATTTTTATATAAATTAAATATTTATGGATTCCGTATATGAAATGGAAAAAATGAGAGAAAAATTTCCAATAGAAATGGGTAGGCCTTTTGTATTTCGTTTTAGACCACCTAATCAAAATACCTTAAGTGAATTAGAAAATGGATATATATGGTTTTCTGATAGAAGTTCACTGAATGATCCATTGGATTCAAATCCTGAGTTTGTAAAACTTTCTAACGATCCAGAAGAGCTTCAATTGCTATATAAGATGGTTTCAGATGGAATTTTGGATAAAAGCACTAAAAAGTATTTCGAAGAGAATATGAGTCCAATAATTTTAAATGAGTTTGCCAAGACTAAAGTAGCTCCATTTGTTGATAGTTTTGGGATAGCGTGTTTTACTATGTATCCTATGAATGAAGAACTTTGGAAAATCTATGCATCAAATCATAAGGGAATATGCTTACAATTTGATATAAATAAGGATATTGTTTTTTTTGATAATCTACTTCCTGTACAGTATGTTCCTAAAATTTTAGAGAGAACATATAACCCGATTTCAGAACCAAACCATATTGTTGATTTGTTTTATAAGAAGACTGAGGAGTGGAGTTATGAAAAGGAACTTAGGCTGTTAAAACCAACTATAGGAAGAGAGCGTTTTAAGAGTAAAGCTTTACAAAGTATTATCATTGGAGATCAAGCAGAACCAGCGTTTATACAACAAATTATGGAAATAGTTAAGAAAAAATATCCAGGAATAACGGTTTACCAAACGTTGTATCCCGTTAAAATTTCTGATTTTAAATGTAGATTGATATATGGTACTATATGATGAATTTATGTAAGCTATATTAAATATGAATTAGTAAGTTAAAAGAAATGAAGAAACCAGAGCTTAGATTTTATGGAGAAAATGAATGGGAGTTTGTATATCCCGCCTCTATAGATAATGCAACCGTCTATAATGCTTATTGGAGTGGGGTAGAATTATTAGATTATGAAGATTCAAGAGCAGAAAATATATTTAAAAAATTAATAGCGAAGCATCCTTATTTTTTAGATGCTTATAATCATTTAAGTATAGCATTTAGAAATCAAAATAAAACTTTTGAGAGTTGGTTAACAGCAGAGAAAAGTTATTCTCTTGGTAAATCAATACTTCCCGAAACCTTTATAATAGGAAAACATAAAATTCATTGGGGCGTTTTAGAAAATCGAGGCTTTTTAAGAGCCTGTCAACAATATGGCTTGGAATGTCAGTATCATAAGGATTATGAAAAAGCTAAAAGTGTTTATTTAGAAAACCTTAGTTATAATCAAGAGGATCATCAGGGGATTAGATATCTTTTATTAGAAGTTTATCTAGCTCATAAAAAACTGAAAGAGGCTAGAGAGTTGATTAACAAGTACTCGAAAGATTATTCTATAGAATTTGCATTTACATCAGTAGCCCTGGAAGTTCTTGCTGGAAATTATGAAAAGGCTAACGCTAAATTGCTTGAAGCCATTAAAATAAATAAACATTTTGTAGCAGAAGTTATTAAAGAACAGCATCAAAAACCACCGGTTTATAGATTACCGGGGGAACCTTTTTTTGACGCAGGAATTCCTATAGGATCTGTTCAACAGGCTTATGAATATTGGAAAAGAAACAAAGTATTTTATGCTAAAAAGGAACTTATTGCTTATTTTAAGGAAAACGCATTATCATAATTAATGATGGACGATTTAATAAGGGAATCACTAAAGAACTTTTTTGCATCTACAAAAGTTTTAATGGAACAAAACGTTATTCGAAGTTCAAAGTATACAGCAGATATCGCGGAATACATCATTCAAGAAATATATGGACTTGAGTTATGTAAGAGTCAACGAGAACCTGGATATGACGGAACTCTAAACCAAAAGAAGTATCAAATTAAAATTAATAATAGCTCTCAAAAAACAAATCAGGATGTTGGTGATCCAGAGTTGTATGATTATTTCATTCTAATAATTACATCAAATAGCTTGCTGTTTGATAAAAAATACACAGGATATTTCATGGCTATATATGAATTTGAAAAGAAGATTTTAGAGGGGAAAAAGTACATAGCTAAAACAACGATTCATCAAAATAAGCCAACGTATTTAGTAACGGATGAATTTCAAGTTAAAGTAATGGTTTCGAATAATGATGTTCTTTTTACAAACATGAAAAATATATCATAAGCTATTTTATGGATTACCGTAAGAAGCGTGCAAATATGATTCGTAAATTTGATGAACTAACAATAGTTTTTATTTCTTAATAGGTAATAGGAAAACAAAAATGAGTATACTGCATCAGTTAAGGACTAATGATATGGTGAATATAGACCAATTTTTGCAATTGGTAATCCAATCTTCAACAGACAATATTCACTATTGTTATAGACAACATGATACTTATTATTTTTGGATAGATCAAAAATCTACCAGAGGAGTGGATATTTCATTCGGACATGAGAAAATTGAAATTAAAAATACTACATTATCAAATCCTACAGATTTGTTGCTAACCAATATTTTGGTAGAAATTTTGTTGCAAATGGTGGATGGGACTATTGTCAATGAAGCAGAAGAGTACGTTGCGCTACCCATATTTACAGAGGAAATTATTCGGGAGATTTGTAGCATTGATGCACATACATTACTACGGCTATCGCAAACGAACGAAGAAGTGACTATTTATGGACCGATTCGTAAAACATACTTTGGTAAGAGTATGTATAAAAGGTTAGTGCCTTATGAGAATCAGCTATTCGTATTGGCTGAGAAGATAGAAGAAGTGATCTTAAAAGTTCAATACCAATTGCCGGATTATGAATATGGAAATGTACTAGAGGTGCAATATGACGCACATCCATTAGTCATGAAATTGTTAACCAATAAAACAAATTGTATAGTAGATAAATATGATTACATACTTATTGAAGGTAAAGGGAAGGCTCCTCTTATGATTACCAATGCTGTTTTAAATAAGATTCAACCTGAATCTTGGAGCTTGGTAGATGCCTATACGATGGTAGCTCCAAGGGTAACAACATCAGAGTGGAATGCATTTGTAACAAGGGCTGCTGAGTTTGATCAGTTTGAAAATTTTAAACAGAAGAAAGCTGATTCCTAAGTATTCATGAAAAAATATATTAAAAATGGCAAGGAGTGCGTGCTGTGTCATACACGAAAAAAATTGATTCAAATAACTCCGGAAGAATTAATTAGGCAAGAATTTGTGCTGAAATTAAAGAATGAATATAAAGTACCTTTAGAATTGATCGATGTAGAAGTCCCTTTATCGTACTATCAGAAAGGAAAACAAGGACGGGTTGATATCATTGTTTCAGGATATGATGAAGAGCATCATCAAAAAATACCGCTTTTAATTGTTGAATGTAAAGCGCCATCTGTGGAAATAACTGAAAAGGTATTTGAACAAATTATGTATTATGATACTTTTTTAGAACCTTTAGTAATGGTCATGACTAATGGATGTGAAACGCTTATCTATACATGGGATCATAGTGAAGAGCGGTATCGTGAAGTACAATCAATACCAGTATATAAAGATTTAATAAGTGGCTTACCATTGACATACATAGAACAAGCATCTGATCATTGGGATAAACAAAACCATTTGGGAGATATACACAGCAACTTAGATTTTTTAAAAAGTGAAGGAGCCATAGGGGATGATTCAGATGCTAAGTGGGTGTCTTTGGTAATGAACATGTATAATTTGTTATATGATGATAGTGAAACAGCAAAGGATTTGAAATTAGCTGAAAAATTATTTATTAGTGATGGAGGTTTACGCTACACTACTTTTGGAAATGCTGGAGGAGGAAGTTTTACAGGGGATTATCGATATTTTATGATTGAAAATTCAAATGGAGAAACTGAATTGGTGAGTATTTCAATTATGGGAAAAATGTCCACCAGAAATCATCCGAAATGGAAGAATAGTAATGGGTTTACACTTATCAATCTGGCTATTGATAATTTAGAGAAAAGTCATCTATCATTAGAATATGCGATCGACAGGTTTGTAAAGGTAACGGGGCACAAGTATTCATTTTGGCATGATGGTACGTTAACAGCAGGTAAGAAAGGAAGAGTAAAAAATGAGTTAGTACTCGATTATATCCAATTAAGAATGCCTCATTTGATAAAAAATAATCAAATTTATTTAGGTACCCTTGATAATTCAAAACCTTTTACTTGGGAACAAAATGAGGTACTTCAATTATTTTCTAACTTCATAGATGATGCTATGATTAGAGATGAATTCAGAAATAACTATATATCATGAGGTTTTTATTATGATATCAGTATCTTTGATACTATCAAATGATAGTATCAAATGAAACCACCTTATACTATAACAAGCAAAATTCTAAGGTTAGTAGCTGCTATTTCAGAGCAAATAGGTGAAGTGAAAGCTGCTCGGTTAATCAAGCCACCTACAGAACTTCGTAAGCGAAACAGGATAAAGACTATTCAATCTTCTTTGGAGATTGAAGGAAATACACTTACCATTGAGCAAATCACAGATTTATTGAATAATAAACGTGTGTTGGCACCTCAAAAGGATATTGTTGAGGTTAAAAATGCCATAGAAGTATATGCTCAAATAGATACTTTAAAAGTATATGACCTCACTTCTATGTGTGAAGCTCATAAGATACTGATGAATGGTTTGGTAGATCATCCTGGCGAACTTCGTAAAGGAGCAGTAGGTATTATGAAAGGAGAAGCTATTGCGCACATAGCACCTCCCGGGAATATGGTGAGAGGGTTAATGAGTGACTTATTTGAGTACTTAAAAACTGATACAGATTTATTACTCATCAAAAGCTGTGTTTTTCATTATGAGTTTGAATTTATTCATCCGTTTACTGATGGTAATGGACGCATGGGGAGACTATGGCAAACTATGATTTTAAAAGAGTATTCAAAAGTCTTTGAGTTTTTACCTATTGAGTCTTTGGTGAAAGAAAGACAACAGGAGTATTATCATGTATTGGGTAAATCCGATAATGAAGGATCGTCTACGAGCTTTATAGAATTCATGTTAGAAATTATTCAGCAAGCTTTGAATGATTTGTTAGCTACTCAAAATTTCACAACTACTAATGAAGATCGGATGAGCTTATTTAAAGATTATATTGGAGATGCTGAGTTTTCTCGCCAAGATTACCTGCGTTACAATAAGGATATTTCTTTAGCTACGGCAAGTAGGGATTTGAAAAATGCAGTGATTAGTGGAGTCTTACTTAAATCTGGAGATAAGAGATTAACAAAGTATCAATTCATAAAAGGTTAGTTTTAGTATTAGGCCTTCAATAGTTACAAAGGTATTAGATACAAGAGCGTACAGTGAGCAGCTGTACGCTTTTTTTATGGGGTGTTACACTAGTGGATCATACTAGTTTGTATGGTATGATTTCATCTAACAAGGATTAGAGAACACCTGGTCTTGTATTTCGGAAAGGTGTACGATTGTGTTAGGTCTTGAACTAGTACCTTTACCAAATACACCTTTTCAAAACTTCCATCATTTTTTATCCAAGCGCCTGTATGCGGTTTTATCTCGTTTCAAGCGCAAAGGTATTTCCGTGTTATAGGCTTCAGCAAGGTCGGGCTCTTCCGAGTTTGCCCACAAATCTCCACCTCTGCAGGTCGTATTTGTTATGCAAAACCTTGCCATGCCTTCACACGTACCTTATCTGCTCGTGAAACGAAACAAAGCATACTCCGGCTCTTTAAACGAATAAAAAAAATGTCAGTAGTGAAAGTAACACATATCGGTATTGGAATCAGCAAGAAACAAAACTTCAGCACCTCCTCTCATTACCGAATAATTACACTGACTTTTTTAACGGATTGTAGAACTTTTAAAAATTTGAAATCATGAACATTACAGGAAGATTGACACGAGATGCACAGGTGCATACCACCCCAAAAGACAAACAGGTAGTGAACTTTTCGGTTGCTGTTAATGATCGTTATCGAAACAAACAAGGAGAGCGCATCGAGCAGACTACTTTTTTTGATTGCTCATACTGGATTAGTCCTAAGGTAGCTGCCATACTGACCAAAGGAACTTTGGTGGAACTCACGGGAAGGGTAAGCGCTAGAGCTTGGACAGGAAGTGACGGAAAAGCCTATGCAGGGCTGAATTTCCATACCTTCCGTATTAAACTCCATGGAGGAGGAAATAAAGCAAAAGACGGAAATACTTTAAATACGAAGCAAGTGAAAGAGACTGAGGACGATTTGCCTTTCTAAACAAATCAATTCACACATTTTAAATCATTGAATTATGGGGCATGAAATTAATTTTAACGAGCATACCGGACGTTATTCGTTTTTTAGCGTTCAGGAAAAAGCATGGCATGGATTAGGTCAAATTATTGATCAGTACCCAACCAGTGCCGAGGCGATTACCCACGCAGGATTGGACTATGACGTAGTAAAATCCCCGCTCTATACCAAAGGATTGGAAAGTTCTGAGAACGCTAAAGAACTTGAAGTTCCCGAATATTTTGCTACCGTACGCACCGATACCGACCAAGTACTGGGTGTGGTAGGCAAAAACTACCAAATCATACAAAACAAAGAAGCCTTTGCCTTTTTTGATGCCATTGTCGGTGGTGATACAGGGATACGCTATGAAACTGCAGGGGCTTTAGGGAAGGGAGAACGCATCTTTATTACCGCCAAACTCCCTGATTATATACGAGTTGGTAACGGAGATGATGTCAGCGAAAAATACCTGTTTTTAACCACTTCGCATGATGGAAGCGGGAGTATTACTGCGGCTTTTACGCCCATTCGTATCGTGTGTCAAAACACCTTAAATGCATCACTTCGCAATATGAGCAATGTGGTACGTATCAAACATACTTCAGGAGCCAAGCAACATTTAATCAATACGCATAAAGTCATGGGACTGGCCAATACCTTAAGTACCCAATTAGAAGGTATTTTTAATCAGTGGGCAACCGTCAAAGTAACCGATTCCGAGGTAAGAAAGCTCATTCAGTTGGCACTGTGTCCGAACAAAGAAACCTTGGAGTTACTCAAAAAAGGAGCGGAGTCCGATACTTCCACACTTTTTAAAAATACGGTAAACGACGCTTTTTCTTATGCCATGATGAGCGATACCCAACAATTAGCTACCACCAAGGGTACTTTATATGGGGCATATAATGCAGTAACCGGCTACTACCAAAATGTACGTAAGTACAAAACCCATGAAGCCAAGTTACAGAGTATTGTACTAGGCGGTACCGCCCAACTCAAATCTCAAAAGGCTTTTGACCTCTGCGCCGCTTTTGCCAAGGATGGAGCGGATGTATTACACCTTAATTAATCATTATAGGCTACTGCTTTTTAAATAAGGTGGTAGCCTTTTTAAATACCTTTTAAGGAGGGTTGCTTATTAATTCTAGTATTCTTTGAAGTACACAAGTATCTGGTGCAAACAATAGAATATTATAGCGCCGGCAAAAACATACGTCCATTTGTTTTCGACGTATGTTTTTGCCGTAAAGCGGAATACTTTTTTTTGATAAGATATGCATTTGTATCATTTATACCTAAGGTAATACAACCCTTTGAAAGCATTCTTTAGATCGTATTTAAAATATGTAATAAATTGATTCAATGTGTTTTGTGTTATTTTTTTAGTGAAATTTTAGTAATCTTTTATAATTCGTTTAATAAATTAAAGGGGTTGAGTTGACTACTTTCACAAACATGTAATTGATAATTGGACAGAATAGAGCAATGCTTCAAAAAAGTACATATAAATTATTGAAAAAAATTATGGTAATGCTGTTGGCATGTGTTACCGTAAGCTCTACAATGTCCTTTTCGGTACATCAACATTATTGTTCCAATACATTGGTAGGTATTTCTTTGCATGAATTGCCGCATCAAATGTGTTGTGAACAGTTTTTAACTTCGACTACGCAACAGCAATTTCATCAGGCATCACATTGTTGTCATGACAAGCATCATATTATTCAAGGACAACAGGAACTGCAAGATACCGCACACGGCTTCTCAACGCATGTAATGGTATTTGATTTACCTGTTTTACCATCAGATGCAGTAGCTATACACGTTACACAAACTGCTACACCCGATAAGCAGGGGAGTGCAGGTCCTCCCAATAGGGATAGGGCTACAGCTATTTATCTATTAAATGAAACATTTTTGATTTAGGATTTATAACCCTATAACTGAAGAGATTCCTATGTCCTTTAGTTAGCCGTTTGAGAATTCTAAATTATTAATCATTTTATTAGATAAACAATGTTTAAAAAATTATATATTACTGTTATATGTATTTGTAGTAGTTCACTGTCATGGTCACAAACGGCCAATCTTTCCGAAGAAAATATTCATAACCTTCCGGAGCACGAATATCATTTAACCATAGATCATCAAACTGTAAACTTTACGGGAAAGGATATTGATGCCATTACCATTAATGGAGGTATTCCCGGTCCAAATCTAGAATTTACAGAAGGGGAGTTTGCCGTGATTCACGTTACCAATAATTTAGATCATGAAACTTCGGTACACTGGCACGGATTGATATTGCCCAATTTCTATGATGGTGTACCTTATTTAACCACACCGCCCATAGCGCCCGGTGAAACATTTACCTATCAATTTGAATTGAAACAAGCCGGAACCTACTGGTATCATTCCCATACAGGACTGCAAGAGCAACGCGGGGTATACGGATCTATACAGATAAACCCCAAAGAGAAACCGGTAGCCTATGATAAAGATCTGGTATTGGTACTGTCGGATTGGATGGATGAAAACCCTGCCTCTCAACTTAAGAATTTAAAAAGAGGTAATGAATGGTATTTGATCAAAAAGAAACAAGTGCAAAGTTGGGATAAGATCATCAAAAAAGGAGCCGTGGGTGCCAAATTAAAAATGATGTGGCAGCGCATGCCCGACTTTGCTATTAGTGATAATTTTTATGATACCTTTTTGATCAACGGTAAAAATCAACAGGAATACCCAAGTTTTCAACCTGGAGAAAAAGTACGCGTTCGATTTGTCAATGCCTCAGCAGCATCGTATTACTGGCTAACTTTTGGAGGTGCTAATGACCCTATGCTCATTGCGTCTGATGGGCAGAACGTGGTACCCGTAGCCCACAATAAAACGCTTATTGGGGTGGCAGAAACCTATGACTTTGTAGTGACCATTCCAACGAATGGAAAACTACAAGTACGTGCCATGGCACAAGATGGCTCTGGTTTTGCTACCGCAACACTGGGAGAAGGACCATTGCAAGAAGCCCCAGTAGTATCCAAACCCGATTTGATTGGCAAGATGAAAAAGATGATGCAAATGGATATGAAAATGGGAGCGCCAGCTTCAAAATTCAGACCACATCATCAGGATTCCATTAAAGTGATGAAGAAGTACCAAATGAAAATGCCTAACATGACTATGGACACTATGCAAAAGAACATGGATGGGCAAATGGCTATGAAAAAAGACAAGAAATCCTCTGATCAAAAACCCATGCAGATGGCCAGTGATTCTATGAAGAACAATAGTATGAACAGCCAGCACAGTATGGAAATGGGCTACAAGATACCAGCTGAAAAAGTAGTGGGTAGCAATATGAAAACTGCTGGTAATGCACAGTTTAACTATAACTTTTTAAAAGCTCCAAAGAAAACTGAATTTGATAGTACTAAGCCTGTGAAAGAACTCTTGTTCAATCTTACCGGAAATATGAATCGGTATGTGTGGAGCATCAATGGCGTACCCTTATCGGAGACCGATAAAATAAAAATAGAAAAAGGGGAGGTAGTTCGCATAACTTTAAATAACCTTACCATGATGCATCACCCTATGCACTTGCATGGTCACTTTTTTAGAGTACTGAATAAGAATGGAGCATATTCTCCTTTAAAGCATACCGTAGACGTGGCTCCCATGCAAAAAGTGGTTATTGAGTTTGATGCTAATGAAGTGGGTGATTGGTTTTTCCACTGCCATATTCTTTATCATTTAAACAGTGGGATGGCACGTGTGTTTAGTTACAACACTCCCAGAGATAGCAGAATGAAAGGGTATCCTATTACCGGATTAACCAATGAAGCCGATCACATCTATACTTGGGGAACTGTAACCGCAGCAAGCCATATGAGTGAATTTTCAATGACCAGTACCAACATTCGTAATCAGTTCAATGTTAGTGCCGCCTATGGTTATCATAACAATCTAGAAGCAGACGTGAGCTATGAACGTTATCTAAATGACTACTTCAGAGTATTTGGAGGCGTATCAGTAGAAAATGAGATGGAAGATAGTTTAGAAGAGCTTTCTACCACTGCTGTTGGAGGTATACGCTACTTATTGCCGCTTTTAATTAATTCAGAATTGAGTATGAATAGCAAGTTACGACCTGCCATCAGTTTAGACACCGAAACGATGATCTTTCCTCGCATAGCATTGTTTGGGGAATATGAGTACCAGATGGACTTTGGTTGGGTAGACCCGTTGGAAGGGGATGCTAACTATGCCTCAGAAACCACATGGCAGGTAGGGTTGGAATATATTTTTGCCAGAAACTTTTCTATTATGGGAAGTTATGATAACCGCTTTGGATTTGGAGGTGGATTAGTCACCCGATTTTAATAACTAAAAAATTAAAGAAGATGAAATTAAAAAACTATGTAAGTATGATGGCGTTACTGGCATTGGTAACCGCCTGTAAATTTGGAGAGGAAAAACAATCCGTAAGTATTGATACACCTCAGGAAGTAAAAGCAAAAGAAAAGAAAGTGAATGACTT
>NZ_FPBK01000032.1 GCF_900116665.1 Pustulibacterium marinum | reverse complement strand
CCGCATTATCGTTACTTATGCCTACATTTTCTTTTCTATACGCTCCAGCATACCTCGCAGTACACCTTCAACGCCCATAGAATGCTCCCCTACCACTTTATAAGTCCATAGCTTCGGTAGTATACTTATGCCCGATTATTATCCATGCTCGATCGCTCGACTAGTGAGCTGTTACGCACTCTTTAAATGAATGGCTGCTTCCAAGCCAACATCCTAGCTGTCTAAGCAATCAAACCGCGTTTTTTCAACTTAGCATACATTTGGGGACCTTAGCTGATGGTCTGGGTTCTTTCCCTCTCGGACATGGACCTTAGCACCCATGCCCTCACTGCTGATCATCATTTTATAGCATTCGGAGTTTGTCAGGAATTGGTAGGCGGTGAAGCCCCCGCATCCAATCAGTAGCTCTACCTCTATAAAACTAAATCAACGCTGCACCTAAATGCATTTCGGGGAGTACGAGCTATTTCCGAGTTTGATTGGCCTTTCACCCCTACCCACAGGTCATCCCAAGACTTTTCAACGTCAACGGGTTCGGTCCTCCACTATGTGTTACCACAGCTTCAACCTGCCCATGGGTAGATCACACGGTTTCGCGTCTACTACTACTAACTATAACGCCCTATTCAGACTCGCTTTCGCTACGGCTCCGGACCTGAAGCCCTTAACCTTGCTAGTAAAAGTAACTCGTAGGCTCATTATGCAAAAGGCACGCCGTCACCCCACTAAAGGGCTCCGACCGCTTGTAAGCGTATGGTTTCAGGTTCTTTTTCACTCCCTTATTCAGGGTTCTTTTCACCTTTCCCTCACGGTACTAGTTCACTATCGGTCTCTCAGGAGTATTTAGCCTTAGCGGATGGTCCCGCCAGATTCACACAGGGTTTCACGTGCCCCGCGCTACTCAGGATACTACTATCAATAACAAAACTTAACAATACGGGACTATCACCCTCTATGGTTTGTCTTTCCAAACAATTCTAATTCATTTCGCATCAAATATCG
>NZ_FPBK01000002.1:54359-369574 GCF_900116665.1 Pustulibacterium marinum | reverse complement strand
TTTATGAAAATGTCTACTTGAGCTCACGCTCAAAGATTACTATTTTTTTCACGCGAGGCAAGCCTCGGGGTATTTACCCGCCTAGAATAAAAAAACCTCACGAAATGTATTCGTGAGGTTCTTCATTTTATTTAGTCCTAAATTATTATAACTCTAATAATCCATTTGTTTTTGAAACACCTTCAGCGCTTGTTTGTAAAGCTGTTAATTCTTCTTCCGAAAGTTCTATTTCAAGAATTTTTTCAATACCATTTTTACCTAAAACTACCGGAACACCAATAGAAATATCAGACAATCCATATTCTCCTTCTAATAATGCAGAACAAGGAAATACTTTTTTCTGATCACAAGCAATTGCTTGTACAAGTGCAGAAACTGCTGCTCCCGGTGCATACCAAGCAGATGTACCTAATAACTTGGTTAGTGTTGCTCCACCAACTTTGGTATCTTCTTTTACTTGGGCTAATCTTTCTTCCGAAATAAATTCCTTCACAGGAACACTGTTTCTAGTAGCCAATCTTGTTAAAGGAACCATACCTACATCGCTATGTCCGCCAATTACCATTCCATCAATATCTGAAATTGGAGCTTCTAAAGCTTCTGCCAATCTATATTTGAAACGAGCACTGTCTAATGCTCCACCCATTCCTATGATTCTATTTTTTGGTAAACCAGTTGCTTTATGAGCTAAATATGCCATGGTATCCATTGGATTACTTACAACAATGATAATTGTCTCAGGAGATTGTTCAACCAACTTTGTTGCTACCTCTTTTACAATTCCAGCATTGATACCTATCAACTCTTCACGAGTCATTCCAGGTTTTCTTGGAATACCACTAGTTATCACTACAACATCACTACCTGCAGTTTTGGTATAATCATTTGTACTACCAACGATTTTTGTATCAAAACTATTTAAGGAAGCTGTCTGCATTAAATCCATGGCTTTACCTTCGGCATAACCTTCTTTAATATCTAGTAAAACAACTTCTGAAGCAAAGTTTTTAATAGCAATATACTCTGCACAACTAGCACCGACTGCTCCGGCACCCACTACAGTAACTTTCATATGTTTGTATTTTTATAAAGATTGATTATTGAATAAAATTACACTATAAAAATACGGAATTTTCAATGAAACAGTTACTTTTTAAAGAATAAATTACATGATAAATGTTATCTAAATCCAAAGTTTAATCCGATAGTTGCACTATTGAATTCTGCAAAAGTATAATCTGCATTCAATCTAAAAAATCCAAGTTTTAATTTAGTTCCTAAAGTTGCACGAACACCACTAATTTCATTTTCAACGGAGATAGGATCTTCAACAGTAGCTTGAGTACCGAAACCTTCATACACGATATATGTTCCCTTCAAATCTGACTTAGAAGTTCCCGTCATATACCCAACTCCTCCGTAAAAATTAATAACTGGTAATTTGGTTGAAAAAATACTTTGAAAAAGCCAAGTTTGCGTATCATTTTGAAAATACTGATTGACTCCATCAAGATTTAAGACATCATCTACATTGTAATCTGCATTTAATTTTGTGTACGCAACAAGACCAGAAATTGCAATAGGCCATAATTTATCAGCCGGTAGCCATTCTGTAAACTCATGTTGAACACCTATACCCAACACGCCAAATTTGCGGTCATTTATATCTATTTTAGGCAAAAATCTTAACTTTAATTCTGTTCCCTTCAGTAAACCTATGCTTCCTTGAAGATAACCTGCCGGAACATTATTAATGTTTTTATCTAGAATCCCCTCCGGAAGCGTAATCTGAATGGTCTCTGTCATACCTGTATTGGGTTCTGTGATGGTATACTCCATAACAATATCAGGATCTACAGTACCTAAAACACTTGCTACACTTTTAATAGAACTACCATCGGCATATGACAAACCTCCAGTGGTACTAGCTTCAAAATTAAATGTATGATCAGCTTCATCTACTTGAACAATATTTCCTATAATTGAAATTTCAAAAGCTAAAAACGACTTCGCTTCTGCTGAATTAAACCATCCATTGTTCATTGCATGACCTATAGCTTCTGAACCTGGCTGTAAATATCCTTTTGCAAATCTTTGTGAATCTTCTAATCCGGTAGTAAAAATGCTTGAAGCATCTTGCGCATAAGAACTTATGGAAAATGCCGTAACTAATGTTAATAATATCGATTTCATGGGCTTTGATTTTTCTTAAAAATAAAAAAAAGCCTGTAAAATCAATTACAGGCTTTAAATAATTATCTTAATTATACCAATTATGCATCAATATTTGCATAAACAGCATTCTTTTCTATGAATTCTCTACGTGGCGGAACATCATCTCCCATTAACATAGAGAAAATTCTATCTGCTTCTGAACCACTATCGATAGTAACTCTTCGCAGCGTTCTGAATTCTGGATTCATGGTAGTATCCCAAAGCTGTTCTGCATTCATCTCTCCAAGACCTTTGTAACGTTGAATAGTTGCAGAACCTCCAAAAGATTCGTTCAATGCATCACGCTCTTTTTCTCCCCAAGCATATTCTTTCTTAGCTCCTTTTTTGACTAAATATAAAGGTGGAGTTGCAATATATACATATCCAGATTCTATCAACTCTCTCATGTATCTAAAGAAGAATGTAAGAATTAAGGTTGCAATGTGAGAACCATCGACATCCGCATCACACATAATTACAATTTTATGGTAACGCAATTTTGTTAAGTTCAACGCCTTACTATCCTCTTCTGTTCCGATAGTTACACCAAATGCAGTAAAGATGTTTCTAATTTCTTCATTTTCGAAAACCTTATGTTGCATGGCTTTTTCCACGTTTAAGATTTTACCTCTTAATGGTAGAATTGCTTGGAAATTACGGTCACGCCCTTGTTTAGCCGTACCACCTGCCGAGTCTCCCTCGACAAGGAATATTTCACATTTTTCAGGATCTTGCTCAGAACAATCCGACAATTTACCTGGTAAACCTCCACCGCTCATCACGGTTTTACGTTGTACCATTTCACGAGCTTTCTTAGCTGCATGACGGGCTTGCGCTGCTAAAATTACTTTTTGAACTATCGTTTTAGCATCATCAGGATGTTCTTCTAAATAATCTGTAAGCATTTCTGAAACTGCCTGAGAAACTGCTGCTGTAACTTCGCGGTTACCCAATTTAGTTTTGGTTTGCCCTTCGAACTGAGGCTCACCTACTTTAACAGATACAATAGCCGTTAAACCTTCACGGAAATCATCACCAGAAATTTCAAACTTCAATTTATCTAACATTCCAGACTCGTCAGCATATTTCTTCAAAGTTGCTGTTAATCCACGTCTAAATCCACTAAGGTGCGTACCACCTTCATGCGTATTGATATTGTTAACATATGAATGTAAATTTTCACTATAAGATGAATTATACACCATAGCTACTTCTACAGGGATTCCGTTTTTCTCCCCTTCCATAGCGATAACGTCTGCTATGATTCTTTCTCTATTTCCGTCTAAGAACTTGATAAATTCTTTCAGACCTTCTTCAGAATAAAATTCTTCCCCTACAAAAGTTCCATCATCATTTTTCTCACGCTTATCGGTCAACGTAATTTTAATACCTTTATTAAGGTATGCCAATTCACGCATACGTGAGGCTAATGTATCATAGTTATATTCTAAGGTTTGTTGAAAAATTGTAGCATCTGGCTTGAAAGTTACAATGGTTCCTGTAACATCGGTTTCTCCAATGTTTTTTACAGGATATGAAGATTTTCCTCTTTCATATTCTTGTTCCCAAACCTTACCATCTCTATGAACTGTTGCTCTTAAATGATCTGAAAGTGCGTTCACACAGGAAACCCCCACACCGTGAAGACCTCCGGAAACTTTATACGAATCTTTATCAAACTTACCTCCTGCACCAATTTTGGTCATTACAACCTCAAGGGCAGAAACACCTTCTTTTTTATGAAGATCTACTGGAATACCACGCCCATTATCCTCTACAGTAATTGAGTTATCCTCATTTATGCTAACTGAAATTCTATCACAATATCCTGCTAAAGCTTCATCTATAGAGTTATCTACAACCTCATATACTAAATGGTGTAAACCTCTAACTCCAACATCTCCGATATACATGGAAGGACGCATACGCACGTGCTCCATACCTTCCAGCGCCTGAATACTATCCGCGGAATACTGCTTTTTAATTTCTTCGCTCATAAATCTTTGTAATTAATTTGATTTTAGTAGTAAGAGGCTTAGTTCACCTCTTATGCTTATCTACAAAGATAACATTTCAGCTTATATTATGAAAGCAAATAAGTTTCTGACGTCTTAAATTATTAACAATTGTTTATTTCTGAGAAAGTAGCTTAAACAAGCTCTAAAACGGCAAATTTTGAAGAATTCATAGTTCTTTGGAATCACCTATTAACAAGATTTGTTAAAATGAGCTTACATCGAATTTTTTTGAATTAAATAATCTTTTAGAAATGTCATAAAAAGAAAAGGTGCTGCGAAATTCACAACACCTAGTCCCAATTTATTAACCATCCAACATTACATAAATTGCATTTCTAGATTAAGATGTATACGCATCGGTATGCACCTTAGTAATAGCTCTTCCTGAGGGTTCATTCATGTTTTTAAATGCTTCATCCCACTCTAAAGCTATTGGCGTGCTACAAGCTACGGAAGGCACTGAAGGTACACATAGCGCTGCTGCATCACTTGGAAAATGCTCTTCAAAAATTGTTCTGTAATAGAACTCTTCTTTAGTTCTCGGTGGCTGTACCGGAAATCTAAAATGAGCATTTTGCATTTGCTCGTCTGATACTTCTTTGTTTACTACTTCTTTCAAAGTATCAATCCAGCTATATCCTACTCCGTCAGAAAATTGTTCTTTTTGTCTCCATGCAACGCTTTCCGGTAAATAATCTTCAAACGCTTTACGAACAACCCACTTCTCCATTTTTTCTGGAGTAATCATTTTATCTTTTGGATTTAGCCTCATGGCCACATCCATAAATTCTTTATCTAAGAAGGGAACTCTACCTTCTATTCCCCAAGCTGCCAAAGATTTATTCGCTCTTAAACAGTCATACATATGCAATTTATCTAGCTTACGTACTGTTTCTTCATGAAAGTCCTTTGGACTTGGCGCTTTATGAAAATACAAATAACCTCCGAAAAGCTCATCTGCACCTTCGCCTGAAAGTACCATTTTGATTCCCATTGACTTAATAACTCTTGCCATTAAGTACATTGGTGTAGAAGCTCTTACGGTTGTAATATCATAGGTTTCCAAATGATAAATTACATCTTTTATAGCATCTAATCCTTCTTGTATTGTAAATTTTATTTCATGATGTACTGTTCCAATATGATCTGCAACTTTACGAGCTGCCGCCAAATCTGGAGATCCTTCTAAGCCTACAGAAAACGAATGTAATCTTGGCCACCAAGCTTCATCTGCATCACCAGATTCTATACGCTTTTGAGCATATTTTTTAGCAATTGCTGAAGTAACCGAAGAATCTAATCCTCCTGATAACAATACACCATAAGGAACGTCTGACATTAATTGTCTATGAACTGATTTCTCTAAGGCTTCCCTAAGATCTTCAATACTAGTTTCGTTTTCTTTTACGGCATCGTAAGACATCCAATCTCTTTCATACCATTTCACAAACTCACCAGTTGAACTTGACATATAATGTCCTGGAGGAAACAATTCAATTTTATTACAAGTTCCTTCTAAAGCTTTTAATTCAGAAGCAACATAAAATGTTCCGTTTTGATCCCATCCTATATACAAAGGTATAATTCCCATGTGATCTCTCGCAATAAAATATTCATTTTTTTCAACATCGTATATTGCAAAGCCGAAAATTCCGTTTAATTCATCTACGAAATTCACTCCTTTTTCCTTGTATAATGCTAGAATCACCTCACAATCTGACTTTGTTTGGAAATTGTAATTACCTAATTGTGCACGCAAAGCCTGGTGATTGTAAATCTCACCATTAGCGGCTAAAACCAATTTTTTATCTTCACTAAACAATGGCTGTGTCCCAGATGCCGGATCTACAATAGCTAATCTTTCATGAGTTAAGATCGCTTTATCATTACTATAGATTCCACTCCAATCTGGTCCACGATGGCGTACTTTCTTAGACATCTCTAATAACTGAGGTCTTAAATCTTCCGCCTGCTCTTTCAAATCAAATGCACAAACAATTCCACACATGGTAATCTAATTTTAAGTTCTTATTATAAATCAAATATCGAATTAATATTTCAAATTAAAAACCAAAATATCAATTTAGGTTTCAAATCAAAACATAAAACACATAAAAAGACTTCTAATTGATATTTTTAATATTATTAATTATAATCAAAATAAGCAATATGTAAGTCTTCTGTTTTAAACCTTTTTCATTTTAAAGAATCATTAACAATATAGACAAAACTTTTTTTAGATATTCGCCCAAAATCTCAGTTATGAAAATTACTCCAATTATTGTTACACTTTTAGTATTTATTACCTTCTCTTCAAATGTTCAAGCTCAAAAATTTAGTGGCTTAGATAAAAGTCCACATGATATTTCTTATTATAGACAAGAGAATAATGCCAGTCCGGTAATAAAAATTTTATACGGTCGTCCTCAATTAAGAGGAAGAGGTATTGGTAAAGAAATTGCTCCTTACGGTAAATTATGGAGAACAGGAGCTAATGAAGCTACCGAAATCCAATTTTACAAAGATGTTATGATAGGTGATTCTTTAATTACATCAGGAACCTATTCTTTATTTACAATTCCAGACAAAAAAGAGTGGACAGTAATATTAAACAATGATATTGATGTTTGGGGAGCTTATACCTATGATCCAAATCAAGATGTTGTACGACTAAAAGTTCCGGCAGAAACAGATAAAGAATCTTTGGATGCACTCTCTATAGTTTTTGATGACGAAAAAGGACATGTAGAAATGGCTATTGGATGGGGTAAAACAAGAGTATTTGTACCTATTACAGTTGCCGAAAAACATGCAGAAACTGAAGAAACAGAAATTGAAAATCCTTCAGAAAATGAATCAGAAGAGCTTCAACAAGATTAATTATCTTGTTCCATAAAAATTTTATTAAAAGGAATCCCTTAATTGTGATTCCTTTTTTAATTTCAGAAATATTCATTTTTGGCAACTCTATGAGCCACCATCCTATTTAATTGACAAATTGATAATTACTTACAAGAAGCTAAGGTTAAATCATCAGTGAATTAAACAAATGATTGGTAATTTACTTTTTGTGAATTCAGCCAATTGAAATTTTACATTTTAATATCTATAAAAGCTGTTGTACTTTTACATCCCATATGGCTTGCAGCACAAAAATTATGGGTTTGTTAGCTATCTTAAGCTAACAAAAACTATACATGACACAACAACTACTGCTCTTTTTAAAAACGTATGATTTTAGAAAAGGAATTCTTTTTGCTGTACTAGGCTTTGGAGTTTTCCTAGGCGGAAGCTTTCTTTTTCCCGGTACTCCATTTCCTATTGCTATGGGAATGGGGATTCTATTGTCTGCAATCAGTGATGTTCCAGGAACTAAAAAACATAATCTTATAGGTATTGCTACTGGAATTCTATTTGCTATCGTTTCTTTTTCATTAGTTCATTTGACTAAATACAATACCTGGCTTCTACTCACTACCATTTCTGTTCTCGTATTTTTCCTAAGCTATATTTCCATTTTTGGTTTACGAGCTTCCATGGTTTCTTTTTCCGGGATTTTAGCGGTTGCACTTGGTTTTGTGAATGTAGGTCCGGATGCTGATTTTTACAAAAGTGCTATTTTTATAATTGTAGGAAGCGGAGTTTACATACTAGTTAATTCTATTATTAACCTTATCAAACCTAAGCAAATTGCTGAACAGCTTTTGGTTGAATGTATGCAATTAACTGCTGACTATTTAAAAATTAGAGGACAAATTGCATTAACAAAAAACAGAAAACCTTTACTTGACAAGTTACTTGGTTTGCAAATTGCTATCAATGCAAAACACGAAAACATACGAGAAATAGTACTTCGTGAAAATGCCAATGCTATTGGAAGTGGCTATGCCAGGCGACAATTACTCATTTTTGTGGAACTAGTGGATATTTTAGAATTAGCCATAGCAAACCCTATCAATTATGAAGATTTTGATGAAAAATTCAAAGAATATCCAAGAGTACTTCTGCCTTTTACCAATTTACTGAATACATCTTCTCAACTTATAAAAGAACTTTCATTTAAGATATCTCATCATAGTATTACCGCTCAAGGAAATGAATTGAGAAAAATTCTTGATGATATAAACGCGGCTATAGAGGATTATAAGCAACATGTAAACATCCAAAACCGAAGAGAAAATGTGCTTATCCTTAGAAATTTGGCAGATTATGAAGAGCGTCAAATTCAGAAAATAGAAACTATTGAACGAATCATAGCTGATGACTATACTTTTGACGAAGCAAAAGAAGCACTAGAGCCTCAACGTTTTATCACTAGTCAGGATTATTCACTACGCAGATTAAGGGATAATTTCAATTTTAGTTCTATCATTTTTAAACATGCATTACGCCACACCCTAGCTGTAATCACAGGTTTTTTAATAGGAACCTATTTTGAAATCTCAAATACTTATTGGATCCTCATCACAATTTTTGTGATCATGCGTCCAAATTATGGTGTTACCAAAAAGCGTACATCTGAACGAGTTATTGGGACTGTGATTGGTGCTTTGGTTGCTTTTGCAATTATTTACATTACAGATAATCACTATATCTATGGCATTATTACATTTTTTGCCATGATATTTGCATTTACCTATATTCAACGAAACTACTTAAAGGCGGCCACAGCAATTACTATCAATATCATTTTTGTATTTGCTATTTTAACAAGTGACCCTTTCAATATCATTAGTTCTAGAATTATTGACACCATCATAGGAGCTGGTTTGTCAATGATCTTCAACTATTTCTTTTGGCCGGTTTGGGAGTCTAAAACTTTGGCTAACTTTCTTCAAAATTCATTGAAGGCTAATGAAAACTATATAGATGAAGTAGCGAAAATATATATTGAAAAAAATAGAATTATTACAGAATATAAGCTTTCAAGAAAAATGGCTTTTATTCAGATGGGAAATTTACATGCTGCCTTTCAACGAATGACTCAGGAGCCGAAATCAAAACAAAATAAAATGCCCGAATTGTATGAAGTTGTAGTGATTCAGCATACATTTTTGTCGGCTGCTGCAGCTTTAGGAACTTATATTCAAAGTCATGAAACCACCGAAGCTTCAGAATATTTTAAAACTTATATTAACGGTATTAAGGCTAGAATTTCTAATTGTCTGGCACTTCTAAGCAAGGAAGACACTACGAAATTTGATTTTTCAGCTGTAGAAAAAGCACACAAATACCTTGGTAATATTTACAAAGAACTTGATCAAGAAAGAGAAGAAGAACTAGCCGCAGGACAAATTGCCATAAGCAAAAAACTACAATCTAATTTAAAGGAGATTCGATTGGTGTATGACCAACTTGGCTACCTTTATAATCTTTCACAAGACCTTGAAAACAATATGAGGAAATTTGTTTCCTAACAAAAAAGTCAGGCAATTGCCTGACTTTTTACTTTTAAATGAGCTTTCAATTTTTGTATTAAAAATCGAATTTATAAGTAGCCCCTAGCACCGCCTGGAAACCTTGTACCTTGTAATTTGCCCAACGTTGGTAATCGTTGTTTGCTATGTTGTTTAATCTGGCAAAACCAGATAAACGATCTGTAAAATTATATCCTAAGTTGAAATTCACATCAAAGTAACCATCTAAAGTTACTTCTTGAGCTGTATCGGCTGGATCAATGGTAATAAAATCTGCCGACAATACATCTTTTCTTTCTCCCATGAAGAATACAGAGGCGCCTCCAAACCATTTTTCTCCTATTTTGAAATCTGAGAAAATAGAAGCTCTTACACTTGGTAAATTGTAAGCTTCGCTTAACTCATCTGTAGAATAGCTAGCAAACATTCCGTTTGCACCAAGAGAAAATTTGTCTGAAATGGTAAGATTCACTTCTCCATCCACTTTTAATGTATTCAATTTATCATACACCACATTGAAAGAGTTTCCATAAACATATCCATCATCCAAACCAAAATTACTACTATTAGGATTGTGTACAAAAAATGCATAATCATCTGTACTGCTATAACCCGCTTTCAAATCATAACTTAAATTAGGAAGAAATTTACCCTTGATACCCCCATAAATATCATATTGCTGAAATGAAGGCGCAATAGTCAATGTTGGAGATACAAATTGATTGTCGTTGGCAAAACCGTAGTAAGAATTTTGCTGCAAGTCCCCTTTTGCTCCCGCGTATGCCGTAACAAATCCTTCTAGTAAAGTATAACTTGCTGAAATATTTGGAAACACATAAAATTTGCTTTCGCTATTTTCAATATCCATCATATAAGCAACGGTAGCTCCCAGATTAAAAGTGACATCGTCTTTTATAAATACGATATTTGGATTGATTCCTAGCTGAACATTGCTATACTTTAATTCTTCCTCTGAATAATAACTGCGATCAAACTTACCAGAAAGGTAATCAACAAAAATGTGTGTGGTTACCAATTGATCTTGAACCGGAAATTTAAAAGATGGCTTGGCTACCAATCTATTTTCTCCTGAAGACATTCCGTCCCAAAATCTTCTAAATAAAACATTTCCGCCTCTAAAATAACCTTCATTAAAATTGATATGAGCCCCTAACTCTCCATTATAATACGTTTGTTTTTCATCGATATTTGCTAATACAGCATCTTCAAACAAACCTTCTTCTACTCCATACCAATTATAGATTTGGTGCTGAAAACCAAGATCTGCACCCCAAGTATAATCTCTATCTCTTTTAAAATAAGAAGCGTCTAGTTTTGTATTGAAAAATGCATTATCTAAATCCACACCATCAATTCCTCCTTGAGAAGAATGATGACGAAGACCTACATCTACCGTTTCCGTTCTACTCAAAGCTCTACTGGTAAAAAAATCTGCTAAAACAGAGGTGTAGTTCCCTAAACCTAAAGAAGCGTATGTGTTGTACAATTTTTCTTTTGGAGCTTTCTCTACGGCACTTGCTTTTCCTTTTGCCGGTGTAAATGTAGATGCTACAGGAACTGAGAAAATTTTATAATCGATTTTCTTTTTACTTGTTGTAACCGAATCATCTAAAGATGGAGTTCCTTTGATCTTAAAAGCATCAGAAACCGATGGAGTATACGCTTTTACCACGTTTACTGTTTGAGTTCCTAAAACTGAATCTTTTTCTTTTTCTTGTGCTAGTACCCCTGCCGAAGCAAACAAGGTAACCATAATGCTATTGAATATGTGCTTGCGCATATCTTTTTCTTCTTAGTTGAATTTCTTTTTCTTAGTTTCCTTGTTGCGGTTGTGTTTCTTCTACCGGAGTATCAGTTTCTACCGATGCGTTAGTTTTTGCTTCTTCTGCTTTGATCTTGTTTAATTCTATCTGAGCTTCTGAAACAATTTCCGGATAACTGGCAAAGTTAGAGATTACACTTTTCAAAATAGTTGTAGCATTAAAAGCATCATCCATAGCGTAATAATTCTTCGCCATAACTACCAATCCTTTTGCTCCAAACTCTTTGTAACCGCTATATTCTTGCGCTAACTTTTGCATTACTTTGTTAGACGCTTCATACTTTCCTTCTTTATTTTTAAAGTAAACATCATAGTACAAAGCTTCTGCCATCAACGCTCCGGTTGCTTTTTTCTGAACTTCAGCGTATGCTTGTTTTGCTTTTGCTTCATCTCCCGTTTTAATAGCAGAACGTGCAATCATAATATGAGCATCACTCGCAATTCTATCATCCACTTTTGGATTGGACAATACTTTTTCAGCGTACATTACGGTTGCTTCATAATCGTTTTGCTCGTAATAAGCTTTCATTAAATTGTTCTGTGCAAAACTGATGTTTTGTGGATAATCTGCTTCGGTTTCCAAACGTTTTAAAACAGGAATTGCCTTTTCGTACTCTTTATTTTCTAAATAAATTTGACCTAAACGAGATAACGCTTGCTCTGTAAACTCGTTTCGCTCTTTACTAATCACCACTTCGTAATGTGGAACCGAAGCTGCCTTCTCCCCTTTTCCAAACTGTAATTGCGCCAAATAGAAATGAGCATTTGTTGCATGCAATCCGTTCGGGAACTGATTTAAATATTTTTCAAATCCAGAAATAGCTTGATTTGTTTTATTTTGAATGTATTGATTTTCAGCTGATTCATAGGTAGCATTATCCAGTTCGGCATCGGTAACTTGAACAAAATCAATATTCTTAACCCAAGCTGCGTATTCGTCTACTCTACCTTCATCTACATAAATCAATTTTGCCGTAGAAACTGCTTGAATAGATTCTTGTGTATTAGGAAAATCTCGCACAACAGTTTTAAACTTACCAAGTGCTTTTTCGTTTTGATTGTTATTATAGAAAATTAGCCCTTCTTTCAATAATGTTTTAGGAACATACGAACTTTTCTTGTACTCGTTCACTAATTGATCGTAAGCTGCGATTCCTTTGTTCACATTATTTTCTGCGATATAAACATTTCCTAATTCATAAAGAGCATCGTCTCTGTAAGCGGATTTCTTGTAAGTATTCACAAACTTGATCAACTCTTCTATCTTACGCTCGTTTCTGTCTACAAAACCATAACTAATCGCTTTTTGGAAATTAGCATAATCTGCATCTACTCCGTTCAAAGCAATAGCTTTGTTGTACGTTTCCATTGCCGGCCAATAGTTACTGGATACAAAATAACTATCTCCTAATCGTAAATAAGCATCATTTAATTTTGACTTGTCTTTTGGAGCTGATTCTGTATATTTTGAAAAGTAACTAATGGCTTTTTCGTAATTTTTCTGTTTGAAATAGGTATAACCAATGTTATAATCTATATCTGCATTTTCTTTTAGACTAGAAGTTGCAGAATTTTCAAACTGTTTGAAAGAGATCAAAGCATCGGCATAATTGGTTAATAAATAATCACATTCACCTTTCCAAAAACGAGCTCGTGCATTATAAGTTGAATTGATAGGTTGACTCAAAGATTTATCAAAATACGATTTTGCCTGTTGATAATCTCCTTCATTAAACAATTCTACTCCACGATAAAATGCTACTTTTTGATAGGTTTCTTTATCGCTATAATTTCTATTCTTTTCTAATAAAGTGAGCGCCGCTTCGTAATTTTTGGAAGTGATATAAGAATCTACCAACAGAGAACGTACTTCTTCAGTATGTCCGGAATCTGGGTATTTACTTAAATAAGAAAGCAACAATGCCGAAACACTTTCATAAGCATTCCCCACTTCATAACTTAACTTCACATAATTCAACATAGCATCTTCCTGAATTTGAGCGTCAAAATCCATTTGAGATGCATTCTTGAATGCATTCAATGCTTGTTGCTTTTTATCGTTCTTTAAATAACATTGACCTAAATGGTAATAAGCATTTTGAGCAACACTATTGTTACCATCTATGATTTTGTTTAATTGACCAATGGCCTTTTCATAATTACCTTCTTGATAATACGCATATCCTAATTGGTAATAATCGGTATTATTCCATTTTCCTTTTTTTCCTTTGTATTGCTCCAAATGCGGAATCGCTTCGCTGTATCTTTTCAGATTGAAAAGACTCTCTCCAGCAATTTTATGAAGTTCCGAAACCTCTTGACGATCTCTAGTTTTTTGAAGTTGCTCTAAAGCTTGTTGCAAAGCCAAATCAAACTTTCCTAGTTTAAAGTTCATATCCGCTTGATAATAGGCCAACTTTTCATTCAGCTGATCACTCCCTTGAATTTGATCAAAGTATTCATTTGCTTGCGAATAATCGTCTCCTTCATAAGCCATATAACCAATATAATATTTGGCCTGTGAACCGTACTTTTTGGAGTTTATAACTCTATTAAAGTACTTTTTTGCTTGATCTTGTCGCTTGGCTGTAAAATATGCGTATCCTTTATTGAAATTCAACTTTTCCTGTTCCGAATTGGAAAAATTGGAATCTTCAACTTTTTCATACCATTTTAAAGCATATGGATATTTCCCTTGCTCAAAATAATAATCAGCAACATCTTTATAAGCAGAATTTCGCTTGGTCGATGTAGGATAATTGGTTACAAAATCCTCCATCAAACCATCTGCTCCAATCTGATTTAAGCGAACAGCACAATTAGCTATGTAATACGCGCAATTTGCTTCAATTTCTTCATTGGAAGTTTTCCTTTTAACCTGTAAAAAAATATTTTGAGCAGCTTGATATTGCTTGTTAGCGTACAAGTTCACTGCATCTTGATATTCTTTATATTGGTTTGTATATACCGCAGATTGCTGACCTAGAACGGATTCGTAAGTTAGCGTAGCAGTCCCGGCTAAAAATATGATATAATATTTATTCATGAACAATTTTTTCCTGTTGGTGTTTACACAAATATAGCTGAAAGCTCTTTGTTATAACGCAATTGAGACAATATAATTATGTTAACAGATTTATAATAATCTTAAAAATTTTAACACATCTAAAACAATACATACTAAAAACCTTACGTTTAAAATTTTGTTAATACTTAGAAGTTTATACCTTTACAACATCAAAAAGCTCCAAACCCATATGAGTGAAACTATACTTGAACTCAATAGTGTATCCATATTTCAAAAAGAAAGTCTTGTACTCTCCGATATTACCCTAGCCATAGATAAAGGTGAATTTGTTTATCTTATTGGTAAAACAGGTAGTGGTAAGAGTAGTTTTATGAAAACTTTGTATGGTGATCTACCATTAACGCAAGGCTCTGGAAACATTGTAGGCTTTGACCTTAGAACTTTAAAGGAAAAAGAAATTCCGTTTCTCCGCCGTAAAATTGGCATTGTATTTCAAGATTTTAAACTATTACCAGACCGTACAATCAATGCAAATTTAGAATTTGTGTTAAGAGCTACGGGATGGAAAGACAAGTCTGAAATTGAACGAAGAATCTCGGAGGTTTTAGATAAAGTAGATATGAAAACCAAAGGCTTTAAATTTCCTCATCAAATATCTGGTGGTGAGCAACAACGCGTGGCTATAGCCCGCGCACTGCTTAATGATCCAGAATTGATATTGGCTGATGAACCAACGGGAAATTTAGATCCACAAACTAGTGTTGAAGTCATGAAGGTTTTAAAGGACATCAACGCTGCCGGAAGAAGTATTTTAATGGCAACACACGATTATGCCTTATTACTAAAATACCCTTCCAAAACGTTAAAATGTGATGGTAGTAAAGTATTTGAAGTAGTACAAAAAAGTGCCTAAACTCCTTTCCTATCTTTCAAAAGTAAAAAGCAATGATTGCAGCTAACCAACAAGACACATCAATTTTAGCCGAACGCAAAGCATCTGGTTCCAAGGTAATTCCATTTACCATTCCAGAGCCTATCGTTGGAATCTCTATCCTAATTCCTGTATTTAATTATGATGCAAGAAAGCTTGTAAGCTATTTACATGAATATTATACTGACAAGCGCCTTGATCTTGAAATTATTTGTTGTGATGACGGTTCTTCTCAGTTTGTAAAAGAGAACCAAACCTTAAACAATCTTGAGTTTTGTACCTATTATAAGTCAAAGAAAAATAGAGGAAGATCACAAACACGAAACTTCTTAGCGCAAAAAGCAAGTAAGGATTATCTTCTGTTTTTAGACTGTGACGTTTTACCAAAAAATGTAAGCTTCTTACAACGATACTTTAATGCAATTTCACAAGGAAAAGAGGTTGTTTTTGGTGGTTTGGAATACACTCCATCCATAGGAAAAGAGCAAACACTTAGATGGTTATTTGGTATTTATAGAGAAGCTTTTCCATTGGAACAAAGAATACTTAAACCATACGAAGCTACACTTACATCAAACCTTTTGATTAAGAAAAATATTTTCAAAAAGGTTCTTTTCGAAGAATCTTTAACAGCATATGGTTATGAAGATTTTGTATTCGTTCAAAATCTACAGAAAAGAGGAATTGAAATTCATCAAATAGCAAATGAGACCTATCACTTAAATGTTGACAAATCTGAAGATTACATTGAAAAAGTGAGAACTGCTACCAGAAATTTAGTCTATTTATATCATACCGAAATATTGAGTGAACCTACCAAAATTATCAAAGTTTACAATAAACTAAAAAGATTGGGCTTACCTGTATTTTTGAAATGGTTCTATCAGATTTTTAGAAAACGTATGGAGAAAAACTTAATTTCACGTAAACCATCATTAACCATTCTTGATATTTATAAAGCAAGCTACTTTTGCTATCATATAGCTAAAAAACCTTAAATACTTAATGAAAATCTTAGTTTCTGTAATTATTCCTCTTTACAACAAAGAGTCATATATAGAGGAAACTATTGATTGTATTCTGTACCAAACTTACCAAAATTTTGAAGTTATTATCGTTAACGATTGTAGCACCGATCATAGTTCTTTCAAAATTCAGAACATAAAGGATAAGAGAATACAAATGTTTCATCATCAAAAGAATTTAGGTTTACCCGCTACAAGAAATACCGGTATTTCACATGCCAATGGCGACCTTATTTGTTTGCTAGATGCAGATGACCTTTGGGAGCCTTCCTACCTTCAAACCATCATAGATCTTCACTGTAAATTTCCTGATGAACTTTTTTTTGGAACAGATTACGTAGAAAAATATCCGTTTGGTGAAACCGAGACTAGAAAGACAATAGATTCCTCTAAAAAAAACACATCATTTGTAATTCATGATTTTTTTGAGAGTAATTTGGGGCAACCTATTATTTGCCCTAGTAGCTTAAGTTTTAAAAGAACGATCCTTTCTGAAAACGAACCTATTTTCAATTCTGCAATTACATTCGCTGAAGACATCGATTTCTATATTCGTTATTTCTCAAAATATTCGCTTGCATATTGCTACAAACCTTTGGTTAAACATAGAGATGGAAATCCTGATCAAATGACCCAAAATAACATTTCTAATAAGAATTTTCCAGACTTTAATTCCTATCAAAACCTAGCAGAAAAAAGTATTTCATTACAGCGCTATATAGATTTTCAACGTTATTGTTTTGCTATCAATTTAAGGATGGAAAGAAGTTTTGGAAAAGCAAAACAATTACAAAAAGATATCACCCCACAACACCTTACTCAAAAGCAAAAAATTCTGTTAGGCTTACCCTTTTCAATTTTGAAGGCTGTAAAAAAAGTGAAGAACTTATTATTAAAAAGAAATATAAAAGTGAGTTCTTATTAAAGTTTTAACTCCACAAAATTTTGGTAGTCTCTAATGTAATCCTCTTCCAAATACACATCTGAGGACAAAACAAGACAAACAGCCCCAGAAGAAAAATTTTCCAGCTCACGCCAAATTCCCTTAGGAATTAGAAGTCCTTTATCAGGCTTATTCAATGTTACAATATTCTTCTTTTTTGAATCATCTAAAATCACATCAAAACTACCACTTAGCGCAATTAAACACTCTTGCTGATCTATATGAGCATGGCCTCCTCTAGCGGCAGAACTTGGCACATCATACAAATAATAAACACGTTTTACTTCGTATGGTAATACTTCCTTCTCAATCACCGCAATGTTACCACGATGATCTTCTATTTTAGGAATTTGAATAATTTCTATATCTGAAATTGTAGTCATATTAATCTAATAAATTTAGCCATTGTTCAATGACCTTTTCTTTTGAAAATTTAGTAATGGAAGTTTGTGCATTGGCTTTACACTGTTTGTATAATTCCTCATCTGTAATCAGCCTGTTCATGCCTACTATCAAAGCTTCAAAATTTTGATCTTCAATTAGTAATCCATTTTCTTCATCTTGAATAATTTCTGACGGACCTGTTTTACAATCAAAAGAAATAATAGGAGTTCCCAGTTGTAAACTTTCAACCAAAACCATTGGAAAACCTTCGTTTTTACTTGCTAAAATTAAAAATTCTGATGCTTTTATATAAGAATGAATACGATCTGTAAAACCTTTCAATTTTACTAAATCAGTTAATTTTAATTCCATAATCAAGTCTTCCAAAACCTGTTTCTGCTCTCCTTCTCCAAAGATATACAAATGAATATTTCTTTGTGGTAAATTAGATTTTGAATAGGCTAAAATCAATTTATCCAACTGTTTTATGGGATTCAATCTCCCAACTGAAATCACATATTTTTCAGTAGCTTCTACGCTTTCTAGATTTTTTGAGAAATCACTAAAATTATAAATTAGGTCTACATTTTTGAAACCATAATCTTGCTCTAAAACCGTTTGTATTTCACTAGAAACTGCAACTATGCTAAAAGCTTTATTATAAAAATAATCAAAAAATTTACCGTTAGGTTTGTGATATTCTATACGAGCATGTTGCATAGAAAAAATCATCCTACGCATTGGAAAAGCAATTAAATGCAATAAACCTTCAAAAGCGATACCTCTTCTATATCTGAAATCAATATAATAATCGGCATCAATATTTTTAATTGCTTTCCGAATCCTAAACACCCATTGTAATCGTTGCAAAATCTTAATCTGAGATAGATTTTCTCCCAAATTAATCAGCTTACCCGCATAAGCGTATTTCACCTTGTCTTGCAAACAAATAATGGATACTTCATACCCCGCATTTGCAAGAGCAATAGAAAGATTGGCACACACCTTTTCTGCTCCGCCATGCGAAAGAACATCCGTAAGTAAACAGATTTTTTTAGGGATATTTTGTATCACAAATAGGAATCAATTATATTCACGCAAATATAGCAGATATCTATGAAGATATTACTCTTAGGAGAATACAGTGGCTTTTTTAATTCACTAAAATTTGGTTTAACCCAACTTGGACACGATGTAACCTTAGCCGGAAGAAAAGACGGATTTAAAAACTTTCCTGTTGATATTTCTTTTGAACCCGTTTTCTTAGAAAAAAAGGCTATCAAATTTTTCAGAAAAATATACCATCGTTTTTTTCATAGTGATGTTACTTCTTTAGAAATCTTCTACATTTTTTGGAAGCAACGAGCAAAATTTAAAGATTTTGATATTGTTTTTCTCATCAATGAACAGTCGCTTACGTATAATTATTATACAGAAAAGAAGATTCTAAAGTTTTTATTTCAACACAACAAAAAAGTATTTTTATCGGCCTGTAGTGATGATGTAATTTACATTGATTTTCTTCTAAACAACGGTGTTCCGCATCATGTTTTAAGTGAATATGTAAAAGATAAAAGTCTCTTTAAGCATTTTCAGTACAGTTTGCATTACACTAAAAACTCTTCAAAAAGGCTTCATGAATTTATCTTTGAAAATATTGAAGCGGTGATTCCTGGAGATTATGATTATGTTTTGGCATATGAAAATCATCCCAAAACAACTTCTTTAATTCCGTTTCCTGTTCGCTTGCATTTGCTAGCGTACAAACCACTTGTAATTGAGGATAAAATCATCATTTTTCATGGGATTAACAAAGTGAATTATTACAAAAAAGGAAATGGATATTTTGAAAAAGCATTGGAAATTATTCAGAAAAAATATGCTGATAAGATTGAAATCATTACCGCAGTGAGTTTACCTTATGAAGAATATATAGAAAAATACAATCGTTGTCATATTTTGCTAGACCAAGCATTTGCTTACGACCAAGGTTATAATGCTTTGGAAGCCATGGCTAAAGGAAAAGTTGTTTTTACAGGCGCTTGTGAAGACTGGAAAAATCATTATAAGGTTGAAGAAGACAGCATTGTGATCAATGCAATTCCAGATGCTGATTATATGGCAAGTAAATTAGAATGGTTGATTTTACATCCTGAAAAAATTGTAGAAATATCTAAAAATGCCAGAGCTTTTATAGAAAAAGAACACGATGCCGTAAATAGTGCAGAGCAATATCTGTACATTTGGGAACAATTTTCAGGAAAAGAATAATGACTCTAAATCAAAGCAAATTACCAAATCTATTTATTCCGGGAGCTGGAAAGTCCGGGACTTCGAGTTTGCATAATTTCTTGAATGAACATCCGGAGATTTCAATGTCTACAATTAAAGAACCACATTTCTGGACGACTCAAAATTTTGAAATTACAACCGAAGAATCCATTGGTGATTATTTAAATTTATTTGGAAAAACTACTTTCCGTGGAGAATCTAGTACTGGTTATTTATTTTTCAAAAACTTCATTCCTAATATAAAATCAGTTTACAAAGAAAATCCAAAATTCATCATTGTTTTACGAAATCCAATTGATAGAATTTACTCGCAATATTGGTGGTTAAAAGGATTAGGAAGCGAAAAACTACCTTTTAGAGAAGCTGTCTTACAAGATAAAAATGTGTATCCCGATCAATCGTTGCAATTGGCAGAACAATTTTATAAAACATATTTTCAATTTGGATTGTATGCTGAAAGAATACAAGCATTTTATAATGCTTTCGGAAAAGAAAACATTCATATTATTACTTCCGAAAACCTAAAAAATAATACTCTAGAGGCTGTAAATTCTTGTTTTCTATTTTTAGGATTGAACACTTTAAACGACATAACTTCTAAAAATACGAATACAACCACACAACTTAAATTTCCCTGGATTTATAACAATGTGAAGAAAATAGCGCTGAATTCATCGGCTCCGAAACGTTTATTAAAACCATTTTTCCCGGCATCTGTTAGAAAAAAGATTAATGAAGGGATTCATCCGGCCGTTTATAAATTAACCGCTACTTCTAAAGCATATCCTGAAATGACGTTGGAAGATCGAGAATGGTTAAAGAAATTGTATGAGAAAAACGTCTCTGAACTAAAAAAAACAACAGGTTTTTCTTTTGAAGAATGGACTGACTTTAACTAATATGAGTTTCCTAAAATCATCATATTACAATGCTATTGCAACAGGAATTGGTATTCTAACCCGACTTGTTGTGAATAAAATCACGGCACTTTTTATAGGTCCGGAAGGATTTGCCGTTTATGGTCAGTTTAAAGATTTTGTTGCCTTGGCGATTTCATTTTGCCAGTTGGGAACCGAAAATGGAGTTATCAAATATGTTTCTGAACAAAAAGCAAATCCGAACGAACTAAAGAAAATCATTAGTACAGCATTTAAAGTACACCTCATTTGCGCACTACTTTTGGTGAGTTCCGTTTTTATATTTAAAGAAACTTTAAACAGATTACTTTTTGAAAATTCATCCTACGGAAATTACATTTTCATTAGTACTGTTTCTATTGTTTTTATCGCATTACAGAACTTATTTCTTTCGATATTGAATGGTTTACAGCTACTGAAAAAATTTGTATTAATTACCATCTTCACCACCATTATTACAGCTATCATTTCTGTTTTGGGAGTTTATTTTTACAAATTAGACGGACTCATTCTAACTATCGCATTAAACCACATCATCGTTTTTTTAATGACGCTGTGGATTATCTTAAAGAGTAATCACATTTCAATTTCCATATTTAAAGAAAGTTTTAGCCTCACCTATTTTAAAAAGTTATTACATTTTTCGGCAATGTCACTTTCCGGAATGTTATCGCTTAGCTTGTCATTACTATTCATAAGAACTCACATTATGAACACCTCGGGAATTGAAAATGCTGGATTATGGGATGCTGCATGGCGAATTTCTGCAATGTATCTACTCTTTTTAACGTCGTCATTTAAATTCTACATACTACCCACATTTTCAGCAATTCATAATTCTAAATTAAAAGCTGAAATTTTCAAAATATGGCGTATCACTTTTCCTGTAATTTTACTAATCACCGGGGGAATTTATTTACTGAAAGACTTTTGGATTCCTTTGTTATTTTCTGAAGAATTTATTGCTATTGGGAGCATTCTCATCTTCCAATTGCTGGGTGACATTATCAAAATTCATTCTTGGACACTAGGCAATATTCTTATGGCAAAATCACAAACCAAAAGTTTTGTGGCCATACAAATTGCGTGGGCGGTCCTATTTTCATCGCTTTCCTATTTTTTAATGAATAAATACGGCTTGAAAGGAATTACAATGGCCTATTTTTTCACTTGTATTGTACACTTTCTGATGCAAAATATCGCTGTGAAAAATATCCTATGGTTTCCTAAAACTGATTGATGATATTGATTAGTTCTGAAACTTCATCAGCTGTCATAACCGGACTTATAGGCAAGCTTAATACTTCTTTGTGAATTTGTTCTGTAATTGGAAATGATAAGTGATTCCAATCTTTGTATGCTTGCTGTTTGTGAGGCGGAATTGGATAATGAATCACGGTTTGTACGCCGTTTTCTTCTAAAAACTGTTTGAGAGCATCTCGTTGTTTGCAACGAATTACGAACAAATGAAACACATGGTCTAGATTCCCTGAATATTTCGGTAACTGAATTTTCGGATTCTTAATCTCTGAAAGATATCTTTTGGTAACAGCTCTTCTGTATGAATTATCCGCATCCAAAATTGAGAGTTTCACATTTAAAACCGCAGCTTGCATTTCGTCTATTCTGCAATTGAATCCTTGCACTTGATTATAATATCTTTCTGCACTACCATAATTTCGTAGTTTTTGAATCATTTCAAACAATTCATTATTACTTGTAGTTACTGCACCTGCTTCACCCAGTGCTCCTAAATTTTTTGTTGGATAAAAACTAAAAGCGGTGGCGTCACATAAATTTCCAACCATTTTTCCTTTGTCATCTCTAGCCCCATGTGCTTGCGCAGCATCGTCTATTAACAATAAATTATTCGCTTTAGCAATCGCATTCAAACGGTTCATATTGGCTAGTTGTCCGTACAAATGCACGGCTAAAATAGCTTTGATTTTTAAAGTGATCTTACTTTCTAATTCATCCGGATTGAGATTAAAAGTCTCTTCTTCAGGTTCTACCAAAACTGGCGATAAACCTGCTTGTGAAATTGCCAAAATACTCGCAATGTATGTATTTGCCGGCACTAAAACTTCGTCACCTTCTTGCAGTTTCCCTAAAGCTTTATATCCTTCAAAAATAAGTCGGATAGCATCTAAGCCATTGCCAACGCCTACACAAAATTGAGCACCACAATACGCTGCAAAATCAGCTTCAAACTTTTTAGTTTCTGTACCTAAAACATAATAACCACTATCTAAAAAACGAGCAAATACTTCTTTCAGCTCCTTTTCAAAACGATTGTTGATCTGGTGAACATCTAAAAATTTAATCATTGTAGCGATATTTCAAAAGTTCGTTGCAAATGTACTTCGCAACCCAATTCTTGTTTTTGTTTTAATAAACCTGGATTGTATCCTAGCTCATTTTTTTCGGTAACTGTTCCTTGTGAAAAGTATTTTTTCTGGTCTTGAAATTGTAAAATCAAACTCACAAACAAATAATCAAACGCACGTAATTGTTCGCCTTTAGCCGTTGTTGCCCCGTATTGTGATTTCACTACCTGATCGGTTTCAAAAACAGTGATACCAGCCAATAACTCGTCTTCCAAATACACATTGTACTGATAAATTTTATCTGGAAATCTGGAATGCAACAATTCAATTTCCGCTAGACTGTGCACTGGAGAAGCCTTGTGTTTTTCAGCCAAACGCGGGGTTAAAACCATATTCCAAAAAGCTTCAAAATTGGTTTCTTTTCTAATTTCTAATCCTTTTTGACTGCCTTGTCTATGATACTTTCTCTTAGTTTTATGCAAGGCTATCGGTTTGCCATAATCAACCGCTAACACTAGCTGCGTATCTAGTATACTTCCAAATTTATGCATCCAATAGGCAACTTCGTCCGAAGGTTGTTTGTGATACGGTTTCGGCATTTCCTTCACTATTAACAAATCAATGCCATTCCTTTTTAAAAAAGCTACCATTGTGTTGAAAATAGCGGTCACCTCATCAAAATTCACATCAAATGGTAACAACAATCCGCCGTAAGTTAATCCTTGATGCGAATACACAACTCCATCTTTCACATTTGCCGGAAACACTGCTACTAACTTTTCATTTTTGAAAATCAACAACGAAAAATCATCAAAACGATCTGCATGGTATTCCATAAAATCTCTATGAAATAAAAAGGTGGCGTTCTTCGCAGTTGCGATGAATTGATTCCATTCATTTTTGAATTCAGATGAATATGTTTGTACCGTGTAAATAGTGCGTGGCTTAGGTTGCTCTCACAAATATATCTGAAAATTAAATAGACTAAAAACTTCTATCAGCCAGATTTGAGATTATTTTTGTTTAACATTAACTAAATTTAATTAAACAAAAAGTAAATTCGTAGCAAACAGGTTACAATGGACTTAGTAAAAAATACAGCGCTAATTTGGTTTACTACCAATCTTCGGGTGAACGATAATGTGCTTTTACAAAAAGCATCTCAGAATCATGATTCGATTATCGGAGTATACTTCATTCCAAACTATTGGACTGAAACAACTTCGTACGGATTCAAAAAAGTAGGTAAGTTTCGAATGCAGTTTATTCTAGAAAGCTTAAAAGATCTCAAAGAAAACTTAGCGAAACACCATATTCCTTTGTTTGTTTTTACTGAAAATACTGAAGATTGTATTCCTAGTTTGTGCGAAAAACATCAGATAAAATCCATTTACACTCAAAAAGAAGTTACAGCTGAAGAAGTGTCAATTCAGAAAAAAGTACAAGAAAATTTATCCGAAAATATAAAACTAAAAACTTATTACGATCAATTTTTAATTCATCCTGATGATCTTCCCTATCACGATATACATGATTTTCCAAAAGTATTTACTGAGTTCAGGAAAAAGGTTGAGCAAAACTTAAAGATTCAAGAACCGCTTAAAAAGATCGTGTTTAAAAATTCTATTTCTTTTGAAAACAACACCGAAATTCCTAATCTAGAAACATTGGGTTATGAAACTTTTACACTTCATGAAAACTCCGCTTTTCCGTTTATAGGCGGTGAAACTTCAGGCTTACAACGAATTCAACATTACTTTTTCGAAACTAAAAACGTATCCAACTACAAACAAAGTAGAAATGGTTTATTAGGTATTGATTACAGTACAAAATTTTCGGCTTGGTTGGCGCAAGGTTGCATCAATGCCAAAACAATTTATTCGGAATTGCTGCGATACGAAACCGAAGTTGAAAAGAACGACAGTACGTATTGGGTATTTTTTGAATTGCTTTGGAGAGACTATTTCAAATACATTACAATGAAGTTCGGAAACCAAATTTTTCAACTGAACGGAATTTCCAAAAAGCGGTACGATTGGAATTTTGATCAAGAAAAACTTAACCAATGGATTGCTGGTAAAACTCCAGAACCTTTTGTCAACGCAAACATGATAGAGCTTGCCAAAACCGGCTGGATGAGCAATCGCGGGCGACAAAATGTAGCGAGCTTTTGGGCTAAAGAATGGGAACAAGATTGGCGTGCCGGCGCGGCATATTTTGAATCGGTTTTGATAGATTACGATGTGCACAGCAATTATGGAAATTGGATGTACAACAGTGGTGTGGGCAACGATCCTAGAAATAGAAAATTCAATATAGAATTACAAGCTGAAAAATATGATGCTGACAAAACCTTTCAAAACACCTGGCTTTCATGAAAAAATTAAGACTCATACTTGGTGATCAGCTCAATTACAAACACAGCTGGTTTTCGGAATCTCCCGAAAATGTAGTATACGTGATGGCCGAAATGCGCCAAGAAACTGACTATGTAAAACATCATATTCAGAAAATTGTGGGCTTTTTTGCGGCCATGCGCAACTTCTCACATTGGTTGCAAAAAAGAGGTTTTGAAGTGATTTATTTTGAACTCGATGACAAAAACAATCCGCAAGATCTTCAAAAAATTATTGAGCAAACGATATCACAAACAAAAGCAACACAGTTTGAATACCAATTACCGGATGAATATCGACTGGACGAACAATTGAAATCAATTTGTAAAGAGTTATCAATCTCCACAAACGTAGTAGACACCGAACATTTTTATACTTCCAGAGAGGAATTGAAAGAATTCTACAAAGGCAAAAAAGGATTTGTGATGGAGAATTTTTACAGAATGATGCGCAAAAAACATCAAATACTGATGGAAACCGATAAAAATCCTGAAGGTGGTAAATGGAATTTTGATCAATCAAATAGAAAAAAGTGGAAAGGAACTCCGGAAATTCCACATGAAAAAGGATTCAGAAAAGATGTTTCGCAACTGGTGGAAATAGTTAATAAGGTTGGTGTTTCACACTTTGGAAACATAGAAGCTACCAACTTTAATTGGCCATTGTCTCGAAAAGATTGCTTGGCGATACTCCGCTATTTTTGTGATGAGTTACTCCCACATTTTGGTGATTATCAAGACGCCATGCATACTGAACAAGTTTACTTATTTCACTCCCGACTTTCATTTGCAATGAACACGAAAATGTTAAGTCCGAAAGAAGTGATTGATACTGTTTTGGACACTTATTATGATTCAGAAAGCAATATTCATATTTCACAAGTAGAAGGATTTATCAGGCAAATTTTAGGTTGGCGAGAATATATGCGTGGCATGTATTGGTTGAAAATGCCTGATTTTAGCGAAGCCAATTATCTGCGAAATCACAACAAATTACCTCAATTTTTCTGGACAGGAAAGACGAAAATGAATTGCTTACACCATGCTATTACCAACAGTTTAGACAATGCGTATGCACATCACATTCAGCGATTGATGATCACAGGAAACTTTGCCTTACTCAACCAAACCGACCCTAAACTAGTTGACGACTGGTATTTAGGAATTTATATTGATGCGATTGAATGGGTTGAAATCACCAATACACGTGGTATGAGTCAGTTTGCAGATGGAGGTAATATTGCGACAAAACCATATGTTTCCAGCGGAAATTACATTAATAAAATGAGTAATTATTGTAGCAAATGCTATTACAAACACACCGAAAAACTAGGCGAAAAAGCATGTCCGTTCAACGCCTTGTACTGGAATTTTCTTTCGGAAAAAGAATGGGCTTTTAAAGACAACCGACGCATGGGAATGATGCTAAATTTACTTCACAAAATGGATAAAGAGCAGTTACAACAACTCAAAGCAAGAGCACAAGATATTATTGAGAATCCAGATATATATTAAAAAAAAAGCGATACAAATTTGTATCGCTTTTATGATCTTATATCGTTTTACTTTTTCTTATTCAAAATTCCTTTTTTCAGAATCTGACCAAAATGATACATATCTTCATAAGAAGTATATAAAGGAACTGGTGCTAAACGAATAACATTTGGCTCTCTCCAATCAGTAATCACGCCGCTTTCCATCAAATAATCGAACAAAGCTCTTCCTTCACCGTGCAACAAAACAGAAAGTTGTGAAGCTCTTTCTTTTGGATTACTCGGAGTAATAATTTCAAAAGTACTATCTACTTCTTTATCAATTTCATGAAGTACAAATTCTAGATAGGAAGTGATTAAATTTCTCTTCTGAATTAATTTTTCCATACCAACTTCTTCAAAAATCTCCAAAGAAGCTAAATAAGGCGCCATAGCTATCACGGCAGCATTGCTCACGTGCCATGCCTCTGCATTTGGTTGCGGTACAAACTCAGGTTCCATTAAAAAACGGCGCTCCTTATGATGACCCCACCAACCTTCAAAACGAGGAAAATCATTTCTATTTAAATATTGCTCGTGTACAAAAATACCACTTACATTTCCAGGTCCACTGTTCATATATTTATAACTACACCAAGCAGCAAAATCTACTCCCCAATCATGTAATTTAAGTTCTGCATTACCAGCTCCATGAGCTAAATCCCATCCCACATGAGCACCTTGTTTTTTGGCCGCTTTGGTAATGGTTTCCATATCAAAAACTTGCCCGTTATAGTAATTTACACCACCCATCATGACCAAAGCCAACTCATCACCGGTTTCTTCAATAATTTTTAAAATATCCTCGGTTCTCCAAAAACTTTCACCTTCTCGTTTTTTTATTTCTACTAGCGCTTCCTTGGGATCATATCCGTGAAATTTTACTTGAGAAGCCAACATGTATTGATCTGATGGAAATGCCTTCTCCTCACAAATAATCTTGAAACGGTTTCCTTCCGGACGATAAAAAGATACCATCAAAAAATGAAGGTTTACAGTGAGCGTATTCATAACGGTAACTTCCTCTGGCTTTGCTCCTACAATTTTAGATAAAGGCTTCGCAAAACGCTCATGATAATCCCACCAAGGTTTTTCAGCATAGAAATGACCTTCTACAGCCAAATCTTTCCAATCTTTCATGATATCATCTACATACTTTTGTGCTCTTTTAGGCTGTAATCCTAATGAGTTTCCTGTGAAATAAATGACATCTTTGTTATTTACTTTTGGAAAGTGAAATTCGCTTCTATATTTCTTTAGTTCATCTTGTTGATCAAGTTCGCGAGCAAAAGCTAACGTATTTTGAAATTGCATATTGAGTTGATTATTTAGTTGTGCTCAAAAATAAGATTAATAATTCATTCTCTAAAGCTGTGTAACCAAACAATTCCCAAGAGAAATATGTACTTTTGCCAAAATTTTATGTTATGCATTTTTTACCGGAAACCATAGAACAATATGCTACAGACCATTCTGAAAATGAACCACAAATTTTACAGGAACTTACACGCGAAACACATCTAAAAGTGATTCAACCACGTATGTTGAGTGGGCATTTCCAGGGACGTTTTTTGAGTTTGATTTCTAAAATGATTGCTCCTAAGGCTATTTTAGAAATTGGTACTTATACCGGATATTCTGCAATTTCTATGGCAGAAGGATTGCAAGCTGATGGCGTTTTGCACACCATTGATGTAAATGAAGAATTGGAGGAAATTCAGCAAAAATTCTTTGAAAAAAGTGGAAATGGAGACCGAATCATTCAACATATTGGGGATGCGAAAGAAATTGTGCCTACGCTAGACATAAAATTTGACCTAGTTTTTATTGATGCTGATAAGAAAAATTATCCGGCGTATTTTGATATCATCATTGAGAAAATGAACAAAGGAGGCGTTATTTTGTCTGATAATGTACTTTGGAGTGGAAAAGTGGTTGAAGAAGTTAAAGGCAACGACAAGCAAACATTGGCACTATTGGAATACAATAAAAGACTGAAAGAAGATCCTCGCCTGGAAACAGTTTTGTTACCCATTAGAGACGGAATCACCATTAGTAGAGTACTATAACTTCCAGAATTTCCAAAGTGATTTTTTCTTTGGTTTCTGGCTTTTCTTGTAGTGATTCAATCTGTGAATTACATTTTTATAATCGTAATCTGTTTTATCTGGGATTTTTTTCCAATCAAAATTAATCACTTCTATTCTTGAAGCTAAATTACCATTCCACAAGACTTCAAAATCTTGTTTCTTTAGTTCTTCAACAATTATATTTCCTATTTCTATAGAAAGTGACTCATTTTCATTTAACGCCTGAAACCCTATAAACAATGGATTTTTTATGTGAATGATACGTTTGATATCTTGAGTTGAATAGTAGCAAAATCCCTTGATATGCTCTTCAAAAAAATCTAATTCTTGAATTACAGAATGACATTCAGATAAACAATCGTTGCGAGTATATCCTGCATTGTGCAATGCCACAATTCCTTTTTCTATGAGCTCATTGAATACATTGCGTAATTTCTCAAAATCTGTAGGATGATGCCACGTTTTGCTATCTTCAATATTTATGGTGTATTGTTCATCTATGGTTTTTGAAACCCAATCTTCATCTAAAGAAATTTCATTGAAGGTATCTAAAACCACATCAAAAATCTCCATGGGTTCTTTGAAACCAATTGCTATTTCTTCTTTAATAATTTGAATAATATCTTTCTGAATCAACTTATCCATATGCGAAATGAATACACTAAGCTTGTAGATTTTTTTTATCGATACGAATGGTTAACATTTTGTGTAACCAGTAGAAAAATATGGCCATGGTAATGCCCACAATTGCACCAACAAAAACATCGGAAGGAAAGTGAACACCCAAGTAAATTCTGCTATAACTAAAAATACAAGGCCAAAGATAAAACGTCCATGCAAACGGAATTTTTTTCCGCAGAAATAAATAAAACAAGGTAGTTATTGCAAAACTATTACAGGCGTGTCCTGAAAAAAATGAATAATCAACAGGCTGAATCATTACACGAAGTGATTCAAAAACCCGCTCATTATTTACAGGTCTTGCTCTTAGAACAAAATTCTTTACCAGCTGTGTTAACCCAAAAGTAGCCGCAAGCATGGCTACGAGTGTATACACAACCCGAAAAGCTTCTCGTCTAGAATTTTTCCTAAAAACTAAATAGAAAAAGAAAATGTAAAGAGGAATCCAAAATATGATTCGCGTAACTAGTAACCAAAATAAATCTTGATGCTCAGAACCAAGATTATTTAAATAGATTAATAGATCGGTATCATACTCTGTGATTCTTTTTAGCATTAATGTCTGCGCTTTATAGGACCGGTTACTTCTTCGATAGAGTCTTTTACTTCGTCTATCTGATTTTTAATGTCCTTGGTAAGTTCTTTATCCATAATACCGCTTTTCTCGGCACTATTGGTTATCTCTTTTTTGATATCGTTGGTAGCGTCTTTCAATTCTCGCATGCCTTTACCAAGACCTCTCGCTATCTCCGGTACTTTATCAGCACCAAATATCATCACCACTATCACCATGACAAACAAAACCTCCGGAGTGCTTATAAATAATAACATACTTTGTGTAATTAATAAATACAAATATACATAGTTTCCCCTAAGATACGCAATCCTTAGAAAAGCTTTCCGATAGTTGGTAATGTTAAATATTTACCAAAAAAAAAGAGGTTGCAATTCTAGTTGCAACCTCTCCCTTCTCAATAACATATATACTTGTTAGAAACCCGCATATGGGTTTTCGTAAGTATCAGTAGTGAAAATGGCAACCATATCTTTCTCTAAGGTATTTAGAGGATACTCTACCATTCTGTTTATTTCTTCTCCATCTTTAAAAAAGATGAATGTAGGAACATTAATAATATTATATTGATCTTCTAATCCCTCCGGTGATGTTTTATCGGTTGTTAAGCCATATACTTCAACTGCTTTGAAATTGATTTGATCCATAATTTTGAAAAAGTGTGGTACTTGTTGTTGACTATCATGACACCAAGTTCCCATAAATATCTTTACGGTAACATCTTCCAAATATGGCTTAATGGTTTTTGCAGCAGTTTCATCTACTTTATAAGATGTATACTCTTCATCAAACCAATTGTAATCATCTTCCAAAGTAGCCCTCTTGATAGGCCCAACCAAATCTGGATCTGCTACAGGATTTACCGTAGTTGCATCTTCATTGGTTATCAAACCAGCTTTGCTTCCGCAAGAAAATAATATACAACATAATAGTATGTATGCTATTCCTTTCATTAATCTATTAATGGTTTTTGTGTCATAGCTTCTGGTTGTTCTACCCCGATTAATTTTAAAATAGTTGGAGCAATGTCACCTAAAACACCATCGTACACTTCTTTAATGTCTTCATCTACCAAGATAATTGGTACCAAGTTCGTAGTATGTGCCGTATTTGGAGAACCATCTGGATTTACCATGGTATCACAGTTACCGTGATCTGCAATTACAATAGAAGTGTAACCATGAGCAGAAGCAGTTTCTATCACAGCTTTAGCACATTCGTCTACAGACTCACACGCTTTAACAGCTGCTTCCATAACTCCCGTATGCCCTACCATGTCTGGATTGGCAAAGTTTAAACATACAAAATCAACTTCTTCTTTTTCCAATTCAGGAACAATAGCATCTTTGATATCGTATGCACTCATTTCTGGTTGCAAATCATAAGTAGCTACTTTTGGAGATGGACACAAAATTCTATTTTCTCCTTCAAAAGGTTCTTCTCTACCTCCATTAAAGAAAAATGTTACGTGAGGATATTTTTCGGTTTCAGCAATTCTGATTTGCTTTTTACCAGCCTTTGAAAGCGTTTCACCCAAAGTATCTTTGATATTATCTTTATCAAAAATCACATGTACATTTTCAAAAGAAGCATCGTAATTTGTCATGGTTACATAATACAAATCTAACTTCTTCATATTGTACTCTGGAAAATCTTTCTGTGTTAATGCTTGAGATAATTGACGACCACGATCTGTACGGAAATTGAACATAATTACTACATCACCTTCCTGTACTTCTCCTATTGGATGGTTGTCTGCATCATGCATTACAATTGGCTTGATGAATTCATCAGTAACACCTTCATCATAACTTTCTTGAATAGCTTCGAGAGCATTTTTTGTAGGTTGACCATCACCATTCACGATGAGATCATATGCTAATTTCACACGTTCCCAACGCGTATCTCTATCCATTGCATAATATCTACCAATGATGGACGCTAGACGTGCATGACTTTTTGTACAATATTTACGAATATCTTCTATAAATCCTTTTCCACTTTTTGGGTCAACATCTCTACCATCTGTGAAAGCGTGGATAAATACTTTTTCTAAATGCTCATGAGCTGCAGCGTCCAATAAAGCTTTTAGATGATTGATGTGAGAATGCACACCACCATCACTTACTAATCCAAGAAAATGGACAGCTTTATTATTCTCTTTAGCATATTTAAATGCTTCTTTTAATGCCGATTCTTTTCTTAATGTATCTTTTTCAACAGCCAAGTTGATTTTTGCAAAATCTTGATACACAATTCTACCGGCACCTAAGTTCATGTGCCCTACTTCACTGTTTCCCATTTGCCCTTCCGGTAGACCTACGTTCATACCAAAGGTTTTTAAAGTTGCATTTGGATATTTAGTGTACAAACTATCAATAAATGGAGTGTTTGCTTTTTCAATCGCTGAAACTTTAGGATCAGGTGATTTTCCCCATCCGTCAAGGATCATAAGTAGTGCTTTTTTATTCATGTAATTTAATTTTCTAGTTGAAAAGTTATAGCTGTAAATATACTAACAAAATATGGCTTAAAGGCTTCTCTAAATCATATATTGAAGTTAAATAAAAAACTAATTTTGTAATTTTTTTAGCATGGTGAAGTGATTGCCAATTCCTGGAACATCAAATGCATTGCTCACTTTGTGATAACCCATTTTTTCGTAGAAACCAACAGCCACAATTCTAGCATTCATCCAAACGTAATTACCATAGCGCTGTATGGCAATTTGTTCAGCCTTTTCTACTAGTTTTCTTCCTATTTGTTTTCCTTGAAATTCTTGCAGAACAGCCATTCCACGTAGTTGATAACCTATGCCGCCATTTTCGCCATAGTTCTTTTTAAATAGCGTTACCACACCTACTAATTGGTTATTTTCATAATAGCCTAAATGAAAAGTGCCTGCTGAATGATCTCCTAAAAATATACATGATTCTAACGGTTTCCCTTCTCTTAGAATGGGATGGCGCACCGTAATAACTTCCTGAGGGGTAATGAATTTTATTACTGACATGCCGCAAAGATAGTAGAATCAGCGAAATGAAACTAGTTATGGTTCACTTGGTGTAAACTTAGGCTGTGTTTTTTCAGGTAGTGTAAGATTTGGATTAAAATTTGGAAATAAACCCTGTACGCGATCTGGAGTTAATTGCGCAGTATCCAAAAAATACCAAGTTTTACCTTCATCTTGAGAAACTGCCAACAAGTAAGATTCCGTTTCTACAGTACCTTGATTACTTTCCAATACCAGCCGTTGAGGCACTAAACAATGTAATTCCTCTCCTGCGTTATATAAATCTCCAGGACTTCCAATTTCTATTTCTTTAAATTCCAATCCTTGAGATTTCATTTGCTCCATACCGCCAGAGATCATTTGAAATGCCTTCTCCTTTCCTCCCAGTATATTCACTATTTCTGGATAGGTATATTCTACAATTACTTCATAGTTACCTTCCATCATAGCTTTTTCCATACGATTGCCTTCTAAGGTGATCAATTCAGAAAATTTGTTTTGCCCAACCATCATTTGAGCAGTAAGAAAAAGAACTACTATTATAAAACGTTTCATACTCTACTATTAATTTCAATTTCAAATGTAGGAAAAATTGAGAAGTTCATAAGATGGAACAAAATACTATGAAAAATAAGGTTCATAAATGTACCTTTGCCATCCCTAAAATTTTGAACCATGCCTATAAAATTTCAACATATTGCTCCAAAAGATATTCTTTGTGCAATGCCATTTATTCAGAAATTATCTGGTCATAAAGTTCCCAATGAGATTCTTAGCCAGCGATTATTGGAAATGGTTACTCAAAACTATGAATGTATAGGCATTTATGATGCTGATAAAATGATAGGTTGTTGCGGTCTGTGGTTTATGACCCGACATTATGCCGGTAAAAGCTGCGAAGCCGATCATGTGTATATTGACGAAAGTTATAGAAGTAAAGGTCTTGGTAAACAATTATTCAATTGGATAGAATCATACGTAAAAGCAAAAGGTTGCGAAACTATAGAACTGAATGCTTTTTTACATAATACAGCCGGACATCGGTTTTATGAGCGTGAAGGCTTTGAAAAACCAGGATACCATTTTGTGAAATGGATCTCAGAAGAAGCCTAGTGACACTAATTAAGTACGAGCTATCTTTTGTTTTCTTCCAAGTAGAAAATAAAGAATAGGTCCTATTAGTCCAGAAAATAGCACTACCAAAGTCCATATTAGTTTATCATTTTTCTGCTTAAAGTTATTGGGTAGAATATCTACAAGTGCAATAATTTTTAATGTTAAAATAGATAATGCACAAAATATTAGCACGATAGGCAATAGAGATACTAGCCATGAATCCATAGTTCCTGATGTGACCATATGAAATTATAATCCTGTTTGATGTAAAAATAGTGAAATCTATAGAAACGCAGAACTCCTGAAATCTAATTCTAAATTTATGAGGAAGATAGGATCATCACAATCGGGTCGCCACGGGTATCTTTGTTTTCCCCCTAGTATTATTTTTCCTATCGCAATAAAATTGTTTAAGAACATAGCAATACTGTAAGATACTTTACTCCGTGGCGGCGATTGCTTTTTAATTTCCCCTTACACGAATATATAACATATAAATCTTTATATCAATAACTTATTTGTTAAAAACTTTTAACAGAACTCATAACCAAGTAAGAATTAACTTAACTAAATCATTTTAGCTATATAGCTAACGCATAAAATATATTTTCTCGTTTTTACTCATAGTAAGGTTATCTATAAGCATTTTAAATTATTTGGATATTCATCAGTATCAATTTTCCATCATTGTAGTCAATTTCAAGTAATTTTTTTTGAATAAAATCTTACTTATTTAAAAAAAATAACTACATTTAGTTAATAATAAATTTTTTAGGAAAACAATCGCTGTTTAAGCGTAGATATTCCTCCCTAACTATTCCCTCACATTACAGCTTTTTTTCCTCAGGATCTTTGTCATTGTGACAAGACTTTCGGTATGGTAAATTATATCGAAAGAAAAAATTAGGTATTTATACCGTAAACCGATATCAAAATAAACTGAGTGCGTTACTCATTCGTTCATCCATTCTCTATTGTCGATGGCCATAATTTTAAGTAAGTTTATCAAGGTTTGTTCTACTTGGGTAAGGGCATTCAGTTTTTTGATTCGGTGAACAAGATCTAGTTCTTTAATAATTTTTCATTACCCTCTGATAATCAATTTATTTTATGTATCTTTTCCTTATGAAAAAGCGAACCCTACTATACAATCTTTCTACTCGCCAACGTGGTGTACTTTCGGTGGAGCTTTTCTACAAAAATCAGCGGAAAAATAATTCTACCATCAAGCTACTTTCCGTACTTATTTTTATATGCTTCCTTTGTATGCTTACTGCATTTTTCTTTTTTATTACACAATGAGATAGTCTCATTCTCTACTCTACATTTTCTTTTTAATTACTTTTTCTTGGTTGAAGTTTTTACCATCTTTCTTTTAGATTCCGTAAATTTGTCCTTCGTTATTTAAAGCAGTGGTGAGATTGAAACATGTGGTTCTTTTATGGTGTTTTGTTATGTGCTGTGTGCATTTAAAAGCACAACAAAAGGATTCACTGAAAACGAGAATTCCAGTCACAGACAGCACAAGACAGCAAAACCAACTTCAATTTTATAGAAATCTTCAACAGAAAACACATAAAAGTAAATTTACCAAAATGTTGCATGGTTTTCTTTTTCAACCTGTAAACCCTGCCAACAATTCCCGAACCACAAAAACACTGGAAAATCAGTTAAACAGAAATTTTAAGGATTTCCAGGGCAAGCGCATTCGAAATATTAAAATAACTACATTAGATCCATTTGGGTATAGTGAAAAAGACTCTACCAAGATTCCCACAAGAGCTATTGATAAATTTGGAAATGCCCTCCACGGCAAAACAAAACAATTCACTATTAAAGGATTGCTTGTAGTTAAAGAAAATCAACCGTTAGACTCTTTATTAATTTTAGAATCTGAGCGTCTTTTACGGAGACGAAATTTTATCAGAAGGGCTTTGATACGTCCTCAAAAAGTACCTGGTTCTCCAGATGAAGTTGATTTACACGTTTATGTGCTAGATAGCTGGAGCTTAGCGGTTGGAGGAGATCTTTCTACCAACAATGGTGAATTGGAACTCAAAGAATTAAATTTCCTTGGTTTCGGTCATCAAGTCACTGCTGCTTACAAGAAAGGATTTCAAGAAGAAAACGGTATTGGATACACTATGGGGTATCGTGCTCAGAATATTTACAATAGCTATATCAATGCAGAAGTTTCTCGTGATGTAGAAATTAATCAAGCCTATAAAAATGTATTTCAGGTAGATAGGTCGTTTTATTCTCCATTCACTCGTTGGGCGGGCAAAATAGGTTTTACGCAACGGTATGACTGGGAAGATCTCTACATGAGTAATACAGATACTATGATCTACGAACCCCTTAAGCGTTTTGAAGTAGATGTTTGGGGTGGCTATGCTATTCCTATTGCGCATAAGGAGGATGAAAAAAGCCTTCCTACCAACCTAATTTTAGGTGCTCGCTTTGCTAAAAGATCATTTCTACAAAAACCAGATGAAACCATTGATTCCGTTTCGTTTTTTGCCAATCAGAACTTCTTTTTGGGCTCCGTAGGTTTACGTCATGTAAACTATGTAAGAGATCGGTATATTTTCAGAAATGGTGATATTGAAGATATTGCAGTGGGTAGTAGTTATTTTATTAATTCCGGTTATCAACAAAATGCTACAAGCGGTAATTACTATACCGGACTCAGTGTAACACTTAGCAATTATTTTAGTGATTTTGGTTATATCGCTGCAAATGCAGAATACGGTAGTTATTACAGCGATGGTGATCCCAGACAATCTTTATTCAGGTTACAAACCACTTATTTTACTCCGGTTTTTAGTATTGGAAAATGGTATTTTAGGCAATTTGCTAAACTCAATTCTGTAGTAGGTATCAATAGAAAAGATATTATACTAGACAGAATAGACCTCAACGGTAAAAATGGCATTACAGGGTTTGATAGCAGACAGGTTTTTGGAACGCGTAAATTTGTATTCAGTTTTAGGACACAATCGTATGTTCCGTTTGATTGGATAGGCTTTCGTATGAGTCCTTTTTTAGATATTGATTTGGGTTGCATTGGATCAGAACCACATCCTTTCTTTAAAAATGAAGCCTATACCAAATTCGGAATCGGATTCTTGATTAGTAATGATTATTTTGTTTTTGAAAACATTAAGCTCTCCTTTTTCTATATTCCCAAAATGCCTGGTAATGCCGGTAACCAACTGCAATTTCAAGGTTCGGGCTATAATCAATTCAGTCTGGAACAGTACAATTATCAACCTCCTCATATTATCGAATATCAGTAATCCACTAATTCGCTTCAAAAGATATTTCCAAGAGTTAACATAATGTATCTAAATTGTTACACAAACATTATGCTTAACCTACTATTATGTGTAGCTTTGCACGCTTAATAGCATACCGTGCTCCCTAAGAATAGGAAAACACAATGAGAATAACCAACCACCACAACTATATTTTTATTGTAGTTCTTGGGCTTTTAAGCAGTTTTCAGGCCCTGGGACAACAATCCAAAAAAGATTCTTTACCCAAGTTACACATTACCTACGGAAACAAAGGCTTTGAAATGCGGTCTGAAGACAACAAATACCTTTTACAAATTCAAAGCCGACTCCAATTTAGATTTGCCACACCAAATGATACCGATCCTTTGACGCTGGACGATTTTAATCAAGATGAGAACAATTTATTCAAAATCAATAGAGCTCGTTTAAAGGTTGGTGGGCACGCATACCAACCGTGGCTTAAATATTATTGGGAATATGATGTAAGCCAATCCAATTTACTAGACTGGAGAGTAATGGTAGAGAAATGGAAATGGCTAAAACTGAAAGTTGGTCAATGGAAAATAGAATATAGCCGTGAACGCCGCATAAGTAGTGGTGCCCAGCAAATGGTAGACCGTTCACTGTTAAACCGACATTTTACAGTAGATAGGCAACAAGGTGTGGAACTCTATGGTAGACTAGACGGTAATGGGATGCTAGACTTTAGCTACTGGGCAGCAATGCTTACAGGAACCGGACGTGGAAGCCGAACCAATGACGACAACAATCTTATGTATTTTGCACGTTTACAATGGAATATGCTTGGAGAAGATCTTGGTTTTAAGAGTTCTGATCTTTCTATTCATAAAACTCCCGAAGCTATTATCGCCGTTGCTGCCGTTACCAATGAAAGTCCGTATACCCGATTCTCTTCTTCCGGTGGTGGTGCTTTAACAGGTTTTGAAAGTATGGAAGACGGCCAATACCGCATTAACCAATTGAATATAGAATCTGCGTTTGTATACCGAGGTTTCAGTTGGCAATCAGAATTTCATCAAAAAGAAATTATTGACCATGAAAATAATGATGCCACTACCAACATGATTGGTTACTACGCTCAAGCCGGCTACCTTGCACATCAAGCACTTGACTGGTGGCCTGCTCCGCTGGAAATTGCCGCACGCTACTCCCATTACAACCCCGATAGAAGTATTTTAGCTAATAATCTACAAGAAGCCTCATTAGCCTTCAACTGGTTTTTTAAAGGGCACAGAAATAAATTAACTTTGGAGTGTTCTGCTTTTGATTATGAAACACCCGAAATGAAAATAGACAATCGTATGCGTTTCCGGCTACAATGGGACGTATCCTTCTAAAAAAAGCCCTGTAACTATAATAGTTCAGGGCTTTTTTTGATTGTTGTTGTTTTTAAAATACAAGTGGATTACTTTCTTCATCCCTATTGCATTCCAAAAAGCATCTTTTTATTTTTTGAAAACGTGTATCAGTTTTTTCACACCGGTAATCACTCCAAGAGCAATGAGCCCTGCAATTAATCCTAAGGCAATCTCTTTTACAATACTAGGCACACTTGGTAACATGTGATGAATGTACTCCACATTGTGTACAAAAATACCACCGGATACCAAGATCAAGGCAATGGTACCTACCACAGATAAAATACGAATAACTACCGGCAAAGCTCTTACCAAAAAGTGACCTAATTTACTTCTAAAACCGGTATCGTTAGACCGGTCAATAAGCTTGATACCTGCATCATCCATACGTACAATTAAGGCTACAATTCCATAGATACCCACGGTAGCCAACAAGGCCACCACCGTAACGGTTACTATTTGAACGCCTAAAGTAGCATCTTGTGGAACAGAAGCAAGGGCTATGATCACAATCTCTAGCGACAAAATAAAATCTGTAGAAATTGCAGCTTTGATCTTTGATTTTTCAGCTGCCAATGCTGCTTCCTTTCCTTTGGGAATAGCCGCAGCCTCTGGTTTGTGTTGTTTATGAAACAAGAACTCCACAATCTTCTCTACCCCTTCGTACGCCAAGTAAAAACCACCAATTAACAATACAATGGTGATAGCAATGGGTACATACACTTTGAGCAAGAAGACAATAGGAATAATGATAATTTTATTGAGTAATGCTCCTTTAGAAATAGACCATAAAACCGGCAACTCTCTGCTAGATACAAAGCCGGTAGCCTTTTCTGCATTTACAGCAAGGTCATCTCCTAAGATACCCGCGGTTTTCTGAGTTGCTATTTTACTTGCCGAAGCAACATCATCCATTAAAGAAGCGATATCATCTAAGATCGCAAAAAATCCTGAAGCCATAGTTTGGGTTGTAGTTTGCTACAAAAATAAACGGTTTATCGTAAATAGTTGTTAAGAATGTGGTAATTAGTGCTGCAATGCCAATCGGTTAGCCAATTCCGGTTGATCAATATGATATTGTACTTCCAAAAACAGTTGTTTTTCTTCTGTGTCTTTGGCGTCACTCTTTAGTTTTTTGAGTATACCGCCTACTACTACTCGCTGTTCCGGCAATGGCGCATTTTGTTTGGTATGGGCTATGATAAAGGTTTCTGAAGTAGCTTCATCTCTTAGCTCATATACATTGTAAGCCTCTATCAACGGTATCATGGTCATTACAGTAGTACTCCCTGCCGCAATGGGAATCATAATAAATCCTTGAAATTCGCTTTTTTTATCGATCAACTTGGGAATGCCCGTTACAATCGCATTGCTGGCCGCTACTCCCGATTGTTGTACCTGAGAAGGCAACCAACATTTGGGTTGGTACTTTCGGTATGCCTTTGTTAAATCTGGACTTAATCTGTTCAAAATAGATTGTTGCTCGTTGTGTGACAAGCCTAGTAACATCATTTCCAGATACAAAATAAGTTTTTGAGTGCCTATATATATTTGCCCTGTTTTGGCCACTTCGGCTTCGGTGATTTCGCCATCGTTGGCTTTGGAACTCCAATTGTAAAAACGGCCACCGTTGTCTAGAGCCGGTAAGGCTTCGGTCACCGAGGTATATGGTACAAGTGCTTTCATATTTGTTGTTGGTTTGTAACTATCAGTAGTAACAAAGCCTCAAATGTTACAACGCTTCTAAATCGGCTTGGGTGAACGCGCGGTTTTCATGATAGTTCTTTTTGCAATAGGCCCACAAGCGTTTTCCTTTGGCTTCCTGAATGTGTTGCTCTTTGCAAAACTTGCCTAATAGGTAGGATAATTCCAATTTGTATTCCGGTAATTTTTTGATACTTGCTTCCATAAATTTTACAGCGCCTTTCAGATCGTTTTCGTGTTCATAAGCCTTCAACACCCTAAATAAATTACCCATAAAAACATTTTTTTGGATACCTTCCATATCGTTTAAAGCCCTGTTATACGATACAATGGTTTGTGGATAAGCCTCCATGTAGAAATACGAATTAGCCTCGTCTACATAATTCCCAAAGAATATGTTGTGCTGATTTGAAAACTGAACCATAAATTCATACCCAGCGATGTCTTTTTCATCTAATATTTTACCAAAATAATAGTCCACATCCATGTATTCAAACTGAGGTACAAATCCATAGTATGTCGCGATGTCTTGTTGATAATGATCTGCATACTCTTTAAAATCAGCATACGCATCCAAGTTGCGGTAGTTTTGAAACACGTACAACAATCCGTCCTGTAAAGCGCGAATCACAATGCTCTCATGTTGCGCTTTGTAAGTTTGTAACGTCAATTGAATCTTCGGATTCGCAGCTTCTACAGCTAATCTTTCCATTAGATTACCTGCTGCTATTCTTTCGGGAACCTCATACTTCACATTAGCAATAAAATAATAGATAGGCTTCCCGGTATACTCTTTGAAGAACGTACCCAACGCTTCTTCCATAGGCGTATTAAAATTGGTACTACAACTAATGAAAGAAGCAAACGGATTTTCTTTTTCTAACAACAAATGCTGATTGTATTCCGCCCCATCAGAGTGCCCAACCATTACGTTGTAACCGGAAGTGCTGTACTGCGCATCAATATATGGCACCACCTCTTCAAAAATATAGTCCTTGAAGCGTTTTCCGTTTTCTTTATAGGACACCTCTAGCTCATTCCAACGGTCTTTTTGAACAATCCCTACCAAAATACATTTAGGAAGTAATGCCCCTTCCATCATAGCATGCATATACGTCATAGCCGTGGTGAAATTGCTAGTTTGAGCATCGGTAATGTACACTACCGGGTATTTTTGCTGCGCATCATACCCTTCCGGAAGATACACCTTCAAAGCTCTATCATCTTTAAGCACCTTACTTTGGAGCGTATCTACTGTATACGTTAAACTATAAGTTTCAGTATTCGATTCTTGTGCTAGCGCCATTGCATACGTACACAGGCAAATGCAAAGCAATATATATTTTTTCATAAATGGATGTTCCTTAATTGATGAGCATTAAAAGTAAGCCATATCTCTATTTGAAGCAAATTTCCTACTTTGTTTCTCGAACATCATACCCATCATGATGATCCTAACTATATAACAATCACATCTGCCTTTTTCTTTCAGCGCATACCTCCCACCTCACTCCATGGTGAGTCCATGGTAAGTCCATACTGAGTCCATTGTTTAGCTGTAAAACTATGGACTCACCATGGCTTGACTATTGCCTGAACATGCCAGTACCTACAGGGATACCATAACCGATTTTAAATGCATGGATATTGATGCCAATGGTCATCTATTTCTGAGGTTTTGCAGTTCTTGATGAACATCATGCTTCAAAAGTATGTATGCTATATTGTACGCCCAGTTGCGGTAGGGTTGCGGTTCGATTGCGGATGTATTGTCTATTAGTCATAACACGAGACATATACGGGAGATACACGCGGTATCTACGGGACATCTCTTATGGTTTTCTGCTGTTTGTAAGAAAATAAAAATGCCAAAAACAGCTTTAAGGCGGTATTTTCAAGGTATGAAAAAAAGGGATAGCCTAGCCTATTTTGAAGCTACTTTTTTTGATTTAAAACAGTTTCATAATAGTATAGTTACTTGTTAAAATATAAGGCCACGAGCAAGATGCTCGCGCCAGCGGTTGTGACTTTTTTCCCAACGCGAGGGACGTGCTCGTACTGTTTCAATATTATTAGAAGTAATCATATCAAAGATTGAAAAAATATAAAGTCACGAGCAAGATGCTCGCGACAGCGGTTGTAGCTTTTTCGCTAGCGCGAGCGTCACGCTCGTGCTGTTTTATTATTCCAGAAATAATTATATCAAAGATTGAAAATACAAGGTCACGAGCAAGATGCTAGCGCTAGCCGTTGTAGCTTTTCTGCTAGCCCGAGCGTCACGCTCGTGCTGTTTCAATATTATTAGAAGTAATTATATCAAAGATTGAAAAATATAAAGTCACGAGCAAGATGCTCGCGACAGCGGTTGTAGCTTTTCTGCTAGCGCGAGGGTCACGCTCGTGCTTGTTTTAATATTATTAAAAGTAACTATATCAAAGATTAAAAAATGTAAGGTCACGAGCAAGATGCTTGCGCTAGCCGTGGTAACTTTTCTGCTAGCGTCAGGGTCACGCTCGTACTGTTTTATTATTCCAGAAATAATTATATCATAGATTAAAAAAATATAAAGTCACGAGCAAGATGCTCGCGCTAGCGGTGGTAGCTTTTCTGCTAGCGCGAGGGTCACACTCGTGCTGTTTACTATAAATGTAGGCTCTATTGTTATTTTTGTATATTTAGTATGTGAGTAGAAAATATAAATTTTCAGAAAAAGATGGTGCTTATTTTATAAGCTTTGCCACTATTCATTGGATTGATGTTTTCACTAGAAACGCTTATTTTGAAACACTTATAACTTCATTAGATTATTGTAGAAAACACAAAGGAATGGAACTCTATGGGTATTGCATTATGCCAAGTCATGTACATTTACTTTTCAGGTCTGCACATCAAGATCCTTCTGGTCTAATTAGAGATTTTAAAGGCTATACTTCACGAACTTTGATAAAACAAATAGCGGAAAATCCAAAAGAAAGTAGAAAAGAATGGTTACTGTGGATGTTTTCGCAAGCAGGAAAGAAAAATAGCAATGTAAAGCATAGGCAATTTTGGCAACAACACAATCAACCTATTCAGGTTTGGTCTTTAAAAGTTTTTGAGCAAAAATTGACCTATATCCATCAAAATCCTGTACTAAGTGGATTTGTTACCGATCCGATTGATTGGAAATATAGTAGTGCCAGAAATTATGGTAACGACGACCATACAATTTTAGAAATAGATATGAATTCATAGTAAGATGCTAGCACAAGGGTCACGCTTGTGCTATTTCGATATTAATAGAAGTAATTATATCATAGATTGAAAATATCAGGTCACGAGCAAGATGCTCGCGCCAGCGGTTGTAGCTACTTGGAACAACTCAAAAGAAAGACTTCTTAAAAATACGTACTTTTGCAGGCAAAGAATTCGCCATGCCTACCGAAAAGAAAACTCCTACCAAAAGTCGTTTGCATCCCCGAAATAAAAATCGGGAGGCGTATGATTTAGAAGCCTTGGTGACTGCGGTACCCGAGTTGGAAGCTTTTGTAGTGCCCAACAAAATGGGGCAACCTTCGGTAGCGTTTAGCGATCCTAAGGCGGTGAAATTGCTTAACAAAGCCCTGTTGCAACACTATTACGGTATTGGATATTGGGAGTTTCCGGATGCTAATTTATGTCCACCCATTCCCGGGAGAGCCGATTATTTACATTATCTGTCCGACTTGCTACAAGAGCGTCAACATGGTAAAGATGTACCACATCAACACGTTCGTTGTTTAGATGTGGGTACCGGGGCTAGTTGTATTTATCCACTGCTAGGCGTAGCCGAATATGGTTGGGACTTTATTGCGTCGGATGTAGCAGCAAAATCATTGGCATCAGCCAAACAGATTGTGGAAAATAATGCACAGCTACACGGAAAGATCGATTTACGTTTGCAACCGAACCCAAAACAGATTTTTACAGGAATTCTACATCCCGAAGAAAAGGTGACATTGACACTTTGCAATCCTCCTTTTCATACCTCAGCGGCTGCAGCACAAAAGGGAAGTCTACGTAAAGTGCGTAACCTCAGTGGTAAAAAGGTGACCAAAGCAGCGCTTAATTTTGCCGGAGTAAGCAACGAACTCATCTACAAAGGAGGCGAACAAGCGTTTATTCAGCAAATGATTGTAGACAGTATCAAATTTGCTAACAACTGTTATTGGTTTACAACTTTGGTTTCGAAACAAGAAAGCCTGAAAGGCATCTATCAACAACTTAAAAAGGCTAAGGTAAACGAGTTCAAAACCATTGAAATGGGCACCGGAAATAAGGTAAGCAGAATTGTAGCCTGGACTTTTCTAACGCCCAAACAACGTATGAACTGGAAATTATAGTTCTATCTTACCCTAAAAATAAAAACCGCATGGCCACAGGCGCATACGGTTTTTGGTAATAGTTGGGGGAAACTAAATACGTTCTATTAGAGGTTTAATAGTTTAAGTATCTTATGGTAAATTTCGTTATTTTCATACACACCCATAAAATCTTGCGAATGTGGTCCATAGGCGAATACAGGTACCATGGTCGCGGTATGATCATGGGTGGTAAAATCACCTTCAATCACATGGTTTTCCAGATTTCCCTGCGGAATGCTAAAACCAGAAGTTTCATGATCGGCTGTGACAATAATCAACGTACCCGGATGGGTATCTGCAAACTGAATGGCTTTGGTAATGGCTTTGTCAAAATCAATTCCTTCTGCGACAATTCCGCTTACATCATTAAAATGTCCATGTGTATCTATTTGAGCACCCTCAATCATAGCAAAGAAAGGTTGTTCTTGTTTTCCTAAATACACTAAACTATTGGCTACAACATCAGGAAATGCTTCTCCTCTCCCATTTAACACACTAGGAACGCCACCTTCCGCCATAAAATAACCAACATGTTTCGCAGTAGTATTGGCAATGGCTTCGGGAGTGTCCACGATGGTAAAAGGCAACGGCTCTTGAAAATACTTACGGCCACCCGCTGCAAAAAGTGTTAATTGACTTTTGTACAGATCCGCTGCAATTTCTTGGTTCATTCCTCTATCTTTTTGATGCGCATAGAAGGCTGAAGGCGTAGCGCCCGTAATTTCGTCTGTGGAAATCACTGCCGTATTATAGTTTTGGGCTTGTAACACTTCACAAATGTTGGTAGCGGCATTGCCCAAACTGTCTACCCCAATAGCACGGTTATACGTTTTTTGTCCGATGGCAATAGCAGTTCCGGCTGCGGCAGAATCAGTGGTAAAGTCATCAGAGGAAGATGTTTTGATGAACCCAATACTCTTTAGTTGTGTCAACGTTAATTCACCACCATTGGCAAGCGTTGCTGCCGAAATCTCTGAAAGTCCGTTCCCGTCACCAATTAATAAAATTACGTTTTTAACCGCTTCTTCGGTTTGGTCGTATTCATACGTTGGGGTATATACTTCTGAAAACACTGTGTTGGTGTACACGCGTTTTGGCAACGAACGTACGTAGTTTACACACTGAAAAGGCATATCTGTATTGATATAATCTACCCCTAAATCGGTAAATGCTTTCCAGGCACTTTTAGAATCGGGAGTTGCCCAGAAACGAAATGGTTTGTGGTAGCTATGTGCTTTTTCAATCACTTCTTTCACTTTCGCCAGATCTTCTTTGGTAAAACGACCTTTACCATTCCAACCTGCAAAGCGTTTGTAGTTTAAACTGATCATACCTACATGATTCCACTCTTCATCGGTCAAAGGTTCTAAGGCTTGGTAATCAAATTGAACGTATTCAGGATAGTCCTTGAACTTTTTAGGTTCCGGTTGATTTCCCGAGATCACATACGTAATTTGTTGCTGTGCCAATACACTAGGGTATTTTTCCAGCGTTTGTACCAAAAGCTTTAAAGTCTTTTTGGCATCGGTTTTTATATCTAATAATAGTTGTAATGGTTGCTCAGTGATCATTCCCATAGCAACGCCCTTTTGAATAGGTGCTAGGTATAAACTTTCCATCGTTCTGGTTTCCTGAATCTCTGATTCGGCATGAGCTACGTACAATGTATTATTCTTTAAAATAACATCGGCCTCAATGGAGCGCGCCCCAGCGGCATAAGCATTCCAAAAAGGTACTTGCTGCTCATAGTCATTATGGGAATGAATGATTGGATTTTGCGCCCAAAGGCTGTTGGTAGCCAACCATAGTAACCACACATATCTTGTTAATTTCTGCATACAAAAAAGTCATAAAGATGCCACCTTGCACAGTGGCATCTTTCATTAAACAAATAACTAAAAACACAATTTACCAACCGACGTTTTGCGAAATACCTGAACCCTCTATTACAGTGGTAGGTAATGGCCAAACGTGCATATATGAAGGATCGAAGTCTCGCGCTTCCCACACTTCTTCGATGGTATAATCTGAATCTGGATTGGTTCTGTCTGAATGAATTCTACCGTGTAATGCTTGTGCGTATACACTTTCTGCATCACCCCAACGAACCAAATCAAAATGGCGGTTTGCAAATTCCCCTGCTAATTCTACACGGCGCTCATGTTTCAAATCGTCTATCGTAGCTCCGGAAACTGGGTTTAACCCTGCTCTGTCACGTACTAAATTTAAAGGAGCATCCCCGTTTTGTCCTTGCATGATCAATGCTTCGGATTTCATTAACAATACTTCTGCATAGCGCATTAATGGAACATTGTACACGGTTGTTGGGTTATCTCCGTTTGAATTCACATAGGTTCCTTCCGGAGATTCGTATTGGTATTCATACATATACTTGTTGAACTGAAGCCCAGACAAAGAATTCTCTGAATAGTACTGTCTGTCTTCACCAAAGTAGGTGAACTCATCTCCAAACTTTAAAATGGTAACACCTCTTCGTACATCATCCTCTTCAAAAGCCTCGTACAATTCTTCGGTTGGTTGGTAATATCCCCATCCGTTGTACTTACTCCATCCTTTGTTTTCAAGCATGACACCAGGAAGTTTACTTCCGTCTTCAACACCAGAGTTTACAGACCAAATGTATTCATTGGTCCAATTGTTTAGATGACTGTGCAACAATCTAAAATCTTCATCAGGCGTATCGGTGTCAATCAATGCTCTTCCAGAACCGGAATTGGTTACCATATCTGCATAGGTTACTACATCTGCATACTTGCTTTGATCATACTGCGCCCAGTACAAATAGGTCTTGGCAATGTAGGCATACGCAGCATCTTTGTGTGCACGACCGTAGTCTGCGCTTTCCAAATCTGTGAATAATGGCAATAGCTCTGCTGCTGCAGTTAAGTCTTCCACTATTTGAGCATAGTTTACCGTAACACTTGACGGACGCTCATAGCTACCAGCGGCATCATCCATGTTTGCTACCGTTACAATAGGAATCCCTCCGTTTTCACCGTTATCTCCATAACTATGAGCTAACCAGAAGTAGAAGAAACCTCTCATAAAATAGGCCTCGCCCAGTAAACGATTCTTTAGATCTTCATCAAGATCCATATCTGGTACGTTCTTTAAAACGTCATTTGCTCTACGAATGACACGGAATCCGGCAGGGTACATGTACGATGTATACCCTTCATCTCCTGTACATACAAAGTTTTTAATGTTATCAGCATCGGCTTTGATACGTCCGGTGATCAAATCATCGGAAGCATTGATGTACCAGAAAAAACCTCTTGAAAATAATTCTTCAGATTTCATTTCGTTGTACATACTATTTACCGCCTGTACAGCATCTTGTTCTGTTTTCCAATAATTAGCGTACGAGGTGCTTCCTTTTGGAGTTACACTGGTAAAGTCTTCTGAGCAAGAGTTGAATACTGCCAATGAAAGCAATGCTGTTGCTGCAAGACTCGTTAATTTTATAGTGATATGTTTATTCATAATCGTCTTTTTAAATATTGATTGTTGTTAGAAGGATAGTGATAAACCGGCTACATATTTAGAAGACAATGGATATCTACCGATGTCTAACCCATTGTTACCCACTTCCGGATCCATACCTGAATAATCTGTGATGGTGAAAATATTATCCGCAGACACATAAAATCTTAAAGAAGAACCTTCCATGATACGGTTCATGAAATCTGTTGGCAGTGTATACCCTAGCGTTACGTTCTTTAAGCGCAGGTACGATGCATTCTCTAAATACCAGCTAGAAATGGTTCCAAAGTTTCCATTGGCATCACTAGTAGATAATCTAGGAATATCTGAACTTGTGTTGTCTTCACTCCATGCATTCAATACACGATTGTCTAGGTTGTACCCCTGTAAAGAAGCGTTATAGGTAGAATATTTGTACGCATTAAAAGCCTTTGCTCCTGCTACACCTTGAAACAAGGCATTTAAATCCCAGTTTTTGTAGTTGACTGTAAATCCAAAGCTATAAGTGAAATCCGGTAAATAACTTCCCATAAACTTACGGTCGTTACTATCTATTTTACCATCGTTATTCACATCTTCAAATTTCAAATCACCCGGTTGTGCATCCGGTTGAATCAATTCTCCATTTTGAGCATACGCATCAATCTCATCTTGCGATTGGAAAATTCCCATTACCGGAACTAGATAGTATGAGTACAATTCCTCACCTACTGCAGAGCGGAATGGTCTTAACACCCCTCTTACCTCATCGCTATGCTGAATGTATTCAATACCTGCTTCATTGTATCCATCCAAGTTTACAAGTTCGTTCTGCACGGTACTCATGTTTCCACGAATGGTATAGTTTAAATCTTTACCTCCACCGGTGTAAGAAGCCGCTAGTTCCCAACCTGTATTTTTCACTTCACCACCATTAACATCGGCAGCCGCTGTTCCTTGGTGTGAATCTTCTAATCCGGGAATGATCATTCCTTTGGTTCGTTTGCTGAAATAATCAAGCGTTAAACTCAATCTGTTTTCTAACAATTGTGCATCTAAACCAATGTCAAAAGATTCCGTAGTTTCCCATTTTAGATTTGGGTTACTTTGTTGTCCCACGTACGTTCCGTTGGCATCATAAGCTCCATCTTCTCCCATCACTGCAATGTTGGTACTCAATGGTACATCAAATGAATAATATCCTACTGTATTGATATTTCCTATTTCACCCCATGAACCTCTTAGTTTTAAATCATTCAGAAGGGTACTATTATCAAAAACAGGTAGATTGGTTAAACGTACCGCTCCCGAAACAGAAGGAAAATAATCTGATTTGTTACCGTCTGCCAAACGAGAAGTCTCATCTCTACGGATACTTGCCGAAAGGTAATAGGTATTGTCATAGTTATACATGGCTCTACCAATGGCAGAAGTCAATGCATCTTCGTACACATCGGTTACCGATGGTTGTAAGCTGGTAGCATTGCTCATATACTGGTTGTAGCCTTCCTCGCTACTGAAACCTCTTCCTTCTTGATAAAAGTATTCATAATCGGTATGCTGCGCAGAATATATAGCTGTCAAATCCAGATTATGTTTTCCAAAAGACTTTTTATAGTTCAATTGATTATCCCAAATCCAACGATTGGTATCGGAATAACTTTGGTATAAATAGTTTTCGGAATTGGCTCTTCCTATCTCTGGAATCATCGGTACAAAACGCTTGTACTTGGTATTGGTCAATGCATACGAATAATTCGATTTAAAGCTGAATCCATCTAAAATCTCATAATTGAAATATACATTCGCATTGATATAGTTTACAGGATTGCTGGTGGTAGGACGTAGTAATAATGCTACCGGATTGTACACATCTCCGTAAGCTCCTGCAAAATCGGATAGATCCTCTGGCACTACTCCCTGGTATGTACCATCTTCATTGTAAACCGAAGCAGCCGCTGGCATATAAATAGCGTTGATAATAGCTCCAGAATAGCCACTGGTTGTATTGGTTCCAATAGCTTCCGTTTTAGAAAAGTATACATTTTCACCTATAGTCATACGGTCACTAAGATCATAGTCTGATTTTACACGGAAAGAATAGCGGTCTTTACTAGTACCTATCAAAACACCGTCTACTTTATTGTAGCCAAACGAGGTTAAGTAATGTGCTTTTTCACTAGCTCCACTTATAGATGCATTCACGTTATACAAAGCAGCATCTCTAAATATCTCGTCCATCCAGTTTGTTCTGGTCACCGCACCCCAAGGGTTTAAACTTGCATCGTGTGCTGATAAACGAGAAGCACCTGCATTGTCTGCAGCGGTGTTATACACATAGTTATTTTCTTCTGCGTTTAAAGGCGTTGGTAAATTGTTAGCCGATTGAAAACCTGCATACGAATCTATGTTCACCTGCATTTTTCCTGCTCTTCCTTTTTTGGTTTGAATTACAATAACTCCCGAAGATGCCTGAGCTCCGTAAATCGCCGCGGCAGCAGCATCTTTCAATACACTTACAGATTCAATATCGTTCGGGTTGATAGCCGGACCATAATATGGAACACCATCTACGACCGTTAATGGTGATTGCCCGTTTAAGGTTCCCATACCACGAATTACAATACTAGCAGAAGACGAAGGGTCTCCACCATCTTGTGTTACAGTTACCCCCGGTAAATTTCCTTGTAAAAAGTCTGAGAAATTAGATACCGGTCTGCTTTTAATGTTTTCTACATTGTCAACAGTAGCTACTGCAGATGTTAAGTCTTTTTTCTGTGAAGAACCATACCCAATAAGTACTACCTCATCAAGGCTGTTTACTTGTTCTTCTAATGCTACTCGAAGCATTGCATCTCCTTCATAGGAAACTTCCTGAGTAGCAAAGCCCATATAACTTACGGTAATGGTTCCGGAAACTTCGGTAACGGTAAAGCTAAAGTTTCCATCAAAATCTGTAAGTACTCCTTGTGCTTGTGCACCATTAGGTACAACAGTTGCACCGGGAATGGGCATCCCGTCTGTCTTAGAAACAACGGTACCGTTTACAGTGGCTTGTGCCAGTGCTCCCGAGATACCTAAAATGCATAATAGCAAAAACAAATAGGTCTTTTTCATTTAAAAAATGTGTTTGTGGTTTGGTGCTAAACTAGTGTCAGCCCTAGGTTTTGTGTTGGATTATTGTTTCAGAAAGGTGTAGTTTCGATGCAAAAACGAGGCTTTTATCTACCAAAAACGTTCACTTTTGTTGCAGTAACATTGGCTTAATATTGCAGTAATCTCACCTTAAACAGGAAATTCATTTTGCTGTTGCTGTTTGTAGCTCTTGGGGCTCGCGCCAAAATGTTTTTTAAACATCCTACTGAAGTATTTAGGATCATTAAACCCACACTCAAAGCTGATTTCTGATATATTCAATCGATCATGTAATAGCAATTGTTCCGCTTTTTGCAAACGTAGATTGATCAACACATCGGAGGGTGATTGTTGCAGTACTTCTTTAAAGATACGGTAGCACTTGGTTCTTGAAATATCCAGCGTAGAATGTAGTATGTCTATATTAAAAGCTGCATTCCCCAATTCTTTACGAATCAACTCCAGTGCTTGCTTTACTAACTTTTCATTGGGGTTTAGGTTGACCGATGTGGCAGCACTATCTGATAGAAGATCATAACCACCAGCGGAGAACACTTTTTTGCGTTGTTGCAGGATCGACTGAATTTTCTTTTCAATGAACCCTGCGCGTACCGGTAAATAAATAATAGCACTCATCCCATGATCCATTACCTTTTCTTCCATTTCCAGATCTATGTGCTCTGCAATGTATAAACTTGGTAACTGTTTAAAAGCAGGCTGAGAAATTACCTGTATCAATGCTGAAGTAAACAAGGCATTGTAGACTACCAACGCTTTTACATTGATCTGCTGTAAAGCGCTTGGCAATGCATTGGCATCGTGTTCAAATACCAACTGATAAGACGTATTTTCTAGCAAATGCTGCACCAGTTCCACATCATCGGCATCGCAGTATACCAAAATGCTAGGCTTCTGTTGTGCATCAGACTGTTCTAAATGCTTTAAAAGCAGAACACCCGATGCTTCCGTTTGCTGTTGTACGTTGACTACAGGAATTGTAATAGTCAAGGATAATTCCTTTGAAGTTGTTTGTTGTATGACGCCGGCAAGGTCTTTCAGTAAAGTTTCAAATGCTTTGTAATACGGACTATAATCTTGGATGTTTTCCCATTGTTCCCGTAACAAGGCGCTATTGCTTTGCAGGGTGATGATCATATCCTTTTCTTCCAATACCGTGCTTACCGTTAGTTTTGAAGCGGAATCACTGTACTTTAATACTTCATTGAGTAAATATTGAAACAACAATTTCAAGCGTAGTACATCTATCGCAATAAGTTCGGAAGCGGCCATGATCTCATAGGTAAACTTTGCCTCTATGGTGATTTTTCCAAGCTGAATATTCTCATAAATACGCCTGATCAACTTCTTAAATTGAACTTGAGAATTGGCTACTGCACCTAAAGCCTGTACATGATCTAGATAATCCCATTCTGAAATTGTTTGGATCAATGCAAATAGCTCTTGTTCCATTTCTGTTTTTTTCCCCGATGTGGATACCTTTTGAAGCTCCTGTACAATCTTGGATAACTTGGGTTTAAAACCACTCAATACAAAAGTTTTAAACTTTTCTACCTCAAAATCTCTATTCTTTAATTGGTGGTGCAATGCCAGTATTTGTTCTTTCTGTACATTCAACTCGGTATGCCTTGCTTCCAGTTCTTCATTCGTGCGTTGCAAAGTTGCTTTTTGATCTTCCACCGTGGCGGTCCGCTCACGGATTTTTTCTTCCAACTCTCGTTGAATGCGCTTGGCGGTTCTATTTTTTCGGACAATAACACCACTAACCAATCCTACCAATACCAGTAAGCACAAAACAAAAAACCAGGAAGTTTGATAGAACGGTTTTCCTATATGCAATTCCAGATAGTTGTGCACAGAACCTTGCTCGCCTTCAATACGCGTTAGCAACGTATAATCTCCGGCACTCAGGTTATGGTATAGCAGTTCCTGACCATTGTATAACTTCCAATCTGTATCAAAGCCTTTTAATTGATAATAAATAGCAGGATGTACTCCTGAAAAACTCACAGGTGTGAGTTGTACCGAAAGCGAATTATGGCTATAGGTTTTAGACAGTCGTTGGGTGTAATTTTCTTTCCCATCAATGACCACATGCAACTTGGGTGGCTTTAGCGAATAATGATAGGCATCCGGTTGAAAATAACTAAGTCCGTTAATTCCACCAAAGAACAACATCCCTTTTCGATCTTGATACGAAGCGCCTTCGGAAAATTCTTCGGCCTGCCATCCTTGATCTTTTGGCAATTGAAATACCTGATACGTATGCGTATCTATGGTGGCTATTCCTTTGGTAGTACTGATCCACATTTTAGAACCGTTTGAAAGCAATCCATAGACCATATGACTAGGTAATCCATCTGCTTCTGAAATATTCTTAATGATTCCTTTTTCTGTAGCATACACCGAAATACCTCCCAAAGCAGCAATCCAGTAATAGCCGGTATGCGTATCAAAATGTATACGGTAAATACTATTTCCCAAAATGCCATCTGCAGTAGTAATGCGTTTGATGATTCCTTCTTGCTCTGTGAAAAAGAGTACTCCATTGGCTTCGGTTGCCAGTACCAAGGTGTCTTGTTGTTTGATCACATACCGAATATGATAATCATTCAATACCTCTTGATGCGGAAAGCGTTTGAATGTAGCAGTTTCTGTATCTAGCTTTCCTAAACCTCCCCAACAAGCTACCCAAAGATGTTTGTCATCTTCGCAAAATGCATAGTTTCTATTGTAGGGAAAATTGGGTGTGTTTGTGGCATTGAGCAACTGATACCCATTTTTCGTTATTTTGATAACCCCATTGTATGTTCCTGCCCAAACGGTTCCTTCTGCATCAGTATACAAACTACGAATGCGGTTCCAGTCTTCATTCTCGGTTGCTTCTTTAATTTCAAACGGTAAAAAACAATGCGTTTGTTCGCTGTAGTAGAACAATCCTTTGGTGTAATAGCCCAACCAAATGGTGCTTTGGTTGTCTTTGGTAATGGCTCTAATGGTTTCATTGGGTAAATGCGGAAACTTTACAGGATGCGGAATAATAGTAGTGATCTGTTCTGCTCCATTATAGGCCATACTCACTCCTCCATCTTTATGAGCCAACCAAATATTACCAAAATCGTCTTGATAGATCTTTTCTATTTCATTGCTAGTAAAACTGTAAGGAGAATACAGGTCGTAGGTGTAATGCTCGATAAACTGATTGTTAACATTTTTGGGGGTATTGGGGATAATGTAGAGTCCGTTTCTTCGGGTAGCATACCAAATATTACCTTCGGAATCTTTAAATATATCGTTGATGATCAATTCCGGATATTTCTGCAATAAAAAATGTTTCAGTACCCCAAGATGATCCGTTGTTTGAATTTGTTGTGCCGTATGCTTTAAAAATGCATTGGCGGTTAAAACTAGGAACTCATCTTGTATGGCTACCGCAATACGCCCGTCTTTGGTAAGTGCCAGCGCATCTGGTTGTTCGGAAAAATGATAAGCTTTAAAAATACCATCGCCTTCATAGGAAGAAACCGTTTGGTTATCCGTAAGTACCCAAATACGTTGGGTAGCATCTTTCAACAATCCTAAAACTACATTACCGGATAAACTTGTACTGTCACTAGGGTGATGTTTAAAAACCGTTACAGTAGCACCGTCATAAACATTGAGTCCGTCCCAGGTGGCTATCCATAATCTACCGTCTGCATCGCTGATCATGTCATTCACAGAATTATTGGAAAGACCTTCTTTGGTAGTAAGGGGTTTAAACTTCATTTGTTGTGCACAAAGCACATGTACACTCAGAAATAAAAAGTAAAATAGGGTATGGAGGCTGTAGTTTTTCATGAATCTACAAAAATACTGCCTGCCCTGTTTTCTAAGTTACCGAAGTATTAAGGATCCTCGCTATGATGTTATGAAATGATGTGCTCTTTGAAAGAAAGCTACCCTTCTCAAAAAATTCGTACCTGAACTTCAAGCAATCTTCCATTTAAAAAAGCCCCATTCATTAAAACCTACCCACCCGGTCTCTAAATTCCTCTTCTGAAAGTACCTCGCTCCCGGTTGGTTTGTCAATTTTTAAAGGTTTGGTATGCCAGGTAATCTTTTCCATTTGAAACGAAACCACACTACCGCTACACTGTACTACCAAACCCGGCAAACCATGAAAGCGTTCCGGACCAAAACTGAAGGGAATATCAGGACAAAACCACGCTTCTAATCGCGACTTTGTTTTTAATCTCGCATCTTTTGGTTCACTTTCTCTTATAGCTTTCACACACAAATATCCCTGTATCATTTTGGTCTCGTTTTCCAAAATAGTCCAGTGAATAGGTTCGCCTTTAATGATCAAAGGATCTGGTTGTAGATGAGATTCTCGTAAATACTCTTTACTTTCTTGATTGTAATAGTACGTGGTAGTACTACCTCCAAAGCTCTTGGCCAGGTTGATGGGTGCGTTGTAAAGTTCTGAAAGCGTTCCCTCTAAAAAGTACAGAGACGCAGTTTTATTAAAGTCTAGTAAAGCATACACAGGGCTGCTGTGCTCCACCATACTTTTTACATACACATCCGAAGCATTTTTTAGGGAATCTTTGTTTACTGTAATCTTGTAACGCACCGTTGCAGCATTGTTTTGTGCCGATACAATTTGAAATAAGAACACAAATACGAGAATAAGGAATCTTTTCATAGCTTTCGTTTGTAGTGATGATAATGAATGTTTGTCTAAATATACAACTTCCACATCTTTTGAAGGATATTTTTCTTACAAAAAGTATTTTTTATATTGAAGGAAACGAAGCGCTCAACCCATCACAAAACGTCTATGTACCTCTTTACATTTTATAGCGTTCTGCTTAGTTCTTCTATTTTTTGTAATACGCATCAAAGTGATGTTTAAATTCCGATTGCATCAAATCCTCTGATATATCTACTAAGTGTAGCTGAAAAACCTCACTTTCCACCCCTAGAAAATGAGCTTCGTACCCTTGTAATTCCGTTCCATTGACATCCAAAACTTTAAGTTCAGGAATGATGGGTGTGGTTATAAATTTATCTTCGGGATATGGGCATCTATACCAATTCCATTTTGAAGACAATATTCTTTTAAAAAATCGTAAGGTGAATTGATATCCTGAAATAGCACCGTACCAAAAACAACCCCCATAGAAACATCTGCATAGGCAAACACAGTGGTTCCTATGGTAACCTTGTTCAATTGTATTGCATAGGTCTTTTTCATACCGTTTTGTAATAGCTAACGTAGCTTAAATAGGCTTGTTTTTAACTCAGATCTTTGTTGGCAACAGTACTTTATCTTCTTAATCGATTACTTTTTCTATTTATAAACTCCAAATGGTCAATTACACTAGTCAATCTGTGTACGTTATTTTCGAACTCTTCGTCGATTGGCTTTTCTAATTCCTTGTATTTAAAGGTAAGTTCTTTTAGTCTGTATATTAAATGATTAAGTTCTTGTGCAATAATTTCTTTTTCTCTTAATAAACTATTATCTTTTTCATTTGACTTAGATTTCTCTAAAGCATATCTTAGATAATCGGGTGGTAGAATTGATTCTGGGTCTCTTAAAATTCTTTGGTTTATTCTTGATAATTCCAGAATTTCTTCAAGCATTTGTTGATTAAAATTCTCTGGCGTTTCTTCTACAGGATTTTCCTCTGCTTTAGTTTTCTTTTTTAGAGCAGTTAATTCCTTTTCTAAATTGGGATACCATACTTCAAATGATTTTTCAAATCTTTCATCGGATAGTTTATCATCTCCACAAGCTTTATTTATGGTTTTTAATAATTTTTTTATGTCCTCTTTTTCAAAAACTGTTGATTGAAATTGCAAAATAGGACCGTCAATTTCTGCTCTTTTTATATCAAAAAGAAATGGACTTACATACGATTTTTCTAATTTCTTGGATAATGCTCCAGCTTCAAATGTTAACCAAGGTGCATCAATATTGTCTTTTGTTACACATAGTATTCCAAAAGCTGAATCCTCTAGTTCTTTGGCTATATCTGTACTCCATCTGGTTCCTTTATCAATATCTTCTGATGAGACATAAGGGACAACTGATTGTATGACTGAAGGAATCCAGTCTCTTAAAATTGTTGCCACTTTGTGACTAGTCTGTCCAGACCAACTTAAAAATACTTTCATTTTTTATTTTATTGTGTTTTAGTATTGTTGCTAACTCGTTTATATCATGAACAATATACATATTTTTTATACTGCTCACTACAATTCATAAAAACAAAGTCGCTCAAAAGCTACTTGTATAAACCAACCACTAACTATTACATTGGGGTTGTGTAATGGTTACCGGCTTAGGTGCAGTATTTATTATTTCGTTCAAATTTTTATCCAATTATTTTTTCAAATACCACAATCAGAATTATAATTCCGATTACTGCTCCAGCAATGGAAACGTACAATTTCATTATCTTTTTTTCGTCTCTAAAATCCGAAATCAGATTAGATTCAGTATTTGCCACGATTCCGTTTTCGATAATAATACGGTCAACGTTTTTCACATCAGTGTCGAGTAGGAAATATCTAATTCCGCCATCAATAGATGGTTGTTCATTTATGTCTACGTAATATTTTATTCCGCTATTTTGTAATTCAGATTCGAATATGATTTTGTCTTTTAACAAAACATAAAGCTTGTAATGTTCTTTGAGTTTTATATCAATATTATTTTCAGATAAAGTTGTGTTCATATTGCACCTAACTCGTTTATATCATGAACAAGATACACATTTTTTATACTGCTCACTACAATTCATAAAAACAAAGTCACTCAAAAGCGACTTGTATAAACCAACCGCTAACTATTACAATGGGGTTGTGTAATGGTTACAGATGTTGCCATTTGTATTTATCTTTTCCAGTTTTGATTAAATCGTAATTCAAATAATTGGTGGTATAGCTGTTTAAGACCATAAGTCCCTCTTCGACCATAATCTCTAATTTCTTTAATTTTACCGTTATCATACGTAATTTTCAAAGTACAACTTTGGGCATCAGTCCAATTAACAGCATAATACTTCTCAAGATTAGTAAAATCTAGGTAGTTAATTAAATCTGTCAATTCATTCCATTTTTTTTCTTCTAGGTTGCACATAAATTTGCCTTCAGTATTTTCATCATAACTCTCATCATCAAAATTAAATGCTTCCGGCAAAAATTCAGATTTACCATTGTTTGTTAACGATAAAGAGAAAATTGGACATGGGCCAAAACAAGGACCAGTCGAGTATTCAATTCGCTCAATATTGTGTTGTACAACTTTTGAGTTGTATTCTATAAAATTCCCATTTCTATAAATAAGATTATCTACAGAACCATCTTTAAATTTTTCGTTTCTCCAACTTATTTGGTCTGGAGTGTTAATTACGAGTATGGTTTCATCTTTTCTTTTTTCTATGATTGGGACTATTGATGTGCGCATGTCTTTAACAATGTTGACATATTTTAAACTATCATTCCCAAAATTCATGATTACCATAGAATTAAAACTACAAGGTTTAAAACTCAAACAATCTTTGTTGTCTCCAATGACTAATAAGTCTGTATATCCGTTGTAGTCAAAGTCCGCTTTATAATAGGATTTCGTTATTCTTAATTTGTTCGCAATAATCTTGGTTATGCTATCTGATTTATCGTCTCTATCAAAATCTTGAATTCTTTTCAATTCGAATTCATCGTAACTCGAATTAGATTCTCTTATAAAATTTTGAACATCATCATCTGTTTTGAGACTATCAATTTTTGACAACGTTATAATTGACTTTCTGATATCCTTTGTTGTATCCTTTTCTTGCTTATCACTGCAAGAATATAAAAAGAGAAGTATGAATATGAATTGTATTGTTTTCAATTTGTTGATTTAATTCATAGTACTGGTAACTCGTTTATATCATGAACAAGATACACATTTTTTATACTGCTCACTACAATTCATAAAAACAAAGTCACTCAAAAGCGACTTGTATAAACCAACCCCTAACCATTATAATGGAGTTGTGTAATGGTTACAGATGTTAGCAGAAGTTATTTATTCTCCAATATCTTTAATTCCATTCAACCATTTTATTTTAACATTAGTTGCCTTTTTAAATTCAATCATTTCTTTTTCAGTCATATAGTCAATTACTACATCTTGACCCAATCCAATAAAAGTCAATTTTCTAGAGTTATTTAATTCCGAGTTTAGCTCATTAATTTTATCGAATATAGAACCATCAACCCAATCATCATCAATTCTTAAATTCCATTTGTGATTTTTTCCATTTAGCTCAAAAGAAACCCAAGCTTTTTCATTATCTATGTCAACAAAATCTTTAATATTTTCAAAGTTCAGTTTGTTTTTAGATATTCTTTTAATATTCTCGAGTATGTCTATATAAGAGCCATTATCTTCAATACATTCAGCATCGAAATGCCAACAATCATTTGTTATTGGTGTCCAAGGTTCTCTTTCTATTGTCGAACCTAAAGTAACATACATAAGAACCCAAGTATCGTCTTCAAAATCAGATTTGTCGTATGATTCAAGTAACGTTTCTTTAGTAATTCCGCTGTTCAATTTGTATCCTAATTCGTTGTAAGTTTTAAGTTGTTCCTCAAAACTTACTTTTGGAATTTTCTTAACGTTTTCTTTTAGAAACTTATAGGTTTTAAATCCTGTTAGAATTAAAAACACACTTATTACTATAATTATCGTTTTTATCATTGTTTTTCAAATTGGTGCTAACTCGTTTATATAATGAACAATTTACACATTTTTTATACTGCTCACTACAATTCATAAAAACAAAGTCACTCAAAAGCGACTTGTAGAAACCAACCGCTAACTATTACAATGGGGTTGTGTAATGGTTACCAACTTGTTGTACGCTGGCTTTTGTTTTTTATTAAGTCATATATGAGAGTCCAATGCAAATCAAAATCAGAATTCCAATTCCAATCCGAAAATATTTTTGTTGTTTAGCTTTTCGAATAAATCCGTCCTTTTTTAACTCCCACGAAAATATTATTTCAAATAAAGTCCAAAAAGGGTTAAAAAAAAAGTCGCAAAACTGATAACTCTCGTTGGCTTTTATTCTTTCCTCAACCTTCTCTCTTTTTTTTGATAAATACTTAGCGGTCTGAATTTTTTTCGGCTCAACTTTTCTGTTTATCAATTCATTATTCGCAAGGAAAACAGCTCTTGGATTCCATTTATCTGGTGCTCCAACAATCTTTAACAAGTCATCTGTTGTTCTTTCTTTTATTGGTGGAATAAATTCGTCGGTCATATTTGGTCAGATTGCTTACAACTCGTTTATATCAAAAACAATATACACATTTTTTATACGGCTCACTACAATTCATAAAACAAAGTCACTCAAAAGCGACTTGTATAAACTAACCGCTAACTATTACAATGGGGTTGTGCAACGCTTACCATCTTAAGTTTACAATTACTAACTTTTATCTATAAATATAAGAAAGAACAAAAGAGTGGAGTAAGGTTAAGGTTACCGTTGGAACTTGTGATTCCGTCAACATTGATAATCCCCGCTCTTTTCTACTTTAGATTTTGATCAGATCTTTGTTAGCTAACGTTTTCTTAATTCAGTCAGTTTTTCTGATAATTGTGCTTTAAATTCCGCTTTATTTTTTTCTTCGTTTTCGGTGTCTTTTGGAATCATTTTCTCAATTTCAACAATGACTAAGTTTTTATCCAAAATCAGAGTCTTTGGATAACCAAAAGTTCCGAAAGTTTTTATGTAATCTTTTGAATTTACGATGTGAGTAAAGTTAAAATCGTGTGTTTTTAAAAATTCATTAACTTCATTCGATTTCTGGAAGGTCATTGATATAAAGTTTACTCCATTTCCTAATTCAGACTTAATTTCATTTAAAAGTGGCATCTCTTCGATGCAAGATGTGCAATTACTAAACCAAAAATTTATAACGGTTGGTTTGCCTTTTAGAGATTCCGAATTGAGTTTTTTCCCATTAAGAAGATTCAGTTCAAATTTTGGCAATTCCTTTCCCTTAAATTCATAGATGTTTTCTTTAAAACGCTCACTATATTTTATTTTTTCCAACATAGCATTTTTTAGCGAATCAGTTGCTTGCCCTAAAGCTGTGTTAGAAGTAAGAATTATAATTAATAATAAAAGTATTCTTTGTTTTCTCATTTTTCTCAAATGTTAGCTCACTCGTTTATATCATAAACAAGATATAACTTTTTATACACTTTTAGTTTTTTACCCCCACTTTTTCCTACAACAATACTTTTCACATAGCATCCACCTCATCCACAGCCACCTCCCAAGGGGTTTTGTCCCAGTTTTGTTCCAGTCTTCCTTGGTAAAATGGCATTTTCGTAAAGGAAACTCATCGTTTACTGCAACAACACTGCAACAAACACACAGGGTTGTTTTACGAAAATGTAACAATTGGTCACGTTGGGTACATTTGAGTACCATTACGTACTAACGGCCCTATAATGGTATCATACTCCACACATGGGTACAGATTCCCACAGATATGCACAAAATTGCACAAATTTGTAATGCTATTTTCGATACTTTTTACGAGTAACTGATATTTATTTCCTACCATAATACACTGGTTTTTAGATGAATCATCCAACACATAGACCAAGGCTAAATTCCGTAAAACCCTGAAAATAAACAACCTACAAAATCATATCGGACACTTGCATTACAGTTGCGGACACTTCATTTTTACTAAAACGTTGATATAATGCACAGTAACCCAAACAAATCGGACACTTTCGTAATGTTCTGTTACCGTTCTGTTACCATCCTGTAAGCGTTCTGTAAGCAAACACTATGCTCCGGCTTAGCTACCTTTTGGTAAAACGGTCGCCTGGCTACCCATAGACTTACCAACCTTGCACCAACCTTCTGTCTACCTTCTACCCATCTGTTTCCGGGTAATAATCGCTTCCTTTCCAGACTCCGAGTATGCTATTGCTTATGACCATGGAATACGCCTACCTGCACTTGGAAAAGACTTGGAGAGAAACCTAAATTTTTGTTTGATTGTAGCACTACTTTCTTATTTTTGATAAAAAATAACGCATCCATGAAAAAGATACTCATTCTGGGAATTTCAATACTAGCCTTCACCTCTTGTGCAGAAGAAGATGAAAACGGTTGTTACTGTGACTTCTATGAACCGGTATACAATGAATCTACCGGAAATTTTGAAAATCAGTTTGTAGAGCGCAAAGAAGGCTTGTGTGCAGACTACGAAACCGATGGTTACATTACGGAAGGTAATTGCGAATAGGCTTGCTATACTTTTTCCAAACGGCAGTGATATCGTCAGACATATGAAAACGGATCATTACCACACCACTAATGACTACAATACATACCGATTTCAAAACGATATTCACCAGTGGATGAAAAGGAAAGTCCCAAAAAAAGAACGCCCCTACCATTAGTGTATAAAATAGCGACGCATGCAAGGTTTTGGTAGTAAAAGGTTGTATACCAAACTTCCGTTGTACAAATACAAGCTTCATGCTATTGTAGATCAAAAAGGCCAAAAGCGTGGCAAACCCCGATCCGTTCATACCCCATAGCGGTATAAAGAGCATGTTCAATACCACTGTAAGCACAGTCAGCAATAATCCAAAAAGCAGTACCATACGGTAATACTTAGAATTAAAGATGATTGCATTGTTGATGCCTATCAGGTTATCACACAGTTTTGCCAGCGAGATCAAAAACACCACCACAATGGCCTTGCTATAGGCTGCATCGGGTAGCAATTCATACAGCTCCTTGATGTTCAACACGATCAATAAAAAGATCACACCACTCACCACATATAGGTTGATAGACGACCGCTGGTATAAGGTACCCAGTTCTTCATAATTCTTTTCATTCAGTAAACGGGCCGTGATGGGCGTGGTTATCTGTTGCATGGCGCGCGTAGGCACAGCAATAACTATGGCTATAAACACCGCAACGTTATAGTATGCTACATTGTTGATATCCATATACAAGCCCAGCATCACTTTGTCTATATCCAAAAGGATAATGGCTATAGAACCTGCCAGAATGATAAGGCTAGAGTATTTCAGTACACTTTTAAACTGAGTTGGCAATCCCCATGAAAACTCAGGTCGTTTAATCTTGAAGGCTATCACCCACATCACCAGCATTCTAAAAATATACATGCACACCATTCCATAGATAAACTCTTGGATATCTAACCATTCTAGATACAAAGCGAACAGCAATAGCATCACAATAACGCGGTGGAGTACTTCCTTCATAAAATTCCCCACTACAGACTGGTATTGCACTTTGGTCCACGCATAGAATACTTCAAAATACGCCATAGAGGCCGCTATAATGTAGATCATCCACACATAATTGGCTACTATAGGATTCTTTTGAGAGAGTAGCCCTGCAATGGTATGGTAACCCAGCGTACCTATAATACCCACCGGAATAATGGCAAGCCACGGCAATAGAAACATCATAAAGGTAAATTTATTCCGTTCTTCCCCGGGTGTGTAAGAGGAGTAAAACTTGACTAAAGCATTCTGCACGCCACAGTTCATCAAGGGCATCAATATATTCGCTACCGAGATCATATACCCAACCAACCCATAATATTCGTCGGTCATAAAACTGGTATATAAAAAAAGGGTATTAATGGCACCTATAGCAAACCCTACGTAGGTAGATATGGTATTTAGAAAAGATTGTTTAAATATTACGCCCATATAATTTAGTGCAATGAAGCTAGGTATGCTGCCATTTTCTTGGTCAGTACTTTTCGTGTAAATTGCTCTAAATCTGTTGGATTTACCTGCAATTCACCTGCCTTGTATTGACGATACCAAGATAACAATTGTTTTTTGATGGCCACCATATCCGTATACAAAAATGAATGTCCCGTTTGGGTGGTTTCTACAATGCTTGCGGCATCCCACTGGGCAGGACCAACGGCTAAAATAGGTCGGGCTGCTGCCATATATTCAAACAACTTACCTGGAATGATACCTTGTGTCTCCTTAGAATCAATTTCTATCAACAGGTTCACCATGCTCTCCCGCTGCAATTGCAAGGCCTCACCGTGTGAAATATAGCCGGGCAAGCGCACAGCGTCTTTCAATCCATAAGCGGTGATGGTTTCCAGAATCTCTTCGCTCACTTTTCCGGCGAGTACCACTTCCAAATCTGCTGCAAAACTGGGCTCTTCTTGCTGTAATGCTTGCAAGGCTTGCCATAGCGCTTCCGGGTTTCTTCCGGAGAGTAAAGAACCTATATGAGCCAGCGTAAATTTGTCAGACAGCTTTGTAGCGGGTAAGGTAACGGCATCAAATCCGTTAGTGATCACTTTTATGGGTTGAGTCGTCAGCGCTTCAAACTCCTTCTTAGTCGTATAACTGGTCACCGAAATACCATCGGCACGCTGCAATACTTCCTTTTCAAGGGCTTTATGCTTGGCTTGTGAACGCTTGGTGAGCTTTAACTTGGAATGGTATCCTATAGACGTCCAGGGATCTCTAAAATCAGCCATCCACCGAACACCTAAGGCAGACTGCAGTTGCAAACCTATTAAGTGCAAGCTGTGTGGCGGACCGGTTGTCACAATGGTTTCAATCCCTTCTTCTTGGATATAGTTGGAAAGATACCTTACGGAAGGCTTTACCCAGTAGGCCCGCGCATCTGGAATAAAAAGATTACCCCGTACCCAAAGAAGCAAGCGCTCTGCTAACGATTGCTTTTTAGTGGGTATGATTCCACTACTAATGGTTTGTGTTTTCTTTTTAGACAACAAACCGGCTAGTGCATACGGTTCAAAAATAGGGTGTTTAAGAATGGTGATCCCCTCCGGAACTTCGGCTTCAAAAGAAGCATCGGTCATGGGATACGTAGGATTCTCCGGTATGTATACAATAGGTTCAATACCAAAGTCACGAAAGTACTTTACAAATTTCAGCCAACGCTGCACTCCGGGTCCTCCGGCTGGTGGCCAATAATAGGTAATGATGAGTACCTTCTGCATACGTTATTCCTTTGAAGGATCTTTTCGTTTCAACTGAAAGAACAATCCGCCGGCTACCAAAAGTACCAGCAATACGTTCCCTGCCAAAGAGATAGCGCTTCCTGTTTTTACTACCTGCGGATCAAAGGTAAAGGTTATTGTATGGTTTCCTGCGGGCACCTGCATACCGCGCAGCGCAAAATCTACTCTAAAATGAGATACTTCTTTCCCGTCCAAAGTTACCTTCCATCCATGTGGATAATACATTTCTGAAAACACTGCCAAACCATCATTACTATTAGACGTTTGGTACACCAAATGGTCTGGAGTATGTTGTACCAAAGATATTTGAGCATCGGCCACGGTATAGCTTTCGGAAAGCGAAGCAGCCTCCGGAAAAGCACTGGTATTTACCACAGCGGTGGTTTTGGTTTGCAAGCTATCCAGACTTTTCATTTCGGCATCTTCTGAGCTCACTTTCTTAACGGAAGCTACAAACCACGCATTGCCATTCGCATCCGGATTTGGCGTTGGATATACGCTCCCTTCCTGATTTTGCTGAATAACGTACTTTACGTTCAGCATATTGAGAATATCCATATTACCGTTGGCAAGCTGATATTCATAAAGATCTTGTAAACGTTTCGGTTTTGCGGCGTGATAACCGCCTATAGAATTATGGAAATAAGACGTTCTAGCCCCATTAAGTCCTACGGAAGGCTCAAACACTCTAAAGTGGGTTGTATCTTTCAATATCTGTTGATCGGCTCTGGTAGCTTCAAAAGGGTGCGACATACGTCTGCTGGAAACAAAATCATCTTTGCTTACATAACGCTTATCTACCCCAACCAAATCTACCAATACCAAGATCACCAAAACACCAATGACCATATTTTGCTTTAAGGTGTTTTTTACATAGAACCAAACTGCGGCAAAGCCTATAGCTACAATAATAAGACTTCGGAATAGGTCGGCATTGTAAATACTCTTACGGTCTTCTATTAACAACCGAACAATGTCATCTCCGTAGTACTGACGAATCATACCATCGCTACTGCCCACAAAGTCAAACATCGACTTGATAAGGAACAATACCACACACAAGCCTCCCAAGATAATTCCTGTCCATTTAACAGCGTGTAGTTTCTCGTTGGTATCCACATCCTTGTCAAAGAGTTTCTTCAACCCGATGATTCCCAAAAGAGGAATGGTAAATTCTACCAATACCTGTATAGACGATACTGCTCTAAACTTATCATACAACGGGAAGAAATCAATAAACAGGTCTGTAAACCACATCAAATTCTTACCCCACGATAGTAAAAAGGCTAAAATACTCCCGGCAACCAACCACCATTTAAAGCGGCCTTTGACAAGAAATAGCCCTAGCACAAAAAAGAACCAAACAATAGCGCCAATATAGGCCGGCCCGGCTACGTAGTACTGAGGTCCCCAATAGGTGGTTAAACTTTCTGTTAGCCCCGCTGCCTGACTTTTTGGTACGCCACGTTTTTGCAAATAGGTGTACACGGCTGAATCTTCATCAAGATCTCTACTTCCGCCAAACATTCCGGGTACAAAGAGATTTAAAGACTCTACAATCCCATAACTATATTGCGTAATATATTCTTTGTCCAAAGCAGCATCGGTTTCCTTTGGAGATCCATCTGCATTGAACGTAAGTTCACTTTTACCGCGTGTACTCCACTTGGTATATTCTTGAGTAGCTAAAAGGTTGGTTGCATTGGTAAGGATTGAAATAATCACAGCTGCCATCAAAATCCCAACCGACTTAAAGAAATGTGGCAACTCCTTCTTCTTAAAAGCATCGATAAGATATACAACGCCCAGCGTGATAACCAGTAGCAATAAATAATACGTCATTTGGTAGTGATTGGCACTAATTTCTAACGCCATAGCAAAAGCCGTGAGCACCGCTCCCCAGAAATACTTCTTCCGAAATACCATGAGAATACCACCGATAACCATTGGAAAATAAGCAATAGCATGCGCTTTGGCATTATGCCCTACTCCTAAAATAATGATGTAATAGGTTGAAAAACCAAAAGCCAGCGAACCTAAGAATGCCAATCGGTAATCTACTTTCAACACTAACATCAACACATAGAAGCCTAAAAAGTATAGAAATACATAATCTGCCGGTCTTGGTAAAAAGCGAATCAAATGATCTAACTTCTTAATATAGTTGTGCGGATAATTAGCTCCTAATTGATAGGTTGGCATTCCACCAAAAGCACTGTCTGTCCAATACGATTCTGTACCGGTTTCCTTTTTATAGTCATTACGCTCTTTTGCCATTCCGTTGTATTGAACAATATCACTTTGTTCAATTACTTTTCCATCCAGAACAGGACTAAAATAGATAAGTGGAATAATGATAAAAAGTACGAAAACAGCAAGGTGCTTCCAAAGATCGTTGATGTTTAGGTTCATTGATGTGGTTGTAAAGTGGTTACTCTATTTCTTCAAAATCTATATACTCCCCTACTACTTTTTTATCGTTCTTAGGTTGTTTTTTATGGGATGTAGTATAGTTTGTGTCTTGATAATCGTTTTGGTGCTGTTGAGACTCTTGAAATCCTTGAAACTTCTTGTTGATATGGTCTTCAGATTTCTTTACTAAATATCTCAAAATGTATGGCATAAAAACCTTTGTTACATAACGAATAAGCATTAAAACACCTATGATGATGATAACGGTTCTTAAAAAGTTACCTAAATAAGCTTGCTGCATAATCAATTCTCTATATTCTTAAAATTCAAAAATACAATTCTTATCATTGTTACCTAGTACAAGTTTCATAAATCTATCTAAAAAACGTGCCTAACACTGCTGCACTGTTAGGCTGTTTAATTTGTATTTGCTACTTTTAACTTCCACAAGAAAACCAAAAAAACATATGAAATTAGTTATCCGAAGTTTTATTCTACTGCTACTATGTTCCTTCACCAATCTTCATGCTCAATATACAGACGTTATCAATTCCAACAGACCGGGAACGTCTATGAGTGCCTATAGCGTGGGGAAAAGAGTATTACAATTAGAAACCGGATTCACCTATAAAAAATTAGAACACCAAAACTTTAATCAATCTATTGTAGAGGGGTATGCTATTGATGGTACCTTACGCTATGGTTTTTTTAAAGAACAACTGGAAATTTTATGGGATTTCACCTATCAATTTGATGAATTGACCAACACAACCGTTTCGCCCGAAGTCATAAGCAAGCGCAGTAACTTTCTTAAAAACACACTCGGAATTAAATATTTACTCTTTGATCCGGTAAGTGAAGAAGATCAGAAAATCAATATAAGAAGTTGGGACGCCAATCATGGTTTCCATTGGAGAAATGTAGTTCCTGCCATTTCATTATATGCGGGGGCAAACTTCAACATGTCTGAAAGTCCATACGATTATTTCAATCAATATAATTTACAGAATTATGCCTTCTATGCACAACTGGAAGAACCTCAAATAAGCCCAAAGGCAGTGCTTTCTGCTCAGAGTAATTTTTTACCGTTTTGGGTTTTGGTAGCTAATTTCAGTTATAACCGTATTGCAACCGATTATCCAGAGATGGGATTTGTGGTAACAATTACACATGCCTTTTCTAGCAATCCTAGATTTAGTATGTTTGTGGAAGATCAAGGAGTTAAAAGTGATGTGTATGCTGATAATATTGTAAAATTTGGTTTTGCATATCTTTTAGGTAAAAATGTTCAAATAGATTTAAATGCAGGGACAAGTATAAAAGATACTCCGGCACAAACTTTTGGAGGACTCGGATTGTCTTTTAGAATTGATAGACACCGCGATGAATTAAAAACCAGTAAAGAAAAAGCAAACAAAGATCTTACAGGAGGAAAAAAGAAAAAGAAGAAGAAAAAGAAACGTAAAAAAGGACTCGAAAAAATAGAAGAAACGATAGAAGATCCGCAAGATTAACTAGCTATGATAACCATTAAAGAATTACAAACTAAAAAAGAAATGGAAACTTTTGTAAAGTTTCCATTTACATTATACAAGGGTAACAAATATTGGGTTCCGCCAATCATCAAAGACGAAATGGAATCCTTTAATCCAGAAGCTAACCCTGCCTTTCAAACTGCCGAAGCTAAATTTTATGGTGCTTACAAAGACCACAAAATGGTGGGTAGAATTGCCATTATTGTGAATTGGTTAGAGGTAAATGACCAAAAAATAAAGAAAGTACGTTTTGGTTGGTTTGATTTTATAGACGATCTGGAAGTTTCTAAAGCACTTCTAGACAAAGTTTTTGACACCGGAAAACATCACAATTTGGAATATGCAGAAGGTCCAATGGGCTTCAGCAATTTGGATAAGGTTGGTGTACTTACCAAAGGTTTTGAAGAATTATCCACCATGGCAACCTGGTACAATCACGCCTATTACGTGAAACATTACGAAGCATACGGATTTAAAGTAGAGAAAGAATATGTAGAAAATAGGTTTCCTTTTGCCAATGCTAAACCAATTTTCTTTCAGAAGGCCGAAAAGCTCATCAGAAAACGATACAACTTACGCCCGGTGAACTTTACAAAAACCGAAGACGTAATGCCGTATGTAGACAAAATGTTTGACTTGTTCAATTCATCGTATGCTACGCTTTCTTCATTTGTTGCAGTGACCGATGCTCAAAAGGAGTATTTTAAAAAGAAATACATCAGCTTTATCAACCCGGAATACATCAAGTTTGTAGTGAATGATAAAGATGAATTGATCTGTTTTGGAATTGTAATGCCTTCCTTCTCTGAAGCATTGCAGAAAGCAAACGGAAAACTGTTCCCTTTTGGATTCCTTCACTTACTGAAAGCTAAAAAATATAGCAAAACAGCTTTGTTCTACCTTATTGGTGTACAGCCTGAATATCAAAACAAAGGAGTAACCGCTATTCTTTTCAATGAATATTTCAAAGTAATGAGTGCAAAAGGTATTGAAAACTGCATTAGAACTCCAGAACTTGCAGATAATATGCCAGTTCGTAGACTTTGGAAGAATTTTGATCCAGAAGTATATGCAGAGCGTTGCACGTTTGTAAAAGATATTGAATAGTCTTAAATGACTTCATAAAATTAAAAAATCCGGATATGCTCATATCCGGATTTTTTAATTTATGCTATGCTGAGATTATTTAGTAACTACTGCAAAAGATTGTTTTGCTATTTCTAATTCTTCATTGGTTGGCACTACCAAAATCTTCAACGAAGCTTCTGGTAAATTTACAGCTCTAACGGTTTTTCCCCTTACTGCATTTTTACGAGGATCCAATTGCAATCCTAAGAAATCCATATCATCACATACAATTTTTCGAATTACGCTACTATTCTCGCCAATTCCGGCTGTGAATACAATAGCATCTACGCCATTCATTGCTGCGATATACGAACCAATGTACTTCTTAATTCGGTAACCATTCATATAAAGTGCCAATCTACAGTCTTCATCGCCTTCTGCAGATTTTTCTTCAATATCGCGCATATCGCTATAACCGGTTAACCCATACATTCCACTTTCTTTCAAAAGAATATTGTTTACCTGTTCTGCAGTATACCCAAGTTTATCTATCAAGAAAAATATCACAGATTGATCAATATCTCCTGCTCTGGTTCCCATAATCAATCCGTTTGCAGGTCCCAATCCCAAAGAGTGATCTATAGCTTTACCGTCTTTGATAGCAGTAATACTACAGCCATTTCCCAAATGCACGGTAATGATTTTTGAACTAGGAAATTCATGACGGTCCAAGTATGCAATTGCTTGTTCTGATACGTACTTATGACTGGTTCCATGAAATCCGTAAGCGCGAACATCGTTCTCTTCTAAAAACTTCTTAGGAATCGCGTATTGATACGCTTTTTGAGGCATTGTTTGAAAGAATGCTGTATCAAAAACCGCTACTTGCTTTGCTTTATCAAAAACTTTTTCTGCAACTTCAATTCCTTTTAAATTGTGAGGATTGTGTAAAGGAGCTAATGGAAAAACACTCTTTATTTTCTCCTTCACCTCTTCGGTCACTTCTACGGTTTCCGAAAAAGTTTTACCACCATGAACCACTCTGTGCCCTACAACTTGAATATTATCTTTGTCACTGATCACACCAAACTCTTTATCCAAAAGATAGGTGGTAATCTTCAATAATCCTGTTTCATGATCTGGAACATCTACTTCCTTGGTTAATTTAAAATCTCCTGATTTATAATGAATCAAAGCGCCGTCTAAACCTATACGCTCTACCAAACCACTGGCAGCTACAGTTTCTTCGGGCATTTTGATTAATTGATATTTTATAGATGAACTCCCTGAATTGATTACTAATATATTCATGAAAATATGATGTCTTTTTATGATTGAATTTAAATTCCTTGTGCCTGTATTGCCGTTAAGATAACGGTATTAAACACATCGTTAACCGTACAACCTCGACTTAAATCGTTTACAGGTTTGTTTAATCCTTGCAACATTGGTCCAATGGCCAAAGCTCCGGTTTCTCTTTGTACCGCTTTATAGGTGTTGTTACCCGTATTCAAATCTGGAAAAATCAATACATTGGCTTGTCCTGCAACTTCAGAATCTGGCATTTTACTTCTACCTACAGAAGCATCAACGGCAGCATCATACTGAATAGGGCCTTCCACTTTTAAATCTGGTCGTTTATTTCGGATAATTTCTGTGGCTTTGCGAACTCTGTCTACATCTTCTCCTTTTCCGCTTGTTCCTGAAGAATACGATAACATGGCTATTTTTGGCTCTAAACCAAAACCATTTGCACTTTCTGCTGAAGATATTGCAATTTCTGCCAGTTCCTCAGCCGAAGGATTTGGGTTTATCGCACAATCACCAAATACAGAAACACGATCTTCTAAACACATAAAGAATACAGAAGAAACCACCGAAACTCCCGGTTTGGTTTTAATAAACTGTAACGCCGGGCGAATAGTATGTTGTGTGGTATGTGCCGCTCCAGATACCATTCCGTCTGCGTCTTTCATATGAATCATCATGGTTCCAAAGTAGGAAACGTCGGCCATCATATCTCTGGCCATATCCATATTTACACCTTTATGCTTTCTTAATTCATAAAACGTTTCGGCATATTGCTGATATTTTTCAGACTTTACAGGCTCAATTACATTAATTTTCGAAAAATCTAAGTTCAAACCAAGATCGGTTGCTTTGGTTTTTATCTTATTCAAATTCCCCAACAATGTAATATCTACAATATCCAAGGCTAATAAGCGCATGGTAGCTGTAAGAATTCGTTCGTCTGATCCTTCCGGTAATACAATGTGTTTACGTGTATGTTGTGCACGCTTGTACAAACCATACTGAAACATTTTTGGCGTAATCACATGCGATTGGAAATTGATCAATTTTTCAGATAATTTATCTAATTGCAAATACTTTTCTGAAATAGCAATAGATGTAAGAATCTTGTCTTTACTGTCTCTATAAATTTGTGATTTGATACTCCCAATTTTATTGGTTACACCAAACGTTCCACCTTTTACAGAAACGATGGGTACAATTTGAGACAAACCTTCTATTAAACGTAAAATACTATCTTCTGGAATTAAACCTCCTGTTAATACAATTCCAGAAATTTTAGGATAATTAGAAGAAATATGTGCTTGTAAAGCTCCTAAAATAATATCGGCTCTATCTCCCGGAGTGATTACCAAGCTTTTTTCTTTCAATTTGGTAAGATAGTTTCTTAACTGCATGGCTCCTACTCCAAAACTACCGGTTTGATTGTTTAAATGATCTTCACCAAACAACACTTTACCATCTAGTTCTTCTACAATTTCTTTAATGGTAGGATTCATTAACGTATCTATCAAAGGAACTACAGATATTTCAACTTCTTCAGAAAATAACTTTTTCAGGTCGAAGGAAACATAATTCATATTTTCCTTTTCAATTTTATTGGCTACGATACCAATTACCTTTACTTCTTTGTTTCTGAAAGATGTATAAGCAAAATCTAACGCTCCTACTAACTCTTGTTGTGTTTTACCACGTCCACTACAAATAATAATAGTTGGAAGTCCTAAATTTCTAGCGATAGAAACATTGGTATCAAATTCAAAAACATTCCCTTTCATGGAAAAATCAGTTCCTTCAACCAATACAAAATCAAACTGATCTTCGAGTTCTTTATACTTTTGAATAATGACATCCAAAAAAGCTCCTCCATTATTCTTATCGCGCTTTTCTATTACTTCTGAACGCGTAACGCCATAAGCGGATTCATAGGTCTGAGCAACCTCAAAATGAGAAAGAATGGTTTCTATATGGTTATCTTTCTTACCTTCAGGGAGGTTGTCTATTATAGGACGAAAATAACCTACCTTTGCTGTTTTTCCTAGCAATGTTTGCATTAACCCCAAAGAAATCAGTGATTTTCCACTGTCTTCTTCCATTGTGGCAATGTAGATACCTTTATTCATAATGATATTATTTTCCTTCAAAATTACTGCAAATAGGATTGAATTTGCTGACTTTTGTCATTTTTTCGAGATTATAAAATTTACACCTTTGTGAACAAGAAATCATCAAAGAAAGTTTATTTTCTTTCTGACATTTTAAACCGAAATGGTCAAAAAAAAGGATGCCTTATCCAGCATCCTTTTTTCTTATTTTATATTTTATCAAAACTTATTCTCCCATTGCTTGCGTTACAGCAGCTGAAATTTTCTTATAAGTTCCGTTTTGTAATTTTTCTCTAATTGCTTCAAAAGCAGCTAAAGTAGTATTGATATCCTCTATATTATGAGAAGATGTAGGAATCATTCTCAATAAAATAATTCCTTTTGGAATTACAGGATACACTACAATAGAAAGGAATATACCATAGTTTTCACGAAGGTCATGAACCAATGCCATAGCTTCTGGAATACTACCTTTAAGGTAAACCGGAGTTACACAAGTATTAGTCTCTCCAATTTCAAAACCTCTACTCTTTAATCCATTTTGAAGGTTGTTTACGTTTTCCCATAACTTTGCTTTAAGCTCTGGCATGGTACGTAACATATCTAAACGTTTCAATGCTCCTTTTGTATAAATCATTGGTAATGATTTAGCAAACATTTGAGAACGTAAGTTATATTTTAAATAATCGATCGTGTCTTTATCTGCTGCTACAAAAGCTCCGATACTTCCCATTGCTTTGGCAAACGTAGAGAAATAAACATCAATACCATCTTGACATCCTTGCTCTTCACCAGCACCTGCTCCAGTTTCTCCTAAAGTACCAAAACCGTGTGCATCATCCACTAAAACACGGAAGTTGTATTTTTCTTTTAAAGCAATAATTTCTTTTAGTTTACCTTGCTGTCCTCGCATACCAAAAACACCTTCGGTAATTACCAAAATACCTCCATTACTTTCATCTGCAATTTTAGTAGCACGTTGTAAGTTTTTCTCTAAACTTTCAACATCGTTATGCTTGTATGTAAATCTTTTTCCGTGGTGTAAACGTACCCCGTCTATAATACATGCATGTGAATCTACATCGTATACAATTACATCATTTTTAGAAACCAATGCATCAATAATGGAAACCATTCCCTGGTAACCAAAGTTTAAAACATAGGCAGCCTCTTTTTTCACAAAAGCAGCTAATTCGTCTTGTAATTGTTCGTGCACAGAGGTATGACCACTCATCATACGAGCACCCATTGGATAAGCAGCACCGTATTCTGCCGCTACTTCTGCATCTATTTTTCTAACTTCGGGATGGTTCCCTAAACCTAAGTAATCGTTAATACTCCAGTTTAAGATATCTTTTCCTCTAAATTTCATTCTTGGGCTAAGCTCTCCTTCCAATTTTGGAAATACGAAATATCCTTCTGCATGTGCAGCCCATTTTCCTAAAGGTCCTTTGTTTTGCTGTATTCTCTCGAATAAATCTTTTACCATTTTTTGAAGCGATTGTATTTGAAATCAGGCAAAAGTAACTAATTTTAGTTAGCATTCATAATATTTAGAAAGCATTTTTCAACCGTTACTTGTTGATAGTTTTCCCTTTTAAACAGTGGCATAAACTGTAATCAAAGATCATCTTATGAAAGACTAACAATCAAATACTTATAACCATAAAAAAAGCCCTGAAAAAAATTCAGGGCTTTTAAAATTATTTTAAAATTTCAGGATTATTTTCCTTCCATTTTATCTTTTAATTCTTGTAAAGCGTCTAAGTCTCCTAAAGTAGTTTTCTCTGCATTGTTACTTGCTTTAGTAGCAGCTTTTACATTTTTCTTCTCTTCATCTTTGAAGATAGCTGTATGAGAAGCAACAACTCTTTTGAACTCTTTGTTGAATTCAATGATTTTGAAATCTGCAGCTTCACCTTTTTTCAATTTGCTACCGTCTTCTTTTTCTAAATGACGAGAAGGAATGAATGCTACGATATCCTCGTTGAAAGTTACAGTTGCACCTTTGTCAACGATTTCATCGATAGCTCCGTTGTGAACAGTTCCTTCAGCATAATCATCTTCATACTTATCCCATGGATTAGCTGTTGTTTGTTTGTGACCTAAAGATAATTTACGTCCGTCAACATCTAATTCAAGAACAACTACTTCTAAGATATCACCAACGTTTACAAACTCAGATGGGTGTTTGATTTTCTTAGTCCAAGAAAGATCAGAGATATAGATTAATCCGTCAATTCCTTCTTCTAATTCTACGAATACACCAAAGTTAGTAAAGTTACGTACAGTTCCTTTATGTTTAGAACCTACAGGATATTTAGTAGTAATATCTGTCCATGGATCTGGAGTCAATTGCTTGATACCAAGAGACATTTTACGCTCTTCTCTGTCTAAAGTTAAAACAACTGCTTCAACTTCGTCACCAACATTTACGAAATCTTGAGCAGAACGTAAGTGAGTAGACCAAGACATTTCAGAAACGTGGATTAATCCTTCTACACCGTCAGCAACTTCGATAAACGCACCGTAGTCTGCAATAACAACTACTTTACCTTTAACTTTATCACCTACTTTAACCTCGTCTCCAAGAGCTTCCCATGGGTGAGCTTGTAATTGTTTAAGACCTAATTGAATTCTTGACTTGTTATCATCAAAGTCTAAGATTACAACATTCAATTTCTGATCTAATTCTACAACCTCGTTAGGGTGGTTGATACGAGACCAAGAAAGATCTGTAATGTGGATTAAACCATCTACACCACCAAGGTCAATAAACACACCGTAAGAAGTAATGTTTTTAACAACACCTTCTAATACTTGTCCTTTTTCTAATTGACCAATGATTTCTTTCTTCTGCTCTTCGATATCTGCTTCGATAAGCGCTTTGTGAGAAACAACTACGTTTTTGAACTCATGGTTGATTTTAACCACTTTGAATTCCATAGTTTTGTTAACGTACTGATCGTAGTCACGGATTGGTTTCACATCAATTTGAGAACCAGGTAAGAATGCTTCGATTCCGAAAACATCTACAATCATACCACCTTTAGTTCTACATTTAACGTAACCGTTAACTACTTCACCTTTATCATGAGCATCGTTTACACGATCCCAAGCTTTGATTGTTCTTGCTTTACGGTGAGATAATACTAATTGACCAGATTTATCTTCTCTAACGTCAATCAATACTTCTACTTTGTCACCAACTTTTAAATCTGGGTTGTAACGGAACTCGTTCAAAGAGATTACACCTTCAGATTTAGCGTTGATGTCGATGATAGCTTCACGATCTGTAATGTGAATTACTTCTCCTTCTACTACCTCTTCATCTGCAGTGTCTACGAAGTTTTTCTCTACTAAGTTTTCGAACTCTTTTAGTTGTTCGTCCTCTACCTGATCAATACCTTCTTCGTAGTTGTGCCAGTTAAAATTCGCTAAAAACTCTTCTTGGTTTTGAGCTACAGTTTTGTTTTGTTCTTCAGCCATGTGCTGATTAAAAATTTGTATTCTGCTTTGCTAGGAAAGTTCAACTCCAAAACAGAAGTATTAATAAATTGATATACAATAATTTCCTTCTCCTCTCCTACTTTGTTTAAAAAGGAGTGCAAAAATACAAACTTGTTTTATGATTTACAACAGCTTAAATGAAAATTTATTTATTTTTCTAAAGTAATATGTACTAGACTTAAAATTCTTGCAAACTGCTCTTCTCTACTCATATAAGAATTATCAATTTCTACAGCGTCTTCTGCTTTTACCAATGGAGAATCTTCTCTTGTAGAATCTATATGATCGCGTTGCTGGATATTTGATAATACAGCGTCAAAATCTACTGCTTCTCCTTTTTCTGTAAGTTCTTTATACCTGCGTTCCGCCCTTACTTCTGCAGAAGCGGTCATAAATAGTTTTAATTCTGCATCTGGAAAAACTACTGTACCTATATCTCTACCATCCATTACGATTCCTTTTTCCTTACCCATTTCTCGCTGTTGCTCTACGAGTTTGTAACGAACCTCGGGAATGGCAGCAACTACACTTACCAAATTAGAAACTTCTAAAGTTCTTATTTTATCTTCTACATTGATGTCATTTAAGTACATATCTGCAGCACCTTTCTCTTCATTGAACTTAAATTGCAATTTAACCTGAGGCAAAAGTTTAATCAACCCTAAACTATTGGTTAATTCTGGTGAAACCATTCCTGAATTCATAGCAAATAAAGTAACTGCTCTATACATTGCTCCCGTATCTACATAAACGTAGCCGAGTGATTTTGCAATTTCCTTTGCTATGGTACTTTTTCCTGTTGATGAAAAACCATCAATAGCAATTGTAATTTTCTTTTTCATAGATATTATTGAAGATTGAAGTGTACACCTAATAAACTCGCATGTGACGCAGTGGTGTACCTTGCAAAGGTATAGCTTATTTTGGTCTTATTAATTTGTAACGCAAATCCTCCTGAAAATCCTGAAAATGATCTTAGTTCTTCTATTTTTCCTTCGGAAGATCTTCTAAAGTTGTAACCTAAGCGAATATTGAAGTTTCCTTCCGGAAATAGTTCAGCGCCAATAACAGTATGTCTAAAGAGTTCTTTAAAAAAAGTATCGCTCTCCTCAGTTACAGTTCCATCTAAACTCTCTTCTGAATTTACCGGGTTTGAAAATGATACATTCCAATATTGTAAATCTTCAAAAGTTAAATGCCAACGAATTGGTACATGTTCTAAAGTCTGTGACAAACCTAAATCTACTTCCAACGGTAAAGATTCTTGCAAACCTGCATAGGTTGTAAATTGAACTCCTATATTACGAACTACAATAGCCGCGTTAAAGTCGAGTTTATCATTTACATACATTAAACCAAGGTCAAAAGCTCCTCCCATAGAATTATAGCTTTCAAAGGAAGAATAAATATATTTCACATTGGCTCCTACCCTAAAATCAGACCACGGAATATCATAGGCCCAACCAACAGAAACGGCTGTTTCACTTCCAGAGAAGCTTCCTGTATCATTTCCATATTCATCTCTTCCATCAAAAGATCCATAATTCACATAGGTAATACCTGCCATAATTGTATTAACATATCTGTCATACTGATAAGCATATGTTGCAGATCCATAATTCACATTTCCCAAGTAATTCCCATAATTCAATGCCAGTTGATTATCCATATCATTATTAATACTTGCCGGATTGAAAAGTCCTTGGGCAACATCGCTATCAAAATTGGTAATAACTTTTCCACCCAGTGCAGCTTGCCTTGGAGAAGTTACAAGATTAAGAAACTGATAGGTACTTTGCCCCCCAATTTGGGCAGAAATTATTTCTACAAACATTATTAAAAAAAGGGTAAACAAAGCTTTTCGCATGGGCGCAAAATAAATAAAACTTACTCAAACAACGATGTATAAGCGGGAATATTTTAACAGTTACAAAAGATATTATGAAGAAGCTTTAAATATAAAGGTTGGTTTTAATCAAATCTTAAGAATAAAAAGGAAATCTAACTATTTGATTTTCTATTTTTGAAGTATGGCAAAAATTCTAATTATAGAAGATGAAGATGGTATTGCAAATTTTGTAAAGGAAGGTTTAACAGAAGAAAATTTCCATGTTTCTATTGCAAATACAGGAACCGAAGGTTTACAGTTGCTTAAGCTAGAATCCTTTGACTTAATCTTGCTAGACTGGATGTTACCTGGAATTAGTGGTTTGGAAATTTGTAAAATATACAGAAAAGAAAATACCGCAACCCCAATCATTTTTTTAACCGCAAAAGATACTATCCAAGATACTATTGCAGGTTTGCAATCGGGCGCAAATGATTATATCAAAAAACCTTTTCATTTTGATGAACTAATTGAGCGCATTAAAGTACAGTTAAGAAATGTATCCAATATACATAGCATACTTCAATTAAAAGACATCTCTATGGATATTGATGCGCATAAAGTAACAAAATCTGGACTTGAAGTTCCACTTACTCAAAAGGAATTTGCCTTGCTAGAACATTTACTTCAAAATAAAGGAAAAGTTTGTTCTAGAAATCAAATTATTGAACAAGTTTGGGATATTCATTTTGAATATGACACCGGTATTATTGATGTTTATATAAATGGACTACGTAAAAAATTGGGTTTCACTAAAACCGAAGATTACATACAAACTGTGCGTGGTGTAGGTTACATGATTGTAGAATGAATTTATCTTTTAAAAATAGAATTTCTCTTTATTACATGCTTATAACTGCCATTGTTATGAGCGTTGTATTTGCAGGTATTTATCTTGTTGTAAAAAAATCTTTATATCAACATATTGATTCTGATCTCTTTTATGAGTCTAAATTACATCTTGCTGAAATTGCAGTAGATCATCATCAAATTGTTTTTACAGATAAAGAAGAATGGGAAGAACGAGAACATGTTGAACTACAGGTAAACCCGGTTTTTGTGCAGATAACGGATTCATTGGGAAATACACTGGACAAATCACCCAATCTTAAAAATGGCAACCTAAAACTTCATGTTAATCAAGAGAATAATAGTGCATTTAACACCAAATTGAACGGTACTTTTATCAGACAAATTCAGACTCCAATACATGAAAAAAATGTTGTCAAAGGCTATATTATTACAGCTATGTCCGTTGAAAATATTACCGAGATATTGGATGATCTATTATTTAATCTGTTACTCTTTTTCCCATTTATATTGATTCTCATCTTTGTGAGTTCAAGAATTTTAGCCGGTGGTGCCATTAAACCAGTTCAAAAAATAACAAATACAGCCAATCTAATTACAAAAGAGAATTTAAATCAAAGAATTACACTTCCTAAAAATAAAGATGAACTATTTTTAGTAACCAAGTCCATTAACGACCTTTTAGACAGAATTGAGGAAGCTTTACAACGAGAAAAACAATTTACTTCAGATGCTTCACATCAATTAAGAACTCCGCTGGCAGTATTAAAAGGAACCCTGGAAGTGTTAATTAGAAAAGAAAGAAATTGTAAAGAATACGAAACGAAGATAACTAGTAGTATTCAAGAAATTGACCGTATTTCAGACATCGTAGATCAATTATTACTACTAGCTCGTTTTAATAAGAACGAACAACTTATAAACAAGGAAAACTTTGCTACAACAACTCTTATAGATGATATTATTCAGCGTTTTCGAAAGCAAATTTCAGAAAAAAACATTGCCGTTTATATAAAAGATGATCATTGCCAAGAATTATTTACAAGCAAATATTACTTGGAATTAATACTCGAAAATTTGCTGAGTAACGCCATTAAATATTCTCCAATCAATTCAAAAATAACCATTAAGTTATCTCAAGAAAATAATAAGCCTTACATTTATATTGAAGATCAAGGAATAGGAATTGCAAAGGATGAATTTGATAAAATTTACAATCCATTTTACAGAATAAATCCAAGTGATAGAAAAATAAAAGGAAATGGTTTAGGCCTGTCCATAGTAAAAAAAGCTAGTGAAATGATTCATGCCCCTATAACCATGCATAGTGAAGAAGGAAAAGGAACTACTTTTAAAATTACAATAGATTAAAAATTAAGCGAATCTTAAGAATAGAATGCTTCAATAGAAAACAAAGAAAAGTACCTTTGTAACCATATGTTTAAAAACTACTTACATATTTTTTTCCTTCTAAAATTCAGTATTCAACTCATTTTTGGAGCGTTTACCGATATGAAAGAATATGTTGGTTTATATGATCATTACCAACTTCATCATTCTGAATTTGGTGATAACTTCTATTCATTCTTAGAAAAACACTACGGAAAAAACAAAGCTTCGCACACAAAAGAGCACGATAGCCAACATAAAATTCCGTTTGATAATCATTCAGGAGAGCACCACATCAATCATTTTATCCCAAATTATCTTTTAAAAAATACGGAAAAGATTACGACATCAGTGGTTATCAATCATAAAAAAACTATCCTTTATACACCCAATTGCCAGCATTGGCTTCTTTCAAATAAGCTATTACAACCTCCTAAATATTTGATATAATTCAAGCGTAAAATACAAAAATCAAGTTTTATCTTATTGAATCATATCCATGCAAAAAATAATTAAGTTTAGCATGCAGCATAAGCTGTTAGCTATACTATTCACTCTCGTAATAGCAGGTTTTGGTGTTTATTCCCTTACAAAAATACCCATTGGAGCTGTACCCGATATTACCAACAATCAGGTACAAGTAATTACAACTTCAGAAAATTTATCTACCGAAGATGTAGAAAAATTCATTACCTATCCCGTAGAGCTAGAAATGGCAAACATACCTGGGGTTAAAGAAATAAGATCGGTTTCCAAATTTGGTCTTTCTGTTGTCACCATTGTTTTTGAAGAATCTATAGGAACGTATTTACCTCGACAATTAATTGCCGAAAAAATAAAATCGGCTTCACAAAATATCCCTGAAAGTTTTGGAGCTCCAGAAATGGGACCTATCACCACAGGACTTGGAGAAATCTATCAGTATACACTAGATGTTAAGCCAGCATATAAAGATTGGTATTCTGCAGCCGATTTAAGAACCATTCAAGATTGGATTGTAAAACGAGAACTTTCTGGTATCAAAGGCGTTGTAGAAGTAAATACATGGGGTGGATATCTCAAACAATACGAAGTAGCTATTAACCCAGAACATCTTAATGCCCTATCGTTAACTCCTTCTCAAGTTTTTAAAGCATTAGAAGAAAATAATAGTATCGCAGGCGGTAGTTATATTGAAAAAAACAATCAAGCCTATTTTATTCGTGGTGAAGGTTTGGTAAGCAGTAAGGAAGATATTGAAAATATAGTAGTTTCAACGCAAAATCATATTCCTGTTCTTATTAAAAATGTTGCGCAAGTAAAATTTGGACATGCCACCCGTTTTGGAGCTATTACAGCAAATGGAGAGGGTGAAAAAGTAATGGGGCAAATTATGATGTTGAAAGGCGCCAACTCATTGGAAACTATAGGCTTGGTAAAAGATCGTATAGCTACTTTACAAAAAACATTACCAGAAGGAGTTTATATAAATCCAATTTTAGATCGTAGCGAACTTATTGCAAAAACTACTCATACCATTGCAGAAAACCTCATTTTAGGATGTTTAATTGTAATTTTTGTAGTGGTATTATTACTCGGCAATTGGCGATCTGGTTTGGTTGTAGCTTCCGTTATACCATTGTGTTTACTTTTTGCTCTTTCTATGATGTACATTTTCAATGTCAATGCAAACTTAATGAGTCTTGGAGCCATTGACTTTGGAATTATTATAGATGGCGCTGTAATCATCGTAGAATTCATAGCCCATGAATTCATGAAACATAGCAAAGAACTGCAAGAATTTTCTAAAAGTGATAAAAAAAATACAAGAGATACAATTGCTCTTGATGGAGCTAGCAAAATGATGAAATCTGCCTTTTTTGGACAAATCATTATCTTAATCGTATTTATACCTATTTTATCCTTACAAGGTGTAGAAGGAAAAATGTTTATTCCCATGGCTCTTGTGTTTAGCTTCGCATTAATAGGAGCTATGATTCTTTGTCTTACATATGTTCCGGTAGCTTCTTCTTTATTTCTTAGTTCCAAAAAAAGAACAAAACCAAATCTATCTGATAAATTGATGGCTTTTCTTCATAAGAAATACACTCCTACCATCAAATTTGCGCTCAAACATACCAAACCAATTATAGCCATTAGTTTACTGTTCATCATACTTGGTGGTTTTCTATTTTCTAGAATGGGAAGCGAATTTGTACCTACTCTTGATGAAGGTGATTTTGTAATTCAACCTGTTCTCAAAACAGGTACATCACTAGATGAAACTATAAAAATAACAACACAGATTGAAAAAACACTAAAGGAAAATTTTCCAGAAGTGGATCAAATTGCAAGTAGAATTGGTGCGGCAGAAGTACCTACTGATCCTATGTCAATGGAAGAAAGTGATGTCATCATCAAACTAAAACCAAAAGACGAATGGGTTTCTGCAGAGACAAAAGATGAGTTAGCCGGAAAATTTAAAGAAGCGCTTGAAGTAATTCCTAATATGGAAATAGAATTTACACAACCCATAGAAATGCGCTTTAACGAGCTGGTTACCGGTGTTCGATCGGATATTGCTATTAAAATTTTTGGAGAAGATTTAGACATTCTAGCTGCAAAGGGAAAAGCTATTAAAAATGTAATTAGCAATATTCCAGGAGCCGCAGATATCACAGTTGAAAAAATTGAAGGTTTACCACAAATGCGCGTTCGCTATAACCGAGCTAAAATAGCACAATATGGTGTTGCTATAGCAGATCTGAATAATCTTATTTCAACAGGATTTGCAGGAGCTAAAGCAGGAACCGTTTTCGAAGGAGAAAAGAGATTTGACCTAGTAGTAAGACTTCAGGAAAATTATAGAAAGGATATTGAAAATCTAAAAAGACTTTACATAAATACTGCATCTGGAAATAAAGTTCCATTAGAAGAACTAGCTGAGATAAGCTATACAAAAGGTCCTGCTAAAATATCTAGAGACGATACCAAACGTAGAATTGTGGTTGGAGTAAATGTGAGAAACCGAGACTTACAATCTGTAGTAGATGATATTAAAAAAGTAGTAAACTCAAAAATAAGCTTACCTTCTGGATATAATATCACGTATGGCGGTCAGTTCGAAAACTTACAAAGTGCTCGTAACCGATTGCTAATTGCTGTTCCGGTGGCTTTGATCCTTATATTTCTCTTGCTATATATGGCATTTAATTCGTTAAAAGAAGCACTTATGGTATTCTCCGCTATTCCCTTGGCAAGTATTGGTGGAATCTTCTTTTTATGGCTTCGTGGAATGCCATTCAGTATTTCAGCAGGTGTAGGTTTCATAGCACTTTTTGGTATCGCAGTTTTAAATGGCATTGTGCTTATAGAATATTTCAAGGAACTGGAACACACAACAAACCTTTCATTACAACAAATAATTATCAAAGGAACCAACGATCGTTTACGTCCTGTATTACTCACTGCATCTGCAGCAGCTCTAGGATTTCTTCCCATGGCTATTTCTACCAATGCCGGTGCAGAAGTGCAACGACCTTTAGCCACTGTAGTAGTTGGTGGTTTAATCACTGCAACCTTACTTACATTGATTGTATTACCGGTACTTTACATTGTTTTTTCTAAACCGATTCGAATGAAAATAAATTCAAATAAACATATCAATACGTTATTGCTGTTGATTACTATTTCTATATTTCCATGCTTAACAAATGCGCAAGAAAATATACTTTCAACAGAAGCTATTATAGATAGTGCGATGACAAAAAATCTATCTTTAAGAGAATTAAAAGAACAGACCAATGCAGCCCAGGCACAACAAGGAACTGCTTTTGACTTTGGAAAGACTTATATTTTTCACAGCTACGATGAAAATAATCTTGCTATAAACAATGAACCTTTAAAGGTTTGGGGAGCCACACAAGATTTTGCTTTCCCTACGGTTTACGGAAGTAAACACAAGGTATTAAAACAAAATTTTGAAGTAGCAAAAGCTGAGCAAAACTACAAGAAAATTCAGGTAAAAAAAGCTGTTCTTCAAAGTATCAATCATGTGCAATTTACCACTGAAAAAACGGAGATCTATAAATACTTAGATAGTTTGTATCAAAACTTTTCCCATGCAGCCACAAGAAGATTTGAATTAGGTGAAACTAACTATCTTGAAAAAATCACCGCGCAAACAAAGCAAAAAGAAATAGCTATTCAATTTCAATCTTCACAACAAGATGTGTCTTCTGCTTACCAAGAACTATATCAACTTTCACAAATAGAAAAGTCGTTTAAACTTGAAAAATCAACTTATGATAAAATTCTTGTAAACGCCATAGACACTTCCAATAATGCAGGTCTTCAAGTCCAAAGAAAACAGGCTACCTTGAGCAACCTAAATTACAAATTTGAAAAACAACAGTTACTACCAGACATTTCTGTAGAATACTTTCAAGGAACCAACAGTGATTTAAATAAATCGCTTTCCGGTTATCAAATTGGACTTCACATCCCCATTTTGTTCAATGGACAAAAAGCCAGAATTAAAGCTGCAAAATTTAAAAGAGACGCTGCATCCTATCAAGTTAAATCTTACAGCTCACAATTACAAACTAAATACCAGATGCTATTGAGCGAGCTTCAGAAACAACAATTAGAACTTGATTATTACGAACAAGAAGGTGCTGTACTGAGTAATAAAATTATAGAAACTGCCGAGAAGAGTTTTAAGAATGGCGAAATAGATTTTTTTCAATACATACAAAGTATTGACACTGCAATGAAAACTAGACTTGCACATTTACAAGCTCTTTTCTCTTACAATGAAATTGCTATTCAAATCAACCATTTAACGCTTTAAGAAAATGAAAAATCTATCAACAATCATATTACTTTTAATAGTAGCTTCTTGCGGAGAATCTTCTTCTACAAAAGAAAATAAAACTACTGCAAACGAAACAGAATCTAATGAAATATTCATTACAAAAGATCAGTTTTCTTCAAATGATATGAAATTGGGAAAACCACTAGAAACTACATTTGACAATTATATATCTGCAAATGGCTATATAGATGTTCCTCCACAAAATAGAGCCTCGGTTCGCACTTTCATGGCAGGATATGTTAAAAAATCTCCATTACTTATTGGAAACCATGTAACTAGAGGAGCTTTACTACTTTCATTAGAAAACCCCGAATATATTGATATTCAACAAGAATATATGGAAATTGGCGAGCAACTGGAATACTTAAAATCTGAATATGAGCGTCAAAACACTCTTTACGAAGAACAAATAACTTCAGAAAAAAACTTTTTAAAAGCGAAATGCGATTACAATGCAGCAAAGGCAAAATTTAATGGATTGGAAAAAAGAATACGCCTACTCAACCTAAATCCAAACCAAGTTATGAAAGGAAATTTTTCATCAGTAATTCATCTATATGCTCCAATTACCGGGACTATTGCAAATTTAACTTACAGTATAGGAAGCTATGTTTCTCCAACAGATGAGCTCATGGAAATTGTAAATAATGATCATTTACATTTGGAGCTCAATGTTTTTGAAAAAGATATTTTAAACGTTCATAAAGAACAAGAAATTAAATTTAAAGTATTAGAAGCTTCTGACAGTACCTTTAATGCACAAGTACACTTGGTAGGTAACACCATTTCCAAAGATAAAACGGTAAAAGTTCATGGTCATTTACGTAATGAAAAAGATATGAATTTTACAGTAGGAATGTATGTCAACGCAAAAATCATTACAAATACAAGCAAATCTTTTGCAATACCAGCAACAGCAGTAAATAATGAAGATGACAAACGTTTTGTTTTTATTTTAATATCTGAAAATAACGAAGGATACTACTTTAAAAAAACGGCACTTCCCATATTATCAAGCAATGATTCACAAGTAGCTATTCCAGAAAATATCAAAAATAAAACTGTGCTTATAAAAGGAGCTCATTTTTTATAAAACTCAAAGAAAGTAGTTCATTTGCATCCCTTTTTCTGAATTGATAAAAAGGGATGTTTTTTTATGAATCGTTTATGATTTTGGCACTCCAATAGTTTCTCCCATTTTCACATAGGTCTCCAATTTGTTTTTGGTATTTTCTAATAAATCGGGTGAAATTTCAAAATCTTTCGAATTAAAAAGCATTACAACCGTTGATCCTCCAAATGCAAAATACCCCATCTCTTCCCCTTTTTCAACAGCTTTCTCAGGTGTAAAGGTGCTATGCATACTCCCCACCATTGTGGCTCCTACCGGAAGAATTAACATAGGTGTTTTATCTGTAATTTCTAATGTACACAGTTCACGCTTGTTTTCACAAAATACTTTTGTAAAATTCTGAATTAAAGCATAAGGCGAAACCGAATAGTAATGTCCCTTTATAGGTTGAATTGCAGAAGGAACTCCTGCATATGGAAAGTGATACCTGTGGTAATCGTTTGGTGCTAATCGCAATATAATCATAGAAGCTTTCTTATACTTTTTGGCCAAAACTTCGTCTCCTAAAAATTCTTTCAACGTAAACTTTCTTCCTTTCACATAAAAGTGATGTACATCTTCAAAGTTTTCAAAAGCAAGCAATCTTCCATCACCCGGTGATACCAACCCCTTTCCAATAGGTCTTGCACCTGGTTTTAGCATTCTGTAGAAAAAATCATTAAACGAGGTAAACTCAGCAACCTGTTTCTTAGACTCGCTCATATCTATACCCAAAGCATCTATAAAGGGTTGTATTTTTTGAATAGACGCCGGTTTATCCATTCGCTTTCCAAACAAAGCCGTAATTAATTTTCGCTTGGCAAACGGTAATATAGTTTTTGTTCCAATAGGATTTTTATACAAGAATTTTAAAAGTCCCACAGCTGGCGGATTTTCCGTTTCTATAGCTCCGGTTGCTCTATTGATGTATTTTATTTCCATTGTTGTTTTGGCTTTGATATGGTATGATATTGAATTACAAAAGTAACCGTACTCTTTATGATATTAAAATTTAAAGGAAAGATAAGTTCATTTTAGTTCAGATAAAATTCACCAATTGAAACCTGCTTTGGGTATAATTTTTGATATATTTGAAAATCAACTAAAACCCGAAACATGCGAAAAATACTGGCTATTGTTATATCTTTTACCTTTACCTCCCTATCATTTGCACAAAAGCCTACCACTTATAATGCTTCAGAAATTTACGAACAGATACAAAAGCTTAATTTTCTGGGAACTGCACTTTATGTTGCTGCACATCCCGATGATGAAAACACCGCTTTAATTGCATACTTATCTAACCATACAAAAGCAAGAACAGGTTATTTATCACTTACACGCGGTGATGGTGGACAAAATTTAATTGGAACCGAATTAAGAGAATTACTTGGTGTATTGCGTACCGAAGAATTATTAGCAGCACGTCGAGTAGATGGTGGAGAACAGTTTTTTTCAAGAGCAAATGATTTTGGATATTCAAAACACCCAAGTGAAACGTTGGAATTTTGGAATGAAGATGATGTACTTGCAGATGTAGTTTGGACCATGAGAAATTTCAAACCAGACATTATCATCAATCGTTTTGACCATAGAACTCCGGGAACTACGCACGGACACCATACTACCTCGGCAATTTTAAGTGTTACAGCCTTTGATAAAGTAAATGATCCAAAAGCTTTTCCAGATCAATTACAATACACAGAAACCTGGCAACCAAAACGTATGTTTTTCAATACCAATTGGTGGTTCTACGGAAGCAAAGAAGCTTTTGATAAAGCAGATAAATCTAAAATGATTTCTGTGGATGATGGTGTATATTATCCTTTAAAAGGAAAAAGTAATGGCGAAATTGCCGGTTTAAGTAGATCTCAACATCGTTGTCAAGGTTTTGGAACTGCAGGAACAAGAGGAAGCAATACTGAATATTTAGAATTGATTAAAGGTGAAATGCCTTCTAACGAAGAAGATTTATTTAGCGGCATTAATACAACATGGACAAGAGTTAAAGGAGGAAAAGCTATTGGTAACATTCTAGAAAATGTTGAAGCTAATTTTAATTTTTCTCATCCTGAAACGCATGTTTCAGAGCTTTTGAAAGCTTATAAATTGATTCAAAACCTAGAAGATTCTTACTGGAGAACTTATAAATCTAACGAAATCAAGCAAATTATTCAGGCATGTTGCGGACTGTATATACAAGCAAATAGTGTAAATGCAAGTGTAACTCCTGGTAATAGTGCCACAATTCAACTTGAAATAACCAATAGAAGTCATCAAAATATTGTGTTACAAAATGTAGCGATTGATAAAGACAATCAAGCGAAAACATTTCAAAAATCCCTTCCATATAATCAAGAAAATACGTTTGATTTTTCGGTAACTATTCCAAAAAACAGTGCATACAGTACTCCATACTGGTTAATGGAAGAAGGTACATTGGGTATGTACAAAGTAGATAAACAAAAACTAATAGGAAAACCAGAAACACCGGCTCCAGTAAATGCTACCATAAGTCTGCTTATTGATGATACCCCTATTACATTCACAAAATCTGTTGTCTATAAAAAAGTTTATCCTGATAAAGGTGAAACTTTTGAACCATTTCATATACTTCCGGAAGTAACAGCATCCATTGCCAAAGATGTGATCATTTTTTCAAATTCTGATACACAAGAAATTGAAGTTACCGTAAGAGCTGGGAAAGATCATACTGAAGGAGTTGTTTCCTTATCTATTCCAAAGGAATGGGAAGTATTCCCAAAAGAAATTGCTTTTTCAATCAATGAGAAAAATGACATACAACAACTAAAGTTTTCTGTGACACCTCCAAAACAAGAAAGCGTGGGGAGTGTACAACCTATTGTTACTATCAACAATCAGCAATATGATAAAAAACTAGTTACAATAGATTATGATCATATTCCGAAACAATCGGTCTTATTGCCAGCCACTTCCAAAATTGTTCGTTTGAATATTGATAAAGCTGGAGAACATATTGGTTACATAGCAGGAGCGGGTGATAAAATACCAGAAAGTCTTCAGGAAATAGGATATTTTGTTTCAATAATTGATCCTGAACTAATTACAGAAGGCAACCTTTCACAGTACGATGCAATTGTTATAGGAATTCGAGCTTATAATACTGTCAATACACTTCCATATAAACAACAATTTCTAGAATCGTATGTTAAAAATGGAGGAACTGTAATTGCACAATACAACACCAACAGAAGATTACTTACAGATCATTTGACCCCGTATAAAATGAGTTTGTCATATGATAGAGTTACAGATGAAAATGCGACAGTAACATTTCTTGAAAAAGATAGTCCTATTCTAAATTTTCCAAATAAGATCACTCAAAAAGATTTTGATGGATGGACGCAGGAACGCGGGTTGTATTTCCCAAATAGCTGGGACGAAGCCTTTACTCCAATTTTATCTATGCATGACAAAGGAGAAGAAGCCAAAAAAGGTAGTCTCTTGGTGGCAAAATATGGAGAAGGATATTATATTTATACAGGATTAAGCTTTTTCAGAGAACTTCCAGCTGGCGTTCCTGGTGCTTTTAAATTGTTCACCAATCTTATTTCGGTTGGTAAAAGTGAACTTCCTAAAGATAAAATAAAAGGATAACAATGTTTGACAAATTCAAATGGAATCATATATATTTTGCCGTTATATTGGCAAACATCTTCTACTTTATAGTCTTTTATATCATTATGGTAAGCAATAGCTAGTTATGGAAATTATAGATTGGATTATACTTGCCGGCACACTCGCTTTTATTGTTATTTATGGCTATTTAAAAAGCCGTGGAAGTAAAAATGTAGATGATTATATTTTAGGAAATAAAGAAGCTAAATGGTACACCATAGGGTTGTCTGTAATGGCTACCCAAGCGAGTGCTATTACGTTTCTTTCAACACCTGGACAAGCTTTTCACGATGGTATGGGATTTGTTCAGTTTTACTTTGGACTGCCACTAGCTACCATTGTTATTTGTATGGTATTTATCCCTATTTATCATAAATTAAAAGTTTACACGGCTTACGAATTTCTTGAAAAAAGATTTGATCTTAAAACTCGTTCGCTAGCAGCGGTTTTATTTCTCATTCAACGTGGGCTTGCTGCAGGAATTACCATTTATGCGCCTTCTATTATTTTATCGGCTGTTTTAAACTGGGATTTAAAAACTTTAAATTTAATTATAGGTGTACTCGTTATAATTTATACAGTTTCCGGAGGTACAAAAGCTGTAAGTGTGACTCAAAAACAGCAAATGTTTGTCATTATGCTAGGTATGTTTACTGCATTTTTTATCATTCTCAACTATTTACCCAATGATATTGATTTTGGTAAAGCACTAAAAGTTGCCGGCGCAAACAACAAACTGAAGATACTTGATTTTTCATTCAATACCGAAAGTAGATATACCTTTTGGAGTGGAATTACAGGAGGTTTTTTCTTAATGCTAGCGTATTTCGGAACTGATCAAAGCCAGGTACAGCGCTACCTTTCGGGAAAATCTGTTCGAGAAAGTCAGCTTGGACTTATTTTCAATGGACTTCTTAAAATACCAATGCAATTTTTCATACTGCTTGTTGGAGTCATGGTTTTTGTGTTTTATCAATACAATCATTCTCCACTTAATTTTAATCCGGCTGCTTACCAAGAAGTAATGCAATCAAAATATAAAAATGATTACATAAAACTGGAAGCAGAACATAGGCTAGCAGAAGTAGAAAAGAAAATTGCACAGGATGAATTTAGTGCGGCTTTAGACATTAAAGAGTATGATGCTACGATGGCTGCAAAAAATCGAATTATTCAGTTAAATAAAGAAGAGTTACAACGCAGAGAGGAAGCAAGAGAAATAATAGAAAAAGTAGATCCTACCCTCGAAACCAACGACAAAGATTATGTATTTATTCATTTTATTCTGAATAATTTACCAACCGGGTTAGTAGGTTTACTACTGGCTATGATTTTATCTGCCGCCATGTCTTCTACTGCATCTGAATTGAACGCGCTAGGAACCATCACAACCATGGACATTTACAAGCGTAATTTAAAATCTGAAAAAACTGAAAACCATTTTTTAAGAGCCTCTCAAGGTTTCACTCTTTTATGGGGTATCATTGCCATTCTATTTGCTAGCTATGGTTCCTTGGTTGAAAACTTAATTCAATTGGTGAACATCATTGGATCTATTTTCTATGGAAATGTTCTTGGTATATTTTTAATTGCATTCTTTTTTAAATTTATTAAAGGAAATGCAACCTTCATAGCAGCATTGCTTACACAGGTGATTATCATTGCTATTTGGTATTTCGCCATACACATACATCCTGCAGGACAAGAAAAATTAGGATTTTTATGGCTTAACTTCTACGGTTGCGTTATTGTAATCCTATTAGCCACTATTTTACAATTCATTTTACCTAAAAAACAGATCGCATGAACAAAAAAACAACTGTAAACTGGGCAATTCTCGGTGCCGGAAAAATTGCAAAAAAATTCGCAACAGACCTTACCGTAGTAACCAACGCACAAAAATATGCAGTTGCTTCGCGGTCTTTTGACAAAGCTACCTCTTTCTCAAAAGAATTTGGTTTCGAAAAAAGTTACGGATCTTATGAAGAAATGGTGAAAGACCCACACGTAGATGCTGTTTACATAGCCGTTCCTCATACGCATCATGCAACTGCTACGAAACTATGTTTAGAGCACGGAAAAGCAGTGCTTTGTGAAAAACCATTTGCTATGCACGCAAATGAGGTTGAAGAAATGATTTCAATTGCACAAAGTAAAAAAGTACTTCTTATGGAAGCCATGTGGACATACTTTTTACCACATTATCAATATGTACTTAATTTTCTTAAAAATGAAACCTTTGGCTCTATTAAAAGTTTAGAAGCAGATTTTGGTTTTGTAGCAGAACTTGATCCATCCAGTAGACTTTTAAATAAATCCCTCGGAGGTGGCGGATTATTAGACATAGGCATCTACCCTATTTTTGCAGCACTTTCCATCTTAGGAATGCCTAAAAAAATTAACGCAACGGCTCAGTTTTTTGAAACCGGAGCAGACAGTGTATGCGAAATGAACTTTCAATATAACAATGATATTGTAGCAAAATTAAAAAGCACCCTACTAGAAAAAACAGCTACAGAAGCTACCATTGTTTGTGAAAACGGAACCGTTCTCTTAAACAGTAGATTTCACGAACCTAGTACGGTTACTTTAAAATCTAATGATGGTACTACGGAAACTTTAGATTTTGATTATACCACAATAGGATACAATTTTGAAGTAGCACATTTTGGCTCATTATTATTAGAAGGAGCTACGGAAAGTCCTATCATGAATTTTGAATTGAGCCGTAAATTAATACAGTTATTAGATACTGTAAGGAGCGAAATTGGCTTGCAATATGATATTTAATTTTGCAAGAATTCAGCTCAAAAAATCACTGACAATTGTCAGTAAAAAACAATTCAAAATACTAGTCTCAAACATCAATTACTACTAATTTTATGCTGTAATTATAGAAATATAACACATGAGATTACTTACTATTCTAAGTTGTTTTTTAATTCTTTCCGTTTCCTACTCGCAAAGTCCAAAGTTAAAGTTGAATTTAGACGAAACTGGTAAAACCTACATAAAAGGTTCTGTAAGAGCTATGTTTTGGGCTCGGTATATGGATATGAATCCCGGTACTACCGTAAATGGAGAACTTACCGATAATGGAGTAGATTTTTCCATACGCAGAATTAGAATTAATCTTAAAGCTCAATTAACTCCTAAGCTCTTCGTATATGGTTTATTTGGTGGTAACAATGTAAATATAGCTACTGAAAAAGAATGGCGATTTGGTGTATTAGATTTAAATGCTGAATATACATTTGCCCCTGAGTTTGCAATAGGTATTGGAAAAAATGCTTGGGAAGGTTTAAGCAGAAACTTGGTTAGAAATTCAGGAACATTAATGGCTGTAGATGCGCCTTTGTATTCGCTACTTAGTGTAAATAAAAATGATGATGTAGGTAGAGGTTTTGGTATTTGGGCAAAAGGACAAATCGGTAAATTTGACTACGTCCTATCTTTAAAAAAACCTGTAAAATATGGTGTAGTAGCACAAGAAGGTATTACAGATTATGCCTTGAATAATCCCAGAATGCGCTCATCTGCTTATGTGAAATACGAAGTTTTAGAAAATGAAAGTAATCAAACCGCGTATAGTGGAGGCAACAGCACATATCTAGGTAAAAAAAGACTTCTAAATATTGGAATTGGAGCTTTGTACGAACCAAAAATGATGTCCCGACTTGAAAACGGCGAAGAACAACTGTATGATTTTAAGAACTGGGCAGCAGAAATATTTTATGACACGCCTTTAAACATAGAAAAAGCCACAGCACTTACCTTCTATCTAGGATATTATGACACCAATTTTGGAAAAGATTATGTACGCAATGTGGGAGCAAACGACTATACTGACGGTGGTACGTCCTTCAATGGTTCTGGGAATGATTACCCAATGAATGGGACCGGAAACACGTGGTTTTTACAATTTGGTTATCTTCTAGGAAAAAACATGCTTGGATCTACTTCATACAGAGGACAGCTTCAACCAAATATCGCCATTCAGCATTCAAATTTTGATGCTCTTGCAGATCCTGTTACCGTATATGACGCTGGTATCAATTGGTATTTTAATGGTCATTCCAGTAAGCTATCTTTAGGATATCAATCACGTCCCATTTTTGAAGAACAATCAAGTGGTATCATTTCAAAAAAAAGCAGAAAAGGACAAGTTGTGCTTCAATATCAAGTAATCATCAATTAAGAGAATTTGTACTAAATTCAAAATTTGATAAAAGATCAAAACCATAAATTCATTATCGCTAGGATAATTCTTCATTTTTACCAAAAGAACATTGTAAATTTTATGATTCTAACTTAATTTTAACAATAACGTTAAATAAAGTTAATCATGAATGCATTAAATAGAAGAAACTGGATTAAAAGAAGCGCTTTGGCTGTAGGAGCTATTACTATGACACCAACCGATATTTGGGCATCGAAGGTTGAAGCTGCTCAATTACAAAAAAGAAAGTTTCTTTTTGATAACGATGCTTTATTTAATGAGTTCACGCCACCAAAATTCCCAGATCTTTCTACTGTAAAAGCAAGACTTGTTTGGAATGAAAATCCTTATGGACCTTCAAACAAGGCGCAAGAAGCCTTTGCAAAAGCTGTTGTTGAAGGAAATCACTATTCATGGGGAAGTTTGAATAAATTAGTAACTAAAATTTGTAAAAATGAAAATGTAAAACCATCACAAATCATGATGGGACCAGGATCTTCAGACCTTTTAGAGAAGGTTGCTATGGTCTATTTTCAAAATGGTGGAAATATCATCAGTGCAGATCCAAGTTATATGTCTTTAGTCGCAGTAGCTGAAGCTTCTGGAGGTACATGGAAACCTATCAAACTTACAGATGATTATCAGCATGATTTAGATGCTATGGAAGCAGCTATAGATGCTGATACCAAACTTGTTTACATCACAAACCCAAATAACCCAACAGCTACACTTACCAATCCAAAAAAACTGGAAAACTTTTGTAAGCGTGTTTCCAAAAAAGTACCCATTTTCATTGATGAAGCTTATATAGAACTTTCTGAAGCTGGCATGAAAAACAGTATGGTTCATTTGGTTGAAAAAGGACATGATGTTATGGTAGCCAGAACTTTTTCCAAGATTCATGGAATGGCTGGTTTACGTGTTGGTTATATGGCAGCAAGTGAAAATATTATTAACAAAATTGGAGAAATTACGCGTGGCGGAATGGGAATCACAGGACCATCTATTGCCGCAGCAAATGCAAGTCTTGATGACGCCGAATATTTAGACATGTGTAAAACAGAACTTACAAAAGCCAGAATAGATACCATGGCGTATTTAAAATCTAAAGGAATAGATTACATGCCATCGCAAACCAATTTTGTGATTTTTCCAATAGATATGGAAGGAGACGTATTTTTAGAAAAAGTTTACGCTAAAAAAATAGTAGTAAGAGCCTTTAATTTCTGGGATCAGAACTGGTGTCGCGTAAGTATGGGAAAACCAAAAGAAATGCAATATTTCTTTGAAGCTATGGATGAAATCCTAGCTTAATTCATGGATATTTCACTTCAAAAAACATTAGTCTTTTTAGCCTTCATTCTTATAGGATATGTACTGAAGGCTAAATTTTCTTCAAAGGAAGAATTAACAGGTATTAAAACCATCATTTTAAACCTGGCGTTACCTGCTACTATTTTTCTGGCATTGATAGATATTCAAATTAAAACAGAGCTTTTATTACTTCCTGTAGTAGCTTTGGCTTTCAATGCTTTTTTATTTTTCATCTTTCCCTGGGTACTTCCATTACTAGGAATTCAAAAAGGAACTCCAAAGTACAGAACCGCTAAACTTCTTATTCCGTCATTAGCTCCTGGGCTTTCGTGTTTTGCATTTATCTCTGAATTTTTAGGTGATCAATATCTTGCAAAAGCAGCCATGACCGATTTAGGGAATAAAATATTTGTATTGTTTATTTTGTACTCTGTAGCCATGAACTGGCATGTAAAACTTACCAAATCAAATCATGAGGAAGCATCAGGCTCTAAATTAAAATCGTTAGCTATCAGAATGATTTCAGAACCTGTAAACATTTTTATTTTTGTAGCGCTTCTTTTAGTGAGTTTCAATATTCATTCTGCATCTTTCCCATTCGTTTTGCAGAGTATTTTAGAGAAACTGAAATACATTATGACACCTTTGGTTCTTTTATATATTGGTCTTGCTGTAAATGTTCAAAAAAAGCAATTTGCACAAATAACCGCATTACTACTGTTAAGAGCAGGAGTAACATTGGTTGTTTTAAGTCTTGTATTTTATGTAATTCCTCTAAAAGTTCCTCAGGATATATTGGTTCTTACAGCGTTTTGCCTGAGCTCTTGTAGTTTTTGGCCGTTTGCTCATATTGCTTCAGTATCTAAAAAAGAATTAGAGAATGATCAAACTGAAACAACATTTCTTCCAACCTACGGAATTAATATTTTAGCACTTTCGTTACCCATATCAACCTTATTGATTTTAGGAATTCTAGCCGCTGGAAATACATTTGCCAACCCAAATTACCTTTTGATATTAGGAATATTTTTAACCGTTTGCGGTTTGATTCCGGTTGGGGTATATCAGTTACAAAAAAGAAAAGGATTCACTAAGGAATCCTTTCAATTATCGTTAAAGAAAAATACGAAATAAATATTACTTAATCGAGTCTAAAGTGGCTTTAAAACTTAATGCAACTCCGTTGGTCCAACCAAAACCATCCTGAGTTTCATACTCACCTCCGCCCGAAAGCAAATCCATATCTTCTACATTATATTTCTCCATCATTTTACCCGTATTCTTATAAACACGTTCGTTTAAATCTAACCAGCGTGTTATAATTTCCTTTGCTTCATCTCTGTAACCGTAGTGCAATAAACCATGAACTGCCATGTATTGTAACGGCGCCCATCCGTTTGGAGCATCCCACTGTTGTTCTGTATTTCGTAAAGTTGTTACCAATCCACCTGGTTTCAAAAACTGTGTCATCAATGTATTCTTCACAGCCTCAGCTTGTTCTTTTGTAGCTATTTTGAAGTATAATGGATATAAACCAGCCAGCGTGATTTCATTGGTCGGTTTTTGTGTTTTCAGATTGAAATCTGAGAAGAAAGACCTCTCTTCATTCCAAAATTCTTTCTGAATAAATGCTTTTCTTTTATTCGCCTTTTCTTGATATAATACCTTACTTACGGAATCATTTTTCATCGCGAAGCCTTCTGCTAGTTGAGTCTCCATAAAATACAACAAACAGTTTAAATCTACCGAAGCCAACTGCGTTGTAAAAGTAGAGCTAAAATCATCTTCCTTCTCAAACCAACGACTACTAAAGTCCCACCCTGAAGCTGCAGCTGATCTAAGATTTCGGTACAATTCCTTTTGCGCTTCTGAAGATTGAATATTTTCAGCCAAATGCACATCTTCTCTGTATGATTCTTCTCTAGGTGTATTTGAATACGACCAATATCTATTTAAAAAAGTATCGTCATCTGTTTTCACTACTGCATTAACGGGTTCAAATGCTTTCTCCAAATTTGAGAATCCTTTCATCCAATATTCATATTCCTTCAATACAAATGGAAAATAATTCATGAATGTGGCTGCATCATGTTTTGCAACTGAATGTACCATCATGGCATAAAATGGAGGTTGTGACCTAGATAAATAATAATTTCTGTTTCCGTTTGGGATAAATCCTAGGGTATCTATTAAAAAAGAAAAATTATCAACCATATCTTTAGCCAAAACTTCCTTACCATCCACTAGCAACCCCTGCAAGGTGAAGTAGCTATCCCAATAGTAAATCTCTCTAAAGCGTCCACCAGGAACAACATACGGTTCCGGCAAAGGAATTAATGAACTATACGGATGGTATTTATCTGCATTTCTTGTTAAAACAGGCCACATACTACTGATGTGCTCGTACATAGTTTTTGTAGTATCTGTAATAAAATGAGATTGTTGTGCAGTAACAGGTAGAAAATAATCCTGTACAAAATGTTCTAAATTGAAATGTGGTTTATCCTTTTCCAATTCATACTTCTCTAATATTTCAGTTTTAGAAATTTTTGGAGTCATGTCTACAAATGTTTTGGAATCTTTGAAAATGGATTCCATTTGTACACGTTTAAAAAATTCTGATTCATAGAAATCTACTACAGCATCTTTCTTTGCTTCCTGTTTACAGGAGAAACTGAATGAAGTAATCATAAAGAGGATCGTTAATTTTAAAATTACTGGCTTCATTATTAATAAAACGGTTTAAAATATTTGTTTGTTAAAAAAATGATTCCATAAATATAAAATTAATATTCAGAAATCAATTTTTTAAAGATTTAATATTTTATAAAGAATTCTATTAACATAGTAGCAAATAAAAAAGCCTTTCGGAAAATCCGAAAGGCTTTTGAAAATATTGTAAACTATCTTAATTAGTTAGCTTCTGCAACTACTTCAAATGGAAAGTCTAAAATAACTTCTCTGTGCAAACGCACAGCAGCATTGTATTTTCCAGTTCTTTTGATAGTACCACCTGCAACATTGATGAATTTCTTATCAATACTGTGACCTTCTTTAGCAAAGATCTCAGCTAAATCTGCGTTAGAAACAGATCCGAATAATTTATCTCCACCTCCTGTTTTTGCAGGGATTTTAACTTCTAATGCTTTAAGAGCTTCTGCAGTTTCTTTTGCTTCTGCAACTTCTTTCTGCTCTTTAAATGCTCTTTGTTTTAAGTTCTCGGCTAATACTTTTTTCGCTGATGGTGTAGCTAAAACAGCAAACCCTTGAGGAATTAAGTAATTACGCCCATAACCATTCTTAACAGTTACAAGATCATCTTTAAATCCTAAATTCTGTACGTCTTTCTTTAATATAACTTCCATTGTTTGCTCTTTTATTATTTCAACATATCACCAACGTATGGCATTAATGCTAAGTGACGTGATCTTTTAATAGCCGTAGCCACTTTTCTTTGATACTTTAAAGAAGTACCTGTTAAACGACGTGGTAAAATTTTACCTTGTTCGTTTACAAACTTCAATAAGAAATCAGGATCCTTATAATCGATATATTTGATACCTGACTTTTTGAAACGACAATACTTTTTAGTTTTAGTAGTTTCTATGTTTAACGGAGTTAAATATCTGATTTCTCCGTCTTTTTTCCCTTTTGCTTGTTGTTCTATAGATGACATAATTCTTAAGCTTTAGCGTTTAATTTAGTTCTTCTTTTCTCTGCCCAAGCGATAGCGTGCTTATCTAACTTCACAGTTAAATAACGCATAATGCGCTCATCTCTTCTAAATTCTAATTCAAAACCATCAATAGCTTCACCAGCTACTTTGAATTCGAATAAGTGATAAAAACCACTTTTCTTGTTTTGAATAGGATACGCTAATTTTTTAAGACCCCAGTCTTCTTTAGATACAAACTCTGCACCTTTCTCGGTTAAGAAATCCTCAAACTTCTTAACTGTTTCCTTTACCTGAGTCTCAGATAAAACGGGATTTAAAATGAAAACAGTTTCGTAATGGTTCATAATAAAAAAATTAATTTGTTTTTTGAGGACGCAAAATTACTATTTTAATACTAATTAGCAAATATTTTTCTATTATCAGTAAAAATAAATTTTCAACCGCATTAATACATTGATATTGTTGATTTTTTTTAGTAAAATTGCTTTATGAACTCCAACTCTAACCTGAACTAATTCATATTTATGAAGCTTAATTGTATTATAGTTGACGATTCCGCGATTCAAAGAATAGCCATATCTAAATTGGTTTCGGGACACCAAGCACTAAATTTGGTGGCAGAGTGTTCTAATGGTATGGATGCGAAAAATGCATTTAAAAACAATGCTATTGACCTTGTATTCTTGGATATTGAGATGCCCGTAATTACCGGGTTTGACTTAATGGAGTCCTTAAAAGAGAAACCACAGATTATTCTTATAACCGGTAAAGCTGAATATGCTGTAAAAGCATTTGAGTATGATGTTACCGATTATCTTCAAAAACCTGTTAAGCCTGAAAGATTTGAGTTGGCTGTTAAAAAAGCCATTACACAACACGAGCTTATCAATAATAAAGGTTTTACAGAAGACGATGAACACATCTTTGTAAAAAGTAACCTTAAAAAGCGTAAAGTTTACTTAGCTACCATTAAATGGGTGGAAGCATTAGGTGACTACATTAAAGTAGTAACCGATGAAAGTAATATTATTGTATTGTCTACAATGAAGGCTTTTGAAGGCGAATTACCAGCTGATAAGTTCTTAAGAATACATAAATCATACATTGTAAACCTAGAACGTGTTGATAAATTCAATAGTAAATTTGTAGAAGTAGTTGGAGAATCGCTACCATTAAGTAGAAATAAAAAAGCTACACTTACGGAGGCTCTTGAAAATATTCAAGAGTAATTCTCTTAATAGTTATCTACGTTTATGACAACACGAACTCCTTTATAATTGGGAATTGCATCAAAACTAGAACAAATCTTTTCGATTTGTTCTTTTGTTTTTTGAAGAGATTGTTTTGGCGGAATTTTCAATAACACATTTTTTAGGTATTGATTTCTAATTCTGGAAACCGGCGGAAATTCCGGTCCTAAAACTTGTGCACCAAAACTATTACGTAATGATTTGGCAAACCAATCAGCTCCTTCGTTTACTCTTGTATAATCTCTGTGCTTCAATGTAAACTTTATCAACTTGTAAAATGGAGGATATTTATATTGATAGCGCTCATTCAATTGTTCTTTTGCCATTCCATCATAGTCGTTTACCGTTACTTGTTGTAAAATTTGATGATATGGATTGTAGGTTTGAATGAGTACTTTTCCTCTTTTTTGTGTTCTCCCTGCTCTTCCGGCAACTTGCAACAATAGCTGAAAACTTCTTTCATGCGCTCTAAAATCAGGAAAGTTGATCAAATTATCAGCATTCATCACCCCTACCAAGGTTACATTTCTAAAATCGAGTCCTTTACTGAGCATTTGTGTACCCACCAAAATATCTATTTCTTGTTGTTCAAAAGCTGTAATTATTTTTTCATAAGCATGCTTACCGCGTGTAGAATCTAAATCCATTCGCCCCACTTTCAAATCAGGAAAAAGTTCCTGAAGCTCCTTTTCTATTTGTTCCGTTCCAAAACCTTTTGTGTCTAACTCTGTACTTCCACAAGCCAAACATTGTTTTTGCATGGCAATATGATAACTACAATAGTGACAACGCAACTGATTTTTGTATTGATGATAGGTTAAGCTTACATCACAATTAGGACATTGCGGTGAATGTCCACAAGTATTACATTCCAAAATGGGTGCAAATCCTCTCCTATTCTGAAACAAAATAATTTGTTCGCCTTCTTCCAAAGCAGCTTCCATTTCTTTCAGTAAGCGTTCAGAAAAATGTCCTTTCATTCTTTTTTTACGGTGTGCTTCTTTGATATCTACCAATTCCATTGCTGGCATCAATACATTTCCATGTCTTCTTGTAAGCGAAACTAATCCATATTTCTGTTGTTGAGCATTGTAATAGCTTTCTAAACTTGGTGTAGCCGAACCCAATAATACTTTTGCATTGTGCATAGCAGCTAAAACTACAGCTGTATCTCTTGCTTGATAACGCGGCGCAGGATCGTATTGTTTAAAAGTGCCTTCATGCTCTTCATCAACCACAATTAATCCTAAATTAGAAAATGGAAGAAAAATTGCCGAACGCGCTCCAATAACTATTTGAGCTTTTGATTTGTTTTCCAAAACATTATTCCAAACCTCTACTCTTTCGTGAACTGAGTATTTAGAATGATATACACTTACTTGTTCACCAAAATATTGTTGCAATCGGGTAATTAACTGTGCTGTTAGTGCAATTTCAGGTAATAAATACAGGATTTGTTTACCAGCTTGCAAGGCTTCTTCAATAAGCTTTACATAGATTTCTGTTTTTCCGGAAGAAGTAACTCCATGTAATAATGTAACCTGATGTTGTTCAAAAGAACTTTTAACTTCTTCTAACGCTTTTTCTTGAAACTCATTCAACTCTTTTGAAATCATTTCTTCATTTCCTTCAAACTGAATTCTATCTTGTTGTAGATAAAATTCGTCCAGAATTTCTTTATCTATAAGCGATTTTACAACAGAAGTAGATACGTTACTTTTTTTGGCTAGCTCCACAACCGAAACAGGTTTTCGGGTGGTTGCACTCAAACTGAATAAGGTTAAAATAACTTCTTTCTGCTTTTTGGCTCTTGAAAGTTGATCTAACAAATTTTGCAAAGCTTCCTCTGAAGCATATTGCTCATGTAAACGAACAAATCGAATTAATTTTGGTTTGTATTGCTCGTAAATCTGCTCTTGAACAGTAACTATATTTTTGGCAAGCAATCGTTTTATAATGGGAAGAATCGTTTTTTTATCAACGATTGCATTGATTTCCTGAATTCTTAAAATGGGTTGATGCAGCAAGGCTTCGTACACTAGAAAATCATCATCTTTTAATTCTAGATCGTCAACTACAGTTTCTTTATTCAGTTGAATAATGGTTTCGCTCTCTAACAAAAAAGCACTTGGAACGGCAGCTCTATACACTTCGCCAACAGCACACATATAATATTGTGCAATCCATTCCCATAATTTTAATTGAATGGAATTTACAATTGGCATTTCATCTAAAATCTGATGAATTTCTTTTGCCTCGTAATGTATTGGTGGCGTTTGATGAATTGCATGAACAATTCCGGCATAGATTTTTGACTTTCCGAAAGGAACTGCAATGCGCATTCCCGGAACTAGAAAATTACTTTCTTCCTCATTTATTGAATATGTAAAATATCGCTTTACCGGAATAGGCAAAATAACATCTACAAAGAATGCCATGTATAAATTTCTGGTTAGTTAACGCGGTGCCAAGTTTGAGTTCTGTAGAAAAACGCTAGATAGCCTCGCACATGCAAAAGTTCTGAATTATCTTCATCTAACCAAATTTTGCATCGATAGAATTTTCCTGAATCTGGATTTAATATTTGTCCGTCTTTATAAGTACTGCCTTCTTTCTGCATATCTTCAATAACCACCATTCCTTCTACTTTTTTGTCTTTTCGGTAATCATCGCACTCTTTACAAACGGCATCTTTCTTTTTAGGATCTAGCAACTCTAAAACTTTTCCGAAGATTTTCCCGTCCTTTTCATAAATCTGAACAATAGATCTGGCTTTTCCATTTTCATCATCAATCATTTTCCATTTTCCGACTACCTCTTGCGAAAAAGCAGAAAATTGAATAACTACCAAAAGACATACCAGAACTATTTTTTGTATCAACATATCAAAATTTATTTTTCAGACTTGTTAAAGAAGCATTCAGTTCAAAACCTAATAATAAAATATTGGAATTCAACCAGATGTACAACATAAAGATTAACAACGCACCAATGGAACCATACAATTCGTTATACTGACTAAAATTTTCAATATAAATACCGAAAAGGTAGGTGGTTACAATAATTAAAATGGTGGTTAACAATGCTCCCGACGAAAAAAAACGTGATTCTTTCCCGTCAACAGTACCAAAATAATATAAAATTGAAGTTGATAAATAGATTAAGCCTACAAATAACAAAACTTTCACAAATGAAAATCCCGAATCTTCTCTGGCAATTTGCCCGTACGTGGTAAAACTACGACGCATAAATTCGTCAAAATCTACCTCAAAGTATAGATAAAGCACGGTAAACACCAAAAATAGAATGGCTAACATAAGCGCTACCGCAACCGAAACTGCGTATTGCCGAAAATAATTCCTTTTGATTTTTTTATGATATGAATTTTCAAATCCTCCAAAAATGGAATTGATTCCGTTCGCCATTAAAAAAATAGACAAAAGAAAAACCGATGATAACAATCCTCCTCGTTTACGATTGGCAATATCTTCTAAAACCGGATCAAACCAAGACGCCGTTTTGGGTGGCAACAGCGACTCTACAAATGCCAAAAAATTATGCTGGAAATCCTCTATAGGCACGTATGGAATCAAGTTCATCAAAAACAGTAAAAACGGAAATATTGCGATAAAAAAACTATACGAAATTGCAGCAGCTCTATACGTTAAAGCACCTTTTACAATTCCGTATGTGTACATTTCCAATACATCGTAGAGCGACAAACCTTCTAAAGCTTTCAGTTTTACACCTTTCAAAAGCTTTACAAGATTTTTTACAACGGGTATTTTTTGCAATCTCGCTTCTACTTCTGCAGACATTTACATTGCTTTTAAGCTTAAATCCATATTATAAACAGAATGCGTAAGTGCACCCGAAGAAATATAATCTACACCGCACTCGGCATACTTTCTAATAGTTTCTTCATTTATGTTTCCAGAAGATTCTGTTTGACACTGATCGCCAATCATAGCCACGGCAGTTTTGGTATCTTCAAAAGAAAAATTGTCGAGTAAAATACGGTGAACGCCGCCGCTTTGTAAAATTTCTTCTACCTCTGCTAAATCACGTGCCTCTACTATAATTTTTAAATCCTTATGAATTTCGGACAAATATTGTTGTGTTTTTTCAATGGCTTTGGTGATTCCGCCAGCAAAATCAATATGATTATCTTTTAGCATGATCATATCGTACAAAGCAAAACGGTGATTTTCACCTCCACCTATCTTTACAGCCCATTTTTCCAATGCTCTTATTCCTGGTGTTGTCTTTCGTGTATCTAAAATTTTGGTATGAGTTCCTGCTAATAAATCCTGAAAATATCTAGTTTTAGTAGCAATGGCGCTCATGCGCTGCATAGAATTCAACAAAAAACGTTCTGCCTTCAGTATCGATTGTGACGAACCGGTTACGTAAAAAACTACATCTCCTTCCTTCACCTGTTGACCATCATGAATAAAGGTTTCAGTTTCTAATAATGGATCTACATAATTCAAAATCATTTTAGCAAATTGAACACCAGCTATTACCCCATTGTCTTTTACTAATAATTTTGCTTTTCCCTGCGCTTCTTTTGGAATACACGCTAAAGAACTATGATCGCCTTCGCCTACATCTTCTCTAATAGCATTGGCTATAATAATGGATAACTCATCTTGTAATTGAGCTTCTGAAATCATGATCTAAAATTTGTAGCTAAAGTATGAAAATTCCTTGGTAACCAATCTATGTTTGGTTTTATAAAGCTTGCCGTATATTTGCAGCATGAAGATAAAGGTGATAGCGGTTGGAAAAACCGATAGCAAACAACTCTCTGAACTTATTCATATTTACGAAAAACGTCTTGGTTTTTATGTGAATTTTGAATTGGATATCATTCCAGATATAAAAAATTCTAAAAATCTTTCGGAAGCACAACAAAAAGAAAAGGAAGGAGAATTAATTCTTAAAAAACTTCAACCAACAGATGTTTTGGTCTTGCTAGACGAAGGTGGAAAGAGTTTTTCCTCCATTAAATTTTCTGAATACATCCAGAAAAAAATGAATGCAGGAACCAAACAACTAGTTCTAGTCATTGGCGGGCCTTATGGTTTTTCTGAAACAATTTATCAAAAATCACAAGGAAAAATATCGTTATCTGCTATGACATTCTCTCACCAAATGGTACGTCTATTTTTGGTGGAGCAATTGTACCGAGCTTTTACCATTTTAAGAAACGAACCTTACCACCATCAATAATTATGAAGATTGTATTTGCAACAGGAAACCTCAACAAATTAAAAGAAATCAAGCAAATTCTAGGAGACGCCTATGAAGTGCTAGGATTAGCCGATATAGGCTGTCATGAAGAAATTCCTGAAACTGCTGAAACCATTGAAGGCAATGCTATTTTAAAAGCTCAATATGTTAAAGAACATTATGGTTACGATTGTTTCGCAGACGATACCGGGCTAGAAGTTGCCGCTTTGAATGGCGCTCCGGGAGTCTATTCTGCACGTTATGCAGGCGAAAACAAAAATGCTGAAGCCAATATGGAAAAATTATTAACGGAATTAGCTCATAAAAATAATCGCCAAGCACAGTTTAAAACCGTAATAGCATTGGTTCAAGGAGAAGCATTACACACCTTTGAAGGGATTGCCAAAGGCGCTATTACCAAAGAAAAACAAGGTGAGCAAGGTTTTGGCTATGATCCTGTTTTTCAACCAGAAGGCTATAGAAAAACATTTGCAGAACTTTCATCAGTAGAAAAAAACAGTATCAGCCACAGAGGTTTAGCTATGAAAAAACTGGTGGCCTTTCTTCAAAAATAAGTTAACTCAATTTCAAGAGAAATACGATTATTTCACAGCTGCATACAAAAATATATTTAATTATAAATTATTCATTACCAATAATTAAACCTACCTTTGCAGCCAATTTTAAATACCTATATGAACACATTTGAACAATTAGGACTGAACGAACAGCTATTGAATGCCATCAAAGACATGGGCTTTGAAACACCTTCAGAAGTACAAGACAAAGCTATTCCGGTCCTACTAGCAAAAGATACCGATATGGTAGCGCTAGCACAAACAGGAACAGGAAAAACGGCTGCTTTCGGCTTTCCTTTAATTCAAAAAATTGACGCAAACAGCAGAGAAACACAAGGGTTAATCCTGTCCCCAACACGTGAACTTTGTTTACAAATCACTCAAGAATTAAAAAATTATTCTAAGTATGTAAAAGGCCTTAGAGTAGTTGCAATTTATGGTGGAGCTAGCATCACAGAGCAAGCGAAAGAAGTAAGAAGAGGAGCTCACATTGTTGTAGCAACGCCTGGAAGAATGCAAGATATGATTCGTAGAAACATGGTGGATATTACCAATATTCATACTTGTGTTTTAGACGAAGCAGATGAAATGCTAAACATGGGATTCTATGAAGACATTACTTCTATCCTATCGCATACGCCAAGAGAGAAAAATACGTGGTTATTCTCTGCAACTATGCCAAGAGAAGTAGCTAGTATTGCTAGCGAATTCATGTCTAACCCATATGAAATTACAGTGGGTACAAAGAATGCATCTTCTAAAAATGTTCAACACGAATATTATATGGTTTCTGGTAGAGATCGTTATTTGGCGTTGAAAAGATTGGCCGATGCAAATCCTGATATTTTCTCAGTAATTTTTTGTAGAACGAAAAGAGACACACAAAGTGTTGCAGAAAAACTAGTAGAAGACGGTTACAACGCAGCTGCATTACATGGCGATTTGAGTCAGAACCAACGTGATTTGGTGATGAAATCTTTTAGAAATCGTCAAATTCAAATGCTTGTTGCAACAGACGTTGCCGCTCGTGGAATTGATGTAGATGATGTCACACACGTAATCAACTACCAACTACCAGATGAGATAGAAACCTATACACACCGTAGTGGTAGAACTGGTAGAGCTGGAAAATCGGGAGTTTCTATGGTTATTATTACCAGAAGTGAATTCCGTAAGATTGGTGCTATTGAGCGCATCATCAAAACAAAATTTGATGCAAAGCAAATACCAAATTCTGAAGAAATCTGTGAGATTCAATTATTCCACTTAGCAAGTAAAATTAAAGAAACTGAGATTAATCACGAAGTTGATAATTTTATTCCTGCAATCAACGATGTCCTTAAAGGAATCGACAGAGAAGAATTGATTAAAAAGATGATTTCTGTAGAGTTTAGCCGTTTTGCTAATTACTACAAAAACGCAAAAGACCTGAATGCACCTTCTGTAAATGACAGAAAGAACAGAAGTAACGATGCCGGTAGTATTCCTTCTGGTGGTGATGTTCGTTATTTCATCAATGTTGGTGAAAAAGATGGTTACGATTGGAAATCATTGAAAGACTTCTTAAAAGAACAATTAGATCTTGGAAGAGATGATGTTTTCAAAGTAGATGTAAAAGAAAGTTTTTCTTTCTTCAATACAGAAGCTGCTCATACAGAAGCTATTTTAAGCATGTTTAGCGAGTTTAAAATGGATGGTAGATTTATCAACGTTGAAATTTCTAAAAACAGTGGTGGTCGTCGCAATGGTGGCGGAGGCGGAAGAAGAAACGACAATAGAGGAAAATCTAAAGGTGGTTTCGGAAACAAAAGATCTAAAGGTTCTTTTGATAAAGGAAAAAGCAAGAGACGAAGCAATAGATAATTCTATTTCTTGTTAAAGAATATTTAAAAAAATGTGCCGAATGGCACATTTTTTTTTTATGTTTAGTACATTTATCGCCCATACAGCCTTTTGAATGAAATATACTTTATACATACTCCTATTTTTTGTACTTCATACTGCATTTGGACAGGATGCAACTACAAAAACTCCAAATGACACCATAGTTACCGGAAAAGTTGTAAATGCCCAAGACGGTAAAATTATGGACAATGTGCATGTGCTTAATCTAAATAAAGTAAAAGGTACTCTAACAAATACCGAAGGAGAATTCACGATGAATGCAGCTGTTAATGATACACTTTACTTCTCGTATTTAGGTTTCAAATCTATCAAGGTTAGAGTAACTAATGATATGATCAACTTCCCTGGTACAAAAATAGAGCTTACAGAACTTGCTTTTGCTCTTGAAGATGTGGTTATCAATCAATACAATCTTACAGGTTATTTAGATATTGATGCTAAAAACGCTCCTGTTAATGATAATTTACGCTATTCCATTGCTGGTTTGGATATTGGTTATGAAGCCGGAAGTAGCGGTAGAAGCGCTGTGACAAGAGTCATCAATTCCATTTTTAACCCTGCTGACTTTCTGTACAACATGTTTGGAAACAAGGGAAAACAAATGAGAAAGTTACGTCAAATGAAAGAGGATGATGCCATTAGAAACATGTTGGCAACAAAATTTGACAGAGAAACGTTAACTGCACTTTTACAAATCGATGAATCTGAGCTTGAAGAAATTTTAACCTATTGTAATTATTCAAAAGGATTTATTGAAACCGCTAATGACCTTCAAATTTTGGATGCAATTAGTGGTTGTTATGAAGACTATAAAGTATTGAATAGAAATAAATAAGTTTTTCTAAGCTAAAAGCTACTTTATCTATTCTCGCTATCTACAAAAGTAGTCTCTATTACCTAAATTTTTCATTAACAATTTCTTGAATAATGATTATGGATACTACTGAAAATTCAAATAAAGATCATTTAAAATTCATTTGGGAAGGTGCCAATGTGTACTTTCTAATTACAGATCGTTTTTGTAATGGTAATAGCGAAAATGACATCAATTTCGATAGAAATAAAAGCTGTGGTAAACTGAGAAATTTCATGGGAGGTGATCTTCAAGGAATTACTCAAAAAATAAAAGAAGGCTATTTTACAAACCTAGGGATTAATGCTATTTGGTTTACCCCTATTGTAGAGCAAATACATGATTGTGTAGATGAAGGCTCGGGAAATTCTTACGGATTTCACGGATATTGGGCTAAAGACTGGACCAATATAGATCCTAATTTTGGGACAAAAGAAGATTTACACGAACTTGTAAAAACAGCTCACGAACACGGAATTCGACTTTTGATGGACGTAGTAATCAATCATACCGGTCCGGTTACTGAAAAAGATCCAGTATGGCCAGACGATTGGGTAAGAACTGGTCCTGTTTGTAGTTATGACTCTTATGATACCACTACTGATTGTGTTTTGGTTAAAAATCTTCCAGACATCAAAACTGAAAACAATAATGATGTTGAATTACCAAACTTTCTTATTGAAAAATGGAAGCGTGAAGATAGATTAGATTACGAACTTCAAGAACTTGATGATTTCTTTACAAGAACAGGATATCCAAGAGCTCCAAAATATTACATCATTAAATGGCTCACCAATTATATCAAAGAATTTGGGATTGATGGTTTTCGAGTAGATACCGTAAAACACGTGGAAGAGGATGTTTGGAGTATTCTTCGAAAAGAAGCTGACTTTGCTTTTGATCAATGGAAAAACAATAACCCTGATCAGATTTTAGACGACAATAAATTTTTCATGGTAGGCGAAGTGTATGGATACAACATACATAACGGAAAACAATATGACTTTGGTGATCAAAAAGTCAACTACTTTGATCATGGTTTTAATGCACTCATAAATTTTCAATTTAAATACGATGCTGAACAAGACTATGAAAGCATTTTCAGGAGAAATAGTGAAGAACTCGCTACCCAATTAAAAGGATATACCGTTCTTAACTATACATCATCACATGATGATGAAACCCCTTTTGATAAAGAAAGAAAAAGACCTTTCAATGCCGCAACCAAATTATTGTTATCTCCGGGAATATCTCAAATTTATTACGGTGATGAGTCTGCACGTCCATTAATAATTAGTGATGCACAAGGCGATGCCAATTTAAGATCATTTATGAACTGGGATTGCATTGAAAATGATTCATACACCAAAAACCTACTTGGACATTATCAAAAATTAGGAAAATTTAGAGCACAACATCCTACCGTTGGCGCTGGTGTTCACGAAATAATAAATGAAAGTCCTTATATTTTTAAAAGAACTTTTTCTTCTGAAAAATACGATGACAAAGTTGTTATTGGTCTAGACGTTCCTGAAGGTCCTAAAAAACTTCCGGTTGGAGATTCCTTTATAAATGGAACACTTTTAAACGATACCTATAGCAATACAACCGTAGAGGTAAAAGACGGTTTTGTACAAATGAACACTCCATTCTCGGTTGTTTTACTAGAACCTATAGATGCGCTTTAATCGTTTACAGATTCTAGAATTCTCTTCAAATTTTTCAAACCTTCATTAAAATCTTTCCCTACAGCTTTATCCATATCCATAAACAACATAAAGATACTGGCAGGAAATTTATTATGACCAGAAAATCCCCAAGTTACTTGAGTTGCTTCATTGAGTTCCTCTAATCTAATATATGCATCTGAAGTAGATTTCCAAGGCTTTAAAAATCGTAATTGACTTTGAATAAGTTCACCATCAACAAAATTTATCAATTCTTGCTCTCCTGCTCCAACATCTTTATTACCTTCCCAAGCACTTATAAAACCAATTTCTCCATCGGTGCCAACATAAGTTTTTTTCATGTTTACATCCTTTTTGTTCCAAGGTGACCATTGATCTTGATTTTTTAAATACTTAAGAAACAGAAAAACTTCACTTTTTGGTCTTTGAATTACAATGCTTCTACATACGTGATAATTTTTAGGAGCAATAAAAGCTAAAAAAACAATAATTGTAACCAAAATTATTGATACATAAAAAATGGTTGTCATTTGAAAGGGGTTTAAGGGGTATATTCGGTATTTCTGTATAATTTCTTATATTACCAAATTTGTATGCCAATATAGAAATATTTTCAATATTTAAAATTAAAAATTATCAAACCAAAATTTTATGAAGCATGCCATTGTCGTAGGTGGAACATCTGGAATAGGCCATGGAATTACAGATAAACTTCTAGAAAATAACTACAAAGTAATTGTAACAGGTACACGCGCTTGTGTAGAATCTCAAATCTATGACTTTAAGAAAAGTGATGCCGTAGAAGTGGAATGTTTAAATTGTATTGAAGACGATATCTCTAAAAAACTCGAAACATTTGTAAATAATAAATTAAACGGCTCTTTAGATCTTTTGGTGTATAGCGCAGGTATAGGTAATCTTAACAAAAACCTAGGGCATCAGGTTGAAAATCGAGCAAATAAAGTCAATGTTCTAGGGTTCACAGAAGCAGCAGACTGGAGTTATCGTTTTTTTGAAAAACAAGCGTACGGACACTTTGTAGGAATTACATCCTTATCAGCTGTTTTTGGTAGCAGAGTGGCTCCGGCTTATCATGCAGCAAAAGCCTATCAAGCATCCTATTTGGAAGGACTACGACAAAAAGCTCATAAATCTAAAAAGCCGATTTATATTACAGACGTAAGACCGGGATTTGTAGATACGCCGCTTACCAAAGGAAAAAAGATGTTTTGGGTTGCATCACAAGAAAAAGCAGGGAGGCAAATATATTCCATGATCAAAAACAAAAGAAAAGTAGGCTACGTATCTAGAAGATGGAGTATCATAGCCTTTATAATTAAAGCATTACCCTCATTTATACGGAATAGAATGTAATTATTGTATAAAAAATGTTTTTTATGTATCTTCAAAATTCCTGATCATAAATATTAGGTATGCATATGAAACATCTTCTACTTATCATTTTAATTTTTTCCTATTGTAGCAGTTACGGCCAAGAAGAGCCTATACAAACTGAAGAAATAGATACACTTACGCATTTCTTTAATTTTATAGACGAAATCTCAACAGCCATTGATAAGAACGATCGGGAGTTTATCTTTAAGCATACAGATTCTACAACTATCGAAAAAATCTTAACTAAAGTTCCAGATACGCTTTATAAAGATATTTACAAGAAGGAAATAGAAAAAGGATATGCTGCATTAACTACGAATATGCATAATGCTATCAATGCAGGAGAGTATTATAATTTTATTAATTATACTAGGGATGACGACAATACCTTCTATGCTTTGTTCCGATACTTTTCTAATGATTCTGGTTTAAATTATCATCAATATATAGCTACCTATAAGGATGATAAATTTATTCTTAAAGATATTTATATACTACTCACAGGACAAGATTTCAGTGATATGCTCGCCAATTCATTCAATAATTCTTTTAATTCGGAAAGCAAGACAGATGCAGACCTTTATAAGAAATTTTTAGTACTGAAAAATTTAGGATTGAACGAAAAAGCATTCAAAGTAGCTGAAAAGATAACCGATACAACCATTATAGATAGAACTTTTTTGATTTTAAAATCGCAAAGTGCATCTGAGTATAGTGATCAAGCTTATACAGAAAGTATGCTTGAGATTTTAGAAAAGTATCCTCAAGACCCATGTATTACATTACTTTCTATTGATTATTTCTACTTAAAAAAAGATTTCAACAATCTATTTAGAGCCATTGATGATCTTGAAATTTATACAGACGATGATTTTCTAAAATACTTTAAAGCCAATTACGCCTTTGAAATTGATGAATTTTATCTTGCCAAAGAAAATTATGAATACATAATTAAAGAATATCCCTCGTTTGTAGAAGCAGATGTTATGCTCCTTCACACTTATCATGAACTAGATGAACCAGAAAATGCCATTACTCTACTCTCTAATATGGTGAATGACGGCTACTCAAAAAAAGATCTAATCGATTTAGTAAAAAACGATATGAATGATTTTTATAAAACCAAGACTTTTAAAAACTGGAAGAAGGGGCATTAGTTTTATTTTACTATTTTAGTTACATGACTCAAGAGCAACTAATAATCCTCATCAAGAAAAAAGATCCGAAATCGTTTGATTATTTGTATGACATGTATGCAGACAATCTTTTTGGCATCATTCATAACGTGGTAAAAGACAAAGAAGAATCGGAAGATGTTTTGCAAGAAGTATTCGTGAAAATTTGGAACAATCTAGATAGTTACGACACTTCCAAAGGACGATTTTTCACCTGGATCCTGAACATTGCACGAAATACAGCTATTGATAAATATAGGTCCAAATCCTATAACAATAGTAGAAAAAACCTATCTACTGATAATTTCGTACATATCATCACAGGTTCTTATAACATGAATGCGAAAACAGATGCTATTGGAATTAAAAACTTCATCAACAAGCTAAAACCAACGTGTATCAAAATTATAGATCTTTTGTTCTTCAAAGGATTTACACAAAAGGAAACCGCTGAAGAATTAGAAATTCCGTTAGGAACTGTAAAAACAAGAAACAGAGCTTGTATCAATGAATTAAGAAACATGCTAGACAGTTAATATGACGAAGGAAGAATTAATAGAATCAGGAAAATTAGAATTATATGTGTACGGTTCGCTCGCTCCAGACGAACAACAGGAAGTACACGAAATGATTTTGAAACATCCAGAAGTAAAAGAAGAAGTGGACGCTATAGAAAATGCACTATACCGCCTTTCTACGTATACCTCTCCATATTTGAGTGCCCGAAATTACGAAAGAATCAAAACGGCGCTAAACATTGGAGGTGGTCGTGTGGTAAATATGCGAACCAATAAAATCATAACTTTTATTGGCTATGCTGCCGCAGTTCTATTGTTGGTTGGTATTTTTAGTATCTATTCAAAATACAATAACCTACAAGAAAGTTTTCAAGTAGTAAGTTCTGAAAAACGAGCCATGGAAACCGACATGGAAAAATCAAAACTTGAAAATGCTGTTTTTGAAGAATTACGTGAAGGTAATTTTACCAGAGTAACACTTGCAGGGCAAACGGCAGCACCAACATCGGTTGCCAATGTATATTGGGATAAAGAATCTAATAGCGTAATGATAGACGGTAAAGGTTTACCAGAGCCACCAGAAGGAAAAGTATATCAAGTGTGGTCTTTAACCATGGATCCTTTAACCCCAACAAGTATTGGTCTGTTAGACAACTTTGATGAAAATGATATGAAAATGTTTAGAGTTGCCAACGTAACTACAGCCGATGCCTTTGGTATCACTTTAGAACCTGCCGGTGGTAGTGAATCTCCAACCATGGAGCAATTATATACGCTGGGTAAAGTTTAGAAATAACTAAAATCATATAAAAAGGGCTGCAGAATTGCAGCCCTTTCTTTGTTCTGACCCACTTATCTATCTACTGTAGAAAATTCAAAAACCTAACCTAAAACTATATGAAAATGGTAAAGTCAGAACATATATGTAGAGCAGTTTTCTCTATATACGAAGTTTGTGTATATTAGGTTTTCAAAGAATTAAAAAAAATGAAAATTGTTGTATTAACCGGTGCAGGAGTAAGTGCCGAAAGTGGACTAAAAACTTTTAGAGATTCTGGTGGACTATGGGAAGGACATGATGTTAAGGAGGTAGCATCACCAGAAGGTTTTGCTAAAAACCCGGAACTTGTGCTAAGTTTTTATAACGAAAGAAGAAAACAATTGGTAAATGCGTTACCTAACGAAGCTCACAAACAATTGGCTAAGCTCGAAGAAAAACATGAAGTAGTTATTATTACTCAAAATGTAGACGATTTGCACGAGCGTGCAGGAAGTTCCAAAGTAATTCATTTGCATGGCGAACTGTTCAAAATAAGAAGTTCGGGAAATGAAAATGACGTTAGAGAGTGGACCAAAGATATTGCGGTGGGAGACCTTTGTGAAGCCGGTTATCAACTGCGACCACATATTGTTTGGTTTGGTGAAGCCGTTCCGCTGCTAGAAGATGCAGTAGACGAAATTAGCAATGCAGATGCTGTTATGATTATTGGCACTTCCATGCAAGTTTATCCTGCGGCTAGTCTCATTCATTATGCACCAAAAAAGACTCCCGTATATTTTGTGGATCCCAATCCAAGCTTGGGAGAAAGCAATAGAAAAAATTTAAAAGTGTATGCTGAAAAAGCTTCCTCGGGAGTGAGCAAAGTTGTTGATCTTTTAATGAGCTGAAGCATTTTTTGCTTCGATCCAGCGACTCATAAACTTGGTACTTTGCAATGTATGATGCATTAACATAGAACCGGTAAAATTATCCAAACGATGTTGTTCTAAATTAGTTTGAAGCATTTCAATCATATCTGAAAATGCCGTTTGAAATTGTTTCTTTTGAAATCGATTTGCTAATACCCGAAATCCGTTTTCCTGAGCTTGTTTCCACACAGTTTCATCTGTATACAATTGAATCGCCTTTTCAGCAAATTCAGACGGAGTCTTTGCTACAAAACCATTGGGTTGTTCATTGCCAAACATTCCTTCTGCAGCAATTGGCGTCATTACTGCCGGAGTACCATTGAGCATGGCATCAAACAATTTTCCTTTGAGTCCAGCACCAAAACGAAGTGCTGCTAAACAAACTTTGGAATTCGACATCACCTCATCTACATTATCAGCAAAACCCTTGATTAAAAATTTATCTTTTTCATTGTGTTGTTGCTGTACTTTTTGACTTTTGTAGGCTCCAAACACATGCATTTCTGCTTTTGGTAGTTGTTGTTTGATCAAAGGCCAAATTTCAGCTTTAAGATATTGTACTCCATCAAAATTAGGCTGATGTAAAAAATTTCCAATCGTCATAAAGTGTTGTCGGTCTTCAAACTTTGGAATATGATTTCGTTGTGTTTCTGCCAATAAAAAAGGCAAATACATCAATAATTCTTTCGGAAACTTGAATGTTTCTTGCAACAATTCCATTTCAAATTCAGAGATCATCAAACTTAAATCACACCGATACATACTAGCAATTTCCCGCTTAGCGTGATCGTTAAATAAATATTTTTTAGAAAATTCCTCTTCTCGTTTCAAAGCCTCTTCTCTACCCTTTCTCAGCGAATGCAAGTCTTCGGTGTCAAGTACACGCAAAGCATCCGGACAATTTTCTGCTACGCGCCAACCAAACTGTTCTTCGGTCATAAACCTATCAAACAACACCACGTTTGGATTCAAGGCTTTTACAAAAACATCAAAACTAGCATCGTTCAGGGCAATTGATTCCGAATGGATTCCGAATGTTGCTAAATCTATGGCATTGGCCGTTTTGGCACAACTACTCGCAAAAGTTACCTGGTACTTATTTTCTAAAAACAGTTCAATCAACTGCATCATTCGGCTACCTGCGGCAGAACTATTCGGTTCCGGCCATACAAAACCAATGATCAAAAGTTTTTTTATTTCCATTTACAATTTTAATGTGCGCGCTCTTGCTGCAATTCCGTCATCCCTAAAGCCCTGTCTAAATATTCGGTAAGTGTTGTAATTTCTTCATTACTCATCGCAGCTTCTTCGTGCATTGAAATGTATGAGGTCATAGGCATTTTTCTATGCTCAACCTCTTCAATAATTTCATCTAAAGCATGTGCTTTTTGACGTATATTATATTTTCCCCACTCAGAAAAGTTCAAATGTTTTTTTCCATCATTCACATGACTTGCTAAAAAATAGGATACCGGCGCTATTTTGTTGTACCAAGGATACTTTGTGTTGTTGGAATGGCAATCGTAGCAAGATGTTTGAAGAATTTGAGCTACTTCTTCTGGCGGATTGTTCATCATTATAAAATCAGTAGTAGGAGTGATTTCTGAAATGTTCTTTTCTGGCTGAAAAAATTGCATCAGAATAAAAACAATGAGAAGAACAAGCAGAATTTTCTTAAACATCTTAAAGTATTTATAATTATTTGCTGTAAATTTAGAGAAATCAAATAGGATAGTTTTTTAATTTTCACTTAAAATATGAATTTCTTTTCATCTAAAGAATACTATATGTCATGAACCTGAAAGAAGAATTGGAGAAAGCCACTCGACAAGAAGCACGAAAATTTCGTTTTGAAAGAGACATTGTCAAAAGTAGACCTTTACAAAGAGAGCTCATACAACTTTGCTTTGACGATGACCAAGAAATGTCTGTAAAGGCCTGCTGGTTGTTTGAATCTGTTTATTTACATCGAGTTAGGATTTTTCCTTATATCTTCCCTACGCTAGTAGAAAATGTACACCGTTTGAAACACGACAGCGCCAAACGTCCCATGTTGAGAGTTCTCTACAATTTCTTGGAAAGAACCAGGTTTCCAATTGCTTTTGGCTATCCTTTCAGATCTATCATCACTCCAGAAAAGAAAGAAAAAATCATAGAAGTTTGTTTTGACTGGCTTATTGGAAATGAAAAAGTAGCCATTAAAGCATATGCTATGCGAATTTTAGAATTAATTGGCAAAGACAGTGATTGGGTGTATCCTGAATTAACCTTAATTTTACAGGAAAATATGGAGAAACATTCGGCCGCTTACAAAGCTGCTGCCAAAGATGTTCTCAAAAAAATGCGTAGATGAAATTCAATATAGAAAAGGAAGAATTGGTCTTTAATGACTTTTTTCAAATTACCAAAGCCACAATAACTCACGATTCTTTTCAACCAGAAAAAGATATCAAAGCCACAAGGTTATCGCTCAACAAAGGAAATGCCGTTGGAATACTTATATACGAAAAGGATAGCGACTCCTTTTTGCTCACAAAACAGTTTAGATATCCAACTTCTCAGAACGGACATCCATGGATGACCGAAATTCCGGCTGGAATGGTAGACGAAGGCGAATCTCCCGAAACCACCGCCAAAAGAGAAACCATGGAAGAGTTAGGGTACTCTATCAAAGAATTAACACATATAGGAACCTACTATTCGTCCCCGGGAACGCAAACCGAATATGTGTATATGTATTATGCTGAAGTTACTTCGGAAGATAAAGTAAAACAAGGTGGTGGATTGGACAATGAGTCTGAAGACATTCAATTGATCAAATTACCATCGGAAGAAATAAAAACATTTCTACCCAAAATCAACGACTTTAAAACTATGGTTGCCTTTCAATGGTATTTGCTACATAAAGCACTGTAGAAAACCCTTTTATATTTAGCCAGATACATTATCTTTGCACCTTTATTAAAAACAACACATCAAAAAAACATGTCTTTACAAGCTATTTCACCCATCGACGGACGTTATGCCGGGAAAACAAAAGCCTTAAGCGCTTACTTTTCGGAAGAAGCTTTAATCAAATATAGAGTACAAGTTGAAATTGAATATTTCATAGCACTTTGCGAATTACCTTTACCACAATTAACAGGTGTAGACTCGGCTCTTTTTAGTGAACTACGAAAAATTTATACCGATTTTTCTACCGCAGATGCTGAATCTGTAAAAGAAATTGAAAGCGTAACCAACCACGATGTGAAAGCGGTTGAATATTTCATCAAGAAAAAATTTGACGCACTAGGTTTAGAAGCTTATAAAGAATTTATCCACTTTGGATTAACCTCGCAAGACATTAACAATACAGCTATTCCGCTTTCTGTAAAAGAAGCTTTTGAAGCTGTTTATGTTCCAGAATTAAAAGAAGTAACCAACAGATTGGAAGCGCTGGCTCAAGATTGGGATCACATTTCTATGTTGGCAAGAACACACGGACAACCAGCTTCTCCTACTCGTTTAGGAAAAGAGATTGAAGTGTTTGTAAAACGTATTGAAGAGCAATTTAACTTTTTACGTAAAATTCCGTTTGCTGCTAAATTTGGTGGTGCAACCGGAAACTACAATGCGCACAAAGTTGCGTATCCTGATACCGATTGGAAAGCTTTTGGAACTGACTTTGTTGAAAACAAATTAGGCCTATACCACTCGTTCCCAACAACACAGATTGAACATTACGACCATATTGCTTCTTTGTTTGATGCCTTAAAAAGAATCAACACTATTTTGATTGATCTAGACCGAGATATCTGGACGTATATTTCTATGGATTACTTCAAGCAAAAGATCAAAGCTGGCGAAGTAGGTTCATCTGCAATGCCACACAAAGTAAATCCAATCGATTTTGAAAATTCGGAAGGAAACTTAGGAATGGCAAATGCTATTTTTGAATTTTTAGCAGGAAAATTACCAATCTCTCGTTTGCAACGCGATTTAACAGACAGTACTGTTTTGCGTAATGTAGGCGTACCGTTTGGACATACTATTATTGGTTTACAATCTACTTTGAAAGGATTGAACAAATTGTTATTGAACGAAGCTAAATTTGCTGAAGACCTAGAAAACAACTGGGCTGTAGTAGCAGAAGCTATTCAAACAATTCTTCGTAGAGAGGCCTATCCAAATCCGTATGAAGCGTTGAAAGGATTGACCAGAACCAACGAAAAAATCACCAAAGATTCTATTGCTGCGTTTATTGATACGTTAGAAGTTAGCGAAACTATCAAAACAGAATTAAAAGCAATTTCTCCTTCAAACTACACAGGAATTTAATTGCTAATACTCATAATTTAAAAAAGCCTTGAAAATGAATTTTCAAGGCTTTTTTGTTTACCATTATTTATTCTTTTATTTCTTCAAGATCAAATCGGCTTTATCGATTTTAAGAGTAAAATTGGGAGAGGACATCAAAGCTGCTCTAAACAAATAATTACCATCTTCTTCCACTTCGTAAGAACCTATTTCTTTTGTCAATTTTCTATAGATGGTATCACTTACAGAAGATTTTACAGCTTCTACAAACTCGGCCTCTTCAATTGCCTCTAAACGAATGATTCCCTTACTTTCTTCTCCATTTTTAATTTCTACAAGATAACCAAGCACTAACTCATCTTTATAATGTACATCCAAATCGGTATAAAAAATCACTTCTTCTCCTTTCTTAAGATCAAGATGTGTTTCTTCAGTTTTAAAACCTTGTCTGCTAATTTCCTTTATAGGCAAACGGGCCAATTCTTTCAATTCATTTTCTTTCCCACACCCTGCAAGGAATAGCAATAACATTATGGTAAAAAATTTGTTGAGATAAGTCATTATCGATTAGTTTTTATACGTCTAAACTACATTAAAAAATTCAAATCTCACCCCTAGAAAGCATTGAAAAAAATATCCTTAACAATTCCATAAAAAAGAGTATTTTTGCATTTTGCTAAAACATACAACACACAAACTTTATTTTTATGATAGTTTTCTTCGGAAATCCTGAAAAAAAGGTATTTGCAGTCCAGACGGACAAGGCATTTTCACAAGAAGATATTGCAAAACTTACCTGGTTGTTCGGCAACCAACCACAAATTAGCGCGGCGTCTATAGACGCTTTTTTTGTTGGGCCACGTGCTGCAATGATTACTCCATGGAGTACCAATGCGGTTGAGATTACTCAAAACATGGCGCTAGAAGGTATTATTCGTATTGAAGAATTTGAAGCAGTTGCTGAAGATACTACCGATTACGACCCAATGCTTTCTCAAAAATACAAGCAACTGAATCAAGATATTTACACCATCAACATTCAGCCAGAAGCTATCAAAGAAATTGAAGACATTGCAACCTATAACGAAGCTGAAGGTTTGGCCTTAAGCGAAGAAGAAGTAGTGTACCTTGACGGACTTGCTAAGAAATTAGGAAGAAAACTAACCGATTCTGAAGTGTATGGTTTTGCACAGATCAACTCAGAACACTGTCGTCACAAAATCTTCAACGGAACTTTTGTGATTGATGGCGAAGAAAAACCTTCTTCTTTGTTCAAAATGATCAAGAAAACATCTGAAGAAAACCCGAACGGTATTGTTTCGGCTTATAAAGATAATGTTGCCTTTGTAAAAGGACCCAAAGCGGTTCAATTTGCTCCTAAAACAGCAGACAAACCAGATTTCTATATCGAAAAAGAATTTCAATCGACCATTTCCTTAAAAGCGGAAACGCACAACTTCCCCACTACTGTAGAGCCATTTAACGGTGCTGCAACAGGTTCAGGAGGAGAAATTCGTGACCGTTTGGCGGGTGGACAAGGATCGTTACCACTAGCAGGTACTGCGGTGTACATGACCTCATATTCTCGTTTAAGTGAAAACCGTCCGTGGGAAAACGGAATGGCAGAACGCAAATGGTTGTACCAAACCCCACTAGATATTTTGATCAAAGCGTCTAACGGAGCTTCAGACTTCGGAAACAAATTTGGTCAGCCTTTAATCACCGGTTCTTTATTAACCTTTGAGCACGAAGAAGATGCTCGTAAATTAGGGTTTGATAAAGTAATTATGATGGCCGGTGGTGTTGGTTATGGTAAAGAAGAACAAGCCTTAAAACACATTCCTGAAGCCGGTGATGACATCGTAATTTTAGGAGGTGAAAACTATAGAATTGGTATGGGTGGTGCTGCTGTATCATCGGCAGATACTGGTGAATTTAGCAGTGGTATTGAGCTAAACGCAGTACAACGTAGCAACCCAGAAATGCAAAAACGTGCTGCCAATGCCGTAAGAGGTATGGTAGAAAGTGATGTAAACCCTATTGTTTCTATTCACGATCACGGTGCAGGTGGACACTTAAACTGTCTATCGGAATTGGTAGAAGAAACCGGAGGTAAAATTGATTTAGATAAATTACCTGTAGGAGACCCTACCCTATCTGCCAAAGAAATTATTGGTAACGAATCTCAGGAACGTATGGGATTGGTTATTGGTAAAAAAGATACCGAAACTTTACAACGTATTGCAGAGCGCGAGCGTTCGCCAATGTATGTTGTAGGGGAAGTTACCAACGATGAGCGTTTCACTTTTGAATCGGCTACCAATGGTGACAAACCAATGGATTTAGCACTTTCTGACATGTTTGGAAGTTCGCCTAAAACCATTATGAACGATACTAAAGTTGACAGAAAATACAAAGACTTAAACTATACCGCTAGCGAAATTCCAACCTACGTAAATCAATTATTACGTTTGGAAGCCGTAGCGTGTAAAGACTGGTTAACCAACAAAGTAGACCGTTGTGTGGGTGGTCGTGTGGCGAAGCAACAATGTGCCGGGCCTTTACAGTTACCACTAAACAACGTTGGGGTAATGGCTTTAGACTTTAAAGGAAAAGAAGGTATTGCTACTACCGTTGGGCACTCGCCTGTTTCTGCGATTATTGACCCTATTGCAGGAAGTAGAAACAGTATTGCGGAAGCGTTGACCAACATTATCTGGGCTCCTATCAAAGATAAAATGGCAGGAATCTCCTTGTCTGCAAACTGGATGTGGCCTTGTAAAAATGAAGGTGAAGATGCACGTTTGTACGATGCTGTAGAAGCTTGTTCTAACTTCGCTATTGAATTGGGCATCAACATCCCAACCGGAAAAGATTCGCTTTCTATGAAGCAGAAATATCCGAATGAGGAAGTGATTGCTCCGGGAACTGTAATTATTTCTACCGTTGGTAACTGTACCGATATTAACAAAGTGGTAGAGCCGGTTTTCAAAAAAGATGGCGGACATGTGTATTACATCAACCTTTCTGGTGACGGATTGAAATTAGGCGGTAGTTCTTTCGGACAAATTATTAACGCGATTGGTAACGAAGCACCAACGATTACTGATGCTGCCGAATTCAAGAAAACATTCAATACCATTCAAGGGTTGATCGAAGAAGGTAAAATTGTTGCCGGACACGATGTAGCTTCAGGTGGATTGATCACTACCTTATTAGAAATGTGTTTTGCAGATGTAAACGTAGCTGCAAACATTGATTTACTTCCATTAGGACAACCTGATACGGTAAAAGCAATGTTCAACGAAAATGCAGGTATTGTTTTCCAGGCTGATAAAGCCATCGAGCAAACATTGATTGAAAACGAAATTCGTTTCTACCAAATTGGTGATGTGGTGGAAGGTACTACCTTCAGCATCAAAAATGGTGAAGAAGCCTTTGAATTCAGTATTCCTGAATTGAGAGATACTTGGTTTGAAACTTCGTATTTCTTCGATCAAAAACAAACAGCAAACAATACAGCAACTGCTCGTTTTGACAATTATAAACACCAAGCATTAAACTATACCTTCCCTAGTCATTTCACCGGAAAACTTCCTGAAATTGCTACCGGAACTGCTAAACCAAAAGCGGCTATCATTCGTGAAAAAGGAAGTAATTCCGAACGCGAAATGGCACACGCTATGTATTTAGCTGGTTTTGATGTAAAAGATGTTCACATGACCGATTTAATTTCGGGTCGTGAAACCTTAGAAGACATTCAGTTTATTGGTGCTGTTGGTGGTTTTAGTAATTCAGATGTGTTGGGTTCTGCCAAAGGTTGGGCCGGAGCATTTATGTATAACGAAAAAGCAAAAACCGCTTTAGAGAATTTCTTCAAAAGAGAAGACACACTTTCTGTTGGTATTTGTAACGGATGCCAGTTGTTTATGGAATTGGAATTGATCAATCCAGAACACGAAGAGCACGGTAAAATGGTACATAACGATAGCCACAAACACGAAAGTAACTTTACGTCTGTAAAAGTTCAGGAGAACAATTCGGTAATGCTTTCTACGTTGGCTGGGACTACTTTAGGAGTTTGGATTAGTCATGGTGAAGGAAAATTCAATTTACCATACGGCGAAGACCAATACAATGTAGTGGCCAAATATGGTTATGAAGGTTACCCTGCCAACCCTAACGGATCTGACTTTAATACCGCTATGTTGTGCGATGCTACAGGTCGCCATTTGGTAACCATGCCACATATTGAGCGTTCTATTTTCCAATGGAACTGGGCTTACTACCCAGACGGTAGAAAAGATGAAGTTTCGCCTTGGTTAGAAGCATTCACCAATGCCAGAAAATGGTTAGAAAACAAATAATTTTCTTAACTAGATACTATACAAAAGCCACTCAATAGAGTGGCTTTTTTTATGAATATAATTCATGGTAACGCTGCATTACATCTTCTATACTTCTAATGGATTTTTGCGCCCAATCAATTTGTTTGGTTAGCAATTCGGCTTCGGACAATTGCCAGGCTACGTTTGAGTTTTTTAATTTTTGAGTCACGGCATGCAAAATAATGGCCACACTTACCGAAATATTCAAACTCTCTGTAAACCCAACCATTGGAATTTTTAAAAAGCCATCGGCTTGTTGCAACACTTCTTCCGAAAGTCCTTTGCGCTCCGTACCAAAGAAAAAAGCACTTTTTTGGGTGACATCAAAATCGTTTAACAAACAAGAATCGTTGTGTGGCGTGGTGGCAATAATTTGATAACCTTGGGCTCTTAACGCATCTATGCAATCCTGGTTATTTTGATACCGAAACGTATCTACCCATTTTTCGGCACCCATGGCAATATTTTTGTCTAAACGTTTCCCAAATTTTTCTTCTATCAAATGCGCTTGTTGAATGCCAAACACATCGCAACTACGCACCACCGCACTGGCATTGTGCGCCTGAAAAATATCTTCGGTAGCTACTGTAAAATGATTGGTTCTATGTTGTAAAATATCGTTGAAACGCTGAAAACGTTCTTCGGTAATAAAGTCTAACAAGTAGTTTAATAAATGGTGCTGATCCACTTTTCTAAAATTTCCGGAAAGATACATAAATGAAAAAATCCGTTCCAAACTTAATTGCAAACGGATTTTTGATTCTTGTAAAATTTTCAATGCTTATGCTTCCTGCAAATCGTAAGCTCCTTTCAAAAATGTAGATAACGAGATTAATTCGTGACCTAAAATATCTTTTAAATCGTTGGTAGCACCGTCAAACTCTCCTGCGGCAATTCCAACACTAAAACCAACAGTAATATCTATCGCTTCTTTTGGAACGCCAGCTTCTGAAAGCGTTTTGATAAAATCTTCTGTAGACGGACTCACGTATGCAATTTCTTTTCCAGACAAACCAGAAAGCACTTTGGCTACATCATCCATGCCTAAACTCAGTTCGCCACCAAATTCATATTCTTTATTTTCATGTCCGTTTGTTGACAAAATAATGGCGCCACCTTGTGCCATATCAACTCTGGAAGCATACGAAACTTTACCATCATCGGTTGGTAAATACACAGCGCCCATGTCTATCACTTTATCTCCCAAGAATAACGGAATCACCTCCATGTACAACGCATGTTTTAAAATGGTATACGGTATTCCGGAAGCTTTGATAATTTCTTCGGTATGAATATGCGACTCGGCAACAAAACCAATAATAGAATCTTTCTTGTTGGTTTTACGCTGAAAACTAGTATAAACAATATGGCCAACCTTAGCTTCTTTGGCTGCGTTTACCACATTTTCATGTTGCGCAATTCTATTTGGAATATCGCTACTTGAAACAAAATACAATTTGTTAATTCCGTCAAAAGCCTTTACTAAAGATTCATAATCATTGTAATCACCTTGACGAATTTCAATACCTTTTTCCTTGAATTCGGCGACTTTACTAGTATCTCTAGACAATACCGCAATTTCTGAATCCTCTACACGGTTGAGTAATTCATTTACTACTTGGGCTCCTAAACTACCGCTCGCACCTGTAACTAATATCATAACAATTTAAATTTTTATAATTAATAAAATATATTTACTTACTTTTGGTAAGTCAAAGGTAAATAGTTAGTGTAGAAAAAACAAGAACGAACGACGCCGAAAGCTACTTACCAAAAAGTTAGTTATATTGAAAATCAAAGAATTAAAAATGAAAAAAGAAGTAATTTTTACTGATATTTTGAATTGTCCGGTAAGAAATGTACTGGATAGAATTGGAGATAAATGGTCTTTGCTCATTCTAATGGTGCTAAACCAAAATGAAGTATTACGTTTTAACGAAATTCACCAAGCAATTGGAGATATCTCTCAAAAAATGTTGTCGGTATCTTTAAAAAATCTGGAAGCAGATGGTTTGGTAAACCGAAAAGTATATCCTCAAATTCCGCCAAAAGTGGAATATAAACTTACAGATTTAGGTAAAAGTTTGCTACCCCATGTAGATGCTTTGGCAGGTTGGAGCAACCAAAATATGCAAACTATTTTGGCAAACCGAGCGAGTTATCAAAAAAGTTAATTAAAGCGAATTGTTACTGATAAACTCAAGGAATTTTGGTTTGTACGCTTCGGAAACGGTAATTCTTTGATTGTTAATCACAATTTGGCTACGTTCTACTACATCTATATTTTTGAGTGAAACAATGAACGATCTGTGTACGCGCATAAAATCAGTTTCCGGTAATTCCTCTTCTAATGATTTTAAACTCATTAAGGTAAGAATAGGCTTAGATTCGTTTTTCAACCAGATTTTAATATAGTCTTTTAAGCCTTCAAAATACAATACATCATCAAGCTTTATGCGCAGTTGTTTGTATTCTGATTTTACGAAAAGAAATTCTTTTTCCTTCTTCTCCTCTACTGTTTCCATTGAAATTTTTGTGGTTTCTGAAGTTGAATGTTCACTTTTTTTCACCAAAGAAAACCAATCTCTTGCCTTGTTCGCTGCCGTTAAGAATTCAGCATAATCAAAAGGTTTCAACAAATAATCTAGCGCTTCTACACGAAAACCATCTATAGCGTACTCATCAAAAGCCGTTGTAAACACTACGCGTGTATGTTTTGGTAACATTTTTGAAAATTCAATTCCTGTAAGATCGGGCATTTGAATATCTAAAAATAAGAGATCAACAGGCTCTTCTTGAATGGCTTGCATCGCCTCAATAGCACTGCTAAACTTATTTTTAAGCGTTAAAAAAGGAGTTTTCTCAACATAACTTTCAACCAGGCTCAACGCCATTGGTTCATCATCTATAATTGCGCAGGTTATTGTCATTTGTATCTTCTTGAAGCGAAGGATAAATATAGAAATTTCTAAAAAAGTAACCTAATTGTGAATACGGCTATAAGTTTTCCTGCAAGGCCTCAAATTCTTCTTTGGTCACTTTAAATACCGTTCCATGACGCAATCCTGACGGAAATTGAATTTCATCAGAAATATCATCCCAATGTTTGAGATCTTTAGAAGTTACAGCGCCATATTTGTGATCTCTGTATTTATCAAAATATACGATATATGATCCATCAATTGCTACCGCAGTAGGCCCTTCTGCCCAATAATTTCCAGTAATAGGCTCGCTCGCCTCTGAATACGGACCAGTTAAAGCATCAGCATATGCAATTTTAATGTTCTTTGCTACCGGCTCTCTCGTTTCATCTTTTAAAAACATGATAAACTTATCTCCCTTTTTTTGAATGGTGGCATCTATCACATTAAACCCTGGCTCATATAATAATTTGGTTGGCGTATAATTGATGAAATCTTTTGTGGTTGTGTAATACATTCTATGGTTGTATGCGTTTTCCATTTCCGATTGCGTTTCAGGAAACTTCCCCGGAATCGTAGTGGCCCAATAGATCATATATTCCTTTGATTTTTCATCATAAGTAATTTCTGGAGCCCAACAATTACGAGCTGTTTTTTCATCATGCATTACAAAAAGTAATCTTTGTCCTGACCAATGAATTAAATCGTCTGACGAAGCATATCCTATACCACGTTCTGTCCAACCCGTTGTCCAAACCATATGAAACTTTCCATCGCCACCGCGAATAATACACGGATCGCGCATGAGTTTTTGTTCTCCTATTTTGGGTTCTAGAATTGCTTTGTCATCATGCAATGCTTTCCAGTGCAAAGCATCTTCGCTATATGCCAAGTGCAAACCATCTTCTCCATTTCCTTTGAAATAGCTAAACAGATATACATCTTGAGCATGTGCAAAAAGTGCAAATAAACTACAGAACAAAAACAACTTCTTTTTCATCATATCTTATTTTAAAATTTTATGTAATTGAAACCATTTCAACAAAGCTTCCGGCCATTGATTGTTGGTTACTTGTCTTCCTAAACCAAAACCATGTCCGCCATTCTCGTACAAGTGCATTTCTGCTTTGACACCATGTGCTTTTAATGCTTTTAAGTAGTTGATGCTATTTTCTACTGGGACTCCGGAATCGTCTACCGCATGCACCAAAAACGTAGGCGGTGTGTTGGCAGTTACCTGAGTTTCGTTAGAAAAATGGGTAACTGTTTTTTTTGAAGGCTTTTTGCCCAATAAATGATCTTTAGAACCTTGATGTGTAATGCCTTCTTGCATACTGATCACCGGATAGATCAATATAGAAAAATCGGGTCTGGCGCTTACTTTGTATGCTGAAGTATACACCTCTTCATCAAAATGCGTTGATAAGGTAGCAGCTAAATGTCCGCCTGCGGAAAACCCTAAGATTCCTATTTTAGATGGATCGAGATGATATTTTTCAGCATTAGCACGAATTATTCTGATAGCTTCCTGCGCATCTTGCAAAGGACCAACAGCAGGATTCTCCATAATACTGGCATCGGGTAATCTATATTTCACTACAAAGGCTGAAATTCCTTGTGTATTTAACCATTGTGCTACTTTATATCCTTCTTTGTTAATGGATAAATGACTGTAGCCACCGCCGGGAAAAATAATCACAGCGGTTTGTTGCGGATTTTCCTTGGCCAAAAAAACACTGATGGTAGGTTCTGTCACCTTACTCACGCCACGTATTTCTCCGTCTTTAAATTGTTGTTCTTCCTGATAGTTTGGATTGCTAATGCTTCCCGGAATATGATCTTTCCAGATAGCAATTTCTGCATCTTGTGCATTGAGCAAACCACTCACTAACAGCCAAACCAACAAACTTATTCTATACATCTTTATTTGGTTTCGATACGATATACTTCAGTTCCTGCTAATAAAAAGCATCCTAATCCGTAGTCTTCAAAATCTGGAGTTTTGTCATAAGCCAACGGCTGACCATCTTTAGGCTCTTTTCCGGTAGATTGTACCCAACCTAAAAATCCGTTTTCGTGAACCCCTTTTTCAACCATAGCATTCCATGCTTTTTCAATCACAGGAAGATAGGTTTTTCTATCGAGAATTCCATTGTTTACGCCATAAGCCATTCCGTATACAAACAAAGCAGTACCCGAAAGTTCTTTGCCTCCAAAATGCTTGGGATCGTGTAAACTCACATTCCAAAATCCATCTTTACGTTGCACTTTTACCAAGGCTTCCGCCATTAATTTCAAATCGCTTTTGTATTGCTCTTCTCCAATAGTTCCTTCCGGAATAATCGCCAACACCTTAGCTAACGCAGCAATTACCCAACCATTTCCACGGCTCCAATACGAATCTTCTCCGTTAGGTTCTGTGTATGGCGGATCGAAATCTGCATCGCGCCACCATAAGCCCTCGACTTCATGAAACAATCCGTGTCCACCAATTTCGTTACGAGTTTCCATGTACATATCGTACATTTTCTGAAAGTAGCGATCATCGTTTTCTAAAACACCCATTTTAGCAAACACCGGCATTCCCATTTGTATGGCATCAATCCAATCCCAATCGGCATCTTCCGGTGTATGTAAGAACTTTTGCATACAAGCTCTTGTGTTTTTTAATTTCTCTGGATTTGGTTGTAAATTGTATAAATCTATATAAGTTTGAGCTGCACAATAATCATCGGCATTTCTGGTTTCATTACCACTACGGAATCCCCATTGGTGAAAATCGGCCCAATCTAACGCATATTTGTAATACACATCTCTTGGCATAATTTCGTGCAAAGCCATCAAACCTTCATAATACACACCGCGTGTCCAGATATTGCTGGGACGTTCTTTGTTGGTGATGATGGTTTTGCCCACATCGGGCCACTTTTTCATAAAATATCCATTGGTGGTTTCCAGGGTTTTCAAAACTTCCTCACGGTTGATAGCTTCTTGCGCCGTGACACTTGCTGCACTCAAAGCAGCCAAACAAAATGCATATATTTTTTTCATAGTTCTCGTTAATCGATTTCTTTTAATGGAATTAAATTGATGGTAGACAACAACCCGGATGGCATTGGTTTCCAGAGTGTGGCATCAAATTTTTGATAATCTTTGGTTACCATATTAATTTCGTAGAAATTCTTCCACTCCTCGCCTCGCATTTCCTTAGCGCGTAAACGATTTGCAGCCAAATTGGTGACTTTTATCGTGAGTTGATTTGTTCCCTCTTTTAGGTTGGAAAGCTGTAAAGTAAACGGTACTGACCAAAGTGTTTGCAGGTATTCGCCATTTAAATACACCTCAGCACTTTCGCGAACATTCCCTAAATCTAAATTCCAATTGTGAACACTCGCATCCGGATTTTCAAAGGAAATTGTGTATACGCCTGTTCCTGAAAAATTGGTTGTTTCCTCATTGATCTTTGTCCAATCGGTTAAAGTTGACAATTCTATTGATTCCGGTATGGTTGGTCCGCCATTTTCAAAAGTCAATTCCCAGTTTCCTTCTATGGCATACTGTTTCGATTGTTCTTCAAAATACGTCCACTCTGCCACATCAAAATGATCTCCGGATTGCGCAATGATAGCATCGCCCGAAGCCAATTGCAATTTGATAAACGTTTGATTTCCTTTTTGAACAACCTTAGCCTTCCCTACTTTTTCCGTTAACGGATCTAACAGCAATACTTCTTTTTCGTTTGTATTTAAAGGAATCAGCGTATCTATTTTTTTCGCCGTATGATTGACTAAATAGTAGATTTTACCACCTTCGTAACTTCTTCTGATGAATTTTAATCCAGTAGTCACCAAGGTTTCCGGTTGGTTATTGTTTGCTGCTAAACTTGCCAACACATCTTCTGAAACCGAAACCTCTTTTAGCAATTGTTGTAATTGACTGTTTTGCTTTTCGTACTGAAAAAATCCGGGAACGCTTGCCGGCAATCCTTCAAAAATAATGTTTCCGCCAGCTGCTTTTAGTTCTTGTAATTTTCGCATAGTTGCCAACGGAATGAATTTACTTTTTGGGATAATGATACTTTTAAAAGTACCGCCCGGTAACTGAATTTCTCCGTTTACCACTTTAGCTTCCTCAATAAATCGGTCTGAGATAAAGTCAATGGTATAGCCTTTTTCGATAAGATTTGTGGAGAGTTTATAAAAATTGGTGGGCAACAACCACTCTTCCAACGAGTGTATTTTTAACTGCACAAACAGCTTGCCTTCAAAATAGGAATTCCATACGTCATGAATTGGCCAATACACCAAATGTTCGTTGTCTGAAGTTCCTTTTTGCAAATACGTTTGTACATTTTTCACATAAGAAAACATGGCATCGGCATCGGCCCAAATGGTGTTTTGCGGACTAAAATTCACGGATGCGTAAAACTTCCATCCCGGCCAAGCAGCTCTTTCCGGCGAATAGGTAGAACCGTGCAAAAACAAGTGATTTACACCGTTTAAGAACAACTCTTCTGCTTCTGGTTTGGTATGCGATAAAGCGGTTTTGAAATGCTCTCGCAACCATGTAAACGATTCCGATGACGTTAAGGGTTTGCCCGAAATATGCGCTGCCGAAGACGAAAACTTCAACATAATGGGATTGGCATCACCTTTACGAATATTTTCAGGATCTCTTCGATATCCGGGAATATCAAACGGCATAGAACCAAAGGTTTCACATTCTGGAATATCTGCAGAAGCATACAAATCGATTAAATTTCCGGGAGAACCATGCGCTTGTAAACGCGTTTTCATACCATAACCGTTTGCCCATTTGGTCCACGGTCTATCAAATTCTTCCAGTAAAATATCAGAAATAGTTTCTCTAAAATCGGACTTGATGCGATTAGCAATATCGTCGGGTTCTTCTAGCAACAATTGATTTAGATGCGGTAACAAACTATAACCGCGACGTTTTTCAAACTGTGCTAAAAAATCAGGCGTAAACGTGGTTCCGTACACCTCATAACTATCGTTGAAAATAGTGGTTGGGCGTTCTTCCATATTGGCAAAAGCGCTATGGTAAAAGCTGACATAGTTTTGTAACGCTTTGTGTGAAAAATGATCTAACGTATAGCCTTTTCCCCCTGGAGCTGCTCGTTTTACCTGCTGTCCGGTTTTCCCTAAAAACAAGGCATAAATAGTATAATCTCCTTTTTTAGCTTTCCATTTAATGGTATTTTCAGCCGTTACTTTCGCTGTGATGTTTTCTGCTTTATTAGAGCTAAAAGCCATGACCGCTTGTAGTGTAAGGTGTTTGGCTTTTTCGGGCAGTATGGAGCCTTCAAACTTCTCTCCTTTTTTGATATCAATTTTCTTGTAAACCAGTTTAGAAGCAGCATCTTCCAGATTTACCTGCTTACCGCCGTACGGCCAACCGGTTCCCAATACCATATCTACGCCCAAACCTAAACTATCGGCAGTTTTAATGGTATATGAAAGCACTTCTAAATATTCAGGAGACCAAAATTCTAAAAAATTAGCTTCTTCCCCTTTTACTCCATAAATCGGTGTGATTTCTACACCGCCAAGACCCGCTTTTTGAAATTGCACCAAGTGGTTTTTAATATTGTGCTTGTCTACGGCGCTTCCCATCCACCACCAGCGAGTCCAGGGTTTGGCTTCGTTATTGGTATTTTGCCATGCATTTGTTGTTGTTGTGGTGGTGGTGGTTTGCGCTGCCATTTGCAAGCTCACCATGGCACAGATACACACAAAACTATTTTTAATAAAATTCATTTAAAGTTGTATTCTTTTCAAACGAAAACGTTTTCTTTTTATCGTGTGAAATTACCAGCAATTTTCAGTATCGCTATCCTGTTGTATCCTGAGCTTTTAACGGAAGTAATCGATTGCATCGTAAGCTACAAAGAATTTCTTTCGATATACTTAAAGACGTTTTTAACGCTTTCTTTCTTGTTTTTCAACACCATATATGCCGCAGATTCTCCCATTGCTTTGAAATCTGTACTAATAACTGTGATGCCTAATAATTCCTTAAGCGGAGTTTCATTATAGGATATAATTCCTATATCCTTTGCCATTTCTAGATTTTTAGCACGTACTTGCCTAACCAAATTAACCAAATCACGTTCCTGAATGGTTATATACACATCCTTACTTTGCAATTCCATATCGTCATAAATTTCATCCAGAATTTCAAAATCGATATCAAACTCAATACAAAACCTTTTAAACCCGTGTACAATTCTTTTAGGATATGGGTTTACCGATGAAGATGGGTATACCAAAATAATCTTGTCATACTTCTTTATCTTATCTAACCCTTCTTTTAAAGCACTATAAATATCATCGTTAAAATCTTGATAAATAGACCCATAATCGCCCTTAATAGCCGGCTTCGTATTATCTAGCATAATGAGTTGGTTCTTAGGTATACGCTCCAAAGTTTTAATAACTTTATCCGTATAACTCAAATGATTTAGGTTCTCATCTCTAAAATGCGGCATTATTACGTAATAATCGTAATATCCAATATTGCGCTCTAAATAATTTACAAATAATGATTCATCACAATGATAGATGAACAAGTTTACATGCCCATTAATTCCTAGTGTATTTACAAAAGAATTATAGATCATCAACTTATATGTACTCGGCTTATTGACCAAAAAAAGGACATTTGTTTTGGAAATCAACTCGGTTTTAGATGTGTAATATCCTTTCCCTTTTACCGATACAATAATCTTCTTTTCTTTTAAAAGTTTATATGCTTTCTCTACGGTATCTCTACTTAAAAGTAAATGTTCACTAAGTTCATTAATAGAAGGAATACGCTCTCCTATTTTTATATTTCCCTGGGCAATATCATTGATAACGGAATCTACAATTTGCTTGTATTTTGGAATCCGAGATTCTGAGTCTATGGTAATCTCAAAGGTTTTCGATAACATTTATACTATGGTTAGTCTGTTCTATTAATTCTCTAAAATAATTATAAGTTTTCAAAAACAAGATATAAAAATTATTAAAATAAGCAGTATAGCACAGGATGGAGTCAGAAAATGTAACAACTACATTTGAAAAGCTTAATGAAATTAAATCATAAAATGGAAAAAACGTTTCAGTATGTAGATTATCTTTGGGATGAAGCCAAAACAGCATCTTTAGGAGATGATCAGGTAGAATTGTTTCTATACCGATCAAATATTTTAGGTTCCGATCTAAGAATAACTAACTATGGTGGAGGAAACACAAGTTGTAAAACTATAGAAAAAGATCCGTTGACCAATGAAGAGGTAGAAGTAATGTGGGTGAAAGGTTCAGGTGGAGATATTGGTACACTTACCCGTAAAGGTATTGCCGGTTTGTATACCAATAGATTAAGAGATTTGAAAAATGTATATGGTGGTTTAGCTGATGAAGACCGCATGGTTGGCCTTTTTAACCATTGTATTTATGATCTTGATAGTAAAGCGCCTTCGATAGACACACCTTTACATGGTTTACTTCCTTTTAAACATATAGATCACCTTCACCCAGATGCTTTGATTGCTGTTGCCGCAGCACAAGATAGTGAGCAAATTACCAAAGAAATTTGGGGAGACACTATGGGTTGGGTTCCTTGGCAACGACCAGGTTTTGATCTTGGGTTACAGCTAGAAAAATGCTTGAATGATAATCCGGGAATTCGTGGAATTGTTTTAGGAAGTCACGGTTTATTCACTTGGGGAGATACCTCTTACGAATGCTACATTAACAGCTTAGAAGTAATTGAAACCGCTTCTGAATATATCAACAAGAAAATAAAAGAAAAAGGAAGTGTTTTTGGCGGACAAAAATTAGCATCCTTACCACCGGCAGAACGTAAAGAAAAAGCGGCTCAGTTAATGCCATTATTAAGAGGATTGGCTTCTTCTGAAAACAGAATGATTGGTCATTTTACAGATACCGATGTGGTATTAGAGTACATTAACAGTAATGATTTAGAACGATTAGCTCCTATGGGAACTTCTTGTCCAGATCATTTCTTACGTACCAAAATTCAACCCTTGATCTTAGATTTAGCTACAGATGAAGATCTGACGAATACCGAAGCAGTATTAGCAAAACTAAATCCTTCTTTCGAAAAATATAGAAACGAATACAAAGCCTATTACGAAACCTGTAAACACGCTAACAGTCCGGCTATGAGAGACCCAAATCCGGTCATCATTATTTATCCGGGAGTTGGTATGTTCAGCTTTGCTAAAAACAAGCAAACCACTCGTGTTGCCAGTGAATTCTATATCAATGCCATCAACGTAATGCGTGGAGCCGAAGCAATTTCAGCATACACTTCATTACCGCGTCAAGAAGCTTTTGATATTGAATATTGGCTACTAGAAGAAGCTAAATTACAACGTATGCCCGCCGAAAAACCATTGAGCAGAAAAGTAGCTTTGGTAACCGGAGCAGCAGGCGGAATAGGAAAAGCAATTGCGGATAAATTGGTAGCCGAAGGTGCTAATGTGGTACTTACAGATATTAATGAAGACAATTTGGCAAGTGCATTCAAAACCTATAAAAGAGACGAAGTTGCTACCGCTCTATGCGATGTAACCGATGTAAACTCTATTCAGAAAGCCTACAAAGAAGCTTGTTTAGTTTTTGGAGGTGTAGATATTGTAATTCACTCTGCCGGATTAGCCATCTCTAAATCTTTAGAAGATACCGAAATTCGCGATTGGGAATTGCTTCAAAATGTATTAGTAAAAGGTCAGTTCTTATTGGCTAAAAAAGCTGTAGACATTATGCGCAAGCAAGGTTTAGGCGGTGATATTGTACACATTGCTAGTAAAAATGGATTGGTTGCCGGACCAAACAATGTAGGCTACGGAACAGCAAAAGCCGCACAGCAACACATGACGCGTTTATTGGCTGCTGAATTGGCCAAAGATAAAATCCGTGTAAATACCGTAAATCCAGACGGAGTGATTGTTGGTAGTAAAATTTGGGAAGGCGCCTGGGCAGAAGGCCGTGCCAAAGCATATGGAATTACGGTAGAAGAATTACCTGCGCACTACGCGAAGCGAAATTTATTAAACGAAATTATTTTACCAGACGATATTGCAAACGGAGTATTTGCTTGCATCGGAATTTTAGATAAAAGTACCGGAAATACCATTAATGTAGATGGTGGTATGGCCAATGCTTTTGTGAGATAATTTAAAAAATATCATAAATCACAAGGTGACTTTTTTTCATCTTGTGATTTATCCTTATAAAATTGTACGATTTTTATAATCATACAATTTATTTGTATTACTTTTAGTACAAATCAACCAATACTATTGTTATGAAACTATCAAAAAACGAAATAGCCGATTTTAACAAATCGTGTAACCAAGATTACAAACACGAAAACGATTTCTTAAGATCGAAGTTTACCAAAAAAGGAATCGATATCGATGCCATTATTAAAAAAGTAGCCGATTTCCAAGTGGCTATTCCAAGTTGGGCTTTAGGTGCTGGAGGAACAAGATTTGGACGCTTTTCTTATGGAGGAGAACCCGCTACTTTAGAACAAAAGTTAAATGATGTTGGCCTTATTCATGCTTTAACCAAAAGTGCTGGTACTGTATCTCTTCACATACCTTGGGATATTCCTGAAGATATCAATGCAATAAAAGAAATTGCCGCCAATCACGGAATTGTGTTTGATGCTATGAACTCTAATACATTTCAAGATCAGCCAAACGCAGAAGAAACTTATAAATACGGTTCGTTAAACAGTACCGATAAAAGGGCTCGAGAATATGCTGTGGAACACAACAAAGAAGTAATTAGAATTGGAAAAGCATTAGGTTCTAAAAGTTTAACAGTTTGGTTGGCAGACGGCGCTAGTTTTCCCGGGCAATTAAATTTTCAAACTGCTTTGAAAAACACCGAAGACAGTTTGCAACAAATTTATGCAGCCATGCCAGAAGATTGGAAGTTATTTATTGAGTACAAACCCTATGAACCCAACTTCTACAGTACCACTATTCAAGATTGGGGAACCTCTTTTATGTTAGCAAATGCTTGTGGAGAAAGAGCGTACACCTTGGTAGATTTAGGGCACCATTTACCAAATACCAATATAGAACAGATTGTGGCTACCTTAATGCACAAAGGAAAATTAGGAGGTTTTCACTTTAACGACAGTAAATACGGAGATGATGACCTTACCGTAGGCTCCATCAAACCATATGCTTTATTCTTAATTTTTAATGAATTGGTATACGGAATGGAAAACAATCCACAAAACCCGTATCCAGCTTGGATGATTGACGCAAGTCACAATATCAAAGATCCGTTAGAAGATCTTATTCAATCTTTAGAAGCAATTTTAATGGCATACGCCAAAGCGTTATTGGTAGACCAAAAAGCTTTGAAAACTGCCCAATTAGAAAATGACGTTGTTAAATGTCAGGAAATTTTACAAGATGCTTACAACACCGATGTACGTTCTATTTTAAAAGCTGCTCGCGAACAAGCAGGTGGTGCGGTAGATCCGTTAAAAGCCTATCGTGCATTTCAGGTTCGTCAGCAACTCATAGATGAAAGAGGTTTAGAAGTTCAGGCAACAGGACTATAATTTCAATAAAAACTCAAAAAGAAGTATTGCTTTTGTAGGCAATAAGAAAATAACATGGGGAAAAAGAAAGTAACTGCCGTTTTTGATATTGGTAAAACAAACAAAAAGTTTTTTCTGTTTGATAAACATTATCAGGAAGTTTTTCGAGAATATACACATCTTCCATTGACATTAGACGAAGATCAATATCCTACGGAAGATCTTCAGGCGCTTACAACATGGATTCAGAAAACATTTCACAAAGTTTTACTTTCTGAAGAATATGAAATAAAAGCTATTAACTTTTCTACATATGGAGCCAGTTTTGTACACCTAGATCATAAAGGAAATGTACTTTTTCCTTTGTACAATTACACCAAGCCCATAGAAAAAGAAATTCTTACTTCATTTTATGAAAAACATGGTAGTGAGTTACAAATAGCTGTAGAAACAGCTTCGCCTCAAGCTGGAATGTTAAATAGCGGTTTACAACTATTTTGGTTAAAGGAAAAATACCCTACAACGTTTGCTAAAGTAAAATACAGCTTGCATTTACCTCAGTATTTATCATTTCTTTTTACCGGAGTTCCTGTGAGTGAGTACACTTCCATTGGTTGTCATACAAATTTATGGGATTACCAAAAAGGTGATTATCACCAATGGGTTTTAGATGAGGGGTTTGATAGATTATTTGGCTCAATTGTACCAACTTCGGCAAGTTTAAATACCGTATATAAGGACAAAAAAATCAAAATTGGAGTAGGTATTCACGATAGCTCTTCTGCTCTGCTTCCATATATTTTAAGTAAAAAAGAACCTTTTCTACTACTTTCTACAGGAACTTGGAGTATTTCGTTAAATCCGTTTAATGAAGAACAGTTACAAGAGAAAGATATTGAAAATAATTGTCTGAATTATTTAAGAACCGATGGAAAACGAGTAAAAGCTTCACGCTTTTTTATGGGTAATGAATACCGAATTCAAGTAGAAAAATTAAGTGAATATTACGGCAAAGAGTACGGTTATCATAGAACAGTTCAATTTAATCAAGAACTGTATTTAAAGTTGATAGAAAAACCTTCAATCTATTTTCGATTTGAAGGAATTTCTTTGAAACGAAAAACATTAAAGGCAACAGATCTTAAATCTTTTGAAACTTTTGAAGAGGCATATCATCAATTAATGATTGAATTGATGGAACTGCAAATTCATACTATTACCAATGCCATTGGCAATTCGCCTATCAAAACCATTTACATAGATGGCGGCTTTACCGATAACGATGTGTTTATGAAACTCATGTCTCACCATTTCAGTGAATACAAAGTTTTAAGCACACATTCGCCGCTTGGTTCGGCACTAGGTGCAGCCATGGTGATTTCCAACAAAGAAATTACAGATGGCTTTTTGCAAACACACTATAAAATGAAAGAATTACAACCATTAATCTTTAAAAATATCATGCATTAATTATGGCGTTCCCCTTTAATACCGAATATCCGTCTATAGAATCATTGAGAGAACGTGCCCAAAAGCGCATGCCAAAATTTGCGTTTGAATATTTAGATGGTGGTTGCAATGAAAATATCAATATTAAAAGAAATACAGACGAAATAAGACAAGTTCAACTAAAGCCTACTTATCTTAAAAACTATGGAAATGCCAATTTGAAAACTGAACTTTTCGGAAAAACATACAGCGTTCCTTTTGGAATTTCTCCTGTGGGATTGCAAGGTTTAATGTGGCCCAATGCTCCGGAAATTTTGGCCAAAGCTGCTTTCAAACATAACATTCCATTTGTCCTGAGTACCGTAACTACTAGCAGTATTGAACGTATAGCTGAGTTGACCGAAGGAAATTATTGGTTTCAACTCTACAATCCTGCTGAAGATTGGTTACGAAAAGATATACTTTCCAGAGCAGAAGAATCGGGTTGTGATGTATTAGTTGTGTTGTGTGATGTTCCCACGTTTGGATATCGCCCAAAAGAAATTAGAAACGGTTTAGCCATGCCGCCACAGATGAACATGCGCAACGTTTTTCAAGTTTTAGGCAAACCTCGTTGGGCAATGGAAACATTAAAACATGGTCAGCCCAACTTTGCTACCATGGAAAAATATATGGAAAACGGCATGAGTATTAAACAATTAGGAAAGTGGATGAATGCTACTTTTTCTGGTCGTTTAAATGCTGAAAAAATAAAACCGATTCGTGATCAATGGAAAGGAAAACTGGTTTTAAAAGGAGTTGCTTCGGAAGCAGATGCCGAAGAAGCTGTTAAATTAGGTTTCGACGGAATCATCGTTTCCAACCACGGAGGTCGCCAGTTAGATGCCGGAGAATCTACCATCAAACCACTAAAAGAAATCGTTCCTAAATACAAAGACAAACTTACAGTGATGCTAGATAGCGGCGTTCGTTCAGGTCCTGATATTGCAAGAGTTATGAGCTGCGGAGCCGATTTCACCTTTATGGGGCGCAGTTTTATGTACGGCGTTGGTGCTTTAGGTGAAAAAGGTGGAGATCAAGTGATAGAAATGCTGAAAATGCAATTACAGCAAGTAATGGAACAAGTTTGTTGCGAAAACGTAAAAGATTTACCAAACTATTTAGTCAAGTAATTATGGAAGAAGTTATGAGTCAAGCCCACATAGAAGAAGAAGTGATCACAGAAGCGAATTCTGAATTTGAAAGAGAGCGTGTCCCAGAGAGTAAACTCATGGGATGGAAAAATTTCCTTGGAATGTATGCAGGCGAGCATGCTGCAGGAACCGAATTTGTGATTGGTCCACTATTTTTAACCACAGGTGTGAGTGCATTCGATTTAATTGTTGGCCTGCTACTCGGTAACTTTATGGCCGTGCTTAGCTGGCGTTTTTTAACGGCAGAAATCGGTACCAAATTTAGATATACTTTGTATTATCATCTTGAAAAAATATGCGGAAAAAAATTAGTAACCGGATATAATTTGGCCAATGGAATTCTATTCTGCTTTTTAGCAGGTGCTATGATTACCGTATCTGCAACCGCCGTTGGAATTCCGTTCAATATGGAAATGCCAAAACTGACCGATACACTTCCTAATGGTTTCACTTGGATAATAATTGTTTTACTTATTGGTACAGTGATTTCGCTTATCGCTGCCAAAGGTTATGATACGGTTGCTAAGGCAGCAAACTGGATGAGTCCTATTATTGTTTTAGCGTTTGTGGCCTGTGGAGTGGTTTCCTTAATCAACCTAAACATTTCTAGCGTTTCTGATTTTTGGAATATCTGGGGAGAAGGTTCTGAACCTTTTCCTGGACAAATAAAATATACATTTTGGCATGTATTTTTATGGTCGTGGTTTGCCAATGCTGCTATGCATATAGGAATGTCTGATTTATCTGTTTTCAGATTCGCCAAAAAAGCAAAAGCCGGATGGACTACCGCTGCCGGAATTTACATTGGTCATTACATAGCATGGATTTCAGCTGCTTTGTTATATGCTGTATATTTAAAAACACCAGAAGCGCAAGCTATTTTAGCTAGTGGAAATGCGCCGGGAGTAGCTCCGGGTCCTTTGGCCTACAATGCCATTGGTGTTTTTGGAATTTTGGCTGTTTTATTAGCCGGATGGACTACTGCAAATCCAACAATTTATAGAGCTGGGTTAGCATTTCAAGCAATTGTTCCAAAGGCTTCACGCTTTTGGGTAACTATCATTGCAGGTGCAGTAGCTACTATAGCTGGATTGTTTCCTGCATTTGCTATGAAACTTTTAGATTTTGTAGCGCTTTACGGATTCATTTTAGCTCCAATAGGTGCCATCATTGTTTTTGAATATTTCTTCGGAAAGAAATTTGGCATTCAAGCTTTCTATGCAGAAAAAAAGAATATGAACTTCAACTATGCCGTATTGTTTGCATGGTTGCTAAGTTTCGGAATCTTTTATTTCATATCGGTTAAATACAACGTTTTCTTATCGTTTGTAACACTTCCTGCATGGATTTGTTGTGGAGTTCTTTATTTAATATTTAGTAAATGGATACAACAAAAAAATAAGGGGGAAGCCTCGCAGTTGTAAACTTTACAGCTTCGGGTTTATTTTTTTGTTTACAGACTTTCCCATTTCAATTTTGGGAAAGTCTTTTTTATATGTAAATCCAAGAAGAGACTCTTCAAAATTCAATTTAAAGCCTTAAAAAATGTTCAAATTTATCTGTTTAGGAGTGATATTATTCTGGTCGATTTCCATGAAATCTCAAACCGAATCTTCTCAAAATCCTTGGCATGATACACCACGAGAAATTCACTATAAACCCAACGGAACTGCTTTTCAGTTGGTTGCTGGAAACAGAAAATTCAATCGTGCATTATACGGCACCAATACTGGATTTCGGGTTGAGGCGGGTGACTTGCCAGAATTTGCCATGTACATGCCGGGAATGAGCGGAAATTTTAAAATTGGAATACAAGTAGCCAATCAAAGTAAATGGATTACCAAAGCGGATAGCATTACCACTTCGTATATTCCAGGAACCATGTTATATACCATTCAGGATGCATTGTTGCAAAACGGTAAATTGCAACTACAATTGGTTGCCTTAGCAGATGCGGAAGGGTTTGTGCTAAAAGTTACTACGGAAGCAATTCCTGAAAATGTATCGCTTATCTGGACTTACGGTGGTGCAACTGGAAAGAAATTTCACAGAGATGGCGACATTGGTGCCGATCCGGAATCGGTTTTCTATCTATTGCCTGAATATTGTTTACACAATACTTATCAACTCCATCAAGATTCATTTGAATTGAACTTTAAATGGGACACTAAAACACAACAAAATACCAGAACCATTCAAGGATATTTTCCAACTTCAACAATGAAAATAGCAGATGCCAATCAACTTAACACTCCAGCGCAGTTATGGAATTCTGCACAAACTGAAACTCCTGTTGTTACCGGAAAATTGACCTTAACCAGCGAAACAGCCTACTTCTGGAAATTAGGCACCTACCTATCTTCTAATACAGAAATATCAAAAGATTTTGAAAAAGGAATTGAAAAAACACAAACCATTCGCAATAGAGTCCAATTAACAACTCCAGATCCGTACCTCAACACCTTAGGAGGAGCGTTGGCCATTGCTGCTGACGGAATTTGGGAAGATCCGGCATATTTACATGGCGCTGTGGCCTGGCGTATGCATTTGAATGCCTGGCGTGGTGCGTATGTTGCAGATCCCTTAGGTTGGCATGATAGAGCAAAAACTCATTTTACAAGTTATCTCAACTCACAAGTAACCTCGCCTAAAACGGGTCCGGTAGTGCCCGACACCTCACGTTTTATGGCACGTCAAGTAGAAAAAATTGGCAACTCCATGTTTAGCAGTGGCTACATCAGCAGACATCCAAATCGGAATGATAAAGCCCATCATTACGATATGAATTTGGTCTTTTTTGATCAATTGCTGAAACATTTTGATTGGACCGGAGATACTGAATTTATCAAAGCCACCTGGCCAGCTATCAAACGACATTTGGCTTGGGAAAAAAGAAATTATGACACCGATGGTGACGGACTTTACGATGCCTACGCTGCCATTTGGGCTAGTGATGCGTTACAATACGCAGGAAGTGGTGTTAGCTATACTTCGGCATACAATTTTAGCGCCAACAAAACTGCAGCACAATTGGCTTCGATTGTAGGTGAAAATCCTGAACCCTATGAAAAAGAAGCAGAAAAAATTCAAACTGCTATTCAAAAAGAATTATGGATTCCCGAAAAAGGAATTGTTGCCGAATACAAAGATCTTTTAGGAAATGAATTGCCACATGAGCAACCCGGAATTTGGAGTGTGTATCACACCATTGATGAAGCTGTTTTACAACCGGAACAAGCGCAACAATTATTGCAATATGTAACGGATGAAATTCCACATATTCCAGTAAACGCAACCGGATTCAAAAAAGATTTAGAATTAATAGCCACTACCAATTGGCAACCTTACACTTGGTCTGTTAACAACGTAGCGCTGGCAGAAAATCTGCATATGGCACTGGCTTATTGGCAAGGCGGTAATAGTGAAAAAGCCTATAAACTATGGGAAAGTGCTTTGCTAGAAAGTATGTATTTGGGTGCTTCACCCGGGAGTTTTCAGCAATTGTCATTTTACGATGCCATGCGTGGTGAATTGTACAGAGATTTTGCAGACCCCATTGGAATGGCTGCAAGAAGTTTAACTGAAGGACTTTTCGGGATTCGTCCAGATGCGTTGCATAATACTTTGAATATTGTTCCTGGTTTTCCTGAAAGTTGGAAACACGCTTCCTTACAGCTACCAAATGTTGGCGTAGCTTTCAAAAAAGAAAACTCGATTCAGTATTACCATATAACTCAAAATTTGGCTAAAAAACTGGAATTGTATTTTGAAGTTCCCGTGGAAAAAGATCAAATAGAAAAAATAACAGTGAACGGAAAACAAATAGATTTTCAATGGAAAACAACAGCGTTTCACCATCCAAAAATCAGTTTGAAATTACCTTATGCAGCCAGTTATGAAATAGCCATTCACGAAAAAGGAACAAGGATTAGTCCAATTAGTTATGAAAACACTGTTTCGGAAGGCGGCGATCTTCACATCGAAACCGGAAAAGCCAAACTCGTTACTATTGCCGATCCGCAAGGAATTATTGAATCGTATGATTTGAATTCTAATACAATTCACTTTAAAAACACCACAGGAAACAAAAGCTTTTTTGCAACGTTGACGCAAAGAGATTGTACATGGCGGGAATTAATTGCTGTGAAAATTCAACCCAAGGTAGTGCTTTTAGAAAATAAAAGAACTGCAAACGCCATCTCATGTACACTGAGCAACAACACCAAAAAAGCCATGGAAGGCGACCTTTGGGTTATGGGTTCTCGAAAATCAAAACGCTCCATTAGCATCGCTGCTGCATCGGAAATTGATGTGGACTTGCCGTTAGCGTATGTGACTTCGGGAACCAACCGCCTTTTGTTTACCACGAAAGAAGGAACTTTTGCTTTAGAATTTCAGGAATGGGAAGTACCAACAACTGAAAAAACCACATATGAAATGGTGAATTTACAAAGCTATTTCAACAGTAATATCAAAGACATTTTCAACAATCAATATTCAAGTCCAAGACCGCAAAGACCAACGTTGCAATTGCCTACTACAGGCATTGGAAATTGGTGTTATCCGTGGATTTCAAAAGAAGTACAGATTGACGATTCTGGTTTGCAACAGCTTTTAAATACGGATAATTCTTTTACCACTTCGGAAGGAATTCCGTTTCGTTCTCCAAAAACAAAAGTGAATCCCAACATAGCTTTTACATCACAGTGGGATGTTTTTCCGGAGGAAATTAAAATTCCATTATCTGGCAAAGCCAAACATGCGTATTTGCTGCTCGCCGGAACCACAAATCCAATGCAAAGTAGAATTACCAATGGAATGGTCACCGTGCAGTATACAGATGGATCTACGGAAAAACTACCGCTGAAAAATCCGGAAAATTGGTGGCCTATTGAACAAGATTATTACACTGATGGCTACGCTTTTACTACAGACGCACCAAAACCGTTGCGACTGTACTTAAAATCGGGAAAAATTAGGACTGATTTTTCAAACTATACACCTATTCATGGCTACTCTGATTATGCTATTGACGGTGGCGCTGCCACTATTTTAGATATTCCTTTGAACCCTAAAAAAACGTTGAAGAACATCACTTTAACTTCTATTGCAAACGATGTGGTGATGGGACTCATGAGCTTAACTTTACAACGCAAATAAGATGAAAAAAATCAACTTACTTAGCATATTGGTATTCAGCTTTAGCTGTTTACACGCACAAATTGATAGAAAATCAGTCGTGAGCAGGCATAACGTTGAACTTACAAAAATAGACACGCTGGCCTCTTTGAGTGTTGGAAACGGTGCTTTTGCTTTCACCGTAGATGCTACCGGTTTGCAAACATTTCCTGAATTTTATGAAAAAGGAATTCCGTTAGGAACCGAGTCTGAATGGGGCTGGGACAGTTACCCGAATACCGAAAATTACACTTTTGAAGAAACACTGGTTAATTTCGAGCAATACGGTAGAACTATCAGTTATGCCACACAACGCAAAACTCCGGCTCATGCCAGAGAAGCCGTCAACTATTTTAGAGCAAATCCGCACCGGGTGCAATTGGGAAATTTAGGTTTTGAAATCATCAAAAAAGATGGAAGCATTGCCAAGCCTTCCGATCTTCAAAACATACACCAACAACTAAATCTTTGGACCGGAATTATCACGAGTTCTTTTGAGATTGAAGGAACTCCGGTAAAAGTAACCACTGCCTGTCATCAAGAAAATGATGTGATTGGAGTTCATGTAGCATCAGATTTAATAGCTGAAGACCGCTTAAAAATCGCCCTTCGAATTCCATATCCTACAGGAGGTTGGGAAGATTTTGGAACACGTTACCAAGCCGATGATTTAGATTATACTTCTAGCATTACTTCCAACAAAAAAAGTGAAGCTGTTATTTTACATCAAATGGATTCCTTACAATACCATATTGGTTTTCAATGGGACGGCAAAGCTAAATTGCAGCAAAAAAGTGCTCAGTATTTTGAATTAATTCCGAAGAAAGGAAAAGAATTTGCTTTCAGCTGTGAGTTTTCAGAAAAAGCAATACATGATACTGATTTTAAAACCATCAAACAACATAGCACAACCAACTGGGAAGCTTTTTGGCAAAGCGGCGCCGCTGTAGATTTTTCAGATTGTAAAGACAAACGCGCATTTGAATTAGAGCGCAGAGTGGTACTTTCGCAATACTTGACCAAGCTGCAATGTACCGGAAAAATGCCTCCGCAAGAAACCGGACTCACCTACAACAGCTGGTACGGAAAACCGCATTTAGAAATGCACTGGTGGCATGGCGTACATTTTCCGCTTTGGGGACGTTCGGAATATTTAGCACAAACACTTCCTTGGTATGAGAAGGTGTTTTACAAAGCCAAAGAATTAGCTAAAAGACAGGGTTTTGAAGGCGCCAGATGGCAAAAAATGACCGATCCGTACGGAAATGAAGGTCCGTCTTCCGTGGGTGCATTTTTGGTATGGCAACAACCGCATTTTATCACGTATGCCGAATTGTTATACCGAGATCAACCTACTTCGGAAACTTTAAAAATGTATGCTGAACGCGTCTTTGCTACAGCAGATTTTATGGCATCTTTTGCGCATTTCAATCCGGAAACCAATAGTTATGATTTAGGTCCGGGCGTGATTCCTGCTCAAGAACGTTTCCCTAAAATGGAAACTTACAATCCTACCTATGAGTTAGCCTACTGGCAATGGGCATTGCAAACCGCCATGCTTTGGAAAGAACGCTTAGGAGCCAAAGTACCTGAAAAATGGGCTACAGTTGCCACACATATGAGTTCGTTACCCGTTCAAGACACTATATATTTGGCTACGGCTTCTGCTAAGGATTCGTATACCAATGCTGAATATTTAACAGATCATCCTTCCGTTTTAGGTACTTTTGGCATGCTACCCAAAACTCCCCTACTCAACCAACAAATTATGCAACAAACATTTGACAAAGTTTGGAATGTTTGGACTTGGGAAGATACCTGGGGATGGGATTTTCCTATGACGGCCATGACAGCCACCCGATTAGGCATGCCCGAAAAAGCCATTGACGCCTTGTTTATGGGCGTGCAAACCAACACCTATTTGCCCAACGGACATAACTATCAAGAAGAACGTTTGACTTTATATTTACCTGGAAATGGAGGTTTACTCACTACTATTGCGTTAATGTGCGCCGGATGGGATGGTTCTGAAATCAAAAATCCGGGATTTCCTAAAGATGGAAACTGGAACGTTCAATGGGAAGGTTTAAAAAAAATGTTTTAAAAACAGGAATGTACAGGATACGAAAACGTTGTACCTTTTTTATCTTTACTTCATAAAGTTGCTTAAATAATTATAAGGGTTTTTATTGGTTAGCTTTCATTATAGAGATGACTGGTTACTTTTGTGACCTGTCATCTTTTTGTTTTTATTCAACATTAGTTATTCTACTTCCAGAACATTGCTTCACATTCTTCCATACTAGACATAACGTATATTGAATTACCATTTATTCAATAAATCATCCCTTTTATTAATCGAAAATGATGTAATGTCAGTATAGTACAGGATAGTTAACAAAATTTTAAAAAATACTTTTGAAGTAGAAATCCATAATATAGACTTTGAAATGAAAAATAAGTTGTTAAGAAAAAATCTGTTTTTTCTTCTGCTTTTAGTTGTTTTTAGTGCCACAGCGCAACAAAAAACAATTACTGGAGCAGTTACAGATGAGAGCAACGTTCCACTGCCTAGTGTAAACGTTATTATTAAAGGTACCAAAACCGGTACACAAACTGATTTTGACGGAAATTTCTCGATCAACGCAAACGTTGGAGATGTTCTTGTGTTTTCATTCGTAGGAATGAGATCTATTGAAAAAACAGTTGGAAATCAAACTACATTCAATATTCAAATGACGACAGATGCCAATGCACTCGATGAAGTCATAGTGATTGGATATGGAACTCAAAAGAAAAGTGATGTTACTGGTGCAATTGCACAAGTTTCGGCTGAGGATCTAAATGCTTTTCCAGTTCAGAATACCTTGCAAGGTATTCAAGGTAAAGCAGCCGGAGTTGACATTTCATCTAACTCACGTCCTGGACAAATTGGTTCTATCCGTATTCGTGGTAGTCGTTCTATTTCAGGAGGAAATTCTCCTTTATATGTAGTAGACGGAGTTCCTTTACAATCAGGAGGATTAGAAATGTTGAATCCAAGTGATATTGAATCTATAGAAATTCTTAAAGATGCTTCTGCAACAGCCATCTATGGTTCTAGAGGTGCAAATGGTGTAGTACTCGTTTCGACCAAAAAAGGTAAAGAGGGAAGAACTCAAATAAATTTTGATACTTCGGTCACTTTTGAAAACATTCATAACAGAGCTGATTACTGGAATGCGGGAGACTTTTTAGAATACCAAAGAGATGCCTTACGCTATGCCGGATTGTATGTAGACGGAAGCGGAAACACCATTAAATATGCGGATCCTTCCCTTGACTACCAATACTTTGGAGCTGATGCTACCGCATTTAACAATATCGCTAATGGATATACATTTATCGATAGAGATAATCTAATTCCTGAAATGCGAAGTACTACTGCAGAAGAACAAGCTCTGTGGGGAGTTTCTCAAGTTCCAGTATACAATGGTAATAATATTCAAACTACAGATTGGGTTGACTATGTGACGCAAACTGGAATGATGCAGCAATATAACTTAAGTGCAAACATAGGTACTGAAAAAATGAGCGGATACGTTTCTGGAGGATATTTAGACCAACTAGGAAGTATCAAAGGCCAAGATTATAAACGCTATACTGGTTTAGTAAGTCTACAAGTACAAGCAACTGATTGGATTAAACTTGGTGGTACCATCAATGCTATTTACAGCGTACAAAATTATGGTTATGCACAAGGAGGTTCTAGAGGTTCTTCTCAACTTTATGGTGCTGCTTTAAGCATGTTACCTTGGGCTTTACCTTATGATGAAGATGGCGAATACATTTTTAACCCAGGAGGTAACCCAAATATCATTAACCCAATTAGAGATTATGATTACACCATTAATGAAAACACCACAAGCAGAATGTTTGGTAGTTTCTTTGCTGAAATTAACTTAATGGAAGGTTTAAGGTTCAAAACTATTTTTGGCCCAGACGTTGCTAATTACCGTAATGGTCAATTTCAATCTGCGGAATCCAGTTTACGCGGTGGTGGTTCTTCATCATCAACAAACTATGCAAGATCCAGCAAAACAGAAACCATTTCTTGGACTTTAGAAAATCAAGTTTTCTATGATAAAGAATTCAATAAGAATCATAAAATCGGTGTAACATTATTACAAAGTGCATCGCGCTATAAAACTGAAAACTCTTCTATGGTTGCCAGTAATTTACCATATGATAGTCAGTTATGGCACAATCTAGGTTCTACAAATAATGGTGCTTTAGATGGTTGGGGATCTGGTTATTCTAAAAATACACTTACCTCGTACATGGCTCGTATCAATTATAACTTAATGGATAAATACTTGATCACCGTAACCGGTAGATCTGATGGAGCATCGGTTCTTAGTGAAGGTAATAAATGGGACTTCTTCCCTTCGCTGGCACTGGCTTGGAAAATGGAGGAAGAAAACTTTTTAAAAGACAATAACACTATTGAACAATTAAAACTAAGACTTGGTTATGGTACCGTAGGTAATGCCGCAGTTGGGGCATACGGAACTGCAGGAGGTCTCATTAGGTTACCGTATGTTTTTGGTAGTACACCAGCAAGTGGGTATGTAACTGGAGATCCTAAAGGAACTAGTACCGGTAGTATTCCAAATGCAAATTTAGGTTGGGAAAAAACACAACAGATTAACTTAGGTATTGATTTTTCACTCCTAAAAAGTAGAATTTCAGGTTCTGTAGATTATTACATCGCCAATACAAATGATATCCTTTTAAGCAAGTCTCCAAACTCGGTAACAGGTTACGGTTCTATTACCGTAAATGCAGGAAAAACAAGAAATAGAGGTTTTGAACTTACTTTAAACACCGTAAATGTAGAAACCAATAAATTCCGTTGGACATCTGACCTTACTTTCACAACCAATCAAAATGAAATTGTGGAACTAGTGAATGGTAAAGTAGATGATATTAACAACTTACGTTTCATTGGACAACCAATTTCGGTTTACTATGATTACAAAAAAATAGGTATTTGGCAAACTGAAGATGCCGATGAAATGGCAGTCTTCAATGCTAATGGTCATGATTTTGAAGCTGGAGACATTCGAGTAGAAGATGTAAATGGTGATGGTATTATAGATGCTGAAAACGATAGACAAATTCTTGGAACATCTACACCAAAGTATACTGGTGGTTTTACCAATACTTTCTCTTACGGAAATTGGGATTTAAGCATGTTCTTCTTTTCTAGATGGGATTACATTGTAACTGGTGGTGCGGTTGATTTACAAGGGCAATATGTTCATAGAGCAGTAGATTATTGGACTCCAGATAATCCTACCAACGCATATCCCGCGGCAGATTATAATAATGGAGGTGTGCCGCTATACTACAGTTCTATGAACTACCAAGACGGATCATTCATCAAACTAAGAAACGTTTCTTTAGGATACAATTTCCCTAAAGAAAAATTGGATCCATACGGAATATCGAACCTTAAAGTTTATGTACAGGCTATAAATCCTTGGCTATATGCTAAAACAGATTTTATGGATCCTGACTCATACTTTGGCGGAAACAACACATCACTTACGACAAGAAATCTTGTTTTCGGATTAAATCTTACGCTATAATTAATTTGATAAGAATATTAATATCATGAAAAAATTTATATACAGCATATTCATTTTATCGGCACTAGCTTCTTGTTCTGAAAGCTTTCTGGAAGAAGAAATGGTTGCTACACTTACACAACAACGTTACGATACTCCTGAAGGTATTGAAGAACTTGTAAACGGTGCTTATGAAGGTCTAAGATTTCATTTTAACTATGAATGGTCCTATGCCCTTACAAACTACGGAACAGATACGTTTACCAATGCTGCAGGAACCAATCATGTGCATTACAACACCTATTCCGGAAATCTAAACTCCCTGGAGACGGCGAACTTAAAACCATACTGGGATAATATGTATGCCCAAATCAATTTGCAGAACATTGGTATTTCAAAAATTCCAACGGTACTTGCAAATTCCAACGAAACGCTTCGCAATACTCGTTTGGGTGAACTCTATTTTTTACGCGGATTTGACTACTATAAATTGGTAACACAATTTGGTGGAGTTCCAATTTCTGTAGATCCAATTACTTCTGATATTGCAGACTTTCCACGTGCTACAAAAGCAGAGGTTTTCGATTTGATTATTGCCGATTTAACTACTGCTGTTGATTTGCTTCCAGAAGTTGAAAGTCAAGAAGGTAGAATTACCAAAGCTGCTGCTCAACATTTTTTAGCCAAAGCATATTTAACAAGAGCTAGTGAGTTGAATGCTGACATAACTGAATCTAGTGATCTTCAAAACGCTGCTGATTATGCCATGGAGGTTATAGAAAACTCTCCAAATTCATTAGCGTCAGATTATAATGACCTTTTTGAGTATACTTCAGTAAATGGTCCAAACGAAACAAATTCTGAAATCATTCTTGCTGCTCAATTTGATAACAATCAGTCACTTTTAGGTAGATATGGTAACCAAACCCACTTATACTTTTTATCGGTATACAGATTCTTTCCAGGAATGACAAGAAACTTAAATGATGGAAGAGAATTTCAACGTTTACGACCAACAGAATATGGCTTAGACGTTTTTGATCGCAAAAATGATAGTAGATTCTACAAAAGCTTCCAAACCTCTTACATTGCACAAAATACCAATAATGTTCCTGTTTGGGATTCAGAAAATGCTCCTAGTCCAGATTTAGTAGGGCAATTAAAATTTAGTGTAGGTGATACTGCTGCTATTTACATAATTAATGAAGAAGATGATACAAGGTTCACAGAGGATTTTAAAGATAGTTATGCACCACTTATTTTGGCAAGATATTCTTTCAACGAATCAGGTAGTGCAACTACAGATTGGGACATTAGCACCTATCCTTCTCTTTCAAAATATTTAGACCCTTTCCGCACCAATTATAACGATGCAAAAGGAACAAGAGATGGTATTATTGCCAGACTTTCTGAAACTTATCTAATTGCTGCAGAAGCATACGGTAGAATGGGAAATTACAGTCAAGCGGTGAATCTCATTAACGAAGTTCGTGAAAGAGCAGCCTATAAAGCTGGTGAAGACAGAGGTTGGGTTTATTATTTAGCTGAAAATATTGATGATAGTACCATGGAAAGTACACAAAATGAAATGACCATTACCGAAGATGTATTTACACCGGGTACTACAGCCTCTAATGAAGAAATTTATCCTTCGGGAGTTAGTTCAAAACCAGAAATGTTTATTCACTATATCTTAAACGAAAGAGCTCGTGAATTAATGGGAGAATTCCACAGATGGGTAGACCTTAGTAGAACAGAAACACTGGTACAAAGAGCACAAGCTTTTAACCCCGATGCAGCAGCAAACGTTGCCGAAAAGTTCTTACTAAGACCTATTCCGCAAAGTTATATAGATGCACTGCAATCTAACGGACAACCACTATCACAAGAAGAACGTGAAGAGGTTCAAAATCCGGGATATTAATTTAGAGAATTAGCATACTCATGCTGTTTTATATTTGGTTAGTGGCAATAAGATCTTCCTAGAAGATCTTATTGCCTTTTTAGTTATAAGATACTTTTAATGAAACCATTGTTAACACATACATATATTGGGGTACTCACATCTGTTTTACTGCTCTTTACAAGTTGTGAAAAAGTAAAAACTGAAAGTACACTACCTACCACAAAACCTAATTTTTTAATTGTAATTACTGATGATGCCGGCTGGAACGATATAAGTCTTCATGGATCTGAAATTAAAACTCCAACCATTGATGCATTGGCTAACAACGGCATACAATTAGAGCGTTTCTATGTAAACCCAACCTGCTCTCCCACCCGAGCTAGTCTGCTTACCGGAATGCCTGCCAGTAGAATGGGAATTGTAGCCCCTATTAGCGGTCGAAGTGAAAAAACATTACCCGATTCTATTGCTACACTTCCACAAATGTTACAAAAAGCAGGGTACCAAACGGCCCTTATGGGCAAATGGCATTTAGGCTTACAACCCAAAAGTGGCCCAAAAGCATACGGTTTTGATTACTCTTACGGATTTTTGCACGGACAAATAGATCAATATGCACATCATTATAAAAATGGAGACCCAAGTTGGTACAGACAAGGCAAATTGATTGAAGAAGAAGGTCACGCCACAGACCTTATTACCAAAGAAGCTATTGATTGGTTACAACAGCGCGACACTACCAAAAACTTCTTTTTACAAGTAGCATACAGCGCTCCGCACATTCCACTTCAAGAACCAGAAAAATGGACATCTCAATATGAATTCATTCAAAATAAAAGTCGAAGAGATTATGCTGCAGCCATGGCGCATATGGACGCCTCCTTTGGAAAAATTATAGACAAACTCAAAAAATCAAATCAATTAGAAAATACCATCATACTTTTTATGAGTGATAATGGTGCTCAGGAAAATTGGTATCCTACCACACAATACAATGGAAAGTACGGTCCAAATGACAGTCTAGGAAGTAATTTTCCGCTCAGAGATTTTAAGAAAAGTAATTACGAAGGCGCCATTCGTGTAACTGCCATTGTCTATTGGAAAAATCATTTTAAAAATCATAAAAACAATAATTACATAGCCGTTACCGATATAATGCCTACATTTATTGACTTTGCAGCAGCAAACCTTCCTAATAATGTAGAAGGCATCTCTATTAAAAACATGCTAAATTCTAAAGAAGTCAACAATCATGCTATTTATGTGCGGGGACACCTTCAGGAAAGCTATATTGAAAAACCCTGGAAATTAATTAGAACCAGACATCTGAATGCTGCTACAGAATTTGAATTATACAATATTGAAACAGATGCTACCGAAACCGAAAATGTGATTACAACACATCCGGAAATTGCTGAGCACCTTAAAAAACAATTAGAAACCGAATTTAACAAAGACACCCCAAACGTTAATGTTCCGCTAAAATAATATGATGAAAAAACTACTTACACTTTTTTGTTGCATTGCAACTTTATCAGCTATTGCACAACACGGTTTTAAAGCCGACAAACCCATTTTTGTAGATCCTATAGAAGATGGTGCTGCAGACCCTGCTATTGTATTCAACAGAAATAAAAACAAGTATTTTATGTTCTACACCAACCGTAGAGCTAAAACAGAAAATCTGGGTGGTGTGGCTTGGGTTCACGGCACCAAAATTGGTATGGCAAGCTCTATTAACGGAGCACATTGGAAATACGAAGGCACTTGTACTTTTGAAGGTTTCAATGAAATTCCTGAAAATGAAATCACCTATTGGGCACCAGATGTTGTATATCATAAAGGTCTTTACCACATGTATGTTACCATTGTTCCCGGTATTTTCGAAGGTTGGTATCATCCAAGATTCATAGCTCATTACACTTCTAAGAATTTAACCAATTGGAAATTTCAGTCAAAACTAACACTTGCTTCTGAGCGTTGTATAGATGCGAGTGTATTTCAATTACCCAACGGAAACTGGCGCATGTATTACAACAATGAAAATGATAACAAATCTATGTATTATGCCGATAGTCCTAATTTGTATGATTGGAAAGACTGCGGAAAAAAAGTAATTGATACAAGAGGCGAAGGGGCTAAAATTTTTCAATGGAAAGGAACTAACTGGATGATTATTGATTCCTGGAAAGGACTTTCCGTTTTTCAATCAGATGATTTAGAACATTGGCATATTCAGGAAAAAAGAATTCTGGAAACTCCGGGAACAGGCAAGGATGATGCCGTAAAAGGAGGTCACGCAGATGTAATTGTTCAGGACGATAAAGCCTATATTTTCTACTTTACACACCCGGGAAGAACTCCTGAAAACAATGGAATAGACAATCACAATACCCGAAGAAGTGTTATTCAAATTGCAGCGCTTACGTATACCAACGGCGTAATTAGTTGCGATAGAAATAAAAACGTATCTATTAACCTAAATCCTATAAAATAATATGACAACCGTTGCTTTTAAAATGCAATTGAAACCAGGTTTTGAAGCAGAATACAAAAAACGCCATGACGAAATTTGGCCAGAACTTTCAACTCTTTTAAAAGAAGCTGGAGTTGCCAACTACCACATATTTCTAGACGAAGAAACCTTAACACTTTTTGGAGTTCAGGAATTGAAAACAAACCACACTTCTGATAACTTACCAAAACATCCTATTATGCAAAAATGGTGGCAATACATGGCCGATATTATGGAAACCAATGCAGACAAATCGCCCGTGGCAATTCCGCTAAAAGAAGTATTCTACATGCCATAGCTAACAAAAATCATCATAGTACAGGATGCTTGGGTTTTCTGCAAATAATATCTTAGCTTTAAACTTTCAATATTTCAGAATGATGTATCGCTACCTAAGCATTTTGTTACTGCTAACAACTTTTAGCGTAAAATCGCAAACGTTTTCATTTACAACAAAAAACAAAGCAGATCACCACATAACATCAGGTGTTTCATACATAGATAATCAAAAATTTGGTTTCGATTTTCAAACAGAAAAAGACATCTTATTCTCCGAAAATGGAGCTACAACAACAGCACCCACCTATTTTTCTGTAAATCTTCCGGAAGATAATTATCAAATTTCCATCACGTTTTGTGCTCCTGAAAAAACATCAGAAGTCACCGTAAAAGCAGAATCTAGAAGATTAATGATAGATCAGTTACAAATTCCGGCTGGCACTAAAGAAACGGTCACCTTCAATGTACATTTACACTATACCGAGATTGACGGCGCCAACTATAAAATGGAACTAAAATCAAGAGAAGTTGGAATTTTAAATTGGGATAACAAACTTACTTTAGAGTTCTCTGAAGGAGTTACAATTGAACACATCAACATTCAACCGCTCAACCGTGTTACCACTTTATTTTTGGCAGGCGATTCCACAGTAACCGACCAGGATTTGGAACCTTGGGCTTCTTGGGGACAATTTTTCACCAATTACATTAACAACAAAGCAGTGGTTGGTAATTATGCTTCTTCCGGAGCTTCACTCCCCTCTTTCAAAGGACAAAAACGCCTGGAAAAAATTCTTTCAGAACTTAAAAAAGGGGATTATGTTTTGATTGAGTTTGGACATAATGATGAAAAAATAAAGGGCGAAGGCAACGGCGCTTATGGTTTGTATACCAATTTATTGAAAGAATACATTACCAAAGTCCGAGCAAAAGGCGGAAATCCGGTATTGTTAACGCCTACCCAAAGACGCTTCTTCGAGAACGGAAAACTAAAGCCAACCCATGGTGATTTCCCTAACGCGATGCGAAAAGTAGCTAAAGAATTAAATGTTCAGTTGATAGATTTAACCAAACTAACTACGGATATGTACGAAAGTTGGGGAGACGAAAATTCAAGAAATGCCTTTGTTCAATATCCGGCAAACACCTTTCCAGGACAAACCGAAAAACTAGAAGACAATACACATTTTAATACATTTGGCGCCAATGAAATTGCGTTGGCAATTGTTCAGGAAATTAAAAATCAACACTTGGAATTGGTTCAGTTTTTAAAGCCAAACATTCCAAATTACAATCCTAAAAAACCAAATCAAATTGCAGACTGGACACTTCCAATGAGTCCACGATTTGAAAGCGAAAAACCATACGGAAACTAAACTATGAAAAAAACAACCAAACTTGCCATACCTGCTACGCTTCTTTTTATGCTGAATTCGTTTGCTCAGGAAACGCAAAAAATCCTATTATCAGGTCCTGATTTTGAGCATCAAACAGCATGGGATTTTAAAGTAACCGACGGACAGAATTCAGGCGAATGGACAAAAATAGGAGTTCCTTCTCAGTGGGAAACCGAAGGCTTTGGAACCTACACTTACGGACGTTGGTACAAAGAATTGAACCAGGAAGAACCTAGCAAAGAAGAAGGTTTTTATAAATATGAATTTGAAGTTCCGCAGGAATATAAAAATCAGCAAGTAATCATCAATTTTGGTGGTGCGATGACTGATACGGAAGTGAAAATCAACGGAAAACTGGCCGGCGAAAAACATCAGGGTGGTTTTTATGAATTCAGCTATGATATTTCAGATTTGATCAATTACGGAGGAAAAAATCTATTGGAAGTTCACGTTTGGAAACATTCCGAAAATCATAATGTAAATAGAGCCGAGCGTTATGCTGATTGGTGGTTGTTTGGCGGAATTTACCGTCCCGTTTGGTTAACTATTTTACCAAAAACCAACATCAAACACGTGGCCATTGATGCAAAAGCAAATGGAAATTTAACAGCCGATTTTGAGTTTGAAAATCTTCCTAAAAATGCAGAAGTTGAAATTTCGCTGATTGCAGATGGTGCTTCTTCTTCGAGTTTCAAAAAATTCACAAAAGAACTCGATAAAAAAACTGAAAAACAACGAATTTCAGTTCAGTTTGAAAATATAAATCCGTGGAATCCGGAAGATCCTAATTTGTATTGGGTGCAATTCGATCTTAAGAAAAACGGAGAAGTTTTACATTCTATCAAAAAACGTATTGGATTTAGAACTTTAGAATTCAGAAAGCGTGATGGAATTTACGTGAACGGCACCAAAATAAAAATGAAAGGAATCAACCGCCACACTTTTTGGCCAGAATCCGGGCGAAGCACCAGCAAGCGTATCAGCTTGCTAGATGTAAACCTCATCAAAGATATGAATATGAATGCGGTGCGTTTTCATTATCCGCCAGACACTCATTTTCTGGAAGTTTGTGACTCGCTAGGACTTTTTGTGTTAGACGAATTAGCCGGATGGCAAAATGGATATGACACCGAAACCGGACAAAAGTTGATCAAAGAAATGGTTCAGCGCGATGTCAACCATCCGTCAGTGATTATTTGGGATCAAGGGAATGAAGGCGGTTGGAATTACGAATTAGATAATGATTTCTCAAAATACGATCCTCAAAACAGAATTGTGATTCATCCTTGGTCAGATTTCAACGGTTGGGATGCGCACCACTACCCTACTTTTCAAACAGGAGTGCACCGTTTTGGAAGTGGTGAAAATGTATTTTTTCCAACGGAAACCATGCACGGAACGTACGATAACGGAATTGGTTCCGGATTGCGTGATTTTTGGGAACATTACAGTAAAAGTCCGCTTTTTGCCGGAAGTTTCCTTTGGGTTTTTAGTGACGAAGCCGTCTTAAGAACCGATTGGACAGGAGAACAAAAATATGATTCTAAAGGTAATTTAGCCCCCGACGGAGCTTTGGGACCACACCGCGAAAAAGAAGGCAGTTTCTATGCTGTGAAAGAAGTTTGGGCGCCAATGCAGTTTCAACCCTTGCAGATCACACAAACTTTTAATGGTGAGTTCTTAGTTGAAAACACCTATTTATTTACCAATTTGAATGAGTGCAACATCACTTATAAAGTACAACAGGTACCTAAAAATTTCTTGTATGTGGATGCTGAAGTACAAACCATTTATAAAGGTAATTTTGAAGTTTCGGACATTCAACCGGGAGAAACACGTAAGTTGAAAATGCCTGTAAAAGACAATTTCTTTGAAGGTGATTGGGTTGAAATTACAGCTACCGACAAGTACGGAAGAGAAATTTATACCTGGACCTGGAAAATTCACCACGCTGATGCATTTGCTGCAAAATTCATTCAAAAAAATAATGGAGAAAAAGCCAGCGCCACAGACAATGGAACTTCAGTTGTTTTAAATGGCGGAAACGTAAGCATAACGCTCGATAAAAAGTCAGGTGAAATTACTAAAATCACCAACGCCAAAGGTGAAATGCCATTTGTAAACGGGCCTCGCCCAATTGGGATGCAAGCAGAAGTGGATAAAATTGAAATCAAAAACAACAAAGAAAATGCGGTAGCTACCGTGTTTTACAATGGTGGGATCGATCATATCACATGGACCATCACCAACGACGGAAGAGTGCATATGGAAGCTATTATGTTGAAAAATGCCGGACGCAACAGTGGTTTTGACGGTGCATTTTTTCAGGGAGAAATTAGTAAATTCGGACTTACTTTTGACTTTCCGGAAGAGATTGTTGAAGGTTTCAAATGGTTTGGAAAAGGTCCGTACCGCGTTTGGAAAAACCGTTTAGACGGAGTAGAATACAATGTTTGGGACAAAGACTACAACAACACCATTACAGGTGAAAGTTTTGAAAATCTCATCTATCCAGAATTTAAAGGATACCACGCGAATTTCATTGCAGGAAAACTAGAAGCGAAAGACAAAACTTTTAGAATTTTTAGTGAATCAGATCAGTTATTCTTGCGCTTATTTACGCCAGACAAACCTAAAAATGTAGTCTCTAAAGCAAAAGCACACCCAAGTTTCCCAGAAGGAAATATTTCGTTTATGTACGAAATTCCGGGAATGCACGCTTTCAAACCGCTTTCACAACAAGGACCAAGTAGTCAGCCAACCAACATCCGAATCAAAAATGGTGATGATGGTATTTCCATGAAGTTATGGTTTGACTTTAGAGATTTTGAGGAATAGATTTTAGTAGTGAAAAATTAAGAAACAAAATCGTCATCCTGAACTTGTTTCAGGATCTCACCCAAATAATAACCTGATCATATTTCGTGTTAATCACGAGAGGATAAAAATGAAAAAATTAAAGATAGTCTAGAGACTAAACTCTAGCATCTAAATAACATAAACCAACTGCGCAAGGGATGGCAGCGGCATCCTTTTTTTGCTTGAACAAGTGGCAAAAAAAGATACAGCGAACAGCCCGACCCGACAGGGATGCGCCCAAAAAACATCAACTAAAAAATGAAAACAACCAAGTTATTTGCTGTGTTATTACTTATTGCAAGCTTTGTGAGCTGTGAACAAAAACCAGAAGGCAAACCCACCGTTTACATCATCGGCGATTCTACTGTGAAAAATGGTAGCGGTAAAGGTGATGGCGGACTTTGGGGCTGGGGTGATTATATGGATCAGTTTCTGGACACTACAAAAGTTGCCATTGAAAATCACGCTTTAGGTGGCACTAGTAGCCGAACTTTCCAGAGCAAAGGTCTGTGGGAGCCCGTGAAAGACAGTCTAAAAAAAGGAGATTATGTGTTGTTGCAATTTGGACATAATGATAGCGGTGCGTTGAACGATGATTCTCGTGCGCGTGGAACAATTAAAGGAGTTGGAGAAGAAAGCGAAGAAATTGACAATATGCTTACCGGCGAACACGAAATAGTACATTCTTACGGTTGGTATTTGCGTAAAGTAATCAAAGAAGCCAAGGAAAAAGGGGCAATTCCGGTAGTTATGTCTCCTATTCCTCGAAATGATTGGACGGACGGAAAATTGTCTAGAAACGATAAATCGTACGGTGGTTGGGCAAAACAAGTTGCCGAAGAAGAAGGCGTTACCTTCATCAATTTGAATGAAAGAATGGTCAACGCTTTGAATCCAATAGGTGAAGAAAAAGTAACCGGAACGTACTTTTACAAACGCGATCATACGCATACTTCGGCACGTGGAGCACTGCTTTCGGCTAGTTTAATTTCGGAAGGTTTGGCTGCGTCTGATAATGATTTGAAAGCATATTTACTGAAAGACCCAAAAACGCATTTGCCTGAAAAGAAAGATATTTTCTTGATCGGAGACTCTACCGTTGCAAATAATGGAAAAGATAGTATTACCGGTTGGGGTGTTGTTTTCGAAAAATATTTTGATACTACCCGAGTTCGCATTCATAACAAAGCTAGAGGAGGTCGCAGTAGTCGTACCTATCGCGGTGAAGGTTTGTGGGACGAAGTGAAAGATTCGCTAAACGAAGGTGATTTTGTGTTGATGCAATTTGGGCATAACGATGGCGGACATATTGATACGCCAAAATATCGTGGTTCTATCCGCGGAATGGGCGATGAAACGCAGATAGTAGATTTTGGAAACGACAGTACCGAAGTGGTGCACACCTATGGTTGGTATATGAAAAAATACATTGAAGAAACCAAAGCCAAAGGCGCCACTCCTATTGTGTTGAGTATGGTTCCTAGGAATATTTGGCACGGAGATAAAGTAGAGCGTAATGACGACGATTATGCTGGTTTAGCAAAACAAGCCGCAGAAGAAATGGATGCCATTTTTGTAAATCTGAATGATGCTGTAGCGCTGAAATACGAAGCTATGGGAAAAGATAAAGTGAAAGCGTATTTTCCAAAAGACCATACGCACACCAACAAAGAAGGTGCAGAAGTGAATGCTTTAACGGTTGCCGAAAACTTAGAGCAAATTAGAAATTGCTATATCCGCGATTATATTTATTTGCCGGAAGAAGCGAAAAAATAAGCCTATGCATTTCCGAAAATCATTACCAAGCTTAATCCTTCTGTTATGTTGTTTATTAAAATTGAATGCGCAAGGATTTGACCGACAAGTATTCAATTTTAATCCTGATTGGAAATTTCAAACAGGCGATGTTCCAAAAGCAGCACAAATGAATTTTGATGATGCCAATTGGACCAGCGTGAGTTTGCCGCACGCCTACAATCAGGAAGAAGCTTTTCGGGTTTCTATTGAAGAGCTCACCACCGGAATTGTTTGGTATCGAAAGTCGTTTAAAATTCCGCAAGAATTTGAAGGCAAAAAAGTCTTTATTGAGTTTGAAGGCATTCGTCAAGGAGGAGAAATCTATCTGAATGGCGAAAAAATAGGACTGCACGAAAACGGAACAATGGCTTTTGGTTTTGATCTTTCGGAAAAAATAAAATTCGGAAATCAAGAAAATGTGATTGCATTACGCATTGATAATTCGTGGGATTATCGCCAGAAATCGACTAATGCTACTTATCGTTGGAACGATAAAAACTTCAATGCCAATTACGGCGGTATTCCGAAAAATGTAAAATTGCACATCACGGCGAAAACTTATCAAACGCTTCCACTCTACTCCAATTTACAAACAACCGGAGTTTATGTGTATGCGAAAGATTTCAATATTGTCGATCAAAAAGCGAGGATTCACGCTGAATCTGAAGTTAAAAATGAATCAAATGAAGCCAAAACACTTCAATATGAAGTTGTTTTAGAAGATGCTGACGGAAACGAAATTGCAAAATTTGCTTCCGAAAACGTCCAATTTCAACCTGGAGAACAGAAAATAATTCAAGCTGAAAAAGCAATTGAAAACCTTCAATTTTGGAGTTGGGGTTACGGCTATTTGTACACGGTAAAAACCAGATTACTTGAAAACAACCAATTACTTGATGAAGTAAAAACCCAAACCGGATTTAGAAAAACAGCTTTTAGAAACGGGATGGTATACCTCAACGATCGCGTATTGCAAATGAAAGGATATGCACAACGCACCAGCAATGAGTGGCCTGCGGTTGGACTTTCGGTTCCGCCTTGGATGAGCGATTTCAGCAATCATTTAATGTTAGAAAGCAATGCCAATTTGGTACGTTGGATGCACACCACGCCCTGGAAACAAGATGTAGAATCTTGTGATCGCCTCGGACTCATTCAGGCAATGCCAGCCGGAGATTCCGAGGGTGACAGCAAAGGCGATCATTGGAAACAGCGCACTCAATTAATGCGCGACGCCATCATTTACAACCGAAATAATCCCAGTATTATTTTCTACGAATGCGGAAATGAATCCATCAGCGAACCGCATATGCACGAAATGAAAAGCATTCGCAACACTTTTGATCCTTATGGCGGTAGAGCAATTGGATCGAGGGAAATGCTCGACAGTCAAGAAGCGGAATATGGTGGCGAAATGTTATACATTAATCACAGCGCCGACATCCCGATGTGGGCAACTGAATATTCGCGCGACGAAGGTTTGCGCAAATATTGGGACGAGTTCACTCCACCTTTTCACGAAGAAGGTGACGGCCCGCTCTACAAAGGAAATCCTGCCACTTCTTATAATCACAATCAAGATGCGCACGCTATTGAAAATGTAGTACGTTGGTTTGATTATTTTGAAGCCAGACCCGGCACCGGAAATCGTGTAAGTTCGGGAGGCGTTAATATCATTTTTTCAGACTCGAACACGCATCATCGTGGTGAAGAAAATTACCGTTCTAGTGGTGAAGTAGATCCTATGCGTATTCCGAAAGACAATTATTTTGTGCATCAGGTGATGTGGAATGGTTGGGTAGATATTAAAGAACATTCCTTACATATTTTAGGACATTGGAATTACAAAGAAGGTACCGTAAAGAATGAATATGTAGTTGCTACGGGAGCTAAAGTAGAATTATTTCTGAATGGAAAATCGCTTGGTTGTGGCAAACAGAGTCATCAATTTTTATTCACTTTTGAAAACATCCAATTTGAACCCGGAACTTTAAAAGCCGTGAGTTATGATGCTGATGGAAATATTCTTTCAGAAAGCACTAAAAAAACAGCCGGTGAACCTAAAGAAATTCGGTTACAACTACGAACTGCTCCAAATGGATTGCTTGCCGATGCTGCAGATATTGCCTTGGTAGATGTAGAAGTTGTAGATAAAAACGGAAATCGTTGCCCTGTAGATCATTCAGAAATCACCTTTGAGCTTTCTGGAAAAGCTGATTGGTTGGGTGGACTAGCTGATGGACCCAACAACAATATTCTCTCGAAAAAATTACCGGTGATTAACGGTATCAATCGCGTAATGTTTCGTTCTACCACTGAAGCTGGAAAAATCAAATTAAAAGCCAAAGCAAAAGGATTAAAATCGGCGCAAATTACCTTGAATTCTGTTCCTTTTGAATCTACAAACGGATTGTCTACACAATTTCCGGGAGCAGATCTACCGCTGAATTTAGAACGTGGTCCCACACCAAAAACGCCTTCTTACAGTAAAAAAAGAGAAACTATTTATATCGCTAATGCTACTGCTGGCGCAAATCAGAAGGAAACTTATCATACCTACGATGACAACGAATTAACCGAGTGGACCAACGATGGCAACATAAACACCGGATGGATTGAATATGAATTTGCTAAACCCGTAACTGCAAGTCAATGCGTGATAAAACTTACCGGATGGCGCACCAAAACGTATCCGATTCGCATTACTGCAAAAAACCAAGTTTTATTTGAAGGTGAAACCTGGCAAAGTTTGGGTTATATTACGATTCCGCTAGAAAAAGTAGAAACCGATGCTATCAAAATCGCATTGATCGGTGCCAATACCGAAGCTGATGCTTACAACGAAATTATAGAAGTAGACCCAACAAAAGAGCTTGATTTGTACAAAGACAAAAAAGCCGCCGACGCCAAAGGCCAATTGCGTATTGTTGAAATCGAGTTTTACGAATAAAATCAATAGTTATAAACCAAAACCATGTTCCGAAAATCCCTACCAAGCCTTTTTATTCTATACATATTTCCACTAGTCGCCATGAGTCAGCAACTGGAAAAATTAGATCGTGGATTGGTGGCGATCAAAAAAAGTGATCAGGAAGTTTTTATCAGTTGGCGCTCTTTTCAAGAAGATGCGGCCGACTTAGGTTTCAACATCTACAGATCGTCAGGCGGAAAAACTGTTAAATTGAATTCTACTCCCATTACCTCAAAAACATGGTTTATAGATGCTACTTTTCAAGCTAAACAAAACAATACCTGGTTTGTAAAAAGTGTATTGAATTCAAAAGAAAAAAACGAAGCCGGAGAATTTACAATTTCGGCAAATAGTGAAGTAAACCCATACTTTTCAATTCCATTACAAACTCCCAAAGGTTATTCGCCCAACGATGCTTCTGTAGGCGATTTAGATGGTGACGGTGCTTATGAGATTGTATTGCATCAAACCGGGCGCGGCCATGACAATTCACATACCGGATTGACCGACCCTCCAATTTTTCAGGCCTATAAAATGGATGGCACCTTGCTATGGGAAATCAATTTAGGGAAAAACATTCGTGAAGGTGCTCATTACACTCAATTCTTAGTCTATGATTTTGATGGAGACGGAAAAGCAGAAATCGTTTGTAAAACCGCCGATGGCACTACAGACGGAGCAGGAAATGTGATTGGAGATGCTAGCAAAGACTGGCGTAGTTTGGACGAAAATGCTAAAACCTACGGAAAAATTTTAGACGGACCTGAATACCTTACTGTTTTTGAAGGCACTACCGGAAAAGCACTTGCAACAACTGATTATATTCCGGCTCGCGGAAATATTGGCGGATGGGGAGGCAAAGGTGGCAACGGAGGAAATGACCGAACCGGAAATCGTGTAGACCGTTTTACCGCTGCCGTGGCCTATTTAGATGGAAAACATCCTAGTTTTGTGATGTGTCGTGGCTATTACGGAAGATCGGTTTTGGCGGCTTTCGATTTTAATAATGGAAAAATTAAATCTCGTTGGGTATTTGATACCGAAAATGGTAGAAATCCATATTCCGGACAAGGAAATCATGGCTTGTCTGTAGCCGATGTTGATGATGACGGAAAAGACGAAATTATCTTTGGCGCCATGACGGTTGACGATGATGGAACCGGATTGTACACTACCGGATTTAGACATGGAGATGCCTTGCATGTTTCAGACTTAGATCCTGAAAATCCTGGATTGGAAGTTTTTGGAGTTCACGAAATTGAAGACCACACCACAGGTCCCGGAGTCACCCTTAGAAAAGCGATTGATGGTAGTGTGTTGTTTACCTCAGCGCCCAACAGCGATGTGGGCAGAGGTGTTGCAGCCAACATAGATACAACCAGAATTGGGGCACAAATTTGGTGGTTAGGAGACAAAAACTTATACGACATCAAAGGAAATAAAATTGGAAATGCCCCAAAGGAAGTTAATTTCTTAATCTGGTGGGATGGCGATGCTACACGTGAATTGTTAGACGGCACACACATTACCAAATACGGAAAAGGAGTTATTTTTGAAGCTGAAGGAACTCGTTCGAACAATTGGACGAAAAAGACTCCTACACTATCGGGAGATATCTTGGGCGATTGGCGTGAAGAACTGATCTTGCCATCTATAGATAATCAGGAATTGAGAGTCTATTCTACTACAATTCCTACCGACATTAAACTACCTACTTTAATGCAAGACAGGCAATACCGTTTAAGCATTGCCTGGCAAAATGTGGGCTATAACCAGCCGCCACATCCTAGTTTTTATTTGGGAACCGGATTTAAAAAATATTGGAAAAAGTACTAAGCTTCTTGTGCTTTTGCCATTTGAATAATTCCAAATTCTAAACCTCGTAATTCTGCTAAACCTCGCAAGCGACCAATAGCTGAATATCCAGGGTAATAAGGTTTTCCCTGATCGTCCATCATTTCATGGCCATGATCTGGTCGCATTGGTAAGACTCTTTGATCTGTTTGATGACAATCATAAAAGGTTTTTATCAATTCAAACATTTGAGCACTTCCTTCTAAATGATTGGCTTCATAAAAATGATAAGGCGCTACCCTATTTACCGAACGCAAATGCACAAAGTGAATGCGATCGTAATACGTTTTGATAATTTCTGGCAGCTTATTAACTTCTGAAGCGCCTAAACTTCCGCTGCAAAATGTAAGTCCGTTATGAATTGAAGGAACCGCTTCAAAAATAAACTTAAGATCTCCAGCTGTGCTCACAATTCTTGGTAACCCAAAAACCGGCCATGGCGGATCATCTGGGTGAATCGCCAGCACAACGCCTAATTCTTCGGCAACCGGAATTACTTCTTTCAGAAAATAAATTAAATTTTCCTGTAATTGTTCTCGTGAAATTCCCTCATACTGTTCTAAACCATTTTTCAATTTTTCAATGGTAAATGCATCGGTTTCACCGGGCAAAGCTAAAAGTAAATTTCGCTTTAGATTTTCTATTTCGACTTCTGAAAAATTACTATATCGATTTTTAGCCTTTTGAAGAATATCTTGGATATATGAGGCCGTTGCATTTTCTCGTTTCAATATAAAAATATCGAATACAGCTACGTTTATCATATCATAAAACAGTGCTTTACTCCCATCTTGTAATTCATATTTCAAATCGGTTCTTAACCAATCTAAAATAGGCATAAAATTGTAGCAAATAGTCTTAATCCCGCATTCTGCAAGATTTCTTAGACTTACTTTATAGTTCTCAATTAACTGATCTCTTTCAGGTCTTCCTTGTTTGATAAACTCGTGAACAGGCAAACTTTCAACCACATTCCAGTGTAAAGGAAATGGCAATTTATGGTTACTCTGAGCAATTTCGTAAATCCGCTTTTGAATTTCTTCTACAGGCCAAACCTCCCCTACCGGAATATGATGTAACGCGGTAACAACACCCGTTGCTCCTGCCTGTTTTACGGTAGCTAAAGACACTATATCTTGTGGTCCGTACCAACGCCAACTTTGTTCAAAAATCATCCTGTCTACTTAGTTAGTTCTTGTTTCACCTATGAAGCTATAGGGCATATTTCTATTTTCTGTATTCAATATGATAAAATCTAGAGCAACTCCTTCATCTATCATATACAGCTTTATAGTGTGTTTACCTTTATTTTTTATTTGGACAGAAAGTTCTTTACTAGCTAAATTCTTTAACACATTTTCCTTCCATGCTGCACTTCTTCCATGTGTCTGAAAATTTATTACTTGAATTGGGTTATCATCCCATTGAACTCCTATTTTTAATTGTTGCTCTTTTGTAACAGGATGTGTAGGCACTGCTGTTATCACCAATTTAGCGGTATCCGTTACAGTTTCTGTTGTTATCTCATACGACAAAGAAGGATGATTTGCTATGGTTGAAGAAATCAAAGATTTGTGCTCTTTTGATTTAGCCAATATCACGGCTCCGGAATAACCTAAATTTGCTATTTTCTCCCAATAGAATTTATCTGTATTCTCGACTTTATCTGGATTTTCAGCAGCAATTATTGCTAGTCCGTTACGCTCAATAATTGAACCTTTTGGAAGACTGTAATTTTTGACTTGAGTATGAATCTTGAACTTCTGATTTCCAAGCTTAAATATAAAATCACCTGAGTTGACCTCCTTTTCAGAAACCTTACTCCAATCAACCGAGAAGAAAATTCGTTCTTCAATTTTTTCTTCCAATGATGATAATTGTCCCTGTTCTTTTGATACTAGCAACCATTTAGGAAGTTTTTTAATTTTCCAACTCACCTCATTTTCATATCGCAAGAAAATATCCATGTAGAAATTAGCATCAATTCCTTTATAGAAGTTGGGTAATTGATTATGGTTTCCTCCTTCAATAAAAAACGAAGGAGTTTTCTCGATAAGCTGAATACTATCTGTAAACTCCGGTTTATGAAAAACAGGCAGATTCCTTGGTTTCATAGACATCATCCCGTTCCATTTTCCTTCTGAAATAATCTGATTGTATTGTTCTGTTAATTGCTGAATACTATCATAAGCATTCATTGATTTTTGCTGATAGTTTTTGGCGGAAAGTCGGCCTTGTTTGGCATATTTTTGAGCCGAATCTCTGTTCAATTGTTTTTCATTCATCAAAGCAGCTCCTTTTATAGGATAATGCACTAATTGAAAGTAACTGTCTTTTAAATCGGCTGGTAATTTCTTGAAAATTGAATCTGTTTTATATGCTAAACTTTGATATGCATTTAATCTATGCTGAATTTCATCTCCAAAATCAAAAGGCGAATAATCGGTTGGCTTTACCCCTGTTGTTGGTTCGGTTTGGCTCCATCCCATAAACTCCGGTTTGCGTTCCCAAGCCAATTGATAATATTCTTTTCTGATAGCAGAAATTTCAGTTCCAAAATCATTTCCGAAGATATCTTTATAGAATTGATTCCTATGCTTTTCAATCTTTTCAGGTGCATCAAACTTTTCCATATCGTAAGCCATATCCATGAAAAACTGCATGCTGTATTCTGCCGGTTTGATATCACCTACATTTAAAATCCATATTTTCTTGGCGTTCATTTGATACGCCTTGTGCATTTCTTCCCAAATCAAAGTTGGATTGGTAGAACTCAACCACAAATAATCGTGCGGGCGTCCCCAATACGACGCATGATAATAAACTCCGGCACCACCGCTTCGGGAACGCTCCTGCTCATTTCCCAAACGTCTGATGTACGCATAATTATCATCCGTCCAAACCAGTGTAATATCTTCCGGTAATTGCATCCCGTGATCGTACAAATTCAGCACTTCTTTATACACCGTAAAAGCTTGCGGAATTTCAGTGGCGCTTTTTCCACGATGTTTTTCTAGCATAGATCGCTGATCGGCAATTACGGTTTCTAACAAATTCGCCGCTTCTTCCGTACTCGTCACGCCTTCCATTCCACTATCGTGAATACCACGCATGCCAACTGTGAAAATCGCATCAATATCTTTAGATTCCGCTACACGCTCTTCCCAATAGTTCTGAACAGTTTCACGGTTGCTTTTATAATCAAATCTCCCCAATTCTTTTGTCCATTCGTCTACATTGTTGCGTAACATCGGCTCCGCATGCGAACTTCCCAAAACAATATGGTATTTCTCAGCCATTCTAAGATTTCCCGCATAATGAAAAAATGCCTTGGTAGATGGATGCATCGCCGGCCAAATGGTGTTGGCTTTTAAGCGTAATAGCAACTCAAAGATTTTTGCGTAAGTTTTGGGTCCAATATCTCCCGTTTCAGGCTCAAAAGTTTTTTCTGCCCACGGCTGCAATCCCCAATCTTCATCATTCAAAAAAATACCACGAAACTCTACCGATGGCTCTTTAGAAAAGTACGATTCGGCTGGAAAATCCAATTTCGTTTTTTGCTCTACAGGAACATCAGCCCACCAATACCATGGCGAAACGCCGTTCAATTTAGAAAAATCGAATACACCAAAAGCTGTTCCTCGTGCATCGGTTCCGGCAATGATAAAATGTGCTTTACCTTTTGACCAACCTTGATAATAACTTTCTTTTTGTTGCTGAAAAGAAGCCGGAATTTCTTCTGAAAGTTGTTCTTGAATAAATTCAGAATCTATTTTCCCGATAAGAATGGCGTTTTTAGAAATGGCTTTATCAGACGTGAAGACTTTAGGTTTCTCGCTTGTAATTTTGAAAATATCTTCAGCTAACAAATGAGCGGAAATAGAATCTAGCGAAGTTCCATTCGCATCATAATATATTGAATTAATTTCTATGCCACTTTGAAAAGCACTTGCCGAAAATGTAAGCAATAAAGCTATTTTTAAAAGGAAATATTTCATCCTATAAAAATAAGTCGAAGTGTCTTTGAAGATATCCTGTACTTACATGAAATTATTCAGTTTCCACCGTAAGTTCCGTCACAAAAACATCGCCTTTGACGCCATATTCTAGTTGATGCTGTTTTGGATAAATTAGTTTTAAGCGCTGTTCCAAATTCTTTAATCCAATGCCAGAACCACTTTTATCTGAAGTCGCTTTAGGAAAATTTGGATTTTCGGTGGTGAACGTAATAGTGTTCTGCTGTAATTTCATCTCAAAATAAATAATGCTCACATGATTTGCGGAAACTCCATGTTTAAACGCATTTTCTACCAACGAAATAAAAAGCAAAGGAGCTATTTTCACATCTTTAACAATTTCAGGAAAGATTACCTCAACATTTGTTTTGTCTGAAAGTCGCAATTTCATCAATTCAATATACTTTTCCATAAATTGAATTTCATGCTTTAACGAAACTTTTTCGGTAGTTGTTTCGTAAAGCAAATAGCGCATCAACTTACTCAAACTATGAATGGTAGATTTTGCTTTATCCGGAGAAATATCTACCAACGAATAAATGTTATTCAAGGAATTGAAAAAGAAATGTGGTTGTAATTGATACCGTAAATGCTGTAATTCTGATTCTAACTTTACGTTTTCTGCATCTTTACGTTCTGCCTCGGTTTTTATATAGCGTTCAGCTATTTTTAAAGCAACAGAAAATAGTACCGGAATAATAAATGAAATGATTTGCACGTACAAAATCAAGGAAAAAGGAGGCGCTTTATCGTCATCTAAATTAGGCATTACGGTTCTAAAAAATGTACTATTTAACTCGCCTCGAAACCAAATAGAGAAGGCAATTAGAGCAATGTTGACTGTAAAAAAAATGAGTAGTTTTTTCCTATTGAAAAAAGTTTTGTCAATAAGGTAAAAATAGTTGATGTAAAATATAACTGCATAAAGCGTCATGGGTACCCATGAATGAGCTATCACCCGGATCAACACTTGTTGCTGACCGGATGATAACAGGTATGGAAAGCTGAATAAAACTATCCAAACCAACACATGAAATAAAACTATGACACTTTTATTTTTTGCAAACATATTACTCGTATCGTAAAGCTGTTATAGGATCTAAAGCCGCTGCTTTTCTTGCAGGATACCATCCAAAGAAAATACCTGTAATGGCACACACCGCAAAAGAAATAATAATGGAATAACTTGTTACACTTGTTGGCCAATGGGCAATATTTTCTATCAAGAACGTAGCTAATAATCCCAAAGATACGCCAATTAAACCACCTGTAATACTCATTAAAATAGCCTCTATAAGAAACTGCATTAAAATATCACTCCCTTTACCACCAACGGCCATACGTAAACCAATTTCTCGTGTACGTTCTTTTACTGAAACATACATGATATTCATAATACCAATACCACCAACTAAAAGGGAAATACTTGCAATAGCAACTAATAAAACCGTTAACATTTCACTGGTAGAACTAAAGGTTGAAATTAATTCTTCCATAGAAAATACATTAAAATCATCTGCTTCTTCTCCAGTAATATTGTGCTGTTTTCTAAGAATTTCCGAAATCTGTTCTACAGCATCTGGGGCTTTTTCTTCGTTTATTGCTGAAGCTACAATAGTTTGTAAATAATCTATTGCCAAAATACGTTTTTGAACTGCCGTATATGGTGCCAAAATAATATCATCTTGATCTTGTCCAAATGTATTTTCACCCTTCTCACTTAAAACCCCAATAACTTTGAAAGGTGTAGTATCAAAACGAATCATTTTACCTACCGGATCTTCTCCATTTGGGAATAAATTCTCTACAATAGTTTGACCAATTACAGCAACTTTTGCAGAAGATTTTACTTCAGCATCAGTAAACATACTACCGTCTTCTATTTCATATTTTTTGATATCTGCATAAGACGGTGCTACTCCATAAATAGAAGTTGGCCAGTTGTTAGCTCCGTTAATTGCTTGTCCGCTCCCTGAAACTTGCGGAGAAATATCGGTAATCAAAGTAGCTTGCTCTTTCAACGCATTGTAATCTGCCAATTTGAGCGATTGCATTTCACTAGCTTCCAGACGAACTCCTCCACGCATATCGGCTCCCGGACGAATGTTGATCATGTTAGAACCCATACTAGAAATTTGGGTTTTGATACTCTCTTTGGAACCCTCTCCAATAGCCAACATGGCAATTACAGAAGCAACTCCTATGATGATACCTAGCATGGTAAGCAACGTTCTTACTTTGTTGAGTAAGATAGCTTTCCAGGCGGTTTTCATTAAATTTAATATTCTCATATCAATCTTCTTTTGGAAGTGCGGCTAAAGCAGCTGCAGCATCCTGAATGTTAGTATTGTATTCATCTTTGATAACATTACCGTCTTTAAGAACAATAGTTCTACTACTAAACTCGGCAATATCTGGTTCGTGCGTTACAAAAACTATGGTTTTTCCTTGTCTGTTCAATTCTTGGAAGAGCGCCATAATTTCGTATGAAGTTCTTGTATCTAAGTTACCAGTTGCCTCATCGGCTAAAATAACCACAGGATCATTTACCAAAGATCTGGCAATGGCCACACGTTGTTGTTGACCACCGGAAAGTTGTGCCGGTGTATGATCTAAACGTTCACCCAAACCTACTTTCTGCAATGCTTTTACGGCTCTGTCATGTCTTTCTGCAGTGCTCACTTTGCTATTATAAAGCAATGGTAACTCTGCATTTTCTATAGAAGTGGTTCTTGGCAATAAATTATAAGCCTGGAAAATGAATCCGATTTTTTCATTTCTGATTTGAGCTAATTCATTTCTACTCAATTTTTTCACCATCACACCATCAATCTCATAAATTCCAGAACTTGGTTGATCTAGACATCCTAAGACATTTAACATGGTACTTTTACCCGAACCACTAGATCCCATGATGGTCACAAATTCTCCTTCGTAAATCGTATAAGAGATTCCTTTTAAGGCGTGAACAATTTCATCACCCATTCTAAATTCTCTTTTCAGATCTTGAATTTTTATAATCTCTTTTTTCATGATCTTCTACTCTTTTTTGTCTTTGTCCTTATCTTTTCCTGGAGGTTTTGGCATAAACGGACTTTCATTACTTCCACTGCTGGCAACTTCACCTTTGGTTTCTTCTAAATTGTAAACCAATTTATCACCTTCATTCAATCCGCTTTTTACTTGGATGTTTACACCATCGCTCTCTCCTAAGACTACTTTTTGAGCTGTAATTTTATTGTTCTGAAGTTTGTACACTACACTTTCATTTTCTGAAACTTCCGGTATCTGTAAAGGCTGCGGGCTTTCTATTCCTTGCTGCTGTTCGTAAGCTTGCACTAAACCTGCATCTGGCTGAAAATTGGCTGCTTTTGCTTGAATGGTTAGTTGATCTTGTAACTCCAGTGTGTAAATGTATACGGTGGCTGTTAAACCAGGTTTTAGTTTTAGGTCGGGGTTTTCGGCCTTAATAACCACCGTATACGTAATTACATTAGAATCTTCAGTATAATCAAGTCTTACTTGGGTAACTACACCTTCAAAAGTAGTTCCTTGATACGCATCAACCGTAAACGTCACTCGCTGGCCTTCTTGCACTTCACCTATATCTGCTTCATCTACGTCGGCCTCTACCTGCATTTGTTTTAAGTCTTTTGCAATAGTGAACAATGTTGGAGTCTCGTAACTTGCCGCTACCGTTTGTCCTTCATCTACTTCTCTGGAAAGTACGATTCCATCAATGGGGGAATAAATTTCTGCATAACTCAAATTGGTCTGTGCTTCCTGAAGATCCGAATATCTTTGTGTAACTGTATTTTTTGCTGTTTTTAAGTTGTAAAGCGCTTCATCATAATCTGCTTTACTAATTACTTTATTTTCATATAATGATTTCTGACGATCAAAAATCACTTGTAAATAATCACGCTCTGTAACTGCTGAGTTGTAGGTTGCTTTTGCTTGTGATAACGATGCTAGTAAATTGGTTTTATCAATCTCCGCTAGTAAATCACCTTTCTTAACAACACTATTATAGTCTGCATAAAGTTTGGCTACTTTACCAGAAACCTGTGTACCTACTTCAACTTCTGTTAACGGTTCTATGGTTCCTGTTGCTGTTACCATTTTGGTTACTTCACCTTTGGTAACCGGCGTTGTTTCTGCTGTGATTACCGATTCACTTGAACTGCCCATCCAGAAGTACGCACCTGCAGCAACTACGACAACTAGAATGATAATAATTATAATTTTAGATTTATTTTTCATGATGTGTTTAAATTTTAATGTCTTTTCCTTGATAGAATTGTAGTAACTGTGTGTATAGAATATTTAGGTATTTTGCCTGTAAATAATTTTGTTGTGCTACGGTAAACGTGTTTTGGCTTACCACTAAATCTGTAGTACTCAAAGCACCCAAATCATATTTCTTTTGTGCTAATTTGTATGATTCTTCCGCAGCATTACTAGCAGCTTCAGCAGCTGATAATTGCTCTTGAGCAGAAAGCACATTTTGATATGCTGTTTCTATCTTCTGATAGATTTCTTTCTGAACAGTTTGTTGCTGAATTTTGGATTGATCTATAGCAATTTTAGCTTTTTGAACTGCCGCTTTGGTTTGATTTCTATTGAAAATTGGAATAGATAATGATAAACTCAAACGCTGGTTAAAATTCACATCCAACTGATCATAAAAACCTAAATCTTGTGTACTAGTGTAACCACTGCCCAAACTACCACTTAACGAAAGTGTTGGTAAATAATCACCCTTAGAAATATCAAGATCTTTTTCTGAAACCTCAACGCCTAATTCGGCTGCTTTGTATTCAGGAAGCATTCCTAAAGCTGATTCATATATCTCGTATTTATTTGGTAAAATTGGAGATTCGTATGCATCGGTATCGGGTGTTGCTACGTCAAATTCTACCATTGGACTTAATTCTAACAATTGCTTCAACACGATAATTTGCTGTGCATAAGAATTTTTAGCATCAATCAAATTGTACTTATTTGTTGCTGCTTGAGAAATAGCATCTGAATAATCTTGCATAGCTATGCTTCCAGCTTCGTAACGAGCCTTTGCCTGTTCTGCCTGACTGCTAGTTGCTTCTAAATTCTTCTCGGCAACTGCAATTCCTTCTTTAGCATATAAGGCTTGTAAATATGCTTCGGTTACACTAAGAATAATATTGTTCTTTGCTTCCTGAACATATAATGAATTTTGATCTACAAGAATTTTATTCTGTTTGATCTGATTTCTCAATTGATTTCCTTGAAACAAAGCTACCGAAGATGAAAGCCCCAAACTTGTAGAATTAATTTGTTGGTTTACATAATCACTCGTAATCGGGTCAATAGATTGTCCGTTTGTTAAACTTTGAGAAGCACTCCCTGTTAAATTTGGAAGCCTATTATCTTTTGATTGCTGATAAGTTACTTCGGCCGTTTCTTCGGTATATTCGGCATCTTTTACTGTAATACTATTGTCTACAGCATACGCCAAACACTCCTCCAACGTCCAAACTTTACCATCAACATTTGGTAAACTATCTATTTCTTGGGCACTCACAAAAGTGACACCTAAAAGTAGTAGTATTGTAGAAACGTATTTTTTCATTTTGGGATGTGTTTTAATTTCACACTCCAAAATTGAACATAAGCTGCTTATATATAAAAGAGAATAGAAGTTCTGGGAGATTTACTCGACGAATTCGAATTTCCATTCGATGGAATTTTTTCTAGAACAGCACTTTTTTCATGGTTCCGGTTTTGTGTACGGTTTCCTCCCATTCTGCTTCCGGGTTTGATGCTGCAGTAATTCCGCCACCAACAAATAGATGTACTTCTTCATTTACAACTTCCATAGAGCGTAAATTCACAAACAAATGTGAACTTGAAGCCGAAGCTTTGTAAGCTGAATTTTCTACATTTCTTCTGTTCGTATTGCGTTCTATAGTTTCGGCTTTGTTGATTTCTCCTAAAAATCCGCTGTAAAACGTGCGCGTGTAGTGCTCGTTGTTTAAAATGAAATCTTTAGCTCTTTCCTTGGGCAAACCACAAACCGCAGGCGTAGGATGCAACGCCAAAACGACTTCTTTAAACGCATTGAAATTAGCTGGTAAAAATCCTGAAATGTCAGTTTTCAAATGCAACAGATTCCCCGCTTTGTGTGTATGTGCTGCTGATATTTTTAAATTATCAGTTACCTTTTGCAATTCCGCTACAATAGAATCGGTAACAATTTGTTGCTCCTCTTGTTCTTTGGTTCCCCATTCTACTTCGGTGGAGCCTTCAAACTTTTGCGTTCCGGCCAAAGCCATGGTTGCAAATTTATTTCGGTAGACTTGCAATAAGGTTTCCGGAGTGGCTCCTAACCATAAACCCACTTTGGGGTGAAACCATACATAACAAAAAGCGCTATCGTAAGTTGCTAATAACTTTTGAAAAACGACTAAAGCATCAAAATCTTTCGTTTGCAATACTTCTTTTCTAGAAAGCACTACTTTTTTGAAATCTGCTTCCTTTTGCAAAGCCGCAACACCTTCCGCTACTAAATCAATATGCTTTTGTTGCTCTTCTTCAGTAACTGTTGTCGTAGCTTTGATTGTAGTTTCGGTTGTCGCTTCAAAAATAGCCAATTCCAATTTTTCTGAATTTGCCATTGGAAACAAAATGGTTGGTTCATCAGCATTAAAAGGAGCAAATACAAATCCAGATTCTGTAAAATCGTTCACATAAAACAATTCATCCGAAGATTGTAAAACAGCCTGTACTGCCATTTCGTTCGGTTTTCTGTAGGCTACAAAAGGTAATTTATCTTCAAAATGCTTTGCTAATGAAGCAAAGAAAGTATCTTGTTGCATTATTTTTTCTTTGGTAAGGTAATGGTAGACAGTTTACAAAGTGAAATCAAGTTATCGTCTTCGTCGGTTACTTTTATCTCCCACAATTGTGTGGTTCTGCCTTTGTGAATAAAAGAAGCGATGGCAAACACATCGCCTTCACGAATGCTTTTTAAGTGATTGGCTGAAATTTCGATACCACGAATCATAAAGTTTTCAGCATCTAAAAACACATAGCAAGCAGCACTCCCAACACTTTCGGCCAAAGCAGCAGTGGCGCCTCCGTGCAAAACGCCATCGGGTTGATGTACTTTTGGCGAAACCGGCATTCTAGCCGTTAACGTTTCCGCTTTTAAATCAACGGATACAAACTCAATTTCTAGCGTTTGCATTAAGGTGTTTTGGCAAATGTTGTTGCAAAGTTGCAGTACTTCTTCTGTTGACATTCCTTGTAATTTGAAACAAATTTACGAAATAGAAAGATTTTGACTTCTATTTCTGATTTTATTTCGGAATACCGACCTTTGCGTTTATGACAAATCCACAAGTACTTTACGACACGCTGAAAACCTATTTTGGGTATGATGCTTTCAGACCTTTGCAAGAAGATATTATTTCCACGGTTTTAAACGGAAATGATGCGTTGGTGATTATGCCAACCGGTGGCGGAAAATCAATCTGTTACCAATTGCCAGCAATGGTAATGAAAGGCGTGAGTATTGTGATTTCGCCATTGATTGCTTTGATGAAAGATCAGGTAGACGGATTAAATTCAAACGGAATTGCCGCTGCATTTATCAATAGTAGTCAGACCGAAGCTGAATTGCATGACATTTACGATCACGTCAAAGAAGGAAACATCAAACTTTTGTATGTAGCTCCAGAGAGTTTAACTTATCTGGAACCCATTTTTAATACTACGGAAATTGGTTTGTTTGCTGTGGATGAAGCGCATTGTATTTCGAGTTGGGGACACGATTTTCGTCCGGCTTACCAGCAATTGGGCTTTTTGAAAAATCGTTTTCCGAAAATTCCTGTCATTGCCCTTACCGCAACAGCCGATAAAGCTACGCGAGAAGATATTGCCAGTCAGTTAAACATCTCAAATGCCAAACAGTTTATTTCTTCTTTTGATAGAAGTAATTTGAGTTTAACCGTAAAACCGGGTGTAGATCGTTTAAAACAAATAATTAGCTTTTTGAACGAACGCCCTTTTGAAAGTGGAATTGTTTATTGTACCAGCCGAAAAGCCACCGAAACCGTAGCGAGCAAACTTACCGCAGCTGATTTTAATGCAGTGGCGTACCATGCTGGATTGGGACATGAAGAACGCTCTAAAATTCAGGATGATTTTATCAACGACAATACGCAGATAATTTGCGCTACCATTGCCTTTGGAATGGGGATTGACAAGAGTAATATTCGTTGGGTAATTCATTATAATTTACCGAAAAATATTGAAGGCTATTACCAGGAAATTGGTAGAGCCGGAAGAGATGGTTTACCGTCTGACACTGTATTATTTCACAGTTATGCCGATGTGGTACAATTGCGCCAATTTGCAACCAACGCCAGCAATAGCGAAGTGCAATTGGCTAAGTTAGATCGCATGAAACAATATGCAGATGCGTTAACGTGTAGACGTAGAATTCTGCTAAGTTACTTTGGAGAATATTTAGAAGAAGATTGCGGTAATTGCGATGTTTGTAAAAATCCACCACAGTTTTTTGACGGCACCATCATTGCGCAAAAAGCACTTTCGTGTATTGCCAGACTCAAAGAACAAGAACCTATAGGTACGGTGATTGATGTGTTGCGAGGTTCGCAAAACGCTGCTATTTTAGATAACGGCTATCAACATATAAAAACCTACGGAATTGCTGCTGAAATTGCTTGGTTAGATTGGCAACAATACATTATTCAACTCATTAATTCTGGTTATGTAGAAATTGCTTTCCACGAGAAGAATCATCTAAAATTAACTAGCCTAGCCAAAGAAGTGTTGTTTAATAAACAACAGGTTGCGCTTACCAAGCCGGTGTATGAAAAAGAGCTTGGCAAACCCGCCAAAAAACAACGCGTTGCACCTGCAAAAGCATCTACAGATAATAATTTATTTGAACGTTTACGACAGTTACGACTTCAAATTGCTAAAGATGAAGATATTCCTGCTTACCATATTTTTAGTGATGCAACCCTGAAAGAAATGGAAGCCGAACGCCCAATGAGCGATGAAGCTTTGATGGAAATTAGTGGAGTTGGTAGACGAAAATTAGAAACCTACGGTTATCAATTCATCAAAGAAATCATTGCCTTTTCAAAAGAAAAACAAACCAAAAAGAAGAAAAAGAAAAGCACGTTTCAAGAAACTTTTGAATGGTATGAAAAAGGACTTTCACCAGAAGAAATTGCCGAAGAACGCAATTTGAGTTTAACCACTATTTACTCGCATATTGCTAAATTGTACGAAGACGGAAAACCTATAGATTTATACAAATTTGTAGATCAAAAAGAAGTTGAAATGGTAAAACTTGCTCAAAAAGAATTGGACAATCCTACGCAATTGAAAGTCTATTACGAGCATTTTCAGGAAGCGTTGGATTATTGGACCATTCGGTTGGCTTTAACAATTTTAAGTAAGGAAGGTGCAGCGTCTTAAAATAATGGTAAAAGCCGAAAGCTATATTTAATTCCACATCTATTTTCCTAACTTTAAAGAACTAATCAACTTTTCAGTATGGAAAAAAAACACGTAGTCATTATTGGTGGCGGATTTTCAGGCGTTAATTTGCTTAAAAAACTTCGAAATAATAATCAATATGAAATTACCTTAGTTGATAAGAATAACTACAATTTTTTTCCACCTCTTATTTACCAAGTCGCCACAGGTTTTCTAGAACCTTCGTCTATTAGTTATCCATTCAGAAGGCTTACTTCCAAACGAAAAAACACTCATTTTTGGCTTGGTGAAGTTGAAAAAATAGATACACAAAACAAACAAATTCACCTCAACAATGGTTCGTTAACCTATGATATTCTCGTATTGGCTGCCGGAACGCAAACCAATTATTTTGGCATGGAAAACATTGAAAAGCATGCCATACCTATGAATACATTGGAAGATGCTTTGAATATGCGGAACTTATTGTTGCAGCGCGTTGAAAAGGCATGTAAAATTCAGTCCATAGAAAAACGAAGAGAATATTTAAACATTGTAATTGCCGGCGGTGGACCAACAGGCGTAGAAGTTGCAGGAATGTTTGCTGAACTGCGAAAACGCATTGTAAAAACTGAATACCCCGAACTTGTTGGAACAAATTCTAAAGTATATATTGTAAATTCTCCCAATTGTTTGCTACCGCCAATGAGCAGAAAATCGCAACAATATGCAGAGAATAGATTGAAAAATTATGGCGTTGAAGTTCTATTGAAAACGAGAGTCAGTGATTTTAATGGTGAAGAAGTTTTTCTGAATAATGGAGAAACTATTAAAACCAAAAATCTTATTTGGGCTACCGGAGTTGAAGGTATTGTTTTTGAAGGAATTCCGGCAGAAAGCTACACCAAAGGAAAGCGACTAGAAACCAACAGCTTTCATGAAGTAAAAGATTTGAACGATGTGTACGCACTTGGCGATGCATCGTTATGTTTAGGAGATGAAAATTTCCCAGATGGGCATCCACAGTTGGCTCAAGTTGCTATTCAACAAGCACAAAATTTAGCTCATAATTTAAAAAGTAAAACGAAAAATAAGCCGCTCAAAAAATTTCAATATAAAGACAAAGGAAGCATGGCAATTATAGGAAAAAGCAGAGCCGTAGCCGATATTCCTAAACCCAAATTTCATTTACAAGGGTTTGTTGCTTTAATGGTTTGGGCATTTATTCATTTGTTTTCTTTGATCAGCTATACGGATAGATTACGAACTTTTATCAATTGGGTTATATCTTATACAACACAAGATCAAGATTTACGAATGATAATTCGACCCAAAAAAAGATTATAAAAAAAGCCGAGTAAAAACTCGGCTTTTGAATATCGGTAGTATTGAAATTTATTCATCCTCAGGATATACATCTGGATCTAGATAATCTGGCGTACCATCATCATTACTATCGGTCAAAGTTACTTCATCAAAAGTAATTTCTCCATCGCCATTGTAATCTTCATATTCAATTTCATCTTTGGTTAAAGCTCCGTCACCATCATCATCAGTATCGTAGACATCTGCAACTCCATCTTCATCGGTATCTAAAACTTCACCATCTTCATCTCTGTATTCTAAATAACTAGGAACTAAATCTCCATCATGATCTGCTAATTCATACGACAATAAATCAGCTCTAAAAATTAACGGAGAATATGCAGAAACACCGGTTAAAGCATCACTAAAATATGCAAGACCAGAAGGCATGAAAACAGCTCCAATACCGTAATCTGAGTAAGTTGGCACCCCACTTTGTAATCCTTCGTAAACTCCTGTTTTTAATTTTGGAAAAAACTCACTAAATCCTCTTACAGTAGATAATAAATCGAACCAAACAGGAACGTTTGAATTATCAAAATCTACTCCTTTAAGAGAACTTCCGGTATACCTTACAAAAACAGAATCACAACTATGTGGACGCTCTCCTATTCCTTCTCGAACTGTTAAATAATACAATTTATGTGCTACCGCTTCCCCATCGGCATCATCAATATAAACAGTAGTATCTTGTACTTGATCTAAAAGAGCTGTTTTGTTAGCATTGTCACCAGAAATGGTATCAAAAACTATTTTATAATTAAAATCTTCAGAAGGCGTTTCAAATTCTTCGTAATTGTAAAAATGAGTCGCTAAAAATTCTTGTAATTCTTCATCATCTTCCAGCATTACTTCGGTAACATCTCTTGGTGGTTCAATGGAAACATCATCATCATTTTTACAAGAAATTGCTACAAATGCGGTAGCTACAAAAAATGAAAAGATTGAGATTCTATTCAATTTCATATGTTGAGTTTTATTTAAGGGCGCAAGATACAATTTTTATATATTCTGCTATAACCTTTGGAAAAGCAAATATTGACACCCCATTATTAATGCTTATTTTTGTAAAGATGTAGTTATAACGCAAACGTTGCGTAAAAATTTTTGAAGATGCGAATTGATAAATATTTATGGTGCATACGCTATTGTAAAACACGAAATATTGGAACAGAAGCTTGTAAAAAAGGGCATGTAAAAATAAATGGTGGCGTAGCAAAACCATCTAGAGAAGTATTTCCTGGAGACAAAATTATATTCAGAAAAAATCAAATTGATTATCAAATCAATGTTTTGGACATTCCACCAAACCGTGTGGGAGCTAAATTGGTAGATCTTTATAGGTTAGATACTACTCCAAAAGAAGCTTTTGAACATTCTGAGCTTTTGAAATACTCTAAAGATTATTACAGAAAAAAAGGAACCGGAAGACCTACCAAAAAAGATCGTAGAGATATAGACGATTATACAGAAGGTGATACTGAATGGGAAATAGATGAATAAAGATTATTGGGAACATAGATATGCTGAAGGAAATACTGGTTGGGATGTTGGCTATGCCGCAACTCCCATTCAGCAATATATAGATCAACTTACAAACAAGCATCTAAAAATATTAATTCCGGGAGCCGGCAATGGGCATGAAGCCGCTTATCTTTTCTCCAAAGGATTTGAGCATGTGTATGTTTTAGATATTGCCAAACAACCTCTTACGCATCTTGCTCAACAAGTTCCTTATTTTCCTAAAAGCCAATTACTTCATCAAGATTTCTTTGAGTTGGAAGATGAATTTGATCTCATAATTGAACATACCTTTTTTTGTGCATTATTACCAGAATGGCGTGAAAAATACGTTTCTAAAATGTTTAACCTATTAAAACCGAAAGGAAAATTAGTAGGATTACTATTTGATTTTCCTTTGACAGAACAAGGTCCTCCTTTTGGTGGAAACAAAGAATTATACGAAGAATTATTTTCGTCAAAATTTGATATTCAGCTTTTAGATACAGCGCACAACTCTATAAAACCGCGAGCACAAAGAGAGCTATTTGTAAAAATGTATCCAAAAAAATAATTGTAAGTCTCCTAAAATATATTCTTAGAATAGCTATTTTTGAATCTTTAAATTTATTGAAATTCACTATGCAAAATACCATTCTTTCACACGAGGAAATTCAGCATAAAATAAAACGTATTGCTTATCAAATCTATGAAACTAACATAGATGAAGAAGAAATTGTCATTGCAGGTATCAACGGTAATGGTTTTACGTTTGCTGAAAAAATTAAAACAGCCTTGGATGCTATCTCAGAAATGAACGTTATTTTATGTGAAGTTTATATTCATAAAGACAACCCTCTAGAAAAACATATAGATACTTCTATTCCTCCAAGTGAATACACAAACAAACCACTTGTTTTGGTAGACGATGTTTTAAATTCTGGAACTGTTTTAATGTATGGAGTGAAACATTTTCTAGAAGTTCCATTAAGGAAATTCAAGACCGCTGTTCTTGTGAATCGAAATCATAAAAAATACCCTATCAAAGCAGATTTCAAGGGTATTTCGTTATCTACATCTTTACAAGAACGCATTAACGTGGTTTTTGAAAACGGAAGTGATTACGCCTATTTAGAGTAATTCTTCTATTTCCAATACTATTTCTTGTACTGTCTTTGTATTTGCATTGATAGTAAACGCTGATTGCTGATAAAATGGATTTCTTTCAAACAAATGTTTGCCAATGAATTCCATCAATTCCTCTTTCGACAAATGTGCAATTACAGGTCTATGTGATTTTTCCTTTTCTAATCTTTCTGTTAGGTTAGGCACGTTTACATTTAAATAGAACGTCTTTGATGACGCTTCATTAATTTGTTGCATATTGTTCCCATAACAGGGAGTTCCTCCTCCTAGCGCTATGACAGCATCTTTATTTTCTTCAATCAAAGACTGTAAATGGACGCTTTCTGCCTTACGGAAATAAATTTCACCTTTATTTTTAAAAATATCTTTGATGATGGCTCCCTCTTTTGCTTCTAAATAATCATCAAAATCTATAAATTTTTTATTTAAATGTTTTGCCAAAACCTTTCCAACTGCAGATTTTCCGCAGCCCATGTATCCAATCAAAAAAATCATAATATGTTAATTTACTAATAAAGAGTATCTTAAAAACTTCACTTTAAAAAAAAACAAATTTATATCAATTTTCCCTTGATATATAAAATAATGCTACTATATTTGCACCCGCATTCAGGAAATGAATGACTCGGTAGCTCAGCTGGTAGAGCACAACACTTTTAATGTTGGGGTCCTGGGTTCGAACCCCAGCCGGGTCACAATGACAGACCTTAAAACAAAGTTCTTTTCCTGAATGCATTTTTTGACCGACTCGGTAGCTCAGCTGGTAGAGCACAACACTTTTAATGTTGGGGTCCTGGGTTCGAACCCCAGCCGGGTCACAAAAAAAGTTGAGCAGATTGCTCAACTTTTTTTATTTTTGGTCTATGCCTACGTGGAGAAATTGGTAGACTCGCCATCTTGAGGGGGTGGTGTCCTAACGGACGTGCTGGTTCGAATCCAGTCGTAGGCACTTTCTTTTCTTAACAAACTGTTAAAAAGAATTCCAAGCAGTTAAATTCCGGCCATGAGACATTTATTATTTTATCTCTTTAGATTTATTAATTAATTTTGTTTAGTGAAAATTGATTTTTAATGAACAAAATTAAGAGAGTTTTTAGCATAAAGGATTTAGAAAACCTAAGCGGTATCAAAGCGCACACCATTAGAATTTGGGAGAAGCGCTATAACTTGCTTAGCCCTATGCGTACGGATACTAATATCCGAAACTACTCTATCAAAAGCCTTCAAAAGCTTTTAAATGTTACATTACTTTACGAAAATGGTTATAAAATATCCAAAATAGCCAGTTTTTCAGAAGATAAAATTATTCAACTTGCCAAGGGAATTATCAACGAAACTAGTGTTAAGAGTCAAGCTATAAATGCTTTTAAGTTGGCAATGATCAACTTTGATCAAACCATGTTTTACAGCACATATGCTGCTCTACTTGAACATAAATCGTTTAGAGAGATCTTTTATGACATCTTTATTCCTCTATTAAATGAGTTAGGATTATTGTGGCAAACGGACACTATTACTCCGGCTCATGAACATTTTGTTTCGAACTTAATCAAACAAAAAATATTAATCAATACAGAAAAACTACAAAGATCAGCTCCAAATAATAATGCTAAAACCTTTGTGCTTTATCTTCCCGAAAATGAAATTCATGAAATTGGATTGCTTTTTCTAAATTATGAAATAGTTCTTCGTGGTTACCATTCGATTTATTTGGGTCCTTCTATGCCTATTGAAAATCTTCAAGAATTAACCACTTATTATGATCAATTGGTCTTTCTAACCTATTTTACAGTACAACCAGCTACAGACAAAGTAGAGGATTATGTTTCTCTATTTCAACAGACGCTGAATAAGCAAGAGAATCATCAACTTTGGTTAATAGGTAAAAAGATTAATGATGTCCTGGAAAAAGAATTTCCTAAAGGCGTGAATAGCTATTCTTCAATTATTGATTTAGTTAAAGATTTATAAATTTTTTTTGTTTCAGTTTTTTCTGTTTAATGATTTTCTATATTTGTTAAACAATGAAAAAGAAAATTACAATTATCGGTTCCGGTTTTTCCTCTCTAGCTAGTTCATGTTACTTAGCTAAACAAGGCTTTGATGTTACTATTTTTGAGAAAAACAGCACAGTTGGCGGTAGAGCCAGACAATTAAAAAAAGATGGATTCACGTTTGACATGGGACCAACCTGGTATTGGATGCCAGACGTCTTTGAGCGTTTCTTTTCTGATTTCAACAGAAAACCTTCAGAATTTTATACGATTAACAAATTGAATCCTGCTTACAATGTATATTTCGATAAGAATGATTACATAAGTATTGAAGATTCTCTGGAAAAAATTTATGCTGAATTTGATAGAATTGAAAAAGGAAGTAGTAAGAAGCTCAGAAAATTTATTGCGAAAGCAGAAGACAATTACAATATCGCTATCAAAGATTTGGTATATAAACCAGGTGTTTCACCTTTGGAATTAGTGACACCAAAAACTGCAACCCGATTAAAACAATTTGTTACCACCATTCAACAAGACATTAGAAAAGAATTCAAAAACCCAAAACTAGTTCAGGTATTGGAATTCCCTGTGCTATTTTTAGGAGCAAAACCATCGGACACACCTTCGTTCTATAGTTTTATGAACTTTGCCGATTTTGGATTGGGAACTTGGCATCCTAAAAACGGAATGTATAGTGTTGTAGAAGGTATCAAACAATTAGCATTATCACTTGGTGTAGAAATTGTAACCAATGCCAACGTTGAAAAAATTAATGTTGAAAACGGAAAAACTACGGGAATTACTGTAAATAATGAATTTTACAAAGCAGATATTGTGGTTAGTGGTGCCGATTATCACCATTCCGAAACACTATTAGATAAACCATACAGACAATATTCTGAAAGCTATTGGGAGAAAAAAACCTTCGCTCCCTCTTCCCTACTTTTTTATGTTGGTTTTGACAAAAAAATTAAAAATGTAGAACACCATACTTTATTCTTTGATGTAGATTTTGATGTTCATGCCGATACAATTTATAAAACTGGAAAATGGCCAGAAGAACCATTATTCTACGCAAGTTTTCCGTCTAAGACCGATGATAACGCCGCACCAGAAGGTAAAGAAGCAGGTATTTTTTTAATACCAATTGCTCCAGGATTAGAAGACACCGAAGAACTTAGAGAACTGTATTTCAACAAGATTATTACACGCCTTGAAGAACTTACAGAGCAAAGTGTTCAAAAAAACATTATATTTAAAGAAAGCTTTTGTGTGAAAGACTTTATCAAAGAATACAATTCATACAAAGGAAACGCTTATGGCTTAGCCAATACCCTATTACAAACTGCATTTTTACGACCTAAATTAAAAAGTAAAAAAGTTGAAAATCTCTTTTTTACAGGACAACTTACAGTACCCGGACCAGGAGTTCCGCCAGCATTGATCTCCGGGAAACTTGTAGCGGAACTCATTGCCAAAACTCAAAAAAATTAGCTATGAAATCTATTTTTGATTCCGTATCATATCAAAGCAGCAAAATAGTTACAGAGTCTTACAGTACCTCTTTCTCGCTTGCCGTTCGTATGTTATCCCCAACCATTAGGCAAGACATCCATAATATTTATGGCTTTGTTCGTTTTGCAGATGAAATTGTAGATACTTTTCATGAATATGACAAAGAACGATTGTTTAATAAATTTGAATCTGATCTTGAGGAAGCATTAGCAGATAAAATAAGTTTGAATCCTATTCTGAATTCTTTTCAGCATACTGTAAACAAATATGAAATAGACAAAGAACTTATCGATGCATTCATGCACAGTATGCGTTTAGATCTTTCTAAAAAAGAATATACAACCACAGAAGAATATAATCAATATATTTATGGTTCGGCTGATGTTGTTGGATTGATGTGTTTAAAGGTTTTTGTAAAAGGAAATCAAGAGCGATTTGATCAACTAAAAGATTCCGCCATGGCACTTGGATCCGCTTTTCAAAAAGTGAATTTCCTAAGAGATCTTAAAGATGATTTTGAAGATTTAGATAGAACTTATTTTCCGGAAACTAACTTAAGCATGCTAGATGAAGCTTCTAAAACCCGCATCATTAAAGAAATTGAAGAAGATTTTGCCAAAGGTTATGCGGGAATAGTAAGATTACCTATCGAAGCTAAATTCGGAGTTTACACGGCTTACAAATATTACTTCAAATTACTATTGAAATTAAAAGATACTCCATCATTAGAAATAAAATCTACTAGAATTAGAGTTCCTAATTACCAAAAATTTGGCGTTCTTGCCAGATGTTACGTAAATTATAGACTCAATTTACTATAAAATATTCGCTATGACTGTTCTAAATTTTATTATCGTTTTTCTTTGCACCTTCGTTTTCATGGAATTTATGGCATGGTTTACTCATAAATACGTTATGCACGGATTTCTTTGGGTTCTTCACAAAGATCATCACCTAAAAGATCATGATTCATGGTTTGAGAGAAACGATGCTTTCTTCATTATTTATGCAGTTATTAGCATGAGTTTTCTTTCTGCAGCTGTGAATACTTCTTTTTGGTTTGGTTACCCAATAGGATTTGGAATTATGGCCTATGGTGCTGCTTATTTCTCTGTTCACGACATCTTTATTCATCAACGTTTTAAAATGTTTAGAAACGCTAATAATTGGTATGCACGAGCTATAAGAAGAGCTCACAAAATGCATCATAAACATATAGGAAAAGAAGATGGGGAATGCTTTGGAATGCTAATAGTTCCTTTTAAATATTACAGAAATGAATTGAAACGAAAGTAATTTCAGTTCAAAATCTCATCAAAATAAATTAAGATAAACCTATCTTGAAAATTGTATCTTTACTGAAAGAATCAACTACAATGCAATTTTTCAAAACCATATTTCTAGGAGCTTTTTTGTTTTTAGCTCAATTATCATTTGCCCAAGGAACGCTATTTAAAGATTCCATTTCTAGTAAAACACTGGGTAAAACCAAAGTTTTTAATGTTTATCTGCCAGAAGGTTACAACGAGGATGATACAGATTATCCTGTCATCTATTTGCTTCATGGACTAGGTGGTGATGAAAATCAGTGGTTAGAAGGCGGCGACATGCAAGCACAAGTAGATCAAGCGATTGCTGATAGTATTATTCCAAAAACAATTTTCTTTTTGCCAGATGGCGAAGCTACCTATTACATCAACAACATTAAAGGAACTTATGAGTATGAAAATTTTTTCTTTGATGAATTTATGCCTTTTGTAGAAAATAAATATCACGTTAAGAAAGAAAAGCAAAACCGAGGAATTGCCGGCCTTTCTATGGGCGGTTACGGAACGTTGGTGTACCGTTTTCATCATCCTGAACTCTTTATTGCAGCAAGCGCATTGAGTCCGGCTGTTAGAACTGATGAGGAAATGATTGAGCTTTCTGATAAAGAATTTGCGGTTCGTTATGAAACTGCATACGGTAAACTTCCAAAAGATGAACGCATAAGTGATTTTCATAATCATAACAGCCCAATTTATTTGGCTAAACAACTTTCTGAAAGCGAAAAAGATGATGTAGCCATGTATATTGATTGTGGTGATGATGATCATCTTTACAAAGGAAATTCTACACTCCACATTGTATTAAGAGATTTAAAAATCCCTCATGAATATCGCGTAAGAAATGGTGGACACACTTGGGATTATTGGCGTACAGGCTTGATTCCTGCTTTGATTTTCATCACTAAAAATTTTGATCAGAATTAATTTAATAGAACTTCATCAAAGAAAAACCAAGAATTAGTTCCCACAAATAAATAACCTTCAGGAATAGCTCCAAAAGTCTTCACTGTAATTTTAATGTAACGTGATTTTGTATTCAAGTTTATGTTTAAAGGAACTGTGTACGGTTCACCACGCACAGACTTTTGATTCACTGTTTTTTTAGCCAATTCTTTATACCTTTTTCCATCTTCGGAAACGGAAACAATCAATTCCTTTGGTAGAAAGATTCCACTGTTAGGATCGCATAGTGCATTAAGCGTAAGTTCTGACAAATCAGTTTCCTTCTCCAAATCGATCACAAAAGACACATCATCTTGCAAAAAGCCTAGCCAGTTTTCATCTTTAAAAGATGTACTGCTTAACAAACCATCTGTAACACTACTACCTCCTTTTGCCGGATAAGATTCATTGGGTTCATCCAAAAACGATACTGATTTATACAGAGCTTTATTTATGGGTATAAACGTTTTGCTCACAGCAATCAGTTTCTTGTGTTGCCATAAACTAGCTTCCACTTCTGTTGGCTGATCAATTTCAATAGTTTTTTTATAATTCTTATATTTTTTTGATGGCAATAAGCGATATTTCAAATTGCTGTTTTCAAGATTGGTTTTCATAGAAACTGTAGCAATTCCATTTTCTGAAATTGTATAATTTACTGAAGGCTCCGCTGTTAAACTAACATCATCAAACCATGCTGTTCCTGCATTTAACAAATCCAGTTGAATTATAGTATTTGTACTAGCTTCTTCCGCAGTAAACAAAAAACTGTAACGTTTCCAGTCTTCAGTTAATTGAAACTGATGTTCTAAGTCCTTTCCTTTAAAATTTAAACTGATTGATGGCATTTCATCTTTTGATTTTGCTTTCGCCCAAATTGCCATTTCATAAGTGCTACCTTTTTCGGTTACCAAAGGCAAAAAGTTTACTCGTTTACCACCATTATTGATTGGAGTAGTAATTCTTAAACTAGCCAAACCTGTTTTTGCATGTACAAAATCTGTAAAAACTGTAGCTCCTTTATCTGCATAATCATTCTCAGTATACCCCAAATTATGACCGTCTGATAATCCCGGAGTTGATAGCTTCTCAAAACTTGAATTGTATACTAAGTTGTTTTCATTTTCATTTTGAAAATTCTTTTCAAGCAAATACACGCGTGTATCCATGGCGTCTATAAAATCGCTAACAACATTATCAGTGATTTTTAGATTTCTATTCTCAAACCACAGACTTACACGTTTTATCTCTTCATCAAACTGAAATTTAACCTTCGTTAGTTCGTTTTCGGTATTTACAACCATAATTACTTCTTTATCATGATAGGTGTATTTGGTAGCTTTTAAAGCTGAATTTTGTAAGTCCAATTGCTCTTCTTTTTCATTCATTAGTAGAAATGGAGCTAATTGCTGCGTTTCCACCGCCATATTTCTGCATTCATTCCACATGCTCACGGATTGCGGATTTAAATTATCTCCCGTATGAATAAAATATTGAATACCACGCGCTCCATTCAAAATACCCAAATACGTCATAACCCGAATTTCTTTTGGAGTGGATTCTCTTGGCCACATTTCAGAACCGCCAAAAGCTTGCGGAACCATCCAAATAGATTTTTCATGATTTAGACTTTGTTTTAATTGAGATACATATCGTTCCACTTCCGTTACCGATCTGGGAATTGGATATGGATCTGTCATTGCGATATCAAAAGCATTACTATAATTATGAGCCTTATCTGGCATCATAAAAACAACCGAAACAGGATGATACGGATCCAAACTTTCGATAAGTTTTTTAGCCTTTTCTAAATCTTCAACTGGTCGTCCTTGCCCAGCAGGTTCATCATTCAAATACCAAGAAAGCAATGCAGGATGATCTTTAAAAGCCAACACTTCTTGCTTTAAAATTGCCAATTTTTCTTCTTCTGTTTTATCTAAACCTTTATCGCCATTATGACCAAAACTCACCAAAGAGTTTACACCATATTGCACTTTAACACCTAATTCAGCACAACGATCCATGTATGCTTTACGTTCTTCAAAAGTGTCCGGCAAATTACCTTGATACGGACCAATCATATTCATTCCGTTTACAACTTCTCGTTCCGGAAGATCGCCAACAGTTCCGCAGTAAAATCCGAATGGGAAAAACGGGGCTTTATCCACTATCAAACTATTAAATTCCTGATCTATTTTCACCTCATTAAAATGAGGCTTCAACTTTTTGATGATTATTTCTTTAGCATATAATTGCTTATTTTCTGCATCCTGGACCCGAACCTGAAACGTATAATTTCCTTCAGAATAATTTGAAATTGGAACAATTAATTTAGTTTTTAATTGCTGAAAAGTAGTTGTAGCAAGCACTTGGTCATTATACAACACTTGTACAGATTTATGAGATTCATCTTTGGATTCAAGAATTATTATCGCATTTTCTTCGGAAGTATAGTAATTGAATTTACTATAAACTACAGGATTCTCTTCAGCATAAGTTTTTGACGCAAAACATATCAGAAAGAAAGTGATTAGTTGTAGAAATTTCATGGCTTGGTCTTTTGGTTAGCAACAGAAATTTCATGATAACAATTAAAAACAACAAGTATTTTAGCTGAATAGAACAAGGGGAAAGCTAAAGCGTAGTATTATTCAGCAATAAGCTCATCAAGAAGCGATCGGGTTTTACCAGAATTCCAATCTGCTGCACCGGTTTTATTGATTACAATGCTTCCATTTTTATCAATCAAATAAGTAGTTGGAATGGAAGAATGTCCTAATTTAGAAGGAACTTTTTGTAGATTTTGATACACCGGAAGATCATATTCATGTTTTTGAAGAAATGACGCTATCACACTACTTTCTTCATTTGAGATAAAAAGAAAGGCAACTTTATCTCCGTAATCATTATATAAATTTTGAAGGCTCGGCATTTCTGCAATGCAAGGCGGACACCAAGTTGCCCAAAAATTTACAATGACAACATTTCCTTTAAAATTATTGAATTTTACCTGTTCTCCATTTAAGGTTTGTAAACGGAAATCATAATCGAACTTTGACAATGTTTTTCGGTCTTCAACATTTTCTATGGAAGGACTAAAAGCTAGCAATCTATTCACAAAAATCTTTACCTGTTTTCCTAACGGAGTGAAGAAAATCAATAGAAAAATGACTAGGTAGATAAGATTATTTCTTTGTGATTTTGTAAGCTTTTTCAAAACTATTCAGCAATAAGTTTGTCCAATAAATTCCTAACTTCCTCTGTATTCCAATTGGTAGTTCCTTCAGACTTTGCAACAACATTTCCTTTTTTATCGATGATGTAACCAGAAGGTACCACTTCTGCATCAAAAGGCATTTTCTCGTTCATGATCAAATAACTTTCCTGAAAATGATAATTGCGCGCTTGTTTTAAAGAATCTACAGGTTGTGGTAGCTCGTTTGTAATAATATAGAAATCGACTTTGTCTTTGTAATCATCATACAACGCTTCTGTATTTTTCAACTCAGCAATACTTGTTAAACGCCAAGTAGCCCAAAAGTTTACAAAAACAACATTTCCTTTAGATTTTTCAAAATTGTATTGCGTGTTATCCTTCTCCTTCAACTTCCAATCAAAATCTACTTTTTCTGTAGAATTCGGCTGAATATCAGGAGATTTTGCAAATGCTCGAATCAGTAAAATTTTTGACTCCCTACCTAATGGAGTTACAAAAAATGATAATACAAAAAGAATCAATAAGAGATTCAGAAATGTCTTTTTCTTCATGATTTGTTAAAAAAATTAACTAAACAAATCTACTAATATTTTTCAGGTAAACCGATAAAAAACTTATTAATGAAGGTTACCCTGTAATTATTTAGATAGATTAAAATCAGTATAGTTTCAGTAGTACATTAGGATCTGGACAGTTTTCTTTATAAAACTCAAGCGTTTCTCTAGAACAAACTCCAGGATAATCCCCTTCTTTGTCTTGCATATCTATTATGATCTGGAAATGCAAATGTGGTGCGTAATCACCATTAACTAAACTTTTACCTAATTGTGCAATTTTTTCGCCTTGTTTCACTGTATCTCCAACGTTTAGGCTCACTAAGCTTTCTTCTGAAAGATGCCCGTAAAGGCTATAAAAAACATAATTTTGAATGGTATGCTTTATGATGATTGTAGGGCCATAATCGCCAAAATTCTTATTGTTTTGGAAACTGTGTATTTCACCATCTAACACAGACAAGACAGCAGTACCAGCATTGCACCATAAATCGATACCTAAATGCGTGTTTCTTTTTTCTTCGGTATTCTTAAAATAAGAACTTCGATCATAAATATCACGCTCTTCTAAGTAGCCACCAAAAGCCACCTGACAATTATGATCTTTCAGAAATTGATCTATATATTTTTCCCAATCTTTTGAATTCGCTATATCAAACTGCTCTAAATCCTTATTAGAAGAATTGATTTGAATAGCCGTATATGCAGATAGGGGAATTTGATCATCTACTACACACAAAGGTTCTTTACTTATGGAATTCAAAAAAGTATTCATGTATACGGTTGACTTGTTTTCAGTACAAATGAAGCAATAAAAAACTCCGGAGATATTCCGGAGTTTTAAAAATATATTCTTGCCAAATGATTAAGCGTTTTCTGCAGCAATTAAGTTTAATGCAGAACCTGCTTTATACCATTTAATTTGATTTTCATTATAAGTATGATTCACTTTGATTTCATCTTTAGATCCATCAGCATGAACAACTTCAATAGTTAACGGAGTATCCGGAGCAAATTTATCAAGATCTAAGAAGTTGAATGTATCATCTTCTTGAATAAGATCGTAATCTGCTTCGTTTGCAAACGTTAATCCTAACATACCTTGTTTTTTAAGGTTTGTTTCGTGTATACGTGCAAAAGATTTTACAATAACAGCTGCAACGCCTAAGTGACGAGGCTCCATTGCAGCGTGCTCACGAGAAGAACCTTCACCATAGTTATGGTCTCCCACAACTACTGTTTTAATTCCTTCTGCTTTATATGCTCTTTGCGTAGCTGGTACAGGACCATACTCACCAGTTAACTGACTTTTCACTTTATTCGTTTCTTTATTGAATGCGTTTACAGCACCAATTAAACAGTTGTCTGAAATGTTATCTAAGTGACCACGGAAACGTAACCAAGGCCCAGCCATAGAAATATGGTCTGTGGTACATTTACCAAAAGCTTTGATTAACAACTTAGCACCTTCAATTTTATCGCCTAATGGCTTAAATGGTGTTAACAGTTGAAGACGATTTGAATCGTCTTTTACAACAACCTCTACACCCGAACCATCTACCATAGGAGCTTGGTACCCTGGATCTTCTACATCAAAACCTTTTGGAGGAAGCTCGAAACCTGTAGGCTCGTCTAATTTAACTTCTTCTCCGTTTTTATTTTTAATGGTATCTGTTAATGGGTTAAAATCTAATCTACCAGAAATTGCAATTGCAGCAACTAATTCTGGCGAACCTACAAACGCGTGTGTATTTGGGTTACCATCGGCACGTTTTGCAAAGTTTCTGTTGAAAGAGTGTACAATGGTGTTTTTCTTTTTCTCATCGGCACCTTTACGATCCCACTGACCAATACATGGCCCACAAGCGTTGGTAAAGATTCTAGCATCTAGATCTTCAAAAATTTGTAATAGTCCATCCCTTTCAGCAGTAAAACGTACTTGCTCAGACCCTGGATTGATACCAAATTCAGCTTTTGTAACCAAACCTTTATCTACCGCTTGTTTTGCAACAGAAGCTGCTCTAGATAAATCTTCGTAAGAAGAGTTGGTACAAGAACCAATTAACCCCCATTCTACGTCTAATGGCCAACCGTTTTCGGTAGCTTTTTTAGTCATTTCTCCAACAGGAGTACCTAAATCTGGAGTAAATGGTCCGTTTAAATGAGGTAGTAATTCGTCAAGATTGATTTCTATTAGTTCGTCAAAATATTTTTCAGGATTGGCATACACTTCTGGGTCTGCCGTTAAGTAGTCTTTATACTTGTTAGCTTCATCTGCAACATCATCTCTATCTGTAGCACGTAAATAACGTTCCATAGACTCATCGTAACCAAATGTAGACGTTGTAGCTCCAATTTCTGCACCCATATTACAAATAGTACCTTTACCTGTACAAGACATAGAGGTAGCACCTTCGCCAAAATATTCTACAATAGCACCTGTACCACCTTTTACGGTAAGAATATCAGCTACCTTAAGAATAACGTCTTTAGGGGCTGTCCATCCAGATAATTTACCCGTTAACTTAACCCCAATTAATTTAGGAAATTTAAGCTCCCAAGCCATACCTGCCATAACATCTACAGCGTCTGCACCACCAACACCAATAGCTACCATACCTAAACCACCTGCGTTTACAGTGTGTGAATCTGTACCAATCATCATCCCACCTGGGAATGCATAATTTTCTAAAACTACTTGGTGAATAATACCTGCTCCTGGTTTCCAAAAACCAATACCGTATTTGTTAGAAACAGACTCTAAAAAGTTAAATACTTCTGAACTTTGATTGATTGCATTTTGCAAATCTTTATCTGCCCCTATTTTTGCTTGTATTAAGTGGTCGCAGTGTACAGTTGTAGGTACAGCTACTTTGTCTTTACCAGCTTGCATAAACTGTAGCAATGCCATTTGTGCTGTTGCATCTTGACATGCAATACGGTCTGGAGCAAAATCTACATACGATTTTCCTCTTACATACGATTCTGTTGCTTTACCATCCCAAAGATGGTTATATAATATTTTTTCTGAGTGTGTTAAAGGTCTACCTACTACTTCTTTGGCCGCATCTACGCGGTCTTTCATACGTGAGTAGGTTTCTTTGATCATTTCAATATCAAATGCCATATTCTTTTTCTTTTTTTATTTTAATTATTTGACCCTCTAAATTATTAAAAATTAGCGAGACATACCGCTAAATACCTATAGGTATTGTTTAATTTAGATTGAGTTTAATTTAGTGAAAAATAAGCAAGTACACTGCTAAGAAAAGGTTAATAAAAAAGCCTGAATTCTAAAATTCAGGCTTTAAATGGTATCTGTAAAACTGTACTATACTTATAGTACTAATTGTTTTTGCGATGGTTTAAACTTGGTTAATACAATGCCGTCTACAGCAGCTTCGTACTCTTCCATTGTTGGTGTTCTACCTAAAATTGTAGACAATACTACAACTGGTGTAGAAGATAGTAAAGACTCTCCTTTTTTCTCACCAGCATCTTTTACCACACGCCCTTGGAATAAACGTGTAGATGTTGCCATAACGGTATCTCCTGGTTCTGCCTTTTCTTGGTTACCCATACAAAGGTTACAACCTGGACGCTCTAGGTATAACATGTTTTCGTACTTGGTACGTGCTAAACCTTTTGGTGCGTTGTCATCAAACTCAAAACCAGAGTATTTTTGAAGTACTTCCCAATCACCTTCAGCTTTTAATTCGTCTACGATATTATATGTTGGAGGAGCGACAACTAGCGGAGCTTTAAACTCTACTTTACCTTGTTGTGCTTCTATGTTTTTAAGCATTTGAGCCAATATTTTCATATCGCCTTTATGCACCATACAAGACCCTACGAAACCTAAATCAACTTGCTTGGTTCCGCCATAGTATGATAACGGACGGATAGTATCGTGTGTGTAACGTCTTGAAGGATCTTCGTTATTTACATCTGGATCGGCAATCATTGGTTCTGCGATTTCATCTAAATCGATAACCACTTCAGCATAATACTTAGCATTTGCATCTGGTTTTAATGCTGATTTGATTCCGGTTTTTAATTCTTGAATTCTATTGTTTGCTTTATCTACTAAACCTTGAAGCATTTTACCTTCGTTATCCATACCTTTTTCAATCATGATTTGGATACGGTCACGAGCAATTTCTAAAGACTCTATTAAGGTTTCATCTTCTGAAATACAGATAGATGCTTTTGCCTTCATTTCTGCAGTCCAATCTGTAAATGTAAACGCTTGATCTGAAGTTAATGTACCAATATGCACTTCGATAACACGACCTTGGAATACGTTTTCACCTTCAAACTGCTTTAACATTTGTTGTTGTGTAGCGTGTACAACATCACGGAAATCCATAAAGCTTCTCATGTTACCTTTAAAAGTAACTTTTACAGAGTCTGGAATTGGCATTGTTGCTTCACCAGTTGCTAAAGCTAACGCTACAGTACCAGAATCTGCACCAAAAGCCACACCTTTAGACATACGTGTGTGCGAATCTCCACCAATAATAATATCCCAATCATCTACCGTAATATCATTCAATACTTTATGAATCACATCGGTCATTGCATGGTACACACCTTTAGGGTCACGACCAGTAATTAATCCGAAGTCGTTCATAAACTTCATTAATTTAGGGATATTGGCTTTTGACTTATCATCCCATACAGAAGCAGTATGACAACCAGATTGGTAACCAGCATCTACAATTGGAGAGATTACAGTAGCAGCCATCATTTCTAGCTCTTGAGACGTCATTAAACCAGTAGTATCTTGCGAACCTACAATGTTTACTTCTACACGAACGTTAGACCCTGCATGTAATGTTTTACCTGGAGTGGTACCTACAGCATTTTTGTTGAAAATTTTCTCAACAGCTGTTAACCCTTGCCCTTCAATAGAAATTTCTTTTGAAGCTGCATAAACTTGAGGAATATCAATCCCTAAAGCTGCACAAGCAAAGGTTTGTAATTTTTTACCAAATACTACAGCATAAGAACCACCTGCCTTTATGAACTCCATTTTTTGTGGAGTTAAGGCTGCAGAGATGTCTTTTAACTCTGTAGTACCGTTATATAATTTTTTCTCTTTTGTATTTATAGTTAAAACGGTTCCTGTTTTTACAGAATATACTTCTTTTAAAATAGGTTCGCCATCTTTATCTACAATGGTATTACCGTTTTCATCTTTTTGTTTTTCCCAGTTTTTTAAGTCGATACCAATACCACCTGTTACCCCAACTGTTGTTAAGAAAATTGGTGCTATACCATTGGTACCTGCAATTACTGGAGCGATGTTGATGAACGGAACGTATGGAGACGAAGAAATACCTGTCCATAACGCTACGTTGTTTACACCAGACATACGAGAAGACCCTACACCCATTGTACCTTTTTCGGCAATTAACATTACACGCTTATCTGGGTGTTGCTCTTTTAAAGCTAATACCTCTTTTTGCATGTCTTTGTTATGCTCAAAAATACACTGCCCGTGTAATTCACGATCTGATCTTGAGTGCGCATCTGCACCTGGTGATAATAAATCTGTAGAAATATCTCCAACACCAGCGATATACGTTACTACTTGAATTTCTTCTTCTACGTCTGGAAGTTTTGTAAAGAACTCGGCTTGCGCATAGCTTTCGATAATTTCTTTAGCAATGCTGTTACCAGCTTTCATAGCACTTGCCAAACGCTCTGTATCTGCCTCGTACAAGAACACTTGTGTTTTTAACACTTTTGCTGCTTGATTTGCAATAGCTTCATCACTACCTAAAGCTAAATCTAAAAGCACTTCGATAGATGGCCCACCTTTCATGTGCGACAATTGTTCAAAAGCAAAATCTGTAGAAATTTCGGCTACTGTAGATTCGCCTAAAATAATCTCTTTTAAAAATTTTGCTTTTACACCTGCTGCACTAGTTGTACCTGGTAAGGTGTTATAAATAAAAAAGTTCAAAGAATCTTCTCTGTTACTATTATTTACATCTTTGATTTGAGAAATGATTTCGCTAAGCAATGCAGCATCATCAATCGGTTTTGGTTGGAGACCTTGAGCTTTACGCTCTTCTATCTCCGTCATATAGTCTTTGTACGTTTGCATAAATAAAGGTTAAAATCAAAAAAACGTTCTTTTCAAAACGTTTTCAGAATTTTGAATTATTCAGACAAAATTACAAATTTTATAATGATTTTAAAATTTCTAATGAATTCTATGAATCACTGAATTTAAGACAAGGATTTAATCCCCTAACTAAGGTTTATTTAAAGAATTGAAAATAAAAAAAGTTCTTTTTTATAAATTAATCAATTTTCACAGTTATTTAGGATTGATATAAATTAAAGACAAATCTAATGAGAACACCTATAATTGCTAACTTTATATACAAGAAATCTAACTTTTAACGGGTTCTTCAGAAGTTAAATTTAAAATAGTTCCGTAATCAATTTTTCTTCTGTGATTCCTTCGGCTTCTGCTTTATAATTTTTGATGATTCGATGGCGTAAAATACCAACGGCTACCGCTTGAACATCTTCGATATCCGGAGAGAATTTCCCATTGATTGCCGCATGAGTTTTAGCCGCCAAAATAAGGTTCTGTGATGCTCTAGGTCCTGCGCCCCAGTCGAGGTAATTTTTGACGATATCTGCAGTACCTTCAGTATTTGGTCTTGTTTTTCCAACTAGGCGAACTGCATACTCAATTACATTGTCAGCCACCGGTATTTTGCGAATCACCTGTTGAAAATTGATAATTTCATCTGCTGTAAACAGTGCATTTACTTCATTTTGAACATCAGTTGTGGTTGCTTTTACCACATTTACTTCTTCTTCAAAAGAAGGATATTTCAATTCAATAGAAAACATAAATCGGTCTAACTGCGCTTCTGGTAAAGGATAAGTTCCTTCTTGCTCAATTGGATTTTGAGTAGCTAAAACAAAATATGGTTTTGACAATTGGTATTGTGTTCCTGCAACTGTCACCGATTTCTCTTGCATTGCTTCTAAAAGTGCGGCTTGCGTTTTAGGTGGCGTTCGGTTAATCTCATCTGCAAGAATAATGTTGGAGAAAATGGGACCTTTTAGAAATTTGAAATTCCTATTTTGATCCAATATTTCACTACCAACAATGTCACTTGGCATTAAATCAGGCGTAAATTGAATTCTCTTAAAATCAAGTCCCAAAGCTTTGGAAATAGTATTCACCATTAAGGTTTTGGCCAAACCTGGCACCCCAACCAATAATGAATGTCCGCCTGAAAATATAGAAATCAAAATTTGATCTATAACTTCTTCTTGACCTATGATTACTTTAGCTATTTCTTGTTTTAGTACTCGATGTTTTGCAACGAGATTTTCAATAGTTTTTACGTCTGACATATAAATTTTATTGGTCTTCTTCTTTCACCCAGTCATTTGCAAAATCACATCCTTCGTGATCTTCACTAACACTGATGTAAGTATCTTTAATTTTCTTTTGAATCCAATCCTTTACTTCATTCAATTGTTTGTCCTGAAGCGCCAATTCTTGAATTCGTGTATAATCTTTTGAATAATCGGCTTTGTGATCATCAAGCAAATTACTCACTTTAATAATCTTGTAATAGATTCTACCGCTTCTATCATCCTGCTCATAAATTGGCTGAGAAATTTCGCTTTCTTTCAATTCTGAAACATTACTATACATGGTAGGATCCATTTTTGATAATTCAAAACGGAAATCAAAAGTCCTAGGGTTTATTAATTTTCCTCCTTCATCTTTTGTTTCTTTCTCATCTGAAAATGATTTTGCAGCTTCTTCAAAAGAAATCTTATCGTCTAAGATTAGTTGTCTTATAGAATCAATTTCGGCTTTAGCTTTGGTCACTGCTGATCTTGGAATTTCTGGTTTAATAAGAATATGACGAATATCTCTTTGTTCACCTCTCACCTTATCAACCGTTAAAATATGCCATCCGAATTCTGTTTTGAAAGGGTCTGAAACTTCTCCTTCTTGTAAACTAAATGCGATGTCTTTGAATTCTTTAACAAATTGAGATTTTCTGGTAATACCAACATACAACCCACCTCTTGTTTTAGAACCTGGATCTTGAGAATATAACATTGCTTTAGAAGAAAAACGAACTCCGTTATCTTCTATATCTTCTTTCATTTTACGCAGTTTTTCAACAACCTTCTCAGTTTCTTCAGCAGGAATTTCAGGTTCTACAACTATTTGAGATATTTCTACTGATTTCCCAAATGTAGGTCTTTCCTCTTCAGGAATACTATAGAAAAACTGTCTAACTTCTTCTGGAGTTACTTCTATCTTATCCGTAATTTGAGTACGCATTCTATTGGTTAACTCTTGCTCTTTCAAGATTTCGGTTAACTCTTCTCGTAACTCACCTTCAGAGTCCATTTTATAAATTTCAAGTACTTTACTCAAATCTCCACCTGTTGATTCCAAAAAGTAATCTACTCTTCTATCTACCATTGCTCGAATTTCGGTATCTGTAACCTCGATACTATCTTGAATGGCTTGGTGCATGAAAAGCTTATCTTCCATTAACTTGCCAAGTAAGTTACAAGAAGAAATATTATCAGTATTTACATCTTGACTTTTAAGACTGATTAATGCTTTTTCAATATCTGAGTCTAAAATGATATAATCTCCTACTACCGAAGCCACACCATCTACTTTCACATAATTTCTAACTACTGTTGTATCTTTTGGCTCGGCAACTACTTCATCTGTATTCATTGCTACTACATCTTCCTGCGCATTTGCTCCAAACACACTCAATGTAAGCATCATACCTGCAAAAATATTCTTATTCATCCTTCTCATCATAAATTTGAAATTGCTTATCCTCAATGGCATCGTTTAAAATATCTTTCTTTAAATTTCTTATAAATTCTAATTTGCGCTGATTTAAGATGATTTGACGTATTGTTGGCTTTATAAAAGCCAAAGGTGCTGCATCATTGGTTTTCTTAAAATCGTTTACGCGCATCAAATATACTCCTAATGAATCTTGTAACTCAAAAAATTGGGATTTTTTTAGATAATCCCCCAGATTTTCCTGGTTCAACGGCGGAATTTTCCTGATCAACTCAGAAGACTTCAACCATACACTATCATTAAACATATAGTTTGAATATTGATAGGAAAGTGAATCTAAGTATTGCTGATCTTCTTCATTAAAACGCTTTAATTTCTCTTTAAATTTTGAGATTTTATCGTTGTTCTTTGGCACACTAATAAATCTCAACTTCAAAACTGATTCACTTAATTTGAAGTTGTCTTTATTCTCTACATAATATTTGGACAAGACAGTATCTTTCACAATTGTATCTAAAGATCGAAGCACCAGCGCTTCTAAATAAGCCTTTGTATAAAGATCATTTTTATAATCTGAAACTAGCAGATTAAATTCTTGGATTTTCTGTTCACTTAGGTTTTTTTGAGCATTTTTCATAAGCAACCTTTTGGTTGCCCATGAGTTGATGTAATTTTGAACAAGTAGCAAACTATCTTGGGAAGAAACCCCTTTTGGCATCAAACTAAGCAACTCATCTTTATACAAAAAATCTTCACCAACTCTTGCCACTACTTCCTTTTCTGGTTCTTTCTTTATTAAATTACAAGAAACCAAAACGAAAGAAAGGATTATGTACAAAAAATACTTCACTCTTATTTCCCTACGTTACGTTTTACTTTTTTCAACACTTTTTTGTTCACCTCTATAGCGTGTCCTTTTCTTAAATTTGACATCCACTCATCTTCAAGGTACTTTTGATAATCGCTAATCACACGACCCTTTACTTCATCTAGTTTCTTGATTGCAGGCTCTTTGATTTCTTTAGCCGCTACTACCAAAAATTCATTGGTGTTTTTTTCGTATACAGAAGAAACTCCTTCTGTCAACGTATAATTTTCCGGTAAATTGTCATTATCAATCTCCATAATACCTTCTGAGAACATCACATTGATTTTCTCCTCTGAATTAAAACTTTCCTTTATAGCATCAATAGCCACACCATTTTTTAATTTAGCAGCTACTTTTTCTGCTATTTCTTTGGAAGAACACGAAGCTACAGAAACTGTTCCTCGTTTTTTCCATTTATAATCAGTTTTGTGAGCGTTGTAAAACTTTTTTAAACCAACAGTATCTTCTTTAGCTTTATCCCAAATTTGATGTTCCATCAAATCAAAAAGTAACAAACCATCTCTATATTCTTGAAGAATATTTGCATATTCAGCATTTTGATCAGCTAAATGTGCTTCTCTATAATCCATTATTTTTTGCTGAACAAAATATTGATAACTCTCAGCTACAAAATCTTTCACATTTACCACATTATTAAATCTTCTTTGACGAATTTCTATCCATTCTAAAAATTCTTTTGCAGTAACTTTTTCGTCATTATTAATTGTAAAAAGATCAATACTGTATTTGTCATTTCCTTTATCAAAGGTCCAATTTCTAGTTTTAAGATTCTCATCAAACGCATTCAAAGCCAAACTATATCCTTCTTCGTTTTCAGAAAAATCATATTCTGCTTTCAATTTCTTTATAAAAGACTCGGTTATATACTTTGAACGGCTATCATCTTTAATCTTCATTTCAAGCATTCTTTTTTCTTGATCAAATGTGCCTAATGGATATTTCTTGATCAATTTGATGATATGCCAACCAAATTTTGTTTTTATTGGATGCGATATATCTCCAGGATTTTTAAGACTGAAGGCTGTATCTTCAAATATAGGTGATGTAGTTTTTCCTGATGATATTTTGGACATTCTACCTCCATTTTGAGCTGAAGCCTTATCTTCTGAGAAATTTTTAGCCATAGCATCAAAATCTGCTCCGCCTAACAATTCTGCATAAACTCTATCAATTTTTTCTTTAGCATGTTGCTGTTCATCAGCAGGGTCTTTTGCATTTGAAGCAATCATAATATGAGCCACATCTAGCTCTCCACGATTTTGTCTTTTATCTAAAACTTTTATGATGTGGTATCCAAAACGAGTTCTAACCGGTTGAGAAATTTCACCTACACTGGTATTATAAGCAACGGTTTCAAAAGGATAAACCATTCTAAATGCAGAAAAATAACCAAGATCTTCCGCATAAACAGTTTTACCATTGTTTACCTTCTTCATTTCTGCATCAAAACCATTTTTCAAAGCATCTTTTCTATAAGCTACAATTTGGTTATATGCTTTCAAAGTATCTTCTGGAGATGCAGCATCACCAACTATAACTAAAATATGTTGTGCTTTTACTTCTTGTTGAGATCTGTTATATGCTTCGTTCAATAACTTTTCCGTGGCATTCGTATCGGTCAAATAGTTTTTTGCAAGTTGCCTTTTATAACCATTAAATTCTCTTAAAAAATTTTTATCTTCATCTAAGCCTAATTCTTCGGCCTGTTTAATTTTCAGTTTATAATCTATAAAAAGTTGCAAATATTCATCAACATCTTTTTGTGATTCATCTTGAACAAGATCTATATTTTTATTATAAATCCTTATAAATTCATCTGAATAAACTGGTGATTCGTCTATGGTAAAAATTACTTCTTTTTTTTGTGCTGATGTAAGAGCTGACAGCATTAGAAACACTAGAAAAATTGTGTTTTTCATGAATTTAGTTTGTTTTTAGGGTAACAAATGTAAGCAATAGCTTTAATTATTCAATAGCTAAAAACGTGGCATATCCTAAATATTGTTTAAAATTAGGATTTTAACTATTATATTTGGCACAAAAGTTGTAATTTTATTTTTAACATTAATCATGCTCTATGAAGAAATTTTACTTTTTATTACTACTACTTTCTACTCTACAAATTGCTCAGCTACAAGCTGCAAGCTTTACTTTCCCTATTGTAGAGGATGTGGTTGTTCTTCAAAAAGATGAGCAGGTTAAGGTATTCTATAACAAAAGTTCGTTATACATAACTGGTTTAAACGAGAAAGCTACTATTGAAATTTACAACATGTTAGGTAAAAGAGTTGCTGATTTTAGCAATGTTCAGCTAACTAATAATTTCAATAAGAGACTCTCGTTACCTATGAACAACATTTTTATTGTATCTGTTCAAACAGAAAACTTTAAAAAAACTTTTAAAATCGTTACCAAATAGTTAGTTCACTTACTAAATAACATAACGTTATTTAGATTTTGTTTTATTTGTTATAGTTAATTACAATTTAACATTCCTCCAATAATGAGATACAGACTGGAAATAGTTCTACAAAAGCCTGTAAAAAAAGTAATGGAAACCTTTGATTCCACTGAGAATCTAAAGCATTGGCAAAAAGGTTTTGTTAGTTTTTCTCCAATTTCTGGAGAACTAGGCGAAGAGGGTTCAAAAGCTAAAATGATTTACCAAATGGGAAATCGTGAAATTGAGATGACGGAAACCATTATCAAAAAAAATCTTCCGCATGAATTTCATGGTACTTTTGAGACCACAGGTGTTTACAATACACAAGAAAATTATTTTGAAATTTTAGATGAAAATGCAACCAAGTGGATTACTGTTTCCGACTTTAAGTTTACAAATTTTAAAATGAAACTTATTGGTTTTTTGATGCCTTCCAGCTTTAAAAAAACTAGTTATCAGTACATGATCGATTTTAAAAATTATATTGAAAAAGGAATTTCCGTAGCTGAAAAATGAGAGATTTAAAAGTTATTTGGGATTTTAGAGGTCCTGATGCAGAACATACTGCAAAACACCATGTGATACATTTAAAAGAATACGCTTCTGCAAAAGATTTACCTTTTATAACAATTGATCTTGAAGTGATAAATGAACACCATACTATTGCTTACATTGCAATATCTGAAGAACATACTTTGGCAATTAGAAATGAATTGAAACCTCACAGAGCGGTTTTATATAAATAAAAAAAGAGGCTTATTTAGCCTCTTTTTCTTTTGTTTCTACATCAGAATTTTCTTTTTTCTTCTCCTTTTTCTTCTTTTTAGGTTCTCCAAAAAGAATCTTCTTCTTCTGTTTCAGTCTTTTTTCTGTTTCCTCTATGACAGTATTCCATTCAGAATTAAAAACATATAATTTTAAAAGTTTCGCCAGTTCTAAGGCTTTCAACAAATCTTGTTGCATTTCGTGCAACAACACTTCTTTTAACTTTATTTCTATTTTATTAATTCCTTTTATTTTCAAAGCAAACTCTATCAATGTATCTGCTTCTTCATAATCTTCATTAAACAAAAGAGCTTCAATATAATATGGATATACTTCTAGTGCCTGAATATCAATGCTCAATGCTTTCTGAAAATATGATTTTGCAATATCGAACTTCTGTAGCTGTTCGGAATACAATCTTCCATATAAACATAATGCCATAGTATTATTCTCGTCATATGACAAAGCATAATCCAAAGACTCCAAAGTCTCTTCTAAACTATATGGATAACTATCCATAGCCTGAAACAAGTATTTATCAATCGATGTCATTTCTCAATCTCGTTTTTAACGCTTGTCGCTGTTTCTTATAACTCTTATCAGTTTTAAACTTTTTAAAATCTGATCCTTTAAACACCCTTATTGGGTTTCCTCTTTGAATCTCTAATTGATTCATCCACTTTTGCTGAAATTGTTCTTGGACTTTTTTTAATTTATCTTCATTCAACTTCAACAATAAACGTTCTCTTGCCAACTTCTTGTTTTGATGCTGTGATCTTGAGTCCATAGCCTGAACAGTTATTTCCGTTGGTAAATGGGTGGCTCTCACCGCTGAACTTACTTTATTTACATGTTGACCACCTGCTCCAGAACTTCTCGTTGCCTGATATTTGATATCCATCTCTGAAACTTCATCAAAATCATTTTTTTCAAGCGCAAATATACCTATAAACAAGTTTTTCCGCTTATGAAATTTTCGAAATTTACTTTGGCCTATCCACTGAATAGTTCCTAACCAAGATTCTGTAAAACTTTCTACTTTATCTCCTTTCAAATGAAGTAATACAGAAGCTACAGTTCCGTTTTCTAATCCGTCCTCTTTTTGTAGCACTTCATAGTGAATACCGTTTTCTTTAGCTTCAGTTAGAAATCGCTTCAAAACTTGAGCTACAACCCAAGTACATTCCGATGGTCCTCGACCAGATGTTATTTGAATAATAGTCTCCATATCTAAGCCATTCTTACAATTTTTGGTGTAAATGTGCCAAGAACAGAAACTAATTCATCTTGAAGCTTCATCACTTTATGAATGTCTTTATAAGCCATTGGAGCCTCATCGATACCACCACCAACTAAATGTACATTTTTTTCTTTTAAAACGCGCTTCATTTCACTTTTTGTGAAACTACTTTTACATGTTGATCTAGAAAATAAACGCCCTGCACCGTGTGAAGCAGAATTTAAACTAGCTGAATTCCCTTTGCCTTTTACAATAAATCCCGGAGCTGTCATGGAACCAGGAATAATTCCTAACTGGTCTTCAGAAGCAGGAGTAGCTCCTTTTCTGTGAACAATACATTCCTTCCCATTTACTAACTCTTTCCATGCAAAGTTATGGTGATTCTCTATGGTTACGACAATTTGTTTACCAAGAGCTTTAGCTATTCGGTAATGAATATTATCATGACAAGCTTTAGCGTAATCTCCTGCCAAGTTCATGGCACTCCAATATTCTTGTCCGTCATGAGTATCTAAATCTAACCAAGTTAAATGCTGCACCTTCGAAGGCAAAGGACATTGCTTGGTTGCCAAATATGTATAATGTTTGGCAATATTAGCACCTAAACCACGAGATCCACTGTGTGACAACACAGAAAGATACTTTCCCGGAGGTAATTTCACACCCGGAATTTCTCCTAGAATTTCGGCTACTCCAAATTCTACAAAGTGATTTCCTCCTCCAGAAGTTCCCAATTGCTTATATGCTTTATCCAACAAACTTTTTACAAGTGGAATTTCTTTAAACTCTGATCTTGAAAATAATTCATGATCCATTTTCCGATCGTGTGTTTCATACATTCCAAACTTGGTATGGTTTTGCAAAATAGCTTGTAACTTGTCTACTTTACCATTCATAAAACTTTCAGGTAAATCAAATATAGACATGCTCATTCTACAACCAATATCTACTCCTACTCCATAGGGAATCACCGCCTTTTCCGTGGCCAATACGCCACCTATTGGCAATCCGTAACCAGAATGCGCATCGGGCATTAAGGCACCTTGTACCGCTATTGGTAATTTTAAAGCACTATACAATTGCTCTTTGGCACTAGCGTCAATTTCATTTTCTCCAAAAATTGAAAATGGAGCTCTTAGATTTCTTAGTTCTTGTTTTCGTATTTCTACCGGGGCAATGAGTCCTTCAGCTACTTTACCCCAAGTTCCATGATTTTTAAACTTTTGAGGCATTAATAAAACTTCTTTTGCCTCTTCTAATATTGCAGACTTCTTTTCTTTTTTTCGATATCTATGAATTTGTCCTAATGCAATATTGATACTATTATTCTTAGGAAACCCTAACTTAATCAGGTCTTTCCCAGAGAGTTTACTTCCCATAATTTATTTCTTAAATTTTTCATATTGATGCAGAACATCAATCTCTAAAATGTCTTTCGACAGATTCTAAATTTTCGGGAAGTTTCGGAAAGTAAATACCTAAAGCATAAACACAAAAAAACCCGAAAATTTAATTCTTCGGGTTTTTCATTATATAAATAGTATTTAAACTTATTTGCTATGAACAATAAAAACCACGAAGAAAACTCACCATTAATCCTGATGGTGCAGTACGGAAGTGTTGACTTAATTTGAACATTTTCTTCGTTTTTAAAAGGTTAATAATTCGATTTCTGCTGCAAATGTTATGATTTTTTTTATACCGAACAAATTTTCTGAAATTTTTTACAAAAAATTATATCCAACCGAAAACTGAAAAACAGCGTTCTTAGTTCCTGAATCGGTAACATCTGAAAGTCCAAAATTGTATCTCCCTTGAAGAAAAATAGATTTAAATTTCACTTCAACACCTGCTGCTCCGCTAAGATCGTAATCTTTTAAATCTACATTAGCCAAGTCAAATCCATCTCCACTTTGATCTGTTACATATCCAAACTGTGGACCAACTTGAAAGCTTATATTTCTTAAAAAATAAATTTTAGCAAGAATTGGCACATTCAGATAATTAATGTCAAAATCAACATCTTCGGACTCTGCACCTTGGGTAGAATATAATACCTCTGGCTGAATTGAAAATTTTTCTGATATTCCAAGTTCTCCTACAATACCAAAATGATAACCAGTTTTACTATCTAAACCTTCAAAACCATCACCAGTGAGTGTTGAAAAGTTCACCCCTGCTTTAATACCCAGTGAAGATTCCTGTGCTCTAAGTAAACCCATTCCACCTAAAAAACTGACCAAAACAATTAAGATTTTCTTTTTCATATAATTTCGATTTTAAATTAAAGATGCAATAGCTAAATCATAGCTTTTTAAACCAAAACCTACTATAATTCCAGCAGCATTTGGAGATATAAAAGAATGATGACGAAACTCTTCTCGTGAAAATGTATTTGAAATATGAACCTCTATCACTGGAGTTGTAATCGCCTTTATGGCATCTGCTAACGCCACGGATGTATGCGTATATGCTCCAGCATTTAATACAATTCCATCATATTCAAAACCTGTTTCGTGCAACTTATTTAATAACTCTCCTTCAATATTTGATTGATAATAAAATAACTCTGCTTTTTGGAATTTATTTTTTAAGTGTACAAAATAATCTTCAAAAGTTTGATCTCCGTAAACTTCCGGCTCACGCTTTCCTAACAAATTTAAATTAGGACCATTCAATACTAGAATTCTTTTCATAAAGTAAATATACTAAATAGTGAATATAAAAAAACCCGGTAAAAACCGGGTTTGCATAATTTTGATCGACTACTATTAAAAGAAATCACTTTTGAAACCACCTTTTGCAGGATAATTTCCTGTAAGGATATCTATTAAATCGATAACCCACCATATTCCAAAACCACCAAAAGTGATAATAAATAATACATTCCAATACCATGGACTTCCTAAATACCATCTGTGACCAGCTAATCCACCCAAAAAGAACCATAATATAACTGCAATTCCTTGACTTTTCTTACCTGCCATTGCCGCAGGTGAAACATACTCTTCATCTTCTTCAGATGAACTTACAGTTGTTTCCTGAGCGTGAGTTGTTTTCACTACTCTTTCAACCGGGAAAGAAGCATAGGTAAATTTGGTAGCTAATAATAGTACCATCAAACTTAAAATAATTTTGAAATTCATAAGCTAAAATTTTTAATTTGCGTAAATATAACAATTAGCATAAAAACTATGAAGTATTATTTTTCTATATTCTTATTTTTCATCCTTTTTAAAGGTTTTTCACAGGATAACCAAGACTATTACGGTGTAATTAAATTAAATGACACATCAATGATATCTTATAGAATATATCTTGAAGAAAACGAAGGACTCATTTCTGGATACTCTGTAACAGATTTAGGAGGAGAGCATGAAACTAAGAATATAATTGAAGGAAATTATGAGACCAAATCAAACACACTAAATTTCAAAGAAACAGATATCGTTTACACAAAATCCCCTGTTAATCAATTTGACTTTTGCTATGTACATTTCAATGGGAATCTTAGAAAAATAAATAAGAGAGTAAAGCTAAAAGGTAATTTTCTTGGTCTTTTTGAAGATGGAACTGAATGCATAAGTGGTGAAATTGAGCTCATGTCTTTTGAAAAAATTGAAAATAAAGCAGAGAAATTAGATAAAGTCATTCAGAAAACAAAAAAAATCAGCGAAGAACAAAAGGAAAAGATTAGCATCACAAAAACAATGGATACCCTAAGAATGAATATTCTACGTAAAGGACAAAATCTAAGTATGTTTACTAAAACACCTTTTATAGAATTGAATATCTATGATTCCGGCAAAATAGATGGAGACATGGTTAGTATCTATCGAAATGGAAATATCTACAAAGAAAATATTACAGTAACAAAAGAAAAACTGAAAGTAAAAATACCTTTGAAAAATGATGAAACTAAAATAACTATTAAAGCAGTAAATGAAGGAGAATTTGCTCCTAATACTGCACAAATAGATTTTAATGATTATACTCATTATATCGAAACCAAAACATCTCTTTCCAAATCAGACACTACTACAATAACCGTGTATAGAAAATAATCTTATACATAATCATAACCAACAAAGCCTCCAAAATAGGAGGCTTTGTTATTATTATACTTGTGAGACTTCTTAATTACGATTATTTCTTCATGGAAAAGTGATCGATGTATTCTTTCACTTGGCCAGTGTTTGGTTCGGTGTAGACTACCTTGAACCAATAGTCATTGGAAGTGAGTATTTTTCCATTGTACGTTCCGTCCCAACCTTCACTGGTAGCACTCATCTGTTTTAACAGTTTTCCTTGTCTGTCAAAAATGAAGATCTGTGCATTCTCTTGATTTTCTAATCCGATGATCTTCCAAGTATCGTTGACACCATCGCCATTCGGGGTGAAGTATTTCATATAGTCTACTACACTTACCTCGATGGTTAAACTTCCACAGCCGTTCTCCTCTGCTATCGTTACGGTATGTACACCAGGGATTACGCCTAAGAACAGTCCCGTGTCTTGTGGGGTATTGTCATCTAACTGATAGGTGTAGCTGGCGATTCCGGTTCCTTCAGCTATCACTTCTACACTATTGTTCCCGCTAAAAATCTCTGATTGGATCACTGTTGGTGTGACACTTGGTAACGATGCTTCTTCATACACCACCGTGTTACTGGTGTAACTACATTGATTCTCTGTATTGATATTGGTTACCGTTACATAGTACTCGCCTCCCTGAGTTACTTCTATCGTTGGTGTGGTGGCTCCGGTATTCCACTGGTAGCTGTAACCTGCTCCTAGATCCATTCCGATCACAGGGTTGTTCGTTGCATCGATACATACGATCCCTTCATTCTTTTCATATAGCGTGATCTCTGGTAATGGTTCTACGATCAGTTCTATCTCTATAGGTTCTCCATTGGTACATCCGGTAGCATCATTGGTTACAACGGCGTATACAATGGTTGAACCGCTCTCATAGGCTGCTACATCTTCAGAAGGCATAGCATTAAGCTGCGCTAAGGCATCGTCATAGTTTTCATAGAAGCTTACCGTAAAACCATTAGGGTCCTGTCCTGCAAGAATGGTTGCTTCTAAACTGCTTAAATCAAATACTTCTACACCATCGTTATTGTAATAACCTTCTGCCGTTAAACTTTCACAAAGTACGTAAGACTCTGGTGTTTCTGCTAGTGGTGCTTGTTCTATGTCTATGGTATAAGCTAGTGTCTGTGCACAACCCGTGATGGTATCCAATACGCGGGCAGCAATGTCTCGGGTACCTTCTACTGTTATGTTAGGCCCCACGATCTCTCCTGTGCCGGCCTCAGCTGCTGCTTCAGTGGCATGGTAGGTGATCACAAGTCCGGTTGCATCGCCTCCGTCCAATACAAAGCTATCCATATCGGTCAAGGGAATGGTTTCTACATCATCGTTGTCTACTTCACATAAATAATATACTGGTTCTTCCGTAACTTCCGGTAATGGATGAACAATCAATTCAAATTCTGTAATAGTTAAACAACCCGTCATGTTATTGGTCACGGCTACATAGATCGTTTGGTTGTAAGGGGTTACATTGTAGTAACTCTCTGGATTGTCAATCGCATTGGTACCTGCAAAAGCATCGTCATAGTTTTCATAATAGGTTGCCGTTACTCCTGTTTCGCCATTTAAAATAGTCAATTCATCCACTGTTAAATTAAATACGGTTTGGCCGTTGTTCTCATCGCCATCCAAGTCATCATCACAGGCTTCCTGTGCTTCGATCTCTGCAAGCGGCGTTGGATTGTTCAACACTCTTAAGGTTACTGTGGTGAACGATGTACAACCTGTAAGGGCATCTTCTACTCTTACAAAGATCGTTTGTGGGTTTTCTAAATTGGTATATGCTGTATCTGGAATGATCTGATTGGTATTGTTCTGTGCATCTGCAAAGGTTTCGTAATACATAACCATATAGCCGTCTACGCCACCGGTTACTTCTTCATTTTCTAGCGTTAGATCGAATATTAAAGTTTCATCGCCTTCTTCTCCAAAATCATCACACAAAGCTAGTTCGTTGTCATAATCTGGATTGATCACTGGATTTGGGTGTACGATAAGATCAAACTCACGCACCGTGTAACAACCCGTAGCGTTGGTTTCTAAACGTACGTAAATGGTTTGTAAAAATGGGGTGATGTTGGTATAGTATGTTGGTAACGGACTCTGGTCAGCTATCGCATCATCTTCGGTTGCGTGGTAGCTGATACTAAACTCTGAAGTACTCTGAGTGCCGTAAACTGCTTCGTTTTGAAGACTCAAATCAAACTCTGCTAAGCCATCGGCTACAGAATCATCACAAATTTCCAAAGGCTCTAAATTAACCGGCACTACAGGGGTTGGATGTACGATCAGTTCTAAAGGTACTACATCATAACAGCCTGTGATAGCATCTTCTACGCGTACATACATGGTCTGATCATTCGGGTAAATGTTTTCATACATGCTTTCAAAGGCATTGACATTGGTATCGGCATCCGATTGCGTTTCGTGAACCGTTACAATATAGTCTCCGTCATCTGGAACTACTTCACTAGCTACTGCGTCTATGTCAAATTCGCCATAACCATCATTGTCCGGATCACAGAATTCCATTGGCGCTGGCGCCACAGCAACGGGTGGTGTGGATACTACTAATTGAAGGGTGGTGAAGTTTTCACAACCGGTTACCACATTACGCAACACTACAAAAAGTTCCTGTGTTGGCGTGGCTATATTGGTATATGCACTTGAAAGCGGACTCTCGCCACTCATATAATCTGCTTCGCTTTCAAAATAGCTTACACTGATATTGGATTGTCCGTTTACAATCTCTGCATTCTTCTCCGTTAACATGAATTCTACATAACCATCCGTAGGTGCGAAATCACAACCGTATAATGGGGTGGGAGCAATAACAGTAGGCATATCTTCAACTACAATCTGAAAATAAGTTACTTTGAAACAACCTGACATAACATCCTCTAGACGGACGTAAATTATTTGTTCATCTACGGTTGTATTGGCATATGCTTCCGGGTTTGATATTGCAGTTGATGTATCTCCTGCATTTGCCAACTCTAAACTTTCATAATATACAACTGAAAAATCAGAAGGATCTTGACCACCAAGTACTTGTTCGTCTTGCTGTGTCAAATCAAAAACTTCAACACCATCGTTGCTTTCATCATCACATAAATATAAATCATCAGGAGTTGTAATCTCAGGAGCTGATACTACTATTATAAAAGAGGTAGTACTATAACATCCATATTCATCTTCTAGTCGAACAAATATTTCTTGTTCATCTGCAACAATATTGGTGTATGCTTCGGGTACTGCAATTGCACTGGCTCCATCTTCTGAATCTGCATCATCAAAATTCTCATAATACGAAATGGTAACCTCCGTTTGTCCAATTAGCAAGGTAGCATCCATCGATGTAAGATCAAATTCTGCAAAACCATCTACCACAGCATCTTCACAAACAGAATAAGGCTCTACGGCACTTGAAGGTATTGCTAACGGTAAATCATGAATGGTAATAAGTACTTCATCTGTTGATGCATTACCATCTTCATTAGAAACAGATATCATATACAGGTACTCTCCTGGATTTAAATCACCGTTCTCATTTACCGTATATTCTGGTGAAGTAACACCTTCCAACAATTCATAGTTATTTCCAGTTCCTGTAATATCAACATACCACTGGTACATAGTAGCACCTTCGGTAGTTCCATCTAAAGCATAAGATTCTCCATCGCAAAGATCTTGGTCATCACCTAAATATGAATTTAAAATAGAACAGTCGGTAGCACCAGCACCAGTCATATCCCCATTAGTTTGTCCTAAACTAATAGTTCCCGGTGAACCGTTAAAATTGGTAATTAACAATATATATATTTCACCTTCCTGAGCCCCCGTTATAGTAAAGTTCTCTACAGCTGCTGCAGAATAACTACAATCAACTTCTGTTTCAGGATTCAAATTTTCTGGTCCACAAGATTCATAGGTATCAAAAGGTCCCCAACAAATAAAGTCAACATCAATTCCAGTTCCTGAGTCACTAGTCTGGGAAATTTCAAAGTCTAAATCTCCTGGTTCTGCAATTTGTAAGTAATACCAAGCCGGATTAGGTTCAGACCCTAAACAACCATAGTCCACACCAGATTCCGCAGTTGAACCATCAGAAACGTTACCAAAATTCAACTCTCCAGTTTCATCTGCACAGAATGGTTGCACTTCGGCACATGTAGAACCTGTTTCCTCTTGAGCAAATGCAAAACTAGATACCAATATTAAAAAAACGACGTATAAATACTTCATAGGTTTCATTTTTTTAGATAAAATTTAATTCAAAAAAGAATGATAATTCCAAACACCTGTTCCTTTGCATGAACTGGTGTTAAACACAACTCTCCATTTAAAGCACTTTGCTTTCATTTTTATATGATGAATCTTCACAGATCCTACATTCTCTTTTATATCAATGTAAAACTCATCTCTAAAATCTTTACCATTTACATCGTTCCAACAATCTAAAATTGGTACAACTTCAATTTTAATAGCTTCTGATTTAAAGTCTGAAATTTTGGAAAAATCCCATGAAAATGTTGCAAATTTTTCTCTATTTGAAACATACGGATCACATTTTTCTACACTAATTGTATAATCTTGGTTACACACACTTTTTTCCTCCTGTGAATGAACAGGAAAGCTCAAAAAGAATAGAATTGGTAAAATAAAAAGTAGTTTTTTCATAAATTTTGGTGACAAATCATAAGATTAGTCATAATTTAGTTGGGTTATACTTATTTAAGAAAATTGAATTATTGCCTGTCTCAAATCAAAATTTGAAAACTTAAAACACCTGTAGCTAATAATAATTAAATTTATACAGAAAAAACTTATAACTTATTTTAAAGAAATCATTAATTATTCTCATTAACTCACATGTTTCGGGCCGAAATTTAACAAAATTTAAGTAATTATTGTTATTTCCTTAAAGTTTTTATGAAGTTTTAACGACTCATTGTTTCGTTATTATTAACTATCTTTGTTGTCTTTATTTAAGACAAGGATCAAATGAAAATTGATAAAGCTTTGGAGCAACATTATGAAGAATACGGTGATAACCACGTGGGTTCATCTGCCGACACACCTATAAGAAAAGATGCTTTTGAATTATCTCCATTAGAAAAAATGGAAAAAATAGAAAGCAATGTGTATGAAATTCTAGAAACTTTGGGCATGGATCTTACCGATGACAGCCTCAAAGGCACTCCTAGGCGCGTAGCCAAAATGTTTGTAAACGAAATATTTGGTGGTTTACTTCCAGAAAACAAACCTAGCGCTTCTACTTTTGAAAATAAATACAAATATGGTGAAATGCTTGTAGAGAAAAATATTGTAGTTTACTCTACCTGCGAACACCATTTATTACCTATTGTTGGAAGAGCGCACGTAGGGTATATTTCTAAAGGAAAAGTTGTAGGACTTTCAAAAATGAATAGAATTGTAGATTACTTTTCAAAAAGACCACAAGTGCAAGAGCGTTTAACCATGCAAATTGTTCAAGAAATGCAAAAAGTTCTTGGAACCGATGATGTAGCATGTGTTATAGACGCAAAACATTTATGTGTAAATTCTAGAGGTATTAGAGATATTGAAAGTAGTACAGTAACTGCCGAGTTTGGTGGTAAATTCAAAGAAGAATCTGCAAGAAGAGAATTCTTAAACTACATAAAATTAGAAACTGAATTTTAACACACACACCTTTTCTATTTCAAAAGGATAAGCGACTAATACAAAATACAAATGCAACTTTATCTATCGCAAGAAATTCAACTATACAATTCTATTTCAGGGAAAAAAGAAAAATTTACTCCTATTAATGAAGGATATGTTGGAATGTATGTTTGTGGCCCTACTGTTTATAGCAACGTTCATTTAGGAAACGTAAGAACTTTTATGTCTTTTGACCTAGTTTTTAGATATCTGAAACATTTAGGTTACAAGGTTCGCTATGTACGAAACATTACCGATGCTGGTCACTTAGAAAATGATGCTGACGAAGGTGAAGATAGAATTGCTAAAAAAGCGAGACTTGAACAAATAGAACCTATGGAAGTTGTACAGCGCTATACTGTAGACTTTCACACGATTCTAGATAAGTTTAACTTTCTACCTCCAAGTATAGAGCCTACAGCCACAGGACATATTATTGAACAAATAGAAATTATCAAAGATATTCTTGAGAAAGGTTATGCATACGAGATCAATGGCTCTGTTTATTTTGATGTTATCAAGTACAATGAAGCGCATAAATATGGTACTTTAAGCAAGCGTAACGTTGAAGATATGATTCACAACACTCGTGAATTAGATGGACAATCTGACAAGAAAAATCCGCAAGATTTTGCACTTTGGAAAAAAGCAGAACCTCAACACATAATGCGTTGGCCTTCTCCTTGGAGTGACGGTTTTCCTGGTTGGCACTTAGAATGTACAGCCATGAGTACTAAATATCTTGGTGAAAAGTTTGATATTCACGGCGGTGGTATGGATCTTAAATTTCCACATCATGAATGTGAGATTGCCCAAGCAGAAGCCTGTAACGGACATTCTCCTGTAAATTATTGGATGCATGCCAATATGCTTACTTTAAACGGTAAAAAAATGGCGAAATCAACTGGAAACAACATACTTCCAGGTGAATTATTTACTGGAAATAACAGCAATCTATCAAAAGCCTATTCTGCAAACGTAGTTCGCTTCTTTATTTTACAAGCACACTACAGAAGTATTTTAGACTTTAGTGATGATGCTCTATTGGCAGCTGAAAAAGGATACAATAGATTGATGGAAGCTCTTAAAACTGCAAAAAGTCTGGCAACATCCAATACTTCTAGTTTTGATGTTGAAAACTGGAAGCAGAGTTGCTATAATGCTATGAATGATGATTTCAACTCTCCTATCCTTATTGCAAATCTATTTGAAGGAGTAAAACTCATCAATCTTATTAAAGATGGGAAAGAGTCAATTACTCAAGAAGATCTTGATTTATTGCTTTCGACCATGCACAACTTTCTTTTCGATGTGTTAGGGTTAACGAGCACTTCAGAAGGGAATCAATCAACAGGAAATGAAAACGCACTTTCAGGAACAGTTGAATTATTGATAAAATTAAGAAACGAAGCAAGGGCCGATAAAAATTGGGCATTATCTGACCAGATCAGAGATGAACTCCTTGCTCTTGGTATACAACTTAAAGATGGTAAAGACGGAACTACGTTTACCGTTGCATCATAAATCAAGGGAGCTATGAATCTATTTAAAAAAATAAGCATAGCTCCTTTTCTTTTTTTGATATTCATTTATCAAAAGGTAATTTCTCCACTAACTCCGGCAACATGTAGATACACGCCTACATGCTCAAACTACACTATTACTGCTCTAAAAAAGTATGGAGTTTTCAAAGGAGGATGGCTTGCTATAAAACGGATTATTAGTTGTAACCCATGGGGAGGCAGCGGATACGATCCTGTTCCTTAATTTTCAATTAATCATAACCAATTTTTGGTCTATTATCTATATCTTTATCCCTTGTATAAAACAAACTAAATGAACTTCTGCAGTATTACCTGGAATCCCAGTGAAATTTTGGCCGATTTAGGCATTATTCAATTACGATATTACAGTCTTATGTTTGTGATAGCCTTCTCTCTGGGATGGTTCATCATGAAAAAAATATATCAAAACGAAAACAAACCTCTTGAACAGTTAGACTCTTTGTTTATTTATACAGTGGTAGCTACACTTGTTGGAGCACGCCTTGGCCACGTATTCTTTTATCAACCAGAGCTTTTAACAGAGGATTTCTGGAGTGTTTTTTTACCTATAAGAACAAAACCTAGTTTTGAATTTACCGGTTTTTCTGGGCTAGCTAGTCATGGTGCGGCCATAGGAATTATCATTGCCATGTACCTTTTTATAAGAAAGTACAAGGATATGACACTTCTTTGGATTTTAGACCGAATTGTTATCCCTGTTACCATTGGTGGTGTTTTTGTGCGTTTGGGTAATTTTTTCAATTCTGAAATTATTGGAAAAGTAACTTCAAAATCGTTTCCTTTTGCGGTAAGATTTATTCGTGGTGAAGAAAGCCTGAATAAATATGATGCTATGCGCCTTACGGGAACCAAAGATGCCAACAAAGCATATGACTTGATTGAAAATAATGCTCAGTATTCAGAAATTTTAAATAACATTCCTTTTAGACATCCTGCTCAATTGTACGAAGCAATTGGATATGTAGTTGTTTTTGCCATCTTATGGTACATTTATTGGAAAACTGACAAAAAAAATCAACCAGGCTATATCTTTGGTTTATTTCTTGTACTTCTTTGGACGGTAAGATTCTTGGTAGAATTCGTAAAACAAAGTCAAGGAGGTTTTGAAACCATCTTTGGAGATGTTTTATCTACAGGACAATGGTTAAGTATTCCTTTTATCATCATTGGAATCATTTTAATGTTCAGAAAATCAACAAAAAAAACAGCATAAAACTGCCCCCAAGCCCTGCAATAAAATTAAACGTATGAAAAGACATTTTACGAAGATTGCAATTGCGCTTATTTGTTTAGGCTTAGTTTCCACCTATATAATTTCTGCTTACAAAGGTTATAAGAACAGAAATGGTAAAAATATTGAGATGCCCGAAGTAAAATTCACTAAAGAAGGTACTCTTTCTATTTTAGACGCCGATGGAAACAGCATTAAAGATTTAGAAATAGAAGTTGCTAAAACTCCTTACGAGACCCAAACAGGATTGATGTATCGTAAAACTATGGAAGAAAACAGAGGAATGCTTTTTATGTTCCCAAGAGAATCTGTTCATAGCTTTTACATGCGAAACACATTGATACCTCTAGATATTTTATATATCAATAAAAATTTAGAAATCGTAAGCTTTGCAAAAAATGCAAAACCAATGGACGAAACATCATTACCTTCAGGAAAAGCAGTACAATATGCATTGGAAGTAAATGGAGGAATGATGGACAAATGGGGTGTTGAAGTGGGCGATAAAATCAGTTTTAAAGAAGATTGATTTCTTATCGTTTCAATAGTGATTTGTTTTAGTTTATCATTATTATAACATTGCTTCATTTTGAAATCTAAGATTTCCTAGTATTTTTACTTTACTAAAATCAAATTATGGATTTATCAAAAATCAAGCTAGTAGCAACCGATATGGATGGTACTTTGCTAGATACCAAAGGAAGAGTTAGCGATAAATTTTTTGAATTATATCACGAACTTACTAAAGAAGGTGTTCATTTTGCAGCCGCTAGCGGAAGACAATACCACAGCATCATCAACAAACTGGAACCTATAAAAGATGATATTACGGTAATTGCTGAAAATGGTGCAGTTACGAAGGAAAAAGAAAACGTCTTATTACTTACAGACTTACCAAAAGAAACCATTCATGAACTTATTTCCATGATTCGCAACTTTGGGAAAGATAATATCTTTTTTGTGCTTTGTGGTAAAGATGCTGCTTACATAGAGCAGAATAATCCTGATTTTATAGATTTTTTCCACGAATTCTATGCAGAATATCATTTGGTAGATGATCTACTTAAAATTGAAAATGATAATTTTTTAAAGATCGCCATATATTGTCCTGAAGGTTCAGAAGAACACATTTATCCTCTTGTGAAACACTTGGAAGGAAAATTACAAGTAAAAGTTTCTGGTGAATTCTGGTTAGATCTTTCAGATTTAAATGCAAATAAAGGACATGCATTGCAAGACCTTCAAAAACTAATGAACATTTCTAAAGAGGAAACCTTAGTGTTTGGCGACTATAATAATGATCTTGAAATGTTTGAACAAGCTGCCATTAGTGTAGCTATGAAAAATGCGCATCCAAACATTATTAAAGCATCTACTTTAGTTACTAAAAGTAATGATGAACAAGGTGTTGAAGTAATTTTAGAACAGTTATTGGCTGCTAAACGTGTTTAAACCTAAATACCAAACGCCGTAATTACAATTTTTCTTGAACCACCATAATTGCGGTGTTCACACAAATAAATTCCTTGCCAAGTTCCTAAATTCAACCTACCATTTGTAATAGGAATTTGTACGCTAGCCCCCATCAAAGATGATTTTATGTGAGCAGGCATATCATCCGGTCCTTCATAGGTATGAATGTAGTATGGCGCATTTTCGGGCACCATTTTATTCATATGACTTTCAAAATCTTTACGAACCGTTGGATCTGCATTTTCATTGATCGTTAAACTAGCAGAAGTGTGTTTGATAAAAACTTGTAACATTCCCGATTTGATATTTTGAAGCTCCGTAAATTCGCGCTCAACGATATCTGTAATCAAATGAAAACCTCTCTTAAATGCTGGTAATCTCATTTCTTTTTGGAAAACTTCCATAAACAATTTTACGTTTTTTGATGTTTCTTTTTGGCCGCAGGAAATAATACGTTGTTTAGAATTAATCGATAACCGGGTGAATTTGGGTGTAAATCTAATTCAGTTTTAGGATCTCCAACTTTGTGTGCATAATCTTCAGGGTCATGACCACCATAAAAGGTAAAAAAACCTTTTCCTTTTACACCATGTATATAGCGAGCTTCACCATTACTCCTATTTTGTCCCATAATTAGAACTGTAGGTTTAATTTCATTACTATCAAAACTAGTGGTTTGTCCCATAAAACCTTTGATCAATGCTGTATGATTTTGAGTCAACATGGTTGGAACAGGATCCCATTTTGCCGAATATTCCATTAAACTAAAATAATCTACTTCTTTGGCAATTCTTCTTTTGGACGTCATGTCGATGGATGAAAATTCATATTTCAGTGGATTTCTCTCCAAAGTAAAATCAGTAAACGCGAAAGTTCTACTGTAATCTATTTTTGACTGATAATTTGCTTCGGAAGGATCACCATCGAACATAGGCTCACAAATATCCACACCTTCTGCAGAAAGCGCTATATCAAAACTATCCGTTGCGGAACACATGGCAAACATGAAGCCTCCGCCTACTACATAATTTCTTATTTTTAAAGCTACCGCCAACTTCTCTTGAGAAACTTTATCAAAACCCATTTTTTGAGCAAAGGATTCTGCATTCTTTTTATCTTCAATATACCAAGCGGCCGCTCTATAGTGACCATAAAATTTCCCATATTGTCCTGTAAAATCCTCATGATGCAAATGCAACCAATCATACAGTAATAATTCATCATTTAGCACTTCTTCATCATAAACTTTATCATACGGAATTTCGGCATAGGTTAACACCATAGTTACGGCATCATCCCAAGGCAAATTTCCTTTAGGTGTGTACACCGCAATCTTGGGAGCTTTCTCTAAAATAACAGATTCCTGATTTTGAGAGGGACTCGAAATAGTTTCCAAAATTGAAGCAGCTTCTCCGTTTGAAATTACTTCAAAACTAACCCCGCGAATCATGCATTCTTTACGAATATCTTCGGCATCAGCCATCAAAAAAGATCCTCCTCTATAGTTAAGCAACCACTGTACTTTCTGTTGTTTGGTTAACACCCAATACGTAATACCATATGCTTTTAAATGATTCTCCTGCGTTTCCGCATCCATTGGAATCAAAATAAAATTGGCAAAACTTACGGCACTATAAAAAAACAAAAAGGTAAAGAGCACTAAACTCTTTACCTTCTTTGTTTGTATTATTTGTATGTTCTTAAAAAGGAACTTCGTCATCATTCGAATTAAAATTGCTGTTCATGCTGCTTCCAAAAGCTTCATCTGCATTAGGAAGATTGTTTGTAGCAAACGGATTTTCTTCCCCATCGTTCATCTTAGACTGAAACTCGAAAGGTGTATCAAAATCATCTAAGTTATCAAATTTACCTAAATGACCAAGGAATTTCAATCGAATGTTATCCAAACCACCATTACGGTGTTTTGCAACGATAAACTCCCCTTGGTTTGCAGTTGGAGAACGCTCATCGTCATCCCATTCTTCTATTTTATAATATTCCGGACGATAGATAAACGATACAATATCGGCATCTTGCTCAATCGCTCCAGATTCACGAAGGTCAGAAAGCAATGGCCTTTTACTACCTCCACGCGTTTCTACCGCACGTGATAACTGAGAAAGAGCAATTACCGGAACATTCAATTCTTTTGCTAGTGCTTTTAGGTTACGCGAAATCATGGAAATCTCTTGTTCACGGTTACCACCTTTGCTAGATCCACCAGCAGTCATCAACTGCAAGTAGTCAATTATAATTAAACGAATTCCGTGTTGCGAAGACAAACGTCTTGCTTTTGCACGTAAATCGAAAATAGAAAGTGACGGCGTATCATCGATAAATAAAGGTGCTTTTTCTAAGCTCTTTACTTTTACATTTAACTGCTCCCACTCGTGTTTTTCTAGCTTACCAGTACGTAATTTTTCTGAAGACAATCCTGTTTCAGAAGAAATCAAACGAGTAATCAACTGAACTGAAGACATCTCCAGCGAGAAGAAAGCAACCGGAATTCCTTGATCTACCGAAATATTACGTGCCATAGACAGCGTTAATGCGGTTTTACCCATACCAGGACGTGCCGCAACGATAATCAAATCACTTGGCTGCCAACCAGAAGTTAAGGCATCTAATTTGGTAAACCCTGTTGGAATACCGCTCAAACCTTCTTTATTAGAAATTTCTTCAATCTTCTTTTTTGCCTGCAACACCAAACTCATTGCCGACTCAGATGATTTTTGAATATTACCTTGCGTTACTTCATAAAGTTTTGCTTCGGCATTGTCTAGTAAATCGAATACATCGGTAGTTTCATCGTAGGCATCTTCAATAATTTCCGAAGAAATTTTAATCAACTGGCGCTGAATATATTTCTGAAGAATGATACGTGCATGAAATTCTATGTGCGCAGAAGAGGCTACTTTTTGCGTTAGCTGAATTAAATAAAACTCTCCACCTATGGTTTCAAGTTTTCCATCCTTTTTTAACTGCGTAGAAACTGTTAATAAGTCAATTGGCTCTGTTGATTCGAAGAGTTTAATGACTGCTTCAAAGATAGCTTTATGTGCTTCTTTGTAAAAAGCATCCGGATGCAAAATATCAATAATTTCGTCTACACCTTTTTTATCAATCATCATCGCTCCCAAAACAACTTCCTCTAAATCAATAGCTTGAGGCGGGACTTTTCCACGTTCAAGATTGATTACATTTCCCTTTCGAGGATTAGTTGTTTGCATTGGTTGGGTGTTTTCCATAAATACGAAAGTATAAAAATTGATTTTTATAACTGCTGAAATACATGTGAATTAAATCCACCATCTTTCAACAAAACAACGGTTAATAACTTACTAATTTTTGTTGATAAGATAAAAAAACCGAAGTAATAATACTTCGGTTCCATATATAAATATGAATAAAAAATCTATTCTTTATAAACTCCCATGTTGAAATATTTCTCCATACGTTGGTCAACCAATTCTTCTACAGAGAGTTTCTTCAATTCTTTCATGGAATCTTCAATAGTTTTGATGACCGTTTTAAACGTAGCTTCTCTATCTGAATGTGCTCCACCTAGAGGTTCTTTTACAATACTATCTACTAATTTTAGTTTCTTCATATCTGGAGCAGTTAGTTTTAATACTTCTGCTGCCTGTTCTTTTTGCTCCCATGTTCTCCAAAGAATAGAAGAACAAGATTCTGGAGAAATTACAGAATACCAAGTATTTTCTAACATCATTACTTTGTCTCCTACTCCAATTCCTAAAGCTCCACCGGAAGCACCTTCACCAATAATAAATACAAGTATTGGCACTTTAAGGCGAGTCATTTCCATAATATTTCTCGCAATAGCTTCACCTTGTCCACGCTCTTCAGCTTCGATTCCAGGATAAGCACCAGGGGTATCTACAAATGTAATAACAGGAATATTGAATTTTTCTGCCATTCTCATTAAGCGAAGTGCTTTACGATACCCTTCAGGATTTGCCATACCAAAATTTCTGTATTGACGTGTTTTGGTATTGAATCCTTTTTGAGTTCCAATAAACATATAAGATTGATCTCCTATTTTACCAAGACCACCAACCATTGCTTTATCGTCTTTTACAGTACGATCTCCATGTAATTCGAAGAAAGTATCTCCACAAATAGCTTTGATATAATCCATCGTGTATGGTCTCGATGGATGTCTAGATAACTGAACGCGTTGCCACGCAGTTAAATTTTTGTAGATATCTTTTTTGGTATCAATAAGTTTCTTCTCAATCTTTTTGCAAGTATCAGTTACATCTACCTCACTTTCAGTCCCAATCACCTGGCATCTATCTAACTGTTCTTCCAACTCTTTAATGGGTAATTCAAAGTCTAAATATTCCATTATGTAATATTAAAAATTGTTAGCCTACAAATATAAAACTTTATGAAAAACTCACCTTGCCTTTAGGGTGGATTTTCTCTTTTTTCTGTTTTTAATTACTCCGTTTGCAATTACTGTCGAAAGAATTATGAAAGCTCCTACATAAAATTGAAAGCTCATTTTTTCTGAATCTCCCAGTATAAAATAGGCTAGTAATATACCATAAATCGGTTCTAAGTTCGTGGTTAACATTACTGTATACGGACTCAAAAATCGCATAACTTTTACTGAACTCATAAATGCATAGGCCGTACAAACACTGGCTAGAAGAAATAAATAAAAGATATCACTAAAAGAAATATCAAAAAACTCGTTAGTGAAATTTCCGTTTACTAAGAAATATAGGGTTATGAGTAGTGCTCCAGATAATAATTCATAAAAAGAGATAACTCCCGCATCATATACTTTAGAGAATTTACCATTTATAATGGAAAACAATGCCGCCAGAAAAGCCGCTACGAGCGCCAATACTATCCCCAAAGTATAATCAGTTTTTAGGTTGAATATCACATAAAGTCCAACCACTGCTAGTAAACCGAAAAATATTTCGTACCAGATAATTTTCCTTCTATAAATTAAAGGCTCCAAAATTGCTGTAAAAAAAGCTCCTGTAGAAACACAGGCTAAAGTGACGGATACGTTTGAAACTTTTATTGCACCAAAAAAAGTAATCCAATGAAGCGCTATTAAACCTCCGGTTCCCAATAGGCCTAACAAAGATCTAAGAGTTACCTTGAAATTCTTTTTCTTACTGTAAACAAAAACTCCAAGAATCATGGAGGCTAATAACATTCTATACCAAACAAGCGGAAGTGCATCAATAGAAATTAACGCTCCAAGAACCGCCGTAAATCCCCAGATAAAAACAATTAAATGAAGATGAAGGTAGTTTTTAAGTTTATCGTTTTGCATTACGAAGTAAAAAGAAGGCTAAGACTCCAAATACAATATTTGGAATAGCTACGGCTAATAAAGGAGGAAAACCAGAACTTTCGGCCAAAACTCCAAAAACCTTATCAAAAAAGATGAATACAAAAGCTATGGCAATTCCAAAAAGTAAGTTTACTCCCATTCCTCCTCTTCTCTTCATGGATGAAACCGCTACGGCAATAAAGGTGAGAATAAATGCTGTTAATGGAGAAGCCCATCTTTTATATAAATTGAACTGATATCCACTTATATTCCCCGAACCTTTTTGTTTTTCTTTTTCTATAAAATCATTTAACTCAAAAAGATTTTTTGTTTCTGCTACGTAATCTACAGGTACTAAATCTTCCATTTTAAATGGAAAAATAGTATCTAAAACACGCTCTTGCTCAATTATATCATCTTTTTCGCCTATAGTTCGTTTTACGTAATTGGTTAAATGATATGTACTATCTTTTTGTTCAAACCTGATTGATTGTGCTGATAATTTATATTCTAACTTATTGTCATTAAAGTGTTCCAAAGTAAAATTATAACCTACTTTATTTCCTCCATTAAAGCTACTTACATAAATAATTTCGTCATCATTTATTTGATTATAAAGTGCGGTAGCGTTGAGACTTGGTTTGTTTCTTTTTATATAATTAGCTCTAAACTCATTGTACCCTTTACTTGCTGCCGGAACAATAAACATTCCCATAAAAAAAACAACGGTAGCCACCAATGACGCTCCTACAATGTAAGGTCGTAGAAAACGCATAAAAGAAACTCCTGAACTTAGTATGGCAATAATCTCGGTATTGTTGGCCAATTTAGAGGTAAACCAGATGATTGACAAGAACAAGAAAAACGGGAATAACAAATTGGCAAAGTGAATGGTAAAATGAAAATAATACCACAAAATAGCATCGGCCGGAGCCTGCTTGGCAATCATTTTATCAATATTTTCTGAAAGGTCTACCATTATTCCAATAGGAACAAAAAGTAGTAACATCAAAGTAAAGGTTAATAAATACCTTTTAAGTATATACCAATCTATTATTTTCACTATAAACGCTTATTCATTTGTTGAACCATCATGTTTTTCCAAGTTGCAAAATCGCCGGCAATAATATGTTTTCTTGCTTCTCTAACTAACCAAAGATAAAAACCTAAATTATGAATGGAAGCGATTTGCTTTCCTAAGAATTCATTCGCAGCAAATAAATGACGCAAATATGCCTTAGTGTAATAGGTGTCTACAAAAGTAATGCCCATTTCATCGATAGGAGAAAAATCATCTTCCCATTTCTTATTTTTTATATTGATGGTTCCATGCGCTGTAAATAACATTCCGTTACGAGCGTTACGCGTAGGCATCACACAATCAAACATATCTACTCCCAAAGCAATATTTTCCAATATATTAATTGGCGTACCAACGCCCATCAAGTATCTTGGTTTTTCTTCTGGAAGAATGTCACAAACCACCTCAGTCATGGCATACATTTCTTCGGCTGGTTCTCCAACCGATAATCCACCAATAGCATTACCAAATGCTCCTGCATTTGCAATGTACTCAGCTGACTGCTTTCTTAAATCTTTATAAGTAGACCCTTGAACTATAGGAAATAACTCTTGTTCATAACCATATTTTGGTTCAGTCTCACTTAATCTATTGATACACCTATCCAACCAACGATGCGTCATGTGCATAGATCGCTTTGCATACCCGTAATCACAAGGATAAGGTGTGCATTCATCAAATGCCATAATAATGTCGGCACCAATTGTACGCTGAATATCCATTACATTTTCCGGTGTAAAAAAGTGATAAGAACCATCTATATGACTTTTAAACTTTACACCTTCTTCTTTGATTTTTCTATTTGCTGAGAGGGAATATACCTGATATCCTCCACTATCGGTGAGTATATTTCTATCCCAATTCATAAACTTATGAAGTCCACCCGCTTTTTCAAGAATATCTAACTGTGGTCGTAAATATAAATGATAGGTATTCCCTAAAATAATATCAGGATTTATCTCTTCTTTCAATTCTCTTTGATGCACACCTTTTACGGTTCCAACGGTTCCAACAGGCATAAAGATTGGCGTTTCAATAACCCCATGATCTGTAGTTATTTTACCAGCTCTTGCTTTGGTTTGTGCATCTTTTGCATTCAGTTCAAAAATCATTTGAATAACAGCTAATCTATTAAGGTGGCAAATATAAGTAAGACTTGATGATTATTACTTTCTGAAAGAAAAAAATACATTCATATTGATAGTATGACAAAAATTTACTAGAAAAAATCACTTATTATAAGTGTGTATTTTACATTTATTTTTATATTTGTTAACAGAATTAAAACAGTTATTTATGCCATCTCATTTTGCTCTGGCATTCATTTAACGTAAATTAGCGTTTAAAATTAATCATATAGCATGTCAAGTAAACAAGAACTTTCAGATTTAGTTGTACAGGTTCGAAGAGATATCGTTCGAATGGTACACGATGTAAATTCTGGTCACCCTGGTGGGTCTTTAGGTTGTACAGAATTCTTAGTAGCACTTTATAATGAAGTAATGGAATTAAAAGACGGTTTTGATATGGACGGTATTGGAGAAGATCTTTTCTTCCTATCTAATGGTCATATCTCTCCTGTTTTCTATAGCGTTTTAGCTAGAAAAGGATATTTCCCAGTAAAGGAGTTAGCTACTTTTCGTAAAATAGATTCCAGACTACAAGGACACCCTACGACTCATGAAGGTTTACCAGGTATAAGAATTGCATCTGGTTCACTTGGACAAGGAATGTCTGTGGCTATTGGAGCTGCAGAAGCAAAAAAATTAAACAAAGATTCTCATTTGGTATTCACCCTTCACGGTGATGGAGAATTACAGGAAGGTCAAAACTGGGAAGCTATCATGTATGCCGGTGCAAAAGGAGTAGATAACTTAATTTCTACTGTTGATTACAATGGGCAACAAATTGATGGTTCTACAGATGAAGTAATGAACATGGGAAGTCTTCGAGATAAATTTGAAGCTTTCGGATGGGAAGTTTTAGAAGTTGAAGAAGGTAATAACCTAGAAGCAATTATTTCTGGATTACAATTAGCAAAAACGAACTCAGGGAAAGGAAAACCAGTTTGTTTATTGCTTCATACTAGCATGGGTCACGGTGTTGACTTCATGGCAGGTACACACGAGTGGCATGGTAAAGCTCCAAACGATGAGCAATTAGCTAGTGCACTTGAGCAAAACCCAGAAACTTTAGGTGATTATTAATCTCTTCTTATTAAAAAGACTATTATGAAAAAATACACATATACAGAAAAAAAAGATACCCGTAGTGGTTTTGGTGCCGGTTTAGCGGAACTAGGAAGAACCAATGATAAAGTGGTTGCTCTTTGTGCCGATCTTACACCTTCACTTAAAATGGGTGAATTCATCAAAGAAAACCCAGAACGTTTCTTTCAAATAGGTATTGCAGAAGCTAACATGATGGGTATTGCAGCCGGTTTAACTATTGGAGGTTATATTCCATTCACCGGTACTTTTGCAAACTTTTCTACAGGTCGTGTTTACGATCAAATTCGTCAATCTATTGCATATTCTGACAAGAACGTTAAAATTTGTGCTTCTCACGCAGGTTTAACGTTAGGAGAAGATGGTGCTACTCACCAAATTCTTGAAGATATTGGGTTAATGAAAATGTTACCAGGAATGACTGTTATTAATCCTTGTGACTACAACCAAACAAAAGCAGCTACCATTGCTATTGCAGAGCACGAAGGACCAGTTTATTTACGTTTTGGTAGACCATCTATTCCTATTTTCACTCCAGAAGATCAGAAATTCGAAATCGGGAAAGCTGTAATGATCAACGAAGGTAAAGATGTTACTATCGTTGCTACAGGACACTTGGTATGGGAAGCTATCCAAGCTGGTGAAGAGTTAGAAAAATTGGGAATCGATGCAGAGATCATCAATATCCACACCATCAAACCATTAGACGAAGAAGCTATTTTAAAATCTGTAGCTAAAACTGGTTGTGTAGTTACTTGTGAAGAGCACAATTATTTAGGAGGTTTAGGAGAAAGCGTTGCTAGAACATTAGCAGCCAACACCCCTACTCCACAAGAATTTGTAGCTACTATGGATACTTTTGGTGAATCTGGAACTCCAGCTCAATTAATGGATAAATATGGACTAAACAGCAAAGCTATTGTTGAAAAAGTTCAAAAAGTTATGGCTCGTAAATAAAAGCCATAATCTTTGAGTTTAGTTTAAAATTTAATGATAAAAAAAGCCGGTTTTTTAAAAAACCGGCTTTTTTATTTGTGTGCTTAACTAACACCTAAAGACTATGCTGTTACCGCATCTTCTTTACGTTTTTTATTACTTTTTTTTTCCGAAGAACTAAAATCAAGTGCTACTTGATTTCTTGTAAGATCCTCAAAAGTTTCTCTTTCTCTAATTAAATGCGCTTTTCCGTTGTACCACAAAATTTCAGCAGGACGGAATCTTGAATTATAATTGCTTGCCATTGAAAAACAATACGCTCCTGCATTCTTAAATCTTAAAATATCACCTTCATTGATTTCAGAAATTCTACGATTGTTGGCAAATGTATCGGTTTCACAAATATATCCTACTACAGAGTAAAAACGCTCTCTCCCTTCTGGGTTAGAAATATTTTCAATATGATGATAAGAGTTGTAAAACATAGGACGAATCAAGTGATTAAAACCACTATCAATTCCAGCAAATACAGTTGAAGTAGTTTGTTTTACTACATTCACTTTTGCTAAAAAGCTACCTGCTTCACTCACTAAAAATTTACCTGGTTCAAAAGCTAATGTTAGATCTTTACCATAACTAGCGCAAAACTCATTGAATCTAGCCGATAATTTTTCGCCTAGCTCTTCAATATTTGTTTCTATATCTCCTGGTTTGTAAGGAACTTTAAATCCACTACCAAAATCTATAAAATCTAAATTTTTGAAGTGTGCAGCCGTTTCAAATAAAATTTCTGCGGCGTACAAGAATACTTCAATATCCAAAATATCGGATCCTGTATGCATATGAATTCCGTTTACATGCATATTTGTGTTTTCTACTATGCGAAGTAAATGTGGAATTTGATGAATACTGATTCCAAATTTTGAATCAATATGACCTACAGAAATATTAGAATTTCCACCTGCCATAACATGCGGATTTATTCTAATACAAACCGGTATTTCCGGATGACGACTACCAAATTGCTCCAATACAGAAAGATTATCAATATTTATCTGAACACCTAAATGCGCAACTTCTTCAATTTCTTCTAAAGAAACTCCATTTGGGGTGTAAATGATATGTTGTGGCTCAAAACCAGCTAACAACCCTAGTTTCACTTCTTGAATAGAAACGGTATCTAAACAACTACCTAGCGAGTTGAGTAATTTTAAAATAGATATATTGGATAATGCTTTTACTGCATAATTGATTCGCAATTGTTTTACATTACTGAAAGCGTTTGTTAATCTTTTGTATTGGCTTTCAATTTTTGCCGCATCGTATACATAAACAGGACTTCCAAATTCCTGAGCTACGTTTAATAAGTCTTCATTTGTCATGGTAAACAATTTTTGTCAAAAGTATGATAGTAGAGGCTATGCTGAAAATAAATTCAGTATTAAAACTAAAAATACAACAAATTGTTATTTTTGTAACAAAAGTTGATTTTTAACCTATAAATTTATCTAAATGTATTGCTTTATATTTGCCTGCAAATGAAATTTAAAAAGCTTTTCATATTTGTATGGTTTTGTTGTATTTCAGTAAATCTATTTGGATTTGCTGAAAAAGATTCTCTATGGAATTTGTTAGAAAATACAATTCAAAAAAAGGCTCAATTTGATACTGAAAAACAGACCAAAATTAAAGTATTAAAATCTCTTTTGATAGAAGAAACTGAAACCATTTCCAAATTTAAAATTCAAGCAAATCTGTATGAAGAATACAAAAAATTTCAGGTAGACTCTGCTATTTTCTACATTCAAAAAAATCTGGAACTTGCTAAACATCTAGAAAACGATTCTTTACTTACCCAGGCTACATTGCAATTAGCAAATTTATATTCTACCGCCGGCAATTACTTGGAGTCTCAAAATTTATTGAATACTATAACCAAAACAAGTTCCCAAAAGTTATTGCAGTTATATTACGCTACAAAAATTGAGTTTTATGAGCATTACGCTACTCATGGAACCAATCAAAATTATTCCGAAGAAATCCTTGCTTATCGAGACTCACTTTTAGGGTTACTTCCAACTAAAAGTATTGCTTTCAAAATTCAATATGTACAACAGCTTTACGCTAAAAGACAATATAATCAAGCTAAAGACATACTTTCTTCTAGCTTAAAATCGTATACAACTCATGATGGGAATTTTGCCATGATGCATTACCTGCTTGCAGAAATTTATGGTATTCAACATCAAACAAACTTGCAAAAACAACATTATTGTATTGCTGCCATTACGGATATTCAAAATTCAATAAAAGACAACGCGGCTATACAAAATCTTGCATTGATTTTTTATCACGAAGGTGCCATTGATAAAGCATACAAATACACAGAATCGGCGGTGGAAGATGCGTTTTTTTGTAATGTAAAGTTCCGGACTATTCAAATTACAGAGCTTTACAACATCATCAACACAGCATATCTTGAAAAAGAAATTCATCAAAAAGATCAATTGCAAAAACAGCTTTGGTACATTTCAATATTGAGCTGTATTCTTATTCTAACTTTGATTTTTGTGTATACACAGAACAGAAGGCTTAAAAAAACTAGACAGCATTTAAAAGATGCAAATCTTAAATTGGAGTCGTTAAATGCCGAAATTCAACAAACCAATTTACAACTACGTCAAAGGAATCAGGATCTTTCGGAGTCCAACCATATCAAGGAAGCTTATATAGCGCAATTTTTTGATATGTGTTCGTCTTATATTGATAAACTGGATGGTTACAGAATTTCGCTCAACAAACTAGCCATTACAAAACAACACAAAGAGCTTTTCAAAATTTTAAAATCTGATTCTTTAGTCAATACTGAAGTAAAAGAACTATACCAAAATTTTGACAGTATTTTCCTCAATTTGTATCCCACTTTTATTGAAGATTTCAATTCTCTGCTCAATGATAACGAACAGATACTTTTGAAGAATGATGAGCTATTAAATACTGAATTACGCATTTTTGCATTGATACGATTAGGCATCACAGATAGCTCGCAAATAGCATCATTTTTAAGATATTCCTTGAGTACTATTTACAACTACAGAACCAAAGCAAGAAACAAAGCAAAAGGGTCAAGAGAAGATTTTGAAAATCACGTTATGCAAATCGGTTTTTCGTCGAAATCTTAAATGAACCAACTAAATTCTCACTACTTTTTCAGCGATTATACAGATATTAAGTATCTGATTATAAACATCAAGAAGATTCCAAAGCACTACTTTTTCCTTTCTCAAAGTTGAATCACTTCTAAAACGTTGTATTTTCGAATTTCAGTATAACAAACAAATTTTATTTAAGACTAAAAATCAATTTTATGACAAACAAAATGTTCGTCGTTTTAGGTATTCTTCTTGTCAGTTTTTTTTCAAATGCACAAGAAAAAACTCCAACGTATCTAGACGACACAAAACCTATGGAAGAACGTGTTGAAGATGCGCTCGCGAGAATGACTTTAGAAGAAAAAATTGCAATGATCCATGCGCAATCAAAATTTAGTTCTCCGGGAGTTTCTAGATTAGGAATTCCAGAGTTTTGGATGACGGATGGTCCACACGGTATTCGCCCGGAAGTTTTATGGGATGAATGGGAACAAGCAAATTGGACCAATGATTCTTGTACCGCTTTCCCTGCACTAACTTGTTTAGCGTCTAGTTGGGATAGAGATTTGGCATATGCGTATGGTAAAGCCATTGGAGAAGAAGCCCGCTACCGAAATAAAACTGTATTGCTAGGACCTGGTGTAAATATTTATCGTTCACCATTAAACGGCCGTAATTTTGAATACATGGGCGAAGATCCTTATCTGGCAGCTCAAATGGTGGTTCCGTATGTAAAAGGTGTTCAGGAAAATGGAGTTGCTGCGTGTGTAAAACATTTCGCTTTAAACAATCAAGAAACAGATCGTCATGGAGTGAATGTGGTAGTTGATGATCGTGCGCTATATGAAATTTATCTACCAGCATTCAAAGCCGCTGTTCAAGAAGGAAATGCTTGGGCTATTATGGGTGCGTATGGCAAATACAAAGGTCAACAATGCTGCCACAACAAATATCTTTTACAAGATATCTTAAGAAAAGAATGGAATTTTGACGGAGTTGTGATTTCTGACTGGGGTGGCGTTCACGAAACTGAACAGGCCATTTTCAATGGATTAGACATGGAATATGGTACTTGGACAGATGGATTAACCATGGGAAAAACCAACGCTTATGATTCCTATTATTTAGCAGATCCATACTATGAAATGATCAAATCAGGAAAAGTAGGGACAAAAGAGTTAGATGATAAAGTTCGAAATATTTTACGTTTAGCTTGTAGAACTACTATGAATAGCACAAGACCTTTTGGATCTTTTGGTACCGAAGCACATGCAAAAACAGCCAGAAACATTGCTGAAGGCGGAATTGTTCTTTTAAAAAATGAACATAATGTACTTCCTATCAATCTTTCCAAAACAAAGAAAATTGCAGTTATTGGAGAAAATGCAATTAAAATGATGACTGTTGGTGGTGGTAGTTCTTCTCTTAAAGCAAAATATGAAATTTCACCTTTAGACGGAATCAAAAATCGTGTGGGTGATAATGTTGAAGTAATGTATGCTCGTGGCTATGTTGGTGACGCAAGTGGAGATTACAACGGAGTAAAATCGGGACAAAATCTTCAAGACGATCGTTCTCCCGAAGCTTTACTAAAAGAAGCTATTGAAGTAGCCAAAGAAGCAGACGTGGTTATTTTTGTTGGTGGACTTAACAAAAGTGATAATCAAGATTGTGAAGGTGCCGATAGATTAGCTCTTGGCTTACCTTATAATCAAGATGATGTAATTACGAAAATCGCTGCCGTAAATAAAAACTTCATATACATCAACATTTCTGGAAATGCAGTTGCTATGCCTTGGGTAGATAAAGTTCCTGCCATTATTCAAGGTTGGTATTTAGGTTCTGAAACAGGAAATGCCATGGCTTCTATTTTGGTGGGAGATGTAAATCCGTCAGGAAAATTGGCTTTTACATTCCCTGTGAAATTAAAAGATAATTCAGCACATGCATTAGGCGAATTTGGAAAAGAAGGCGAAGTAAACTACACCGAAAGTATTTTTGTTGGGTATCGCTATGCTGATAAAGAGGATATAAAACCGTTATTCAGCTTTGGTCATGGTCTTAGTTATACAACTTTTGAATATGGTGATATATCCGTTGATGAGAAGAATATGAATGAAGATGAAACAATCAAAGTAAGTATTCCTGTTACCAATACTGGTAAAGTTGCCGGCGCAGAAGTGGTACAATTATACATTACAGATGTAAAATCATCCTTAGTAAGGCCTGAAAAAGAACTAAAAAATTTCGAAAAAGTGTTCCTAAAACCTGGTGAAACCAAAACAGTAAACTTTACGATTTCGGCAAAAGACCTTCTGTATTTTGATGATGCAAAACATAGTTGGATTGCGGAAGCAGGAAAGTTCAAGGCTATTATTGGAGCTTCGGCAACCAATATTAAAGACAGTGTAAAATTCAATCTTGTGAAATAAATTTTTAAACCTGAAAATACTACTCCAACTTTTAGCTATAAATATTTACCATAATTTTTGGCATAAGTTAGGGTAGTATAAATCAGTTTTCTATTTTTGCTAGTAATGATTTTATTCAAAACCAAATCATTGCTAAACATAAATCAACAAAATACATTAAAATAGCTACAGATGAATTTACACGAATATCAAGGTAAAGAGATATTAGCTTCTCACGGAGTACGCATTCAGCGTGGAATTGTAGCCAATACTGCTTCTGAGGCAGTGGCTGCGGCAAAAGATTTAACTGCTGAAACCGGTACAGGATGGCACGTAATTAAAGCTCAGGTACATGCCGGAGGACGTGGAAAAGGTGGAGGAGTAAAACTTGCTAAAAATCTTCAAGAAGTTGAAGAAATTGCAGGTCAAATCATCGGAATGAACTTGGTAACGCCACAAACTTCTGCAGAAGGTAAGTTGGTTAGAAAAGTGTTGGTTGCTGAGGATGTATACTATCCTGGTGATAGCGAAACTTCAGAATTCTACATGTCTGTTCTTTTAAACAGAGGAACTGGTAAAAATATGATCATGTATTCTACCGAAGGAGGTATGGAAATTGAAGTAGTTGCAGAGAAAACTCCACATTTAATTTTCACAGAAGAAATTGATCCATCTGTAGGTTTACAAGGTTTCCAAGCAAGAAGAATCGCTTTTAATCTTGGATTAAGCGGAACTGCTTTCAAAGAAATGGTAAAATTTGTTAGTGCTTTATATACTGCTTATGTAAAATCTGATTCATCTCTTTTTGAAATCAACCCGGTTTTAAAAACTTCAGATGATAAAATTTTAGCAGTAGATGCAAAAGTAACGATAGATGATAACGCTCTTTTCCGTCACAAAGACATTGAAGAAATGCGTGATGTTACAGAAGAAAACCCAATTGAAGTAGAAGCGAAAGCTGTAGGACTTAACTATGTTGACCTTGACGGAAACGTTGGTTGTATGGTTAACGGTGCCGGACTAGCTATGGCAACTATGGACTTGATTAAGCAAGCAGGTGGTGAACCAGCTAACTTCCTAGATGTAGGTGGTACTGCTGATGCTAAAAGAGTTGAAGAAGCTTTCAGAATTATTTTGAAAGATGAAAATGTAAAAGCTATTTTAATTAACATCTTTGGTGGTATTGTACGTTGTGACCGTGTTGCTCAAGGTGTTGTTGATGCTTACAAAAACATGGGAGACGCTATCAATGTTCCTATTATTGTACGTTTACAAGGTACAAATGCAGAAGTTGCTAAAGAATTGATTGACAATTCAGGATTAGCAGTTCACTCTGCAGTAATGTTCCAAGAAGCAGCAGATAAAGTAAAAGAAGTTTTAGCATAAGCTTACTTTCTTTTTACAACATATAAAAAAATCCCGATCAAATTATTGATCGGGATTTTTGTTTTAAATCAATATTCAAAAACATTACGCATGTTGATCGGCATGTTTTCCTTCTTTCACTTCTTCTATTAATTTACTATTAAAGGCTGGTAAATCTTCTGGAGTTCTACTTGTTACAAATCCTTGATCTACGACTACTTCTCTGTCGTACCATTCTGCCCCTGCATTAATTAAATCTTTTTTGATGGAAGGATATGATGTTAACGATCTACCATCTACTACTTCTGCATTTATCAAGGTTTGTGGTCCATGACAAATTGCTGCTACAATTTTATGTTGTTTGAAAAAGTTTCTCACAAAAGTTAGTGCTTCTTCATTTGTTCTTAAGGTATCAGGATTTATAACTCCACCTGGCAGAACCAATGCATCATAATCGTTTGCACTTACTTCTGAAACTAATTTATCAACTTTAAAATCTGATCCCCAGTTATCAACGTCCCAAGACTTGATAGAACCAGATTTAATGCTAATAATTTCTGCTTTCCAACCTTCTTTCTCTACTGCTTCTTTTGGACTTGTTAATTCACTTTCTTCAAATCCATCGGTTGCTAAAAATGCAATTTTCTTTTCTAAACTCATAGTATATTTTTTTTGTTCAACTTTAATTCTATTCGAATTTAAGAATCAAAATATACATTCAATGTTATAGCTTTTTAAAAGGTTTTTTAATAACTAGTTAAACCAAAAAGAGCCAGATATTAATAAACACCTGACTCTAAAACTTTAAAAAAAGTTGGTTGGGAGAAATTATGTAAGTTTACAAAGCATTTACAATGGTTTTTGCTATGCTTTTTTGATTTTCACTTTTGGTAACATAGTCTCTATCTTTTGCATTGGAAAGATACCCTAGCTCTAAAACAACTGCTGGTGTTTCTTTTAAATTTTTGATTAGATAGAAATCTGCGCTCTCAACGTTATCCTTCCCATGAAGCGGTGTATTATTAAAAGATTTTAATAACTTTTCTCCATATTGCTCAGAAAGCTTATTACTATAGGTTGAATCTTTGTAAATAAAAGCTTCTACTCCATGAATATCTGCATTTGGATTAGTCCCAAGATGCAAAGAGATTACTAAATCTGGAGATACTTTTTGAATTTCTTCAAGACGCGCACTTAAAGGCAAATAATCATCCTTACTTCTAAGAAATACAAAATTCATATTGCTACCGCTATATTCTTCAAGATATTTTGAAATATTCATTACCACATCTTTTTCCAAAATACTATCGTACACAACTCCGGTATCATCACCTCCATGACCTGCATCAATCACAACGGTCTTAGTAGTTTGCGGTTTGAATCCTAAAATAGCGAAACAAACAGCTACTAAAGAAATTGATAAGAGTACATAATTTTTTTTCATAGTTTTTTAAGGTCTTTTAAGAGTACTAATTAAACTAAAATTAACATTTACCCATAAAAATTTTGATGAATGGAAATTATTTTAGTCCATCTGCATTTTTAAGGTCTTTTAAGTCATCTACCTTACCATGAATTTCTACCCTTGACCTTGGTAAACTTTCTGGATAATTGGTTTGAAGAAACTTAATTAATTGCTCTCTTATATAAACGCGCAGATCCCAAGCCGTAGGAGAATCTACTGCACTCATCAATGCTCTCATTTCTACAGAGCCTTCTTTTGCATCGGTTACCTGTAGCACATTTACTCTTCCATCCCATAGTTCTGTAGATTTCAATAACCTTGTGAGCTCTTTTCTAAAGTCATCAAAAGGAACATTATAATCCGTATAAATAAATACGGTTCCCAAAATTTGAGACGTTGTCCTAGTCCAGTTCTGGAAAGTATTATCTATAAAATAGGTAGTAGGAAGAACCAATCTTCTTTCGTCCCAAATATTTACGACTACAAATGTGAGATTGATTTCTTCAATTCTTCCCCACTCACCTTCTACAATCACTACATCATCTAAGCGAATAGGTTGAGCAATGGCAATTTGTATACCGGCAAGGATTCCTCCTAAAACTTTTTGCGCTGCTAAACCCAAAATAAGTCCGCCAATACCTGCAGAAGTTATTAAACTCAACCCTAGTTTTCTTATAGAACTAAATGACATTAATGCCAGAGATATGGATATTATCAATATGATGAAAATCAATACTCTTTCTATAATTCTAAATTGCGTATATATTTTTCGTGCTTTGAGGTTATCTTTTTGTTTGATGTCATATTTCTTCAGTACAAAATATTTGATTAACTGTACCGCTGTAATCGCCATCCACGTAAAAATTGCTATCATTAAAATCGTCAAAATCTTTATAGCTGTATTTACTACATTTTCAGGTAATTCGGTATAAGATATTGGAGCCCACAGTGCGATTACACAGATTAAAAGTAGAATTGGAGTTCTAAGTCTTGAAAGTAGACTTTTGGTAAGTTGACTATCGCTATGTTTGGTAACCCTGTTTATTACTTTATTTGCAATTGTGTATACGACTATCAAAATGACAAAAGTAATTCCTACTCCAGACAAATAAGGAACCCACTCATAGCTGTTTTTTAAAGATTGAAAGTCTAAGTCTTGAAAAAGGGAAATCAAAATACTTTTCATCAAATTTCTTTTAGTTGGTCATAATTCTGACATCAAATTACTTATAAGCCTATAGAAACTTGACTAACAAAAAGTTAAAGAACATAAAAAAACCTGCTTTTTAGCAGGTTTTCAAAAATTGACTCTTATTTTTTATAATATGTAATCTGTACTAATGAAATTTGAAACTTTCGTTTCTAGTAGTTTTTCCAGAATTTCCAAATTATACTCATTGTCTTTTGAAGCTACAAAAGTTCTGATGGAGAACGAACGTAAAGCATCATGTACACTTAAAGTTCCAGCTGCAGAATCTTTTCTTCCTGTGAAAGGGAATACATCTGGTCCTCTTTGACAAGAACTGTTTAGGTTAACTCTACAAACCAAATTCACCAACGTATCTATCAACGGAGATAACTCGTACACATCTTTCCCAAAGATACTTACCTGTTGACCATAATTGGATGCTGCAATTTCATCTAACAAATCATCAATACTATTGAATGGTTTGATAGGAATTAATGGTCCAAATTGTTCTTCCTGATACGCTCTCATTTCTTCTTTTACAGGATATAACACCGGTGGAAAAATATAATTCTCAATCGTTTCTCCTCCTTTTTTGTTAATTACCTTCGCTCCTTTAGCAACAGCATCATCAATTAATTCTTGAATATACGCTGGCTTTTCAGGATCTGGTAGCGGTGTTAATTTGACACCTTCATCCCAAGGATTTCCAAATTTCAACGTATCAACTTTCGCAGCAAAACGCTTGTTGAATTCTTCTCTAATATCTTCGTGCACATAAATTAATTTCAATGCTGTACAACGCTGCCCATTGAAAGATAAGGTTCCGTTGATGCATTCATCAACCGCTAAATTTAAATCTGCATCCGGAAGGATAATCGCCGGATTTTTGGCTTCTAATCCAAGAACCAAACGCAAACGGTTTTTATTTGGGTGCTGATCTTGTAATGCAATAGCAGATTGACTGTTACCAATCAAAGCCAACACATCTATTCTACCACTTTTCATAATTGGTGCAGCAACCTCTCTACCACGACCAAAAATGATATTTACAACACCTTTAGGAAAACTATTTCTAAAAGCTTCTAACAACGGTGTTATTAATAAAACGCCATGCTTTGCTGGTTTAAAGATTGCTGTATTCCCCATAATTAAAGCGGGAATCAACAATGCAAAGGTTTCGTTTAACGGGTAATTATATGGGCCTAAACATAATACAATTCCCAATGGTCCACGACGAATGTGCGCATACACACCATCGCGCTTTTCAAACTTAGCACTGTCTCTATCTAGTTGTTTGTAATCTTCAATAGTATCATAAATGTACTCCACTGTTCTATCAAATTCTTTTTCAGAATCTGGTAGGTTTTTGCCAATTTCCCACATTAAAAGTTTTACAACCTCATCACGCTTGGTTTTCATTTGTTCTACAAACTTTTCCATACACGAAATACGGTCTGAAACCTTCATTGTTGGCCAAGCTCCTTTTCCTTTTCCGTAAGCATCACCAGCTGCGGCTAATACTTTTAAAGCGCTTGCTTCATCCATATTAGGAACACTTCCAAGTAAAGTTGGTTTATAGTCTTCGGTAGATGAAATGGTTGAATATACTTCCGCAGTTTCGCCTTCCCAATCTTTAAGCTCTCCGTTACTTAAGAATGTCCTATGATGAAGGGGCTCTTTAATCTGAAATTGTTCAGGTATTTTCAAAATAATATTTTTTTGTAGTTAGTATTGTAAATTTAACAATTATGCAGACGATAAAAAAGTTGAAATTTTCAAGTTGAAAAAAAATTAACAATTATCAGTTCTAAATTAAAAACTGAAACAAATCGAGGTTGTTATTTAAATATTCTCCATAAAATTTACGTGCTTTCATACGTTCTATAAGTGGGGCTAGATCTTCAGGGCTCTTTAATTCTATCCCTACTACCGCCGGACCGTTTTCACGATTCGTCTTTTTATAATATTCAAAATGGGTAATATCATCATCCGGACCTAAAATCTCGGCAACAAATTCTTTTAAAGCTCCCGCTCTTTGAGGAAAACGAACAATGAAATAGTGTTTTAAATTTGCATAAAGTAGCGCGCGTTCCTTTATTTCGGGCGTTCTGGTTATATCATTATTACTTCCACTAATAATGCAGGCAACGTTTTTCCCCTTAATTTCTTCCTTAAAGAAATCGAGTGCGGCAATTGTTAATGCTCCGGCAGGTTCCACTACCACAGCATCTTTGTTATACATATCTAAAATAGTTTGGCACACTTTTCCTTCGGGAACTGTAGCCATCTTGTATAAATTTTGCTTACAGATTGCAAACGTAAGGTCACCAACTCTTTTAACAGAAGCTCCATCTACGAATTTATCCACCTCTTCCAAGGTTGTATTTTCTCCATTCGTCATGGATGTAAGCATGGAAGGAGCACCAAGTGGTTCTATACCTATAATTTTTGTTTCTGGGGAAAGTTGTTTAAAAACACTGGAAACTCCAGATGCCAATCCACCGCCTCCAACAGGTACAAAAAGATAATCTAAAGGTTCTGAAGCTTGTTCTAAAACTTCTAAACCTACTGTAGCCTGACCTTCAATCACTTTTTGATCATCAAACGGATGTACAAAAGTCATTTTTTTTTCTGTACACAATTCCATTGCGGCGGCGTAAGAATCGTCATAAGTATCGCCTACCAAAACAATCTCAACAAAATCTTCTCCAAACATAGCTACTTGCTCTACCTTTTGTTTTGGCGTTGGAGCCGGCATGAAAATGGTTCCTTTGATTCCTAATTCTTTACAGGAATAGGCAACTCCTTGCGCATGGTTACCCGCACTAGCACAAACAATTCCGTTAGATTTTTGTAGTTCTGTAAGTGATCTTATTTTGTTATAAGCACCTCTAATCTTGTAAGATCTCACGATTTGAATATCTTCCCTTTTCAGGAGTATATTGGCTTCAAACTCTTTAGATAATCTAAGATTTTTGGCTAAAGGTGTTTTTGCTGCAACATCTTGTAATGTTTTAGCAGCTTCTTTAACAGCTTCTAGTTTTGGAAAATATGTGGCTGCTTCTTGCATAATTCTGCTACTTATTTAATTGGAAATTTAAAAAGTAAAGCAAGCTTATTTGTTGCTTGCTTATAAAGATACTGCTTTCTCTATTTTGAAAAAGCGAATTTAAAAAAAACGGCTGCCATACCAATGAGCATGGACTACATAGCAGCCGTTTTGTCTCCCAACTAAATAATCTTTTTCATTGAAGTCATTGCAGTTCGTAACCAAGCTCCAACTTCTTCTATCGGGTGGTTTCTGATTACATCATTTACTTCAATTAATTCTTTATTATCTACACTATTATCGCCACTTCCAAAAGATTTACCAATAACATCGGTATCTACTTTTTTCATGAAGTCGGTTAATAATGGTTTACACGCATGATCAAATAAATAACAACCGTATTCTGCCGTATCCGAAATTACTCGGTTCATTTCGAATAATTTTTTACGAGCAATAGTATTTGCTATTAATGGCGTTTCATGTAACGATTCGTAATACGCAGATTCCTCTATTATTCCTGCTTCTGTCATGGTTTCGAAAGCCAATTCAACACCCGATTTTACAAAGGCAACTAACAAAGTTCCATGATCAAAAAATTCTTGTTCTGAAATTTCATCGGCTGTAGCTGCTGTTTTTTCAAAAGCAGTGTCTCCGGTAGCTTTTCTCCAGGTTAACAAGTTTACATCATCATTTGCCCAATCTTCCATCATGGTTTTTGAGAAATGACCACTCATAATATCATCCATATGTTTTTGGAACAACGGACGCATAATATCTTTTAGTTCTTCTGAAAGTTTGAAGGCTTCAATTTTAGCAGGATTTGATAAACGATCCATCATGTTAGTGATTCCACCGTATTTCAACGCTTCTGTAATGGTTTCCCATCCATATTGAATCAATTTTGCTGCGTAAGCTGGCTCAATTCCTTTTTCAACCATTTTGTCAAAAGAAAGAATCGATCCTGTTTGTAACAATCCACATAGAATGGTTTGCTCTCCCATCAAATCAGATTTTACTTCCGCTACAAACGAAGAGCGCAATACGCCAGCTTTATGTCCGCCTGTTGCTGCTGCATACGCTTTGGCCTGCGCCAATCCTTTTCCTTCCGGATCATTTTCAGGGTGCACAGCAATTAATGTTGGCACTCCAAATCCTCTTTTATATTCTTCGCGCACTTCCGATCCCGGACTTTTAGGCGCGCACATAATTACAGTGATATCTTTACGAACTTGCATTCCTTCTTCCACAATATTAAAACCGTGAGAATATGCAAGCGTAGCTCCTTCTTTCATCAAAGGCATTACAGCCGAAACTACATTGGTATGTTGCTTGTCTGGCGTTAAATTACACACCAAATCTGCTGTTGGAATCAATTCTTCATAGGTTCCTACTACAAAACCATTGTCTGTAGCGTTTACATATGATGCTCTTTTTTCTTCAATTGCTGACGGACGCAAAGCATAACTCACATCTAATCCGCTATCGCGCATGTTTAATCCTTGATTCAATCCTTGAGCACCGCAACCAACGATGACTACTTTTTTGCCTGCCAATGCTGCTACACCGTCACTGAATTCTGAAACATCCAAAAATTCGCACACTCCAAGTTGATTCAATTGTTCGCGTAAAGACAGTGTATTGAAATAATTTTCCATTGTTATTTTCTATTTCGTATTGATTAATTTTTCTATTTAATTTTCCTGAAACTCTTGTAATATTTTAGAGATTTCCATGGTTTCTTTAGAGACTGAAATTCTTCCGGAACGTACAAATTGCATAATACCGTAAGGTTTCAGTTTGTCATGTACTTCTTCTATTTCGTGACGTCTTCCTGTTTTTGCAATTACAAAAAACTCTCTTGAAACTGTGACGATTTGAGAATTACTTTCTTTGATAATGTTTTGTATCTGGCGTTCATCAAACAACAAATCTGACTTAATTTTGAAGATAGCCGATTCTTGATAAATAATTTCTTCGTCTGTGTGATAATACGCTCTAATCACTTCTACCTGTTTTTCAATTTGCCCAATAATCTTGCGTACCCAATCTTCTGTTGTATGCACTACGATTACATATTTATGAACGTCTTGAATCTCACTTGAAGAAGCATTGATACTTTCTATATTTATATGCCTTTTAAGGAAAATACCGGAAACGCGATTTAGCAATCCAACATTATTTTCCGTATAAATGGTAATTGTATAAAATTTATTTTCCATAATCCTTAGCTTAATCTACATTCAGAAACACTTGCTCCAGTTGGTATCATTGGGAACACATTATCCTCTTTTTCTACCATTACTTCTAAGAAATAAGCGCCTTCATGCTGCATCATTTCTTGAACCGAAGCGGCAAGTTCTTCTCTTTTTGATATTTTCTTCGCTTTGATATGATACCCTTCTGCAATCTTTACAAAATCAGGATTAATCATTTCTGTAGAAGCATAACGCTTGTCAAAAAACAACTGTTGCCACTGACGTACCATTCCTAAAAATTCATTGTTCAACACCACAATTTTCACAGGAATTTGAGTTTGAAAAATGGTTCCCAATTCTTGAATGGTCATTTGATAACCACCATCTCCAGCAATTGCAACTACCGGACGATCTGGAGCTCCCATTTTAGCGCCCATCGCTGCCGGCAAACCAAAGCCCATGGTTCCTAAACCACCCGAAGTAATGTTACTTTTTGATTGTTTGAATTTGGCATAACGACACGCAAACATTTGGTGTTGACCAACATCTGAAACAATCACTGCTTTTTGTTCTGAAGTAATATTGATTTGATTGATAACTTCTGCCATTGTCAATCCCTCTTTTTCAGGATTCAATTCTGGCTCAATTACTTTTTTCAATTCAACTTGGTATAAGGTTTCAAACTCCTTTAACCAATCTGGATATGTTTTTTCTTCAATATGCGGTAAAATAGCAGCCAGCGTTTCTTTAACATCTCCTAAAACCGCTACTTCTGTTTTTACGTTTTTATCTATTTCAGCCGGATCAATTTCAAAATGAACCACTTTTGCCTGTTTTGCATAACGCGAAAGATCTCCCGTAACCCGGTCGTCAAAACGCATTCCTAAAGCAATTAATACATCACATTCATTCGTCAATAAATTGGGTGCATAATTTCCATGCATCCCCACCATACCAACATTCAACGGATGTTCAGAATCCATAGCCGATAATCCTAAAATGGTCCACGCAGCAGGAATTCCAGATTTTTCAACAAACGCTTTCAATTCGGCTTCGGCTTCACCCAAAATAATTCCTTGACCAAAAACGATCATAGGTTTTTTCGCTGAATTAATGAGTGCCGCTGCCGCTTCAATTTTTTCAACATTTAACTTCGGAACTGGCTTATAACTTCTAATTCCTGTACACGGTTTGTATTCAAAATCGAATTCTTGAAACTGTGCATTTTTGGTAATATCTACCAAAACCGGTCCCGGACGTCCTGTGCGAGCAATGTAAAAAGCCTTGGCTATCATCGCTGGAATATCTTCTGCCATCGTAACTTGACAATTCCATTTGGTTACCGGAGTAGAAATACCCACAATATCGGTTTCCTGAAATGCATCAGAACCTAATAAATGACGGGCTACCTGACCTGTGATACACACAACCGGAGTAGAATCGATCTGAGCATCGGCCAATCCAGTGACTAAATTTGTAGCTCCCGGACCAGAAGTTGCCATGGCCACTCCTACTTTTCCGTTGACACGCGCATAACCTTGTGCCGCGTGAATAGCTCCTTGCTCATGTCTTGTTAACACATGATGTAGCTTATCCTGAAATTTAAATAATTCGTCATAAACCGGCATAATTGCTCCACCAGGATATCCAAAAAGGACATCAACGCCTTCTGCCAAAAGACAACGGATAACAGCTTCTGCTCCCGTGATCTTCATTTTCACTCCAATGTTTTCTTGTTTGTTCTGCAAAGTTTTCGTCTCCATAAGCCAGACATCTATTAAAATTCGTCAGTTACACAGCCTTTGGCGGCTGATGAAACTGTTTTTGCGTATTTGTATAAACTTCCTGTTTTGATTTTCAATTCAGGTTGTTTCCATTCTTTTTTTCTTTGTGCTAATTCTTCCTCAGAAACATTCATATTGATGGTGTTTTTCACCGCATCAATCGTGATTTCGTCACCCGTTTTCACTAAGGCAATTCCGCCACCAACTTGTGCTTCCGGAGAAACGTGGCCAACTACAAACCCGTGCGATCCTCCAGAGAATCTACCATCTGTAATCAATGCCACATCTTTACCCAAACCAGCTCCCATAATAGAACTAGTTGGTTTCAACATCTCGGGCATTCCCGGAGCACCTTTTGGACCTTCGTAACGAATCACCACAACATCTCCTTTTTGAACTTCTCCATTTTTGATTCCTTCATTTACCGCTGTTTCACTGTCAAAAACACGTGCTTTTCCGGTAAAACTCAATCCTTCTTTTCCGGTAATTTTAGCCACAGCTCCTTCGGTTGCTAAGTTTCCGTACAACACACGAATGTGACCAGTTTCTTTGATTGGATTCGATTTTGTTTTGATAATCTCTTGTCCTTCGGTTAAATCCGGAGCGTCTAATAAGTTTTCGGCCAATGTTTTTCCGGTTACTGTTATACAATCACCGTGTAACAAACCTTCTTTCAACATGTATTTCATTACTGCTGGAATTCCACCTACGTTGTGCAAATCTTCCATCAAGTATTTTCCACTCGGTTTCAAATCGGCTAACAAAGGCGTAGTTTCTCCAATTCTAGTAATATCTTCCAACGTAAAATCAACTTCAGCAGCGTGCGCAATTGCCATAAAATGCAACACCGCATTGGTAGAACCACCTAAAACTGTCACTAAACGAAACGCATTTTCCAAAGCTTCTTTAGTAACAATATCTCTTGGTTTAATGTCTTCTTTCAACAAGTGCAATAAAGCGGCTCCGGCAGCTTCGGCATCTGAACCTTTTTTGCTATTTTCTGCCGGAATAGAAGAGTTAAAAGGTAACGCCATTCCCATAGCTTCGATAGCCGATGCCATGGTATTTGCGGTGTACATTCCGCCACAAGCACCCGCTCCCGGACATGCTTTGTGAATCACTTCTTTGAATTCCTCCTGATCAATGGTTCCGGCTACTTTTTGTCCGTAAGCTTCAAAAGCAGAGATGATATCTAACTTTTTGTTGTTATGACATCCCGGAGCTATGGTTCCGCCATACACCAAAATAGAAGGACGATTTAAACGCAATTGCGCCATCAAAGCACCAGGCATATTTTTATCACACCCCACTACAGTAACCAAACCGTCATACGCCATGGCTTCCATAACAGTTTCAATAGAATCTGCAATAATATCGCGCGACGGCAGCGAGTAACGCATTCCCGGAGTTCCGTTAGAAATTCCGTCACTCACACCAATCGTATTAAAAATAAGACCTACAAGGTTGGTACTTTGTACTCCTTTTTTCACCTCTTTGGCCAAATCATTTAAATGTACATTACATGGATTTCCTTCATAACCGGTACTTGCGATACCTACAAAAGGTTTTTGTAAATCATCATCTGTTAACCCTAACGCATGCAACATGGCTTGAGCAGCCGGCAAAGAATCGTTTTGGGTTACAATTGAACTATATTTTTTTAAACTCATTTTATATGTTAAAACTTTGTATTATTCTCTATTATTTCAAATTTATTAGGTTTCCTTTTTAATAAAACACCTTAAATACTGAACGGATAAAATCCAATTGCAGCTATAAAAACATAAAAAACTAAAAAACAAATAGTTAACTCTAGTTTTTCAATTACATTCAACCACAAAAAAAAGCCTGTATCAGTGAGTTGATACAGGCTTTAACTTATAGATATACCGAACTGCATCAACTCTTTTGGGAGTAGACAATAATGCTAATTCGGATAATAATTGATTTTACTTGTTTCATTGTTACATCAATATTAACCATTATTTTTAACCTGAGAAACCAATTTAAAGGAAAAGTTTTGTCTATACTCATAAAAAATTCGTTCCCAACAGTTGCAGAACGTCTTACACTTTTAAAAAAATTAAAAAGCGTTATTAAGCAACACGAAAGTGCAATTTGTGAAGCTCTCTATCAAGATTTACGAAAACCAAAATTTGAAAGCATGGCAACCGAAACACAGTTTGTATTGTCTGAACTTTCTTTTATAATTTCGAATTTAAAGGAATGGACAAAACCCGAAAAAGTAAGCGGAACGCTACTTAATTTTCCTTCGAAAGAATATATTTATAAGCAACCTTACGGAAGAGTTTTGATCTTTTCTCCTTGGAATTATCCATTTCAGTTGGCTATTTCTCCTTTGATTGGAGCCATCGCAGCCGGAAATAGTGTGGTTTTGAAACCTTCTGAATTTTCGAGTCATACTTCTGCCATAACCAAAGAGATCCTTCAGAAAGTGTTTGATATTCAATTCGTAACCGTGATTGAAGGCGGCCCAGAATTAGCGCAACAACTTTTGAAACAACAGTGGGATTATATTTTCTACAGCGGAAGCACCAAAATTGGTCGTGAAGTATATCAAGCAGCAGCCAAAAATTTAACTCCTGTAACTTTGGAGTTGGGAGGGAAAAGTCCGTGTATTGTGGACGAAACCGCCAGTATTGAATTAGCTGCTAAACGGATTGCATGGGGAAAATTTGTAAACGCCGGACAAACCTGTATTGCTCCAGATTTTATAGTGGTTCATGAAAGTAGAAAAACTGCTCTTGTAGATGCTTTGAAAAAAGCGATTACCAAAATGTATGGTGAAAACATTCAGCAAAGTGATGATTTTGCTAGAATTATTCATAAAAGACATTTTGAAAGATTGACGACGCTTTTACAAAATAAAACACTGATTTTTGGCGGACAAACCGATTCCGAAACACTATACCTAGCTCCCACGATTGTTGATGCACCTAATTTGGATAGCGCTTTGATGCAAGAAGAAATTTTTGGCCCTATTCTACCGATTATCATTTATAAGTTCGATAAGGATTTAGATGTTATTTTGAAACGTTACGAAAATCCGTTGGCGTTGTATGTATTCTCTAATGATAAAAAGTTTACCGAAGCTATTCTAACAAATTATTCCTTTGGAGGCAGTTGTGTCAACGATACTTTGATGCACCTTACTAACAAAGAACTTCCTTTTGGTGGCGTTGGCAATAGCGGTATCGGAAGTTATCATGGTAAACATTCATTTAACACGTTTACCCACAGAAAAAGTATTGTAAAACGAGGGAAATTAGATATTCCATTACGATATGCTCCTTATCAAAAAGTGACAAAATTTGCGAATTGGCTTTCTAAATTTATTTAACCCAACCAACCATCTCTATCTAAACTTCTGTACTGAATGGCTTCACTAATATGATGTCCAACCACATTTTCTGAATTGTCTAAATCTGCAATGGTACGTGCTACTTTCAAAATACGATCGTACGCCCTAGCAGAAAGATTCAAACGCTCCATAGCAGTTTTTAACAACTCTAAAGACGCAGTATCTAATTGGCAATATTTTCGGATCTGTTTGGTATTCATCTGCGCATTGTAGTGCACGTTGGGCAAATCTTCAAATCTTTTGGTTTGAATTTCTCTGGCAGCTGTCACTCGTTTCCGAATTTCTACACTGCTTTCTGCTTTTTGATTACTTGATAATTTTTCAAAAGGTACAGGATTCACTTCAATATGAATATCGATTCTATCTAATAAAGGACCAGAAATTTTACTGAGATAGCGCTGCATTTCGGCCGGAGAAGAAGCAACTGGCGCATCGGGATCATTGAAATAACCTCCCGGACTCGGATTCATACTCGCGACGAGCATAAAAGAAGAAGGATATGTTACCGTAAAACGCGCTCTGGAAATGGTAACTTCTCTATCTTCCAACGGTTGCCGCATGACTTCTAAAACCGATCTTTTGAACTCGGGCAATTCATCTAAAAACAATACTCCGTTGTGCGATAAAGAAATTTCTCCCGGTTGCGGATAAGTCCCACCGCCAACCAAGGCTACATCCGATATCGTGTGATGTGGAGACCTGAAGGGTCTTTGACTTAACAAACCTACATCTTTTACGCGACCTACGACACTATGAATTTTGGTAGTTTCTAAAGCTTCGTACAAAGTCATTGGTGGCAAAATACTCGGTAAACGTTTGGCAAGCATAGTTTTTCCACTTCCCGGCGGGCCAATCAAAATAATGTTATGTCCGCCTGCTGCTGCAATTTCCATACAGCGTTTGATACTTTCTTGTCCTTTTACATCCGAAAAATCAAATTCTGGAAAGTCGAGATTTTTATAAAATTCATCTCTGGTATTTACAATGGTAGGTTCTAGCGTTCCGTTTCCATCAAAATAATCAATTACTTCCTTAATGTTCTCCACACCAAAAACCTCCATATCATTCACAATAGCAGCTTCTTTGGCATTTTCTTTCGGAAGTATGAAATACTTAAATCCTTCTTCTCTAGCTTTAATAGCAATGGGTAGAGCACCTTTGATAGGCTGTAAAGATCCGTCTAAGGACAACTCGCCCATAATGATGTACTCGTGTAAATTTTCGGCTTTTATTTGATTGCTGGCGGCAAGAATACCTACGGCTAACGTGATATCATATGCTGAACCTTCTTTGCGTAAATCAGCCGGAGCCATATTGATAGTAATCTTTTTTCCCGGAATTTTGTACTCGTTATTTTGTAGCGCAGAAGCTATACGATAGTTACTTTCTTTAATGGCATTGTCTGGTAATCCTACCAAATGATAACCAACTCCTTTATTGACGTCAACTTCTACAGTGATAGTGGTAGCTTCAACCCCAAAAACGGCACTTCCGTAAACTTTTACCAACATGATTTTCAGATTTTTAATTCAATATAGTAAAATAATTAGATTCATTTTTGTTTAAATTGATAGTCTTTCAAAATAAAAAGCTATATATTTATATCGTAAACGATTAAATCTTCAACGATAATCTTATTTTTTATGATTTCAAAAAACACACCAACCAACTGGTTTCAAACAGTATTAAGAATAACACTAGGCGCATTAATGGTTTTAGCAGCGATTGGACATATGACCTTTCAAAGAGAAGAATTTCAAGCACAGGTACCTAATTGGATTCCGCTTTCTAAAGATTTTGTAGTGATTGCCTCGGGAGTAGTAGAATTGCTATTAGGCTTGGGGATGATTTTTTTAACCAATTACAAAGTTTGGATAGGAATTGCTTTGGCCATTTTTTATGTATTGATTTTCCCTGGAAACATTGCCCAATATCTTAACCATACCGATGCTTTTGGGTTAGATACCGACCAAGCCAGATTGATTAGATTATTTTTTCAACCTGTATTAATTTTATGGGCTTTGTGGTCTACAGGCGCTATCAAAGCATGGAAAACCAAGTCTTAAAACACAAAAAATCCGGATACTGAGTGTATCCGGATTTTTGATATGATGATGAGTGATGCTTTTCTTATGCACTCCAAAACATGGCGTACAAAGCAGAAATAATTAATAAAACTGCAAATGCGCCAATATTGAAAACACCTCCAGTTTTGAAGTAACCTCCACTAAGTGGAATTCCGTTTGGATCTTCTTTACCTTTATTTTGCGCTAAACTAACTGCTGCAATAATCAACATAGTTAATATAGCGGTTAATCCCATTTGATTCAAGAACGGAAGCTTTACAAATATTGGACTATCGCTCCAACCATTTGGTCCCACTTTAAAGAATAATGCGATAGGAATAGATGCTAAAACTCCAATGATAGCTCCTTTGTTTGTTGCTTTTTTCCAAAATAACCCTAATAAGAAAACAGATAAAATACCTGGACTAACAAGTCCTGTATATTCCTGAATATATTGGAACGCTTGTCCTAAATCTGATAATAGTGGAGCAATTAAACAACCTAAAACTAATGCAACAGCAGCAGAAATTCTACCCACATTTACAGTGGTTCTGTCACTTGCATCTTTATTAATGTATTGTTTGTAAATATCCATTGTAAAAATTGTTGAAGTAGAATTCAACATGGAAGCCAATGAAGAAACTACCGCAGCCGCTAATGCTGCAAAAGCCACCCCTTTTAAACCAGTTGGTAAAAACTGTAATAACCATGGATATGCTTTATCTGCCTCATCCAAAGAAGGTAAATTATGTTGCGCTAAATCTCCAAGAGAAGCCATGATTTCCGGATCGTTCACAATTACATACGCTGCAATACCAGGAATAACCACAATCATTGGAATTAAAATCTTTAAGAAAGCAGCCATTAAAATTCCTCTTTGAGATTCTTTCAATGACTTGGCAGCTAAGGTTCTTTGAATGATGTATTGGTTGAATCCCCAATAGTATAAATTAGCCACCCAAAGTCCACCAATTAAAACCCAAATACCTGGAAGATTATCATACTCTGGATTGTCTTTATCCAAAATCATTGCAAAATGCTCAGGCGCTCTATCACTAATGATTTCAAAACCTTTAATAATTCCTTCTCCACTAGAAGCTGCGTCCAATGCCAAATAGGTTGTAATAACTCCTCCAAGCACCAAAAAGAATACTTGAATTACATCTGTCCATGCAACAGCTGATAGTCCTCCATAAAGCGAATATGCGGCTGCAAAAAGTGCTAAACCTATCACTCCATATATAAGATCTATTCCCATAATGGTTTTTATGGCCAATGCACCTAAATATAAAACCGACGAGAGGTTCACGAAAACGTATAAGCCAATCCAGAAAACTGCAAGAATTGTTTTTAGGTTGGTAGAATAACGCTGTTCCACAAATTCGGGAATAGTGTATAATCCTTTATTAATAAAAATTGGTAAAAAATATTTACCTACAATAATTAAAGTAATGGCCGCCATCCATTCATAGGAAGCAATGGCTAAACCTACGGCAAACCCAGATCCAGACATACCAATAAATTGTTCTGCTGAAATGTTTGCTGCAATAAGTGATGCTCCAATGGCCCACCACGGTAAAGATTTACTGGCTAAGAAGTAATCTTCGGCATTTCTTTCTTGCCCTTTTTTACCTCTAGATACCCATAAACCTACGCCCAGGATTAGCACTGCATAGCAGATAAATACAAGGTAATCCCAAAAACTGAAAGTAGAACTCATAAGTTAGATAGTTAATTTGTTAGTTTAAAATGATTGTAAAAATAACCATTTCAATAAAATGACCATGATGATTTTGAACTATTCTAAAATAACTCCCATAAAAAAAATCAAGTGTAAAAAACACACTTGATTTTTTGATTGTTTGTATTTTCCAACTGAAAGAGTAGAACTCATTTTTTAAACAAAAGAGCCGTGAAATTCACGGCTCTTTTAAAGTTCTATTTTTTCAAAATTGAAAATTCTAAAGTTGAAGAGTTAAAGACTCTATGTGTCTGCTTTTTGAAATCTTCTTCTTTGGCTTTATAAATATTTTCTACAAAGGTTTGCGGATTTAGATCTATCAAAGGAAACCATGTACTTTGAATTTGAACCTGAATCTTGTGTCCTTTCTTGAACGTATGAAATACATCTTGAAGTTTCACATCAACATCGGCTATTTTATTTGGCTCAAATGGCTCTGGATTTTCAAAACTATTACGGAATCTTCCTCTCATAACCTCGCTACGTACCATCATGTGATAATTACTCATCTTTAGATAATCTTGCGTTTCCGGATATTCTTCTGCATCAGCCGGAAAAACATCAATCACTTTTACAATCCAATCTGCATCGGTACCAGTGGTAGACACTTTTAGCTTAGCCATAATATCGCCAACCATGGTTACGTCATCTTCCAACACTTGTGTTTCAAAAACCAATACATCTGGTCTACGTGCAGCAAAACGCTGATCATCTGTCATGTATTTTCTTGGTGTGAAAACCATTTTGATATCTTCTGAATAAGGAACCGGTTTTTTAGGATCACTTACAAATTCTTGATACGAAAATTCACGTGTCATTACTTTTGATAAACTTTGATTTCTCCCCATTCCGTAACTTTCTTTGGTTACATTTTCTGGTGGCCAAGTATCAAATTGTTGCCATTCGTTTCTCCCAGTGTCAAACATGTATGCTTCCGGTAAACCTGCATCACTTTTTGGATCTTCTTTTAAAAAATGGTGGAAGAATTTACTCTGAATATCCTTCTGGAAAAATTCTGAAATTCCATCTCCAAAATATACATTTCCTATAGCTTGTCTACCACTTTTTCTTGCCCAGTCTCCATGACTCCACGGCCCCATAACAATTGTATTGTAGAAATCTTCTGACTCTTCAATTTTCGCATAAGAATTTAAAGGTCCATACAAATCTTCTGCATCAAACCAACCTCCCACAAACATAACAGCCGGTTTGATGGTAATTTGATCTAAATTTTGAACCAATCCTCTTGATTTCCAAAATTCATCATAATTTGGATGATCTTTTATCTGTTCCCAAAATACATTGTCTTTTGTATAGAAAGTATCTAGCTTGGTTACAGGTTCATTCTGTAAATAAAAATCATATTGATCTTTTGTTGGTCCAATATCCGGCCACTTATACCATGGCTCTGTTACAGGTTCGCTTTTCATGTAACCAAACAACGCAATCGCTCTCCAATAACTCATTAAAAAAGCTCCATTATGATGGAAATCATCAAAAAAGAAATCTGCTATACAAGCTTGAGGAGAAACTGCTTTCAATGCCGGGTGGTTTGATAATAAAGAATAAGTAGCATAAAATCCAGGATATGAAATTCCCCAAGTACCTACTCTTCCGTTGTTGTTATCTACATGTTTTACCAGCCAATCTATAGTGTCATAGGTATCTGAAGCTTCATCAACTTGTTTCCTTTTTTTATTTGGAATATAAGCGCGCATGTTGTCATACACACCTTCACTATTCCAACGTCCACGTACATCTTGATAAACAACAATGTACCCTTCTTTCATCATATTTTCATCTGGACCAATACTTTTTTTGAATTTATCCGGACCGTATGGTGCGCAACTATAGGGGGTTCGCTGCATTACAATAGGATATTCCTTGGAAGTATCTTTTGGACTGTAAATGGTTGTGTGTAAATGTACGCCATCTCTCATTTTAATGGCTACTTCTTGTTTGTTGTAGTGATCTTTTACATTGTACTCTTGAGCTTTGAGAAGAAAAACGCTCAAAAAAGCAAGTAAGAATAACTTGTGTTTCATAATTAAGGAACTATTTAAGTGCTAAAGATATTTGATTCTAAGGACTTCTAATAATGGCGAAGTAATTAATCACAAATTAGATGGTAGATTGATATTTACAAGGATTGAATGTACCCTAAAACAAAAGATTGGTATTTTTTACTTAATGTAAAATATATTTTACATTTTAATAATTTTACTTTACATTTGAAATATCAATCAAAAACAATAGTTATTATGAAAATGCGCTTTTTATTTCCTCACAAGTTTAAAATTTATGGATGGATCACATTAGTTATCGGGCTATTATTAGGAATTCTATTGCAATTAAACAACGTAGAACCATCGGGTGATTTTTCAACAACCAAAGTATTTGCTCTTTACAATGATGGATTTTTGACTGAAAAAGATACAGGATTTTTCAAAATCATTGAAAATGATATTTCTGATGAAATCATTACCCTTCTCATTATAATTGGTGGAGTTCTGATTGGTTTTTCAAGGTTAAAAGTGGAAGATGAATTTAGTTTTAAACTCCGATCTGAATCTCTTATTTGGGCATTTTATGTTTCATCGGCACTTACTATTTTGGTTACAATTTTGATATTTGGAGGAATCTATTTTAATTTTCTTCTGTATAATCTATTTCTTCAGTTATTATTTTTTATAGCAAGATTTCACTACGTACTTTACAAATCTCAAAAAGAACTGAGTTATGAAGAATAATTTAAAAGTACAAAGAGCTATCAAAAACGTGACTCAGGCACAATTAGCAGATGCCATACAGGTGAGCCGACAGACTATTAACGCAATGGAGAAAGGGAAATATGTACCCTCTACAGTTTTGGCTTTGAAACTTGCTGCTTTTTTTGAGGTTTCGGTAGAAGATATTTTTCAGTTGGAAATAGAAGATTAGTTACTATCTCTTGTTCATTCATCAATCAAAAAACGCCATCTGAATCAGATGGCGTTTTTAATTTATTAGCTACAGTATTTTATTTGCCTGCGTTTTGCAAACCTGTTTTTAACCATGCTAAATATTCTTCTGTAGGAACATATTGTTGTGGTACATTCAACACTTCGTAATCTGGAGTCATCAATACATAAAATGGTTGTGAAGCCGATTTAAAATTGATTGCCTGGAAAGTAGCCCACTTATCTCCAATCGTTTCAATAGTTTTCACTCTTCCACTATCATATTGATAATTGAATTGAGCCTCTTCTGGAAGATCTTTACGATCGTCTACATACAAGGATATAATTACAATTTCATCTTGAAGAATCTTTTCAACTGTAGGATCTGTCCAAATTTGCTCTTCTACTTTTCTACAGTTTACACAAGCCCACCCCGTAAAATCTAGCATCACTATCTTATCATTTTCTTCAGCATACGCTAAACCTTCGTCTAGATCTTTAAAAATGTTTAATTCTTTTTCTTCATTATTTTCAGCAAATAGTGAGTATGATGATGGCGGTGGAAAACCGCTTAGTAATTTAAGTTCATTAACTCCTACAAGTCCTAAAACTAAATACACTGAAAACGCAGCAGATACTATACCTACGCCCAATCTTCCTTTAGAAAGTTTTCCTTTTGGTCCGTCATGCGGAAATCTATAAACACCAAATAAATAAAGGGTTAACAGAATGAAAATAATCACCCAAGCTGCGATGAATACTTCACGCTTTAAAATTCCCCAGTGCATTACCAAATCGGCATTTGAAAAGAATTTAAAAGCAAAAGCTAATTCTAAATATCCTAAAACCACTTTGGTAGTTGTCATCCAACCACCGGAACGCGGTAACGAGTTTAATAAATTTGGGAATAATGCGAACAATGCAAACGGCAAAGCTAAAGCTAAACCAAAACCAGCCATTCCTGCTGTTAATTGCATAGCGCCACCGTCTGATGATAATGAACCTGCCAATAACGATCCTAAGATAGGACCAGTACAAGAGAAGGAAACGATGGCCAAAGTAACTGCCATGAAAAAGATTCCTACGATTCCTCCTACGTTTGATGCACTATCCATTTTGTTTCCCCAAGAAGAAGGCAAAGTGATTTCGTAATATCCAAAGAACGAAAATGCAAAGAATAAGAATATGACGAAGAATGTAACATTAAGCCCTACACTTGTTGAAATGTTATTCAGAATTTCTGGGTCTAACGTATCAAAAAGATGGAATGGAACACTCAATAATAGGTAGATAAACACTATGAAAAACCCGTATAACATAGCATTTGCAATACCTTTTTTACGATCTTTTGATTGTTTCGTGAAAAATGAAACTGTTAATGGAATCATTGGGAAAACACAAGGTGTAAACAAGGCTATCAATCCACCAAGAAATCCTAAAAGTAACACTTTCCAGAAGCTTTGATCTTCTTGTTCTCCTTTTAAATAATGTGTATTTTTTAGTGGTAATACTAGTTTTGAAGAAAGCTCAGCATCTTTATCACTTACCACTTTTTTCTCAACCTCAGCTTTTTCCCCAGTTAGTGAAAAGGCAAAATCTTCATCTACCTGAATACAAACATTGATACAAACCTGACCAGATAAACTACCTTGTACAGCTTTGATATCCGATTTTAGTAAATGAATTCTTTGTGTGATTACTGCTTCGTCTTTGAAAAAAGTTTCATCTACTTCAAAAATATCATTGTACTCTGTAAACGTATCGCTTTCTTCTGCCTGCCCTACCAGTTCAAAATCGGTTCCAGTATTTTTAAATTGAAACTCAAGTGGCAATGAACCTCCTGGTGGATTGAACTGTGAATACAAATGCCATTCTGGAGCAATGGTTGCTTTGAAAATTAAATTGAAATCTGTTTCAGAAATTTTTTCAACACTATATTTCCAGGTTACCGGTTTTTGATCTCCTATTCCGCCCATTTGATTTCCAAATTGACCGTAACTAGAAAGTCCAGTGACTAATAACAATAGAATTGCCAGTATTTTTTTCATGCTTAAGGTTGTAGTTGTATTTTTAATATTGATGTTGTTTTTGGTGAAACCGCAAAACGTTGGTCGGCTCGTTTACCTATAATCCACACAATTTGATCTTGTGAAAGCAAAATCCATTGTGTTTCTTTTTCCGGAAGTGAAAATTTTTCGTCCTTAAAAAACTTACTCACTTTCTTTTTGCCTTTCATACCAAACGGATGAAAATAGTCGCCCGTATGCCATTTCCTTACAATCAGCGGCAAATTTAATTTTTCCGCATCAACATAGATAGTATTTGCATCTTTTTCTTCAATTTCTGTAACTTTTGTTACATTTAGATGAATAGGATCATGAATTGTCTCTGATAGTTTTTCGTAAATAAATTCAGTATTCAGTTTTAAAGGAATTTTCCTAAGTATTAAAAAAGACCTATCTTTACTCAGTTCATGTGTTTTGGAATACACAGCCTTTCCACTCATGGCATCTAAAAGATGTCCTATATCGTCCCAATTGGTGAAATTATAGTCTTTGAACAATTCGTAAAGATATGTTCTCAAAGGATGTAACACTTTCAATTGCTGCACGGGAATTTTTATCAATCCGTCTTCTTTAATGAAGAGAATAGATTTTAGTTCTTCCACCTGCTTTGCTACAATTTGTGAAGTATCGGAAAGAAATTCTTGAGTTTGTAAAAAATTATTCAAGAAATTTGGATGCAGTTCTTCTAAAATTGGAACTATATGATGACGAATTTTGTTTCGTATATATTTATCTGAACTATTGCTGCTATCTTCTTTCCAATCTATATTATTTTCTTTTGCATAAGCCGTAATTTGAGCTCTGGAAAATGGTAATAACGGTCTTATTATTTTTTGATTTTTCTCTGGAATACCAGATAATCCATCAATTCCTGTACCGCGAGAAAGATTGATAAGAAATGTTTCTATTTTATCATTGGCATGATGTGCAACGGCAATGTGATCAAAATTGTGTAACTCTGCTAAATGATTGAACCAAGCGTAGCGTAACTCTCTTGCCGCCAATTGCGTATTCAATCCTTTTTCTGCGGCATATGATTGGGTAGGAAATCGTTCTACAAAAAATTCGTAATCATAATCCGCGACTGTTTCCTTTACAAAAATCTCTTCAGCATCGCTTTCCTCTCCACGCAATGTAAAGTTGCAATGCGCAACAGCCAAATTCAGATTTGCTTTATGCATTAAATGCAACAAAACCATACTATCTATGCCGCCACTTACGGCAATAAGTGTACGCTGTTTGTAAAGATTTGGATAAGATTGGTTGATTAGATTTTGGAATTCCTTGAACATGCTTCAAAAATACGAACTTCAATCGATATATTTCTTAACTATTACTTAAGATGCGCCAGAGAGCACTTGTTTCATGGCTTTCGCCTTCAACATACATTCTTCATATTCTTTAATAGCCTCTGATTTTGAAGTGATTGCACTACCCACAGAAAACGATGCATACTTGCTTTCTGCATTGTATAAAATACTGCGGATTACAACATTAAAATCAAAATCATTATTTGGATCAAAATATCCAACAGCGCCGCTGTACAAACCTCTCTTACTTTCTTCCAATTCTTCAATAATTTTCATGGCTGAAATTTTTGGAGCTCCCGTCATACTTCCCATCGGAAAAGTACTTTTAATCAAATCTATGGAATTGGTATTTTCAGGTATTGTAGCTTTTACAGTAGATATAAGTTGATGAACTTGTTTAAAAGAATACACTTTACATAGTTCCTCTACTACCACACTTCCCCTGTTTGCGAAGTGAGAAAGATCATTCCGAACCAAATCTACAATCATTATATTTTCTGCACGTTCTTTGAGATCTGCTTCTAAAGTTTCTGCTAATAAATGATCTTCCTTTTCATCCAAAGATCTTCTAACAGTTCCTTTAATTGGTTGTGACAACACATCAGTACCTTTTCGCATTAAATAACGCTCTGGAGAAGCAGACATTAAATAATGAGTTTGCAATTTTAAAAACGTAGCAAATGGCGGAGATGAGATTTCATTTAATTTTCTAAATACATAAGCAGGATCTATCGAAACACTTTCAGCAAAAAATTCCATGCAAAAATTAGCTTCATAAATATCTCCTCTATGAATGTATGCCTGCATAGATTCAATTTTTTCAATATATGCTTCTTTAGAAATACGAGCCTTAATTTTTGGTTTTGCTTCTGGAACTACTTCTAAAACGGCTTCTTCTAAGATAGCCTTGTAGTCAAATTCAATTTCATCATCAACCATTCCAAGGTATTGAAAGGTTAACTGCTGATTTTCTAAAAAAATCACTTTTTTCGGTTGAAAAAAATATAAATCAGCAAAGCCTAGCGCATCCAAATTTTTGGAACTGAGTGGCTCTGTATCATTTTTTAAATCGTATCCTAGAAAGCCAAATAACCAATCTTGAGTTATTCCTTGGTACTCTTTTAATTTTTCAAAAGCTTCATGTGTATCACTTTTAATCACAGTAATCGCATCCACAGCCAATACAGCTTCGTATTTATTGTGATTACTTTTATAATCGTTAGAATCTAGCCAACAAACCTCTTCGTATTGTTGTGCCCATTGAACCAGTTTCTCCTTTATGCTAGAAACTTGATATTCTTTAATGGAAAGTGTTTGCGTTGTTCTCTTCATAAACTGTTTGAAAAAGTGTGACAAATTTAACAAAGTATTAAAGAAAGCGTAGTTTTCATTTCAAAATATCTTTGTATTATTGTCATATGAAAAGTATGAGTTCTATCATATCACGTCCGTATCCAAACCGCTCTCCCGAGCAACGCTGCAAATAATTTTATTTGTTAGTTTTTTGTTTACGTACATTTTTCATTCATGATTTCAATTTCACTTTACATACCTTACTTCAAAAATAACTTTCAGACATTATCTGAAAGAAGTTTTTCTTGTATTCGCCCCGAGCGCCGTCGCCGTCGCCCGTAAGGGTGCTATTCTTTTTTGGAACTTTGGTGAGTCCGGTTCCCCTTTTAAGGAAATTTCTATTTTTTATCGTATTAAATTATTAACTTGTTGAAATGAAGATTATTGTAGCCAATAAATCTCATAGCAAATATGCAGCACAAATTTGTGATACTATGGCAGATTCTGCCAAAGTACGCGGTACAGGAATCGCCAAAAGATCTCCTGAATATGTCATGACCAAAATGGAAAATGGCAACGCTGTTATTGCTTTAGATGGTGATAAATTTGCTGGATTCTGCTATATTGAAGTATGGAGTCACGAAAAGTTCGTGGCCAATTCAGGTTTGATTGTTCACCCAGATTACAGAAATCAAGGCTTAGCCAAACAGATAAAGCAAGAGGTATTTAACTTATCTCGAAAAAAATTCCCAAATGCCAAGATTTTCGGAATTACAACAGGACTTGCTGTTATGAAAATTAATTATGAATTGGGGTATAGACCTGTTACTTTCTCTGAATTAACGGAAGATCCTACATTTTGGAAAGGCTGCCAAACCTGCAAAAATTATGATATTTTGCAACGTACCGAACAAAAAATGTGTTTGTGTACAGGTATGCTTTATGATCCTGCAGAAAAAGAAGCGAAACTAAATCAAAAACATCCGAATGACTACGATAAAAAAGTTTTGCAAAGATTAAAAAATATCAAACAACACATATTCTTACCAAAAGAACATAAAGAAGAAAAAAAATGAAAAAGCTTGTATTAGCCTACAGTGGTGGTTTAGACACGTCTTACTGCGCCAAATATTTATCAAAAGAAGAAGGGTACGAAGTTCATGCTGTGAGTGTAAACACAGGTGGATTCTCTGCCGATGAAATAAAAACCATGGAAGAAAAAGCCTATCAAATGGGCGTCACTTCTTATGTTAGTATCGATGCATTGACTACGTTTTACCAAAAAGTAGTGAAGTATCTCATCTTCGGTAACATTTTAAAAAACAATACCTATCCACTTTCGGTAAGTGCTGAGCGTATTGTGCAAGCCATAGAAATCATCAATCACGCCAAGAAAATTGGTGCGCAATATATTGCTCATGGTAGTACCGGAGCAGGAAATGATCAGGTTCGTTTTGATATGATTTTTCAAATTCTAGCTCCAGAAATTGAGATCATTACCCCTATTAGAGATTTAAAATTAGCCAGAGAAGAAGAAATTGAATACCTAAAAGAAAACGGTATCCATATGAATTGGGAAAAAGCAAAATACTCTATCAATAAAGGACTTTGGGGAACCAGTGTTGGCGGTAGCGAAACACTTACTTCGCACAGTTCTTTACCGGAAGAAGCGTATCCTAGTCAATTAGAAGCTTCGGAACCTAAAAAAGTAACCTTATCTTTTACAAAAGGAGAATTAACTGCTATTGATGGTGAATCAAATTCGCCAGAAAAAAACATACAAATTCTGAATGAAATGGCATCAAAATATGCCATTGGGAGAGATATTCACGTGGGTGATACCATTATTGGTATCAAAGGTAGAGTTGGTTTTGAGGCCGCTGCTCCTATCGTGATTATCAAAGCGCATCATTTATTAGAAAAACATGTGTTGACTAAATGGCAACAACATCATAAAGAATATTTGGCCAATTGGTACGGAATGTTATTGCACGAAGGACAGTATTTAGATGAAGCGTTGCGTAATATGGAAGCTTTTTTAACCGATTCTCAGAAAAATGTTTCGGGAGATGTGTTTGTCACTTTATTACCATATCGATTTGAGCTAAACGGAATCGCTTCTAAACACGATTTAATGAACGCATCGTTTGGTAGCTATGGCGAAATGAACAAAGGTTGGACAGCCGATGACGCTAAAGGATTCATCAAACTTACAGCAAATCAAAACAAAATTTATTACCACGTAAACGGAGAATCATGATACAAGTAGGAATTATTGGAAGTGCGGGTTATACGGCCGGAGAATTGTTCAGAATTTTACTGAATCATCCAAAAGCTGAAATTAATTTTGCCTACAGTACTTCAAATGCAGGAAATCTGGTGAGTGCTATTCACCAAGATTTAGAAGGTGAAACCAATTTGTGTTTTACAGACGAAATCAATCCAAACGTAAATGTGGTTTTTCTTTGCTTGGGTCATGGAAATTCAAAAGCTTTTTTAGAGAAGATAACCTTTGCTTCGCATACCAAAGTGATTGATTTAAGTAATGATTTCCGTTTGAATGATGATGCTACTTTTAACGGTAGAACTTTTGTATACGGCTTGCCAGAATTTCAAAAAAACGAAATCAAAAATGCAGATAACATTGCGAATCCAGGCTGTTTTGCCACGGCAATTCAGTTAGGTTTATTGCCTTTGGCAAAAGCAGGTTTGTTACAAAACGATGTGCATATACAAGCAGTAACAGGAAGTACAGGAGCAGGACAATCGCTTTCGGAAACTACACATTTTACGTGGCGAAACAATAATTTTTCGTACTACAAACCTTTTTCGCATCAGCATTTAGGTGAAATTTCAGAAACGCTAGTTACCTTACAAGGTAACTTGGAGACTGACATTAACTTTATGCCATATCGAGGTGATTTTACAAGAGGAATTTTTGCAACTATGTACACAAAATATGAGGGTTCTCTTGAAGATGCTAAAGCACTATACAAAGCATTTTATAAAGATGCTGCGTTCACCACAGTTTCAGACAAACCGTTGCATTTGAAACAAGTAGTAAACACCAATAAATGTTTAGTGCACTTGCACAAACACGAAAATAAACTACTGATAACAAGCTGTATAGATAATTTATTAAAAGGAGCTTCTGGCCAAGCAGTTCACAATATGAATTTACTTTTCGGACTCGAAGAAACAACAGGTTTGCATTTAAAAGCTGCTTATTTTTAATAGTGAAATGTTCACTGTAAACTAACGAATCGTATGAAAATAGCCATTTTAGGAACCGGAAATTTAGGGTTAGCAATCGCAAAAGGATTAATTGTCAACAACGCAATTACCACGCTGTACCTAACCAAAAGAAACATTAGCAGTATTGAAAGTTATGCTGAATACGGTAATGTAACAATAACAACAGATAATAGAGAAGCTGTTGAAAAGTCTGATATTATCATTTTTGCTATTCAGCCCCGCCATATGGAAATGGTGCTAGAAGAAGTAAAAGATTTATTGACTGAAAAACATGTTTTAATTTCTGTGGTTACCGGATTCAAAATTCCTAAAATTGAAGAAATTATTGGTTCAGATCATTTCATCATTCGAGCAATGCCAAACACCGCAATTTCTGTTGGTAAGTCTATGACATGCATTTGTTCCAACGAAAAAGGTAAAAAACGCGTTAATGTTGCGTTAGCTATTTTCAATCGTTTAGGAACTTCCATAGAAATTCCAGAAGAGCAAATGCGTGCTGCTACGGTAATTTGTGCAAGCGGAATCGCTTTTTGGATGCGTTTGATTCGTGCCACTACACAAGGTGCTATTCAGTTAGGTTTTGAGTCTAAAGAAGCCTTAGAAATGTCTATGCATACCTGTTTGGGTGCTGCAAGTTTACTAGTTGAAACCGGAAATCATCCGGAAAAAGAAATTGATAGAGTAACTACACCTGGCGGTTGTACCATTGAAGGTTTAAACGAAATGGAACACCAAGGCTTAAGCTCATCATTAATAAAAGGATTGATTGCTTCTTTTGATAAAATCAACTCCATCTCATAATTATTCTCATGAAATTATTCGACGTTTATCCATTATACAATATCACTCCTGTAAAAGCCAAAGACGTGTATGTTTATGACGATGCAGGAACACAATATTTAGATTTATATGGCGGTCACGCTGTGATTTCCATAGGTCACGCACAGGAACATTATGTTCAAAAAATACAAGAGCAAGTGGCTACTTTAGGATTCTATTCTAATGCTATCCAGAACCCTTTACAAGTAGAATTGGCTGAAAAATTAGGAGCGCTTTCTGGTTGCGATGATTACAATTTGTTTCTATGCAATTCAGGTGCTGAAGCTAACGAAAATGCATTAAAAGTAGCTTCTTTTAAAACAGGAAATGCTAGAGTTATTGCTTTTAAAAATGCGTTCCACGGAAGAACTTCTGCAGCTGTTGCTACTACCGATAATCCAAAAATCAATGCTCCCATCAACGCACAACAAAAAGTTACTTTTTTAGAGTTAGGCGATTTAGAAGCCGTAAAAACTGAATTGGAAAAAGGCGACGTTTGTGCGGTTATTTTAGAATTTATTCAAGGTGTTGGCGGACTTGATGAAGGTACTGCCGAATTCTATGAAGGTGTTGACAAATTGTGTAAAGCAAATGGTGTTTTTCTCATTGCTGATGAAGTACAATCTGGCTACGGAAGAACTGGTAAATTCTTTGCTTTTCAAACTTACAATGTCACTCCAGATGTGATTTCTATGGCAAAAGGAATGGGCAACGGTTTCCCAATTGGTGGTATTTTAACACATCCTTCCATCGAAGCTTCACACGGAATGTTAGGAACAACTTTTGGTGGAAATCACCTTGCTTGTGCTGCGGGAATTGCGGTATTGGATGTGTTGAAATCAGAAAATTTGATGCAGCATGTTGATGAAATTTCAGCCTATTTCAAGGAAAAAGTAGCAGAAATTCCGCAAGTAAAACTCATCAAAGGTCGTGGTTTAATGCTGGGAATGGAATTCGATTTTGAAGTGGCTGAACTCAGAAAAAAATTGATCTACGATCATCATATTTTTACAGGAAGTGCCAACAACAAAAAACTATTGAGAATTCTTCCGCCATTAACCGTTCAAAAAGAACACATTGACACATTTTTCAATGCGCTCAAAACCATACTATCATGAAACAGTATTTAGACGTTACCGATATAGAAAATCTCCCCAAACTAATTGATGAGGCGATTGCTTTGAAGAAAAATCCGTTTGCTTTTGAAACTTTAGGAAAACACAAAACCATTGGTTTATTGTTCTTCAATTCGAGTTTGCGCACGCGTTTAAGTACTCAAAAAGCGGCGATGCAATTGGGCATGCACTGTATGGTGATGAATTTTACTTCGGAAGCTTGGACCATTGAATTTGAAGACGGAACTGTGATGGATGGTGGTACTTCGGAACACATTAAAGAGGCTGCAGCTGTGGTTTCTCAGTATTGCGACATTATTGCCGTTCGTGCTTTCCCTACGTTAACTGATAAAGAAAAAGATCAATCGGAATTTGTGCTTAACAATTTCAAAAAATATGCTTCAGTTCCTATCATTAATATGGAAAGTGCCACTGCTCACCCATTACAAGCATTGGCAGATGCCATTACGATTATGGAATTGAAACAGACCCAAAAGCCAAAAGTTGTTTTAAGTTGGGCTCCACACCCAAAAGCATTACCGCATGCGGTAGCGAATTCATTCACCAAAATGATGCAAAAAATGGATGTTGATTTTGTCATTACGCATCCGGAAGGTTACGAATTAGATCCAGAAGTCACCAAAAAAACTCCAATAATGCACAACCAAAAAGAAGCTTTTAAAGATGCTGATTTTATTTATGTGAAAAACTGGAGCAACTTTAAAGACTATGGTAAAGTGTTGAATCAAGATAAAAGTTGGACCATCACAAACGAACAAATGAGTGTGACCAACAACGGAAAATTTATGCACTGTTTGCCGGTTCGTAGAAATATGATTGTGGCTGATGAAGTGTTGGATAGCGAGCAATCTATCGTAATACAACAAGCAAATAACAGAACATTTTCTGCTCAAGTGGTTTTGAAAAATATTTTAGAAGAATTAGAGAAATAATGCAACTAAAAGTCATAAAAATAGGCGGAAACATCATTGAAAACGAAACTGCTCTAGAAGCTTTCCTAACGGATTTTGCTACTATTGAAGGGCCTAAAATTTTGGTGCATGGCGGTGGAAAATTAGCTACACAACTAGCCGAAAAACTAGGTATTGAAACCCAAATGGTAGAAGGTAGAAGAATCACAGATGCTGAAACTTTGAAGGTGATTATTATGGTGTATGGTGGTTTTGCAAACAAAACTATTGTAGCCAAATTACAAGCGAAAGACTGTAACGCCATTGGACTTTCAGGAGCAGATGGAAATGCAATTACCGCGGTAAAACGCCCTGTAAAAACAATTGATTATGGTTTTGTAGGTGATATTGAATCGGTGAATTCAAAAACCATTTCGGCTTTGCTAGAAAGTGGTTTAACGCCTGTTTTTTGTGCCATTTCTCATGATGGAAACGGACAATTATTCAACACCAATGCAGACACCATTGCGTCAACCATTGCTACAGGAATGAGTAGTTTATATGATGTTGCTTTGTACTATTGTTTTGAAAAAAATGGGGTAATGAAAGACATCAACGATGATGATTCGGTAATTGAACACATCAATGCTGAAAACTATCAAAAGCTTTTAGACGATAAAATTATTATTGATGGTATGATTCCTAAATTACACAACGCTTTTGAAGCGCTCAAACAAAACGTTAGCAAAGTGTGTATAGGAAACACCAAAATGATTCTGGAAAAAGAAGGAGCCAAACATACAACCATAACCTTATGACGACTCAAGAAAACTTAACGCAAAAAGCGATTCATTTGCTAAAACAGCTGATTGAAACGCAATCTTTTTCTTCGGAAGAAGACCAAACTGCTACGTTGATTGCAGATTGGCTTAGTAGTTTTGGTATAGCAACACAACGCAGGCAAAACAACATTTTTGCTTTCAATAAATATTTTGAAGAAGGGAAACCGTTGCTGCTTTTAAATTCGCATCACGATACGGTAAAACCAAACTCGGCATACACGAACGACCCGTTTAAAGCCATTGTAGAAGATGGTAAATTATATGGTTTGGGTAGCAATGATGCCGGTGGATGTTTGGTGTCGTTACTAGCAACTTTTGTACATTTTTACGAGCAAAAAAACTTATCGCACAACATAGTGATTGTTGCTTCTGCAGAAGAAGAAAGTTCAGGACCAAACGGACTCAACAGCATGTTAGCGCATTTACCTGAAATTGATGTTGCTATTGTTGGTGAACCCACGTTAATGAATTTGGCCATTGCCGAAAAAGGTTTGGTGGTTTTTGATGCGGTTGTAAAAGGAACGCCAAGTCATGCCGCTCACCCAAATAACGACAATGCCATTTACAAGACTATTGATGTACTGAAGTGGTTTGAAGCCAAAACGTTTGAAAAAACATCGGAAGCATTGGGCGAAGTAAAACTTACGGTAACGCAAATCAATGCCGGTAAACAACACAATGTGGTTCCTGCAGAAGTGAATTTGGTTATCGACGTTCGTGTAAACGACAAATACTCAAATCAAGAAATTGCTGAAATTTTAGCAAACGAAGCTCCGTGTGAAATCAAACCAAGATCGTTACGTTTAAATTCGTCTTGTATTGATAAAAACCATGATTTGGTAAAAGCAGGACAAAGTTTAGGTAGAACAACGTATGGCTCTCCTACCCTTTCAGATCAAGCCGTTTTATCATGTCAGTCAGTAAAATTAGGTCCTGGAGATTCTACCAGATCACATTCAGCAAATGAATTTATTTACCTGAATGAAATTGAAGAAGGTGTTGATTTATACATCAAAATATTAGAAAAATTTTTAAAATAACACAGCATGAAATTGTGGGACAAAGGTTTTAGTACCGATAAAAAAATAGATCATTTTACCGTTGGAAACGATAGAGAACTCGATTTACTCTTAGCTAAATATGACGTGATTGCTTCCAAAGCACATGCAAAAATGTTAGGCAAGATTGGTTTACTAACTGAAGAAGAAACGAACGATTTAGTTACCGAACTTGATAACATTGCAGAAACCATTACCAAAGGTGAATTTACTATTGAACAAGATTTTGAGGATATGCACTCTAAAATCGAGTTTATTCTAGTAGAAAAATTAGGTGATACCGGTAAAAAGATTCACACAGCACGTTCTAGAAACGATCAGGTTTTGGTTGCGGTACATTTGTATTTGAAAGATGAAATCATCGAAATTAAAAAGCAACTTAAAGAGTTATTTGATCTTTTACTTTCGCATGCTGAAACGTATAAAAATGTTTTAATTCCGGGCTATACGCATTTACAAATTGCCATGCCATCGAGTTTCGGTTTATGGTTTTCTGCCTATGCTGAAAGTTTGATTGACGATGTGTATTTTCTGAATGCTGCCTACAAAATTGTAGACCAAAATCCGTTAGGAAGTGCTGCTGGTTACGGAAGTTCTTTCAACATCAACCGAACATTTACTACCGAAGAATTGGAGTTCGCAACCATGAAATACAATGTGGTTGCCGCACAAATGAGTCGTGGAAAATCTGAAAAATCTACCGCATTTGCTGTCAGTAGTATTGCTGCAACATTGGCTAAAATGTCGATGGATATTTGCTTGTACATGAGTCAGAATTTCAATTTTATTGGTTTTCCTGATGAATTAACAACCGGTAGCAGCATTATGCCACACAAAAAGAATCCGGATGTGTTTGAGTTAATTCGAGGAAAATGCAACGTATTGCAAGGTTTACCACAACAATTAGCGTTGTTAACCACCAACTTACCAAGCGGTTACCATAGAGATTTACAATTATCAAAAGAATTAATTGTTCCTGCTTTGCAAGAATTAAAATCGTGTATCGAAATGGCAACATTTACGTTGAAAGATGTAAAAGTAAATGAAAACATTTTAGATGACGACAAATATGATTATCTGTTTAGTGTAGATACATTAAACCACTTAGTACAAAGCGGAATGCCGTTTAGAGATGCGTATAAAAAAATAGGTTTAGAAATTCAAGCTGGTAACTTTACTCCAAACAAAGAAGTAAATCATACCCACGAAGGAAGTTTAGGGAATTTGTGTTTAGAGGGTATTAAAACAAAAATGAATGATGCTTTAAAATTATGATTATCAAAATTTTAAAGCACTAATTTTACGAGTTTTACATTTATTTTTGATAGATGTAAAATTCGTATTTCTACATAGCATATCTTCCGTTTTTTTGTATAGTTTTGCTGCAAATTTCAACTGTACATGAAACAACCAATTCGTCTCTATTTTATCGATCTTATTCGTGCATATGCTATTTGCATGATGCTGCAAGGGCACTTTACAGACAGCCTTCTAGGATACGATTTTAGAGACTCCAATAATATTTTTTATTCGATTTGGTTGTACAATCGTGGAATTACCGCTCCGGTTTTCTTCACTGTTTCTGGTTTCATTTTCACGTATCTTTTAATTAAAGACAAAGCTCATTTGGGTTGGGACAACATTCGAGTTCGTAAAGGAATCAAGCGTGGATTGATGCTTTTAGGCATTGGTTACGCATTACGTATGAACATTGGAGGCCTGTTGATTGGTGAAATTTACGATGGCTTTTACATGATTGATGTGTTGCAATGTATTGGTTTATCATTATTACTCATCATCACAGTTTATATGCTAACCTTGAAAGCAAAAAGCTGGATAATGCCTTCTATTTTATTATTCTTTACTTTATTCCTTTTCGCTTTTGAACCAATATATTCACAGCAAAGTTTTGACTTTTTACCAAAAGCCATCGCTAATTATTTCACCAAAAGAAACGGATCGGTTTTTACCATTTTTCCTTGGTTTGGCTATGCTGCTTTTGGAGCTTTCTTAGGATATGTGTTTAACTATTTTAAGGAGCATAAACACATTTATACCTATGCTATTTCAACAGCTTTTATTGGAGGAATCGCCTTTCTATTTGGAAGCTCCCCGCTGTTTTGGAAATTATATGAAGTCACCAATTTTGATATTTTCAAACTGATTCATGACAATAATTACCTGTTTGCCAGATTAGGAAATGTGCTGTTGATTTTTGGTATTTTCATGTTATTACAAAATGTAATCACTAGCAGAAAATTCAGAGAGATTGGTCAAAATACCTTATCAATTTACGTGATTCACTTTATGTTATTGTATGGAAGTTTTACCGGAATTGGATTATATAAGTTCTTCAACCATCAATTAGCACCTATAATTGTAGTTCCGGGAGCCATGGCTTTTGTGATGGTTACTGTATTTCTTTCATTTAAATACAACCTTTACAAACCCGATTTAGATGCAAAACTCGCAATTGTAAAACAAGAAGTTCAGGTAAGAAGCATCGATGCATTACATATTACCGTAGACTTAGCAATTCGTTTAAAAAACAAAATCGTGGCCTTATTTGGGTGGAAAAAATACTAAGCATTATCTAACAAAGAACGGTATTGCTTGGGCGTTATTTTTTCTATTTTTTTGAATTGACGATTGAAATAACTCACATTATTAAACCCGGCTTGAAAAGCTACTTCTCTCAATTTATCATTCGATGTTCTGATCAGTTTCTTAGCAAATTTGATGCGTTCTGCATTCAAATAATCAATTGGACTTTCACCTAATGTATTTTTAAACGTTTTAAAGAAGCTCGATTTACTCATACAAGCTTTATCAGCCAATTTATCTACACTTATTTCTTCGGTAAGGTGTTCTCGAATGTATTTCACTATAAACGCCATTCTGCTATTATCAAACAACGCATTGCTATCATTAAGTAATAATACTCGCGCTTTGGTTTGCAGTAAACGAATAATGAGTTCTTTAATCATCAAATCTATCAACACATCTTTTGCTTTGTCTCCTTCAACAAAGGTGTGCGCCAGTCTATCCACCAAAGATTGTAAAGATGTATTATGATTTAAATGAATAGCAATATCGTCAAAATCAAATTGATCATTTTCAAACTCAATTCGGGTTTTATCGTTAAAGAGCTCTACTGTTTCTTTAATTTTAGAAGCATCAATACCTAACGCCAAGCATTCAGTAGGTTTTTCTAAAGACGCAATAGGAAAATCAATGATCATTTTCTCATTTGCCGGTAACACCACAGATTCACCCGGTACAAAATCAAATTGTTTTACATTATTCAAATGCATTATCTTCTTACCGGAAATCATACTGGCAATAATAGGATAACTAAATTCTAGATAAACATTCTCTGCTTTTTGCCGGGTTTCATAGATATTTAACTCAGCAAAGTCGGCACTGTATACTGTGCGGTTTTCTACCAGTGTATCTATCTTTCTTAGGGCATGATGCTTTATCAAATTGGTATTCAAAACTTGTTTTTTTATCGATATAACACTAATGTACTACAAAAAAATACAATTGTTCAATTTTTTATGTTTTTATTAAACGAATTTTAGCTTCGTAATCATTTAAACCCAAAGACATGGACACTATAACGAAAACGTTTCCGTTTGTAGGAAAAGAAGTTTCATTCAAAAACAAATACGATAATTTCATTGGTGGCAAATGGGTTGCCCCGGTTAAAGGTGACTATTTTGACAACACCTCTCCTATTAATGGCGAATTCATTTCTCAAGTAGCACGCTCTACTAAAGAAGATATTGATTTAGCTTTAGACGCTGCTCACGAAGCCTACAAAACCTGGAGTGTTGCCCCAGCTACCGAAAGAAGTGCTGTGTTGCTTAGAATCGCAGATGTGATGGAGCAAAACTTAGAATATCTGGCAACCGTTGAAACCATAGATAACGGAAAAGCAATTAGAGAAACCCTGAATGCTGATTTACCTTTATGTATAGATCATTTTAGATATTTTGCGGGTGTTATTCGTGCCGAAGAAAGCACTATGGCCGAATTAGATCAAAACACAGTCAGTATTGCTTTGCACGAACCTTTAGGAGTTGTTGGCCAAATTATTCCGTGGAATTTCCCATTATTGATGGCCACCTGGAAAATTGCTCCGGCAATTGCTGCGGGTAATTGCACTGTAGTAAAAGCTGCAGAGCAAACCCCAACTTCTATTATGGTGTTAATGGAATTAATTCAGGATGTTGTTCCGGCCGGAGTTATCAACATTGTAAACGGATTTGGTGTAGAAGCAGGAAAACCTCTAGCTACTTCCCCAAGAATTGCGAAGGTTGCCTTTACAGGAGAAACCACCACCGGTAGATTGATTATGCAATATGCATCAGAAAACATTATTCCATCTACTATGGAACTAGGTGGAAAATCTCCAAACATTTTCTTCAAATCGGTTGCAGATGCAGATGACGAATTCTTTGACAAAGCAGTTGAAGGTGCAGTAATGTTTGCTTTAAATCAAGGTGAAGTGTGTACCTGTCCATCCAGAATGTTGGTGCACGAAGATATTTACGACAAGTTTATGGAACGCGTAGTTGCCAGAACCAAAGCTATTGTTACCGGAAATCCGCTAGATCCAAATACTATGATGGGTGCTCAGGCTAGTAACGATCAGAAAGAGAAAATCATGTCGTACCTAAAAATAGGAAAAGAAGAAGGTGCTGAAGTTTTATGTGGTGGAGATGAAAACCATTTAGGAGGAGAATTTGAAAACGGATATTATATTCAACCAACAATTTTTAAAGGACATAACAAAATGCGTGTGTTTCAAGAAGAGATCTTTGGTCCTGTGGTAGCTGTTTGTACGTTTAAAACTACAGAAGAAGCACTAGAGATTGCCAATGATACCCTTTACGGCCTTGGAGCCGGAGTTTGGACAAGAGATGCACACGAAATGTATCAGGTTCCCCGCCAAATCCTTGCAGGTAGAGTTTGGGTAAATAATTACCATGCTTATCCGGCACATGCTCCATTCGGAGGTTACAAAAAATCCGGTTATGGTAGAGAAAATCATAAAATGATGTTAGATCACTACAGACAAACGAAAAATATGCTTATTTCTTACGATAAGAATAAGTTAGGTTTCTTTTAGAATTTAGTTGAATAGGATGAAGAAGGGCGGTTACAAACTGCCCTTTTTCAATTTTAAAAATTGAAGTTATGACAACAAATATTGCAAAAATAGATGCTACTGATAAAGCCCGAAAATTAATCTATGAGCTTAAAGACCGCTACAAAGACATAATGTTTCACCAAAGTGGTGGCTGTTGCGATGGCTCGCAACCCATGTGTTTTGAAAAAGATGAATTCAAAGTGGGTGACTCCGATATTATGCTTGGCAAAATAGACGGAGTAGAATTTTGGATGAGTAAAGATCAATACGAATATTGGAAACACACCCACCTAACATTGGATGTTGTAGCGGGTCGTGGCTCTAGTTTTTCACTTGAAATTCCCATGGGCGTTCGCTTTATCATTCAATCAAGATTATTAACAGAAGAAGAACGAAAGATTTTAGAGGTGTAAAGCTTTTCAAAATTATAACTTTTAAAAAGTTACCTTTGCACAAAATTGAGTTCATGGCCACTTTTGAAGATTTAAACCTCGGCAAGTTTTTAGACAACGCATTAGTAGATTTAGGATACACTACTCCTACTCCAATTCAAGAAGAAGCTTTTCCTGCTATTTTATCTGGGAAAGATATGGTAGGTATTGCCCAAACGGGTACTGGTAAAACTTTTGCCTATTTGCTACCACTTTTGCGTGAGCTTAAATTTTCAAGACAATTAAATCCGCGTATTCTTATTTTGGTTCCTACGCGCGAATTAGTTGTTCAAGTTGTAGAAGCCATTGAAAAATTAACCGCCTATATGAATATTCGTGTAGCCGGAGTTTATGGTGGTGTAAATATGAATACGCATGCTGCATTAGTTGGCGAAGGTCAAGATATTATTGTAGCTACCCCAGGCCGATTGTATGACCTTACTATTAGCCGAATGCTAAGTTTAAAGTCAGTTCAAAAATTGGTTATTGATGAAGTAGACGTCATGCTAGATCTTGGTTTCCGGTTTCAATTGATGAATATTTTTGATCTACTTCCAGAGAAAAGACAAAACATCATGTTCTCTGCAACCATGACGACCGATGTAGATGAATTGATTACTGATTTCTTTTTATTACCTGAAAAAATATCAGTTGCTGCATCAGGTACTCCGCTTGAAAACATTGAACAAACGCGTTACGAGGTTGAAAATTTCTATACCAAAATCAATCTAGTAACTCAACTTTTAAGAGACAAGCAAACCTTTTCTAAAGTGGTGATTTTTTCTCCAAATAAGAAAAAAGCTGATATTTTGTTTGAGCGTTTAGAGGAAGAATTCCTTGGGCAATGTGCTGTAATCCATTCCAACAAAACTCAAAACTATCGTTTACGAGCCATTGAAAACTTTGACAGTGGTAAAAACCGAATTCTCGTTGCCAGTGATATTATTGCACGTGGATTGGATTTTGATGAACTTTCACATGTAATAAGTATTGATGTTCCCGAATATCCTGAAAACTACATTCACCGAATGGGTAGAACGGGTCGTGCCGAAAAAGAAGGAAAATCGATTCTTTTCTCTACTCCAAAAGAAGCTGATTTTGTAGAAGCTATTGAAAATTTAATGCAGAAGAAAATCACATTACTTGAAAATCCTGAAGATTTAAAGCTAGATAGTCAGTTACTTCCTGAAGAACGTACCGTGATTCGTGAACGCAACAACCCAACAAAAGTGGATTTGGACGATCGTGGAGAAGCTTTTCATGAGAAAAAGGAAAAAAACAAAAAGCAAAATCTAGGTGGAAGTTACCGAAGAGAATTAGCCAAAAAATATAAAAAACCAAAAACCAGAGGCGATAAAAACGCTAATAAGAAGAAAAAGAGAAGACGCTAATCTTCTTTTTTTTTAGAATTTGTCATCATAATATTATTAGATTTTTGATAAGTTATTTTAAGACAATATAACTTTATAAAAAAGAGGCAGCCAAAAGTATGGCTGCCTTTTTCTTTTTCAGAGAGCTTTCGCAAAGTCCTGCAATTTTCCCCCGTGCGAAACTTTTAGTTCTTCGTTTAGGATTCCTTCACCCGAAGAGAAGTTTTCCATATACAAAGGTAACGAAAACGTTGTATAAATTTCAGCTCCAAAGAAAGGTAATGTTAATTTAACAGCTTCTACTGCCTTGGAACCACCAAATTTCCCTGTTGAAGTACTTAAAACAAAGACTTTTTTACCTACTAAAAAGTTTCTGTTGAAACGCGATAACCAATCAATCAGATTTTTGAAATAAGCAGAAATACTACCGTTGTGTTCATTCACACCAATGATAAGTCCATCAGCTTCTTGAATATCATTATGTAATTCTACCAATGAATTTTTGAATCCATCTTTTTTTTCAGTGTCTTCACTATAAATAGGAAATGGCATTTCGGCCATGTTTAAGATTTGAACATCAGCATCTTCAAGTAAATTTGCTGTGTACTTTACGAGTTGGTAATTAATGGAAGTTGAAGAATTACTTCCAGCAAAAGCAATTATTTTTTTCATTTTTTACTAATTTTAATCTTAAATATAACCCATAATTGGTGAAATTACTTACTAAGTATAGATAATTACCAATTATTCATTTTTACTAACATTTTCATATAAAGTTCATGAAAACTCCAAAAAAAATTGCCTTATCTAATAATTCACTCTCTGTAATTATTAAAACTGAAGGAGCTGAAATTTCGAGTATTAAAAATAATGATGGTACAGAATTCATGTGGGATGCTAACCCAGACGTTTGGGGAAGCCATGCACCTGTACTTTTTCCTATTATTGGAAGTTTAAAAGACAAGCATTTTCTTTACAAAGGTGAAAAATACTATACACCAAAACATGGTTTCATTCGACATAACGAGAATTTAAAGATTGAAAAACAATCTGAAGAAAGTGTTACGTTTAGGTATACGTATTCAAAAGATTCTTTAAGTATATATCCTTTTCAATTTGATTTTAGAATCACATTTACTTTAACTGAAAACACAATTCAAGTTCATCATAAAATTGAAAATTTAGGAGACGAAACCATGTACTATTCAGTTGGTGGTCATCCAGCTTTCAAATGTCCAGTTTATGAAGAAGAAGCGTATACTGATTATTTAATTGATTTTGAAAAACCGGAGACGGATGTCACCTATCTGTTAGACAACAACGGGTTACAATCTGGAGAAACTGCTCCCATGTTGAATGAAGATAAAGTGTTACGCCTACAACATGATCTTTTTAAAGATGATGCGCTCATTTTTAAAAATCTTAAATCAAAATCAGTATCGCTGGCACACGAAACAAAAGGTCCTGTAGTGACTGTTTCTTATGATGATTTTGATTATTTAGGAATTTGGGCAAAAACGGAAGGTAATTTTGTATGCTTAGAACCTTGGCTTGGAATTACTGATAACGCACAAACAGATGGTGATTTTACAACTAAGGAAGCCAACCAAACTCTTGAACCGGGTGGAATCAATGAAGTGAGTTATTCCATCACTATTCATTAAATTTTATATACGAAATAAAAAAAGGGAATAGCTTTACAAACTATTCCCTTCCACATTCCTTGGGTAAATGAACTTTTAAATTTTAGCGTATCTGTCTGATTTGATAAACGAAACATCATATCCGCTAAACTTTTTCATATAGAACCTTACAGATGCTCCATTAGCGTCTTTAAAACGAGTAGCTCCGTTGGTTCTCAAATATCTTTTAACATTTCCTGCTCCACCTAAGTGCGCTGCTGCCAACAATCCTGATTCTGTTACTAGAACGCCTCCAATTGTTTTTCCTGTATACTTGGCTATTTCATTTTTAAGAATTGCCTTGTTACGCGACATATATGCTAAAAAAACCTTCTCTTGTAGTTCTGGGCTATTTAAAAACTTTTGAGTATCTCTAATACCAAAAGCACTTAACGTGTTAGCTCCAAACTGATACTTTCCTAAGTATCCTAATTGGTTTACAATAAAATAATTTCCACGGGATTCTTTATATCCTAAAGCTTCTTTAAAACCTGTGAAAGATTTGCCTATAAAAGGCGGGGTAATTTTGTTTTTAATTACTGGTTGGGAAGTAGTGATCTTTGGAAACATTGCTTTCGTCATTGATAACGAATCTGGTTGTTCAAAAACAATAGCAACTTTCTCCTCCTTTTTTCGTAGCATAATTTTATCTTTTGCTACATAGCCTACACAAATGAATACAACTGCTAATAGAAAAAAGGTAATTTTTACTATTCCATTTCTCATATAATTTGTTTTCTCTGAATATTTGGTAAATAGCTTAAAAAATCATATTTTATATAGCTATTCTATTCAGAATTTTGTGGGGACAAATATATACTCTTTTTATTTTACTGAAAAACAGATAGTTAAAGTTATATTAAAACAAAAAAAAGGTGTTTTTTATATGATAAACAATACGAATATGAGTTTTTTATGACATTTCCTTAACAAAATACTCCTAACACTGAGAATATCTTAATTTTCAACAATGACTTAAAATGTTAAAAAAATACCGTTAACTCCAATTTAACGGCAATATTAACGATGATTAACACCGAAACTGAAACTTTATCATTCTCTTAAATTCGAAAACTAGCTTTATTAGTAGCCTTGCTTGCTAACCCATGCATGATATTTAGCTGCATTTCTATTATGCTGAGCTAAGGTTTTTGAAAATTTATGATAGCCAAAGTTCTTAGTATCAGCTACAAAATAGTAATAATCATGCTTTTCTGGATTCAAAACTGCATCTATAGAAGAAATATCGGGCATAGCAATTGGTCCCGGTGGTAACCCTGCATATTTGTAAGTATTGTATGGAGAATCTACATTTAGATGTTCGTACACTACACGCTTGATAATTGTATCAAAATCTGCATTTCTATCCTTCACAGCATAAATCACGGTAGGATCTGCTTGTAATAACATTCCAGATTTTAATCGATTTAAATAAACGCCCGCAACACGCTTGCGTTCATTTGTCTTAGCAGTTTCTTTTTGAACAATCGAAGCTAAAGTCATTACCTCGGTTGGTGAAAGATTGAGCTCAGCCGCTTTCGATTTTCTATCGGCTGTCCAAAATTTTTCATATTCTTTCTGCATTCTATTTCTAAAACCTTCGCTATCTGTATTCCAAAAGAATTCATAGGTATTTGGAATGTACATGGAAAGATAGGTGGCTTCTGTAAAACCATTTTCAGTTAGAAAATCGGTATCTTTCATAGCAGTCACCAAAGAAGCACTGTCTGCCTCAATCTGAACCGCTATTCTTCCGGCTAATTTTTCTGCCGTATCTTGATTATTAAATGATACATTCACCGGAATATTTCCGCTTCTTAGTGTATTCACAATTTGATTATTGTTCATACCCTTTTGAATTCTATATTTTCCAGCTTTGATATTGGAAGTATATCCTTTTTTATTAGCTACTTGACGAAAGGCATCTACATCTTTCAACAATGGAGTTAACTGCTCTTTTACGTCTGCATAGGTGGCATTGGTAGGAATATAGATTTCGGCATATTCGTTGTTAAAATTGGTATTGGAAACAAACAACCAACTATAGATCACGTATACAAAATAACTACATGCAACCAAACCTAAAACCGCTACAATAGCGACTAATTTCTTTAAATTCATTCTTTTATTTTCTGATAAAATAATTCGTTCTTATACTTTCCTTCGGAAAAAATCCAATCTTTCTTTACACCAAATAATTCAAAATCCTGACTTTCAAATAACTTTTTACTAGCAAGATTGTCTTCAGTAATATTTGCATACACTTGATGCAGATTCAATTTTTGAAAGCAGTAATTGGTAATCATTGCTAAAGCTTCCTTTGCCAATCCTTGCCCTCGAAACATTTCAGCAACAATAATACCTACTCCTACTCTTGCATTTTTTGGATCAAAATCAAACAGATCAATAAAACCCGCTAATTGGTCATTTTGTGAAACGATGGCTAAACGCAATTGTTTTACATCGTAAATATCTCTATGACTATTTTCTAAATACTGTTTTAGTACAAAACGAGAATAGGGCGTAACTGTTTCGCTCACTTCCCAAACCAATTCATCGTTTTCTACATAATAGAGAAACTCCAAATCCTCGGGTTCCAAAGCTCTTAAATAACAGTATTTACCTTTGAGTGCTAGCATGTAATTTCTCCTTTAAAAACATAGGTGGCTTTCCCCTGTAGAAAAACATTCTTATAAACTTCACCCTCCGTTTCAAAACTAACTTTTAAATTACCTCCGGGAGTTTTCAGCGTTACTTCGTTAGCTTCTGTAACTCCAGTTTTGTGCATCGCTATAGCAACTCCAGTAACGCCGGTTCCACAAGAATAGGTTTCATCTTCTACCCCACGCTCATATGTTCTTACTGAAAAACTGTCAGCTGACATTTTTTCTACGAAATTTACATTGGTTCCTTCTTCAAAATAAGGTGCTCCATTTCTAATTCGTTTTCCGTTTGAAAAAACATCATAATTTTCAATATTTTCTACGATAGCTACATGGTGTGGAGAACCTGTATTTAAAAATGTGTAATCATCAAAAACCTGAATGCCATCTACATCAATCATTTGTAACTTCACCTCTTCACCATGCACTTCCGCATAGTGCAAACCATCAATAGCGTTAAAAGTTGCTTTTTGTTGAATTACTCCCAAGAAATTGGCAAACGCTACCAAACATCTCCCTCCGTTTCCACACATTGTACTTTGATTTCCGTCGGCATTGTAATACACCATTTTAAAATCAACATTTTCATCATTCTCTAATAAAATAAGTCCATCTGCACCAATGCCAAAACGGCGATCGCAGAGCTGATTTACAAGTTGTGTATTTTCTACAGGAAATATTTTATCACGATTGTCTATCATAACAAAATCGTTTCCTGTTCCTTGGTATTTATAAAATGTGAGTTTCATAGGATGTAATATTGTCGCAAATATACATTTTTTAGAGCGCTTTTTCCATTGTTAAAATGTGGTTAAAGTTGAAAAGTGAGCATAATAATGGAATAATTTTAGGTGTTAAAAAGAAAGAAAATAACATTTTAAATACAGTATTAATATAAAATAGAAAGCAAATGAAAAAGTTTTTAAGTATGCTGAGTGTTGCTATTTTAGGAGGAGCCATCACCCTTGGTTCTTACAAATTGTTCTTAGAAAAAGATTATATCATTAGCGAACAAAACACCCCTGTCAACACATTTACCACAAGTTTTAATACCCCGCCGCCAGCCGCCCTTGACGAAGAAGGTTTTACAAATGCCGCAAATAAGACGGTACACGCCGTAGTTCACGTTAAAAATACCACTATTGCACAATCTAGTCCTAATTCCGTTTTTGATTTCTTTTATGGAAACGGAGGAACTCAAAGAGCACAAGTAGGCACAGGATCTGGAGTTATTATTTCTCCTGACGGATATATTGTTACCAATAATCACGTGGTAGACAATGCTTCTGAATTGGAAGTAACATTAAACAACAATAAAAGTTACAAAGCAACGCTAGTGGGTACTGACCCAAATTCTGATATTGCTCTTATTAAAATAGATGCCGATGAAAAATTACCTTATTTAGCGTTTGGTGATTCAGACAATACCCAAATTGGTGAATGGGTTTTAGCTGTTGGTAATCCTTTTAATCTTACATCTACCGTAACTGCAGGTATCATCAGTGCTAAAGCAAGAGATTTAAATCCGAATGATGATAAAGTACAATCGTTTATTCAAACCGACGCTGCTGTGAATCCTGGTAACAGTGGTGGAGCATTGGTAAATACAGCCGGAGATTTAATAGGTATTAATACCGCCATCACTTCACAAACCGGAAATTACGTAGGATACTCTTTCGCTGTACCGAGTAATATTGCGAAGAAAATAGTAGACGATATTTTAGAATATGGAAACGTTCAAAAAGGTATTTTAGGTATTACAGGAAGCGGTTTAAATTCTTATATCGCCGAAGAATTAGGAATTCAAAATACGGAAGGTGTTTATGTTGCCGGTGTTGAAGAAGAATCTGGAGCAGATAAAGCCGGTTTAACAAAAGGTGATGTAATTAAAAAAATAGATAACATCAAAATTTCAAAATTTGCTGATCTTACGGGATACCTTTCATCAAAAAGACCAAACGATAAAGTTAATGTAACTTATGAAAGAGATGGTGATACAAAAACCACTTCGGTTACTTTGTTGAAAAACAACACTTATGTGATTGCTGGCCTTGGATTAAAAGTAAAAAATCTTTCCAAAGCCGATCAGAAAGCATTCAAAACAGATAGCGGAGTAAAAATTACTGATGAAGCAAATTACTATCAAAATCAGAATTTAGATCTGAAAGGAAAAGTAATTATTTCCATCAACAACAATCCTGTAAACTCGATTGAAGATGTGAAGTCAATTTCCAATGATGCATCTGGTTATCAAAGAAACCTTTTAATTGTGATCAATCAAAAAGGAGAAAAAGAACGTTATTTATTGTAAAAATACAGCACATACATTTTAAAAAACGCCTCCAAACGGAGGCGTTTTTCATGATAATACTTTATATACAAACGAATTAAACATTTTTAATTATTTATAGTTCTATTAAGATACGTACATCCTTTTTTGTTTATTTTCGTACAAGATAAACTCTGTTAAAATGATTGATAAAATTGTTGTTGGTAGCGAAGAATGGGTAAAGCTGCCTAAAATTAATATTCCTGCAATAAAAGTACGTGTAGATAGTGGAGCAAAAACATCTGCGTTGCACGCCGTAAATATAGAACCGTTTGTGAAAGATGGTGAACATTGGGTTCGCTATGATGTATATCCGTTGCAATCAAATGGAAAAACCGTAGTTCATTGTGAATCTCCTATTGCAGATAAAAGAGTTATCAAAAGTTCTACTGGAACCAAAGAACATAGGTATGTAATTAAATCTTCTCTTCATATTGGTGAAGATGAAATTTGGGAAATAGAATTGACGCTTACCAATCGTGATTCTATGGGTTACCGAATGCTACTTGGTAGAGAAGCCATGATGGGAAGAATTTTGGTAGACCCAGAAAGTAGCTTTCTTTTAGGCGATCTTGATGATGATGAACTAAAATCAGTTTATAAAAATAAAGAAGTAGAGAGAAAAGGATTAAAGATTGGACTTCTAGCCAGTAATCCAGATTTGTATAGTAACAAAAGAATCATGGAAGCGGGAGAACGTTTAGGTCATGAGATGTACTTTTTAAACATTGCTCAGTGTTACATGAAACTTGATGCAAAAACACCAGAAGTGCATTATCGCGGTGGTAGAATTCTCAATGATCTTGATGCTGTAATTCCTAGAATTAGACCTAGTATGACATTTTATGGTTGTGCACTAACAAGACAATTTGAAGCTTTAAACATTTTTAGTTTGAACTCTTCTAATGCCATTACACAATCTAGAGATAAATTATACTCATTACAATTACTTTTAAATAACGGAGTTCATATTCCTACCACAGGTTTTGCGAACTCTCCGCTTGATACTACAGACCTTATTAAAATGGTAGGTGGTTCTCCCCTAATTGTAAAATTATTAGAAGGCACACAAGGAAAAGGAGTTGTTTTGGCCGAAACTAAAAAAGCAGCAGAGAGTGTGATCAATGCTTTTAAGAGTTTGAAAGCAAACATTTTGGTTCAAGAATTCATCAAAGAAGCAAGTGGAAAAGATCTTCGTCTATTTGTCATAGATGGAAAAGTAGTTGCAGCCATTCAGCGAGAAGCGTTGCCAGGAGAATTTAGAGCTAACATTCATCTTGGAGGAACAGCATCTATAGCAAAAGTAACTGCCGAAGAAAAGAAAATAGCAGTAAAAGCAGCCAAAGCCATGGGACTTAAAGTTGCCGGTGTAGATATTATTAGATCATCTAAAGGTCCATTACTATTGGAAGTGAATTCTTCACCAGGTTTAGAAGGAATAGAGACAGCTACTGAGAAAGATATTGCATCAATGATGATAAAAGCCATTGAAAAAAATGTCAAATGGACTACTGATTCATAAGATTTTTTTGTAAGTTTAAATGCCCTTAATTACCATTTAAATGTTAACATCAATTTCCGACCTTCAAGTCGAAGCAACCTACAAGTTGGATTATGCCACTGTTTACATTTATGACTATTTTATGTTATCTACTGTAAACGAAGGAGTTGTTTTCGACAAAGAAAAGTGTAATGAGTTCATGAGCATTGCAAATACTTATTTTAAAGATAAGTCATTTGCCTATATCTCATTAAGAAACCAATCTTACACTGTAGATCCTACGTGCTATTTCTATTTAAGAAACCTTACCAACCTAAAAGCGATGGCTATTGTTTCAACCAAAGAAATTGACTTCTTTAATTTTAATATCGAAAATTTCTTCTATAAAAAGAACATGAAGATTTTTCACGATAAGAAGAGTGCCTACATCTGGATCAATAGAGTTTTGAAAATAAAAAATTACTGAACTCTTAATTCTCAAAGAGTTCAGTAATCTCAATAGTTCTATTTTGTATAAACGAAATAGATTTTTCTATATCTAAATGAAGAAATCTATCTTGCTCCACAAACGGTACTTCTTTTATGTAATCTTCTAGAAAACTTTCAATAAGCTCAGAACTTCTAAAAGGTCTTCTAAAATGCATAGCTTGTGATGCATTGAACAATTCTATGGCTAGAATTCGTTCTAAATTATCTATAATTCTCAAACATTTTGTAGCGGCATTAGCCCCCATACTCACATGATCCTCTTGTCCGTTTGATGAAACAATGCTATCTACACTGCTTGGAGTCGCCAATTGTTTGTTCTGGCTTACAATACTTGCAGCCGTATATTGCGGAATCATAAATCCTGAATTGATTCCCGGATCATCTACCAAAAATGCTGGTAATTCTCGCAAACCGGAAACCAATTGAAATGTTCTTCTTTCCGAGATATTACCTAGTTCGGCCATTGCTATTCCCAAATAATCAAAAGCTAACGCCAAAGGCTGACCATGAAAATTTCCACCGGAAATAATTTGATCTTCTTTGATAAATATATTTGGGTTATCGGTAACTGAATTCATTTCAGTTTTAAACGTTTTACGAGCAAAAGCCAGCGTATCTTTTGAAGCTCCATGTACTTGCGGAATACATCTAAAAGAATAAGGATCTTGAACATGCTGTTTTGGACGTTCTATAAGTTCACTCCCCTCCAAGAACTTTAAAATTCTTTCTGCTGTTTTCACTTGTCCTCTATGCGGTCTTATCAAATGAATAGGCGCAAAGAATGGTTCCTTTCTTCCATCAAAAGCCTCCAATGAAATGGTACCAATAAAATCTGCTAGATACGATAGTTTATAGGCTTTCAACAAACAATAAACACCATAAGCACTCATAAATTGAGTTCCGTTTAATAGCGCTAAACCTTCTTTAGATAGTAGCGTTATCGGTTCCCAACCAAACTTCTCTTCCAGCACGGCTGCATCGGTAATTTCTCCATTTACATACACTTCTCCAATACCTAACAATGGTAACGCCAAATGTGCCAAAGGAGCCAAATCGCCCGAAGCGCCCAATGAACCTTGCGTGTATACAACTGGTAAAACATCGTTATTAAAAAAAGCTATCAAACGCTCTACGGTAGACAATTGTACCGCACTGTATCCATAACTCAATGATTGTATTTTGAGTAATAGCATTAATTTAATCACCTCTTTTGGTACACGTTCTCCGGTTCCACAAGCATGTGACTTCACCAAATTCTCTTGTAATTTGGTTAAGTTTTCTGATGAAATTTTCACATTATACAACGATCCAAACCCAGTATTGATACCATAAATAGGATCTTTATGCGTTTTCATTTTATCATCCAGATAGGTACGACATTTTTGAATTAAAAGCTTCGCTTCATCTGATAATTGCAACTGCTTCTTTTCAGAAATTATTTCGTTTATCTCTGATAAATCGAGTATATTGCTACTTATATAATGCGTTTGAATCATTACCGTATATTGTTTGGATGTCAAAAATCCATATAAACATTATATTTTCCAAATTCATTTCGTATTCAAATTATCAACAATATAAATTCATTACTGAAAAAAACACCAAAAATGAAAAAACTTCATTATTTCTTGGCTGCTGCAGTACTTGTAGGATGCCAAAATGAAACTACCAAACCTAAAGATTACCTTGTTTTTTCTGGAACTGTAACCAACCCAAATTCAGAAAAAGGCTTTGTAGGCGGACATCAACTTTCTGAAGAATTTCAGATTAAAGAAGATGGTACTTTTACCGATACGCTTCATATTGAAGAACCTGGATATTACACTTTTAAAATAGGACAAGAGACTTCTACATTCTATTTGAAAAATGGTGAAGACATCAATCTTTCTATTGACACAAATCAGTTTGACGAAAGTATTACTTATACAGGTGAGGGAGCCGAAGAAAACAATTACCTGGCTCAAAAATACATCACCGATGAAAAAATAACTTCTAACATGAAAGACTTTTATTCTTTGGAAGAAAAAGAGTTTGTTGGAAAATTAGATAGCTTAAAAACAAAGTTGGAGAATGACTTGGAACTATCCAAAGCATCTGAAGATTTTAAAGAGCTAGAGAAAAAGAATTTAATGTACGAGCGTTATGTGCATTTACTTAACTATCCACAATACCATGGATATTTCTCTGGAAACATGAGTTACAGTCCATCTGATGATTTCAATGCAAATATCATAGAAGTGGACCTTGATAACGAGTTTGATGCCAAAAAATACAATTCGTATAGCACTATTGTTTTGAATGATTTCAGAAAAGAAATTGGTCCACTTTACATGACCATGCCAGACTCTGTACCAACAAAGGCTGTGGCGCTTATCAAAGAAAAGAAAAGCCCGGCTGTACAAGCTATTTTAATGAGTGCAATGGCTAGAGAAATTAGTCCGGAAGATGCTGAAAAATCAAAATTCTACTACGATGAGTTCATGAAAATCTCCAAAGATGAGGACTTTAAAGAAGAACTTACCAAAGCATACGATTTGGTTGAAAAATTAGCTCCTGGAGCGCCATCACCAACGTTTACTTATGAAAACCACGATGGTGGAACCACTTCGTTGGCAGATTTAAAAGGAAAATATGTGTATGTAGACGTTTGGGCTACTTGGTGTGGACCTTGTAAAAGAGAAATTCCTTTTCTTAAAAAGGTAGAAGAAGAATATCATAATAAGAATATAGAGTTTGTAAGTATTTCTATTGATACCCAAGCGGATCATGACAAATGGAAAAAGTTTGTAGATGATGAAGAATTGGGCGGAACTCAATTATTCGCTGATAAGGATTGGAAATCAGAATTTGTTCAAAGCTATGGAATCAACGCAATTCCAAGATTTTTACTGATAGATACAGAAGGAAATATTGTTTCGGCTAGTGCTCCAAGACCATCGAATCCAAAATTAAAAGAAACGTTTGATGGCTTAGAAAAAATATAAATAAGTACTTCAAACTTTCACATAAAAAAGGGATTCCGTTATTAGAATCCCTTTTGTTTTAATATCATAATAACCGTATAAATATGAGATACACTTACCTTATAAAAATTTCATTCCTAAATTCTCAATGCAAAACAGACCATGCAAAGAGCTAAAATGATAAAAATGGTACTCACAATATTTATTATAATCGATTATTCACATGTTGCTATTCTAAACCCTAAATCATCTATTTTAAATGAAAAAGGATGACTTCTTCTGCGGGTAGTGGCCATTACGCTACGTTCTTCATCATTCCATCCACCTCCTCGAAAAATACGGTAACTTCCATAAATAGATTCATCATAAATATCTGAACACCATTCCCAAACATTTCCCAACATATCATAGAGACCCCATTCATTGGGCTGCTTTTGCCCTACTTCCTGAAGTTGATTTGCTGAATTCTTCTTATACCAGGCTACCTCATCCAGATCTCCGTAACGAATATCTCTTGTACCTGATTGACAAGCGTATTGCCATTCTGCCTCTGAAGGTAATCTAAATCCATTGGCTGTACTGTTGTACTCCACGCTTTCTGTATGCACATCTATTTTATAACAAGGGACTCTGTTCAGATGTTGAGATAAGGCATTACAAAATTGTACTGCTTCTACCCAAGAAACCGATTCCACAGGCAATTGATCTCCTTTAAAATTGGAAGGATTGTTTCCCATGATGGTTTTATACAATCCTTGAGTTATAGGATATTTTGAAAGCTTAAAGGCAGGAATTGTCTCGGACCAAGTTACTTTAATACGGTCATCTCGTAAATCTACGTTTCCTGCAGGAATATTCACTAATAAGTCACCAATGCTTTCTTCAGTTATATGATTAATTGTCAATGCTATCTGCGTAATTTTTGAATACCACCTGTACAGTATGATATTCATTCGTTAGACCAAAAACTCAACACAATGCTAGAGTAAAGGCATAAATATAGAAAATTTATGTACTTCTATAATTTTTACCAAAGTGTTTATTTCGGTCTTACATGAGCCTAAATCCAGCCTGAATTTTAGCTTTTGTTAGCATTTTTTTTTGTTCTTCATCTTTATCAAAACCATCAAATTCCAGCATTTTCATTGTGGTACAGTTATTCACCACTAAATCAAAGTTCTCTATTCCATTAACTGTAGTCAAGTATTCAATGCTGTTATATGTCTGATATGCATAAGTCATTTTATAAATAAAATCTTCAATCTTTTCAATTTTCAGTCTGGATTTTTGGTTGTTTGATTTTGATTGATAGGTTCTTAGTTCGAGCTCTATTGAATTGCTTGTTAATGAAATCAGTTTAGAAATGGATTCCACGCCCAATTCCAATGGTCCATAAGATATGAAAGCTGTATCACTTATTTTAAACCTCGGGTCAACTCCATCACATCTATCATAAAGTACAAATTGATTATTAAGTTTTCTAAGTGTTATGAAATGAGAAGGAAACCCTTTTAAGTTTATTTCTTTGGGCTGAAAATCTTTATTTATCTCACTTAAATATAATTCAATTGCTTGTTTGTCCAACTCTGATTGTTCCCAATTTCTTATCCTTTCATGAAATTCGGAACTTCTTGTTGTGTCTATAAAAATCTGGTGTTTAGTAAGGTCAAGAGATTTAGGATTATTTCTTTCTAGAATTGTATCGATTTCAACGTTGTCTAATATTGTCTGAGGTGTACTGTCTATTGAATCAATTTTGGAAGTTGCTTCTGTTTGAGTGGGTGTTGACTTCGTATGTTCTGTACAACTAAGTATCAGAATCAAAATCAGTGCTATGAAAGTAAATCGTGTCATTTTGAATGTTTGCTATGTTCTTCTTTATAAGTATTAGAACCGACTTAAATTACTTCAATTTCAACTTTTCTCAAAATATTTTATACCCCCACCAAAATACAACTTTTTATACGATATTAAATTTATACCTCTACTTTTTCCTACAAATAAATACATACTGCTTCCATCTACCCCATCCACAGCCACCTCCCAAGGGGTTTCCTCCCAGTTTTGTTCCAGTCTTCCTTGGTAAAATGGCGTTTTCGTAAAGGAAAGTCACGGTTTACTGCAACAACACTGCAACAAATGCCCCGGGTTGTTTTACGAAAATGTAACATTTGGTATGCTTTGGTAGCTTTTGGTATAATGAGGTATCAATGGCAACATAATGGGACAATATGCCTTAATTAGGTATTAATTCCTACAAACATGCACAAAATTGCACAAATTTGCACAATGGTTTGGCGAACTGCTATTGACTAAATCTCCAGAATCTGTACCTTAAACACCCCCTCCAAAGCACTTAAAAACCAAGGTTGTCTATGTGTATTTTGAACTACTTCAGTTCTTTCTACTCTATAATTTTAACAGTGAATGTGACTTGGGTTACACTACAAAAGCATCATAAATAAGGTTCTTTTATGTACTTTTGCAGCATCTTTTTTGTTTACATGTTGAGACAGTTATTAGTAGCCATTGTATTTCTAGTGCACACCGTAAAGCCTATCGCTCCTTTTGTGGAGTATGCGGTGAACTATGACTATATTGCTACCGTACTGTGCATCAACAAAGACAAACCACAAATGCACTGCAACGGTAAGTGTCATTTAACCAAAATGGTGGCTGAAAACTCAGATACCAATTCTAAAAAAGAACTTCCCACAACCAGACTCGATTCGTTGTTAACGCCTTTGTGTCTTCAGGAAATTATAAGTATTCCGCGTGCGCATTTCTTTGCCACGCCCAAACATAGCATAGCTCTTTTACAACCCAATAGCTATGCGTTTACGTTTAGCAATCATCTTTTAAGACCTCCTATTGCGTAACTACGTATACTGTATCATATAAAGGCCTTGCAATCCCTTGGCTACTACACCCTGCTTGTACAAGTTTGGTTTGGTAGGCATTGGTATGGCTATAACAGATACGTATGCCCTTTCATAAACTGAATCGTTACAGAAATCCATTTTTAAAATTACGGTGTACTACAGCTACTGTAGCTATGCCGCTATGCGAAGCAGCACCCATTGGTTTTGTAGACCTTACAACAACCTGTACGTGTATGCTTCTACATTGTATCGCATGAAAAGACTTATAATCATATGTGCATTATATATGCTCCTAAAACCTATTATTCCGGTGCTGGAATACATAGTGTTCTATGATTATATTAAAAATGAACTGTGCGTTAACAAAGACAAACCAGAACTGCATTGTGACGGAAAATGTTATTTGGCCAAACAAATAGCCAAAGCACAAGAGGCTGAAAAAGAACGTAGAGAAAAGAAACAGATTCCCATCAATACAACTGTTGAATTCTGTGAAGTGATCACTTCTTATTTCAACCTGTTTATAGCTACGGAACAATCGCAACAAACTTTAGAGTACAAAGATACTCTATACGCATACACAAGCCATTCACGCCTATTGCGACCTCCTATCCTAGTATTTTAAAACCTATTTATGAGTGCTTTGGTCTCCTAGCAAGCATTCATATCCTACAAATTACTGTGGCTTTGCTACGTATTTTTTCAATGCGCTGTATTGCCATGGTGGTGTATACATAACGTTTTAAAATTACTGAATCATGAAAATGATCCATTGGACGATGGCGATACTCTTTGGTATGGTCATCACATCGTGCACACTCAGCAAAACAGATTACGAAGCAGAGCTGTCCACGGCTATTCCGGAAACAACGGAGTTTGAAGAAGCTTTTAGCATCAACAGCAACGGTTACCAAATACGTGTAAACGCTTTGGGCGGTACGTTTTACAAAGGCTATAACGAACTTCATTTTGAAATAACTGAAACCGCAACGCAAGAAGCTATTGCAAATGCAACGGTAACACTATTGCCCATTAGAACTACTACCAATGCGGAGGCATATTCTTGTCCGCATAGCGAGGTGGTTGCCTTCCAAACAACAGATGCCTACTATGAAGGCTATTCGGTTTTTGATGTTGAAACGGATACCGATGCCAGTTGGGTGTTGTACCTCAGCATTACGGTAGCTGGGGAAACTTTCAATCTGGAACAACCTATTGAAGTAGCCGAACAAGAGAACCTGAATTTAAACATGACGTCTTTTACAGGAAACGATGGCGTGCAATATTACATTGCCCTCATAGCTCCGGTAAGTCCGTCAGTGGCAGAAAATGAACTGATAGCCGGCGTGTACCAATACAACGAACCTGAGACTGCCGGAGGAGATTTCCCCGATCCTTCTCAATTTTCGTTTAGTGAAGTGGAAGGCGCAACGTTGTTGTTAGATCCGCGCATGCCCGAACCCAATATGGGCAATCACTCCTCCCCAAATAATGAAGACCTAACGCAGGAAGGCGATGGCTTGTATTATGGGGTGGTGAATTATACCATGACCGGGAATTGGACGCTGAATTTCATATTTCAGAATGCAGCGGGTGACGTGATCAAAGGAACCGAAGTACCTACGGATTTTACACCGGGTGTGGAAGGAGAAAAAAGTGAATTGTACATAGATATTCTATTTTAATGATGAAGTACCTCTTATCTCCCCTATTCCTTTTGGCGTCTCTTGTAATGAACGCACAAGATCAGGAAACCACTACCGATAGCATTCAGCAATTGGAAGCTGTTCAGGTAACTGCTAAGGTGAAGAAAAGCATCGCTACTGCGATGAAGATGAATATTTCTGTGGATGAATTTTTAGCATCGTCAGACAATATTAGTTTCATCAAACGCGGTGCCTATGCTTGGGAACCCATGTTGAATAATATGAGTTCGGAACGCGCTACCATTACCATTGATGGCATGCATGTTTTTGGCGCTTGTACCGATAAAATGGATCCTATTACTTCCTATGTAGAAAGCAATAATTTGGCGGCCGTGAACATCAGTTCGGGTCAACAAGGAAGTGCCAATGGCGCTACGGTATCGGGCAGTGTAGATCTTAAAAGAAAAACAACGCCTTTTAGTATGCAACCCAAGTGGAACGGTTCGTACCGCTCTGGTTTCGAATTCAATAATCAGCAATTCTACAATCAGGGTAATCTTGCGTATGCCGATCAACAATGGGTGGCACAAGGAAGTGTTTCGTACCGAAAAGCGAACAATTATTCCGACGGAAATACCAATGAAGTAGCGCATTCGCAATTTGAAAAGTTCAATGCTTCTGTAGGATTGGCGCATAAAACAGGAAAACTCTCTTCGTTACGTGTCGATGCTATTTTCGATCAGGCAAATGATGTAGGCTATCCGGCGCTACCCATGGATTTATGGCTTTCTCGAGCTTTGATTACCTCAGCAACTTTCAAACAATTGTATCAGGAAGGTTGGCTGCGTGCCTGGGATACCAAAATCTATTTCAACGCCATTGAGCATTATATGGATGATACCACCCGACCCGAAAATCTGGTGCATATGGACATGCCGGGCTGGAGTACTACCTACGGATTGGTTTCGAAAGCCCATCTGATGAAAGGAAATTGGCATTCGGAAATGCAGTTGAACGCCTATGATAATCTGTCCATTGCCGAAATGCGTATGTATCCGCAAGACCGCAGTGAACGTACCATGTTTGCCTATAGCTGGCCGTGGGTAACTACGCGCTTTGCCGGACTTTCAACAAACAATACGCTGGAGTTATCTGCACAAAGTGAATTGCAGTTTGGTGGCGCCTTGGGTATCAATTACAACTATTCAAAGTACATTGATTTCAACTGGATTTTTCATCCGGGAGCGCCTCAGGAAAAAACACGCTGGTTGCCTAGCTTGTATGCTACTTATCACCAAAGCATACAACAATTTGATGTGGCTATAGGTGGCGGATACGGACACAGAGCGCCTTCGGTTTCGGAAGGATATGGCTATTACATTTACAACAGCTTTGATCGCTATGACTATGTAGGAAATCCGAATCTAAAAAACGAAATCTCGTATGAAGTCAATGCTAGTGCAGGCTTCCAAAATGACAAGTTGAGTCTGAAAGCCAAAGCCAATTACTTTTACATAGACAACTACATTATTGGTAAAATCCTGAACATGGGAAGTCCTATGAACTACCAATCGGTGGGTGTAAAAGGTTATACGTCGTTAGCCTATGCTACCTTGTTCAATTTTTCGTTGGATGCGGGTTACTTCATCACCAAAAATTTGCAGTGGAAAGGAATGCTTACCTACGCAAGAGGTATGGATAACGAAGGCGGTAACTTGCCTTTTATTCGTCCGTTGAGCTATCAAACTTCTTTGCAATATCAGTATCAACAATTCGGACTGCAAACCACTTTCAACGGAGATCTGGCACAAGAACATTATAGTCCGGCTTATGGAGAAGATTTAACTCCCGCCTACGCTATTTGGAATCTGTCGGCAGATTACACCTTCAAACTCTATCATTTTGAAACCACTGTACAACTAGGAGCCGAAAATGTACTGAACCAATACTACAGTACGTACGCAGATTGGGGCAACATTCCCAGAATGGGTAGGAATCTATTTACCGCATTACAAATCAATTTTTAATAACAATAACACATTTAATTATACACATGAAAAATTTAAAAAAACTTCTATTCGTAGCCGCAACTACAACCGCTTTGTTCTCTTGTAGCAATGATGACGGTACGCCCGTAGCCAACAATGTAACGCTGGCTTTTCATAATACCTTTGGAGACGAAACCATTGTGTTGGGAGATGCTACAGATGCGTCGGCAACAGTGAATACGTCGGAAGCCGGACAAATACACCACTTTGCGGAAGCCAAATATGTAATTAGCAATATTGTGTTGGTAGAAGCAGACGGTACTGAATTTCCATACAACATCAACGATTTAGATAACGGGGCTACGGTAGTGAATTTAGCTGATGCAACTACCCTTACCTATGTACTCAATACCATTCCGGCGGCAACCTATACGCAAATTCAGTTTGGTTTAGGCGTGCGTAGCGATTTGAACACTTTAGACGAAGTAAGCAACCCTAACTTCTACGCCTTAGCTGGTGCCAACGATACCGAAATGATGTGGGAATGGGGAACCGGATATCGCTTTACTAAAATTGAAGGCTTTTACGGATCGGAAAATGAAACGCTTTCGGTACATACCGGAAGTACTGTAGAAGGCACACAAGATGAAGAAGATACTTATACGCAAGGAGTGGATGCCTACAGAACCATTACTTTGGATCTTACTACCGCTGCTATTGTAGGAAACAGTGCGCCTACCATTACCATTAAAGCAGATTTTGACAAACTGTTAAGCGGCGCTACCAACACCATTACCCTGGGCGAAGACAACGCAACGCCTAATATTCATACCGCAGCGAGTATGGAGCAATTTGTAGACAATCTGGGAGGTGACGGTACTACCGATACGCATGGAATGTTTACTATAGAAAGTGTAACCAACTAATTATTTTAAGCAAAGTCGCCTGTAGTATGGCTATGAGCGACTTTCTTAACACCTCTAGATTATGGTAAAATATTGCATGCTTTTGGCTGTAACCATCACACTTGCGTCTTGTAGTGATACCACTACGGAAATGATTCCTATTGAAAATCCGGAAATAGGTTTTACTATTCCGGCTAATTTTCCAGAACCCAACAATGCGGTGTACAATAATATGCCAACACAATACGGCGTGGAATTGGGAAAACAGTTGTTTTTTGATACCCGATTAAGCACCGATAATTCTATTGCCTGTGCCAGTTGCCACATACCAAGCAATGCCTTTGCCGATCATAACGCACAAGGAATTGGTGTGGAAGGCCGAGTAGGTTTACGCAATGTTCCGGCGATACAGAACCTGGCGTTTATGAATTTTTACAATTGGGATGGCAGCCGATTGCAGTTAGAAAATCAACCTTTGGTGCCTATTATCACCCACGAAGAAATGGATTCGTCTATTTTGGAAGTCATCTCAAAAATCGATGGTGACGATACGTATACTGAATTGTTTCGGAATGCCTTTGGCGATGATGAGATCACTCCCGAAAGAATCTATCAAAGTATTGCGCAGTACGAATACACTTTAGTCTCTGCCAACAGTACCTACGATGCCGTGATGCGCAACGAAGGGGCTAGCTTTACCGAAAGTGAAGCAAATGGTTATGCCACTTTCCAGCAGAAATGTGCCAGTTGCCACAGCTCCGAATTGTTTACCGATCAAAGTTTTAGAAACGTTGGTTTTCCTATAAACCCAAGTGTAGACGAAGCCGGAAGAGCCCGTGTCACCGGAGATATGAATGAATATATGAGCTTTAGAGTGCCATCGTTACGCAATGTAGCCTACACCGCTCCTTATGGTAGTTTTGGTCAGTTTGAAACTCTAATGGAGGTATTAGACTATTTTGATACCGGAGTCATAGCAGCCGATAATTTAGACCCCATCCTAAAAAATAACAACAACCGCATTGCGCTTACCACGCAAGAAAAAGAAGACCTACTTGCTTTTATGCATACCCTAAGCGATGAAAGTTTTGTTACGGAATAAGGCTTAACACATATTTGGCATTACAAATCGCACCTACTTATCACAAAATATAAGCCCATAAAAAACGTTCCCATGCTCTGGGAACGCTGTTATGAATTCTTACCTTTTTTACGACGTCTCTTTCGCCACGGAGCATTTTTAGCTACGTCGCCCGCCATGATACAGCCATACGGCAACACCTCATCTATCACAGTACCCAAACCATAGTGCTCCATTTGTGCACGCACAGTAGCAGCAGGTTTGTAAGCACTTGGCAATTCTGAGATATCAATTTCTTTGCTATAGAAACGTACATCTAACCCTTCGGTTTCTCTAGCAAAGATTTCCACATCGGTTTCTCCTCCCATAGTACGCTTGTGTTGCGATCTGCTCATATTACGTCCGGCACCATGCGGTGCAAAGCCCATATTTGTCTTAGTGGTTGTTCCGGAAACAATCAATACTGGCTCTGCCATATTCAAAGGAATCAAACGTGGTCCCGTACTATCGGGTACAAACTTAGCCGCTAAAGGAGTTGCACCTTTGGCATGGTAAAAAGTATCTCCGTCTCTAAACACAAAGTTATGCTCATTCCAATACCTATCTTTTACAGTAGCTTCCAAAGCAGCCGCAGTATGGTCATGAATCAATTCATGATTTAGTTTGGTCCATCTACGAATCAATTGCAACGCCTCCCAATAATCTTTTCCTTCTTCTGTATCAAAAGGAATCCACGCATTGTGCTTCGAGGTCGCAGGCGATAACACTTGTCTAAAACGTTCGGCAACGGCCATTCCTTTGTGGTACAAGCGCGCTCCCGGACCTCTAGAACCGTGGTGAGTTACCAGCATGGTATGTCCTGTTTTGGCAGAAGTACCTACAAACAAAAAGTGGTTTCCATCTCCTTGAGTTCCCAAATGTTCTTGTGCTATTGACAAGGACTTCTCATCACATAAAAAGTCATTTTCTTTAAAATCGGCCAACAAATCTTCCGGCATCGAAAACTGTGCTCCACGCGGACGTCCTCCCGGACCAAAATGTGTATGGGCATGCGCCGCATCTAAAACATCTTTCGGTGGTATCATTCCGAAATCGGTTAACATCACCGAACAACAAATATCTGCACTATGCATTCCCGGATGTAAGGCATTGGTTGCGGCCACTACTCCACCTACCGGAATCGTTCCGTTTGGACCAGCCGGACAAGCATCGGGCATTACAGCTCCTTTGGTCAAAGTTGGCGTTCGCATCAACACCTCCATAGAATCGGTTACCTTTTGCAAGTTTTCGGCTTCCAAATCATTTTCAGTATCTAAATGTACAGCGTATGGCATGGGTGTTTCGTGCAAACCAATAGCATCAGGCAAACGGAATTGCTCTAAATACGCTAACATTTCCGGCACCGAAAGTTGGTGTTTGTTGATATGCTCCAACGCTTCCCGATACCATTTTCCCGGTGGAAAACCCATCGCTTTTAAATGATGTCCGTTGATGTGTGTATATGCTTCCATAGTTCAATTGTTTTTTAATTTTTAATCAAGCTCCGTTACCTCCCCGTGCAACGGAGCACTACTAATTAATGTAGCTGCTACAAACCCATTGTTTAACTACATACAAAGATTGCAACACAAGTGCGCAACCTTTTTGCGTAGTTTATTTTTTCCTGTATTTTAGTACGAAAATTTACTTTATGGCGGTTACTAAAAATGCTTTGATACGCTACAAAACCATTGATAAATGCCTGCAAAACCATTATAGAGACTGGACACTTGCTAGTTTAATGGAAGCCTGTAGCGATGCCTTGTATGAGTTTGAAGGACGTAGTGTGAATGTAAGCAAGCGCACGCTGCAAATGGATATTCAGGTAATGCGCAGTGATAAATTGGGCTACAATGCGCCTATTGAAGTATACGACCGAAAGTTTTACCGCTATGCCGATCCTGAATATTCTATTACCGATATTCCTTTGACCGAAACCGATATGGGGATACTTACAGAAACCATGAACATGCTAAAACAGTTTCAGGATTTCTCTTTGTTTGCCGATTTTAAGGGTATTATCAACAAATTGGAAGATAAGATCTATACCGAACAGCATCACAAAAACCCTATTATTCATTTAGACAAAAATGACAACCTAAAAGGATTGGAATGGTTGAATGAATTGTATCAGGCTATTTTAAAACAGGTAGTCATCAAACTGATGTACCAATCGTTTAAAGCCTATCAACCACAGGAGGTTATTTTTCATGCGCATTTTCTAAAAGAATATAACAACCGCTGGTTTGTTATTGGTCGTACTACAGAAAAACCAAAAATCATCACTTTTGCTTTGGATAGAATTCTGGGCATTGATTATGATTTTGGCGCAGCGTATATTCCGGCAACCTTTGATGTAGATGCCTATTACCAACATACCATTGGCGTTACTGTGATGGAGAAATTTAGACCTTCCAAAGTAATTTTCAAAGTAGACCGTAGCAATGCGCCTTATGTGCTTACCAAACCCTTTCATGCTTCTCAGGAAGTCTATGAAAAGCATGCTGATGGCAGTATTACGTTCATCATGCGGGTTCACCTCAACTTTGAGCTGGAACGTATGCTACTTGGGTTTGGTGATTATTTAGAAGTGCTAGCGCCCAAGATGCTTCGCCGCAACATGAAAAGACGACTTACCAAAGCTGCCGGGTATTATGAAGGTGGAAGATGAACTCTTTAGAAGTATTTGCCATGTAAAAGAAATTCAATTTCATAAATCATATAGTGAGTCTTGCATACCTACAGTACTCCATAATCTTCTTTTACCTAATTTAATGGTTAGCACTGGTAATTACTTTATATTATTCTTTACCTACTGCTGCACATTTAGTACAGATTCCAATGATCAAAAATTGGGTTTCTTTCATTTGATATCCTGGTAATACCGGAATTTCAACCTTATCTGGCAAACAATCTACGGTACCACATGCTGTACATTGAAAATGAATGTGGTTGTGCAATGTATGTTGGTGTTTACAAGAAGTACATAAGGCATAATGCGCTTTACCATCAGAACTGGTAATAAAATGTACCTTACCAGCAGCCACAAAACGTTCTAACATTCTATATACGGTTGTTTTGTTTACCTGTAAAGGAATTTTTTCACAAATCTCATCTACCGTAAGGGTATGTGGTGTTTCCTGCATTAATTTTAAAACTTCTTCCTGTGCTTTTGTATTTCTTGTGAGAGCCATATTAATTATAAAGATATCATAATGACAAATTTACAAAATCTATCCTTTTTATAACAGATGAATATTTTGCAACTATGTTGCGTTTTTATTTTTTTTGAATACATTTGCTACTTCAATACAAAACAAAGCACTCTTGCATCAAAAAGTAAAGCATATTATTTCCTACACATTTCTGGTACTTCTTTTAAGTATCAAGCTATCTGGGTTGCATGCTTTAGAACACTACACTAATTTCAACGATGGTGAAGATGATGTAGAATGTGCCATCTGTGACTTTGTAATGCTAGACCAGCAGGCTCCTGTGATTGCCGAAAAAGCATTTATAAATGATACACTTAGCATTCCTCCAAACCACACAAAAGAAAATCAGGTAAACCACTACCAGCCAAAAACGGTTGCTTGTTTTTTTCAACGCTATCTCTTTAGCCTCCCCCCTCCTTACATAGCATAATTAGCTATTTCACACTTATTTTTTCCGGGAGAAATCTATCTAAACTGTACTGTTCTACAAGTATTTTATTTGATTTTCTCTACTAAAAAAACAAATATCCAAGTGTAATACTAACACTCGTTAACGCTATATAACTGCAATAACTTTTATATAGCGCCATATACTCAACCCTATTGTTGTATGAGATATTTATATCTGATCATTGGAATTGTATTCCAATGTGCCACTGTATATGCACAAGAATCGGTGCAAATTACAGGAACGCTCATCGATGCTACAAACCAATCTCCTATTGAGAACGGTACTGTGATTTACAAAAATGACTACGCTGTGAGTAATGTAGCAGGAAACTTTACCCTTACTGTGGAGGCTACTGCAAAACTAACCTTACATGTTTCGCACATGAGCTACGAAACGCAACATGTTGCGCTTTCTAATCAAGAGCTTCAAAAGCCTATACGTATTGTATTGTTGCCTAAGAACACTGCACTTTCAGCAGTAGAAGTCACGGCACAAAGCACCACTATGAATACCGAGACTCCTATGATGTCTACCGCCATCACTAAAACTTATTTAGAGGAAAATAGAGAAAATAGTTTAATGCAAACCCTTAGTAAAATTCCAGGTGTAAGTACTATCAATATTGGTTCGGGACAATCGAAGCCTGTGATCAGAGGTTTAGGATTTAACCGTGTTAGTGTCGTAGAAAACGGTATTAAACACGAAGCACAACAATGGGGTGCCGATCATGGTTTGGAAATTGATCAGTATGGTATTGAGCATATCAATGTGATTAAAGGTCCGGCTTCTTTGCTGTATGGTTCAGATGCCATTGCCGGTGTGGTAGCCATTACGCCACCCAACGTACCCTTGCCGCACAGTTTTAAAGGCAACATAAACCTACTGGGAGAAAGTAATAACAGTTTGCTTGGAATTTCTACCGGAATAACCGCTAGAAAAGAGAATTGGTTTTACAGAGCACGCATTACAGTGAGAGACTATGCCGACTATAAAGTACCTACAGACCGTGTACAAAGGGAAACCTTATTATAATTCCGTTAGCCAACACAGCCGCCTTTTACCAACGCACTCCTTTTTACAATCCGCTAGATCATAAAAACCTGAATAGGGAATTTCCCGGAAGTTCTAATGGAAGCATCACAGAAGTACTGGCAGATTACATTAAGCAACATATCTATCCAATTTCTGATGTGGTGTTAGATATGCATGCCGGAGATGCTAACGAAGACCTGTTACCATTTATTTGTTATTACAACAACACACATTTTACAGCACAAACCCAACTGGCTGCGCAACTATGTGATGTGAGTGGTTTTGAAAATATAGTATCGTATCCATACCACTTAGCAGCAGACCAACCTGCCGAGTATGCTTTTAAACAAGCAGTGCAACAAGGAATACCCGCATTAAGCATAGAAATGGGAAAATTAGGAAACGTGAACCCGGAAGAAATTAGCACAATTACCAATGCGGTACATCGCATGCTCAACTACATGAACATGTATCAAAAAGCAACCCCAAAAATAAACATAGCTAAAAACTACTTTACCAATCAGGCTTATATACCTGTGCCTATGCAAGGCCTTTTTTATAGTGATTACAAAGCAGGCGACATTGTTACCAAAGGAACACTGCTGGGAATTGTGAAAGATATTTTTGGTAACGAATTGGGTAAAGTACATGCAACCGCTACCGGAACTATTTTGTACAAAATTGGCACTCCACCCGTTACTAAAGGACAAACGTTGTTTTGTATTGGCATTAACTAAACAATACTTAATCTAACAAACTACTAATAAAAATGAACCACAAAGACTACAAAACCGCTACTAAGTTACTTGTATAATGTATAGATTAAGCGATTAACAAGAAATCATACTACACCTATTGTTAATTACCTTTCCCTTCTAAAGACTTCCAATATTCCTCTTTGCTTTGAAACTCTTTTAATTTTTTATTCAGTTTTATATACTTTTCAGAGGTTTTATCAATTTTCAAAGTAGGTAGAATAACCCTGGCTCTTTGCATATTTATATCGCCATAAACATCAAAAAAGCTTCCTACTAAACTATCTAAAATTGCTTCATGATTTGTTTTATCTTTAATCAGCTTCAGATATAATTCGTCTTTTTTATCAAATGGAACAGGACCAGAAACCGATAATAACTCTCTTAAAATGTGCTCGTCTTTACAATCTCCTATTAAGCTATTCCAAGTTTCAGCAACTGTTTGTGGGTCTTCAAAGAAATCAACCCAAAGCGAATACTTTATTTGCTTTTTATGTTCTGGTTTATCAGATTTGAGATATTTTTTATAGTAGTCTAAGAGTGTATTTTTCTCTTCGGAAGTCAATTCTGAGAAGTACATGTTCAATTCAGAACAAATTCCGTATTCAGGACTACGTTCAAAAAAGTCAAAACTTAAATTCAGTTTTTCTACATTCGAAAGGTTTTCATCATCCCAAAGTATTCCTACAATAGTTAGGTCATCTTCATCAAATAAAGCTCTTGTAGCTATGTATTGTTTTCTGTTCATTAAAATTATTGCGCTTTCATACCAAGACCAAAATACAACTTTTATAAACTATACTATATCTTCTTTCGCTTTTCTTCTCGTGCGTCTTGCTTTCTTTTTTTTGCCTCGGCTTTAAGATCTTTTTCTACATGAATCCAAGTATAATTACCATTATCATTAAAAGGTGTCGAAACACTCTCTTTATTATCAATATAAATCTTAGTGAAATAATCTTTGTAATACCAGGCAAAGAACACACCTCCTAAGGTAGGTTTTTCTTTTTCTCTATAATTTAACCATATTTCCCTTGGTGGATCTGTTTTAAACCCTAAAAACTGCCCTTGATAGTAGCTATTATCTTTTATAATTTCGTCATCAGGAGATATTTCATAAATAAACTCTCCACCATACACTGCTGTTCCATTAGGTTGAAAACCAGGAAATATAAATACTTCTAAATTCCCATCCTTATTTTCTCTTATATAATGATTGAAACGAATTCCGGCTGCATCACTTATAGGCTTCATTTCCTTAAAAGCTCTGGATAAAGCTTTCCCATATTTGTTTAAAAAAGTGGTATCAATCTGTTCATCAGTTTCTATTACTTCTTCTTTAGACTTTACCTTAAAATGAAAAACCTGATCATATTGGCCATGTTCATATTTTCCGTAAACGGCATGCCATATATTGGTAGTATCTTGAAAACAGAACCATTCTCTTCCAATGCCGCTCATTTCCTCTTCTCCTTTTGCCACCAGAGCATCCGTAGAATACCAAGCTGCTAAATCATATCGTAATAGCCAATCAGCAATTTCAGCTTTTTCATTAAAATCTTTGATATCTATTTTTTGTGCATGCATTTGATGCAACCCCAGCAGTATCATGAGGAATGTAACTATTTTTTTCATACCTGTAAATATGCTATACAATATACAACTTTTACACTCCCCACGCTACTACTGTAAAAACAAAGTCGCTCAGGGAGCGACTTGTATCATTAATCTATTGTGGTTATTTGAGAGTTGTGCAACGGTTCTCGTTATTGCACAAATATTCAATCCTGTTTAATTTTCAATGAATTAATTCCGTTCGTTATTTCATAAATCCCGTAAAGTACTATCCATAATGGCGCCAATTGAAATCCCATTTTGATATGGACAGCATATTTAGTTTCGCCAAATGTTAACAATAAATAACTGCATAATATTCCGAAAAGAGTTATCAAAATCCCAACCATAAAATGCAGTACATAATGAGCTTTCTTTTTTAAAAATCCCATTATAGCCAATACAATCAATAAAAATATGACCATGATAAAAACAGAGCTCACAATGATATCGGACATGGTAGTCTCTTTAATTCTATTTGAAATTGCAGCAGAAAACAATATGATTAAAAGTATTCTTGATACTATCCAAAGATATTTAGTTGATTGATAAAATTTAGTCAATTTTTATTCCTTTTTAATATTGTAAAATTGTTAACGTTAGGGTAACTTGTTATATAAGCATAAAAATATACAATCTACCTGTTTATGCTCTAGACAAATAAAACTTTTTTCCTTACTTAAAATTTATATAGTCTCTTTTTTGTTTATATCTGGAAACCGTTACCTCTGTTGACAGAAGTATTTAGTAATTTTGATTTTCGTTTAACGACTTCATTTTTTTCAATTCAATAGCGTCAAACTCTTTTTGCGTCACTTTTTTTCCTCTTTTTGGTTCTTTAATTTTAGTTTTTTTTCAATTTTTTTTAATATTCTTTTTTCAAACTCCTTTTTTTCTTTTGAGTTTTTCCACCATAGAAAGTATTCATTTGCATTGATCCAATTTCCTATGTCTGTTTTATTTTTATAACCTGAAAAATAAAATGTTGTTGTTGTTTTATTTTTGGCCCTTGTCAATGTGTGAATTATTTGATTTTTATCTTGATACTCAAAATAGATTGAGTACCAATGTCTATTTTGATGATCAACAAAACTATTTGTTTGTAAATTATTTTCAGATTTTACATCATTTATAATTTCGATAAGAGTATCTTCAGGAATGTTTAATTCATAGGTTTCCGCTTTCGCGTAACTTCCTGGAGAAATAGACCAAACAAGGTAATAAAACAGGAGTCCGAAAGTGAAAATCCCAGTTATTATTAATAAATGTTTTCTGTTCAACTTTCTTTTGTTTTTTTTCCAGCGTTCGATTTTCAAAATGAAGCCTAACGGTCTTGTTTAACAATTAGTTGCGGATTGATTAGAAACTAAGATAGCTAAAATCACCTACTTTTATGCTTTAGCGATTGTTGTTATACGCTGGGCCTATTTTTCAATTCCAATATACTTCAATTTCATCAAAAACTACGACTATCATAAAAATAACACATTGATGAGCAATACTCAAAACATTTGTCAAGATCTGGGAAATTCACTTTTGATATCGTAATTGGAGTTGTACAACGGCCAGTACCTTGTTGTAGGTTGTGCTTTTTCAGTATTCAAGTTTTTCTAAAATATTTTCAAGGTCATTTATATATTTTCCGTATAAATTGTCTACCCACCAATTGGTTACAATGTATATAGCAATTGCTGTTACTAAATACCCAATGATGTAAAAAATAATTTTTTCAAAGGAAATATTGAACGTTATGATGTTTAGAAAGGCTGATTCATCAATGCTATTTCGTCCTTTAATCAAAATAAAGCCAACTGCTGGAAGCAATAAACTTCCTGATATTACAGCAGTCTTATACACTTCTAATGTTAATTTTAATTGATATAAAGTTGTTACCAAAACATCCTTTACAGCAAAGGATAGGTTTGAGGTTTGCTTTATAAAACTATTAATTTTAAGCAAATAGATAATTGTAATGAGGGAAGTAATAAAAATGAGAATAAAATAGATTCCTCTTGCAACTGGATTCATTTCAATAAACCCTGGTGTCATAAATAAAAGTAGAATAATCACTATTTGTGTTAAGAGTTCGGTTTTTATATTTCTTCTTATTTTTTGAATAGGAAGTTGTGTTTTCTTTAGTTCGCTTATATGGTTGGGTATTACTTGGTCATCCATATTTTGGCTATTCATTTGTTGTTTTATGTCTTCAAAATTCATATCCTTCTGTTTTAATAATTTCTTTTAATTGTTTTTTTACTCTATTGGTTTTGACTCTTGTGTTTGTCTCGGAAAGTCCTAAAGTCTCAGCTATTTCTTTTCCCGAATATCCTTCTATATATAGCAGTATTAATGCTTTATCTATTTTATCTAATTGTCTTATGGCTTTATAAAAGTAACCGAGTTGTTTGTCTTTAACACCATCATAATCTTTTGGTGCTACGGGTTCTGTTTTTAAATCAGCTGTTGTACCTATTCGTTTTCTCTGCTTTTTATAAAAAACGATGGCAGTATTTAATGCTACACGGTACATCCAAGATGAAAACTGACTGTTGCCTTTAAAAGAATCTACAGACTTCCAGAGTTGGAATATAATTTCCTGAAATAAATCTTCACGATCTTCAGGTTCATCAAAATACATTCTTGAAACCTTATATATAATACCTTTGTGAGCGTTTATTTTATCTAAAAATTCTTTTTCGGTTATTTTCATCATATTTTACAGTATTGGGGTTACGTTATACCCCTTTTGTCTTAATAATTGAATAAGCCCTTTTTCACCTGTTAGATGTGCAGTTCCTACAGCAAACAAATTACTTTTTTCTTGCATCATTTCGGGCATCTTATGAACCCAGTTTTCATTTCGAACATGCAACATGTACTTGGTTGAATTGGCATTCATATATTTTTCTTGAGCAATTAAACCCACTGTCATGGTAATATTCTCTTCCAAATACGCTTCAATGGCTTTATTGAAATCTTTTTTATAGGTTTCAAACAAAAATATAAGCCGGTAACTTTCCATTACAGGATACGCTTTTTTTACATAGGCAAATTGTTCTGATACACTTTCAAGCGAAACAATATTGGTGTTATTTTCGGTAGCAATTTTAACCAATTCCATTTCTATTGATTTAATTTTATGGCAAGGTAGCATCTTGCTTGCCATCATACTGTAAAGTGTTGAAATACCATATGAATCAAAGTTTTTTAAAGGAACACCCATAATTTTTTGGATAAGCGTATCCAGCCTTGCAAACTGCTCATCGGTTAAATCTTCAGAAATCTTGTTTGCATGAGTCATTTCCTTTTGAAGTGCCTCCATTTCTTTAGGGTTAGAAAGATTTACTTCCAGTACCAAATCATCAATATTATTTAGGGTTTTTAATACTTTTTCTGGAATGATAAAATCATCTTCACACATCATATGCATAGTTCCCAAAAGATAAGATGGTTTTTCTAAATTTGGATGTTCTATCTTCCAAAGAACAGAATTTTTTATAGTATTTTTCTCTTGTCCAAAAAAGACGGCAGGAATACATACAATACAAGCGGTAATCCAATGTTTTAAACTCTTCATTTTTTTGATTGTTTTTGATTATACCGGGTAAGTATAGCGAAGCAATATTTGTTACAAAAAAAAATGACAATGGAGACTTCTTTACGAGTAGATTTTAATGTTCATAGGGTTTTAATTGTGTTATGCAAACATTCCCTACAACCTTTTGCTTAGGGTTTTGTGGAGGTTTCTCTGCACTCTCCTGTACACTAGATCAAAGCTAGTCTATGAGTGATTTTTTTTTAAACCTCAGGTTTGTTAATTTTATCAAGAGGTATAAACCAAGACCCGGAATATACTGGTTCAATTCAAGTGTTACCAAAAATTATCTCAACACTCATACTATTCATTTGTACCAATTATACCATGAACTTCTTCACCTAAGCAACCCCATGGTTCAAATACTACTGTTGGTTCAAGTATTATCATTGACTGGTTTTATGTTTGCTAACTCGTTATATCTAAATAAATATAAACATTGTTACCCGTTGTTTTCTGATAAGAATAACTTTTACCAAAGAGTTATGCATTGGCTAACATCTTTATTGTGAGTGCTGCTTTTTATTTTTTAATTAATTCTTTGATTCCTTTCAGATGTCCAGCACCATATACAACCAATATTTTTGAATCACTCGATGTTTTAATTTCATTCACTAATTTCTCATTTCGTAAATTGAGAATAAATTCACTTTTAAATTTTTCAGTAAGTTCTTTTTTAACCTTAGGACACTTATATTTAAAGGAGCTTAATTCTGTATTGTAATCACATTTGGCGAGTTTAATTACTCCATATTTTTGTTCAAATAATGAAATCAATTTATAGCTGTAGGTTCGCTTACTTCCATATCTGTTTCACTTGTCTTTTTGGGTTCTTCGCAACCAAACCATATAAAAATGGAGATGAATACCAAACACACCGCATACGCATAATGCTTACTCATAAATTTAAGTTTAAGAAGATTTATAAAACTTTACCCATAAATTTACACAAAAAGTAAGATAAAACCTATATAAAGTGTTTTATTTGAGTATACGTCTAAAAATAAATCGATCTTCTACCCAAACTGTATCTCTTTCCTCCATTAAAGTTTTCATATTTTGTTGCTCTCTTACTACTTGTTGATATGATCCTTGTACCTTGAGCACCTTTACATCATTTGGAAATGTAGACGTATCTATGGGATTAAATTGAAAAAACACAATGGGAATACATATCACAAGGAATAAAACAGTTAAAGCTTTGTATGTTTTTTTATTCAGAAAAGGAATTACAAACAAGGCCGCTACATGAAAGCCAAACGCTCTAGCACCGTAGAACCTGTTTTTGGCATTCTTACCCAATTTATGGGGCTCGCCAAAGTGAATACCTTGGGCATACAGCAAGCCAACAAATGCATGCTCATGGCCGCCATTGCCTATAATCTTAAAAAATACCTTAAATACACCACCAAAAAGGCACATAGTAATCAGGGAAACACACGTCTACTTACAATGGCCATAAAAGCCTTCCTAAAAGTCCATAAACCCCTTGTAAGCCTTCCGCAAAACTAGAAAATCAACTAACGCTAAAAACAAAAAAGTCGCTCAAAAGCGACTTGTAGAAACCAACCCCCAACTTTTACCAAGGAGTTGTGCAACAGCTACCGGTGTTAGGCTACGTTTTTTCTTTTAATAATAAGTCAAATAATTTAGAAGAATGATTCTTTTTTCTCAACTCGATAGACTTTTTTGCAAAATTTAAAGATTCTAACATTCCTTTTGAGAAGAACCGACTACTCTTATAGAACTCTAATGTTGCTATATCAGATGTTTTTAAGTTTTCAGTTAAAAAGACTAGCCTTTCTTTACCTTCTTTAGTAGCGTCCTTATTATCTGTTATCCATTCAGATTCCCCTGCCAATAAAGATTTGGATTTTTTTCCATTTTTAATATTAAAAATTATAAAATAGACCATTTCGTTGATAATCCCGTTTTTTACTGTACCAATTAATTTGCCATTTCTGAATTCGAATTTCTCCCACATTATTCTGATAAACCTTACATAATGTGAAATACCAATATTTTTTTTAAGCTTAATTTCATTAAATAAATCATTTATGAACGGTATAATAATTTCAAATTCCATAAAGTCAGGGTCTAACTCATGAACCAATTTGTAAACATTATCTTCCCTTATATTTGCTTGATATTTTTTTAATAATGTTGTTTTTATTTCGGTTTGAGATTCTACTATGAATTTTGCAGTGAAATACTCCTGAAAAGAACGATGAGTAAAATAGATAAAAAGTCCATCTTCTACTAACAGACAAACTGATTGAAGTAAATCTGTTAAATATTTTGATGAATTGAATTCGTAACAAGATAATTCTTTTGCTTGGTCAATAAATTCGAGGGCTTCAATTCTAGTAAATTTGAATTTACGTTGCTCATAAGTTAATACACAAAAAATAGATAGAATTTTAGAGAACTCTTGTATATCTAATTCTGTTTCTCTTTTTCTATTGAAGGCTCCCTTAAGAGCATCATGTCTTTGAAATAATGCTTCAAAAGCTTGGTTATAAAATACACTTAGTTTATTTGGTATATCAGCACTGTAACCATAAGTTATAAGCATTATTGATAGCAGTAAAGGATTGGAAAGGAAAGATTTATGTTTTTCAAATAAATTATCTTGTAAATCTGAGATAAATTTTGCTTTAATTGTCTTGTCAGCAGGTAGTTTATTAATTAATTCAATACTTTTTTCTAAGGTTAAAGGCTCGACATTAAAAATTGAAAATGTGGTTAATTCTGAAACATTTAAATCTGGTCTAGTTGATAAAACTATACTACAACCACTATAGGCTTTTGTTAAATTGTCAATTTCCTTTAAAAGTGATTCTCTTTTTTCTGGGAAAACTTCATCTAATCCATCCAAGAAGAATATATATTGACCTTTATTTAAAGATTTTTGCAAAAAACTTTTTTCAATCTCTAAACCAAAAGAATCAAAAGTATAATTAATAAATTCCTTTAAATCAAAACCTTTAGAGTTTAGGTCGCGTAATTCAATAAAAACGGGAATCTGTTTTTTAGCGAAAAGTGAATTTACAAATAGATGCTTAAGCATAATTGATTTACCTGCTCCTCCAGTTCCAGAAATTATAATATTTTTATTAGCATCAAGTAATGCTTTAATATTTGCAGATTTTATTAAGACATCATTGCATCTTAGACTTAATGGAACATAAAAAGTGCTTAAGTTTACATTAGAATCTCTATGAAAGAATGTCTTAGATTTCCCATATCTAGTAAATGATTCTGCTAAGAATTTTTCGTATCCAGTCTTTAGCGTAATTTTTACTTTTTCTTTAGTTCCTTTAATTATGCTTTCCCCAATTTTAGTTAAATCATTAACTTTTAGGTTTAAAAACTCTGCGATAATTTTATTTGGGTCTATTTCTTCTTTCATATTTTCTAATGTAACCTAACTCATTTATATCAGCACCAATATACAACTTTTTTATACAATAATAGTAAATACTATTCTATGGTAGCTACCAAAATAAAAGCCTTTTGTATAAACAAAAAGCTTTAACAGTTGGGAACATACCTACGGTAGGTGCAAAAAGTTTCTTTTTTGTAATAAACCAAAAGTGTTGCGGCTAATGTATACAACACTTTTGGCTGGCAAAAAACAAAAGTAATGTCACTATTTTTAAGGTACTGGTGTGGTACAGGCAAACTGTATGCTAGAGTATTTTAGTTTGCTTTTACTGCTACCCAAATAGGCGGCCCGACAGGCATACTTAACGCCCGGTTCTAAACCTGTAATATGCAACGTGCAGCTACTGCTGCTGTGTTGTTGAAGTTTAGCTGTTACTACCGGGGTTTCTGACGGGCCGACGAAAAAAAGGTACGACTTGGCATCTTTGTTGGCTTTCATTCGTAAAATTAAATCGGCTCCTTCGGGGCCCGCAACTACACTAAAATTAATTGGTGCTGGCAATACTACTTCTGTAGGGATTCGTATTAAAATAAATCCACAATTTAGCAATTTAGCTTCATCACCATCTGCTTGATAGTTAACTATCTGAGCTACTTTTCGTAAGGCTACCAACAACGTAGCGCGAGCTATGTTTTTCTCTGCCGTATAGGCCATTCCACCACCTGTAGCGGCTTCCAAACTTTCTCTGTAGGCTACCGAAGCAGCCGTTAAGGCTTCTAACACCCCCGCATCGAACGTAAAATTGGTATTTCCGGTGAGTTTGGTAATTACTTCTCCTGCAAATACATTTAGCTGGCTGTCTTTCATATAAGCATATGAAATTCGTACTTTTCTTTTCATGTTACTGTTTTTTTAAAAAATTGAATTTTAATTGATTGTACAGCAGTTCTCTTCTCAGGTCTTTTTACCTGGTTATACAAGAGTTATCTGCTTTTTCACCCACCACAATCATTACTTTTACACTACTGAATATTAGAGTTTTACAAATTACACACAGTACATTTGTTACTATTTTTGTCGCATTTGTTACTATTTTTGTCGCATTTGTTACTGTTTTTGTCGCATTTGTTACTGTTTTTGTCGCATTT
>NZ_FPBK01000002.1:0-54229 GCF_900116665.1 Pustulibacterium marinum | reverse complement strand
CGCATTTGTTACTGTTTTTGCCGCATTTGTTACTGCTTTTATCATGCTAACAGGTCTACTCTTTATTCAGTATGTAAAAGAACTTGTGGTGTTGCTCTATAGCGCTATATATGAGGAACATTGCTAAAGTAGTTAAAAGCCTAATTGGTTGACTTCACTTATGTTAAGTTTCGACGAATGGTAAAATTTAGTTTCATAAAGGCGTAGCACTCCTTCCCCTGTTATGCTAGGATACCAAAAGTAATTACAGTAACCCTTCGTCTCTGAGTTGTTTTCTAATACGGCTAAGACTGCCTTCTTTAATGCGAAGAAATGAGGCTATTTGTTTTAAATACACCAAGCCAATAAGTTTAGGGTGGTTGGCTATTAAATACTGGTAGTGTGCAGTGGCGTTTAAATAGATAAACCGGTTTTGCATATCTAAATCTTTAGCCCAATACAAGGCTACGATTCTATTTTTCAGCGTTTCTAAATCGGTAAGTTGTTGGCGTAAGGGTTCCAACAGTTCAAAACTAATAAAGATTAGTTTGCCTTCGGTAAGCATTTGCACTTTATTCTCGGCAACAGTATTCCCATAGATGCTTATAAAGCTGGTTACAAAATCGCCCGCAAAATGAAAACGGGTTACTACAGGCATGCCCTCTTTTGAATGAATAGTACAGGCAATACCACTGCATAACAGGTATATTCCTTTAGATTTTTGACGCGGATGTACTAAAATATGGTTAGGAACAGCTTCTATTTCTTCACAACAACTAGCAAATATGGGCGTATGGGTAAGTTCTATTTTTTTGAAAAGTTGCAGTATTTCGGCTTGCATGTGCCACCGATCTACTTGCCTGCTAGTAGTTTGGGTATAGACGGTATGTAATATTTTATGAATCATGCTGTACTGCCCTTACGATTTATCTTACTGACAGATAAGTTAGTACGTAAACAAACACCAGAAAATACTCAATAATAGGTATTTTTTAATGCTTTTGACGGTATTTTGGTTTGAAGGTGTGTAAAAAAGCTTACAGCCATTAGCTATTTAAAGTAAATAGTAGGCTGTGATGAGTATTTAGTGTTAACTAGCAGTGGGCAGACTTATAACTTATAGCTTACGACTTTAAACCATGAGTTAAAACATTCAACATTTAAAATAATAAGCTTATGCCCTATTCTAAAAACAAAGCCGTTTTATATTGCTTTTCTTTCCTGATGTCGTTGAAGAAACAACCACCCTACAATCGTTATTACTCTTTAAACTCGGTATCACATTGCTTGCAGCGGTAGACTCTTTTTACATAAATGGGCAAGGTCATCATCATAAACATCACTATGGCAGATAGTATCCCTTTCAAACTTTTCATAGAGGGGAAACCGGCATACAAATTGGTACTGCCACAGTTAGGGCAAGCAATCACTTCGTTTTGGTCGTTGGTATACCCGGTATTGGCCACTACTTCCATAATCGCAGCTACCTGTTCCACATCTTCTTCATACACCTTTAGTTTAATGCCTCCTACAGATATGTTATACAGCGGGTTGATAGATACCGTGTTTTCATCAAACAGAAAAGACTCCACCCCTTCGCTCTCTAATTTCGATTTTAAAATATGAGCTTCGGCAGCGTTTTCAAATGTGGCAACAGTTACAAACTTCATAACAAGTAGATTTACTACCAAAGATATGCTTTTTAGCCTTTTAAAGCACTACTACCTCACTCTTGCTTACTCCCAATTCATTTCATTAATTGCCTGTACAACGTCATTGGTCGAATTGTTTCTAAATTTTCAAGTAAGTTTACAATTTTTACCATACAACGCAAACCTACATTCACACATGAAAAGAACTAACTTATCGCTATTATATAGTGTCATCACTTTGTTTTTCATACAGTTGAGCAACGCTCAGGAAACTTATGAACTCAATACTGACTGGTATTGCAACCCTATCAAAAAAACAAAAGCCGATGGTTATGAAGTTTCTCAAACGGATTATAACCTAAAAAAATGGATGCCGGCGACGGTTCCGGGTACCGTATTAACTACGCTCTTAAATAATGAAGAAATTCCAGATCCTTTCTACGGAATGAACAATGAAAAGATCAAGGACATTTATGAGACTGGTCGGGAATACTACACGTATTGGTTTGCAAAAGATTTCAACGAAACCGCAAAAAAAGGTGAAGAAGTTTGGCTTACCTTTCGTGGTATCAACTACAGCGTAGCTATTTTTATCAATGGAAAAAAGGTAAACGAAACTCCTTATAAAGGAATGTATCTTCGAAAAACGTTTAACATTACCAATTTCCTAAACAGTAATGGAAAAAACAGATTGGCAGTATTGGTGCACCCGGTAGATGAAGTAGGAAACCCAAATGGCGGTCAAGGTGGTGACGGTACTATTGCAAAAAACGTTTCTTCACAATACGTAGCAGGTTGGGATTGGATTCAACCCATTCGTGATCGTAACACAGGTATTTGGGATAAAGTATTGATTGAAAAAACCGGCGCTGTAAATGTAAAGAACCCACATATTGTAACCTTGGTAAAAGGAGAACGTATGCCGGGCGCTGATCAAGAACCGGCTACGCTCAAAGTTTCGGCCGAACTAGAAAACGTTTCCTCAAAAGCTGTGACGGGAATCTTGCAATACCAATTAAATGGAAGTACCATTGCCAAAGAAGTAACGCTACAACCCAATACCACAACCGAAGTGGATTTGAAAGATTTCCAGATGGAAAACCCAAAACTATGGTGGCCAAACGGGTACGGAGCGCAAAACTTATACGACATCAACATTACTTTTACAGCCAACGGAAAAACATCCGACACAGAACCGGTTCGTTTTGGAGTTCGTGAAATTCAAACCTATTGGAATGAGCATACGCGTAGCAAAGAGATTGCTGTAAATGGTCAAAAGATTTTTATCAAAGGTGGTAACTGGATCATGTCGGATGCCATGCTACGTTTATCCAAAGAACGTTATGATGCCGAGATTCGTTATCACAAGGATATGAACTTAAATTTGATTCGAATTTGGGGTGGTTCTTTAACCGAGCGTCCTGAGTTTTACGAAGCTTGTGACAAATATGGTTTGTTGGTAATTCAGGATTTTTGGATTAGTGGAGATTGTAACGGCCGTTGGTTAGATCCTATGAAAAAAGAAGATCAATGGGCGCGCAGACAGTATCCTGAAGATCATGAACTCTTTATTACCTCTGCGGAAGACATGGTGAAAATGATTCGTAACCATGCTTCGCTTGCCATTTGGTGTGGTGGAAATGAGATTACGCCTCCTGCAGATATTTTACATGCCATTAAAGATGATATTTTACCAAGACTTGACGGAACACGTTGGTTTATAGATTATTCTAACTCCGATGATATGTCTTATAATTTTAAAGGCGGAAACGGTGATGGCCCTTATGGTATTCAAGATGTGTCTGTTTTTTGGGAAGAACGCACGTGGCCATTTAATTCGGAAGTTGGTTCTGTAGGAACAGGTGATGCAGTTTCTTTAAAAAGATTTCTTCCGAAGAAAAATCAAGTAATTCCTTCCGAAATAGAAGGTACTGAAAAAGTAAAAGACGAAGCATGGACTTACCATAAATATATTGACTATAACAACGCTATGGATGTGTACGGCAAACCAACCGATATGGAAGATTTTGCCAACAAAGCACAACTCGTAAATTATGATCAATACCGAGCCTTGATGGAAGGTTTTAGCGCACACATGTGGGATTGGTATACAGGAATGATCATCTGGAAAACACAAAACCCATGGACGGCTTTACGTGGTCAAATGTATGATTACTACTTGGATCCTAATGCATGTTTGTACGGTACCCGCAAAGGAAGCGAACCTGTACATGCCATGTACAATCCTGTTAAAGGTGATATCATGATTGTAAACAACACCTTTGAACCTCAACACGATATGATGCTTCGTATTACGTCCTATGATATGGAAGGAAACGAAAAATTGTTGACACAAGTCTTTTGTTATATTGAAAAATCAAGCGTTCGTCTTATCATGAATCTTGAGAAAAAAATCAATGAATTAGCAAAAGAAAATGGTACGTTTTTATCGGTTCAGCTATTAGACACAGATCAGGAAATCATTAGCGATAACTTCTATTGGATTCCAAATGCTGAAGGGCAACATTCTGGCTTGCAAACCATGAAAAAAGCAACGCTAAAAGCCACTGCCAAAAAAACAAATGATACTACCATAACACTAACACTCAAGAATGAAGGAAAGCAAACTGTTGCTTTTTTCAACCGAGTTTCATTACTAGATAATAAAACAGGCGAACGTGTATTGCCTACTTTCTATAGTGATAATTATGTTTCGCTGGTTCCTGGTGCTACCAAAACCATCACTATGGAATATGATGCACTCAACACTATAGCCCCATCCATAGAAATAAGTGGTTGGAATACAAAACTCCAACACATTACAATAAAGTAGTTTTTTTTAGTTTAAATGATTGTTTTAGCAGACAAGACCGGTGATTTTGATCATCGGTCTTTTTGCTATTACAAAGCGGATTTCGATCAACAACTATTTCTAAGCTATCAACAACAAAATTAGCCAAAATCACTATATTCAATATTTCACATAGATGATTAAAAATATGGTAAACTATTAAGATTTCAATTAAACATTTAACACTTAATAAAACGATTTATCTAAAAATCATACATCTGAGAATCATTACATAATGGTCTAGCTGACATTTAGATGTTCACACGTGTTATTGGTCGATTTTTTTTCAATTATTCTTAAAGGATGTTAAAATTTATACAATGTTAATAATGTCTTAACACACGAGAAATATTTAACTTGGAAACAAATCTAATAACCCAAAAAACACAAAGTATGTTTAAAAAATCTCTCGGCCTTTTTATGTTCTGCTTTCTACTGGCAAACATATTAGTGGCGCAAACAAAAACCGTGACCGGTAATGTTACCGGTAAAGATGATGGTATACCTGTTCCAGGTGTAAACATTATGATCAAAGGTACTGGTACTGGTACTTCAACTGATTTTGATGGAAATTTCTCTATTGAAACAGCTGTTGGAGATGTACTCGTATTCTCTGCAATGGGCTTAAAAACACAAGAAGTCACTGTTGCAGGTGAAAACAATCTTACCATTGTTATGGCTACAGATTCAGAGCAATTAGACGAAGTTGTTGTAACTGCTTTGGGGATTAAAAAAGAAACAAAAGCTTTAGGATATGCGGTAACAGAAGTTGGTGGAGAGGAATTATCTGAAATTAAGCAAGCTAATGCTATTAACTCTTTACAAGGTAAAGTAGCCGGGGTTAACGTAACCGGTGCTGCTACTGGACCAGCAGGTACAAGTAAAGTAGTTATTCGTGGGGTTTCTACCTTAAGTGGAAATAACCAACCTCTTTATGTGGTAGATGGTATTCCAATTGACAATAGTAACTTAGGTTCTGCTACAAGATGGGGTGGATCTGATTATGGTGATGGTATTTCAAGTATCAACCCAGATGACATTGAAAACATTAGTGTTTTAAAAGGTGGTGCCGCTGCTGCACTGTATGGTTCTCGTGCATCTAACGGGGTTATTTTAATTACCACAAAATCTGGTAAAAAAGGAAATGGATTTGGAGTAGATTTTTCTAGTTCTGTTCAGTTTGAAACAATTAATACTGATATTTATGAGTTTCAAAAAGAATATGGTCAAGGTACCGATGGTAATGCGCCAACAACTCAAGAAGAAGCACTTTCTGCTGGAATGTACTCATGGGGTGCAAAATTAGACGGATCTCAAGTAGTACAATTTGATGGAGTGGAAAGAGCCTATAGCTCTACAGGAGATAATATTTCTCGCTTCTATCATACAGGTGAAACCTATACAAACACCATAGCTATTAGCCAGGCAGCAGAAAACTACCACATTCGTTTTTCTGCAACAGACTTTACAAATCATGATATTACACCAAACTCTGGTATGAATCGTAAGTCGTTCTCTTTGAATGCAGGTATGGTAAACAACGAAAAACTATCTGTAGATCTTAATACAAAATATGTATTAGAAGATGTTCAAAACAGACCAAGAGTATCTGACTCTCCTGGTAATATTTTCTTCATTGTAGGATTAACTCCAGCAAACATTAGCACAGAGACATACAAACCAGGTATCAACGAAGAAGGTACAGAATATCGTATTTCTTCTAGTTCTACATACCATCAAAACCCATACTGGTCTGCATACTATTTCAGCAACCAGAGTGTTAAGAATAGATTTATTGGATCTAGTACCATTAAATATCAATTTACAGATTGGTTATATATGATGGGTAGAGCCGGTATTGATCAATATTTGGCAAGAATCACATCCGTAGAACCTTATGGAACAGCATACAAACCTCTTGGTGGAATGTCTGAACAGTCATACAATGTGAAGACAAGAGATGCAGATATCATGTTAGGTTTCAACAAAGATCTTACAGAAGATTTTTCACTTAATGCCCTTCTTGGAGCAAACAACAATGCATGGTCCCAAGAAATTACTTCATTAACAGGAACCAACTTTGTACTTCCTGGTTTAGAAGATATTTCTAATGTAGATACTAAAAACTACGATTATGCAAACTACAAGAGAGAAAGAAGTTCTTGGTACTTCTCTGCTGAATTTGCTTATAAAAATTACTTATTCTTAAACGTAACAGGAAGACAAGACTGGTTCTCTACGCTTTCATTGGCAGGAAAAACATCTCCTAACAATTATTTCTATCCTTCTGTTAACTCTAGTTTTGTATTTACAGATGCGTTTGATTTACCAGAATGGATTTCTTTTGGTAAAGTTCGTGCAGGTTATTCTGATATTGGAGGTGGTGTAAACGATCCATACCAGTTAAACTTAACCTATGGTATTACAAATACATATGCAGCCAACGGAACATCTACACCAATTGGTGGTATTACAAACTCATACTTACCTAACTCTGAATTAGAGCCATTTTCTAAAAAAGAATATGAAATAGGTACCAACTTAAAGTTCTTCAACAACAGACTTGGATTAGATTTCACATACTATAGCAATACCACTACAAATGATATTGTTGCCATTAGTACAAGTACAGCATCTGGATATAGCTCTGGATATATGAACCTAGGTGAATTAACAAACAAAGGGGTAGAAGTTCTATTATCTGGAAGCCCTATTAAAAACGATAAATTTGGTTGGGATATTTCCTATAACTTAGGGTATAACAAAAACTTAGTAGTAAAAACTGATGACGATGGAAATCCACTTTTCCCAGGTGATGCTGCTTATGGTGTTAACTCACAATCAGGTGCGGTAGAAGGATTACCTTATGGAGCTATTTATGGTACTACATTCGTAAGAGACGATAATGGTAACATTCAGTATGAAAGTAACGGAACTCCAACTATTGGTGATTATGAAGTAATTGGTCAAGGTATTGCTCCTTGGACTATGGGTATCTCTAATAACTTTAGATATAAAGACTTCAACCTATCTTTCTTAATCGATGCCAAATTTGGTGCAGATATCTTTTCTGGTACAAGCGCTTTCGCTAACTATTACGGAGCTAGCAAAAACACCCTTGTTGGTAGAGAGAATGGATTGGATGTTAGCGGTGTAGATTCAGACGGAAATGTTTTTTCTACTACATTAGCACCAAGTGAAGTTGATACATATTATCAACAATTGTATTCTATTGCTGAGGCAAACATTCAAAGTGCAGACTTTATTAAGTTTAGAGAAATAAGCCTTGGATATAGTGTTCCTAGCAGCATATTAGAAAAAACTTTTATTTCTAGTGCAAGAGTATCTCTTATAGGACGCAACCTGTTCTTCTTAATGAGAAAAACTGAAAACATTGATCCAGAATCTGCTTATAACAATACAAGCGCTAATGGTATAGAACGTTTCGGTAGACCTACAACCAGAACTTACGGTGTAAGCTTAAACTTTAAATTCTAAAAAAATGAAAAAGACATATATATTAAAATTTCTAGCTGTACTCGCTATTTCTTCTTTCACTCTTTCCTGTGATAAAGATTATGAGTCAATGAACGTAGACCCTACATCGTCTGATGAGCTTGATATTATCTATGAATTTCCAACAGCTGTTTTGTATACATCTGGACAGCGATATGAAACATGGAGAGGAAACCTTATCTACTCTTCTACTATGGTTCAGCATCTTTCAAGTTTAGAAACATATTGGTCTGGTGATAAGTATCTTTGGAATTCAAGTTATGCATCTGCCTATTGGGACGCGCAATATCCTCAAACTATCAAAACAATAGAGGATATGAAATATAATATAGAAGCTAATGGTGATATCACCAACTCAAACTACGCTATCACCAGAATCCTAAGAGTTTTGGCGTATAGTAGAATTACAGATTTATATGGAGATATCCCTTATTCTGAAGCAGGAAAAGGATATATAGATGGAAATACACGACCTGCCTATGATGCTCAGGAAGATATCTATGCAGACATGTTAAATGAACTTTCAGAATCTGCTGCAATGCTTACAGATGGTGAAACTGCAGATTTAGGTACTGCAGATATCATTTTCTCTGGTGATGAAGGAAAGTGGAAAAGATTTGCTAATTCATTAATGCTTCGTTTGGCTTTAAGAATGGTTAAAGTAGATGAATCATCTGCACAACAATGGGCTGCTACGGCTATCAATGGAGGTGTAATGGAATCTAATGATGATATTGCGTATGTTCAACATGAAGAAGGTAACGGAATTGTTCAAAATGCAAATGGCGAAACATTTCAAGCAGACAACACACCTAGATTATCAGAAACTTTCGTAAACTTCATGAAAGATCACAACGACCCTAGACTTACAATTTACGGAGCTCTTCCTGATGGAACTGACGATTATGACGTTCAACAAGGTTTACCAAACGGTTATGACACTTCTACGATCACTAATTATGATGCTGATTTTGATTTAGCAAATTATACAGCACCAAGTGATCTTGTAAATGGAAGAGATGTTCCTATGTTCTTTCAAACCTATGCAGAAGTTGAATTTATGCTAGCAGAATCTGCTTACAGATGGAGCTTAGGTACTGGTACAGCTGAGTCTCACTACAATGCAGGTGTTGAAGCTGCCATGACCTATTTAAGTCTATATTCTTCAGAAGCAACTATTTCATCTAGTGAAGTATCTGAATATTTAGAGGCATACCCATACGACGCTTCAAGTGCTCTGGAAATGATTAATACCCAATACTGGGCTGCTACATTCCTAAACGAATATGAAGCGTATGCTAACTGGAGAAGAACTGGATATCCTGAACTTACTCCTGTAAATTACTCTGGTAATGTTACAAATGGAACCATTCCTAGAAGACTTACGTATCCTACAAATGAGCAAACTACAAATGGTACTAGCTATGCCGCTGCAGTTTCAAGTCAAGGACCAGATGCCCTTACTACAAGAATGTGGTGGGATGTAGAATAATTCACAGCTATACTTTTTCCACGGAAAAATCTATTGCATAATGTTGTTTATTGTAAATTGGCTGGTATAGCTTTATACCAGTCAATTTTTCAATCAAGAAAAGAGAAATGAAACGCAACCAAAACCAACACAAACCAAAAATATTCAACAAGGTTTTCTTAACCAGTTTAACCTTGTTAACGCTTACATTTACTACCGCTCAAAACAAAGAACCGCTTTATAAAGATGCTTCTAAAACTACCAAAGAGCGTGTAGACAATTTAATTTCTCTCATGACCTTGGAAGAAAAAGTGGGGCAAATTTCTACCCCTCTTGGTTGGAAAATGTACAACAAAACAAAAAACAAAAAAGCTACACTTAGCGACCTCTATAAATCAGAAATTCAAAATAGACAAATTGGCGGATTATGGGGACTGCTTAGGGCAGATCCTTGGACACAGAAAACACTGGAAACAGGTTTACATCCAAAAGAAGCCGCAAAAATCACCAACGCCATTCAAAAATATGCTATTGAAGAAACTCGCTTAGGAATTCCTCTATTACTGGAAGAAGAAAGCATGCACGGTCATATGGCTATTGGAACCACGGTGTTTCCTACTGCTATTGGACAAGCTTCTACCTGGAATCCAGATTTAATCCAAAAAATGGCAGAAGCTATCGCTTTAGAAGTGCGTTCTCAAGGTTCCAATGTGGGCTATGGTCCTATTTTAGATGTTGCCAGAGAACCAAGATGGTCTCGCGTTGAAGAAACCTTTGGAGAAGATCCATTTCTCATCGCAGAACTTGGTAAAGCAGTAATTTCGGGATTTCAAGGAACTTCAAAATCAGATTTAAAAGATGGTAAACACATAGCGGCTACGCTAAAGCATTTTGCTGCGTATGGAGTTTCAGAAGGCGGACATAACGGCGGAGCTGTTCATTTAGGCGAGCGCGATTTGTTTTCAAACTACTTATATCCTGTAAAAGATGCCATTGATGCCGGGGTACTTTCGGTAATGACGGCTTATAGCTCTGTAGATGGCGTACCAAGTACAGCTCACAAAAGTTTACTCACAAACACCCTAAGAAAAGATTGGGGTTTCACAGGTTTTGTGATTTCAGATTTGTACAGTATCGAAGGCTTATATCAAAGTCATCACATTGTAGATTCTAAAGAAGATGCTGCAGCTGCTTCCATGAATGCTGGTGTAGATGCAGATTTAGGTGGCGAAGCATTTCAGCAACCATTAATTCAAGCGGTAAAAGATGGCAAAGTTTCTATAGAACGAATTGATGAAGCTGTTAGAAGGGTTCTTACCGTAAAGTTTGATCTTGGATTATTTGACAATCCATATGTTTCTCCCAAAGAAGCCGAAAAACTAGTATTAAGTGAAAAGCACATTGCACTAGCTCGTGAAGTCGCTAAGCAATCTATCACTCTTTTAAAAAACGAAAACAACTTACTTCCTTTAGATAAAAACACAAAAAACATTGCGGTTATTGGTGCAAATGCTGATATGATGTACAATCAATTAGGGGATTACACTGCACCGCAACCTGAAGATAACATTGTAACCGTTTTGGAGGGAATTCAACATAAACTACCAAATGCTAACATTACCTATGTAAAAGGAACGGCCGTAAGAGATACTACCCAAACCAATATTCCCGCACCTGTTCAAGCAGCTAAAAATGCTCAAGTTGCCATTGTAGTTTTAGGTGGTTCTAGTGCCCGCGATTTTAAAACGGAATACCAAGCCACGGGTGCTGCAAATATCGCATCGGAAGGTGATGAAATTTTAAGCGATATGGAAAGCGGCGAAGGATATGATCGATCTACCATAAACCTAATGGGAAAACAGTTAGAATTATTACAAGCTGTTGTAGCAACCGGAACTCCCACAGTTTTAGTTTTAATAAAAGGACGACCACTATTACTTAATTGGCCTTCGGAAAACGTACCTGCTATTTTAGACGCGTGGTATCCTGGGCAAGAAGGTGGTAATGCCGTAGCCGATGTTTTATTTGGTGACTACAATCCTGCAGGAAGATTACCGGTTTCTGTACCAAAATCAGTTGGGCAAAGTCCTACGTATTACAATGTATGGTTTCCTGAAAGAAGAGATTATGTAGAAGAAGATGCAAAACCCTTATACCCTTTTGGTTTTGGATTAAGCTATGCTAACTTTGAATATAAAAATGTAAATATTGATGTAAACGAAGCTGGAAAAGACTCCAAAATCACTATCAATGTAGAAATTACAAACACGAGCAAAGTAGATGGCGAAGAAGTTGCTCAGCTATATATTCGCGATGTTTTAAGTAGTACGGTTACTCCGGTAAAACAACTGAGAGCTTTTGAACGCGTATTTATCAAAGCAGGAGAAACAAAGAAAGTAACGTTCACTTTAACACCAAAACATTTGGCACTTTATGATGTGGAAATGAATCACATTGTAGAACCAGGAACATTCAAAATCATGATCGGAACTTCTTCAGAAGACATAAAACTTGAAGATTCCTTCGAAATTACAAACCCTATTCAATTATAATTCATGCTTACAAAGAATTCCATAGTTACTATTTTGAGTTGTGCCACACTATTGGTTACTACTCAAAAATCACAGGCACAGGAAAATGAAATACACGAGCGCAGTTCTGTTTATGTAGCGCCAACAGATCCATTAGTTAAAGAAAAATTAGACAAGTGGGAAGATCAAAAATTTGGAATGCTAATTCACTGGGGAGTATATTCCGTTCCGGGAATTATGGAATCTTGGAATCTTTGTTCAGAAGCGTGGATTGAACGCGATACAACCACTACGTATACCGATTATAAAAAATGGTATTGGAACCTAAACAAAATTTTCAATCCGGTTAATTTCAATCCAGATCAGTGGGCAAACGCTGCCGAGAAAGCTGGGATGAAATATGTAGTATTCACTACAAAACATCACGATGGTTTTAACATGTTTGACACGCAATATTCAGACTATAAAATCACCAACGGACCCTTTCAAAACAACCCGAAAGCGAACGTAGCAAAATATGTTTTTGAAGCTTTTAGAAAGAAAGATTTCATGATTGGAGCCTATTTTTCAAAACCAGATTGGCATTCGCAATATTTTTGGTGGGACAAGTATGCTACTCCAAACAGAAATGCAAACTACGATATTGAAAAATATGCCGATCGCTGGAATAAATTCAAGCAATTTTCATACAATCAGATCAGCGAATTAATGCATGATTATGGAAGTATTGATTTACTTTGGCTAGATGGTGGCTGGGTTCGTCCTAAAGAAACTGTAAATGACGAAGTTCGTGCATGGGGAGCTCCAATTCCTGAAGCTAGTCAAGATATAAATATGCCTCGCATTGCAGAAATGGCCCGTAAAGCACAACCGGGAATTATTTTTGCAGATAGAACTGTTCACGGCCCGTATGAAAATTATCAAACTCCAGAACGTAAAGTACCGGATACAAAACTGAACAATCCTTGGGAAAGTTGTTTACCCTTAGGTAATAACTGGGGATACGTTCCTAATGATCCTTTCAAATCGCCAACAACAGTAATCCATACTTTGGTAGAAGTAGTTGCCAAAGGCGGAAATCTATTGTTGGGTGTTGGTCCACAACCAGACGGTTTGTTGCCATTAGAAGTTGTAGAAAAATTGGAAGCTATTGGTGCTTGGCTAGACAAAAACGGTGACGCTATATACAACACAAGAGCTATTGACGCATACGAAGATGGAAATGTATATTTCACCAAAAATGATGACACCATCTACGCTATTGCCCTTTTTGAAGATGGCGAAGCATTGCCTAAAACCATTACTATTTCTAAAAATATTCCAGAAAAAAAACCAACTATCAAACTACTATCTACCGGTAAAAAAGTTGATTACAAAATCAAAAATAATCAATTAATCATTTCAATACCAAAAGAAGTTAGAAACCAAAAGAATAGTGCCGCATTGGCATTTTCAATTAGATAAATAACCCGCTATGAAAAGAATCATTAAAAACATATCCACAGTAAGCTTGGCTTCACTCCTACTTTTTTCTTGTGCTGAGGAAAAAGAAGTAAAAGCTCCGGAAGCTGTTGGACCAACTCCAACCAAAGAACAATTGGCTTGGCAACATATGGAGTTAAATGCGTTTATTCATTTCACCATAAATACCTTTACCGATAAAGAATGGGGATTTGGAGATGAATCACCAGCACTTTTCAATCCAACTGATTTAGACGTTGACCAATGGATGGAAACACTGCAAAAAGCAGGATTCAAAGGCGTTATTTTAACCGCTAAACATCACGATGGTTTTGCGCTGTATCCTTCAGATTATACAGAACATGATATTGCCAATTCACCTTACAAAGAAGGTAAAGGTGATTTGGTAAAAGAAGTAGCTCAATCTGCTAGAAAATATGGATTAAAATTTGGTATTTACTTATCACCTTGGGATAGAAATCGTTCAGATTATGGAGAAGCATCCTATGTAGAATACTACAGAAATCAATTAAAAGAAGTATTTACCAATTACGGAGACGTTTTTGAAATGTGGTTCGATGGCGCTAATGGTGGCGATGGCTATTACGGCGGAGCAAATGAAGAACGAAGAATTGACAAACAAAATTATTATGACTGGCCTACCACTTTAGAAATGGTCTCTAAAATGCAACCAGCCGTACTTTTCTTTAGCGATGCTGGCCCAGACCTTAGATGGGTTGGTAACGAGCGTGGTGAAGGTGCCGAAACCAATTGGAATACCATAACACCAGATACTTTATACGCTGGAAAAGCTGGTATTGAAGATCTTCTTCAACATGGATCTGAAGATGGAACAGATTGGATTCCTGCTGAGGTAAACACGTCTATAAGACCAGGTTGGTTTTATCATAAAAAAGAAGATTCATTGGTAAAATCACCTCAAAAATTATTCAAAACCTATATGGAATCTGTAGGTAGAGGTTCTAACCTTTTACTAAATATTCCACCAGATCAACGCGGACTTTTTCATGAAAATGATGTGGAATCATTATTAGGATTTCGTAAAATATTAGACAGCGTTTTTGCTGAAAATCTTGCTGAAAATGCAAAAGTGAAAGCTGCTAATTATAGAGGTGAATCAAAGACTTATGCACCGGAAAATGTACTTGACAGTGACGAAGAAACCTATTGGGCTACAGACGATAATGTAATGGCATCATCTTTAGAAATTGAATTTTCAGCTCCAAAAGAAGTTAATTTTATACTATTACAGGAGTACATAGCATTAGGACAACGCGTAGAAAAATTCAAAATTGAAGCCCTTGTAGATGGAACTTGGAAAAAAGTTACCGAAGGCACAACCATTGGTTACAAACGTATTTTACAATTCCCAGAAGTAAATGCTTCTGCTATCAAAGTAACCATAGAAAGCGCCAAAGCTAGTCCGTTAATTTCTAATATTGAAGTTTATTAAATCATGCGATTTTTACTAAAAATAGCCTTGGTTATTTGTCTATTCTCAAATAATATTCAGGCTCAAAAAACCAATTTCAAAATTGAAAATGGTGAATTTGTTTACAACGGGAAACCTATTCAAATTCACTCAGGAGAAATGCATTTTAGCAGAATTCCAAAACCATATTGGCGTCATCGTTTACAAATGGCAAAAGCAATGGGTTTAAATGCCATTGCAACCTATGTTTTTTGGAACTACCACAATGTTGCTCCCGGAAAATGGGATTGGGAAACAGGAAATAGAGATCTTAAAGAATTTATCAAAATCGCCAAAGAAGAAGGATTATTTGTAATTCTCCGTCCGGGACCTTATGCTTGTGGCGAATGGGAATTTGGTGGATACCCTTGGTGGTTGCAAAAAAATCCTGAGTTAAAAATCAGAGAAAATAACCAAGCATTTTTAGATTCTTGTAAAGTGTATATCAACGAACTTGCTGAACAAATTAAACCATTTCAGGCAAGTAAAGGTGGAAACATCATCATGGTTCAAGCAGAAAATGAATTTGGATCCTATGTTGCGCAACGCGAAGACATTTCGAAAGAAGATCATAAAAAGTATAGAGAAGCCATTTTTACCATGTTGAAAGAATCTGGTTTAGATGGTCCGTTTTTCACTTCAGACGGTTCTTGGCTTTTTGATGGCGGCGCTATTGAAGGAGTATTGCCTACCGCAAACGGAGAAAACAATGTCAACAATCTCAAAAAAGCGGTCAATCAATATCACAATAATGAAGGTCCGTATATGGTTGCAGAGTTTTACCCAGGTTGGTTAGATCATTGGGCAGAACCTTTTGTAGAAATAGATGCTGAAACCATTGCAAATCAAACCGAAACGTATTTGAAAAATAAAGTGAGTTTCAATTTTTACATGGCGCATGGTGGAACAAACTTTGGTTTTACTTCAGGAGCAAATTACAACGACGAGCACGATATTCAACCTGATATTACTAGTTATGATTATGATGCTCCAATTTCTGAGGCTGGTTGGGTAACTCCAAAATACACTGCTATCAGAAATGTAATGAAAGCGTATGTAGATTATAAAATTCCGGAAATACCAGCTCAAATTCCGGTAATTGCTATTGATGAAATACAATTAAACAAACATACCGATGCATTGGCATACATTAAAAAATCAAAACCTGTTACCAATAACAATCCTTTAAGTTTTGAAGAGCTTAATCAAGGCTTTGGTTATGTGTTATATCAAAAGAAATTTACGCAACCGATTAACGGAACATTACAAATTCCTGGCTTGCGAGATTTTGCTACCATTTATGTAAACGGAAAATATGTAGGAACGCTTAACCGAATGTTCAATGAGTACGAAATGGATATTCAAATTCCGTTTAATGGTCGCTTAGAAATTTTGGTAGAAAATTTAGGTCGAATTAATTACGGAGCACAAATTCCTGAAAATTCAAAAGGAATCATCAGTCCGGTAACCATCAACGATTATGAAATTACTGGTGGTTGGAAAATGTACAAAGCTCCGTTTGATGAAGTTCCGACTATAGAAAAAACGACAGCATCAAAACCAAATACTCCTATACTCTACTCCGGAACTTTTGATTTGGAAAAAGTAGGCGATACTTTTCTAGATATGGAAAAATGGGGTAAAGGAATTGTTTTTATCAACGGACACAATCTTGGAAGATATTACAAACTAGGACCGCAACAAACCTTGTACCTTTCAGGTTGTTGGTTAAAAGAAAAAGGAAATTCAATTGTAATTTTCGAACAATTGAACGAAGATATAAAAACATCGGTTTCGGGAATTACGAAACCCATCTTAACAACCTTGCTTCAATAATTCTCATGTTGAAACGATATTTTAAGGTAAGGTTATTTGTTTGACTGTTGAAGGAGGGCTGCCACCCTCCTTCATTTTTATTAAAAAGTATGAAACGACTTCTTTTGTATACAATCCTATTTAGTTTTATCACAAATTTCGTGAAAGCTCAAGAAGAAAAGATCACTCTAATTACTTCAGAATTTATCTATAACGAAGCGCCATTTCCACAAGCACATGCTTCTACCGTTGTAGCATTATCCAATGGCAACATTATGGCTTCTTGGTTTGGTGGTACCGAAGAAAGAAATCCAGATGTGAGTATTTATACAAGCATGCTCGAAAACGGAAAATGGTCGGTTCCTAAAAAAGCAGCAGATGGTTTTGTAAACGACACATTAAGCTACCCAACCTGGAATCCGGTGCTTTTTGAAAATTCTGAAAACACATTGTTTCTTTTTTATAAAATAGGTCCATCACCTTCTACATGGTGGGGAGCTTACAAAACTTCCACAGACTTTGGAAAAACATGGTCTACTGAAAAAAAATTTCCTGATGGTATTTTGGGACCTATCAAAAACAAACCAATCCAATTAAAAAATGGTAGGATCATTGCTCCGTCAAGTGTAGAACTAGATAATGGTGCTGTTTGGCATGCACACATGGAACTATCTGATGATAATGGAAAAACATGGCGAAAAATTCTGGTTCATCCAGAGGCTGAATATAAAGTAATTCAACCAACTATTATTGAATTGAAAGATGGAACCTTGAAAGCTTTTTTTAGAAGTAATGCCGATTATATTCTAACAAGTACTAGCTCAGATCATGGTTCTTCCTGGACCAATTTTGCAAAGTCATCACTTCCAAATCCAAATTCCGGTATTGATGCAGTTACTTTAAAAAATGGTGATTTTTTGATGGTATACAACCCACTTCCGGAAGGAAAAAATTGGTGGGAAGGCAGAAACAAACTGAACCTTGCTTACTCAAAGGATGGTGAAAACTGGACAGATATTTATCAACTTGAAAATGAAAAAGAAGGAGAATTTAGTTATCCGGCTATTATCCAAAGTGAAAATGGAATTATTCACATAACGTATACGCACAATCGCAGTCACATAAAATATGTAGCTTTAAAATTGAAGTGATAAAATGAAAACGTATTCGTTGATTTTTACACCATACCGAATACCAAAAAAAGCGATTATTAACTTATAAATTTATGCGAAAAGAATTGAGAATTTTACATTTGTGTAATTCTTATCATCACAAGTGCGCAATTCAAGTGCTCTTTTTTTGCGAAGACAAGAATTCAAACAAACACAAACAAATTTAAATACTAGCAAATGGCTCAAGTAAGCGGTGGTGCTTCTACCACTAACTCTAACTACAACCCTAACGCCAACTATGGTGGACCGTTAGCGGTAATTACAACGTTGTTTTTCATGTGGGGTTTTATAACCAGTATGAACGACATTTTAATTCCAAAACTAAAAGCAGTTTTCAATTTAAATTACACTGAAGCAATTTTCATTCAGTTTACATTTTTTGCTGCTTATTTTATCATTTCTTTGATTTACTACATTATTTCTGTTACCAAAGGCGATCCTATTCTAAAAATTGGATACAAAAACGCAATCGTAATAGGATTAATTTTATCAGCAATAGGCAGTCTTATGTTTTATCCGGCTGCGGAAACACTTCAATATCCTTTATTCTTAGGCGCATTTTTTGTGTTAGCATCTGGAGTTACCATTTTACAAATTGGAGCAAATCCCTATGCAAGTTTACTTGGTAAACCAGAAACAGCTTCTAGCCGATTGAACTTAACGCAAGCTTTCAACGCACTTGGAACCACATTAGCTCCGATTGTTGGTAGTTATTTAATTTTTAGAACCGTTGCTGAAGATGTTGGTGCAGACGCAGTAAAAGGTCCTTATATTGGAATTGCGATTACTTTGGTTGTTTTGGCCGTTCTTATCAAACTTTTTAAACTACCTGCGGTTGGTGGTGACGATGATGAATTGGTTACCGATACCAATGCAAGCATCTTCCGTCATAAACATTTGGTACTGGGAATGGTAGGTATCTTTATGTATGTGGGAGCTGAAGTTACTATTGGTAGTTTTCTTGTAAATTTCCTTGCGGAAGATTCTATTGCAGGTTTTACGCATGATGAAGCAAGTTTATACCTTTCTATGTATTGGGGTGGCGCTATGGTTGGTAGATTTTTTGGTTCTATCTTCTTGGCAGATCTTACAAGCAAAAAACGAAATTTATACCTGGCGGTCATTGGTGTACTTTCCTTAGGATACGCATACTGGGTTACCAATCAAGAATTAGACCTTGCGATTATATTTGTAGGCTTGGTTGTGCTAAATCTGATTGCCTTCTACATCGGAAAAAACAAAGCAAACAGAACGTTAGCTGTTTTCAGTGGAATTATCATTATTGCGCTGTTGATTGCCGTTTTTGGAACAGGTCATTTTGCTATGTGGGCTTTGATCACCATTGGTTTGTACAACTCGGTAATGTTCCCAAATATTTTCACTTTAGCAGTTAAAAGTCTAGGTAAAGAAACCTCCAAAGCATCTTCACTTTTAGTAATGGCTATTGTAGGTGGAGCTATTGTTCCATTAATACAAGGAGCACTTGCAGATAGCGTTGGTGTTCAAGTTTCATATTTATTACCTATTATTTGTTATGCATACCTTATGTACTATGGTATAAAAGGTTATGAAGTAAAAAAATAAATCTTTTTTAGCAATTTCTATTGTCTAATTGCATTTTTGGTTTGCTGTAATCCGTTGTTCGTCGAATTTTCTACAACTCGCAACGCATTTTCACTAATTTTATAATTCACCAATAAAGCAATTAGACAATGGTTATTGAAGATCAATACACAAATGCATCTGACATTAGCTACAGAGAAGCCGGGATTTTTGAAAACACACGTTTCGAGAAAATTCACAATGTTGTCTTTTCTAATTCAAAAGACGCTTCTACCACAGTGGCTAATGAAATCGCTTCCCTTATCAAAAGCAAACAAGCAAAAAATGAGCTTTGCATTTTAGGGTTAGCAACTGGCTCGTCACCTATTCGGGTGTACGAAGAATTGGTGCGCCAGCATAAGGAAGAAGGGCTGAGTTTTAAAAACGTAGTTACTTTTAACCTTGACGAATACTATTTCATGCAACCGCAAAATGCGCAGAGTTATCATTACTTCATGCATGAACACTTATTTAAATATATTGATATTGAACCAGAAAATATCAATATTCCAAAAGGAGACATTCAACCGGAAGAGATTTACGATTTTTGCGTTTCTTATGAAGAAAAAATCAAAAGCTACGGCGGTCTCGATTTTCAGTTACTAGGTATTGGTAGAACAGGACACATTGGTTTCAACGAACCAGGTTCTCATGCCAATTCAAGAACACGCTTAATTACCCTTGATCATATTACGCGAGTGGACGCTGCTCCTGCATTTTTAGGATTGGAAAATGTTCCTAAGAAAGCTATTACAATGGGAATTAGAACCGTAATGGAAGCAAAACGCGTAGTACTTTTAGCTTGGGGACAAAACAAAGCTGAAATAATCAAAGAAACCATAGAAGGTGAAATAGACGGTCACGTGCCAGCAACTTATCTTCAAAATCATAACAATGTAACATTTGTTTTAGATGTAGAAGCTGTTGCTGAATTAACAAGAATCAAAACACCTTGGTTAGTTGGTTCTCCAGAATGGTCAAAAGATTTAGCTGCAAAAGCAGTTGTTTGGCTTTGCGAAAAAACAGGAAAATCTATCTTAAGACTAACAGATAAAGATTATAATGATAACGGTATGGAAGGCTTACTTGTAAAAGAAGGTACAGCTTACGACCTTAACATTAAAATGTTTAACAAACTTCAACATACGATTACAGGTTGGCCAGGTGGTAAACCAAATGCAGATGATACCAACCGACCAGAAAGAGCTACTCCAGAAAAGAAACGAGTAATTATTTTTAGTCCACACCCAGATGATGATGTAATTTCCATGGGAGGTACATTTGACCGTTTGGTAAGTCAAGGACATGAAGTACACGTATGTTATCAAACATCGGGTAACATTGCGGTTTCTAACGGTGAAGCTATCAAATTTGCCGAAGTTGCTTTAAGCTTAAATCCAGATGATGAATTCTACAAAAAAGTTGTAGATGATGTACTTAGCAATACAGAATACGCCCCAGATTCACCTGAAACACGTCAGTTAAAAGGAATCATTCGCCAGAAAGAATCTTTGGGAGCTACTCGTTATTTCAACGTTCCAGATGAACAAGTTCATTTCTTAAACCTTCCGTTCTACGAAACAGGAAAAGTTAAGAAAAAACCACTTGGACCGGAGGATGTGAAAATCATTTATGATATCATAGACGAGATCAAACCACATCAAATTTATGCTGCTGGAGATTTAGCAGATCCTCATGGAACGCACCGCGTTTGCTTGGATGGTATTTTTGCCGCGTTGGAAGAAATCAAAACCAAAGATTTCATGAAAGATTGCTGGGTTTGGCTATACCGTGGTGCTTGGCATGAATGGGATATGCACGAGATAGACATGGCTGTACCTATGAGTCCAGACCAGGTTCTAAGAAAAAGAAAAGCAATTTTTTATCATCAGTCTCAGAAAGATGGTGTAATGTTTCAAGGAGATGATAGTAGAGAATTCTGGGTACGTGCAGAAGATAGAAACAAAACAACGGCAGATAAATATCATAGCTTAGGATTGGCAGATTATGCAGCGATAGAAGCTTTTAGACGCTATTTTTATTAAGAAACACCAATACCTTGTATGATTTTAATTGCCGATGCAGGCTCTACCAAATGTGATTGGATTGGTATCAATGAGCAAAAGGAACCTATTTTTAAAGTGCGTACGCGTGGCATAAACCCTGCGATACTTTCCAATAAGCAAATTATGGAAAGACTTACAGAGTGTCACGAACTAGCAGAAATCAAAGATACTGTTACCGAAGTATATTTTTATGGAGCTGGTTGTGGAACCGTAATTAGCCAAACAGAAGTGAAAGCAGTATTCCAACTATTCTTTAAAAAGGCTACCTATTTGCAAGTTTTGGAAGATTTAGATGCAGCAGTGCACGCCTGTACAAAAGATGCTCCCGGAATTGTTAGCATTTTAGGAACCGGTTCCAATTGTTGCTATTATGATGGTGAAAAAATAATTACCAGAATGCCAACCTTGGGGTACACCATTATGGACGACGCCAGTGGAAATAGCATGGGCAAACTATTGCTCAGAGCATATTTTTTCAACCAACTACCAGAACATTTAAAAACGAAGTTTGAAGCTGAGTTTGACATAGATCCAGGAATCATTAAAGAGAACCTGTACAAAAAACCAAATGCAAATGCGTATTTAGCTACGTATGCAAAGTTTTTGTTTCAGCATCTAGAAGATCCCTTTGTTCAAGAACTCATCAAATCGGCTATTGAATCTTTTGTAGACACACATATCAATCTGTACTTAGAGGAAGCAAAAAAATACCCGCTTCATTTCGTAGGTTCTATTGCTTATTTCTCTCAAAAACAGATTAATGAAGTTTTAAACAAACATAATATGAAGGCCGGAAAATTTGTTAGAAGGCCTATAGATGAACTAATACATATACCACTTCGTGTAAATATTTAGTTTCCCCAACTTTACCCCTCAGTAAAGAAATGCTTTTCCATCTTCCCCCCGGAAAAGCATTTTTTATTGCTTCATTTTTAACAATTGGTTTAAGAAAGCCTTAACGCTTAAACATTTGTATACACAATTATTGAGGCTATTTTTACTGAAAAACAATCGATGAAAAAAATACTCCCCCTCCTATTCCTATTTCTCTACTCCATTTCAGGAACTTCCCAAAAAAGAATCCATAGCGACGATTTAGAACAAGTAGCAAGCTTTGGAAAAAGCATGGCTATTGGTTTAAGCGTAACCTCTACAAACAGAGTTTTTGTGGCTTTTCCTAATTATGATGGAAACGGAAAATATACCCTCACAGAAGAAAAAGATGGAAATATATATCCATATCCCAATAAAGAATGGAATACTAAAGGAACTTATAAAAATCACTTTCTAAGAGTTCAAGATTTATATGTAGATGCAGAAGATTATGTATGGGTTTTAGATTCTAAGCCAGCAGGCAAAAGCAGTATTTTTGGTGATGGCGATGCCAATACCGGAAAATTCAAATTGGTTAAAATAAATACCAAAACTAACACTATTGAAAAAACATATCTATTTGAAGACCTTGATAAAGCTACTTCTGGTTTAAATGATGTGCGTGTTGATCTAAAGAGAAATCTAGCTTACCTCTCCGATCCTGGCCAAGCCGGAATTGTGGTACTAAACCTTCAAACAGGAAAAACAAGAACAGTTCTTCAAAATTCAAAATATACAAAGGCAGATGCTATTGTAATTACTTATAACGGAGACGAAATGAAAGACAAAAATGGAAAACCATTTTCTTCAAACGTAAACGGAATTGCGCTCACAAAGGATTACCAATACTTCTATTTTAAACCTATAAACAAAGAGCATCTTTTCAGAATTGAAACGAAATATTTAGCTGATGAAAATCTAGATAACGAATCACTTGTTGAGAAAGTTCAAGATATGGGAAAGGTTGGTATTACTCACGGTTTGGTAGCAGATGAAAAAGGAAACATTTACCTCACTACTTCCCCCGATTATAGTATTCAATATCTGAGTCCGGACGGAAAATTACATACTTTAGTGAAAGATTCGCGACTATTATGGCCCGATTCTCTTGGTACAGGTTCGGATGGTTATTTATACTTCACTTGTTCACAATTACAGCGTTTACCTAAATGGAACAATGGAAAAGACAAAACCGAATATCCTTATGCCATGTATAAAGTTAAATTACCTTAAAATCAGGTAATTTCCAGAAAATCGTTACTATATTAAAAACAAACAACAAAAATGGAATTTGGTATTGGAATGTTTGGAGACCTCACCTTTGATAATTCAAAAGGTGCGTTTCAATCTCCACAAGAGCGTTTAAAAGAAATGGTAGAACAAGTGAAACTTGCCGAAGAAATAGGCATAGACAGCTTTGTTCTTGGTGAACATCACCGCCCAGATTATGCTGTTTCTTCCCCAGAAATAGTATTGGCTGCACTTTCTACCGTTACAAATAAAATAAAATTGGCAAGTGGCGTAACTGTTTTAAGTTCCGCAGATCCTGTAAAAGTGTATCAAGATTTTACAACCATTGATTTACTATCTGAAGGCAGAGCAGAAATAGTAGCCGGTCGTGGTAGTTTTACAGAATCTTTTCCTTTATACGGATATAATTTAAGTGATTATAATGAATTGTTTGAGGAAAAATTAAATCTGCTTTTACAATTGAATGAAGAAGAAATCATCAATTGGGAAGGAAAATTTAGAGCACCTTTACGCAATCAAACTTTATATCCAAGACCAGAAGAAAAGCTACCCGTTTGGATTGCCGTTGGTGGAACACCAGAATCTGTCTATCGTGCAGCAAGATTAGGACTTCCTATAATTTTTGCAATTATTGGAGGAATGCCAAAGCAGTTTAAACCTATGATCGACTTCTACAAAGAACAGTATGAAAAACATGGTCATGACATGAGTAAAATGCAAGTTGCTGTACATTCACACAGTTTTATAAGTGAATCTATGGAGCATCTTACTGAAAACTATTTTCCATATTATGCAGCACAAATGGACAGAATAGGAAGCCAGCGTGGATGGCCAAAATACAGTCAAATGCAATTTCTGGGAGGTATGAGTCCGGAAGGAGCTCTCTACATGGGAGAAGCAGAAGCCGTAACCGAAAAAATAATTAACACCATTGAAATGTTTGGATTAACAAGATTTGTTGCCCACATTGATGTTGGTGGACCAAAGCATAAAGACCTTATGAAAGCCATAGAACTTTACGGAACCAAAGTAATTCCGGAGGTAAAAAAGGCTTTGTCTTTATAAAAAATATAAAATATTAAAAACCCTTAAAAAAGATACACTATGGAAAATGTAAAAGCATACGGAGTACAATCAGAAACTGCCGAATTGGATTTATTACAAATCGACAGAAGAGATCTTGTAGCTACCGACGTACAAATTGATATTCTTTATTGTGGAGTTTGCCACAGTGATATTCATACCGCAAGAAGTGAATGGGGTCCGGCAAAATATCCTGTAGTACCGGGACATGAGATTGTTGGCCGCGTAACCGCAGTTGGTGATGAAGTGACAAAATTTAAAACTGGCGATTTGGTTGGCGTTGGTTGTATGGTAGATTCATGCCAGGAATGTAGCGCTTGTAAAGAACATTTGGAACAATATTGTGAAAACGGCGCTACTATGACCTATGGTGGAGCAGACAAACACTTGGGCGGCCATACCTACGGAGGTTATTCAGAAAAAATTGTAGTAGATGAAAAATTTGTTTTAAGTGTTCCTGAAAACTTAGATATTGCTAAAGTTGCACCGCTACTTTGTGCAGGAATCACCACTTGGTCTCCATTACAACATTGGAATGTAAAAAAAGGAGATAAAGTAGGTGTTATTGGTCTTGGTGGACTTGGACACATGGGTATCAAATTTGCTCATGCTATTGGTGCACATGTTGTAATGATTACGCGTTCACCAGGAAAAGCAGATGATGCCAAAATGCTTGGAGCTGATGAAGTTTTAATTTCAACAGACGAGGAACAAATGAAAAAACATGCAAACTCTTTTGATTTTTTACTGAATACAGTTCCCGTAGGTCATGATGTAAACCCATATGTAACTTTAATGAAAAGAGATACAACCATGGCAATGGTTGGTGCCATTGAACCACTAGACGCCGTTCATGGTGGGTTACTCGTTTCAAAACGAAAAAACATTGCCGGTTCCATGATTGGAGGAATTAAAGAAACACAAGAAATGCTTGATTTCTGTGGAGAACATAACGTATTACCTGAATGCGAAATGATAGACATTCAGAATATCAACGAGGCTTGGGACAGAGTTGTAAAAGCCGATGTGAAATATAGATTTGTAATCGATATGAAATCTCTTAAAGGAGCATAATTTACAACTGTATAAACGTATTGTAAAAACCAGCTTTCGGGCTGGTTTTTTATTTTTTGAAAAGCAAAACTTCTAAATTATTAACTTCTAGCCCATAAAAACATGATAAATATCAATTTAATGCAATATATATCTATATAATCTTAAAAAATGATATTTTACTTAAACTTAAAATCCTATCTTGCAGCGCAGTAAAACATGACCATAACTAAAGTGCTTTTAGTTCTTTTTTAAAATTGATTAACGTAAAGCAAATTAGAAACATAACACAATATATGAAAGAAGATTTTAGTGATTTTATTGATAGGTTTCGTAAAAGACTCCACACCCTTTTTAATCAGGAAGAGAATATCAACGAGCTAAGTATGAGCCGTGGATTGCCTGATAAAGTGTGGAACGAAATCATGAAATTGAACCCTTTATCTGTTGCAGTTCCTACCGAATTTGGAGGACGTGGTATGGAAGTAAAAGAATGTTTAAGCGTGCTATCTGCCGCTTCTTACGAGTCTCTACCATTGTCACTTACTTTTGGTATCAACATTGCTCTTTTCTTGGAGCCTATTGCAAAATATGGACACATAGATATCAAAGCTCCAATCTTTGATAAATTCATGAACAAGCAAGCCATGGGCGGTTTAATGATTACCGAACCAGATTTTGGTAGTGATGCTTTGAACATGCAAACATCCTATGTTGAAAAAGAAGATAGTTTCTTTTTAAAAGGAAAAAAACACTGGCAAGGACTTACAGGAATGGCTGATTATTGGATCGTTGCCGCTCGTAAAAAATCTGAATCCGGTGATTTAGCAAGAGATATTGAGTTTTTTGTAACAGATGACAGCAAACCAGAACAAAAAATTCCGGTAGATGAATATTATAACAATCTAGGATTATACATGATTCCTTATGGTTTAAATGATATTGATTTAACCGTTCCTAAAAATCAAAAATTACAACAGCCACGTACCGGTATCAAAATGATGCTAGACATTTTGCACAGAAGTCGTTTACAGTTTCCAGGAATGGGAATGGGCTTTTTGCAAAGAATGCTGGACGAAGCTTTAACTCATTGTGATAACAGAATCGTTAGCGGACAGAAATTGTCTCAGTTAGATTCAGTAAAATTCCAACTTTCAAGAATTCAATCTTCCTATACGCTATGTTCTGGAATGTGTGCTCGTAGTTCTTCTATGAGTGGTATTGAACACGAAGTTTCAGGAAATGGTTTAGAAGCCAATAGTATGAAAGCTTTGGTAACAGATTTAATGCAAGAAGCAGCTCAAATTTGTGTGCAATTAAACGGTTCTAGCGGCTATAAATTAGACAATATTGCAGGACGTGGAATTGTAGACAGTAGACCTTTCCAGATTTTTGAAGGATCCAACGAAATGCTGTATACACAAATTGCAGAAGGATGTGTAAAATTAATGAAACGAAGCAAGCAAACTAAACTTGCTGATTTCTTAACCGATATGGAACGTACTGCTTTAGTAGCTCCAAGATTCAAAAAACATCTTCAATTTACCTTACCAGATAGTCTTGCACAACGCCAATTGGTAGTTATAGGTAAAGTAATTGCTCGTTTGGTTTGTTTACAATATGTTGCTGAAATGCACGACAAAGGATTCAGAAATGATCTTTATGAAAACTGCGCAAAGCACATGGAAATGGACGTAAAACAACTAGTTTCTGATCTTGAAGATTATAATAATGCAGAACCTATCATGGATTACAGAGATAAATCAGATTGGATGCAATTCATTTAATCAACAATCATAAGTAAAAAAAGCAGCTTCAATAAAAGCTGCTTTTTTTTTTTGACACTATTTAAGCACCCCAAACTTCTTCTGCAATTTCTTTGATCAGCTTGATTTTGGTCCACTGCTCCTCTTCTGTCAATAAATTTCCTTCTTCAGTAGAAGCAAATCCACATTGAGGACTTAAATATAAATTTTCCAAAGGAACATACTCACTCGCCTCATTAATTCGCTTTATGATAGCTTCTTTATTTTCTAGAGTAGCTTCTTTAGAAGACACCAAACCAAGAACCACTTTTTTACCTGGTGATAATTTTGCTAACGGAGAAAAATCACCAGCTCGGTCAGTATCAAATTCCAAATAATAAGCGTTCACCAATTCCTCACCAAATAGTTTTTCGGCTACTCTTTCATAACCGCCAGAAGCTGCCCAGGTAGATTTAAAATTTCCACGACAAACATGTGTGTTCACGGTTAGATCTTCTGGCAAACCTTTCAAAACTTCGTTGTTTAAAGACAAATACAGTGCTATCAAATCTTCCGGATTGTAATCAGAATTTGAAACCATTGTAGTCCAGAAATCCTTATCACACAGCATTCCCCACGTACAATCATCTAATTGTAAATTTCTACAACCTTTAGCATACAATGCCAAAATAAAATCACGATACGCCTTGATAAGATCTTTTTTAAGTGCTTCCACGTCCTCATACACTTCATGGGCAGCCTGGGCATTTTCTCCTCTAAACAGTTCTGCATAACATTGCGCAGGTGCAGGAATGGTTTGGCGTGCTACAGCTTCACCCTCTCCTATTTGTTCCTTTAAAAAATCGAAATGGGCTAAAAAAGGATGATCTGTAAATCTAATTTTCCCGGTTACTCTCGCAGATTCCGCTCTAGACTCTACACCTTGGAATTTATAGCCTTCATCTAGCACTACTTTATCAATTCCGTCAAAATACCAGAAAAAATCAAGATGCCACCAAGACCTGCGAAATTCACCATCTGTTATGGCTTTTAATCCTAAAGAACGCTGTTTCTCTATTAATTTGATAATTTCTTCGTCTTCTATTTTCTGAAGTGATTCCTGAGAAATATTTCCTTGTTCAAAAGCTTGTCGAGCTTCTTTTAAAACTTTAGGTCTTAAAAAACTTCCTACAGTATCTGCTCTAAAAGGAGCATTTGAAATACTACACATATATTTAAATTTATAGGTTATTACTCCTACAAAATTACCATCGACAAAATATAATTCTTACCTAACCTATAAATGAAGTAAATAAAACTAATCAATACATTAAAACAGAATTTAATACTTTTACCAAAACTAAATCAATCATCAAACAGAAAAATATTCTATGGAAAACTTAGATAATACCGACTTACAACTTCTGAAAATACTTCATGAAAATTCAAATTTTACTACAAAAGAGCTTGCTGCAAAAGTAAACCTATCACCATCACCGGTTTTTGAACGCATCAAACGTTTAGAAAAAAATGGCTATATAGAAAAATACATCGCCATTTTGAATGCTGAAAAATTGAATCAAGGCTTTCTAGTTTTCTGTAATATCAAACTAAAAAAACATGATAAGAATATAGGAAACGATTTTGTGGCCGATATTTTGAAAATTGAAGAAGTAGTAGAGTGTTTTAATATCTCAGGTGACTTTGATTTTCTGCTCAAAGTACATGTGAAAGACATGAAAGCCTATCAAGACTTTGTATTCAACAAACTGGGAGAAGTAAAAAGTATTGGAAGTACGCAAAGTACTTTTGTAATGGCTCAAATTAAGAACTCTTACGGCGTTGGAATTCTATAAATATTGTCTCTAAATTTTTGTACCTATTATTTTGTAACAAAATGAAACTGTTAGAGTCTTATAAAACGTTATGAAGTTTACACAGGTCTCCGAAAACATTAAAATAGCCTTTGACGCTATTAAAAGTCAGGCATTACGAACCATTTTAACCGTAATGATTATTTCTTTGGGAATTACCGCTTTGGTTGGGATTCTTAGTATTGTTTCTGCTTTAGAAAATACACTTTCCAGCGATTTTGCTTCCATGGGAGCCAATACGTTCAATTTAAGCAGATATGATACCGATTTTAGAGCACAGGGATCTGGAGAAACTCAAAAAATAAATCCTATAATATCATACGCACAAGCTTCTGACTTCAAGGAAAAATTCACAACACCTTTTGCCCAAACATCCGTTTCATTTTATGGAACTTCAACAGCAGAAGTAAAATATGAAAGTGAAAAAACAGATCCAGAAGTATCTGTCATTGGAGCAGATGAAAACTTTATTAGCAATAGCGGATTAGAAATTGAAGATGGTCGTGATTTTTATCCTACAGACATTTCAAACAATGTAAATGTATGCGTTTTAGGATCTTCATTCAGAGATAAATTATTTAAGGACATCAACCCAATTGGAAAAATAATAAGCATTCGCGGTAATAAATTTAAAGTAATTGGTATTCTGAAGGAAAAAGGTTCCACTTTTGGTAATAACCAAGATAACCGCGTTATTATTCCGTTGCAACTTGCAAGGTCTATCTACACCCTTGCCAATGTTAATTATTCTGTAAGCGTACGTATTTCCAAAAAAGAATTTTTAAATAGTTCTATAGACAATGCAATTATTACGTTTAGAAATATTAGAGGTTTGAGTCCTATTGAAGATTCTAATTTCGGGATTCGAAGATCAGATGATTTGATCAATCGAATTGGAAATATTACCGGCGGACTTACGTTTGCAGGAGCTATTATTGGATTCATAACTATTTTTGGTTCATCCATAGCATTGCTAAATATAATGCTGGTTTCAGTGACAGAAAGAACACGAGAAATAGGCATTAGAAAAGCATTGGGAGCCAAAAAAATTTCTATCGTACTTCAATTTTTTGTAGAAACTGCTTTAGTGGCTCAATTAGGTGCTTTGGTAGGAATCACTTTTGGAGTAATCATAGGCTTCTATGTTTCTAAAATCGCAGGTTTTGACTTTATTATTCCTTGGTCCGCAGCAGTATGGGCTATTGTCATTTCAGCTATTGTTGCTATTATTTCAGGAGTTTATCCAGCTATCAAAGCTGCAAAACTAGATCCGGTAGAAGCACTTCGTTATGAATAACAAGAAAGATTTAAATCAACTGAGAGAAGAACGTGTAATAATCTCCTTTTGAAATACTACCTCCTTGTTGAATTAACTCAAATATTTCTTGATTTCTATCTTCAGATAGTTTTTTAGTGGCTTGAAAAACCTCAACACTCTCCTGTTGATAATTATCTAAAACCCATTGCATGCCCTCTTGAGTTGTGCAATCTATTTGCGCTTTAGTTTTAAGAACAATTAAACGTATTTGCTGTTCTTGAATTTGAAAAAGAAACACGCTTTGAGCATCTATTTTGTCTATATATTCAACTTTACTCAGAACTTTTTCCCAAACCAAATCACTAAACACATCTAATTCTTGCTCCGCTACTTCTGGTTTTTCTGTTTTTAGTTCTTTCCACTCTTCAGCCGTGATTTGCTGCGCTGCCAAAAAAGTGGCAAACTCTTCGTGCATTTCCTCTAACTGCTCCTTTGTAAGTCGTGTATACTTCATGCTTAAAAATTCGAATTGCGAAAATATACATTTCTATGGATTCTAGCACTCCCTAGGTTTTTATTATCTTTAGAGTTTCTAATCAAAATCCATGTTTACAACCTTAAAAAGAGCATGTTTTATATTGATATTATTTTCTTGTTCAGCCTACGCTCAAGACGTATCCCTTTACGAACAATTTAACGGCAGATACGACTTTCATACCATTGGAAATACTTTAAACGTAGGCGAAAATGGCTCCAACATAAACTGCGAAATTCTTACGTCTTCTAGTGCTACTTTATCCCTAGAAGAAGGTACTTTGGTAGAAGCTGCATATTTATATTGGGCCGGTTCAGGCACCGGAGATTTTGATGTACAACTGAACAACACCCCTATTACTGCTTCGCGTACTTTTAGTGATGCTTTGGACGAAACCCGCGTATTTTTCGCTGCTTTTGCCGACGTTACAACACTTGTACAAAATACGGGAAATGGAAACTATACTCTTTCCAATCTTGACCTTACAGGAGTAATTTCTCCTTATTGTCCAACAGGGACCAATTTTGGTGGCTGGGCAATAGTGTGTGTCATAAAAAATGAAAACTTCCCTCTACAACAAGTGAATGTTTATGATGGTTTACAGCATGTTCCCAATAGTATTAACATTCAACTCAACGGCTTGAATGTTTACGATAATGAGGCTGCAAAAATTGGATTTTTAGCTTGGGAAGGAGATGCCGGAATTAGCGTTAATGAGACACTGAGCATTAACTCAATACCTGTAAGCAACAATCTAAATCCAGTTGATAATGCCTTTAACGGAACAAATTCCTTCACCAATAGTAGCAATCTCTACAATATGGATATTGATTACTATGACCTAGAAGATTTCATAGCCATAGGCGATACCAGCCTATCCATTTCTTTAACCTCCGGACAAGATTTTGTGATGGTGAACAATATAGTTACAGTTTTAGCTAGTATTTTACCCGATGCTACAGTTACTGTGAATAGTACATTGTTGAATTGTGACAGCAGACTGGTACAACTAGATTTTTCTGTATGGAATACAGACGGTACCGCACCTATCCCTGTAAACACAACCATTGATATATATGCTGATAGTGTGCTTCTTGAAACCTTAGCAACCGATAGTGAAATAGCCATTGACGAATCATTATCTTTCACTACACTTTTAAACATCCCTGAAACTATTCCCGATAATTTTTCACTAGAAATTGTAGTGGATGAAACAAATGTTATAGCAGAAATTGAAGACAATAATAACAGTACTGCAACAGAGATTTCATTCATGAATCCACCGGAAATTGTTCCTTTAACAAATTTAGAAGGTTGTGATATGGGTTATGACGTGGCGATATTTAATTTAGAGGAAGCGCTAGAAAATACTACAAACACAGCTACTTTCAATGGATTTTATCTTTCTGAAACAGATGCTGAACTGGGAATTAACGAAATTACAAATAGCAGCAGCTATCAAAATACAAACCAGCCACAAACCATTTACTACCGGTATGACAATACCTATTGCTACACCATTGATAGTTTTGAGATCAAAGCGATAAATTGTCCGCCCAATATTCCACAAGGATTTTCGCCAAACAATGACGGTATAAACGATACTTTTTACATTGAAAACCTTTGGAATGTGTATAATCAATTTAGTTTATTGATATACAACAGATATGGATACCTGGTTTACAAAGGCAATCAAAGCACTCCACCATGGAACGGAATTGCTACCGAAGGCACTTTTAAAGACCAACCTTTACCTACAGGAACCTATTTCTATGTATTAAAACTGCAAGATGAGCTTTACAGAAATTATACAGGATGGGTGTATTTAAATAAGTAACTCATATTTAACAACTTCTAATTCAGAAAGAATAGTACCTTTGCACCCCCTATTTTTGAAAAGGCATGAAGTATTTTTTATTGATATTACTAATTAGTTTCAGCTTAGCAAATGCACAATCTATAACAACGGATGCAAACAGCTATACTCCTCAAGAACTTATTGAAGATATCTTAATTAATAGTAGTTGTATTGAAAACATCAATGTAACCAATGCAGTAAGTGGAGATTTTGGCGCTTCCATGAAAAGTTATGGTTACTTTAACGCCACAGGAACTGATTTTCCTTTTGAAAGTGGAATTGTGATGAGTACAGGACGACTAGATAATGTACCAGGGCCTAATAATTCTTTGTCAGATGATGATGCTGCCAATTGGGGAAGTGACGCAGATCTTAATTCTATTCTAGATATCAACAATACCACAAATGCTACGGTTCTGGAGTTTGATTTTACTCCAAATGCAAATACCATAAAGTTCAATTATATTTTCGCTTCGGAAGAATATCAAGAAGGTAATAGCAACACCTGTATATATTCAGATGTATTCGCTTTCTTGATAAAACCTGAAAATGGTGATTATACCAACATAGCTGTAGTCCCAGGAACCAATACACCTGTGCAAGTAACCACAGTTCACCCGGAAATACCAGGCGGATGTAGTGCTGAAAACGAGAACTACTTTGGATCGTTTAACAATAACAATGTTCCCATAAACTTTAATGGACAAACAGCTGTACTCACAGCAGAAGCTACTGTAACACCCAATACTACTTACCATATTAAATTGGTAATCGCTGACGAGCAAAACTATCGATATGATTCTGCCGTTTTCTTGGAAGCCGAAAGTTTTGACATCTCTGCGGAATTAGGAATGGATCATACCATTGAAAATGGAAATCCACTATGTGACGATGAAACGTTTTTACTTACTCCTGAATTCATTCAAAATGCACAATCATTCTCATGGTATTTAGATGGAAATTTGATATCTGGAGAAAATGAATCATCCTTGGAAATTGATCAAGCAGGTACATACAGTGTTCAGGTAATTTTAGAAAGTGGTTGTATTGCTAATGACGAAGTAGTTATAGAATACGCCGAGAGTGCAGCTGTGGAAAATACAATACTAACACAATGTGATGATGATAATGATGGTCTCACAGTTTACAATCTTCATAATGCAGATCCTGCAATTACAGGCAATAACCAAAACATACAAATTACTGGCTATTATCTTTCCCTATACAATGCTGAAAACGAAAACTACCCAATAGCCAATCCAGATGCGTTTTACAATGCCAGCCCAGGACAAATAGTGTATGCTGCTGTAGCAAACCAATTTGGATGTAGTGCTATAGCATCTATTGAACTCTCTACAGTGTCCAATGAAATACCAACCATTACCTTAACGGAATGTGACGATCAAGATAACGATGGTTTTGCCAGCTTCTCTTTATCGGATAGCGAACAAATTATTGCAACATATGTATCAGCCCAATTTGACATTCACTATTTTGAATCTGTAGAAGATGCTATACTTTATAATAATGAATTGAGCAGCACTACCTATATAAATAATGTAGCTAATCAACAAACCATATACGCTAGAGTGCAAACTGATACAGGTTGTTACGGTATAGTTTCCATTGTTCTGGTTGTTAACAGGGCACCAGCTATAGGAGAGGATCAGGAAATTATCTATTGTGAAAATACGTATCCAGCATCAATAACACTATATTCTGGTTTACAAGGCAATACATCTAACTTTGAATTTCTTTGGAATACGGGAGCTACAACTCCAACTATACACATCAACGAAGCTGGTAGCTATTCTGTAGAAGTTACTAATAACAACGGATGTAGTGCTACGAGAAATTTCAATGTTCTTACATCTTCTCTGCCAAATATATCTTATGACATTACAGGAAATGTTGGCAACTACAATGTGACGATTACGGCCGAAGGATCTGGAAACTACCTGTATAGTATTGATGAGCAATCATTTGACATTGAAAATACATTTTTTCAGGTTTCACCAGGAGAACATACAATTTACGTAACAGATACCAACGGATGCGGAACAGCAGAAATTACTTTCTATATTATTGATTTCCCTAACTATTTCACTCCGAATAATGATGGCGTAAATGATACTTGGAATGTGCTATACAATAACAACTATTCATCGGCCATTCAATACATCGAAATATTTGATAGATACGGAAAATTGATCACCATTTTATCTCCTCAATCCGCTGGTTGGGATGGTACATTCAACGGACTTAAATTACCATCCGACGACTATTGGTTTTCTGTTCATCTACAGGAAAACATCGTTTATCGGCGAAATTTTTCGTTAAAACGCTAATTTTAAGTTTGCGTATCTTATTTTTTTATATATTTGTCATACCCAAATTAATTATTAACCTACTTAAAAAAGTTACGGGTGATTCCCCAAATTACTTGTAACAGACATAATGGTGTATGAGAACAAAGCTACTTTTGGCTTTAACTGTATTATTATCTATTACAGTTAAGGCGCAACAGGTAATTGTTGACAGTGAAATGACTCCGGAAGAGTTAATCGAAGATGTACTTTTCCAAGGATGTATTGAAATTTCTAATGTTTCCTCTCCAATCAACGGAAACATTAATGGACTCAATAGCTTCGGCTATTTTCAAAAAAGCAACTCTAATTTTCCTTTTGAAGACGGACTGGTTTTAACTACAGGAAATGCCAACAGCACGGGCAATTCCTTTAACACAACACCACTAAACGAAGGAGAAACAAGTTGGGGATCGGATCCCGATCTAGAAGAAGTACTTGGCGTGTCAAGTACCATGAACACTACTGTAATAGAGTTTGATTTTATTACAGCTTCTAACAATATCAGCTTCAACTATATTCTAGCGTCAGAAGAATATTTGAACGATTATCCATGTAATTACTCAGATAGTTTTGCGTTTTTGATTAAACCATCTGATAATTCTGCACCCTATACCAACATAACGTTAGTACCAGATACAGACACTCCTGTTTCTACTCAAAACATTCGTCCGGAAATTGTTGGTTTTTGTGGAGCTCTTAACCAAGAGTATTTTGATGGATTCAATGTTGGAGATACTAATTACAATGGTAGAACCGCTGTATTAACTGCACAAACTACCATACAGCCAAACGTTTCTTATCACATTAAACTAGCCATCGCTGATCAATTTGACGAAAATTTTGATTCTGCAGTTTTTATTGAAGGAAATACATTTTCTACACAAGTAGATCTTGGAGATGTTGTAAATACATGTAACGATGTTTACGAGTTAAATACAGGAATTGATAATTCTGAAGCAGTATTTTCATGGAGCTTTGAAGGTAATCCACTCCCGTTCACAACTCCATCAATCACAGCTACGGAATCTGGCACATATAGTGTAAGCGTTAGTGTACCTTACGCTTCTTCCATCTGTGAAATTGAAGACGCTGTAGTTGTCAACTTAAATGGTGTTGAAGATTCATCACCTGTAACAGATCTTGAAGTATGTGAGCAAACAAACAATATACTCCCTACTACATTTGATTTAACTTTAAAAAACGAAGAATTGTCAGCATCGGTACCGTTTGAGAACGCTACCATTACCTATTATATATCTGAAGAAGATGCTCTAAATAATGATAATAGTATTACCAACTATTCTGGTACTACTCCTACAACTATTTGGGCAAAAATTCAAGATCCAATTTCTCAGTGTATTGCCTACAATAGTTTTGATCTTATTTTAAATACTCCACCAGTTTTACTTGAGCCAGACAATCTTCTTGTTTGTGATGATGATAATGATGGGCATGCATATTTTGAACTTTCTGAAGCAGGAAACCAAGCGACTTCATACAATAGTAATTTATCTATAAGCTATTATACTTCATTAGGAAATGCTGTAGATGAGCAAGAAGCTATAGAGAGTTATTATCAAAATGTTTCCAATCCACAAACTATTTACATCAAAGCAACAAATAATGATACAGGATGTTCTTCTATTACAACAGTAACCTTGGAAATAGGTACTGGTCCAGAACTTTTGAACAGCACTTTGGAAATTGACGCCTGTGATCCAGAAGCAAACGGCTATACAACCTTTAACTTGAATGATCAAATTGATGAAATTGTTGCCAATTCAGAAAACTACACTGTAGAATTTTATCTTTCTGAAATCAATGCCATCAACGGCGAATACCCTATCATTGATCCTACAAACTTTTCTAACACTTCTCAATATGAGCAAATAGTGTATGCAAAAGTAATTAATCCAGAAACTGGTTGCTATACCATAGCCACGCTATACACATATAGTGCTATGATAGATAGTGAAACCAATACATCTCCTTATCAAATTTGTGACGACGAGTCGGGAGATGGTGTTGAACAATTTGATTTGAACAATCTGGAAGCTTATATCGTTGGTGAACTGGAAGATGTTTCTGTAACATTTTTTACCTCGGAAGAAGATCAAGCTAACAATGAGAATGCACTTGACAAAGAGCAACCTTACATGAACACTTCAAACCCTCAAACTTTATATCTATTAGTTCAAAAAGAGGATGCATGTGGTATGTTAAAGGAAATTAATATTGAAGTTACTCCTTATTTTTCTATAAACAATATTAGCTCTCAAACTGTTTGTGATACCGATGGTGATGCTATAGCTAGTGTAACTACCAATCAATTTAACGATGTTATTAGTGATGGTAATAACTATAATGTGGTTTATTTTTTAACAGAAAATGATGCTTTGGACAACACAAACCCAATTACAGAATTTGTAAACACCTCTAACCCACAAGAAATATGGGCAACGGTTTCAAATAGTAGCGGAAGCTGTAGTGACATTATCCATTTTGAAATTGAAGTATTACCTGCTCCCGAAACCAACACCGTTAGCGATATTTATATTTGTGATGATGACAATGACGGTTTATACACGGTAAATCTAACATCTGTTGAAAGTCAACTATTAAATAACAGCAATGGCGTAACAGTTGATTATTACACAAATCAAGAAGACGCTACAGCAGGAACAAATGCAGTGGAAAATCCTTCCTCTTTTGAAACAAGTACTACCGAAATATATGCGGTAACCACAAGTAATACTACTGGTTGTGAAAGTGTACAAATGTTCACCATTTACGTAGCGTTTTTCCCAGAATTAACAGACAATGCAGACTTTATGCTTTGTGAAGGTGATGGCAACGAAACAGAAGCTTTCTTCTTAGAAGATTATGACACTACAATTCTAAATAATGAAGAAGGAATGTTTGTCACTTATTTTGAGACAGCAACCGACGCTTACAATAATACAAATGCCATAAACAAATCAAGTGGTTATGAAAATACTGCTAATCCACAAACCTTGTATGCTCGACGTCAAAGTGAGTTTGATAATAGCTGCTTTGCTGTGGATCCAATCACTATTTCAGTAAATAGTTATCCTGTTTTTGATGATCCACAAGATTTATCACTTTGTGACGATATATCTAATGATGGTTTTGAAACGTTTGACTTGAATTTGGCCATAGATGAAATGAATATTGACACCTCATCTTACGAGGTTAGTTTTCACGTATCTCAAAACGATGCTAACAGTGGTACAAATGAATTGCCATTAACTTTTACCAATACAGTAAACCCACAAACCATTTGGGCAAAGATTGCTACTCCAGAAGGCTGTTACGAAGCAGTCTCCTTCAAGTTAAATGTAGTTCACGTAGGACTTATTAATACTCCGAGCCCAATAAGTTATTGTGATGATGATTATAATGGTTATGAGTATGTAGATCTCACTTCCGATGATGTAGACGTTCTAATGATTAGACAAAATGAAATTTCATTAACCTATTATGAAACGGAGGAAGCCGCCATCAATGAAACAAATGCTATTGCAGATCCTGTGCATTACCAAGTGAATACAAACGAAACTACTACCGTTTATATTGTTGCAACCAACAACATAAGTGGATGCTCTCTTTATGTACCTTTGGAAGTAACTATTTATGAAACTCCACAATTTGTTGAAGAGAACAATTTTAACATATGTCAAGACAATGTTTCTCAAATAGATTTGCAAACTTTAAATGAACTGACTTTAGAGAACACAGAAGGTGTTTCAGTTAGCTACTTCACTTCTCTTACAAATGCCGAAAGCAATACAAATGCTATTTCCAACACGTATAATATTTCAAGCGTAGGAGTTCAAACATTATACGCTAGAGCTACCAATTCAAATGGCTGTTTTGCTATTGGGGAAGTAAATTTTCAGGTATTCCAAAATCCTATTGCATACGAAGCAGCAGATTTAAGAACTTGTACCAATGAAGTAGTTTCAGAATTCGATTTAACTATACAACTTACCACAATTTTAGGAACTCAAGATCCTAGCTTATTTTCTGTAGAACTTTTCCTAAGCGCAGACGAAGCTAATACAAATACCAATGCTATAGAAAATCTTGTTGCGTATGAAGCATATGACAACGAAACTATTTATGCGCGTGTCACCAATACTCAAACAGGCTGCTATAGTATTTCAACTTTCATGATTCATCTAGATCCATACCCAATAATTCCTATTACAGATGATTTTGTATTGTGTTTAAATGATCCTTTAATTATAGCAGATGCTTATACGGGAAATGATATGGACACCTACGAGTGGTCTACAGGAGCAACAACACCTGAAATAGAAATTACAGAAACAGGCATCTATTCTGTTACAGTCACTTCTGAACGAGGATGCGCTACTACTAAATATTTTGGAGTTACAGAATCTGAATCAGCTTCTATCACAAACATTGAAACTGTAAGTTTTTCAGACAACAATACAATTATGGTAACTGCTGAAGGAATAGGAAATTACATGTATTCACTTGATGGTGGAACTCCACAAACTTCCAATGTTTTTGAGAACGTTCAAATTGGTTATCATCATGTTGAAGTTGTAGATATTAATGGATGTTCAGGAACAGTATCTACAGATATAGCTGTACTTGGCTTTCCAAAATACTTCACACCAAACGGAGATGGTGTAAATGATCACTGGAATGTTTTTGGATTTGAAACTTTAAAAACTTCTTATGTTTCCATTTTTGACAGATATGGTAAACTTTTAAAAATTATAAAACCAGGGGATGCCGGATGGGACGGAAGATTAAACGGTTCTGAATTACCTTCCACAGATTACTGGTTTAAGGCTGAAATAAATGACGTTGATGAACCATTTGAAGCCCAAGGGCATTTCACCTTAAAAAGATAGTTACATCTCATACACCACGTAACTAGTTGAGTGCACCTAACAATTGGAGTTAGGTGCATTCTTTTTTTTGATACCTAGCAACATTCTGTCAAGATCGCAGCATATTGTTAAAAAAAGTAAAAAATTCATATATTTACCACCCCTTAATTAACCCAAACCTTGTACATTCCTGAAAAAGAGTGTACCCACACCCCTGTATGAAAAACAAACAACTGCGATTACTTGCGTTATTTTTAGTATTTGTACAATTTTCTTTTTCGCAACAAATAACTACTTCTGCAGAATATACTGCTGAAGAATTAATTGAAAACATTCTTTTTCAAGGATGTATAGAAATATCTAACGTTTCTTCTCCCATTAATGGAAGCGTGAACAACCTTAATAGTTTTGGTTATTTTCAAAGTGCCAATTCTAATTTTCCATTTGAAGAAGGTATCATCTTAGCTACCGGAGACATTGGTGATGCCGGAAATATTCTAGTTACTGATCCGCTAAATCAAGGAGAAATTGACTGGGAATCTGATGCAGACCTAGAAACCGCTCTTGGTGTTGACAATACTTTAAATGCAACCGTCATAGAATTTGACTTCATCGCAGCAACCAATACCATCAACTTTAACTACATTCTTGCCTCGGAAGAGTATTTAAATGATTATCCATGTAATTATTCAGACAGTTTTGCATTTTTGATAAAGCCTTCTGATAATTCTGCTCCCTACACAAATATTACTTTGGTCCCAGGAACTTCTACTCCCGTTTCCACTCAAAATATTAGACCGCAGATTGTGGGTTTTTGTGAATCCTTAAATGAAGAATATTTCGAAGGATTCAACGTGGGAGACACTAATTACAATGGTAGAACCACAATGCTTTCTGCTTATGCAGATATTTCTCCAAACACTTCGTATCATATTAAATTGGTAATTGCAGATCAATTTGATGAAAATTTTGACTCTGCTGTATTTTTACAAGGAAATGCTTTTAATGCTTCAGTAGACCTTGGAGAAGACGTAAATACGTGTTACAACTCTACACTTATTGAAACCGATATCGACAATCCTGAGGCTGTATTTGAATGGACATTAAATGGAAATCCCATTAGCGAAACTACACCTGAAATTACAGCTACATCATCTGGAGTTTATCATGTTACAGTAAGTTTACCATATGCTGAAAGTTGGTGTGTTATTGAAGATGAAATTGAAATTACACTGAATACTATCCAAGATGCTGAAACAGTAAACGATTATCAACTTTGTGAACTGGAAGACAACCCGGGACACGCAAATTTCAATTTGAATGTGATGACCGCTTCCTTGGAAACATCTGTTCCATTTGCCTCGCCAGAGGTTTCCTATTATTTAACACAAGAAGATGCAGAAAATCAAACAAGTGCTATTTCCGGAACAATTCAAAATACTGTAAATCCGCAAACTATCTATGTAAGAATAGATGAAACTGCAACCGGTTGTTTAGCATTCAATAGTTTTGATCTTATTGCTAATGGTCCTCCTGTGTTGATTCAACCAGAAGATCTATTTGGATGTGATAGTAATGATGATGGTTTTGAAACTTTTGAGCTTACGCTTGCAGGAGATCAAGCTACTTCCAACAACGAAATAATGGAGGTTACTTATTATTTATCTCAAGACGATGCAGAAAATCAAATAGGAGCTTTAAACACTTCGTACACAAACATTAGCAATCCTCAAACTATCTATTTAAGAGTTGAAAATACAGAAACTCAGTGTTACAACTATACCTCGGTAACTTTACATGTTACAGACAGTCCTATTTTAGAAAATACTACCTTTAGATTAGATGGCTGTGACCAAGATGATAATGGTTTTGCAAACTTTGACCTTACTTCTGTAATTACGGAAATTGCAGAGAATTATGAAGATTATAATTATTCATTTTATACTTCACAATCAGATGCCGATAATGAAATAAATTCTATAGAAAACCCAGAAGATTATGTAAATAGTATTCAAGGAAGTCAAGTCATTTATATTAGAATAACGGACCCGGCTACGGGATGTTATGATCTAGCCACCATAAACATATACGCTTCTTTACTTGAAGAACTAGCAGATCTTACACCTTATATTTTATGTGACGACATCAGTAATGATGGTATTCAAGGTTTTGATCTCATTGACATCGAGTATCAAATATTAGCGAATATCGGTTTAGCCTACGCAGATGTCTCTTTTTATCTTTCTGAAGAAGATAGAGATAATGGTATTGAACTTGATAAAACCGAATTATTGTACAATACTACCAATCCGCAAACTTTATATCTATCAATTTATTCAGATGAATGTAGTGTTGTAGAAGAGATCACTATATATGTAAATCCTTATTTCAGTGTAGACGATGTAGCAGAAATACAATATATATGTGATACGGACGCAGACATGTTTACTTCCATTCCACTAGCTCAATTTAATTCTATAGTTGCCAATGGTAATGATTACGGTGCATTTCACTATCATTTAACTGAAGAAGAAGCATTAAACGATACAAATATTATTTCTACACTCAACAACACTACAAACCCTCAAACTATTTGGGTAAGTGTTTACAACTCAGAATTAACATGTTATGACGCTGCAAGTATTACTATTGAAGTATTACCTGCTCCTGATACCAACCCTGTTTCAAATGTAAATGTATGTAATTACAATTCAGAGAATACATATATGTTTGACCTAACATCTAAGATTGATGAACTTTTAGACGATACAAATGGCGTTACGGTTGAATTTTACACCTCAGAATCCGATGCGGAAGCCGGTATCAATATAATTGAAAACCCAACTTCCTATACCACTGAATCGGCCACCATTTATATAAAAAGTATCAATGATGAAACAGGATGTTACAATCTGAGACATTTTTCGGTAATCATTGTAAATTTTCCAGAACTTACAGATGATAATTCAAACTTCATCATCTGCGAATACGATAATGACGGTGTAGAGCAATTTTTATTTTCAGATTTTGATAGTGCAATTATGCAAGGACAAAACTATGTTGAGGTTACTTATTACCACACTGAAACGGACGCATTAAATTATGAAAATGCCATTGACAAAACAGTTCTATATGAAAATACTTCTAATCCCGAGAACTTTTATATTAGAAGACAAAGTACTTTAGATGATGATTGTTATACAGTAGATCCTATCTCTGTCACCATTAATAATTACCCTGTTTACGACGCTCCGGAAGATTTACAACTGTGTGACGATATCTCTAATGATGGTTTTGAAGAATTTGACTTCAACGATGCCATTACCAACATGAATCTAGACACTACTTTATATGATATAAGTTTTTATGTATCTGAAAATGATTTGTACAACAATACAAACGCACTACCGTTTAACTATACCAATACTGTAAATCCGCAAACAGTTTATGCTAAAATTGGTGATTTAAATGCATGTTATGAAGTAGTAACCTTTGATCTCAATGTTGTTCAGGTAGGAGAAATTCTTCAACCTGATGATATTTATGTTTGTGATGATGATAACAACGGATACGAAATAGTAAACATAGCTTCTGAAGATGTTGAAGTTTTGGCTATTAGACAATATGATGTTACCCTTTCTTATTTTGAAGATTTAGACGAAAACGGAAATGGCATAAATGAAATAGAAGATCCCGTTACGTATCAGGTTTCCGCCAATGCTTATGGCGAAGCACAAACAGTTTATATTATTGCTACTAATACTATTAGTGGATGTGAAGTATCGGTTTCATTAGATATTTATGTAGGTACCGCACCTCAATTTTCTAACTCTGAGTTGGGTTTATGCTTAGAAAACACAAGTATACTTGACCTTTCTAACTTGGAAGATCAAATATTAGAAAATTCAGAAAACGTAGAACTTGCTTACTACAACTCACTTTCTGATGCCGAAAACAACACAAATGCATTAGGAGATGCTACAGAAATAACAGACCCTCTCAACAATATTCTATATGTAAAAGCTACCAATACGTTAACAGGTTGTACCAATATAGAGGAACTTGTAGTGAACATATATCAAAGTCCGGTTCTTAACACTCCGGAAGATCTAAGAGATTGTTCCCATCTTGGAGAAGGTAATTTTGATCTTACAAGCCAACAAGAATATGTTATGGAAAATCTAAATTCAGATGACTTTACCATCACATACCATCTTAGTGAGTCTGAAGCAATTTCCGGAGAAAACGCAATTCCTTCTGCAAGCTTAACAAATTTTAGCGCTTACAATACCGAAGAGATTTTTATAAGAGTTGTAAATAATGAAAGTGATTGTTATAGCATTACTTCTTTTACCATTTATATAGATGCCTACCCTATTATTCCTTTGGAAGATCAATATGCACTTTGTTTGAACAATATGCCATTGGTATTAGATGCAGATACAGGTAATAGTACAGACAGCTATTTATGGTCTACAAATGCTACTACACCAAGTATCAATGTTACAGCAACAGGCGCATACTGGGTTAAAGTAACATCTCAGTACGGTTGCGAGTCTACCAAATACGTTGAAGTTATTCAATCAGAATCACCAGAAATAACAAATATTGACGTAGTTAGTTTTTCTGAAAACAATTCTATTACTATTTCTGTAACAGGAACCGGAAGCTACCTTTATATTTTAGATGATGGTGAACCACAAACCTCCAATGTTTTTGAAAATGTTCATATTGGTTATCACACCGTAGAAGTAATTGATGAAAATGGTTGTGCTCCGGCTAGTGATGACGAAGTTATTGTACTTGGTTTCCCTAAATATTTCACACCAAATGGAGATGGTGTCAATGACTACTGGAATGTATTTGGTTTTGAAACACTTCAAACTTCCTATGTAGCTATTTTTGACAGACATGGTAAACTTTTGGTTGTCTTACATCCAAATGATGGCGGTTGGGATGGTACTTATAACGGAGCCATGATGCCATCAAACGACTATTGGTTCAAAGCTATGATAAACGATACCGAAGAACCTTTTGAACACAGAGGTCATTTTACACTAAAACGATAAATTTATCATTTCAACGATTTTAAGGAATTCACATTACTATTATTTATACTTTTAACTTCTCTCCCTCATACCTTTGAATAATTTTTATTTTTGCTATGAGGATTAAACAAGTTACTTTTTATATTATTTTCTTATTTGCATGTATAAATACAATACATGCACAACTTATTTCTACAAATAATACGGCCATCAACGAGCTTGTTTCAGACTTAAAAGGTGATGATTGCATTCAGGTTTCAAATGTGAGTATTTCACAAAGCGGAACCGTTGACAATATAGTTTCATTCGGTGGTTTTCAAAATTCAAGTTCGGGATTTCCTTTTACAAATGGTATTATTTTATCAACAGGAGCTATTTCCAGTTCTGGTAATAGTAGTATCAGCAATAATCTAAATGAAGGCTCAGAAAACTGGTTAGGTGATACAAATCTCGAAACTATATTAGGAGTTTCTAATAGTTTAAATGCAACAGTACTAGAGTTTGATGTAACAGCAATGGGCGATGAATTAAGTTTTGAATACTTAATTGCTTCAGAAGAATATTACAATGAAAACCCATGCAATCATTCAGATTATTTTGCGGCGTTGATTAAACCTGCAGACAATAGTGCTGCATATGCTAATATGGCTTTGATTCCAACATCCAATGATATCGCAGGCACCGGAAACATTCACCCTCAGATTATTGGATTTTGTAATGCACAAAACGAAAATTTTTTCGCCGGATATAATTTAGGTAACACCAATTTTAATGGTAGAACAACAGCTATCACAGCATCAACCTCTATAATCCCAAATGTTACATATCATGTAAAACTGGTAATTGCAGATCAAGGAGATTCAGCACTTGATACCGCAGTTTTCCTCAAGCAAGGTAGTTTATCTACGCGCATAGATCTTGGAGAAGATGTAAACACGTGTGCACCTACTTACACTATAAATTCCCCAATAGAATTTACTAATGCAACCTACCAATGGAGTTTGAACGGTTCATTATTACCTGAAACGTCATCTGAACTTACCGCTACCACATCGGGAATTTATACATTGGAAATTTCTTCCAGTTCATTTGGAAGCTGTATGTTGGAAGGTACTGTAAATATTAGTTTGAACGAAAATTTACCAACTGAAACAGTAGCAGATTTCACGAAGTGCGACGATTATATAGCTGATGGATTTACATCATTCGATTTATCCACAAAAGATAACGAACTTATTAATGCCATGAATACTTCAGGTGCAACATATACAGTCACCTATTTTCTAACAGAAAATGAAGCTTCTAACAATATAAATGCAATCGATGATGTTTTTACCAATACATCAAACCCACAAACTATTTATGCGAGAATTGCTAACAATGCTACGGGGTGTAAAGCTGTAAATGAATTTAATCTTATAGTTAATACGCCTTCAAATTCCATTACCGAAGCACCAAGTTTAACCAAATGTGATTATGATTCTGATGGGTTTATTACTTTTAGTTTTACCAGTACAAAACAATTTTACCAAAATCAATATCCTAATGCTCAAGTACAATTATTTGCTACAATTGAGAACGCTCAAAATGGTATAAGTGCTTTAGCTAATAATTATCAAAATACATCAAACCCTCAAACCTTATACATAAGAGTAATTACCAATACAGGAGCTTGTCCTATGTACAGTACTGTAGATTTATTAGTAAACACGGCGACTCCATTGCTTCAGTCTACAACAAGTTTAAATGCTTGTGAAGAAAACACATCATTTACTTCTTTTGATTTAACAACAGCATTGGATAATCTAGTCTCAGATCCAAATAACCCAAACTACACAACATCTTACTACCTAAGTAATAATAACGCTATCAACGGCACCAATCCGATTAACACACCTGAAAACTTCACCAATACTCAAGAGAATCAACAAACTGTTTATGTAAAGATAGTTGATGAAACAAATACCAGCGGTTGTTTCTCTATTGCCTCGATTACACTATATACCGATGAACTAAGTACCAATGCTAATGATCATTACTATGCATGTGATGATTCCTCAAATGACGGAATTGCCATATTTGATTTAGAAGATGTAGCCAACTCAGTAGTAAATAATAATAACGATTATTCTGTTCAGTTTTATTTAATTGAAAATGATCCATCTAGCATTTTAGACAACAATACTCCGTTTGAAAACACTTCTAACCCACAAACAATCTATGCCAATATCAATAGTAGTGACTGTTCTTCAAATATTGCTGTAACGTTAGAAGTAAGTCCGTTTTTCACTATTGAGGCACCAACAGAACCTTTTGATTATTGTGATAGTGATCAAAACCTTAGTACTACTGTATTCTTTGGAGATTTTGACGAGTATTTTCTAGACGGAAATGATTACACAATAAAATACTATCATAACTATGAAAATGCTGTAAATGAAAATGCTAGTTTTTTATATTCTTATTACAGCAATGTCGATTATGTATTCTACGCCAGAGTTACTGATAACATAACGGGGTGTTATGATATTGTTCCATTTTCGGTAAACATTCTACCTGCGCCTGTAACTTACACCCCTAACGATATTTATTATTGTGATGATAATAATGATGGAATATACACATTTGACCTTACTACAGTTATACCGGAAGTCGTTTCAAGTACAGAAAATAGAACTTTTGAATTTTATCTAGCTGTATCTGATGCAACAAATGGCATCAATGAAATCAGTACTCCTGAAACTTACACATCAGAAACAGATCAAATCATAATTAAAATTATTAATTCCGAAACCGGCTGTTATCAACTACAAAGCTTTAACATTAATGTAATTTCTTTCGACGAAGATGCCGAAATAAGCAATATAAACATCTGTGAAACAGATAGCAATGGAACTGAGCCAATCATTTTTGAAGAGAAAGATGAGGAAATTAGCAACGGTCAGTCTGCTGTAGTTGTCTCTTATTATGAAACGGAAGAAAATGCTATCAACAATGAAAATAGCATTGATAAAACCACAGAATTCAATGCTGTAAATCAGACCATTTATGCACGTGCTCAAAATAGTTTTGATCCTGCCTGCTATTACATCTATTCTTTTGAGGTTGAGATTAACGAAGAGCCAACTTTCACCATGCCGAACGAAAACTACAACCTTTGTGATGATGTAAGTGGCGATGGTTTTGAAACTTTCGATTTAAACACTATCTATGAAGAAGTCATTGCTTCTGCTAATCAAAATATCACTTTCAATTTTTATCTATCGGAAGAAGCTGCCTCTTTAGAGGAAGATCCACTTTCCCTTACTTATACGAATATTGAAAATCCTCAAATCATTTATGGAAAAGTAAAAAGCCAAAATGGTTGCGAAGTGCTATTTCCGCTTCAACTCAATGTGATTCAAGTTGCAGAGTTTGAAGTGCCACAACCTTATGTTTTTTGTGATATTGATTACGATGGAATCATGACTTTTGATTTAACAGCAGAAGATTTTGGAGCTCTTCCTGAACGTTTGGATAACTTAGACATCAATTATTACCACTCGCAAAACGATGCAGAATTGGACCAAAATAGTTTTGAGAATGCTGATGCTTATACCGTTGAAAATCATGACATCATTTACATTAGCATTACAAATACTGTATCTGGTTGTAATATTATTTATCCCGTAGAAATTACAGTCAATACTCCTCCTGAAGTTCTAATCAGCGAACCAATTAACATTTGTGAAAACCAAGATGCTTTAATTTATCTTTCTGATTATAACAGTCAAATTTTCAACGATACTGAAGCGTTCACTATTTCATATTATCAGACAGAAGCGGAAGCAGATGCTCAAATAAATGCAGTTGAAGATGCTTTTACATATTCAGAAAGTAACTTTATCCTTTTTGTTTATGCCGAAAATAGTACCACAGGATGTTTCACTATTGAAAGTATAGCATACCAAATCAATCCATTACCGGAAGTAAATGAAGTGGCCGATTTTTCAGTTTGTAGCAATACAGGGTTCTACAATCAAGATCTTTCAGAATTTGGCAATTTGGCTTTCGAAAATTCGAACAATGAGATTTTCAACATATCCTATTTCCATTCGGAAGACGACGCACTAGACAACAGTAATGCCATTACAAATTGGAATACATATCCTTTACAGAACGAAGAAGAGATTTTCATTAGGGTAACCAATACTACTACGGGATGTTTTGCTTATACATCTTTCACTAGTTTTCTGATTGTTTCTCCGGAAATTCCAATTTATGAAGACTTTGTTATTTGTTCGGAAAATTCTCCATTAACCGTAGATGCCAGCACAGGAACTGTAACAGACACCTATCTTTGGAGTACAAACGAAACAACTTCTGCTATTGACATAACAGAGCCTGGCGTTTACAGCGTTACAGTAACTAATGAAATTGGCTGTACGTCTACCAAATATTTTGGAGTTTCAGCTTCTGAACCTGCTACGATTCTAGACATAGAAACTACAGGATTTTCAGAGAATAATACCATAACGGTGAGCATTTCCGGATCTGGAAATTATATGTTCAGCCTTGACGGTGGAACACCACAAAGTTCTAATACATTTACAAATGTTCTTATGGGATCGCATGTGGTATCTGTGATTGACACTAACGGTTGCCAAACTACACTTTCAGATGCTGTAGTTATTTTTGGTTTCCCAACATATTTCACTCCAAATGGTGATGGAACTAACGATCGTTGGAATGTCTTTGGATTTGATAGCTTTTCTGATTCCGAAATCTATATTTTCAATAGATACGGGAAGCTTTTAAAAGTCCTGAAACCCGGTGATTATGGATGGGATGGAAATTATAACGGTGCATCTTTACCTCCATCAGACTATTGGTTCAAGGCGATTATCAAAAATGGGGATGAATCGTTTGAACAAACGGGGCACTTTTCATTGAAACGCTAAAATAAAGCCTCTTTGAAAAAATAACTTTCTCTTAGTAAGTTAGCAGTCGTTTGTTTGTTAGTTTTGTAATATGAAATTCGATATTGCTTCAGACTTTAAACCAACAGGCGATCAGCCCAACGCGATCAAAGAACTTGTTCACGGAATTGATAATGATGAAAAATTCCAAGTACTACTTGGAGTCACAGGATCTGGTAAAACCTTTACGGCAGCCAATGTGATCAAAGAAGTTCAAAAACCCACTTTGGTACTTGCTCATAACAAAACGCTTGCGGCTCAATTGTATTCAGAGTTCAAAGCTTTTTTTCCGAATAACGCCGTAGAATATTTTGTTTCCTATTATGATTATTATCAACCCGAAGCATACATTCCGGTAACTGGAACCTATATTGAAAAAGATCTTTCCATTAACGAAGAGATCGAAAAATTGAGACTTAGCGCTACTTCTTCCCTACTTTCAGGAAGACGAGATATTCTTGTGGTAGCTTCTGTTTCTTGTTTGTATGGTATTGGTAACCCCATTGAATTTCAGAAAAATGTAATTTCTATTGAACAAGATCAGGTAATTTCTCGAACCAAATTCATGCATCAACTTGTACAAAGTTTGTATTCGCGTACTACAGCGGAGTTTGTCAATGGAAACTTTCGTGTAAAAGGTGATACTATTGATGTTTTTCCTAGTTATGCGGACGATGCATTCAGAATACATTTCTTTGGTGATGAAATTGAAGCCATTGAAGCTTTTGATCCGCAGACCAATAATATTATTGAGAAATACGAAAAACTAAATATTTATCCTGCTAACATGTTTGTTACTTCTCCAGATGTGCTCAACGGAGCTATTTGGCAAATTCAGCAAGACATGGTAAAACAGGTTGATTATTTCAGAGAAATAGGAAAACCTTTAGAGGCGAAACGTTTGGAAGAACGTACCAATTTTGATTTGGAAATGATCAAAGAATTAGGGTATTGTTCCGGGATTGAAAATTACTCAAGATATTTGGATGGACGCGAACCAGGAACCAGACCTTTCTGTTTGCTAGATTATTTTCCAGATGATTATTTAATGGTTGTAGATGAAAGCCACGTAACCATTCCGCAAGTACATGCCATGTATGGTGGTGACCGAAGCAGAAAAGAAAATTTGGTTGAATACGGTTTTAGATTACCCGCTGCCATGGACAATCGTCCTTTGAAATTTGAAGAGTTTGAAGCGTTACAGAATCAAGTTATTTATGTTTCTGCAACTCCGGCAGATTACGAATTGCAAAAATCTGAAGGAACCTACGTTGAGCAAATCATTCGTCCAACAGGTTTATTGGATCCTATTATAGAAGTGCGCCCTAGCGAAAATCAAATAGATGATTTAGTTGAAGAAATTCAGCTACGAGTAGAGAAAGACGAGCGTGTTCTGGTGACCACACTTACCAAAAGAATGGCTGAAGAATTGACCAAATATTTAACCAGAATCCAAATTAGATGTAGATATATTCATTCGGATGTAGATACTTTGGAACGTGTTGAAATTATGCAGGATTTGCGTAAAGGTCTGTTTGATGTGCTAATTGGTGTAAACCTTCTAAGAGAAGGATTGGATTTACCCGAAGTTTCGCTAGTTGCTATTTTAGATGCCGATAAAGAAGGATTTTTAAGAAGTAACCGATCTCTTACCCAAACGGTTGGTAGAGCTGCGCGTAACCTCAACGGAAAAGCCATTATGTATGCGGATAAAATAACCGACAGCATGCAAAAAACTATTGATGAAACCGAATATCGTCGTAGCAAGCAAATGGCGTATAACAAAGCAAATAACATTACTCCTAAAGCATTAAATAAAAAGATTGAAAATCTGGCCATTGGAAAACACGAAAGTAGTGAAGCCCGAATGCTTGATGAAAAAATACAAGCAGCGGCAGAACCTGACACTGCTTATATGACGAAAAAAGATATAGAAAAACTGATTCGTGAAAAACGTAAAGAAATGGAAAAAGCGGCCAAAGAGCTCGACTTTATGCAAGCCGCCAAATTACGTGACGAAATAAAAGTACTTCAAGAAAAATAATTTCATAAAAAACGCCCCAAGCTTTAAAAACTTGAGGCGTTTTATCTAACTAACCAATCTATATTATGAAAAAAATGACTTTTTATCTTTTTAAATTATCCTATTTGGATCGTACGTTTTGGCTTTGGTAAAGCTTCTTCTTTTTTAGGAAGCGCAATACTTAAAACTCCATCTTCATAATTTGCGTTAATCGCATCTTCATTCACACTTTCTGGTAACGTAAACGCTCTTTTGAAAGAAGTATAATTGAACTCTCTACGTGTATAATTTTGTTCTTTTACTTCATTCTCCGTTTTGTTTTCAGAGGAAATGGTTAATACTCCTTCATCCACTTCAAGATTGAAATCATCTCGTTTTCTTCCAGGAACTGCTAATTCAAGTACAAACTCTTTTTCGTTGTCTCTAATATTTACAGCCGGAGTAGATGCTGAAAGGTTTTGAACTCCTCCTAGAAAATCTGGTTTGAAGAATTCGTCTAACAAATTAGGTAACCAAACGTTGTTCTCTCTGTTGTTTCTTTTTACTAAGCTCATAATATTAATTTTTTAAGTTTATAATCAATTTCAAATTCGCTTAGTAATAGGCAAATTATATTCCAACTGGAAAAAGCACTATTTTCAAAGACATTTTGTCATTTTAATCAATAAAAAACCCGACATTATGTCGGTTTTTAATGATGTTACACTGTCAAAACTGCTAGTTGTAGTATGTTTTAAAGATCCCAAGTAGCACATCTGTGGGTACAATGTGGTCTTCATACGCCTCCATCACTTTAAAAACTTTCTCCATGGCAATAGGATTGAGCCCTAGTCGCAATCCACATTCACGTACCAATTGTAATTCTTCAGGATGTTGTTCTTCATCAATATTCATCATCAAAACCAAACGGTAAAACTGAATGATGCGTTGCGCCTCATCTTTATGTGGTTTGAAAGGTGCCGGATTTTCAAAAAGCATATCCAATTCTATTTTTGAAATCTGTAATTGCTTGGCAACCGCCAGTAAAAAGTTATATTCTCTTTCTTTTAAATCTTTATCTACGGTTGCAATAGAGATCATTTCAGAAAGAATACTTAGTTTTACATCTCTGCTTTTTTCCATGGTTTTGTGTATTGAATGCTCAAATTACTAAATTAAAGCATAAAAGTAACTTTTCTTTCAAAATAGACGAAATGACAAACAATGATGTTTTTAAAAAACTAAGAGTAGCGCTAGCGTTGCGCGATGATGATATTGTAGAAATTCTTCAGGATGCTGATTTTAAAATTTCTAAAACGGAGCTGAGTGCTTTTTTTAGAAAAGAAGATCATCCTAATTACAAAAACTGTGGAGATCAAGTGTTACGAAATTTTTTAAATGGTTTGGTCACACATTTAAGAGGTACCAAAGAAAACCCAAAACTACCCGGAGAAGTATTGATGGCAAAACATCAAAAAAATAATTTTAAGAAGTAAATAATCCTCGGGGCAAGCCCCGAGGCATTAGTTTAGAATAGATTTAATTGTATGTCATTATTTCTATGCAAAACTTGATAATCCTTTTCAGAACCTTGGTTTTTCACATATGCAGCTATTACTTGCTCATTGCTATGCCGTCCCACAGTATTAATATAAAAGCCACTTCCCCAAAAAGCTCCACCCCATAATGCTCTTTTTACACCTGGAGCTTGAGAGAAAATTTCACGGGCAGTGATACTTTTAATTGTTCTGGCAATCTTTGTTGGACTGTAGGTTGGAACACTCTGTAACAGAAAATGAACGTGATTCTTGTCTGAACCTATTTC
>NZ_FPBK01000024.1 GCF_900116665.1 Pustulibacterium marinum | reverse complement strand
TATCAAGCGGTGGTAGCCAAGAGTAAATGGCAAAGTTTGAAGCGTTCGCTGAAATATCTGACCAAGAAAACGCTACCAATGAGCTTTGATGAGCGTATAGGGCGGTTAAATCTACTTATACGTGGCTGGGTTAATTATTTTAAACCAGCATCCATACAAGGTAAACTTAAAAAGCTGGACGAATGGCTGCGAAACCGAATACGGTACTGCATTTGGCATGATTGGAAGAAACCCGAACGTAAACGGAAAAACCTAATTCGTTTGGGCATACCCCAAGGACAAGCCTATGCATGGAGTCGAACCAATATGGGAGGTTGGGCAGTAGCTCAAAGTCCTATTCTACGAACGACAATAACGCAATCTAAATTACAGAAAAGAGGTTATTTAAGTATGCTAACATACTATAAGGGTTAGTATCATTTTCGAACCGCCGTATACGCGACCCGTACGTACGGTGGTGTGAGAGGCGCACCGTGGACTCATCGTTCACGGCCGTCTACTCGATTACCCACTGGCTTTATTCCGTTCAGCTTGGTTTTCAGCGTTGGCAAAGACATACTCTTTTGCAATTTTTGGCTTGTGTTTCGGCTGAAGCGAATTGCAAATGTGTATGGCTTTTAGCGTTGGCTTTTTAACAACAACTTTTATTTTCTTGAATTGGTGGACAAGCTACTGTTCCATAAGAACAATAAACACAACAATCTCCCTCTTTTGGTTTTAAAACCTTTTTACAATTTTCGCATTCGTAGAAAAATTGACAAGCGTTTGTTGGCATATCTTCCACTTTTTTATGTCCGCAGTTTGGACAAGTTATTTCAGATTTTAATATAGTTTCCATTAATTTTCTTTTTTGTCGGTTACTTTATAACCTGTTGAGTTAATTGCTTTCTCAATTTCCGTTTCATTGGTTTTGGTTTTGTCAAATTCAACGATTGCATTTCCATTTTCATAAGACGCTTTTGAGTTTACAATTCCGTTGAGTTTGTTTACTTCGTGATTGACGTGTTCTTCGCAACTGGCACAAGTCATTCCGCTGATTTTAAATTCCGTTGTTTTAATGTCCGATTTGTCAACTACAATTATTTGTTTTTCTGTGTTTGGGTAAAAAATTCCAGAATAATATGGGAAAGCCAACATTACAATTGCAAATACTGTTACAATACCTAAAAACTTTTTTGATTGAATAAATTTTGGTTTTTCGTCCGTCTCACAATCACAGTCTATTTCTTTTTGAGGTTTAAGTTTTTGATACCAAGCAAAGCCAAGAACTAAAATTGTCAGTCCAATTAAATATGGTCTAAAAGGTTCTATCCAAGAAAATGTTGAAACAATTCCACTTGTTCCTGCGATAAGAGCCAAAACTGGTGTAATACAACATAAAGAAGCTGTAATTGCCGTTAACAAACCTGCACCGATTAATTTGTTTTCACTTTTCATATCGTTTCTAAAATTTTGTTTTTATCAAGTATCTCAAAAAATGGGTTTAGCATTTTTTCGTATTCAGCCGTAAGTGAATAAAAAATCGTTTGAGCATCTCTTTCTGTTTGTAATAGGTTTCGGTCTTTCATTTTTCTCAAATGTTGAGAAATAGCAGAAATGTTCATTCCGAGAATGTCGCTTAAATCACAAACACAAAGTCTTTTTTCCTGAAAGAGTAGGTAAAGTATTTTCAGTCGAACGTTATTTCCGACTAATGAAAGTCCGTTCGCCAAATAGTCGAACGATTCGTTTAATTCCGAAACTGTGTCTTTGCAACGATTTATTTGTTCAATATCGGCTTGTTGTCTTATGCAAGAATTATTTTCCATAAAACAAAGTTACGGTTATTTCTTATTTAAGCAAATACTAAAATACATAATTTTCAGGCGTTGGGAAAATTTTAGCTCTTTTGGTTTTAAGCGTTGGATTTGTGTGTCGGAAAAAGCCGAAAGTGCTAAAATATGCGGTTGGTTTTCAGCTTGTGGGTAACGTATTTGTGTATTGATTTGTTGCGGGACAAATCCGTAGGATTTTTTCCGCCTAGCGTAAAGATAGCAAACACAACGGAATTTCCGAGAGGAAATTCATTATCTTTCCTTTGTTTGTTATGTATCTATTAATCATTGCTTTACAGGGTTTTCAGTGTTCTTTTTTGTTGCCAAACTACCCTTTTTTGCTTATATTTGTTGCCGTATTGTTGCCCATTTAACATTAATACAACACATCGTTTAACACAGTAAATATAAGAAAAATGAAAGTTACTTTACGCCAACGTAGAAAAGGGAAACGAATTAGTTTATATCTTGATTATTACGAAAATGGTAATCGTAAATACGAGTACTTGAAATTATATTTGACACCAGAACCCGATAAAGGGTCCTTAACCAAAGCGCAGAAATTAGAGAATAAGAAAATCTTGCAACTTGCCGAAAGCATCAGAGCTAAAAGGCATCTAGAAATTCAAAATAATATTTATGGCTTTGAGAATAAGGAAAAGAAACAAGGGAACTTTTTTGTGTATTTAGAGCAATGGATTGAAAGACGTTCAGAAAGTAAGGGGAATTTAGCAGTTTGGAATAGTACTTTAAAGCACTTAAAAGCTTATTATCCTAGTGGTATTTCTTTTGAAAGAATTGATGAAGAATGGGTTGAAGGTTTTAAAGAGTATTTAGATAAAAAGGCACTTTCCAGAAGTAAACGAGAATTAAGCCAAAATACTAAATCTGCATATTTTAAAAAGTTATTGGCAGTATTACGTCAAGCGGTTAAAGAAAAGGTAATACAATACAATCCTGCAATTTATGTTGAAAACTTCAAAGAAGAAGATACACATATGGAATTTTTAACTTTAGAAGAAGTTAGAAAGCTTTTTAGCACAGATAGTAAACATCCACAATTAAAAAATGCGTTTCTTTTCTCTTGTCTTACAGGATTGCGTTGGTCTGATATTACAAAGCTACAATGGTCAGAAATCCAATATTCAGAAAGTTACGGGAATTTTATTAGATTTAAGCAAAAGAAAACGAAAGGAGCTGAAACCTTACCAATTTCTGAACAAGCATTTGAATTGTTAGGAGAGAAAGGAGAACCAACTCAAAAAGTTTTCGAGAATATTAATAACGTTCAAAGAAACTATGACCTATTAAAAGATTGGGTTGGAGATGCAGAAATTAAAAAGAATATCACGTTCCATTGTGCGCGTCATTCATTTGCTACATTGCAACTAACTTTAGGTACTGATATTTATACAGTTTCAAAAATGTTAGGTCATAAGAACTTAAAAACAACTCAAATTTACGCTAAAGTAATTGACGACAAAAAGAAACAAGCAGCTTACAGAATAAACCTTAACCCAAATGGCTAAAGACTTATTTATCGACTTACTGTATGTGGAAAAGGTTACTGATGATAAAAGAACCGAAAACCAATTTAAAGAGCTTTTAAAAGGCTTTAAAAAGCAATACCTCAATACAACGCCTAGATATGAAATCGACTTCAAAAAGGCGTATTCTAACAAGCGTAAATACTATTTAAAATTAATAGAAAACGAGTACATCAAAAATTTTAATCAAATTAATGATGCACTTGATGCAAACTCAACAGCTGATCATTTGTCTTTTCTATACGATAATGCTCACCGTAAATTTTTAAATTATTTAACCCAGATTAAAAATTACATTTCAGATAATGTTATTGATGAAAGTTTGTCTTTAAAGCCAATTCAAAATGATAAATCTGATGAAGCCTATATCATTTCATTTTTAAAAGCAAATGCGATGATGCTTTTTATGGAACTTCAAGAACGATTTTCAGAATTAAGTGATGCTGAAATTTATACAATAGAAGAACTGCACGAAGTATTTTTTAATGAAGAACCACCTCAAGAGTTAATTGTAAAATCCTATTCCGGTGCAGAAATAAAAACGGTCAGGAAACAAGTAAAACAAAGCTCCAAATTCAATGCTATTCAAGGGGATGTTAGAGAAGAAAACAATGATGTCTTATCCTATAACGAACTTATTAACAAGCCTAAACAATGGGAATTTGCAAAATTAGAGGAGCTGTTAAATGAAAAAGGTATTATTGATGATGATTATAACTTTACCAAAAAGCGGGGTAAAAAAATATTACTTGCAGCTTTTATGGTAAAACTAACGGAAGCAAAATACTTTAATGAAAGGATATTTTTTGAAGATAAACCATCTAAAAAAATTGAGCGTAAACATATTCATAAATTCTTTGCTCATCGTTATGGTCCAGGTAGTAATGCCGATAAAGAATACCGTAATTTTTTAGGTGCTGAAAAAAGAGCCTATCAAAAATTAGTTGATGCCAATTTTTGGCTTGACCAAATCAAATAAAACTTCACTTTTTAAAAGTGGTATTTTCTCTACTTAATACCATTTAGTTAATACCAAAAACAATGTAATTCATTGTTTTTTAATGGTTTAATAATACCATTTTTTCTCTTTTCTGTTATACCAAACACCTTTTTAAATATTTGCTATATCCTTGACAATCAAGGATGACTTTTGCGCAGAAGTCCATTTTTAAATTAAAATTTATAAAAAGATGGACGTTAAAATAATTGAACGTTTAGAACGCATCGAAAAGTTGTTAGTAGAACAACAAACGTTGCAAAAGCAAGTATTGAATTTCAATGAAACTTGTCAGTATTTAGAACTATCACAATCGCACTTGTATAAACTTACAAGTACGGGAGCCATTCCACACTATAAACCGAATGGTAAAAAAATCTATTTCCAACGTCAGGAATTAGACCAATGGTTATTGCGTAACCGTATGGATTCCCAAGATGAAATCGAGCAACAGGCAGCTAATTACTTAATCAAAAAAGGAAGGATTTAGTTATGACTGAAATCATCGATTTACTCTTGGCACTCTCGCAAGAGATTAAGGATTTAAAAGCACGTATCGAATTAATAAGAGCTACGAGAGCAGAACGCTTAAAAGATATGTGGATTGACAATCAGGACGTAATGCAAACGCTACATATTAGCCAACGTACATTGCAAACATTCCGTTCAAATGGCACGATTCCATATAGCAAGATACAAGGTAAATTTTATTACAAAGTATCTGATATAGAGGAACTATTACAAAGCAATTATTATAACCCAAATTTTAAATGCGATGGAAATAAGTAAAGAAAGTATCTTAAAGAAAACGCATTACGGGTTAAATATTTATGCTTATGTATTAAGGCAGTATTATCCTAAATCAACAGTCCTTTCCTTAAAAGGAAGGGACTGCGGGATAACCCGCAATCCTTTTAACGGTGGTAAATCAACATTACAAATTAATGTTGTTGAAAATAAAGCAATCCATTACGACACAGAATTAACCGATTTTAAAGGCGATGTATTCGATTTTGCATCCTATCATTTTAAAAGTATTAATGAAGAAGAATTGTTACTTAAAATTAATGAGGAACTGCATCTAAATTTTGAAGTTAAAAAAGAAGATGAATTATCCTGGTTAGATGCACCCGATGATACTTGGTATGCTTACAGCAGTTTTTATAATGCACCAATTAGAAATGTATTTCCAACCGAAAAAGTGCGGTTACATCAAATATTTGAGCGTATTACAAGCGATAAGTATAAAAGTATCACAGAACAATTTAGAGCGATTAAAGACCCAAAAGAAGCACGAAAATTTAAAGCAAATAATTTTGATTATGCTACATTTTCAGGCGTGTTTTCTAAACGAAATGATGATAGCTTAATAGAGCATTCATCACTATTAACAATCGATTTTGACCATTTACAAAATCTTGAAGAACTAAAACAACAATTATTGAACGATGAATATTTTGATACCGAATTGTTGTTTACATCACCTTCTGGTGAAGGCTTAAAATGGATAATTAGAATCGATATATCTAAAGTGCCACACAACGAATATTTTATTGCGGTGGCCAATTACATAAAGCAAACATATAACATTGAGGTAGACCAATCGGGTAAAGACATTTCCAGAGCGTGTTTTTTATCCCACGATCCATTGGCATACCTACATAAAAGACATCAAAAGCTATGACAAAAATATTCAACCCGAAAGATTGGTTAGCTGTTCCAGAGCAAAAAGAAGTACCTAAAAAACCAATCAACAACAAACCGACAACGGTTGTTGCAAATGATATTGAAACATATATCAACGCTTTAGAACAATCAGGTATCGATATTACTGATACTTATGAAAAGTGGCGTGATATTGGTTTTGCTATTTCAGAGGAATACGGTGAAGCTGGACGTGATTACTACCATAGAATTAGCAGAAATTATTCAGGTTACGACCATAAAGAATGCGACGAACAGTATAATAAATGCTTACAAGCAAAAGGACACGGTATAAGCATAGCAACCTTATACCACCATTTGCATCAAGTTGGTATTAAACCAAAACAGCAACAACAAGTTGTTGAAGTATCGCAACATCCAGAGGAAGAAAAACAACCATTGCCAACAATACCTACAACAGTTTACAACAACATCCCAACATTTTTTCAACAAGTAGTAAAACCATCAGACAGTAATGAAGAACGTGATATTTTGTTGTTGGGTGCATTAACAGCATTTAGTGCTTGTTTTCCTAAATTGTTTGGTGTGTACGACCAACGGAAAGTGTTTAGCAACTTGTATTTATTTGTTACTGCACCTGCTTCAGCAGGAAAAGGGAGATTAAACCAAATTAAAAATTTGGTAAATCCTGTTCACAAAGAAAAGCGCGAACAATCCAAAACCCTAAAACAACAGCATCAAGTTGAAATGGCTACTTATAATATGAATAAGGGCAAAAGTGAAACTATGGAAAAACCGAGTAAACCACCTGAAAGAATGCTGTTTATTCCGGCTAACAATAGTGTAACAGGTGTTTATCAATTAATATCGGATAATGAAGGTAGAGGGTTAATTTTTGAAACCGAAGGAGATACTTTAGCACAAGCTTTTAAAAGTGATTACGGTAATTATTCCGATGGTTTTCGTAAAGCATTCCACCACGAAACCATTAGTTACTATCGTAGAACGGACAGAGAGTATGTAGATATTGAAAGACCTTGTTTGTCAACGGTGTTGTCTGGTACACCAAAGCAGATTCAGGCATTGGTTCCAAGTGCTGAAAATGGCTTGTTTAGTCGTTTTATGTTTTATTATATGAATATCAAACCTACTTGGAAGAACGTTTTTCAAACTGATACAACCAATGGTTTAGATGAATATTACGACCAATTAGGAAAAGAATTTTTTGGGTTATACAAAACCCTAAAAAACAATCCTGATATTGAAGTAAGGCTAACAACCGAGCAACAACAAAAGTTTAATGTGTTTTTTGAGAAGCTTCAAACCAAATACCTCAATCTTCAACCCGATGACTATATAGCAACTGTTAGACGTTTGGGGTTAATAGCATTTAGAATTATAATGTTGTTTTCTGTATTTCGCATTATGGAAGATGGTGATGTAAACCAAGTAAGATATTGTGAGGATATAGATTTTGAAAATACATTGGAAATGATAAGCGTATTAGTAAAGCACAGTAGTAAGGTGTTTAACGATTTACCTATCGAACAAAAAGAAGTAAAAAGAGCCAATCGTAAAGAACGTTTTTTAGAAGCACTACCTTATCAATTTTCAAGACAAGATTACCTAAATATAGCCGACAAAAACAAGATTCCTCATAAAACAGCAGAAGGCTATATTACTAAATTTGTTGATGCTGGTCTAATACATAGGGAAGCACATAACAATTATACAAATCCCACAAAAGCACAATAAGGATTTTGAGGATTTTAAGGAAACGAGGATTTATAAAAATACTTTATATCCTCAAATCCTTAACTTCCTCATTTCCTGTTTATAATTGTTAATATCTTTTTGTTAGTTCTTATTTTCTTTTTCTTACATTAGACAGATATTGACAAGTCAAAATCTCCCTAAAATGACATTTGGCGAATACATCAGAGAAATACGAGAGGAACAACAATTACTATTAAGAGAAGTTGCTTCTCAAATGAATATTGATACGGCACTTTTAAGTAAAATTGAACGTGGTACTCGTATGGCTCGTAAAGAACAAGCTGAAGCATTAGCCAAAGTATTAAAACAAAATAAAAATGAATTGCTTCAATTCTGGATGGCAGATAAAATTGTCTTTATGTTAAAAGATGAAAAGAACATTACGGAAATCCTCAAAATTGTAGAACAAAAAATTAATAGATTGAGCAAGAAGTAGAATTAATAAACCCAAGTCTTATGAGTCAGGAACTTTATTTTAATATCATAACATTTGATTTACCAGACAAACCAATAACTTTTTATTTAAGTAAAGAGAAAATTGGAAATGCGCAAAAGTTGTATAAAACAAAGTTTCCAACCAATATAGAAGATTTGTTTCCTGGTATAAAAGAAGAAAATCCTGATTTTATCTACACATCATTTATTTATGAAAAGGAAGGTTATTTGCCTTTAAAACTCAATCTAAAAGAACAACCAACCGACTTAATAAAGCATTACTATAATTGGCGAATCAAAAAATTCTTTAAAAGCATAAAAAAACTTGTTGGTCAAAACTTTGTGAATGATAATCAAATTTGGATAGGTAATAGATCATATCAAAATAAAAGTTTTGCACAGTATTATAAGTTTACTGTCAAAGTACAAATTAAAGAAGTTAGTGAATATGGTGAGTTAGTTATTTCTTATGATGGTATGGCCAAAGTGTTTAAAAAACCTATTTCTGAAATTATAAAACATACCTCAACAACAAATCTTAATAAAGTTGTATATAAAATGAGGTTATTAAAATATCATAAGGAAAAGGAATTTATTGATGATAACACAAAGGCTTTTGCCATTTTGAATAACGATTTACGAACAGCTTTTAATATTCAACCAGAACCAAAAGATGAGTCCAATAAATATATTGGTTATAAACACAAAATAGATAAGTTTATTCAACATTTCATTTTAAGTGAAGAATTTAAGAAAGTTATTCCTGTTAATAATGACGATTACTTACCTGTAGAAATAAATCGAATTGGTGAAGTTGCTGATGAAAGCAATGATTTAGTGTTTCAAAATGGTGTTGGTAGAAATCCCAAAATTGATTTTAAGAATTTAAAGCCTTTAAATCCTTGTCAGTTAGATAATGTGCATTTCTTCTTTATATATCATACAAGTTATGCTAAAGAAGTAGAAGCATTGCAAAAATTATTGGAAGATGGTACAAGTTGGTATAAAGGTTTAAATATTTATGCAGGTGTTTTAGCACATTTCGATAATAATGTCAATATAATATTTGATGATTTAGAAAATCCATTACCTCAAATTGCAAAGGGTATAAAAGATTTTAAATCTGACCCTAATATTAATTATGTTGCTATTTATTTAAGTCCTTTTAACAAGCACGAACCCAATCTTGAAAAAAAGTTAGTGTATTACAAGGTTAAAGAGCAGCTTTTATATAAAAGAATTATATCTCAAGTAATAGAGTTTGATAGATTTAGAAGAAATCAACATAAGTTTATATACGATTTAACCAATATATCATTAGCCTTATTAGCAAAATTAGATGGTACACCTTGGCAACTAAATGTCAAACCTAAAAATGAATTAGTTATAGGTGTGGGTGCATTTAAAAATACCGAAGAAAACATTCGATATGTAGCGAGTGCATTTAGTTTTAAAAATAATGGAAGATTTAATGAATTTCATTATTTCAGTAAATCTGATGTTAAACAGTTAGGGGGTGCATTAAGTGATGCTATCTATCAATACGTACCAACAAACCAAATACCTGAAAAAATAGTGATTCACTTTTATAAGGATATGAAGGATGAAGAAATACAACCTGTTTTAGAAATGATGGATAAACTTCAATTGCCTTGTCCTCTTTTTGTTCTTAATATTAATAAAACAAAATCACAAGATATTATTGCTTTTGACCAAAATTGGAATGGTGAGTTAATTCCAATGAGTGGCACATATATAAATATTGGCCCTAAAGGAGAATATAAATATTTACTCTTTAATAATTTGAGGTATAACAATACTGTAAAATACCCAAGTCATTCAAGTTATTCATTTCCAATAAAACTTAAAATATCAAGTCCTACACCAGAGGCTTTAAATGATAGTAAAATGATTAGAAAGCTAATAGAGCAAGTGTATCAATTTAGTAGGCTATATTGGAAATCCTTACGTCAACAAAACGTACCAATAACAATTAAATATCCTGAAATGGTTGCAGAAATAGCACCTCGTTTTGAAAGCAAGGAAATACCACCTTTTGGTCAAGAAACCTTATGGTTTTTATAATCCGAAGCCTTTTTTCTTTGCACAACCATTGCATTAAAAAATTCTTATATTTGCCTTAATGAAATTTTTAGCATTCATATTGTCAATCTATATCTTCACACTAAATTTAGTGCCTTGTGAAGATACAGGTACTTTTGACAATGAAGTTAAAACAGAAATTTCTCAAGATTTAGGTGATAACCACCAACATCAAGATGCAGATTTATGTTCCCCATTTTGTATTTGCCAATGTTGCCATATAATCGCAACTTATTTCAAATTCGCAGAAATAAAATTTGAGTTTAAATACAATTCTTCTCAAGATTTTCTCTACTTAAACGGTATAAAAAAAGATTTTACCACTTCCATTTTACAGCCACCACAGGCATAATTCAGTTTTTTTAAAGGATAATTATATCCTTTTTTGACCAAATCCTGGTTCTCATACTAGATCCTTGGTCCTATTGATAGATTTTGTTAGGCACAAAATTATTATCAAGAATTTTAACTGAATTAAATTTTTATTTATATGATTAATAAGATAATCGCATTTTCCATTAATAATAAATTTATTATTGGACTACTTACCTTAGCGCTGATAGGGACGGGTATTTGGTCCATGATGACCGTCAACCTGGGATCGGTGCCAGATATTACTAACAATCAGGTTCAGGTGATCACCCAGTCGCCAAATCTTGCCACAGAAGATATTGAACAATTTGTAACCTATCCCGTAGAACTATCTATGGGTAATTTACCAGGCGTTACAGAAATAAGATCTATCTCACGCTTTGGCCTTTCCGTAGTTACTATCGTTTTTGAAGACGATATGGGAACCTATCTTCCTCGACAGCTGGTACAGGAAAAACTAAACGAACTGGGCGAATCTATCCCTGAAAAATTTGGAAGTCCATCTATGGGTCCCATCTCTACTGGTTTAGGTCAAATCTATGAATACACTATAAAGCCAGAGGAGGGTTTTGAAAACAAGTATTCGCCTATGGAACTGCGCACCGTGCAAGATTGGGTTATCAAACGACAACTCACATTACTGGAAGGCGTGGTAGAGGTCAACTCTTATGGAGGCAGTATTAAACAGTACGAGGTCACTGTCAACCCAGATAAGTTGAATAGTTTGGGTATTAGTATTTCACAAGTGTATGAGGCTCTCGCTCGGAACAATGTGAATACAGGCGGTGCTTACATAGAAAAAAATAAAATGTCAAATTTCATAAGAGGTGAAGGTCTTATTCGCTCTTTGGAAGACATTAAAGATATTTCGATTATTAACGAGGGCAACATTCCCGTAACTATTGGAGATGTTGCAACACGCGTCCATTTTGGGAATCAGGTACGTTATGGTGCTTTTACGCAAGACGGTAAGGAAGCCGTGGGAGGAATAATAATGATGCTAAAAGGTTCAAACCCTAATGCGGTTATTCAAAATGTTAAGAATCGTATGGCAGAAATTGAAAAATCCCTGCCAGAAGGTCTCACTATCGCCCCTATCATTGATCGTAGTGAGCTAATTGCCAGAACGACCGATACCGTTAAAACCAATTTACTGGAAGGCGCCCTAATCGTAATATTTGCCCTTGTTTTATTGTTGGGTAGTTTAAGAGGTGGCATCATAACGGCCACGACCATACCGTTGTCCTTGCTTTTTGCCTTTATATTAATGAAGCAATTTAATGTATGGGCAAACTTAATGAGCTTGGGAGCTATAGACTTTGGGATTATTATAGATGGTGCCGTGATTATTATAGAAGGAACGGTGTATGAGATCCAAAAACGGATTAGGTCTGGAAAGCTAAAATTCAATCAAGGCGTAATGGATAAAGTAGCCTATGATGCCGGAACCACGATGATGGGTTCCGCATTTTTTGGACAGATTATAATTCTTATTGTATTCACGCCTATACTTTTTCTTACGGGGGTAGAAGGTAAAATGTTTAAGCCGATGGCGTACACTTTCGGTTTTGCCATGATAGGTGCTATTTTCTTATGCCTTACCTATGTCCCTATGATGTCTGCCCTATTTATGAAACCCATTCAGAATAAAAAGAACTGGTTTGGAAGGTTTGAACGCTGGCTGGAAAGGATAAGTGATAAGATAATTGGTGGAATACAAAGGGTATATATGCCTTTACTGAAAGGGGCATTAAAACTGAAGCTCATTGTTGTAGGTGCTGCTGCTGTTCTACTTGTATTAGCCGGTTTCCTTTTTTCCAGAATGGGAGGAGAATTTGTGCCTCAACTGGATGAAGGGGATATTGCAATGCAGGCTTTAATCAGACCAGGAAGTTCATTAACAGAGTCTATTGAAGTTTCCAAAAAAATAGAAAATATCCTTATAGAAAATTTTCCTGAAATTAAAACAGCAACAGCAAGAATTGGAGTAGCGGACATCCCAACAGATCCAATGCCGATGGATATAGCAGATATGTACCTGATTCTTGAAAAAGATAAGGATAATTGGACAACCGCTGAAACTAAAGAAGGACTTATAGCGCAAATCAAGGAAAAACTCAATAAAGAACTTACTGGGGTAAACCTTGTGTTTACGCAACCTGTAGAATTAAGGTTCAACGAATTATTAGAGGGGGTTAGAGAAGATATTGCGGTTAAACTATATGGAGAGGACCTGGGGGTGTTGTCGGAAAAGGTACAGGAAATGGCCAGTATTATCCAAACCGTGCCTGGTGCAGGAGACGTAAACGCGGAGCGAACATCAGGCCTCCCACAAATGACCGTTAAATTTAACCGTGATAAAATTGCGCAATATGGACTGGATATCCAAAAAGCCAATGATTACATAAGTACAGCTTTTGCAGGAGGAACAGCCGGAGTCATTTTTGAAGGAGAAAAACGATTTGATCTGGTAGTAAGATTTGATGAAGATCATAGAAAGAATATTGATGATTTGCGTGGTATGTATATCGATCTTCCAGACGGAACTCAGGTGCCTATAAAAGAAATAGCAGATATTGAGTATGTTCCGGGGCCTATGCAAATTTCAAGAGATGATACCTACAGAAGAACCTATGTGGGTGTAAACGCCCGGGGAAGGGATGTAGAGTCTGTGGTGAACGACATTCAGCAAAAATTAGATGAGGAATTAGAATTGCCACCAGGTTATTATATTACTTATGGAGGGGAGTTCGAAAACCTTCAGAGTGCCAAAGACCGATTAGTGATTGTGGTACCGATAGCCTTATTCCTGATTTTCGTGCTTCTATATTTTGCCTTAAAATCTTTTTCCCAATCTATCATGATCTATATGGCGATACCATTGGCTGCTATCGGAGGTGTTTTTGCCCTTTGGTTAAGAGGTATGCCATTTAGCATTTCCGCAGGTGTAGGCTTCATTGTTCTGTTTGGTGTTGCAGTTTTAAACGGACTGGTACTAATAAATAGATTCAATTCTTTAAAAGAAGAAGGAGTAACCAGTATAAGAGATAGAATTTTTACAGGAACCAAAGAACGAATACGACCTATTATGTTAACAGCAACAACAGATATTTTCGGTTTTTTACCAATGGCATTTTCCACATCTGCCGGTGCAGAAGTTCAACAACCACTTGCTACAGTTGTTATAGGTGGTATGCTTACGGCTACCTTGCTTACGCTGGTGGTTCTTCCTGTCCTTTATACATTTGTAGAGAAGAGACGGGAGAAAAAGGAACAGAACAAGCTTGGTTCTTCCAATTCACGATCTTTAGCTACGATTTTGATAATTGGCTTTGTTTTAGGCGGAACCTTTTCTGTAAATGCACAATCTGATGCAATGTCATCTGAATATTCACAACAGGATTCTTTACAAACTATTAGTTTGCAAGAGGCTAAAGAAATGGCAATCCAAAACTTTCCGCAATTAAAAGCTGCTCAACTTGAAATTGAAAGTGAGGAAGTATTGCGTAAAACCGCCTATGATTTTGGAAATACCCAAATCTTTACAGGAAAAGAAGAAGTAGGAAATGGCTCTGATGGGGTCTATACTCAAATTGGCGTCCAACAGCAAGGCATTGATATTTTTGGAATTGCCCCCCGGTTAAAATTGCAGAAAGAAAGGGTTGCCCTTGCTGAAAGTGCCTTAGAGTTATCTACTATTGAAATTGAACGTGAAGTAAGCAGGGCCTGGGCCTCGGTTTATACAACTAAAAGGACATTCCAGGTTTATAGAAAAATGGATTCAATTTTTGAAGATATTGAAAGGGCTGCAAGAATCAGGTATGAAACAGAGGCCACCTCCAAATTGGAATATCTTGCTACCTCCAACCAGGCGAACGAGGTTAAAATACAGCTGGAACAATCGTACCGAGATTACCTGAAATCAATACAGCGTTTAAACCTATGGTTCGTTAGTGACACAATCTATGATGTACCAGATTTGCCTGTTGAAACTTTAGACGAACCTTTAAACTTTCTGGTAGAGTCGCTTGAAAATCATCCGTTGCTACAGGTTTCGGAACAAAGGATAGATGTTGCCAAAGCGGTTACCAGAGAACGAAAATCTGAATTTTTGCCCAAATTTCAGGGTCAGTACGGTAGGCAGGAAATAGCCGGGCAATCGGGTTTCTTCCAATATCAAATAGGAATTCAAATTCCGCTGTTTTTTGGGCCGGAATTAGGCCGTACACAGGAAGCACAAGTAAATAGACAGATTGCAGAGCAAAACTTTTATCAGGATAAAATCGAACTGGAAACCGCCTATAAAAATATGCGTGAAGACTATATCAAATGGAGAAACTCATGGAATTATTATAGGGATGAAGCACTTCCTTTAGCACAGGAACAACAGGAAGGGTCAGTATTAGCATTTAAAGAGGGAGCTATAGATTATATAACTTTCCTTCAAAATATAAGGGATGCCATTAGAATTGAGGTAAATGCCTGGAGTGCTTTTAATGATTATCTCGACAGCCGTTACCAACTGGAATATTACCTTAAGAATTCAAATTAAAAACTAAGAAAGAAAACGATATGAACATAAGATCAATAAATATTTTAATGCTTGCCTTATCACTTACATTGTTTTTGGGGTGTGAAGAAAATTCTAATTCGGAAAAAGATACTCAGGAGACTAAAGCATCGGATTCTAAAGAAACAAAAGGTCACAATGAAGAAGAAGGCGGGATGCGCTCGGTACATCTTTCAGAGATGAAATTTAATAGTTTGGGAATCAAAGTAGATACCTTACCTAAGAAAGCATTATCAGGAATAGTGGAAGCCAATGGACAACTAGAAGTGCCGCCTCAATACGAAGCTACAGTTACGGCCGTCTTAGGCGGTAATATAACTTCTATAAAGGTTATTGAGGGGGATAAGGTAAATAAAGGTCAGGTGTTGGCTTATCTTTCTCACCCAAATTTAACCAGAATGCAGTCTGATTATATTAATGCATATAGTAGGATGCAATTTTTGGAAAAGGAATTTGAAAGACAGAAACGTTTATATGAAGCAGAGGTAGGATCTGGAAAATCTTTTCAACAAACCCAATCAGATTACCAGTCTGTACAAGGTGAAGTGCGGGGGTATGAATCACAGTTACGGCAGTTAAACCTAAATGCTTCCCAGGTTAGAGACGGTGAATTATATGAATATATTCCGGTAGTAAGCCCAATTGGAGGTTATATTGAAAAAGTACTGGTACAGGTAGGACAATATGTAGAACCACAAACCAGTATGTTTATGGTAGTTGATAATGAACATGTTCATGCCGATCTAATGGTTTTTGAAAAAGATATTTATAAGGTTAAAGAAGGTCAAAAAATTTCTTTTACGCTGGAATCGGTTCCTGGAAGTAATTTAACGGGAGAGATTTATTCCGTGGGAAAACAATTTGAACAAAACCCCAAAGCGGTACATGTGCATGCAGAAATCGATAATAAAGAAGATTTTCTAATTCCGGGGATGTATATAAACGGAAAAATCAGGACCGGTGAAGAAGCTGTTCCTGCCTTACCGGAAGAAGCAATAATTGAAGAAGAAGGAAATCCCTACATCTTTACGGCCCAAAAACACCAGGAAGATGGTGAAACCGAATGGGAATTGAAACCAGTGCAGGTTAGAACGGGAATAAATGAAGATGGTTGGGTTGAAATTAAACTGCTGGAGCCTCTGCCTGAAGGTACGTTGGTTGCCTATAATAATGCCTATTATCTGGTTTCTGAAATGCAGAAAAGCCAGACTTCCCATGGTCATTAAATTAAAAAAATTAGATGGATGGACTCTCTGTTAAATGTTTGTCTTAATTAAAATTCCAGAGGGTTCATCCTTAATACTAAAATTAATATTACAGCAATGAAAGAAATAAAAGCATTTATAAAACCGAAACGAGTTCAAAAAGTGATAGAATCCCTTAGTGAAAGTGGATTCAAAAGTATGACGCTTTCCCAGGGGGAAGGTACCGGGGCTTTTAAAGCAAAAGGCGCATCACCTTCTTTAGATTTCCGTGTAACAGACAGTCCGGTTGTAAAGTTAGAACTGGTATGTCAAAACGAAGAAGCACAATCAGCAATAGATATTATCCTTGAGAATGCAAAAACAACTGAACCCGGTGACGGAATAATTTATCTTTCCGATATTGAAGATGCCTTCCAGATAAAAACCGGGGAATCCATAAAGCGTTACGACCCCTAAATACTTTTATAGCAAATGGAAAAAATAGTAAAAAAGTTGGAAAGCAAAGGCATCCGCCCTACGGCAATGCGCTTGATGACCTATAGACGGCTGGCACAACTGAATGTGGCCGTTAGCTTAGGCGACCTTGGAAAGGATTTCGAAAGCTCGGAAAGGAGTACGCTTTTCCGTACTATGAAGACATTTGAAGAAAAAGGAATCGTGCATCAAATTGAGGATGGCACCGGCATCATTAAATATGCCCTGTGCGAAGACAATTGTGAATGTGAGGTGGGAAACGACCTTCACTTACATTTTCATTGCAATAGTTGCGGGGAAACCGTGTGCCTTACAGAGCACAAAATCCCTCAGATAAACCTGCCCGAAGGCTATGTGGCAGAGGATATCAATCTGGTAGTAAAGGGAATATGTGAGAAATGTAGTGGCGTTTAATTTTATGAGATGACCAAAGCCGAAGAAACACTTAGAAACAACGGGATTAGACCTACCAAAATGAGATTATTTATTTATAAATATCTCAAAAGAAAGTTTTATGCTGTAACATTAAGGGAAATAGAAACGGCTTTCGTTAAAAAAAGTAAACATACACGAGATAGAACAACAATTTATCGGAGTATAAAATTATTTCAAAAGAAAGGGATTATACATCAAATTGATGACGGTACGGCTACCGCAAAATATGCATATTCTGATAAGAATTCGCTGGATCTACACTTACACCTTCACTGTATGAATTGCAGCAAAACCTTCTGTTTGCCCAATAAAGTTCCACAGGAAAATTTACCTGACAAATACGAAATAACCGAAGTAAATTTAGTTTTGAAGGGGGCATGTGTAAAATGCCAAAAAGCAAAGAAGCTAAAATATAACATAGACCAATCTGCTCATAAAAACTTAAAACAATGATACGAATCAAAAATGTCGAAAAAAGCAATTTGATATCCGCTTCAATAAGCGGTAAGATTACTAAAGAGGATATAGAGAAAATCCATCCTTTGATACATAATATTGTCAAAAATGGAAATAAGGTGAATTTCTTTTTTGAACTAGTTAACTTTAAGGGCTACGATCTCAAAGGCTTATGGGAAGATTTAAAAGTTGATACCGCCCATATTTCAGATTATGGAAAGATGGCCTTTGTGGGTGAAAAAGAATGGCAGGAATGGGCTGCTAAAGCCACTGATTTTTTTACAAGCTCGGAAGTTAAATATTTCGACTTTACCGAAAAGGAAGAAGCTAAAAGATGGATATTAAACCAATAGGGATATGAAAAAGCTACAACTAAAAATTCCGGTATTGCTACCTCAGGTGCCAAATGAAAAAGACACTTGTGTGCAAAGGCTCATTGCTGAATTAGAGGCCAAAGAGGGTCTTGAAAAAGTACATATAGTAGATGATCAGGAAGATACGGTGCCGCAACTGTGCTTTCATTATGATCCGGACATTATCTCTATTGACCGAATTCAATCTTTGGCGGAAAATGCCGGGGCAGAAATTACAGAAAAATATGGTCATCTTCTTTTAGAGGTTGAGGGGATTAGACATACAAGGCACGCTCGTTCCATCGAGAAAAGCCTTTTGGCAATCAATGGAGTTTTGGAAGTTTCCGTTTCAGGCTCTGGAATGGTACGACTTGAATTTGATAAAAAGCAAACGAATTTTGATGAAATAAGTAAACAAATTGAAAAAGAATACCTTCAGATTCAGCGGAGTTCTTCAAACGAAAATGATTACACCAAAGCATCCAAAAAACAGGAGCGTTCAAAGAAGGAAGATACTAAAGAACAAACTTCCACAGAGGGGCACGAGCACAAAGAGGGCGAGACCCACGAGGAAGGAGAAGGGCACGCCCACGGTGGGATTTTCGGTAAAAATACGGAGCTTATTTTTTCTATTATCTGCGGCGCCCTTCTCGGGATAGGTTTCGGACTTTCCTATGTTGCATCCATCCCAGATTGGGTCAGTCTTACTTTATACATAGGTGCTTACTTTTTTGGGGGTTACTTTACGGCAAAAGAGGCCATACAGACCGTTGCCAAAGGTGGTTTTGAAATCGATTTTTTAATGTTGGTGGCCGCCATAGGTGCCGCTGTTCTGGGAGAATGGGCCGAAGGTGCACTCTTGCTGTTCCTGTTCAGCCTTGGCCACGCCCTGGAACACTATGCAATGAACAAGGCCCGAAAGTCCATAGCGGCCCTTGCCGATCTCGCACCAAAAACAGCTTTGCTCAAAAAAGATGGCAAAACCGAAGAGGTGGGTATCGAAAAATTGGGTATAGGCGATATTATCGTGGTCAAGCCGAACAGTAAAATATCTGCCGATGGCGTTGTGGTCAACGGAAAAAGCAGTGTCAACCAAGCTCCGATTACCGGGGAAAGTGTACCGGTAGATAAAGTTCCCGTAGAAGATGTTGACAAGGATTATTCGGCGCAAGATGATATCAAGGATGAAAACCGCGTTTTTGCCGGAACGATCAATGGGAACAATACTTTGGAAATTAAAGTGATCAAAGCAGCCAAAGATTCAACGCTTTCCCGATTGGTGAAACTGGTTAACGAGGCCCAGACCCAAAAATCACCTACCCAGTTGCTCACCGATAAATTTGAAAAATATTTTGTGCCGTCCGTCCTTATTTTGGTCGGGATTCTTTTGTTCGCTTTTTTAGTTATTGACGAACCCTTTAGCGCGAGCTTTTACCGGGCAATGGCGGTACTGGTAGCTGCAAGTCCCTGTGCGTTGGCAATCTCGACCCCAAGTGCTGTATTGAGTGGAGTGGCCAGAGCTGCCCGTGGCGGGGTATTAATTAAAGGAGGGCGCCCTCTGGAGGACCTGGGGGTTATTACCGCCCTCGCCTTTGATAAAACCGGAACTCTAACGGAAGGAAAGCCAAAACTTACCCAAGTGGTGCCACTTGGAAATATATCTGAAAACGAACTTCTCAAAATAGCAGTAGCTGTGGAAAGTTTGAGTGATCACCCCCTGGCCAAAGCTGTAGTTCGTGATGGAAAAGAGCGTCTGGAAGGCGAGGAAATCCCAAATGCCTCTAATTTGGAGGCAGTTCTGGGTAAAGGGATTAAAGCATCGTTTGGCAATGATAAAATCTATATAGGTAACCTCGACCTGTACGAAGGGCTTGATGAGAGTACACCTTCCGAAAAAATAGCTACGAAAGTGCGTGGTCTTGAAGGTGGTGGAAATACAACAATGCTTATACGAAAAAATGAAGAATATATAGGCATCATTGCATTAATGGATACCCCTCGTGAAGCCGCCAAGGGAACCCTCAAAAAATTAAAAGAAATCGGCATTAAACGAATGATCATGCTTACCGGAGATAACCAGAAGGTAGCAGACGCTGTAGCAGAAGAAATAGGATTGACCGATGCCTGGGGGAGCCTATTGCCGGAAGAAAAAGTGGATGCTATAAAAGAATTAAAAGAAAAGGAATCCAAGGTGGCAATGGTGGGCGATGGCGTTAATGATGCCCCTGCCATGGCAAACAGCACTGTAGGCATAGCTATGGGTGCTGCGGGAAGTGATGTAGCCTTGGAAACGGCGGATATTGCGCTAATGGCCGATAAGTTGGAAACCCTGCCCTTTGCCATAGGCTTAAGCAGGAAGGCAAAGGCGATTATCAGGCAAAACCTTTGGGTTAGCCTTGGTATTGTGGCCCTGCTTATACCTTCAACCATATTCGGCTTGGCAAATATTGGAGTGGCTGTAGTAATCCATGAAGGTTCGACGCTTCTGGTGGTTTTTAATGCGTTAAGGCTTTTGGCTTATAAAAAAGATTAGATCCGGACTTAGACTGTTTTTCGAAAGAATATAAAATGACAAAAACGGAAAAAAAATTATCGTCAAAAGGGATACGTCCCACTGAAATGAGGTTGAAAATTCACAAATACCTCAATAGGAAGACCTATGCAGTAAGTTTAAACGAAATGCAAAAAGTCTTTATCGCTAAAAGCGAAAAAAACAAAACGGCAAACAGAACTACCTTTTATCGAAACCTAAAAACTTTTGAAGATAAAGGGCTAATTCATCAGATTAATGATGGGACAGGAGTGGCAAAATTTGCAATTTCCGATAAAAAGGCCAAAGGTAAATACGGTACAGATTTACATATGCATTTTCATTGTACCGTTTGCGGAAAAACTATTTGCTTGCCGGATAGAATATCGAAACAAAACTTGCCGGACGATTATGAAATAAACGATTTGAACCTGGTATTAAAAGGGGTATGTAAAAATTGTAGTAAAAAATAATAGGTGGGAGTACCTTAAAACTGAACCCTTGCGCCCCTGGTCAGCTTAAGGTTTCCCCCACCTTATTTAATTAAAAAATTTACGAATATGGAAAAATATGATGTAACAATTATAGGCTCTGGCCCTGGCGGGTATGTAAGCGCTATACGTTGCGCCCAATTAGGATTAAAAGTAGCCATTATTGAAAGGTACAGCACGCTTGGCGGCACCTGCCTTAACGTGGGCTGTATCCCGTCAAAAGCCTGGCTTGAAGCCTCTGAGCATTATTACAAACTCAAACATCAATTCGAAAAATTTGGAATTGATGTTAAAGAGGCCAATGTAGATATCCTAAAGATGAACCAAAGGGTTCAGGATGTGGTACAGGAAATCATCAATGGCGTTGACTATCTGATGAAAAAGAACAAGGTTTCCGTATATGAAGGTCACGGTACCATCAGGGATAAAAACACGATTGAGATTAAGGGCGAAGATAAAACGGAAACCATAGCAACCGATAAAATCATCATTGCCACAGGGTCCAAACCCGCTTCACTGCCCAATATTGAAATCGATAAAAAGCGGATCATCTCTTCTACCGAAGCCCTTGCCTTAGGCCAAATTCCCGAGCATTTAATGGTCGTTGGCGGTGGCGTTATCGGTGTTGAAATAGGTTCCGTATTCGCCCGCCTGGGTTCAAAGGTTTCTATAGTAGAATATTTTGATAGCCTAATCGCCACTATGGACGGCGCACTGGGACATCAATTGCACCGTTCCCTAAGAAAACAGGGAATTGAGTTTTATTTGGAACATAAAGTGACCAATGCAACAGCAACGGACAACAAAGTTGAATTGAAAGCGGAAAACCTGTCCGATAAAAAAGAAATGAATTTAGAAGGCGACTATTGCCTTATGGCCATTGGCCGGAAACCGTACACCGCCAATTTAGGCCTTGAAAACATTGGCTTGGAAACCAATGAGAAAGGACAGGTAACGGTAAATGAGAACCTTGAAACCAATGTCAAGGGTGTATATGCCATTGGGGATGTAATCCGAGGGGCAATGCTTGCCCATAAAGCCAGTGAAGAGGGCGTTTTTGTAGCCGAAAGGATAGCAGATCAAAAGCCACATATCAATTATTCGCTTATTCCTAATATTGTTTATACCCAGCCCGAAGTGGCCGGGGTAGGCTTAACCGAAGAAGAATTGAAAGAAGCAGGAAGAAGTATTAAAACAGGCTCTTTTCCTTTTAAGGCCAACGCAAGGGCGAAAATAAGTATGGACACCGACGGCTTCATAAAAGTAATCGCAGATAAAGAAACTGATGAGATATTGGGAGTGCATATGATAGGGCCACGCATTGCAGACAGCTATACCGAAGCGGTGGTAGCGATGGAATTCAGGGCATCTGCCGAAGATGTTGCAAGGATGTCCCACGGGCACCCAACTTTTTCAGAAACCTTTAAAGAGGCCTGTCTGGCAGCCACCGAAGACAGAGCGTTGCATATTTAACGGCCTTAATTTAATTGTAAAATCGGATTAGGCAGTTTTTAATCATTTCATAAGACTTAAATCAGTTTGTATTAAGTTTAAGTTTATGGTCTAAAAAATAAAATAAATATTTTAAAAATGTAAAGAGCATGAGAACTATTCCGAAAGACAAAAACATCGATAGTAGTTTGACGCTACTTCGTGACGGCTATGAATTTATTCAGAAAAAGCGTCAAAAGCTTTGGTCCGATATTTTTAGAACCCGTTTGATGTTAAAGGAAACGATCTGCATGAGTGGAAAAGAAGCCGCGGAGGTTTTCTATGACACTGAAAAGTTTCAGCGAAAAGACGCTGCTCCTAAAAGAGTGCAAAAAACATTATTCCTCCAGAAGGGTGTCCAGACACTGAATAATTCAGCATACAGGCAATGAAATGTCTATGTCTTTGATGAAACCGGATAGCCTGCGGGGGTTCCTAAAAATTCAAAAGAGCTACTGGGAAACATACATTGGTAAATGGGAGAAAGATGAAGAGCAAAAGTGCCTTTGCCGGAGTGGTTTCAGGCAGAAGAAGTAAACCTGCTGCTAAAAGGATTTTGTAACAATTGTATCCGGATAAAGGACAACTATTATAACGAATATTAAAAATAAAAAAAGAGATAATGGAGAAAACAACATTTAAGATAACCAAAATGGATTGCCCTTCGGAAGAGCAGATGATCCGGATGAAGTTGGAATCTTATGCTCAAGTGAAATATTTGGATTTTGATATTCCCAACAGGAAATTGGAAGTATATCATGTGGATGGCATTGAAGATATACAAACATCAATAGCCGGTTTAAACCTTGGGGATTCTTTAGAGGGAACCACAGAAGCCGAACCACCCGTAATGGAAGACCAATCCAAACAAAAAAGAATCCTATGGTGGGTCTTGGGCATCAACTTTGGCTTTTTCGTTATCGAAATGACCACCGGTTGGATTTCTTCTTCGATGGGTCTTGTGGCAGACTCATTAGATATGCTGGCAGATTCCATCGTATATGCATTAAGCCTATTTGCGGTAGGCGGTGCCATTTCAAGAAAAAAGAAGGTTGCGAAATACAGCGGATACTTTCAGATGGCATTGGCAACACTTGGGTTTGCAGAGGTCTTGAGAAGGTTTTTTAGCAATACCGAAACACCCTTGTTTCAATGGATGATTATCGTTTCAATTTTCGCATTGGCAGGTAATTTGATATCGCTCTGGCTCATCAACAAGGCAAAGAGTCAAGAGGCTCATATGCAGGCAAGTGCCATTTTTACATCCAATGATATTATTGTTAATGGTGGTGTTATAGTAGCTGGGGTGCTGGTTTATTTTCTGAATAGTAAATGGCCCGATTTAGTGATTGGCGGCATCGTTTTCACTTTTGTAATGCGCGGTGCATTGAGAATATTGAAATTATCGAAGTAGTTTTTAAAATGATATCAAACTTGATTAGAACATATGAAAAAGAAAAAAATAAACTTACGTGACTTAGAACCAAAAAAACAACAAGGCGAGCACAGTCACGACGATGGCCATAACCATAGCAGCCCTGAAGAAATTTCAAATTTTAGAACCTATCTACCGGCTATTTTCAGCTTTGTGATGTTGATAGCCGGAATCGCTATTGATTACTTTGATGCGTTTCCTTTCTTCAAAGGATGGATTCGCGTAGTATGGTACACGGTAGCCTATATCCCTGTAGGTTTTCCGGTGATAAGAGAAGGCTGGAAAAGTATTAAAAATGGTGATTTTTTTACGGAATTCTTCTTAATGTCCATAGCCACTTTAGGTGCATTTGCCATTGGCGAATATCCCGAAGGTGTTGCAGTAATGCTATTTTATGCAGTAGGAGAATTATTTCAAAACGCAGCAGTTAATAGAGCAAAAGGAAATATTAAAGCCTTATTAGATGTTCGACCAAAAGAAGCTAATGTATTTCGTGATGGTGATTATATAAGTGTGTCGCCAGAAGCTGTAAATATTGGCGAGAAAATACAAATTCGAGTAGGTGAAAAAATTCCATTGGATGGTATTTTATTATCCGAAAAAGCATCTCTAAACACCGCAGCATTAACAGGCGAAAGCAAACCAGATTCTATTCAGAAAGATGCAAAGGTTTACGCAGGTAGTATCAATTTAGAAAGTGTTGTTGAAGTTGAGGTAACCAACACCTTTGAAGATAGTTCTATTGCGAGAATATTAGACTTGGTTCAAAATGCTACAGCTCGTAAGTCTAAAACAGAATTATTCATCAGACAGTTTGCTCGTATCTACACACCAATTGTAGTGTTTTTAGCTATTGGTGTAACTTTTATACCATACTTTTTTGTAGATGATTATGTGTTTAGAGATTGGTTATACAGAGCATTAATTTTCCTGGTAATATCTTGTCCTTGTGCGTTAGTGATTTCAATTCCATTAGGATATTTCGGTGGATTGGGAGCAGCTTCAAAAAATGGAATATTATTTAAAGGTGCTTCATTTTTAGATGCAATGACCAAGATAAATACTTTGGTAATGGACAAAACAGGAACCGTTACCAAAGGTGTTTTTAAAATCAAAGAAGTAAAAGCAATTGGTTGGAATGAAACCGAATTTATGCAATATTTAATGGCGATGGAAGAACAATCCACGCATCCAATTGCTAAAGCCATTTTAGAGTATAAAGCAGAAGGAGAAGATTTTGAAGCACAAGACATTTCTGAAATTGCAGGTAAAGGATTAAAAGGCATTGTAAATGGTAAAACAGTTTTAGTAGGAAATAAAGCCTTAATGACTGCGAATAATATAAATGTTCCAACGGAAACGGAATCTATTGTAGAATCGATAGTATTAGTTGCAATCGATAATCAATTTGCAGGTTATGTAGTCATAGCAGATGAATTAAAGGAAGATGCAAAAGAAACAATTACAGCATTACACAAAGTAGGCATTAAAAATATTATGATGCTTTCTGGTGATAAAGATTCCATTACTCAACAAGTCGCTAAAGAACTAAATATTGAAAATGCTAAAGGTGGTTTATTACCAGAAGATAAGTTAAACGAAGTTGAAATTTTAAAAAAGAATCCTGAAAATAAAGTAGCATTTATAGGGGATGGTATAAACGATGCGCCTGTTTTAGCAGCAAGTAACGTTGGAATTGCAATGGGTGGTTTGGGTAGTGATGTAGCTATTGAAACAGCAGACGTTATCATTCAAACCGACCAACCTTCAAAAGTTGTTAGAGCCATTAAAATAAGTCGTTCCACACGAAAAATCGTTTGGCAAAATATCATTTTAGCTTTTGGTGTTAAAGTCATTGTCTTAATTTTAGGAGCAGGTGGTTTAGCTACAATGTGGGAAGCAGTTTTTGCAGATGTAGGAGTAGCATTATTAGCAATTTTAAATGCAGTTAGATTACAACGAATGAGTTGGTAATTGTCCCCACAACCCAAAACCCAGTTTTTTCGTACCTCAAAATCCTCTGTCTTTTGTTTTGTTCCGCTATCCACCGCACTTGTAGTTTTTGGTTGCCAACCCTCACACAGCACATTGCTTATTTTATTTGCTATTATATTTTAAAAGTAGTACAATAAAAAAGCAAAGAGCTGTTGACATCCCTCACACCAAAAACTACCCCAAGCTATGTTTACATAACGGGTAGTTATAATAGCAGCCGCTACACCCACCGCATCACCAAAGCTGTAGTTATAACGCCATTATGTAAAATAGCCGCTTTTCCCACGCGCACACCCGAACTTTCAATAAAAATCTGAACTAAATTGAAACAATAGCCATTTGAAATTTTAGCTTAAAATGATGCATATTCGTTACCTCATTCAAGCTGCACAAAACCATCGTTAAGTCCAAGTATTCCTTACCTCAAGTCTTTGTTTGTTTCATTTCGTTAACAAATATAAAAGACCACTTTTCCCCACCACCCAAGTCAGCGGTTATAAAAAAATAGGTTCATAAAATGTAGTAATACGCCATAGCATATTGCTTTTTCTCGTACCTCAAAAAAACAAAAAGCTATTGCCTAAAAGTCCTGTATAAGTAGCTTGTTTAAATGCTGTTTTATCAAACAACTATTTAAAACGCTACCCATACAACCGCTTCAACCAACGCTCAAATTGGTAATAACCTATTTTTTTAAGAGTTTATGCCCCAAAAAGTGGAAATCAATTAACTAAAAAGAAAACAAGATGATTACAAAAACAATTCAAATCACAGAAGTTACAGCAGATGAATTAGCAGATACGGTAGCAGATAAATTAATGCTTAAAATTGAAAACTACCTTAAAGAATTATCTAAAAAACAAAATGATGAAATCCTAACAAGACAAGAAGTATCCGATTATTTAAAGATAAGTTTAGTAACAATACATTCCTGGAATAAACACGGCATTTTAAATCCAATTCGTATGGGCAACAGAATTTTTTATAAAAAAGAAGACATATTAGATGTTTTAGAACAACAAAAAATACATAAAAAAAGGTAGCAAATATATGTGGCTACCACAGCCAACGCGCAAGGCTATAAAGGTCACGCCCTACGGGTTTTGAAAAAAATCTCCACCCCAATATTATTTAAAAAAGAGGGTAGTATTTTTTCCAAAAACCTTGACAGCCTTATCCACGCCACAAGAACATACGGCTTTCTTTTTTTATTGTTTTTCTTTTAAAAAATTAATGGTGCGAAGCGTAGCGAAGCAATTTTAAATTGGATAGCTATGTCAACTTTTGAACTGAAAACTCACCAAATCGGAAGAACCTACTCGCAACCTCATTTTTTTATTTTGAATAAAGGGCAAAACAGCGGAAAGCCCTTAATAAATCCTTGTCCTAATTGTTTTGTGGTATCTACATCAACCGAAGAAGAAAAACAAACCCTTTACCATTTATCAATGATGTTGCAAATAGGCAGTTTTTATGCTTATTATTTAAAAGGCAGTGTTATTCCGTTTATCTCAATAGATGATTGCAGAAACACCTTAAAAAATAGTTACACATCGTTGTTAAATGATGAATTTGAGTTACAAAAGCATATTAATATAGTGTCAGCAATTTGTAAAAAAGAAGCTGAACTTCAAAAAGTAATTTCAAAAATGGCAGATTTAAAAGTGTCATACATACAAAATCTATTTTCTAAAAAGCAAAATCGGGCAACAAAGGGCAACAAAAACCAAATCAATCTATTAGCATAGTATTTGCCATATATTACTTGTGTTGGTTAAAGACCGTACCAAGTCCGTACCAACTTCGAACAAGTATTAATTTTAAATTTTATATACAATGGGTGTTATTTCACAAGGAATCCTGGGCGGTGTATCAGGTAAAGTAGGAAACGTAGTTGGTGCTTCTTGGAAAGGTATTGACTATTTGAGAATTAAGCCTTCAAATGTGGCAAATCCACGAACAGAAGGACAAGTTAACCAAAGAAACAAGTTTACTGTTACTTTGGAGTATCTTCAACCGAATTTAGGTTTTATCAAGAAAGGGTATAAATCTTATGCGGTGCAAAAAACAGAGTTTAATGCAGCAATGTCTTATGTATTGAATAATGCGATTACAGGAGCTGCACCAAACTTTACTGTAGATTATTCTTTAGCTTTATTAAGTAGAGGTAATCTATCTGGAGCATTGAACCCTGCAACAGATTTAGCAACTGCGGGACAAGTAGAATTTACTTGGGATGATAACTCTGCTGAAGGTAATGCAAATGCAACTGATAAAGCAATGATTTTAGTTTACAATCCAAGTAAAAAAGAATCAATGTATATTCTTGATGGTGCTGATAGAACTGTAGGATCTCAAATCATTACAATTCCAAGTACCTATGCAGGTGATACTGTTGAGCTTTTTATGGCATTTATTACTGCTGATGGTAGTATCGTCTCAAACAGCGTTTATTTAGGCTCTGGAACAGCTAATTAACGGTTGATGTTTAAATTATAAAACCGTTCTACACGAACGGTTTTATTTTTATCGTTTAATAAGTTCTTAATTTTATCTATTATTTCTTTCCTTTGATTAGTTCTTATAATCAAATATTTGTTGCCTTATTGTTGCCTTTTTAACTAAAACCCCTTATAAATAAGGGTTTTTTAATTTCCGTGAGGAAATTCCCAAGCAATGAACTATACACGCTGTGCCTGTTGCACAAGTTAGCAAAAAATCTCCACCCTTTTTAAGGTGCAACCGTTATTTTTTTCGTATCTTACTGTATGCAAGGCAAAAAGATCGTACAAGAAGCATTGTTTACCCAGTTTCTGCTCAGTGACCATGTACCTCAAAACAATGTGTATCGAAAATTACAGCAGGTATTACAGCTTCAATATTTATACCAACTCACCAAACCCTATTACGGCGTTAGTGGTCAAAAAAGCATTGACCCAATCGTGTTCTTTAAACTCTGTTTGGTGGGCTATTTAGAAAATATTACCTCAGATCGTAAACTCATCGAAGTATGCAGTATGCGACTCGATATTTTATTCTTTCTGGGCTATAACCTAGGCGAACCCCTACCGTGGCACTCTACCATGAGTCGTACACGCCAACTCTTCCCAGAAAGCCTCTTTGAAGAGGTTTTTACCCAAGTAGTAGGTATGTGTGTAGACAAGCAACTCGTTAGCGGACATACACAAGCCATTGACAGTGCTCCTGTAAAAGCCAATGCCTCTATGGACAGTCTGGAACTCAAAGTACCCCAACAAGAGCTGGAGGCCTATTTAGGGGAGCTACGCCACATCAGCAAACGCGATAAAGAAACCTACCGAAAAGCCAAAAACAACAAGGCTACCAAAGCACAGCAAACCCTAAGTGCCAATACCAAAGCGCTCAATGAAATCAAAAGCCGCAACAAGCGTTGGCAAAGCGAGCAAACCGAGCGTCCCGGAGCAGGCAACAAAGGCAGTAGATACACCAGCAACAAAACGCATTACAGCCCTACAGACCCAGATGCGCGTATCAGCGTAAAGCCGGGCAAAGCTCGTAAGCTTAATTACCTGAGCCAACTCACCGTAGATACAGCCAACCATGTGATTACCGATATCAAAGCCTACCATGCCGATGCCAAAGACAACCAACATTTGCAAGACATTGTCAACCGTACCCATCAACGCCTATGGAAACTTGGTCTACACTGGCAAAACTGTCTGGCCGATACCGGTTATAGCAGTGGTGAAAACTATGCTTTTTTAGAACGCAAAAGACTCAAGAGTTATATTCCACCACATGGCACCTTTAAAGGTGGACCAGATGGGTTTACCTATGAAAAGGAACATGATCACTATCGCTGTCCACAAGGAAAAAACATCCCGTTTACCAAAGTATTTTTAGATCATAAAACCCACACCAAAAAGAAAGAATACCGAGCCAGAAAACAGGTTTGTATCGATTGTCCTATACGAAGCAGTTGTCTGGGAAAAGCACAGGAAAAGAAGTTTAGTGTCACTTATTATCGAGAAGAATACCTAAGAAATATCAAACGAGTACAAAGCAAACAAGGACGCTACATGAAAGCCAAACGCTCTAGTACCGTAGAACCTGTTTTTGGCATTCTTACCCAGTTTATGGGACTGGCAAAAGTCAATACCCTAGGCATACAGCAAGCCAACAAATGCATGCTCATGGCAGCCATTGCCTATAATCTCAAAAAATACCTTAAATACACCACCAAAAAGGCCCATAGTAATCAGGGAAACACACGCCTGCTTACAATGGCCATAAAAGCCTTCCTAAAAGCCCATAATCTGCTTGTAAGCCTTCCGAAAAACCAGAAAATCCACTACCGCTAAAAACAAAAAAGTCGCTCAAAAGCGACTTGTATAACCCAACCCCTAACTTTTACCAAGGAGTTGTGCAACAGCTACCGCTGTTGTACGCAGTTTTTTATTCATTTTTTACTAAATCCTTTGCGTTTTTAATTCCGCAACCAATTACAAAAATTCGAGTTCTCCATTCATTCATTCCGCCATTAGGAATTTTGTCAGTCCAATATTCAATTCCACGTTTTTTGAGTTCAGACAGTATTTGTTCGACTTCTTGGTCAGATTTATACATTCCAATATAATTCCGATTTGCGTGTTCGTCTGATTTAATTTTTTTGAAAGCATATTCAACAGCTTCTTTTTCGGTCGCAAAGTATTCCAAAGTCTGTTTATCTCCACGTTCTGTATAGAACCATTGGAAAAGTCCTCCATTATTTTCCAATCCAAAACCCTCATAAATAGCATTTCCATTAATGCTATAATTATTCATTGGATAGCAATTTTCCTTTAGCCATTTTTCCAATTCAATTACTGTTTTTATTTCAGTTTCGGTCATTTCGTAAATTGCGTACAACTCGTTATATGAAGATAAATATACACAATATTGCATGTTATTTTCCGGATAACAGGAACTTTTATGATTATCAAAGAAAATATTTTAATAGTGATAATGCTATAATTTTGGCGTTATGGGTAAACTTCCAATTTGATAATGATAGGTTTATCAACATTATATATGGAGAGTTTTATTATAATTTAACACGCTTTATTCCCATTTAAAACCAACCACTTCCAACCTTTATTTTATTCACAAATACTACCCTTGTTGTCAAATCTTTGAGGATCCTTTGTAATTTTTGAGTACTGAAAATCATGGGATTATAAACTAAAACAATGCGTATGAAAACATGTAAATGGAAAAAGTTAGTGATGAGTTTCTGGCTTTGGTTGGTACTGATGGTGCCGGCCATGGCGCAGATAGGAGGGATAGAGGATTCGGTACAGAATATCTCAGATACGATTCGTAGTGTGTTTCCCATTATATTGGGGGTGATATTTTTAGTTGGGTTCTTGTTTAATGCCGGACATTTCTTTGGGGAGAATGCCGATTTGAAAAAGGGGATAACCAGGGTACTTGTCTTTGTACTGATTGCCGGTGCAGTGGTGGGGATCTTTACGTATCTCATTGGTAT
>NZ_FPBK01000008.1 GCF_900116665.1 Pustulibacterium marinum | reverse complement strand
TTTTTACACAAAAACCTACCGATGAAAAAAACTACACTTACTTTTTTACTACTCTTACTTACAGGTTTTTGCACTTTTGCGCAAACCTTAGAGCAAAATGCCAACTGGCCCAATGCCAACTGGAGCCTTACTGGCTCTTACAATTCAAGTTCCTTAGCATTGGAAGCGAACCCATTGGTTACATCAACCTTTAGTTATGATGACAATGATGCAGGATATTCATACTCCTCGACCATTGCAGCAGAATCTCCTGTAATAGACCTTACAGCTGCTTACAATGCAGAAGAGACCTGGATAAAAGTAGAAACAGAATACATCTACAATCATAGCTATAACGATTATATTCAATTACAATACTGGGATGCCGATAGTTCCTCTTGGGTTGATTGGGGTGATCCTTTAAATACAGACACTTACTACTATGCTTACAATAATTATTGTAGTTATAATAAAACTGATTTTGTTTCAGATCATTTGAACATCAGTGAGTTTACGAGTACACAGCTTACGGGATTTAAATACCGTATTTACTTTACAGACGGAGGAAACTACACCTATGGTTTTTGTTTTAACGCACCAACTATTTATTCTCAAACACCTCCGCCTTGTCCAAGTGTTTCAGATTTAAATGCTACAAATGCAACAGATACTACCGTAGATATTTCTTGGACTGAAAATGGATCTGCTACTTATTGGAATATAGATTATGGTCCTGCTGGTTTTACACAAGGTACAGGAACCAGTGTTGTGGCAACTTCAAACCCACACACTCTTAACAACCTTGAAAGTAATACCGATTATGAATTTTATGTTCAGTCTAACTGTATTCTTTATCTGGGAGATTGGGTTGGACCTTTTTCATTTTCTACCTTATGTCCTGTGTATGATGCGCCCTATACTCAAACTTTTGAAAATTACTACATCCCGGAATGTTGGAATCAAGGCTTAGACAATAATGAAAACTGGTATTTTTCCAACTCCAACTATAATGTAAATCTAGACGAAAACACTACAATTAGCGGAAACTATTTTGCTTATGTAGACAACTCTTATTCTCATAACGACGGAACAAGCTTGCTTACACCTTATGTGGATGTTTCAGCACTAACAACACCTGCTGTTCATTTCTTCTTAAACAGTGACTCCAATGGATATACCAATGTGGATTTCTCAGTAGATTTCTATGATGGAGCAACCTGGCATGAAAGTATATATACGAGTAATACAGACACAGAAGGTTGGGAATTGGTCTCGGTAGATCTTTCTTCCTATACCATATCCGGAGCGGTTCAGATACGTTTTGTTGTTGACGAGGGTGACTCTAATGGCTATTATGATGATGTTGCCATTGACGATGTTAAATTTGATGAACTAGACTACTGTTTTCCTGCATTAAACTTAACCGCAAACTATGTGGCTCCAACACAAGTAGAGCTTTCCTGGGATGATCTGGTAACTTCCACAAATTGGAATATCCAATATGGAGCTTCAAACTTTGGACTAGGAACCGGAACTACTGTGAGTGCTGATGCAAATCCTTATACGGTAACAGGACTTACATCCAACACTACCTATGATTTTTATATTCAAAACATTTGTGCAGATTCCAACAGTTCTTGGCAAGGACCCATTACAGTAACTACGCCATGCGAAGTAACAGCTCCTTATACAGAAGAATTTAGCTATAATACTCCATCTTGTTGGAACAATAACGACAACATATATCCTTATTGGTATTTCAGCACGTATAACTATTACTCAGGAAACAATGGAAACATGGGGGATAATAGCACTTTGAGCGGTCAATTTTTTGCTTATATTGAAGCTAATTTTATTAATGGATACGATGAAATTTCTTTAATTTCTCCCTACGTAGATGTTTCTGCGCTCAACCAACCGGCCATTCATTTTTTTGCTAATAGCCATGCACAAGGATATAATAATCTTGATTTTGCAGTAGATTTCTTTGACGGTACTGTTTGGCATAATGATGTATATACCAGCAACGAAAACACTGATGGATGGGAATTTGTTTCTATCGATTTGAGTGACTACACTATTACTGGTAGTGTAGCTGCAAGATTCACAGCTCAATACCCTGATTCAGGTTTTGCATACTACGATGATTTTGCTATTGATGATATCATGTTTGATGAATATGATATCTGTTTGCCAATTTCAACGGCATCAGCTAGCGATATCACATCCAATAGTGCTGAGCTTGATTGGAATTATACTGATGACAATACTTCTTGGAATATCCAATATGGAGTTACCGATTTCACCATAGGTGACGGCACCATAGTTGAAGCAGAAGAAGTTCCTTTTACTTTGACCGATTTGGAAGGTGCTACCACATACGACGTTTATATACAAAACACATGTGAATCAAGCGGAAATGTAAGTTCTTGGTTTGGGCCAATAACTTTTACTACACTTAACGCTCCACCACCAGCACCTGTAGGAATTACTTGTTCTGAAAATGAAGCAAATTACCTTTTTATAGAAGAGTTTGATGAAGTAGGACAATGGACAGGGGATGTGTCTTCTACAAACGGCTATGCAATTTGGGAAATTCCTGGTAGCAGCCAAAGCTCTTCAACTGGACCTTATCTAGCTTATAGTGGAGATAATTATTTAATGTTTGAATCTTCTGGAACTTACAGTGGTATTACTGCCGCTGCTGTTTCTCCCGGAATAGACCTAACTCAAGCCACCGAAGATGCTGAGCTATCATTTTATATGTTTTCATATGGTCAAGGAATGGGAACGTTAGAGGTCGGAATATCAACATCTCCTACAGGTCCTTTTACAAACATTTATTCGTACTTAGGTTCTTATCAAACATCAAGTGCATCTCCTTGGGTCCCAATAGGAATTGATATTTCAGAATACGTTGGTAGTACCATTTACATTGAGTTTAAACAAACTGCCAATGACACCTATAGTACATATGGTGATATGGCTATTGATTACTTGCGCATACAAGCCTGTGCAGATTTTTGTAACATTCCAACCGATATTTCAGTTTCAAACATTACTGGCACAACAGCCACATTGACTTGGGATGATTCAAATCTAAATACGGATGATACTTGGGAATACATCATTCAACTTGCTGGAGGAGATGAACCAACAAGCAATGGTACTTCTACAAATACAAATAGCGTAAATCTTTTAGGTTTAACACAAAACTCAAGCTACGAAGTATATGTAAGAAGTAAGTGTGATGATGATTTTTTTAGTGATTGGTCAAGCGTATATACATTTAGCACACCAATTATTACTGATTACACAGTAGACTGTAATGTTGGTCCAACAGTAGTTAATTATTGCTATGCTAATGATGAAAATATTTCATTCCACTTTACCGCATCAGACAATACCAATAATTTAGGAATTAACTTTAGTAGTGGAATGTTACAAGATGTAAATGATCAAGTAACAGTTTACGACTCAGATAACACCACTGTTTTATACCAAGGAAACGGAACTGAAGGCGACCTCAGCGGACTTAACTATGAAGCTACAGGAGCTGAAATTTACGTTACCATTACTTCTAACGCTACTGGAAGTTGCGAAGATGCAGATGAAGATGGAGTTCCATTAACCTTTTCTGTAAATTGTAGTACCTGTACAGCTCCTACTATTGATTATGTAGTGAATAGTGATTGCGAAAACAGCAGTACATTTACTATTGATCTTGATATTACCGATATGGGAGATGCTACATCACTTACTATTTCCGATAGTGAGGGGAATGCTCCTCAAATCGTAACATCTGCCAATACCTACAGTTTTGGTCCTTATAACAATGGAGATGCTATAACCTACTATATCCACAACAATACAGATTCTAACTGTAGCTTGATCAGTCCAATACTTGCGCAAACAGATTGTCCTGAAATGAGTATTTCAACAGATGAATACACCATTGATGAATTGATTACAGAAGTATTCATCAACTCATTTTGTTCTGAAGCTACCAATATCAACTGGGTTGGTGCCGCAACTAATGGCAATAATAGTATAGGGTATTTTGAAAACGGATATGCTTTTCCTATTCAAGAAGGTATCATTTTATCTTCAGGAGATATTGCCAATGCTGCAGGCCCTAATTCAACTAGTTTAAATACTAATTTAGGTCTTTCTTCAGACAGTGATTTAGAGGCCGTTTCCGGAGAATCTAATTTAAACGATGCAAGTTATATTGAATTCGACTTTGTTCCGCAAGTAGATCACATTAGCTTTGATTATATTTTTGCTTCAGAAGAATATACCTCTCAATATGAATGTAATTACTCCGATATTTTTGCCTTTATTTTAACCGATGAAGACGGTAATGATACAAACATAGCAGTAATTCCAGGTACTAACACTCCTGTAAAAGTGACTACTGTTCATGGAAATAGCGGGAGCAGTTGTGGCCCAATCAACGAAGAATACTTTGATCAATACAATCTTTCAGGATTAGGTGCTATAAATTACAACGGACAAACTGTTGTATTAACTGCTGAAGCAAACGTTATCCCTGGAGAAACATACCATCTGAAACTCGCTATTGCTGATGAAGGTGATGCTTTATATGATTCAGCTGTTTTCTTGGCTGCTTCGTCACTCAACTTAGGATTCTGCCCGCCCGACAATACAGACCTTTGTGATGTAACCGAATTAACTCCAGTTTCTCAGGAAAATGAAGGTTTGGTTGCGTCTAACGAATATCAGTTCTTATCAGCTTCTACAGAAGACAACGAGCCTGTTCCATCTTGTTTTGCAAATGGACTTAACGGAACCTTATGGTTTAGTTTTGAAGCTCCAGACTCTGGCGAAGTGAAAATAAATGCATATCCACTAGGCGGAGGAAATCAGGTAGAAATGGCTCTTTATGAAGCAGAAGACGTTACCTGTTCTGATCTTTCTACACTAGGTTCAGCAATTGCTTGTACATCTAACAATACTTCAATTTCTTTGTTAGGATCTAATGCTCTTACGCCTGGCAATACTTATTATATTCAAGTGAATAGAACTCCATATTCTCCTGATAAATTGGGGATGGAGGTTGTTGAATACTCTTGTGAAGCTGCTTTATACGACACTGCTAGCGTAGTGCCAGATTGTGAAAATAGTCAATTCTTTGTAGATGTTAATATTACCGATCTTGGAGAAGGCTCTCCAGTGATCACAGATGGCTCTTCTAACTGGGAGATCACATCAACCGGAACCACTCAGGTAGGTCCATTTACAGATGGGACATCTGTCAACCTTACTTTGATGATCGGAAGTATTTCTACATCATGTGACATAGATCTTGGAGCTTTTACAAATTCTTGTACTCCAGAAGCTATTGAATGTGCAACAAACGTAGTTTCGATTACTAATCCTACCTGTGGAAATTACGAAACTACCATTGTTTGGGATGCTACTTCTATGGCTTCCGGCTATTACTTAACCGTAGGCACCACTACCGGTGAAGATGATGTTCTAAGCAATGAAGATCTTGGAAATGTGACTTCTTATAGTATTTTAGGAACGGAAAACACTACTTACTATTATACCGTAACACCTTACGACAGTGATGGAAACACTCCAGAATCTTCGTGTACAGAATACACGTTTACAACCAATGCAAATGAATGTTATTGCGAATCAGAACCTCAAAATGTAGACGGTAACGGTATTACAGGAGTCAGCATTAATTCATCCTACATTAACAATGGTTTAAATGATGAGACTTACGTAGATTATACAAATACCAGCATAGATGTTACAGAACAAGTAACTGCATCAGTTCAAATTACCCTACAAACAGCAGTAGCGTATGACATTGCTCTTTGGATTGATTATGATAACGATATGACTTTTGATGATGACGAACTAGTAGGGAGTGCAACTTCTACAACCGCTAATACGTCAAACGTTACTATTTCTTTTGTTATACCTGAAACAGTTGTTGCTTCAGTGTATACCATGAGAATGATCGCAGCGCCAACAGGAACGGTTTTAAATCCTTGCTACAATGGGTCTTTAGGAACGACATTAGATTTTAGTTTAAACGTGACTGATTTTGTATGCGAAAGTCCAGCCTTTAGCGCTGCTACTGTTAATGAAGATTGTGACAATAGTGAATTTTATGTTGATGTTACTGTTACTGATATAGGAAACGGAGCTCCTTCAATCACAGACGGAACCGATTCTTGGGATATTACAGGGACTGGAATTGCACACATTGGTCCATTTGAAGATGCAACATCTGTAGACTTAACCTTCACAAATGGACTTGACGCTACTTGCGATGTGGCAATAGGGACTTTTACACATACTTGTCCTATTCCATGTTATGTAGCTAGTTATTCAGCGGCAACAATAAATGCTGATTGTGATAATGAGCAATTCTATGTAGACCTAGTGATTTCAGATATAGGCAATGGAATATCTACTATTACAGATGGAACCGATTCTTGGGATATTACAGAAACAGGAACATTGCAAGTTGGACCTTTCCAAGATGGTGACTCTGTAGATTTAACCTTAACAGGATCTGATGAATCTTGCGATACAACAATAGGCGCTTTTACTTATACTTGTCCTACTCCGTGCTATGTTGCCAGTTATTCAGAAGCATCAATAAATGCTGATTGTGACAATGAGCAATTCTACGTTGATGTTGTGATTTCAGATATAGGAAACGGGACCTCTACCATAACAGACGGAACCAATTCTTGGGATATTGCAGAAACAAGTACATTGCAAGTTGGTCCTTTCCAAGATGGCGACTCTGTAGATTTAACCATAACAGGATCTGATGAATCTTGTGATGTGGTCCTAGGAACTTTTACTTACACATGTCCTATTTCTTGTGTATTAGCTACTTTTGAAACTCCTACTGTTATTGAAGATTGTGATAATAATCAATTCTATGTAGAAGTAAACATAACAGATCTTGGTAATGGAACTCCAAGTATTTCAGATGGATCTACTTCATGGGTAATTTCTACTACAGGAACCATACAAGTAGGACCGTTCGTTAGCGATTCGTATGCTGAATTGGTTCTTAATCAAGGTGATGATAGCACGTGCAGTACGGACTTAGGAGTTTTTACCTATACGTGTCCAATTCCTTGTGAACCAGCTACAGTAGGTTTTACTTATATAAACGATGATTGTGATAATGACCAATTCTTTGTGGATGTAGATATTACAGCAACTGGTAATGGTTTACCTTACATTACCGATGGAACGGAAACTTGGGAAATCAATGGTATTGGAGCTGTTCAAGTAGGGCCATTCCTTAACGAATCGGTGATAACACTTAGTATAGCTTATGATGAAGATACTTATTGCGAAGGCATCAATTTAGGAACTTTTACATATGCTTGCGAAACGCCGCCTTCTAATGATGATCTTTGTAACGCCTTCGAATTAGATGTGCTTACCCAAGCCCAACAAGGTTCTACTAGTGGAGATGCCTTTACTACGGTAAATGCTACTGTTCAAAATGATGAGCCTATGCCAGATTGTTTCACCGCCGCAAATGGTTCTGTTTGGTTTAGCTTTACTGCTCCGGAAAGTGGAGAAGTTCAAATATCTACCGACATTCCAGGAGGTTCGCTTACAGATACACAAATTGCAGTTTATAGTAGTACTGAAGTTACATGTACAGACCTTTATTCGTTAACTGATTATCTTTCTTGTAATCAAGATAATGGAGTAAATGTTCCTAGCAATTCGACACTACAGCTTACGGATGAAAATGCTTTAATTCCTGGGGCTACGTACTACATTCAAGTAGATTATCTTGGAGATGCTGGTACATTTGGTATTGAAGTGATTGAACTAACACCATCTGCAGTTGGTGACATCAATGCTGTAGTTTTCAAATACTATCCAAACCCTGTAGATCAGAACAAACTTACATTGACTTCTCAAGAAGAAATCAGTGATGTGGTTGTATTTGATTTATTAGGGCAAGAAGTATTGAGATTAGCACCAAGCGCTACTAACTATATTATAAATATGTCTCAACTTTCTGCAGGTGCTTACTTTGTTAAAGTGACCATTGCAGATAAGACTCGAACTATTAAGATTATTAAGGAATAACATTATTTATATTCATAATCTAAACAAAAAGGGCTGCTAATTAGCAGCCCTTTTATTTTTAAGGTTGAGTTCTATTTTATTCAGTATTAAAAACCGTAATTAACACCTAAACCAAATACTTCTCTAATTTGAAATGCAGTAATTGCATTGTCATCATAAATTGCTTGAAACGTAAAGTTGGTAGATAGGTATTTGTTTATCTTCATTACTACATTTAAAGTATAATCTATATCTACATTTTGAGGATCTTCAATATAATTTGAATATAAATTTAAGATATTCTCTGCAGATACGTTTTCCATAATATTTACTTTGTAGTAACCAGAGATAGAAGCACCAAATTCAAAACGAGTTGATTTTCCTTGATCTACGCCAAAATAATCTCCGTCTTCATAACCTTCTGTAGTCGTAAAATCTTTATCCACAAAAACAAGTTTTGCGGTTGCCGGAGCTATGTTTACTTTAAGATTATTGCTTTTTTTCCATAACATACCAGGACCTATTTGTAAATATCCTGGAGACAAAAGATGTGTATATTCTGTTCTGGTTTCTTCCCCGTTTTCATCTTCCCCAAATTTGTATCCTTTTGCCATTTGAGTCTTGAAATTTAAGAAAGCAGAATAATACCAATTTCTAGTAGCTTTTTTACCTAAAATAGAATTAAACTCAAAACGGTCATTGGTTTTCTTCGCAAATTTTTCATCTTTTACTTTGGTTAAACCATAGTCTATAAGTATTTTATTATCCCAAGTCCAGTCTTTTTTGGCATAATTAAAATCATAACTTATTGATAAGTTACCGGCAACATTGCTGGTTCCACCACCAAGCCATTCAGCGTTAAAAGCAGACTGGTTAAACAATAAAGTAGCATTTCCTTTGGTTGTCCAGGTTGTGTCTTTCTCTTTTTCATTGTTTTGTTGTTGTGCATACGTTGCCAAAGAACTTACAAGTAATGCACCAAGCAAGTAGATTTTTTTCATAGTAGATGTTTTAAATGGATTTCTCTTAATGTATGATGATGAGAAATTATTTTTTATTCTTAAATAACGGAACTGAAGAACATGCTTCGCCATACATCAAACTTTTTGCAATGGGTTGAATTTTTTCAATTAAGAAGATGTATGCATTGTTAGGTACTGGTTTTTTAGAGCAACCTTTTACAATAACTGGAGCATTTTCTAAATGTGAAAAATCAGTATTGGTAATAATTTCTTGATATAATACCATTTCTAAGGTTTCAAGATTACCAATGACTACTTTTTTAGCAAATGGCATTAAATAGGTAGATAGCAACATAAATGTCCAAGCCGGAATAATAGCGTCTGAAGAGCAGGTAAGTGCTACGTAAGCGCTTTTATATTGTTCCCAATCATGGTTTTTGGCTTGCTCTCTAAAGTCTTTTTCCCTCAAAAGAAAACCTTCTAACAGCCAATCTTTAATATCAAAAACAATACGTTGACCTTTTGGATAAAAATCTTCTAGGTCAACGGTGATAAGTTTGCTATTGGCTACTCTGTTTACTATTTCGTCTGCCATAAACTATAAAAGTCCTAATTCTAATTTAGCTTCTTCGCTCATTAAATCTTGACTCCATGGCGGGTCGAAAGTAATTTCTACTTCGGCTTCGTTAACTTCGTCAATAGATTTAATTTTTTCTTCAACCTCTACCGGAAGCGTTTCTGCAACCGGACAGTTTGGAGTTGTTAAGGTCATTAAAACTTTTACGTCGTTGTCTTCGTTTACAAAAACATCGTAAATAAGTCCTAATTCGTAAATGTCTACAGGAATTTCAGGGTCGAAGATGGTTTTTAAAACTTCAACTATTTTTTCTCCTAATTGGGCTGTGTTTTGGGTTTCTTCACTCATGTTTATTTCAATTGAGTTTGGTATGCAATGGCATACATTTTAAGTTGTTTTATCATGCTAACCAATCCGTTGGCGCGGGTAGGAGACAAGTGTTCTTTCAATCCTATTTCGTCAATAAAATCGGTATTGGCTTCTATGATGTCTTTTGGTTTTTGGTCTGAAAATGCTCTAACTAAAATAGCAATAATTCCTTTGGTAATAATAGCGTCGCTATCGGCGGTAAAGGCAATTTTGTCACCGTCTAAAGAAGCGTGAACCCACACTTTACTTTGGCAACCTTTGATTAAATTATCATCGGTTTTGTATTGTTCGTCTATAAGTGGTAGCGATTTTCCTAGTTCAATCATGTATTCATAACGCTGCATCCAGTCGTCAAACATAGAAAACTCGTCTACAATCTCATTTTGAATTTCTTCTATAGTCATATTCAAATTATTTAAGGCAAAAGTACAAATAGATTATGGCTTATTCAACGGCTTCCTCCAGCGCTGTGATAGTATTTATCAAATCAGCAATTTCTTTGGGCGGATTTCCATGATCAAAACTAGCAGATGAATAGGTTTTATGGGCTTTTGTAACCAGCAAAGTTGCTGTTGCAGCGCCGTCAAACATACGCTTTTCTGAAGGCGCTTTTAGTGTTTTCAATGCTGAAAGGTCTACCTTATTTGCTTCGGTAACCAAGTTTTTCCAATCTTCTTTTGGAGTGAAAATCACCGTGTCTATTTGTTTTGCTGTTGATTCAATATGTGTTTTTTCTGAATTGATTTCTATAATCTGTCGGCTTCCACGGGTAAAACTTTCATAGCGAAAATTATAATCTACTGATTCCATTGAAGCTTGTTTTTTAGTTCCGCATGAAGCAGCAATACATGAAAATATAAAAAGAAAAACGAATCGCATAGTTGAAATTTAATAAGATAAGGTTACAAAAAAAGTACCTCAGAAAGGTACTTTTTATAAAAATTTTATGTTTTTGAAGTTTAGCTCAACATGTTTTTGGCTCTAACAACGCCTTCAAACAAAATGTCTATTTCTTCTTTGGTATTGTAAAATGCGAACGAAGCACGAACAGTGCCCGGAATGTTATAAAAATCCATAATAGGTTGTGCGCAGTGATGTCCTGTTCTTACGGCAATTCCTAGTTTATCTAAAATAACACCCATATCGTACGGGTGAATGCCTTCGATATTAAAAGAGATTACAGCAGCTTTATGATCGTTTGGACCGTAAATACGCAAACCTGCAATGGTAGAAAGTTTCTCTGTTGCATACTGAAGTAATTCGTCTTCATAAGTTGCAATGGTGTCAAACCCTACTGAATTCATATAATCAATCGCAGCTCCAAAAGCAATTCCTCCACAAATGTTAGGAGTTCCTGCTTCAAATTTATGTGGAAGATCGGCGTAGGTAGTTTTTTCAAACGTTACTTCGGCAATCATTTCGCCACCACCTTGGTAAGGTGGAAGTTTTTGTAACCATGCTTCTTTTCCGTACAACATTCCTGCTCCGGTTGGACCACACATTTTATGAGCCGAAACCACATAGAAATCTACATCTAATGCCTGAACATCTGCTTTTATGTGTGGCGAAGCTTGTGCACCATCAATTAAAACAGCAGCGCCAACCGCATGCGCTTTTTCAATTATGGTCTCAATAGGGTTGATGGTTCCTAAAGCATTCGATACATGATTGCAAAACACCAATTTGGTTTTTTCTGAAAGTACCGCTTCAAAAGTAACCATGTCTAGCGTACCTTCTTCAGTCATAGGAATCACTTTTAAGACAGCTCCTGTACGCTCGCAAAGCATTTGCCATGGTACAATATTGCTGTGGTGTTCTAATGCCGAAACGATGATTTCATCTCCTTTTTCTAGCAAAGCTGAAAATCCGTTTGCAACTAAGTTGATTCCGTGCGTTGTTCCGCTAGTGAAAATGATCTCGTGCGATTTGGCAGCATTAAAATGTTGTTGAATTTTAATGCGCGCCGCTTCGTATTTATCAGTTGCTTCCTGGCTCAAGCTATGTACGCCACGGTGAATGTTAGCGTTGTAATTGTGATAATAATCTACAATCACATCAACCACCTGATTTGGGGTCTGCGATGTTGCAGCATTATCAAAATACACCAACGGTTTTCCGTTAACGCTTCTGCTTAATATCGGGAAGTCTTTTCGTATTTCTTGTACGTTGATCACAAAGTGAGTTTTATTGGTCGAAACCTAAATTTACACCCAGTTTTTCTGCAATAAGTTTGTTAACGCGTGCCTGAAGTTCAGGAATGCGAACACTTTCTAATACATTGTTAGCAAATGCATACGTTAATAGTCCTTTTGCTTCTTTCTCAGGAATACCACGAGTTTTTAGGTAGAACATTGCTTCTGCATCTAACTGACCAATGGTACAACCGTGCGAACATTTTACATCATCAGCAAAAATCTCTAACTGAGGTTTGGTGTTGATAGTCGCAGTATCGTCTAATAAAATATTGTTGTTCTGTTGGAAAGCATTTGTTTTCTGAGCAATCTTATCTACATAGATTTTTCCGTTGAAAACACCCGTACTTTTTTCTGCAAAAATACCTTTGTAATTTTGGTGACTCTCACAATTTGGCTCTACGTGGTCTACCAACGTATAGTGGTCAACGTGTTGTTTTCCTTCTAAGATGGTAATTCCTTTCAAGGTAGAATCAATGTATTCTCCTTTTTGGTAGTAGTTCAAATTATTTCTGGTGATTTTTCCACCGAAAGAGAAGGTGTGCACGCTAGCGTTACTTTGTCCTTCTTGAGAAATATAAGTATTGTCTATTAACGAAGCCGTCAATTTATCATTCTGAATTTTATAGTAATCCAGATTAGCGTGTTTAGCAACAAACATTTCAGTAACCGCATTGGTCAAGGTAGCATTGTCGGTTAAACTTTGATGACGCTCAATGATTTGAACTTGTGCATTTTCTTCTACAACAACGAGGTTTCTAGGTTGAAGGAATAATGCATTTTCGGTTCCGGTAGCAAAATGTAATAATTGAATTGGCTTATCTGCAACTTTGCTTTTTGGAATATGAATAAACGTGCCTTCTTTGGTGAAAGCAGTATTCAAAGACGTTAAACTTTCGTCTTTTTTAGCAATGCTGTTGAAGTATTTTTCAATTACAGCTTTATGCTCAGCATCGTTCAATGCTTTGCTCATCAATGTAACTTCAAAACCTTCGGTATCGATATTTGATAATTCAGCATTGAAAACTCCGTCTACAAAAACCACTTTGTACGCATCAATTTCGTGTACAAAATAAGGTTTTACGTCTTCGAAGCTTAAAGTTGTTGCTGAAGTAGGAAATAAATTGAAATCAGTTTTTAAAACCGAATTCAATGAAGTGTATTTCCAAGCTTCTAGCTTTTTGGTTGGAAAACCAAGCGTTTCGAACTGTTCGAAAGCTTCCTGGCGAATTTGATGCGCAGCATCATTTTGCTCTTGAAGCGTTGCGAATGATGAAACTAATTTATCTTTTAAGTCCATTTTTTCTAACTTTTAAAAGGTAACCAAATGGCGCGATTTGCTTTTTTACCTGAAATTTTTTCTATTGATTCTATTATGAATGAATTTTCTGAAAGGCTTCCTGCTTGTATCACGGCTTCAACATTTCTTCCGGCAGCTTCCAGCATCTCTATTAGATTTACTTTCCACTTTCCGTTTTCTTTTTCAAACTGAAAAAAATAAGGAATGTCTTCGCCGTTCAGTTGCATTTGTGCAATAGCGTAATTCTCCTGAATGTCCGTTTCGCCAATGGTTAATTTGCTAATGTCTTCTTTGTGAATCCAACCGTTTCTCATTAAATATTCAAACAGAAATTGTTCGTTTAATTGAGCAGCTTCTTGTTTAGAAATGAGATGTCTTGTGGTTAAAATCCATAATTTTTCTTCAAAAGAATAAGAACATACTGTTGCGCTGTCTGCACTGTTGCTGGCCTTCCAGACTTCTTTATAAAAGTTGATGGTTTGCTTGTTTACCAGTTGAAATGCTTTGTTACCGTTTTTGTGAATTACCGCTTGTTGGTATTGTTTAAAAACAGTATTGATTTGCTCGGTTTCTTGTGAAAAACCTAGTTGAAAGCAATAAACGAGTATGGCAGCCAACCACCACTTCATGATTAGGCAGTAACTTCTTGCTTAATCCAGTCGTAACCTTTTGCTTCCAGTTCTAAAGCTAATTCTTTAGTACCCGATTTTACAATTTTTCCGTCATATAAAACGTGTACAAAATCTGGTACAATATAATCTAGCAAACGTTGGTAGTGTGTAATTACAATAACAGCGTTGTCTTTGCTTTTTAATTTGTTTACCCCGTTAGCCACAATTTTAAGTGCATCGATGTCTAGACCAGAATCGGTTTCGTCAAGGATGGCTAATTTTGGTTCTAACATGGCCATTTGAAAGATTTCGTTTCTTTTCTTTTCACCACCAGAGAAACCTTCGTTTAGTGAACGTGATAAGAATTTTCTATCAATTTCTAATAATTCTGCTTTCTCTTTAATTTTTTTCAACATATCGCTAGCTGGCATGTCTTCTAAACCTTGCGCTTTGCGAGTTTCGTTGATGGCAGTTTTGATAAAGTTGGTAACCGAAATTCCTGGAATTTCTACTGGATATTGAAAAGACATAAAGATACCTTTGTGTGCTCTTTCGTCTGCTTCCATTTCACCGATTTCTTCTCCGTTAAATTCAATGCTTCCTTCGGTTACTTCATATTCTTCTCTACCTGCAATTACAGAAGATAAGGTACTTTTTCCTGCTCCGTTTGGTCCCATAATCGCGTGAACCTCACCTGGTTTCACTTCGATGTTTAAACCTTTCAATATTTCTTTCTCTTCAATAGAAGCGTGTAAATTCTCTATTTTTAACATTAGATAAAATTTTTTTGAAAATTTGCAAATGTGCCAATTTGATAATTCTCTAGTTTTTTATTTTTTCTTGGACGTTATAATGATTTTGTTAGTTATGTTTTTAATGTGATGTAGCTTTTCTAAAAGATAATCTGTATTGGGGTAATTTTCAGAAAAATTGCATAATGCCAACCAATAATCTGTTTCTTCTATTTCTTTAGCAGCTATTTTAAATTTGTGAATAAAATCACTTTTACTTTCAGCATTTTGGGCTTCTCTTATGTTAGCGCCAATTGATGTTCCTGCTTTCAATAATTGATTTCCAATGACAAACTTTCTGTTAGCTTCTAATGTTTCACAATATGAAATTATTTCCAAAGAAAATTCAAAAGTCATCTTTAAAATTACATTTTCCTTGATTTCCATTTTCACATTGTGTTATTAGCTAATTATCACATTTAACATTAACCTACCGAGCCTTCTAAACTAATTTCTAATAACTTTTGCGCTTCGACGGCAAATTCCATAGGAAGTTTGTTTAATACTTCTTTGCTGAAACCGTTTACAATTAATGCAATTGCTTTTTCGGTATCGATACCACGTTGGTTACAGTAGAAAATTTGATCTTCACCAATTTTACTAGTTGTAGCTTCGTGTTCTATCTGAGCCGATTTATTTTTAGCTTCAATATATGGGAAAGTGTGTGCGCCACATTCGTTACCCATTAATAATGAGTCGCATTGCGAGAAGTTACGAGCATTTTCGGCTCTAGAATTTACCTGAACCAAACCGCGGTAACTGTTCTGAGATTTTCCGGCAGAAATACCTTTAGAAATAATAGTACTTCTAGTGTTTTTACCTAAGTGAATCATTTTGGTCCCGGTATCTGCTTGCTGATAGTTATTCGTCACAGCAATGGAGTAGAACTCACCGATTGAGTTATCACCTTTTAATACACAAGAAGGGTATTTCCAGGTTACTGCTGAACCGGTTTCAACCTGTGTCCAAGAAATTTTTGCATTTTTCTCGCAAAGACCTCTTTTAGTTACAAAGTTGAAAACTCCACCTTTCCCGTCTTTCCCACCAGGGAACCAGTTTTGTACGGTAGAATATTTAATTTCAGCATCGTCTAAAGCAATCAATTCTACTACAGCGGCGTGTAATTGGTTTTCGTCACGCATTGGAGCGGTACAACCTTCTAGATAGCTTACGTAACTACCTTCGTCTGCAACTACCAAAGTTCTTTCGAACTGACCAGTACCTGCTTGGTTGATACGGAAATAGGTTGAAAGTTCCATTGGGCAACGAACGCCTTTAGGAATGTAACAGAAAGATCCGTCTGAGAATACAGCTGAGTTTAAAGCGGCGTAGAAATTGTCTTTCTGTGGAACCACTGTACCTAAATATTTTTTAACTAATTCTGGATATTCCTTAATAGCTTCAGAAATAGAACAGAAAATAATACCTTTTTCTGCTAATGTCTTTTTGAATGTGGTAGCAACCGAAACGGAGTCCATTACGATGTCTACAGCAACTCCAGCTAATTTTTTCTGCTCATCAATAGAAATTCCTAATTTTTTGAAAGTGTCTAGCAACTCAGGATCAACTTCGTCTAAACTTTCGTACTTAGGTTTTTTGTTGGGAGCAGAATAATAAGAGATGTTTTGGAAATTTGGCTTTTCGTAATGTACGTTTGCCCAATCTGGCTCTGTCATTTCAGACCAAGCACGGAAAGCTTCCAAACGCCATTCAGTCATCCATTCTGGTTCTCCTTTTTTCTTAGAAATTGCTATTACAATATCTTCATTTAATCCTGGAGGAAGCGTATCAGATTCTATATCAGTATAAAATCCGTACTCATACTCTTTGGATTCCAGTTCTTTTTTTAATTCTTCTTCAGTATATGCCATATTGTAAATGGTATTAGCTGTTGCTAATTGGGTTCTTGGTTTTGGTATTTTAAATTATAGCGAGAAACTTTCTCCGCAACCGCAGGTACGTTGTGCATTTGGATTGTTGAACACAAATCCTTTACCGTTTAATCCTCCGGAATATTCTAGTGTAGTACCAATGAGGTACAAAAAGCTTTTTTTGTCTACAGCTATTTTTACGTTGTTATCTTCAAAGACTTTATCGGTTTCATCAATGGTATGATCAAACTTTAAATCATAAGATAAGCCGCTGCATCCTCCACTTTTCACGCCAACTCTTACATAGTCTTTAGTGGCATCAAAACCGTCATCGGTCATGAGCTCTATTACTTTCTTTCTTGCGTTTTCAGATACTTTAATCATTGCTCTTACCTTTTTAATAATCAGTTTATTAAAGCTAAACTGCTTTTACTCAATTGCAAAAGTACTATAAACTTCACGATTTTCCATACTTAAAATATATATATAATAAATTCTACCATAGTTTTCTGTTATAATGAAGAAAATATTAAAAATAGTACCTTTGCAGCATGATAGAAGATAAAAATCCGCAACGTACATCGTTGTCAGAATTAGGTGAGTTTGGACTTATAGAACATTTAACCAAGAACTTGGAAATCAAACAAGATTCTACCGTTAAAGGAATTGGTGATGATGCAGCTGTTTTAGATTTTAAAGATGCCAAAACAGTAGTTTCTACAGATCTGTTGATAGAAGGAGTTCATTTTGATTTGGCTTATGTTCCGTTGAAACATTTAGGTTACAAAGCCGTAATGGTGAATTTGAGTGATATTTATGCAATGAATGCTAAAGCAACTCAGGTAACTGTTTCTATTGCAGTTTCTAACCGTTTTCCGTTAGAAGCTTTAGAGGAATTGTATGATGGAATTCGTATGGCTTCTAAAATTTATAATGTAGATGTGGTTGGAGGAGATACAACTTCTTCTACCCGAGGTTTGATAATTTCTGTAACTGCCATTGGTGTAGTATCTGAAGATGAAGTGGTGTATAGAGAAGGAGCAAAAGAAAATGATTTGCTTGTGGTTACCGGAGATTTGGGAGGAGCATACCTTGGATTACAAGTGTTGGAGCGCGAAAAAGAAGTTTGGAAAGTGAATCCAAATTCGCAACCAGATATTTCTATGTATTCTTATTTGTTAGAACGACAATTGAAGCCGGAAGCTAGAAAAGATATTCCTGTTTTGTTGAAAGAATTAGGAGTAAAACCAACCTCTATGATAGATGTAAGTGACGGACTTTCTTCGGAAGTGATTCATTTATGCAAATCTTCTAAAGTTGGAGCTAATGTATACGAAGATAAAATTCCGTTAGATCCGCAGGTAATTTCAACTTCTGAAGAATTTGAGTTGAACAGTACTATGGTAGCGTTGAGTGGAGGTGAAGATTACGAATTGTTGTTCACCGTTAGTCAAGATGATTATCCTAAAATTAAAGGAAATCCGCATTTTACAATTATTGGTCATATGACACAAGAAAGTGAAGGAATCCATTTGGTAACAAGAGCCAATACGAAAATTGAAATGAAAGCTCGTGGTTGGAATGCGCTTTCAGAAGAGAAAGAAGAGAGTGAGGAAGAATAAGTCAATTTTTTTTCGAATCATATAAATAAAAAGTCGCCTTCTATTGGGCGACTTTTTTATGTGTTCTAGTAATAGCTTCTTCGTTTTTCCAATCTATCCATGCTTGGCCTTTTCTTTTGCGCATGAAATTATCGTAATTACGCATAACAAAAATATTGTAAAGTGCCTTAGATAAATTTTTAGGATGTCTCGCTATAGCTCTCAAACTCATAGAAAAACCCGGAGTAATATAGCGCATGTAGTGCCAGTAACCTTCCGGCATATAGAGAACTTCTCCATGATTTAAGTTGGCAATATAACCTTTTGCGTGTTTTAGAGCTGGCCACTTATTGTAATCTGGATTTACAAAATCAATATCCTCTCGCGTAATTAAGGAATGAGGAATTTTGTATAAGTATTTGCTTTGCGATTGATCAAACAGAATGCATTGTTTTTTTCCTTCAAAATGAAAATGGAAAATGTTTGCCAAATCAATATCGTAATGCATAAAGGTGTAGGAATCCATTCCTCCAAAGAAAAGCATTGGTAAGCCTTTCATAAGTCGCAATCCAAAATCTGGATATGAGAAATCTTTTTGTAATTGAGGAACTTCTTTCAAAATATTCCAAAGAAAAATACGGTAACGTGTGGGTTCTTTTTTAAGAAGATCTACATATTCGCTCATCTTCATCTTGGCATGAGGTTCGTTAAAACCTTCGTCATGTTTCACAGGCCTGTCATCGTATAATGGAACGGTCTTGTCACCTGCAACTTCTTTCATGTATTCTAAAGACCATTTGGAATAAGCAGGCCAATTTTCAATAAATTTTTCTATGACAACAGGTTTTTGAGGTTTGAAGTAGTTCTCTATAAATTCCTGTTTGGTAATTGTTTTAACTCTGGGTACTTGTACTAAATCTAACATAGCTATATTTCCTACAAAATAGAACTCAAAGTTAAGTAATTGTTATGACGAGGTTTTGGTGTTTAACGTATTTTTAAGCCCTAGAGTTGATGTTGTAAAATATCGAGTAGGTGAATTTTGACGTGGTTGATTAACTAATACATCAGTTATTTGGAAAATTACTTTCAGAATCCAATTTTTCCTATGGAATAATAAAAAGCATCTGCTACATTTGTAATCAGGAATTTAAAACTACTATTTTTGCGTTATGGCAAATACAGATGATCAATTTAAGAAGGTAATATCCCATGCAAAAGAGTATGGATATATTTTTCAATCAAGTGAAATTTACGATGGTTTAAGCGCTATTTATGATTACGGTCAAAATGGAGCTGAACTAAAAAAGAATATTCGTGAGTATTGGTGGAAAGCAATGGTGCAAATGCATGATAATATTGTAGGTATCGATGCTTCTATCTTTATGCATCCAACAACCTGGAAAGCTTCTGGGCACGTTGATGCGTTTAACGATCCATTGATTGATAATAAAGATTCCAAGAAAAGATATAGAGCCGATGTTTTAGTAGAAGATTATGTTGCTAAAATTGAAGCAAAAATAGATAAAGAAGTAGCAAAGGCTGCCAAGCGTTTTGGTGATGCTTTTGATAAAGAACAGTTTTTGGAAACCAACCCAAGAGTTGTAAAATATCAAGAAGAGTGCAACGCTATTTTAAAGCGTTTAGGGCAGTCTTTAGAAAAAGAAGATTTGGCCGATGTCAAAGCGTTGATCGAAGAATTAGGAATAGCAGATCCTGAAACCGGTTCTAAAAACTGGACAGATGTAAAGCAATTCAATCTAATGTTCGGAACCAAATTGGGAGCTTCTGCAGAATCTGCAATGGACTTGTATTTACGTCCGGAAACTGCACAAGGTATTTTTGTGAACTTCTTGAATGTTCAAAAAACTGGAAGAATGAAAATTCCTTTTGGTATTGCACAAACAGGGAAAGCATTCCGTAACGAGATTATTGCGCGTCAGTTTATCTTCCGTATGCGTGAGTTTGAACAAATGGAAATGCAATTCTTTATTAAACCAGGTACACAAGTTGAGTGGTATGATTACTGGAAAGCAACCCGTTTAAAATGGCATTTGTCATTGGGAATGGGGAAAGATAATTACCGTTTCCACGATCATGAGAAATTAGCACATTATGCAGATGCAGCGGCTGATATTGAATTCAAATTCCCATTCGGATTTAAAGAGTTAGAAGGAATCCATTCGCGTACAGACTTCGATTTAAAACAACACGAAGAATTTTCAGGTAAAAAATTACAGTATTTTGATCCGGAAGAAAATAAAAACTATGTTCCGTATGTGTTAGAAACTTCTATTGGATTGGATAGAATGTTCTTGGCAGTATTCTCTAACTCTTTACAAGAAGAAGATCTAGGAGATGGAAAAAGCAGAACAGTATTGAAATTACCAGCAGTTTTAGCACCAACAAAAGCAGCGATTCTTCCGTTAGTTAAAAAAGATGGTTTACCAGAGTTAGCACAGAAAATTTTAGAAGAATTGAAGTGGGATTTCAATGTTACTTATGATGAAAAAGATGCTGTAGGTAGACGCTACCGTAGACAAGATGCTGCCGGTACGCCTTTCTGTATCACGGTAGATCATCAATCTTTAGAAGATAGCACGGTTACCATTCGTCACAGAGATTCTATGGAGCAAAGTAGAGTTGCTATTGATGATTTGAAATCACTTATTGAAAAAGAAGTAAACGTTCGTTATTGGCTTCAGAAAATGAATGATTTATAATTTTTGAATCAAAATAAAATCTATTTTTAAACCCTGCCTTTTGGCGGGGTTTATTTTTATAAAAACTTAATCAATCAAAAAATGAAAAAAATTGTTTTATCATTATTAATGCTTGCTAGTTTTCTAGGTAATGCACAAGAAGTTGAAGAACCTTCGGGTTCCAAAAATGAAATTTCTATAAACTTACTAGATCTTGTGGTGGCTGGTACTTTAGATGTAGGTTACGAACGGTTTTTAGGAAGTAATCAGTCGGTTTCTTTGGATGTTTCGTTGTTTGATACTTTTGGTTATTATGACGTGGGATATATAGATGAGACTACTGGAGTAAGTGCTAGAATAGCATACAATTTATATTTCAGTAAAAAGCGAGAATATGCAGGTTTCTACTTTTTTCCCATGGCAAAAATTAGGACAGGAAGTATCACTTCCGATTGGGATTATTACTATGTCTATGATTATGAAAATGATGTTTACGAAGATTATAATTACCAAGAAAAGTATGATATTAATGGTTTTGCACTAGGATTTGGTGTGGGGAATAAATGGGTATTGAAAGATACTTTTAGTCTAGATGTCTTTGCTAATATTTCTAGAACATTAGGAGGCTATGATGATGAATATATAGATGCAGTAGAGTTTAGAGCCGGAGTTAGTTTTGGTTATAGGTTTTAATCGCTAAAGTGTATAAAACAAAAAAACCGCTATGATTTACATCGTAGCGGTTTTTTATTATGATAATTCTTTTCCGTCTTTATCTTTAAAACGGTATTCTAAATATGTGTAAGCATCTCTAGGTAATATTTTTACCCATTTTTTGTGTTCTAAAAACCATTTAGAACGAACGGATGGAAATCCTTTTGTTAAGTAAGCTGCCACAAACGGGTGAACATTTAATGTAATTCCGTTAGTTTTAGGCTTACTACTAATAATTCTTTCTAACTCGGTCGTAATCTTATTGATGATGAGAATAGGAGCTTCAATTTCTCCGGCTCCGTTAGGATTTTCTTCTCTTGTTTTAATGTTACGTTCCGGGCGTACTCTTTGTCTTGTAATTTGTATCAGACCAAATTTACTTGGAGGTAATACTTTGTGCTTGGCCTTGTCTTCTTTCATCTCTTCTCTAAGAAAATCGAAGAGTTGTTTTCGGTTGTCAGGTTTACCCATATCTATAAAGTCAACAACAATAATACCTCCCATGTCTCGTAATCGCAATTGTCTTGCAATTTCAGAGGCGGCGATAAGGTTAACTTCTAGGGCAGTTTCTTCCTGGGTTTTGGCTTTGTTCGATCTGTTACCGCTATTTACGTCAATGACGTGAAGGGCTTCTGTGTGTTCTATAACAAGGTATGCACCTTTGCTCATAGAAACTGTGCGGCCGAAAGAGGTTTTTATTTGTCGTTCAATTCCGTATTTTTCAAAAACTGGAACATTCGACTGATACATTTTTACAATAGACTCTTTTTCTGGTGCAATTTCGTGCACGTAATCTTTTACTTTTTGGTAAAGCAATTCATCATCAACCATAATACTTGAAAAGTCATCGTTGAACAAATCTCTAAGAATAGAGGCAGCTCTATTTACTTCACTCAGTACTTTAGAAGGGTGATTAGCTTTTACCATTTTTTTGCACATGGTATTCCATTTGTTTACCAAATTGTGCAAATCTTTGTCCAGTTCAGCGACTTTTTTGCCTTCTGCAACTGTACGTACTATAACTCCGAACCCCTTTGGTTTAATACTTTGTACTAAACGTTTTAGGCGGTCTTTTTCTTCTCGATCTTCAATTTTTTGAGAAACAGAAATTCTTTCAGAAAAAGGAACTAAAACCAAATATCGGCCAGCTAGAGAAAGCTCTGAGCTAATTCTTGGACCTTTAGTGGAAATGGGTTCTTTTACAATTTGTACTAAAATAGATTGATTGGCTTTTAACACATCTGTGATAATACCATTTTTATCTATTTCTTGCTCAAATGGGAAATCTTTTAAAGAATACTCTTTAAGTTTACCTGTGCTTACACGTTTTACGAATTTTAGCAAAGTTGTGAGTTTAGGACCTAGATCATGATAATGCAAAAAAGCATCTTTTTCATAACCTACATTTACAAATGCAGCATTAAGTCCTTGCACCGGTTTTCTTATTTTGGCAAGCATAATGTCGCCAACAGAAAAGTCGTTACTCTCTTCATCTTTGTGTAATTCTATAAGTTTTCCATCCTTAAGTAAGGCAAAGTCAACGTCAGAGGAACCGGTTCTGATAATCAGTTCTTTATTCACTCTGCATGAATTTGTATCTATTTACAAGATTGTAAATAAATGGATTAAACAAAAAATCACAGGTTTTTAAGCCCGTTGAAACTTTTGAAGTTTCTATTTCAATGAACGGTAGTGTTCTAAAAAGAAATAGTAGTTGGAAAACTACTATTTCTTCTTTTTATGACGGTTAGCTCTCGCTCTTTTCTTACGCTTGTGAGTAGCTACCTTATGTCTTTTTCTCTTTTTACCACTAGGCATAGTATATACTTTTTAAAATTAATAAATTATTTTACTGCTACGTTAGTTTTAACGCCTTCAACAAAAACTTTTGCAGGTTTAAAAGCTGGGATGTTGTGCGATGGTATTTTAATAGTAGTGTTCTTAGAGATGTTTCTACCTGTTTTTTCAGCTCTGGTTTTAATAATAAAACTTCCAAAACCTCTTAGGTAAACATTATCTCCGCTTTCTAATGAATTTTTTACTTCATCCATAAAAGATTCTACAGTCGCCTGTACGTCACCTTTTTCCATTCCTAGCTTTTCTGAAATTTTCGCTACAATGTCTGCTTTCGTCATCTCGTTATACTTTTTTAAGTCTATAAATTTTTAGGGGTTGCAAATATAGAAATTAATTAAACATAAATAGCAACCTAAATAATTAAAATTTAACTATATAAACTTTTATTTTTGGCAATTATTTTAGTTCAATGGTTTTTTCTAACATTCTAGTTCATTGGTATTTGCAAAATAAACGCGATTTACCATGGCGAAATACAACAGATCCCTACAAAATTTGGTTATCAGAAATCATGCTGCAACAAACGCGAGTTGCGCAAGGTTTACCTTATTATATGAAGTTTACAAGTGCTTTCCCAAAAGTGAAAGATTTAGCCGATGCAAGCGAAGATGAGGTTCTGAAAATGTGGCAAGGTTTGGGTTATTATTCAAGAGCAAGAAATTTGCATGCCACTGCAAAGCACGTTGCCTATGATTTGGAAGGAAAATTTCCTTCAACATATGTCGGGTTGAAAAAATTAAAAGGCGTTGGCGATTATACGGCTAGTGCTATTGCTTCTATTAGTTTTAATGAAGCACAACCGGTAGTAGATGGAAATGTATACAGGGTACTTTCAAGATATTTTGGAGTGCATACACCTATTAATAGTACAGAAGGAATCAAGTATTTTAAAAAATTAGCTCACGAAGTAAAATCGGAAAAGGATATAGCGGTTTATAATCAGGCTATTATGGAGTTTGGAGCTACTCAATGCAAGCCTCAAAGTCCAAATTGTGATGTATGTCCTTTAAATAGTAGTTGTGTAGCTTTAAAAAATGACGAAGTAAAAGTGCTGCCTGTGAAGTTGAAGAAGTTAAAAGTAAAAAAACGTTACTTCAACTATATTGTTTTTATAGATGCTGAAGGGAATACAAAACTTCAAAAAAGAATTAATAAAGGTATATGGCATAACTTGTTTGAATTTCCGTTGGTGGAAACTAATCAGACTATAAGTAAGGAAGAAGAATTATTACAGAATGAGTTGTTTCAGAATAAAAATGTAGGATCTGTTTCCTTATATAATGAGAAAGAAGTAATTCATAAATTATCACACCAACACCTGTATACTAAATTTTGGGTTGTACATTTGCAAACTATTTTGAAAGGAGGAATATCACTTTCAGAAAGCAAAGAATTTGCAGTTCCGGTACTTATCGCCAATTTTATGGAAGAATTTGGTTTTTGATAGTATCTTATTTTTATTACATTTGAATTTATACACAATTATACTATGAGTGGTACGCTAAATAAAGTGATGTTGATAGGACATTTAGGAGACGATGTAAAAGTTACCTATTTTGAAGGAGGAGGAGCAATTGGCCGTTTTCCATTGGCTACGAATGATTCGTATACCAATAGACAAACAGGCGAACGCGTTACCAATACCGAGTGGCACAACATTGTAGTAAGAAATAAAGGAGCTGAAATTTGTGAAAAATATCTTTCTAAAGGAGATAAGGTTTATGTGGAAGGTCGTTTACGTAACAGACAATGGCAGGGCGAAGACGGCGTTACAAGATATACAACGGAAGTCCATGTAAACGATTTTACATTTTTATCTAATAAAAATGAAGGACAAGGATCTTCTATGCAAGGGCCTTCGCAATCATCTTATAATAACAATGCTCCGCAGAGAGCTCAGCAGCCGTCTCAATCACAACCGCAATCGACTCCGCAGTCAAATAGTTTTGTGCAGGACGATGATGACGATTTACCATTCTAAATTAATGTTTAACTAATTTTACAGCATTGGACCCGGAACCCTCGAGTTTATTTATTCCATTAGTTGCTTCGTTAGATAGTTTCACTATCTTAAAATTCATATTGCTTTTTTTATTGCTAATTGGCTCTGCGCTCATTTCTGGAGCAGAGGTGGCTTATTTTTCTTTTACACCAACAGATCTCAAAGAGGTTCAAGAAGAGAAAACAGCTTCAGCAAATATTATTTTTAAATTACTCACCAGACCAAAAAAGTTTTTAGCAACATTACTTATTGCCAACAATACCATAAATATTGCAGTAGTTCTTTTGTTTGATACGCTCAATCCATTACTATTTGGAACTATAGAAACAGAATGGATTCGTTTTACGTTAGAAGTAGGGTTGGTAACTTTTCTTATTTTGATGTTTGGTGAAATTTTACCTAAAGTTTACGCCAATAGAAACAAGAGAGCCTTCGCTGGTTTTATGGCGCGCCCATTAAATGTTATCGATTTTTTATGTACACCACTTAGTGTGCCAATGAGAAACGCAACATTGTTCTTTCATAAAAAATTCGGAAAGCAAAAAACTAGTTTTTCTGTCGATCAGCTTTCTCACGCACTTGAACTAACTTCTGAAGAAGATACAACCAAGGAAGAGCACAAGATTTTACAGGGAATTGTCTCTTTTGGTAATACCGAAACAAAGCAAGTAATGCGTCCACGGATTGATATATTTGCGGTTTCAGAAGATACTAAGTTTTCGGAAGTTTTGGAAGAAGTCATTCAAAATGGCTACTCAAGAATTCCTGTTTACAAAGAAAATATAGATCAAGTTACGGGAGTATTGTTTGTGAAGGATTTGCTTCCGCATTTAGATAAAAAATCGTTTGATTGGGTTTCAATTATGAGGAAACCATATTTTGTTCCCGAAAATAAAAAGTTAGACGATTTGTTATTGGAATTTCAAGATAAAAAGAATCACCTTGCTATTGTAGTAGATGAATACGGTGGAACATCTGGTTTAGTGACTTTGGAAGATATTATTGAAGAAATTGTAGGTGATATTTCTGATGAGTTTGACGATGAAGATATCATTTATTCAATGCTAGATGAAACTACCTTTATTTTTGAAGGTAAAACTGCCCTGAAAGATTTTTATCGGGTAATTAAAATAGAGGATGATTCCGTTTTTGAAGAACAGAAAGGCGAAGCAGAAACGATAGCTGGTTTTGTGTTGGAAATAGCCGGAAACTTTCCAAAAAAGGGAGAGATAATAATTTTTAGAAATTATACGTTTACGGTAGAAGCCTTAGATAAAAAACGAATCAAACAAATTAAAGTGGCTATTGGGCCAGAAGTTGATGAAGAATAATCAAAGACCGTTTATATATAGTATCATTCTAATTTTTGGTGTTTTGGCAGTTATTAGCTGTGATGATGTTTTGCCAAAGCCGAAAGCTATGCTGCGTTTGGAATATTCAAAGCCTGTTTATGAAGCTTTTCAGCCAAACGATTGTCCGTATGCGTTTGATAGAAATATACATGCAAAAGTGATAGATGAAAAGTATTGCAGTGTAAACCTTAAGTATCCTGAATTGGATGGAACCATCTATTTAAGTTATAGGAATGTAGATGGTGATTTAAAAGAGTTGCTTTCTGATGTTCAGAAGATGACGTATGAACATGTGGTAAAAGCAGATAATATTTTGGAGCAACCCTATGATAATGCCAAAGCGCGTAAGTTTGGTATGTTCTACGAAGTAACAGGGAATGCAGCTTCTCAATCTCAGTTTTATTTAACTGATAGTGTTTCACATTTCATAACAGGATCTATTTATTTTAATACAAGACCAAATTATGATTCCATTCTTCCTGCCGCAGTTTATTTGAAAGATGATGTGCGTAGAATTATGGAAAGTTTGGAATGGCGATAAATTACTAAAATAGCTTCTTTTGACTTCTTTATAACAATCTGGTTTTACCTTCGTTAATAATAATATCTTTGAAAGCATAATTCAACGTAATGAAGAAGTATTTCACCTTACTCTTAATTTTAATTTTTTCATCTCTTTCTGCGCAAGATACTGAACAGGAATGGACAAGTTATCTTTCATACAATGCTGTTGTAAATATTTCGCCTTCTAGCGATAAACTTTATGTAGCTACTGAAAATGCGTTTTTTACTGTTGAAAAAGCAACTTTTGAAATGGAAACGTTCTCAACAATTGATGGGCTTGCGGGTGAAAATGTTTCAACAGGTTATTACAGCGAGGAGGCTGGTGTTTTTGTTCTTGGTTATGAGACTGGTTTACTGCAAGTTTTTAATGAAGCCAATAGAGAAATTACTTCAGTTGTTGAAATAGAAAATAAAACAACTATTCCCGGAGATACCAAAACCGTTAATCATATTATGGAATATAATGGGTATTTATATATTTCATGTGATTTTGGTATTTCAGTATATGATGCTGTTAATCTAGAGTTTGATGATACCTATTATATTGGCCCTAATGGTGCGCAGTTAGAGGTTCGTCAAACAGCTTTTTATCAAGGTTATTTGTATGCTGCTACCTCTAGTGGTGTTTACAGAGCTATGGCGTCTGATGATAATATCATAGATTTTGCAAATTGGCAATTGATTAGTTCAGGAAGCTGGACAGGAATAGCAGTGAGTAATGCTAACTTAGTTGGGACATATAATAATAGATTATATGAGTATAACGGTACTTCGTTTGAGCAAAAGGCAGTTGTTTGGGGTATTAACGAATTAAAATCAGCAGATAATTACACTTTAGTAACAAGAAACTCTAGGTTTTATGCTTATAACGCTGATTATGAGCTTGAGTTTTCTATTCAGCCTTCAGAATTAGAAAATTATTCTAGTGTGTCATTTACTAGTGCGTATGTAGAAGATGGCTTGGTTTATTTAGGAACAGCAACAAAAGGGGTGCTAATATTTTCTTGGGGGGAATTGGAAAGCGTTATAGAATTATTTCCTAATGGTCCTTTATTTAATAGTGTGACCGCAATGAAGTTTGTACTCAATAAATTATGGCTAGTTTATGGTGATTACACCAATGATTATAATCCTTATGATTTAAGAAGTAGAGGAATTAGTATCTACAATACTATTTTAGATGAATGGAATATGTTGCCTGTTGATAGTTTGCGTAATGTTCGTAATATTTCCAACATAGCATTTAGTCCAAAAAAAATTAGTGAAGTGTATTTAGCTTCCTATATGGATGGAGTTTTGATGGTTAAGAATGAAGGAGAATCTGTAACTCTGTATGATACAATTAATAGTAGTTTGGAGTACATTTCAACAAATCCAGATCCGCAAATACGTGTTTTAGGAATGGATTTCGATGATGACGAAAATCTATGGGTGACCAATGCAAAAGTTGCTAAAGGTATCAAAATGCGTTCGTCAGATGGAACTTGGACAGGGTACGATACTTCATCGGCTATTCCGTTGTTTGGAGAGGAGCATGCATATAAAGAGTTGGTAGTAGCAAATAACGGATTCAAATTTTTCACAGGATTGAAAAGCGGGGTTGTTGGTTTTTATGAAGGTAATGGTACGCCACAATCCAAAAAGTTACAGGAAGGAGAAGGTAATGGTAATTTGCCAAATAACAATGTGAGAGCATTGGCGATAGATGAGAACAATCAACTTTGGATAGGTACTTCACGTGGACTCAGGGTTTTGTATAATATATCCGGTTTTTTTGATAATTCTGATGTAGAAACTAGTCAGATAATTATTTCCGAAGATGGAGAAGCAAGCGAGTTGCTTTACCAGCAAATGATAAATGATATTTTTGTAGATGGCTCTAATAGTAAATGGATAGCTACTTCAGATGCCGGTGCATACTATGTGAGTAGCGATGGACAAGAAACTATCTATCATTTTACTACCGATAATTCTCCCTTACCGTCTGATAACGTAAATCAAATAGTTGTAAATAAAGATTCTGGGGAGGTTTATTTTGCTACAGACAAAGGTTTGGTTTCTTTTATGGGGCGGGCTACCGGAGGAAAAGATGATTATTCAGATGCATATGTGTATCCAAATCCTGTTCGTCCAGAGTTTCAGGGTAGCGTAACCATTACAAATTTAATGGATAATTCAAGAGTGAAAATCACTGATGCTGCAGGGAATTTGGTGTATGATGTGGTTTCAACTGGAGGAACTGTTCAATGGAATTTAACGGCGTTTGATCACCGTAAGGTTGCCTCAGGAGTGTATCTTGCTTTGATAACCAATGACGATGGAGCTGAAACAGAAGTGCTCAAAATTATGGTTGTAAGGTAATGAAGGTTACTACCAAAGCATTAGTGCTGCACACGCATAAATATGGAGATACTTCGCTTATTGTAAAATTATATACTGAAGAATCTGGGTTAAAATCATATCTATTAAGGGGTGTTTTAGCATCTAAAAAAGGAAAGACAAGAGCTGCCTATTTTCAACCTTTAACACAGTTGGAGATTGTGGCAACTCATAAAAATACAGGGAGTCTTTCTTCTATTTCCGATGTGAAAGTAGATTTTCCATACGCCACGCTTCATTCTAATTTTCAAAAGAATTCATTAGTGTTTTTTCTCGCTGAAGTACTCTACGCTGTTTTGCGTGAGGAAGAGGAGAATCTACTACTTTTTCAATATGTAACCATCATGTTGCAGTGGTTAGATGCGCATAATGAAATTGCTAATTTTCACATTTTCTTTATGTTGAATCTTTCCAAATTTCTTGGTTTCTATCCAGATGAGGTAGATGAAGATGCAATTTTTTTCGATTTGGTTGAAGGCCAGTTTTTAAATAGAAATGTATCAACTGAATTGATAGAAGACGAGCAGTTGGCAATATTCAAGGCACTTTTACAAACCGATTTGGACGAGCTTCAAAATATAAAAATGAGTAAAGCAAATCGCATGGCTTTGCTACATAAAATGTTGACATTTTATCAATTGCACCTAGAAGGGTTTCGTAAACCAAAATCGCTTCAAATCCTCACAGAAATCATGATGTAACTTTTACATGGATTACTCACTTCAATTCGTTGAAATTTAGTAATTTCGCAGACTTAATTACAGAAACTACACGTCATAATGAAGTTTGCAGAATATAAAGGACTTGATTTGCCAAAAGTTGCAGAAGAAATTCTAAACTATTGGAATGAGAATGAAATTTTTGAAGAGAGTATAACCTCTAGAGAAGGGAGTAAGCCTTTCGTGTTTTTCGAAGGACCACCTTCTGCAAATGGTTTGCCTGGTATTCACCACGTAATGGCACGCTCTATCAAAGATATTTTCTGTAGATATAAAACTCAAAAAGGCTACCAAGTAAAACGTAAAGCAGGTTGGGATACACATGGTTTACCTGTAGAACTTGGAGTAGAAAAAGAGTTAGGAATTACCAAAGAAGATATAGGTAAAAAAATTACCGTAGAAGAATACAACCAAGCTTGTAAAAACGCTGTAATGCGTTATACAGATATTTGGAATAGCCTTACCGAAAAGATGGGGTATTGGGTAGATATGAACGATCCGTACATTACCTATCAACCAAAATATATGGAGAGTGTTTGGTGGTTGCTTAAGCAAATCTATAACAAAGATTTGTTGTACAAAGGGTATACCATTCAGCCGTATTCTCCAAAAGCTGGTACAGGCTTAAGTTCGCACGAATTGAATCAACCAGGTTGTTACCGTGATGTGACCGATACTACGGTTGTAGCACAATTCAAAGCGAAAATTGAAACCCTTCCAGAAGCGCTACAAGCTTATGGAGATGTGCATATCTTAGCTTGGACCACTACACCTTGGACGTTACCGTCTAACACCGCGTTAACAGTAGGTAACAAGATAGAGTATGTATTGGTAAGAACGTTTAACCAATATACTTTTGAGCCTATCAATGTAATCATTGGTAAGCCATTGGTAGCAAAACAATTTGCAGGGAAGTTTCAGCAATTTGAAACCGAAGATGCTTTAGAAAGCTACAAACAAGGCGATAAAAAAATTCCTTATGTAATTGTTGAAGAGTTTACAGGTGCTGATTTAGTTGGGACAAAATATGAGCAGTTATTGCCATATGCATTACCATACGAAAAGCCAGAAAATGCGTTTAGAGTAATCGCTGGTGATTTTGTAACTACCGAAGATGGGACAGGTATTGTACACACCGCTCCAACTTTTGGTGCAGATGATGCCAAGGTATGTAAAGAGGCTACTCCAGAAGTTCCGCCAATGTTGGTGATGGATGAGAATGACAACTTGGTTCCGTTAGTAGATTTACAAGGTCGTTTTAGAGCAGAATTGCCAGAAGTTGGTGGTAAGTATGTTAAGAATGAATACTATGATGAAGGAACTGCTCCGGAGAAATCTGTAGATGTAGAAATCGCTATTAAATTAAAAGAGGAAAATAAAGCCTTTAAGGTTGAAAAATATGTCCACAGTTACCCACATTGTTGGAGAACTGATAAGCCAGTATTATACTATCCGTTAGATTCTTGGTTTATCAAAGTAACCGAGGTAAAAGACAAAATGTTTGAGTTAAATCAAACAATCAACTGGAAACCAAAAGCAACCGGAGAAGGTCGTTTTGGAAACTGGTTGAAAAATGCAAACGATTGGAATTTATCTCGTTCTCGTTATTGGGGAATTCCATTGCCAATCTGGAGAACCGAAGACGGTAAAGAAGAAATCATCATTGGTTCTGTAGAAGAATTGAAAGCTGAAATGGCAAAAGCTGTTGCAGCCGGATTTATGAGTGCTGATTTGTTTGCTGAGTTTGAAGTGGGGAACATGAGTAAAGAAAACTACGATTTGGTAGATCTTCATAAAAATGTAGTAGACAAAATCACGCTAGTTTCAGCTTCAGGAAAACCAATGAAACGTGAAAGCGACTTGATTGATGTGTGGTTCGATTCTGGTTCTATGCCGTATGCACAATGGCATTATCCGTTCGAAAACAAAGAATTGATCGATGCTAAAGAATCATATCCTGCAGATTATATTGCAGAAGGGGTAGACCAAACACGTGGTTGGTTCTATACCTTACATGCTATCGGTACGTTGGTTTTTGATTCTGTAGCATATAAGAACGTAGTGTCTAACGGATTGGTGTTAGATAAAAACGGACAGAAAATGTCGAAACGTTTAGGAAACGCAGTAGATCCGTTTGAAACCTTGGCAGCTTATGGTCCAGATGCTACACGTTGGTACATGATTAGCAACGCAAATCCATGGGATAACTTAAAGTTTGATGTAGAAGGAATTGCTGAGGTGCGTCGTAAGTTCTTCGGAACGTTGTACAATACGTATTCGTTCTTCAGTCTATATGCAAACATTGACGGATTTACTTATGCAGAAGAGGATATTGCTTTAGAAGACAGACCAGAAATAGACCGTTGGATTCTTTCAGAATTACATACGTTGATTCAAAGAGTAGACGAAGCTTTTGCAGAGTACGAACCTACAAGAGCGGCGAGAGCTATTTCAGAATTTGTTCAGGAAAACTTGAGTAACTGGTTTGTGCGTTTAAGTAGAAGACGTTTCTGGAAGGGTGAGTACGGTCAAGATAAAATTTCAGCTTACCAAACTTTGTATACGTGTTTGCTAAAGGTTGCCAAGCTTTCTGCGCCAATCGCTCCGTTTTATATGGATCGTTTGTATAAAGATTTGATAGCTACTACAGGAAAGGAAAGTTTTTCTAGTGTTCACGTAGCAGATTTCCCTGTTTTTGTCGAAAACTTTGTTGATAAGTCTTTAGAAAGTAAAATGGCAAAGGCACAAACCATTTCTTCGCTAGTACTTTCACTGCGTAAAAAGGAAATGATCAAAGTACGTCAACCGTTGCAAAAGGTAATGATTCCGGTGCTTGACGAGGTTCAGAGAGAAGAAATATTAGCAGTGCAAGAGCTTATCAAATCAGAAGTGAATGTAAAAGAAATAGAGCTTTTAGATGATGCTTCCGGAGTTTTGGTTAAGCAAATTAAACCTAATTTCAAAGTTTTAGGGCCGCGTTTTGGGAAAGATATGAAATTGATTTCTAGTGAAATAGCGAGGTTTGGTCAAGACGAAATTCAGCAAATTGAGCGCGAAGGCAGCATCACTGTTGATATTAACGGAAAAAGTATTATTTTAGGAACCGAAGAAGTGGAAATTTCTTCGCAGGATATAGAGGGTTGGCTTGTTGCAAACTCAGGTTCACTAACTGTTGCTTTAGACGTTACAATTTCCGAGGAATTGAAGAATGAAGGAATTGCAAGAGAATTGGTAAACCGTATCCAAAATATTCGAAAGGATTCAGGATTTGAAGTAACCGATAAAATCTCGATAAAACTTCTTAACCATGAAGAAATTGCCAAGGCAGTTTCTGCTAATGAAGAGTATATAAAGTCTGAAACATTGACAGCAAATTTAGAATTTGTAAATACTTTGGAAAATGGCATAGAAGTTGAATTCGATGATTTGAAAACCAAATTGTCTATTTTAAAACAATAGCGCTTATGCAAACAGAAGATGTAAAAGTAAGATACTCTGATAAGGATTTAGAAGAGTTTAGAGTTTTGATTCAAGCAAAAATGGAGAAAGCTCAGGAAGGACTAGAGCTTATCAAAAGTGCTTATATGAATAATGGTAACAATGGTACCGATGATACATCGCCAACATTCAAAGCCTTTGAAGAAGGCTCTGAAACGATGAGTAAGGAAGCGAATACACAGTTAGCGCTTCGTCAAGAAAAATTTATAAGAGATTTAAAAAATGCTTTGATCCGTATTGAAAATAAAACATACGGAATTTGCAGAGTAACCGGAAAACTGATCAATAAAGAAAGATTGAAGTTGGTTCCGCATGCAACTCTTAGTATCGAAGCAAAAAATATGCAGAAATAATAAAGCGCCTTTTGGCGCTTTTTTTTTATCTAGTGAGAGCTGTTTGTTGTGTGATAATGTTTTTCTCTGTAATGAAGGTTTCTTCACAAAAAATTGTAGAGAAAAATGTTTTCATAGCTGACACTGTGAATACGATTTTTGTAGATACGGAAAATATTTTTCAGCTTACTATAAATACGCAAACTTCCCGGAATACGGTAGCTGTTCGAGCAAATCTTGAAGGTGAATATGCTCCAGACCTTGTTCTTACTTCCCAAATTACTGCCGGTAAATTATTTTTAGGGGCTCAATTTCAACCTTTAACTGTTTTGTTTGATGATAAATTGGCAGCGCATAAAGTGATAACCATTAGTCTTTCAGTTACCATTCCAGAAAACAAACAGTTGATCATTCAAGGGAAACATACCAAAACGAATGTAAGTGGAGATTTTAAAGATTTACAAATTGTGTTGCATGATGGAGCTGTCCACTTGCAAAATGTAAATGGAATTATTTCTGTTAACACTTTTAATGGAGATGTTGAGGTTGCTGATTATAACGGGAGTGTGAATGCAACTTCCAAATTTGGAGAGGTTTTAGTGAATGAATATGATGATTCTTCAAATCAGTTAGAAATTAAATCGGTAAAAGGTACTATTACAGTCAATTCAAATAAATAATATTCTTATTTTTGAAGCCATTTGCTATTCACTATTGTGAAATAAACTAAAATTGATGAATTTAAAGAAAGCTACGCTCCTTATTATTGGAGTGTTACTCATAGATCAGATTTCAAAAATATATGTAAAAACACATTTCGCTTTAGGCGAATATGTAGATGTTTTTAGTTGGTTCAAAATTCTATTTGTAGAAAATGAAGGTGCTGCTTGGGGAACAAAATTAAGTGATGTTTTACCGGTTTCAGATAAATCGGGGAAATTGGTGCTTACCGTTTTTAGATTATTTGCAATTTGTGGAATTGGTTATTGGTTGTATGACAGTGCAAAAACCAAAAAGCCTAGTATTTTAATAGCTTCTATTGCTCTTATTTTTGCGGGCGCTTTTGGTAATATTATAGATTCTGTTTTCTACGGAATTATGTTTGATGATAGCCACAACCAATTGGCAACATTGTTTGCAGAAGAGCCTTATGGAACTTTATTTCATGGAAAGGTGGTAGATATGCTCTATTTTCCGCTAGTTGATGGTGTTTGGCCAAGTTGGATACCGGGAATTGGGGGAAAACATTTTAGTTTTTTTGATCCGGTATTTAATATTGCTGATTCTGCTATTAGCATTGGAGTTGCTCTTTTATTGGTTTTTAATAAAAAAGCATTTCCAAAACAGAATGATGAAACCTCTGAAGCTTAATTTTTAAAATGATAAGTTTTAGATGGAGTAACGCAATAGTTTAGTGCAATATCAGTTTCAAAAACTTCTTCAAAAACGGGCTCAGCTTCAAAAAATGATAATCCGATTTTAATGGTTTCTGGTTTACATTTAGATAGAAAGATGTCGTAAAAACCTTTTCCGTAACCAAGTCGTTGTCCATTTGTATCAAATGCCAAAAGTGGTACAAAAACAACATCAATTTTTGTTTCAGGAACTTCCAATCCATCTACAGGTTCCGGAATATTCCACTTATTTTTTTTAATTCTTGTGTTTTCAGTAAGAAGAAAATGGGTTAAACTTCCATCGTCAAAATTACTTTTGGAGATCACAACTTCTTTGTCTTTTCCTTGAAGTATACTCAACAAAAAGGAAGTGTCAATTTCTTTTTTTTCTGATATGGATAGAAAAGTATGATAATAAACTTTGTTCCAAATAGGAAGTTGAAGTAGTTGGTTGGCAATATCTATACTTAAATCTTCGACCTGTGTTTCAGATAGGTTTTGTCTTAGGTCGTTATACTTTTTTCTTAATTCGTTTTTGTTCAAAAATCTTATTTTTTGCGTTGCTAAGGAGTATAAGCTTTAGCATTTTTAGTGTTTGTTGCTTTTTGTTTATCTCCTCGTAGAAACTCCGTTATTACCATTGTTTTTATAAACTGTACAATATGTTGTACTTGCAGCTAAAAGTAAAACACTTAATTCTATTGTGGCAAATTTTCTCATATTTTTTATTTGATATGAAATTAGAACTGGTAAAAGTGGTTCTGCTGATTTATAAAAAGATTAACTCCAAGGTTTCAGAAATTATTAATTTTGCAGCATGTCAAAACTTCCCATTGCATTGCAGTTAGATACGCTTCCGGAAAGTCCCGGGGTGTACCAATATTATGATAAGGACGGAAAAATTCTATATGTAGGAAAAGCCAAGAACTTAAAAAAACGTGTTTCGTCTTACTTTCATAAGAACCATGAATATGGTAAAACGCGTGTGTTGGTTAAGAAAATTGTTGACATTAAACACATTGTAGTTCCAACGGAAACCGATGCGTTACTGCTGGAAAACAATCTCATCAAAAAATACCAACCGCGTTACAATGTTATGTTGAAGGATGATAAATCGTATCCTTGGTTGTGTATTAAAAACGAGCGTTTTCCTAGAGTTTTCATGACTAGAAATGTGATTCGAGATGGTTCGGAATATTTTGGTCCATATACGAGTGTGAAAACTGTTCGGGTTTTGCTAGAGTTGATCAAAGGATTGTATCCGTTAAGAACGTGTAATTATGATCTTTCCAAAGAAAAAATTGACGCCGGAAAGTATAAAGTTTGCTTAGAATATCATTTGGGTAATTGCAAAGGTCCGTGTGAAGGGTATCAATCTATCGTAGCATATGATGAGCAAATCAAAGCGATTCGGGAGATTATCAAAGGAAATTTTAAAGATTCTTTGCAGCAGTTCAAAAAGCAAATGAAAGAGCTAGCTGCAAATATGGCTTTTGAAGAAGCGCAGAAGATTAAAGATAAAATTGATGTTTTAGAAAATTATCAGGCAAAATCTACCATAGTAAATCCAAGAATTTCAGATGTAGATGTTTTTTCCATAGTTTCTGATGAAAGTTATGGATATGTAAATTTCTTGCAGCTTTCGTATGGTTCCATTATCCGTTCGCATACCATTGAAATGAAAAAGAAATTGGATGAGTCTGATGAAGAACTATTGGCATTGGCAATCGCGGAAATGAGAAACAGATTCAATTCTCAATCTAAAGAGATCTTTTTGCCTTTTGAGGTGGAAATAGGAGAAATTGCCAGAATTACCATTCCTAAACTTGGTGATAAAAGAAAACTTGTAGAACTTTCTGAAAGAAATGCAAAATTCTATAGAATGGAGCGTTTTAAACAAGTAAAAGTAACCGATCCAGACAGGCATGTAAATAGAATCATGGCGCAAATGAAGAAAGATTTACGCCTACATGAAGAACCACGTCATATAGAGTGTTTTGATAATTCAAACATTCAGGGAACCAATCCGGTGGCGGCGTGTGTGGTTTTTAAAAACGGAAAGCCAAGTAAAAAAGATTACAGACATTTCAATATTAAAACGGTAGAAGGACCCAATGATTTTGCTTCTATGGAAGAAGTGGTGTTTCGTAGATACAAGCGTTTGCTAGAGGAAGGAGAATCGTTGCCACAATTAATAATTATTGACGGTGGAAAGGGACAATTATCATCTGCTTTAAAAAGTTTAGATTTACTTGGGTTGCGAGGCAAAATTGCTATTGTAGGTATTGCAAAACGACTAGAAGAAATATTTTATCCGGGAGATTCAATTCCGCTCTACTTAGATAAAAAGTCAGAAAGTTTAAAGGTAATTCAGTATTTACGTAACGAAGCTCACCGATTTGGGATTACTTTCCATAGAAATAAAAGGAGCAATGCTGCCATCTCTTCTGAGTTGGAAAATATCAACGGAGTGGGAGAAAAAACCATTGAAGATTTATTGCGAAAATTTAAATCGGTAAAACGAGTAAAAGAAGCTTCGTTAGAACAGTTAATTGCTGCTGTTGGCACCTCAAGAGCAAAAAAAGTTTATGAACATTTTCATTAATTAACTACCTTTAAAAGTCTCAAATTGCAACGAATGAAAAAGATAGTATGGCTTGGTTTTCTGTTGATTTCTACACTAAGTTTTGCTCAAAATAATCAATACAAGCCAAAGAAAGATCTTAAAGTAGGTTTGGTTTTAAGTGGTGGTGGAGCTAAAGGTTTCGCACATATTGGAGCGCTCAAGGTTTTAGAAAAGGCTGGTGTTCGTGTAGATTATATTGGAGGTACTAGTATGGGTGCGATTGTTGGCGCGCTGTATGCTTCGGGCTATACGCCAAAGGAAATGGATTCTATTTTTAATTCTGTTGATTTTGAAGATTTAATCCAGGATAAATTACCACGTTCTGCCAAAACATTTTACGAAAAAGAAGATGCAGAAAGGTACGCCATAACATTGCCGTTTAATGGTTTTAAAGTTGGTTTCCCATCTTCTATATCCAAAGGTCAAAACATATATAATTTGCTGGCAAGACTACTTTCTCCGGTTAGTAATATTGATGATTTTAATAAGCTTCCTATTCCGTTTTTCTGTATGGCAACGGATATTGAAACCGGTAATGCAGTAAAACTAGATCATGGCTATTTACCCGAGGCTATTCAAGCAAGTGGAGCATTTCCGTCACTTTTTCAACCTGTGATCATTGAAGGTAAAGTGTTGATAGATGGTGGTGTGGTGAATAATTATCCTTTGGAGGAAGTTCGAAAAATGGGAGCCGACATTATTATTGGGATCGATGTTCAGGATGATTTAGCAAAAAGGGATGATCTTACTTCAGCGATTCAGGTGTTGTTGCAAATCAACAATTACCGAACTGTGCATGATATGTACAAGAAAAAGGAAAAAACAGATGTGTATATTCATCCAAACATTGATGATTTTACGGTGGTTTCTTTTGATAAAGGAGCGGAAATTATAGATCATGGAGAACAGGCGGCGATGGATAAGTACGATGTTTTTAAAGAAATTGCACTTCAACAAACTTCTAAAAGAGAGAGAAAGCCATGTGTAGTAAATGATTCAGTAGAGATAAAAGGAATTTCAATCAATGGGAACGATCGCTATTCTAGAGCTTATATTTTAGGAAAACTCAGGTTTAGAAATGGAGATAAAATTGGTTTTGAGGATTTAAATACGGGAATAGGAAACTTAATCGCTACCAATAACTTTGATATTGTTCGCTATAAATTGCGCCCTTTTGAAGATAACAGGCAGCAACTAAGTTTATACGTTAAGGAAAATAACGATAGAACTTTACTGCGTTTGGGTGTTCATTATGATGATTTGTACAAAACATCTGGGTTGATCAATGTAACTCGAAAAAATCTATTACAAGACGATGATAAAACTTCGTTTGATTTTATAATAGGAGACAATGTGCGTTACAATTTTGAATATTACGTAGATAAAGGTTTTTACATCAGTTATGGTCTTCGTTCAAAATACAATACGTTTGATGTTGGAATTGATACTGATTTAATCAATTCTTTCTTGAATCCTTCCATAGAGGGATTAAATAAAATCAACATAGATGTTTCAAACTGGGTGAACCAAATCTATTTTCAAACGGTTTTGAAAGAAGAGTTTTCAGTAGGTATTGGAGCCGAGCATTCTCTATATAAGATTACGACCGATAATATTGTGGAAGGCGAAAACCAAGAAACAGTAATAGATGATAGTAACTATTTCAGTGCTTTTGGGTATGCGAAATTAGACACCTACGATAACAAGTATTTTCCATCAAGCGGATTGCTTTTTGAAGGAGATGTACATACCTACTTGTTTTCATCAGACCATACAGGAACTTTTGATGAGTTTACCATGGCAAAGGCCAAAATAGGATTTGCTACTCCTATCTACGAAAATCTTTCATTGAATTTAAACTTTGAAGGAGGTTTCAAAATAGGTAGAACGCAATTAAATACCCTTGATTTTAGACTAGGTGGGTATGGTAACAAATTCATCAATAACCTGATCCCGTTTTATGGATATGATTTTGGAGGCTTTGGAGGAAATAGTTTTTTGAAAGCTTTAGGGACTATTGATTATAAATTTTGGCGAAGAAATCACATCAATTTTTCGGCTAACTTCGCCAATGCTGGAAATTATATTTTTGAAGATGAGTGGCTCACCACGCCAGATTTTTCTGGGTATGCAATTGGGTATGGTTTAGATTCTTTTTTAGGGCCTATGGAAGTAAAATACTCCTGGTCGCCAGAAAATAGTTCAGGAGCATGGTTTTTTGCCATAGGATATTGGTTTTAAAGACTGATGATACTTCAATAAAAAATTGATTTTCATAGTAATAATTAGGTATTGTAGAGTAAAAAGCTAGAAGGAAATTATTAAAAGAGTTAAAGTTGATTTTCTGTGAAATTATTTTGATTACTGAACATACATTTGCGCTCAGATAAAGGGGTGGTGCCCTTTATTGCAAAGCTTTAGTAAAGTTTTCATAAGTAAGAGTTTTGGTTGGTTAAAAAATGCCCGGTTTCATTACCGGGCATTTTTTTTTGAAGATTGTGGAACGGTAATTGTAATATAACTTCCTGTTAAAAGTTATATAAATAACAAATTAGTACATTTACTTAAAATTCATCAATTTTCATCGATCATTAATTATGAAGATCATTATTAAAACGTTACTTCTATTACTGGTAGCGGTTGTAAGCATACAAAGTGTTCCCTATCAGAAAAATTCCTATCAAGCAGGAGAGTGGTTTAAATTTCGTATTCACTACGGAATATTAAATGCTAGTTATGCTACGCTAGAGCTTAAAGATGCCTATATAAATGATAGATGGGTTTACCATGCTGTCGGAAACGGTCAAACCACTGGTTTAGCCAAGTTTTTCTTCAAAGTTGATGATACGTATGAGAGTTATTTTGATAAATTCAACAACCGCCCGTATCGTTTTATAAGAAATATTGATGAAGGTGGCTATACCAAAAACTTGGAAATCAATTTCAATTATGACGATCGCGTTGCGGAAGTGAATAATAAAAAGCATGACAAAATTACCAATATTGACATGCCATATGGAATTCAAGATCTCATATCTGGTTTCTACTATTTGCGTAACAATGTAGATGTAGACAATCTAAGTGTAAATGATGATATTGAAATTGATATGCTGTATGATGATGACGAAGTGTTCAAATTCAAACTGAAGTTTTTAGGAAAGGAAGATTTAGATACCAAATTTGGAACTGTAGAGTGTTTAAAATTTAGACCTTATGTACAGTCAGGTCGCGTTTTCAAAGAGAAAGAAAGTTTGTCACTTTGGGTTTCTAACGATGAAAATAAAATACCAATTAGAATTCAGGCAGATCTTCGAGTAGGATCGTTAAAAGCAGATTTAGATGCTTATAAAGGATTAAAACATCAGTTTGTAATAAAATATGATTAAATAGAAATAGGAGCTCAACGACTAAGAGTTCCTATTTCTTTTTAGTACTTGTTGTTTTTAATTACTTTTGTGCAACTTTTGTTTTTACAACCAACTTACATATGAATATAGCTCCGGAAATCGCGGAAAGAGTTCAAAAGCTCGAAGAGAAATATAAAAATTCTGGTCAAGATCTTGGTTCTTACTTGGACGGATTACTTCACCAAAGATATTTAACCTATTGGGATTACATTCAATTAGATACACTTCTTAGCCTACAGATTCCAAGAACTCACTTCCCGGATGAAGAGATTTTCATTATGTATCATCAAATTACAGAGTTGTATTTTAAGTTGATTATCCATGAGCAAAAGCAAATTATTGATGACAAACTTCAAGATGCAGATTTCTTTATCAAAAAGATAAACCGAATCAATACCTATTTCAAAACATTGATTTCTTCCTTTGAAATCATGATCAATGGAATGGATAAAGAACAGTTTTTGCAATATCGTATGTCTTTATTGCCTGCAAGTGGTTTTCAATCTGCACAATATAGAATGATTGAGATCTATTCCACATCTTTAAAAAACTTAGTTCACCATACGGTAAGACAAGAATTTGAAGGTTCTGAAAGTTTAGAAGATCAATACGAAAATATTTATTGGAAAAAAGGTGCCGTAGATACCAAAACAGGTGAAAAAACGTTAACCTTAAAACAATTTGAGTACCGCTATACACCGCGTTTTTTAAGAATAGCTAACGAGGTGGTAGCTACCAATATTTTTCTGAAATACAAAGCATTGCCAGAGGCAGAAAGAGCAAATGAAAAGCTGATAAAGGCTATGAGAGATTTAGATGTGAGCGCCAATGTTCATTGGCCATTAATGCACATGGGCTCTGCTTACAGGTATTTAAAGAAAGAAAAAGGAGATGTAAACGCTACAGGAGGTACAAATTGGCGTAATTATTTGCCTCCAAGTTTTCAAAAAGTTATATTTTTTCCTGAACTTTGGACAAAACAAGAACAAGAAGACTGGGGCAAACAATGGGTAGATCATATGTTTAATCCGGAAAAATAGAAATTGATAATGAAGAGAATTTTTCTTTTAGGGCTTTTAGTAATGAGTTTTGTTGCATGTGACAACAAACAAAAATCAAATAATGAGGAAGAGCAAGAAGTTGCGATAGTTGAGCCTAAAGAAATAACACCCTTGATGGAGTTTGGATTTAACCTAAACGATTATGTAGTTGTAAAAGATACGATTCGTCAAGGTGATAGTTTTGGTGAATTATTAGCTAAAAATCATATTGGGTATCCACGTGTGTATGAAATAGCAAATAAGTCGAGAGATAGTTTTGATATTCGTAGACTTCAAATAGGAAAACCGTATACCATTCTTTGTTCTAAAGATTCTTTACAGCAAGCACAATGTTTTATTTACCAGCCAAATAGTATAGACTATGTAGTACTGAGTTTTCAAGATTCAATACTTACGTATCGAGATAAAAAACCAGTAACCTCCATAGAAAAAAGAGTTTCTGGGGTTATCAACGAAAATAGTTCGCTTTCTCAAACATTGTTAGAGGCTGGTGTTGGTTATGATGTGGCAGAGCAAATGGCGCGTATTTATGACTACACCATTGATTTCTTCGCACTTCAAAAAGGAGATAAGTTTAAATTGGTGTACGATGAAAAATTCATAGATGATACTATCTATGCAGGAGCATCTAGAATCAAAGGAGCTTTGTTTGAGCATAAGGGAGTAGAGTTTTATGCGTTTGATTTTGAAACAAATCCAAAGAACGGTTTAAGAGGTTATTATGATGAAAATGCCAAGGAGATGAAGCGTTTTTTCCTTAAAGCTCCATTAGATATTTTCAGAATTACATCAAGATATTCACCACGAAGATTTCACCCTGTACAAAAAAGATGGAAGGCACATAAAGGAACCGATTATGCTGCGCCAAAGGGAACTCCAATTCGTGTAACAGCAAGCGGAACCGTAATTAAATCTAGTTATACAGCAGGGAATGGTAACTATGTAAAAGTAAAACATAACAATACATACACAACCCAATATTTGCACATGAGTAAACGAATTGCAAAAGTAGGGCAGTATGTGAAGCAAGGCGATATTATAGGATTGGTAGGAAGTACAGGTTTGGCAACAGGTCCACACGTTTGTTACCGTTTCTGGAAAAATGGTAGACAAGTAGATCCGTTGAGAGAGGTAATGCCGCCAGCTGACCCGTTAGATGAAAAACTAAAAGAAAAGTTCTTTGCCAAAATGAAACCGTTGAAAACAAGATTGGATAAAATTCCTTACGATGATTTCATTGACGGTGAAGACGAACTTGTAACAGAAAATACGAGCAATGGCATTAAAAACAATTAATCCGACTACTACAGAGGCTTGGAAAAAACTTCAGGCACATTTTGAAACTGTTAAAGATCTTCAGGTAAAAGATCTATTTAAAGCAGATGCCGAAAGAGCTAATAAATTCACCCTAAAACAAGGTGAATTTTATTATGATTATTCTAAAAACAGAATTACAGATGAAACTATTTCTTTATTAATATCATTAGCTAAAGAAGTAGGTTTTGAAGAAGCTGTAGAAAAATATTTTACAGGAGACCATATCAACCAAACGGAAGATAGAGCAGTATTGCACACAGCACTAAGAGCAGATAAAAATGCTGAAATCTTAGTGTATGGTGTTAATGTAGTTCCAGAAGTGTTTGAGGTTAGAGAGAAAATCAAAGGATTTTCAGAAAAAGTAATCAGTGGGGAACTAAAGGGATATACAGGAAAAGCTTTTACTGATGTAGTAAACATTGGTATTGGTGGTTCAGATCTTGGTCCTGCTATGGTTACCCAAGCACTTCAGTATTATAAAAATCAATTAAATGTACACTTTGTAAGTAATGTAGATGGAGACCATGTACATGAAACCATTGCTACATTAGATCCTGAAACTACATTGTTTGTTATTGTTTCTAAAACATTCACTACTCAGGAAACATTGAGCAACGCAACCACGATTAAAAATTGGTTTTTGAAGCATGCAACACAAGAAGATGTAGCAAAACATTTTGTAGCGGTTTCTACCAATTTAGAGAAAATTGCAGAATTTGGTATTGCAGATGATAACGTTTTCCCAATGTGGGATTGGGTTGGTGGTCGTTTTTCACTTTGGAGCGCTGTAGGACTTTCTATTAGCTTAGCAGTTGGTTATAATAACTATGAAGCACTTTTAGACGGTGCAAAAGAAATGGATGATCATTTTAGAACTGCAAAAGCAGAAGAAAATGTACCATTGATTTTAGGATTGTTAACTGTTTGGTACAACAATTTCTTTGGAGCAGAAAGTGAAGCTATTATTCCTTATACTCAATATTTAGCTAGATTTTCAGCGTATCTTCAACAAGGTATTATGGAAAGTAACGGAAAAGGTGTGGATAGAGCAGGAAATCCTGTAGATTACCAAACCGGAACCATTATTTGGGGTGAACCAGGGACCAACTCGCAGCATGCATTTTTCCAATTGATTCATCAAGGAACTAAAGTGATTCCTACAGATTTTATTGGCTTCATAAATTCTTTACATGAAGATAAAGATCATCACGATAAATTAATGGCCAATTTCTTTGCACAAACCGAAGCGCTATTGAATGGTAAAACAAAAGAGCAAGTGGTAGCGGAGTTTGAAGCAAAAGGAGTAAGCAAGGACGAATATGAGTCTTTGGTAAACTTCAAAATGTTTACAGGAAACCGTCCAACTACTACTATTTTGGGCGATAAGTTATCTCCAAAATCTCTTGGGAATTTGATTGCTTTGTATGAGCACAGAATCTTTGTTCAAGGATTGGTTTGGAACATTTTTAGTTATGACCAATGGGGAGTAGAATTAGGGAAACAATTAGCTAGCGGAATCTTAAAAGATATCACTTCTGGTGAGATTTCAGAACATGACAGTTCTACTGTTAATCTTTTGAAGATTTACAAGGGTTAATTTTAAAATATTGTCAATTAGATGGGGTTATAGTTATTATATTATAACCCTTTTTTTGTGTCTAGTTTTTTATATTTGGTAGTGTTAAAATATTTAACATTCCCTTAATATTGGATAACATTTTTAACACCAATTTTGTCACGCTTAATTAAACTAAAAACACATGAAAGCAATTAAAAATTTAATTTTGACAGCGGCATTCTTGCTAGTCTGTGCAGTTGGTTTTTCTCAGGTTACTGGTACTGTTGTGGATGGACAGTCTGGTACACCGCTTCCAGGTGCTAGTGTAATGGTTAAAGGTACTAATAATGGTACTTCTACCGATTTTGATGGTAAGTTTACTATCTCTGCTAGTAATCCAGGAACTTTAGTAATTACGTATGTTGGGTTTATTACTAAAGAAGTTACTTTTTCAAGTACAAAAGCTAATTTAGGAACAATTTCTATTCAGCCAAATGCTGAAGAATTAGAAGGTGTTGTTGTAATTGGTAGTGGGGTTATCGATTTAGAAAATGATAGACAAACACCTATCGCAGTTTCTACTATTGGTGCTTCTGAAATTCAAGCAAGAGCAGTAGGTAACGTAGAGTTTCCTGAAATTATGAAAAACACTCCTAACGTGTATGTTTCTAACCAATCTGGTGGTTTTGGGGAAGCTCAAATGAGTGTTCGTGGATTTGGACAAAGCAACACCGCGTTTCTATTGAACGGACAGCCAATCAATGGTATGGAAGATGGTAACATGTATTGGTCTAACTGGTCAGGTTTGGCAGATATCGCTAATGCAGTACAGGTACAAAGAGGTTTAGGTTCCTCTAAATTAGCTATTTCTTCTGTTGGTGGTACTGTAAACATCGTAACCAAAGCAACAGATCTTAAAGAAGGTGGTTATGTAAGAGCTATGGTAGGTAATGATAGTTTCTTTAAAGGAACTGCTACATACAACACAGGACTAAATGATAAGGGTTGGGGATTCTCTTTCTTATTAGATTATTGGCAAGCACATTCTTCTTGGGCAGATGGTACCAAAGGACAAGGTCAAAACTATTTCTTTTCAGTAGGTAAGAAAATTGGAGACAAGCATACACTGAATTTCTTATTGATCGGAGCTCCTCAATATCATGATCAAAACTATTCTAAGGCTCTTACTACATCTTATAGAAATGATGGAACAATTAATTACCCAGGGTATGATATCATGGGGATTAAGGGGAACTCTAACTATGGTTTCTTAAATGGAGAGTATTTATCAATGAGAAGAAATTATTACCATAAACCAGTAATGAACTTAAACTGGGATTATAATATTTCTGAAACAAGTTTACTATCTGTAGTAGGTTATGCATCTTTCGGTAGAGGTGGTGGAACAGGAACTTACGGTAGTGGTGTAAACTATTTAGGAACAACTTATGGTGGCCAGTATGGTGGTTACACAGCTAATGGTAATATAAACTGGGATGGAATTTATGCTCAAAACCAAGCAGCAGGTATTTCAGACGGATTTAATAGTACAATTTTAAGATCCTCTGTGAATAATCATGCTTGGTATGGTACAGTAGCTAATTATGAAAATAATGATCTAGAAAACTGGACTTTCAATGTTGGAGCAGATATTCGTTTCTACAAAGGAGATCACTTCCGTCAAATTACAGATTTATTAGGAACTACAGGTAGAGTAAGTGACTTAGTCCCAACATCTGGAAATATCATTACTAATACTTTTGATGCTGATCCATGGGCTGCTTTATTCAACTATGCAGATGAAGGTGATAGAATTGACTATGACTATTCTGAAAATATTAATTATCAAGGAGTTTTTGGCCAAGTAGAATACCATGATGATGCATTTTCTGTATTTGCTCAGGCAGCTGTTTCTAATCAATCTTATCAAAGAGAAGATCGTGGTAATTTCGAGGTGCCAAGAGAATCTTATACTATTTTAAAGACTGGATACAATGTAAAAGGTGGTGGTTCTTATAATATCGCTGAAAATCATAAAGTATATGCTAATATTGGTAAATATTCTCGTCAACCATTCTTAGATAATGTATATCCAAGTTATGATGATAATACTCTATTATCTGATCCTGAGGTTAGCAATGAAGAAATCTTTGGGTTAGAAGCAGGTTATAGCTTCTCTACTTCAGATTTTAATCTAAACATCAATGCTTATTTAACACAATGGGATAATCGTTTCTTTTCTAACTCAGGAACATATGATTTAGATGGAGATGGTGTTGATGAAATCGCTAATGCAACTTTCTTATTCACTAATATTTCTCAATTACACCAAGGTTTAGAGCTTGATTTCAAATATACTCCAACTTTAGCTTGGATGTTAAGAGGTTACGCTACTATTGGTGATTGGAGATACAACGGAGAATCTCCTGTGATTATCAGAAATAATGATACAGCAGAAAATATTGATAACTTAAACGTAGACTTAGATGGTACAAGAGTTGGTACTGCACCACAAGCTTCTTTAGGTTTAGGAACTTCTTATAGTATTATTCAGAATAAGTTAAAGGTAAATGCAGACTGGAATTATTATAATAACTTCTATGGTTTTGTAGATGTAGAAGATGTTTCTGATTCAGGTTTAGTAGGAGGTACTTATCAGCCAGAACACCTTAAGCCTTACTCTTTAATTGATTTAGGAGCTTCTTATAAGTTTATGTTAGGTGAAAACGACTTATCATTAAATGCAAACGTTTATAATGTATTAGATCATACATATATTAATCAAGCAGATTCTTATGGTTACTTCTACGGTAGAGGTAGAACTTGGAACTTCTCAGTTAAATATAGATTCTAAGAATAGAAGAGTTAACTCTTAATATTTTAAAGCCCGCTGAATTCAGCGGGCTTTTTTATTTTATAACGTGACGGATTTTAGTATTTTTCAGCGTTATTTATACACTATGAAACAAAGCGAAACGTACTATCAAGATAATATAGCAAAATATACAGACGAGATTCAAGCCGTGAACAAAAAACTATCCCGTCTCAGTATTATTCGGTTGGTAGTTTTTTTAATTACTGCCGCGGCCGTATATTTTTTATGGGGAGAATGGAAGTGGCTTATACTTGCTGTGGTTCTAGGTCTAGGGATTTTGTTGAAGCTGGTTGCGCGTTATGCAGATATTAAAGAACGAAAGAAATTTTTGGAAGCGGTATTAGCATTGAATGAAAAAGAAATAAGCATTGCAAATGGAGTATTTCAAAATGAACCTACCGGAGAGGAATTTAAAGATCCGAAACACTTTTTTAGCCTGGATATCGATTTATTTGGACTAGGTTCGTTCTTTCAGTTTATGAACCGAACATCGCTTAGAGAAGGAACCTTAAAACTAGTTTCGCTACTTACTGCCAACAATATTGAAGGGATTACCGAAAAGCAGGAAACCATTCAGGAATTAGCCGATAAACCCGACTTTAGACAGCGCTATACAGCCGCGGCTTCGCTGATTGAAATAGAGACGCCTATTCAGCAAATAGAAGATTGGATCAAAAACTATCAACCGTTTACCAAATCATATTTTAAAGCTATTTCTATTGGTTTTGGAGTCATTTCCTCTACGTTGGCCATCTTAGCTATGCTTGATGTTCTTCCTAGTTCTTATGTTGGTTATTGGATGTTTTTCGGTTTATTAATAGTTGGGCGGTTTGTCAAAAAAGTAAATGAACTTTCAGAAAAAACAGATAAGGCAAAAGAAGTTTTCAGGCAATATGCACATCTTTTGGCTTATATTGAAAATGAAACTTTTCAAACAAGCGTGCTTAAAGCACAGCAAAAGAAAATTGGTTCAGAAACTAAGAAGGCATCTGAGTTATTCAAAGAGTTTTCAAAAGCACTGGATTCGCTTGACAATCGTAGTAATCTTGTTGGAGCATTAGCCGGGAATGGATTCTTTTTAATGGACTTAAAAAATAGCCGACGTATTGAAGAGTGGATTACTGAAAACAAAGAAAAAGTACATCATTGGTTTGAGGTAATTGCATGGTTTGATGCATATAATTCATTGGGGAATTTTAGCTTCAATCATGCCGATTATGTGTATCCGCAGTTAGTAAGTTCCGGTGGCTGTATTCAAGCAGAAGAATTGGGACATCCTTTGCTCAAAACTGAAAAACGTGTTGATAATTCCATTGATATGGATGAGCAACAATTCTTTATTATCACGGGTGCAAACATGGCTGGGAAAAGTACTTTTTTACGGACTGTTTCGCTTCATATTGTCATGGCGAACGTTGGACTTCCTGTTTGTGCAAAAAGCAGTAAATACAAGCCAATTAAGCTTATAACAAGTATGCGAACAAGCGATTCACTTACAGATGATAGTTCGTATTTCTTTGCAGAGCTTACTCGCCTTAAATACATTGTTGATGCGTTGCAAACAGATACTTATTTTATCATTTTAGATGAGATATTGAAAGGAACCAATAGTACCGATAAGGCAATTGGATCTAAAAAGTTTGTGGAGAAATTAGTAGCTTCTCATGCAACTGGAATCATTGCTACGCACGATCTTAGTTTGTGTGAGATGGAGCAAAATCTTCAGGAAGTGAAAAACTATTATTTTGATGCTGAAATAATTGATGATGAATTACATTTTGACTACCGCTTCAAAAAAGGAATTTGTCAGAATATGAATGCTTCTTTCCTATTGAAAAAAATGCAAATTGTATGATGAATTCCCTGAAAATAGCGATTGTACAAACTGATTTGATTTGGGAAGCTCCTCAAAAGAATTTGGAAAATTTGTATGCGAAGATCAGCAATGCAGAGAAGGCAGATGTTTATGTTTTGCCTGAAATGTTTACAACGGGTTTTACGATGAATGCCAAGCAATTTGCAGAAAGCATGGAAGGGGTTTCAGTAGCTTGGATGAAGAACTTGGCTAGAGAAAAGCAATCCGTTATTTGTGGAAGTCTAATTATTAACGAAGAAGAAAACTATTATAATAGATTTGTGTGGGTTTTGCCTAGTGGTGAAGTTTCTTCTTATAACAAGCGACATACGTTTACATTGGCTGGTGAACACAAAGTCTATCAGAAAGGAGAAGAGCTTCTTCTTTTAGACTATAAAGGCTGGAAAATTTGTCCGTTAATTTGTTACGATCTTCGCTTTCCGGTGTGGGCTCGGAATACAAAAGAATACGATGTTTTGTTATACGTAGCCAATTGGCCTCAGAAAAGAATCCAAGCTTGGGACGCTCTACTCAAGGCAAGAGCCATAGAAAATATGAGCTATGTAGTAGGAGTGAACAGAGTTGGAAAAGATGGAAATCAAATTCCATACAATGGTCATTCGGCTATTTACAATGAGCTAGGTGAACAGCTTATCTTTTCAGAAAAAGAAGAAATACTGATGTATACGTTAGAAAAATCAACCTTAGAAGCTTCACGAAATCACTTTAAATTTCTTGATGACCAAGATGATTTTTCCATACATATTTAGTTAAGAATAAACTGCTGTTCAAACTCCCAGTTTGCACGTAATTCTATAGATTCTGGATAGTAGAACATACGTTCCGGTTGTATCTTTTCAAAGTAATCTCCTGTATCCCATTTCTTGTTTCCGTTGGTGTCATAGATCACTCTAAGGAAATAGGTTGATGGTTCTATGCTTGAAAAATAGAAGGTGTTTTCTTCCGTGGCTGCAAATTGTTCTTCTTTTACATTTCCATTTTTGTCAGTTAACTGAACGATGATTGGAAAACTTTTTACGCCTTGTAATTTCACTATAATAGTTCCGTAGTCAGTATATTTTTTTTGTTTGAAACTATACTGAAGCGTGTCATTTGTTTTTTCAAACATATCCTTTACCGTTCCCGGGAGTAGTTGCAAAATATAACGCTGGTTTTCTTTGGTTTCAAAGTCAAACGTAACTTCGTTTAAATATTTATCTAAAGATGTGCTAAAAGGTACAGCAACTGAATCTTGATTTATCAATTTAATGGAATCATTATTCACTGTTGATAAAGGTGTATTGGCTGCAATTTTAAACCTCTTGTTGGGAGGAATAGCTCCTTTAAAGTTAGGAGTTACTTTCAGAGAATCGTTGTAAAGTTCTTTAATCCTTACTGTAAATGTATCTATAAACTGTTCATTTTTTGCTACGGTGAAAATCAATGAATCTGCCTCAAAAGGTGTAAACCAATAGTGAAGTGTGTCAATTTCTTTATCAGGTATAATTCTAGATGTAAAGTCGTCTGGTTTGTCCGAAAGTAAGTTTATTTTCATTCCGGTACTATCGCCTTCATATCCAAAAACTATACGATTTTTTGCTACTAAGGCTGGTTTTGTTGCACGGTAATTCAAAACTTCTTTGAACAGACTTAATTCATAAGTGGTATCTGTAGGAACTGTAATTACATCTTCATAAAAAGCCAACTTATCGGTTTGTCTGTTGTACATATAATTAGGACTCTCCTCTTTTAAAGCAATGAGCTTATACTTTCCAGGTTTTACATTGGTAATTTCAAAAGCGGTAGTACTATCCAATGTATTGGTAATATAAGTAGGTTTTACGTTGTAAATAGTAGAATCATTAAACTCTTCGTTGTAGTCGTAAAGCATTACATTTACATAGGGGGCAGCTTCTTTGTTATAAGCGTCGCGAATACGACCTTCAACTTTCAGCGTGTCTATATAATCTCCGGTTGAAAAAATGTATTTGAAAAAAGGATATGGATTTCCTTCATGATTGTCTTGAACACTTTGCCCAAAGTTGATCACGTAGGTTGTATTGGGTTGTAGCGTATCTGTAATTTCTATATCAAGATATTTAGAAGCACTTCCTTGAGGCGTAATGGTTGGAGCAGGATCCATTGGAGGTGAAACAATCAATTGCTTTTGAAGATCATTAAGCTTAATGTATTCATCAAAAGTAAGTCGAATATGTTTTGATTTGAAATTGGTGGTTTCCTGCTTTGGTTCAGCAGACAAAAGTACCGGTGGGTCTTCATCTTCGGGACCTCCCGATGGAGTTCCTCTTTTAGCACAATCGGCTAATATTAAAATCAAAAAAACAGCGAGTAGTGTTCTTATTAAAAAGTGTCTCATTCCAAGATATCAATAGATTGCAAAATAACAACTAATTTATGAATTCTGAAATCAAACTGTGAAGGCAATTGATACTACCGAAACCTTTACATTTATATCTTTCTGCAAGGCTTTTACACAATTTTCAATGGTTGCTCCGGTGGTAATCACATCGTCTACCAAAAGAATGTGCTTCCCTTCTATGTTATGTTCAGTATTTTTTTTGAAAATTTCTTTTCGGTATTGCCGCAACCATTTATTTTTAAAAGTTTGCGTTTGGGTATACTTAACTCTTAGTAAAATATCTTCTTCAAAATTAGTCTGTAAAGCCTTTGCAATTTCTTTGCCAAAACCACTTACTTGATTGTATCCTCTTTTCTTTAGTTTTCTTGGGTGAAGCGGAACAGGAATTACGCAATCTATTTGTTGGTAAAATGGACTTTCTTTGAGTATGGAACCATACCATTTACCCAAGTAAATGCCCAAATCTTCCTTTCCTTTGTATTTAAGATTGTGAATCAAATGTTGCACAATATCTGCTTTCCTGAAAAGTAACATGGCACTAGCATGTTCTAAATTGCAAATCCCGTAGAAGTTCTTTACTGCTATATTTTCAGGGTCTAAATGAAAATCTGTGGGAGCTAATTGATGTCTACATTTGGTACAGATCAGTTGTTCGTTGGTGGCTAACGGAGCATCACATCCTGAACAGATTTCAGGAAAGAATAATTGGATGGTATTTTTAACTAGCGGTAGCATTGCTTTTAAAAATACGATAAAAAATAGAAATCTCCCTGATTATCAAATAATCAGAGAGATTTCTAGTATGTAAGGCGAATTATTTGAAGTTGTATGTAAACCCAAATAGTACATTCCCTTTTGGCATTGGCACCAAATTGGTCTCGGTATATGCTGTATTAAATATATTATTGGCAATTACAGAGAACTCAATAGCATTCAAAGTATACGTGGCTGAAGCATCTACCAAATTATAAGATTGACCAGAGGTTCTTTCTACGTATTTATAAATGATACTGTGCGTTAAATTTTTGATGAATTGTGCACTGTACGTTCCTGTAAAGTGATGTTTCATAGAGTTTATGGAATATTGCGAATAATCTAGTGACAGGTTTTTTACATCATCATTCAAATACATATACCCAATTTTCATCTGTTGTGCATAATCATTGACTTTAAATGCATATGATACTTCTGTTTCTATTCCTTTTGTATCTACATCTCTTATGTTTTGTGCTTGCCAAAGATCTGCTTCATTCTCCTTTACGTAATCAATCAAATGTTGTGCACTTCTATTAAAAACGGCAACGGATGCATTCAAATGTTCTCCAAAAAACTTTAAACCAACTTCTTGAGAAAAGGCTTCTTCTGTATCTAAGTTTGCATTTCCCATTGTGGTTCCAGAGGTGTAATACAAATCAGTATACGTGGGTACTCGGTACGTGTAACCCACATTTGCATAGGCTTTAAAAGCATCGGAAACTTGGTAACCAAGATCAATTCCCGGAAATGCATGAAATTTAAAATCAGAAAAATAATTTACAGCAACACCAGGTGTAATGTCTAATTTTTCATTGAGGAGATTAAATTGATGTTCCAAAAATACATTGGTCATAAATCTATTGTACTCGCCCAAATTGTTACTGGAAATGTATATCTGAGCTACATCCACACCAAAACCGGTTACCCCAAGTTTAGATTTGTACGATGCATTTACTTCTGCTCCAACTTTATTGGTGATGTGCATATTTCTGTATCCATCAGGATTACTTCTGGTGTACAAATACATGTCTTGGTTACGTCTCCAGTAAGCTCTTGGTTTAAAGGTTAAGTTTCCTTTTTCAATAATGGAAGAAATACCCACCAAACTTGCTTGTGTTTCTTCGTATTGTTCAGTTGCAGTTGGAGTAGCATAAAAGCCATTCGCTCCAAATTTGCGTTCAGCCAACGTGGCTAACACATTAATTGGGGTGTGTTTTTTATTGAATGTACTTTTTAGAAAATACGTTTGATTGTCATAATCGGTGTTATGCCTGTAACCTTCAGATGTTTGTCTCGTATAATTGATGATATGCGAAGAACTTTCCAAATTACTTCCAACAGTTACTTCAGCATTTTTTTGATGGAAAGAACCCGTTTCTACTTTGGCTTTCACCATATTTTCAGGATTCTTTTTGGTAACAATATTCACAGCTCCTGTAAAAGCATTTTGACCGAATACACGGGCTGCAGGCCCTTTTATAATTTCAATTCGTTCTATAACATCAATAGGTAACGCAAGGTTTAACGTATGATGTCCCGTTTGCACATCTTCCACCTTAATACCATCGATCAACAAAAGAGTTTGATCAAAACTACCGCCGCGGATATACAAATCTGCTTGCGATCCGCTTAAACCTCTTCTACGAATATCCACTCCGGCAATTTGTTGCAAAACGCCTACTACAGTGGTTGCGCCACTTTTTTTAATGTCTTCTGAAGTAATAACCGTAATGGTTCTTGAATTTTCAGGAAATGGTAAATCAATTCGTGATGATGAAACAACTACTTCATCCAATTGTTCCTGATTTTCCTTGATGTTGTTTTCGTCTTGAGCAGTTCCCAGAAATACTGAGAAGATTGCCATTCCTAAACAGAAAGTATATTTTTTCATTAGTTAGATTCTTTGAGTTTCCTTAAAAAAGAAAACCTTTTCGGATTCTTATAAATTTTAGGGGGCTAAAATACATAATGATAAATTTTTGGGGATATGGATTTCGGTATTAATTGAATAACGTTGCCGTAAAAAGTTAAAATTTATTTTTAATCAATTAAAAATTATTGTTTTTCGATAATATTTTTTAATATTGAACTGTTCAAATTAATGAACATAAAAAAAAAAAGAATAGCACATTGAATGTACCGTTTTAGATATTTTTCTTTTTTGCTTACAAGAGAAGCATTTTTATTATTGAGATAAGTCTAGAGTGGTAAATCAAATTATTAAACTAAAAAGAATGCTACCATGAAAACCAAATTATTTAAGGATGTACTAGATGTATTTTTAATATTTACTTCTTTGATTTGTTTTATTTTGATTATCGTATCACCTTTCAATGCGTTAGAGCTCAAAGTGAATGGAGATAATTACAAAGGTCTAGAAGGTGTACCTTGGTTTACTTGGGGAGTAATTATTATGAATACCATAGCTTATATGTTTTTTTTCAGAGGAATTCTATTTCTCAGAAAAGCTTCTCGTTTTATGAATTCTAAGAATATTTTTAAAAATGAATTAGAATCTTACTTAAAGAAAGCTGGTTTCGCAATTTTATTATGCGGAGGATTGTTGTGGGTGGCTTCAGCACTTACTTGGATGTTTTTTACAATTTTCAAGTCAACCACTTCCTTAGCAGTGTCTGAAGATACAATGTTTGTATTTATTCTAATTATCTTCGGCTTATTCCTAATGATCCAATCAGATTTTATGAAGAGAGCTAACCAGCTAAAAGAAGAAAACGATTTAACTATTTAGAAATGCCCATAGAAGTTAATTTAGATGTGATGCTTGCCAAGCGAAAAATGAAGAGTATAGAGTTGGCAGAAGCTATTGGAATTACCGTTACCAACCTTTCTATTTTGAAGACAGGAAAGGCAAAAGCCATTCGTTTTTCTACTTTAGAAGCTATTTGCGAAGTGCTCGAATGTGAGCCCGGAGATATTTTAGCATATAAAAAAGACTTAATCTAAAAATGATGTTAATCATGTCGTCCTAGCTTTTGTCTTTTGTAAATTAGTAGCAAACAAAAGTTTATAATGAGTAAAATACTTAAGCCGGTAGATAGCTTCATGAAATCTTCCAATGCGGGTAGTTTTCTATTGCTATTTGCTACAGCGTTAGCGCTAATAATTGCCAATTCCCCTTGGAGTGAAATTTATACTGAATTTTTAAATAGTGAGTTCACTTTTGGATTTCTAGAAAAAGGAATAGAACTTACAGAGCCATTTTATCTATGGATTAATGATGGATTAATGGCTATTTTCTTTTTTCACGTTGGGCTAGAAATTAAACGAGAAATTCTTGACGGTGAACTTACCACCATCCAAAAAGCATCGCTACCTGTAATAGCAGCTTTAGGTGGAGTTGTTATACCAATTATCATTTATGTTGTTTTAAATTCTGATGCCGAAACGGCGAAGGGTTGGGGAGTTCCCATGGCCACAGACATTGCTTTTTCTTTAGGTATTTTGCAGCTTTTTGGTAAACGCGTGCCATTAGGATTAAAAGTGTTTTTAACTGCATTTGCTATTGTAGATGATCTTGCTGCAGTCATTGTCATCGCTATTTTTTACGGTGGAGATATTCAATGGGATTTGCTTTTGTATGCAGGAATTATTTTAGGTTTTATGGCTTTTCTTGGAGTTAAAAATTATTTTTCAAGATATATCTTCTTTCCGCTGAGTGTGGTCGTTTGGATATTTTTCCTTAAATCTGGGATTCATCCAACCATTGCGGGTGTATTATTAGCATTTACCATTCCGGCAACCAGAAGAACCACGTTAGACAATTTTTTCGATAATATTAAAAATTCGGTTCAGAGTTTTGTACAAGAAAAAGAACACGTTAGTAAGCATCATATTTTAAAAAAGGAACAAGTACATGCGGCGAAAGACATCAAAAAGGCTTCGGAAATGATCAATTCGCCATTACAGAAAATTGAAAATGATCTTCATCCTTGGGTAACATTTTTTATTATGCCAGTATTTGCATTTGCAAATGCCGGAGTTAATTTTAGTTCAGATGCTGAATTGGATGTTCCATTGATGATACATATTGCTGTTGCGTTAATCGTTGGTAAATCGGTTGGTATTTCTCTAGCGTCATGGCTTTCTGTAAAAACAGGAATTGCCAAATTACCAAAAGGAGTGAAATTCAAGCATATCATTGGCGCAGGTTTTTTAGGTGGATTAGGTTTCACCATGTCACTGTTTATAGCTAATTTGGCTTTTACAGATCCGGCAGCATTAAGCTCTGCAAAAATTGGTATTCTTGGAGGTTCTTTTATCGCCTGTGTTATAGGCTATATCATCTTGAAAATCATTTTGAATAAAGATGAAAAGAAAGCAGAAGTTTTGGAAAAGGTTGTAAAGCCTTAAAATAATGTGAAAAGTATAATTTAAACCCTTCTTTTATGAAGGGTTTTTAATTTTATAAGGTGTAGTTATTGTTAAATAGAATATAATTATTGGTGTGTGAGATTTTATAGCATTATCTTATGGTATATTTGAAAAACAAAATTTAAACGCCATGAGTTCGAAAAAATTGACTACCACCGCCGGTGCACCGGTACCAAGTAATCAGAAATCTTTAACAGCAGGAGACAGAGGTCCTGTACTTTTGCAGGATTACCAATTATTAGAAAAACTTGCTCACCAAAATAGAGAGCGAATCCCAGAGCGTGTTGTTCACGCTAAAGGTTGGGGCGCTTTTGGGACATTGACCATTACCAATGATATTTCAAAATATACATGTGCTAAAATATTTTCTGAAGTAGGAAAGAAAACAGAAATGTTAGCGCGTTTTTCAACAGTTGCCGGTGAAATGGGAGCTGCCGATGCAGAGCGCGATGTACGTGGTTTTGCATTAAAATTTTACACCGAAGAAGGAAATTGGGATTTAGTAGGAAATAACACTCCAGTATTTTTTATTAAAGACGGATATAAATTTCCAGATTTCATTAGAACACAAAAAAGACACCCTAGAACCAATTTGCGATCTGCTACTGCCATGTGGGATTTTTGGTCATCAGTTCCTGAAAGCTTACATCAGGTTACCATCTTAATGTCTGATAGAGGATTGCCAAAATCACCAATGCACATGAATGGTTACGGATCGCATACGTTCTCTTTTTGGAATAATGAAGGCGAGCGCTACTGGGTGAAATTTCATTTCAAAACACAACAAGGTCATGAGTTTTTAACCAATGAAGAAGCTAAAAAAGTAGTTGGAGAAACTCGTGAATCTTATCAAGAGCAATTGTTTGGATCTATAGAAGAAGGTAAATTTCCAAAATGGAAATTGATGGTTCAAATTATGCCGGAAGAAGATGCTACAAAAACGCCTTACAACCCCTTTGACCTCACAAGAGTATGGCCGCATGCCGATTATCCGCTTATTGAAGTTGGAGAAATGGAATTGAACAAAAACCCAGATAATTATTTTCAGTATATTGAAAATGCAGCCTTTTCACCTTCCAATGTAGTACCTGGCATTAGTTGGTCACCAGATAAGGTTCTTCAGTCAAGAATTTTCTCTTACGCAGATGCACACCGTTACCGTTTAGGTACGCATTATGAAGCGCTACCTGCAAACACGCCAAAAACGGAAGTGAATCATTATCATAAAGATGGTTCTATGCGTTTCTTTGATAACAATTCCGGAAATCCTGATGCGTATTACGAGCCAAACTCTTTTGGTGGACCTGTAGAAGTGCCGGAAGCTAAAGAGCCGCCAATGAAAATCTCAGGAGATATTCAACGTTACGAAGATCAAGATGAAGTAGGGGATTTTAAACAACCAGGTGATTTGTTTAGAATGTTTAATGACGAGCAAAAGGCACGTTTGTTCTCTAATATAGCTGAAGCTATGGAAGGCGTACCTTCAGAAATTGTAGAGCGTCAATTAAAGCATTTTGATGCTGCAGATCCTGCATATGGCGCTGGAGTAAGAAAAGCTTTGGGACTATAATATAAATTGTATTAAGAACAATCCCGGTATTTCAATAATTTGATCATTTGATTTTTCTCCTCCCAGTGAAATTTCAAATCTGAAACATGGTCTGGTGTCATACCTCTAAGAAATTATATTGATTGCCGGGATTATCTTTTTAAAAAATTGCTATGGAAAATACCTTAATTGATAAATATTTTAATGCCATAAGAAATGGCGATGTTGAAAAAGTAGCCAATTTGGTTGATGTACAACCAGAGTTGGTAAACGTTAGAGATCAGCGTGGTTCTACTCCACTTATTTTAGCAGCGTACTACGACCAACTTGGAGTGGTAAAAGTGCTTGTGGAAAATGGAGCAGATGTTGATGCAAAAGATGCTTCTGGTAACACGGCCATGATGGGAGCTTGCTTCAAGGGCTACAAAGATGTGGTTGCTTACTTAATTGATAAGGGAGCTAACGTTAACGAAACCAATTCTAACGGAGCAACAGCACTTGTTTATGCGGCTACTTTCAATAACAAAGAAATTCTCATGCTTTTGCTCAACAATAATGCTGATAAAACTATTCAAGATGTACGTGGAAATACCGCAGAGACGCAAGCAAAATTGCAAGGGTTGAATGAAATTGTAGAAATTCTACAGAGTTAAAAATAGGCTTTTAATTGTACCGTTCCGGTGTGAATTGTTTTTGAGTCTTCCGATTTTCTTCCGAAGTAAGACACATTTAAATCTAGAAACTTGGTGAGTTGCTTTTGCGCAATGAGTGTCCATGTAAAGTTGTTTCCGGTTTGTAATCCTTCCAAAATTTGATAGCCAACCGGAGAATATGCATTTCCTTCAAAATTATTTTTAAAATAGTTGAACTCTCCGTTCAATGAAACTTTTTGCATATTCGCATAGCTAAAAGATGCTCCAATATTGTGTTGCTGTAAACTGCCTTCTCCAATTTGATTTTGCTTGTTTTCGAACTGATAAAAGAGATCAAACTTACTGTTCAAATTGAATAAATAACTGATTTTTGGATTAAAAGCATACGAATCTATATCGTAATTTCTGCTTTCATAATTCTCAGAAGCGCTGGTGGTTTCTGAAGTATTTCCGTCAAAATTCATTAACCAAAAGTCATTAAAGCGATGCGCAAATTTTAATTGATGACTTTTCACACCACTTTCTTGCGATCCAATAGCCAAAAGTGTTTTTGCTTTGGTATTTACAAACGTGTACGATGTGGTAAAATGTTGCTTTCCTCGGTTAAAGAAAAATGTATTTTGAATAGATTGATTTAAACCTAATACTTCATCATCTGGAGTTCCTCCAAATGGATTTAAATTGAAATTACTGCCTTCTCGAGTAATTTTTCGATCTATCAAAAAAGAAGTTTGATTGTAAAAATGGCGCAAAACATCTTTCAATTTTGATGTGTCTTGTTGCCAAATTCCCGGATTTAACGATAAGGTTTGGCTAAATTTATTTTGATGGGTCTTCTGATAAATTTGGTTGGCCAACAATACCCGAACGTATGTTGCCTGATCTTGATATTGCGCAACTTCAAATTCATCCAATTCCTGAATTCCATTTTCGTTATAATCATTCCAAGTGTAGGTTCCTTGCCCGGCATCCACTTCTACATAGGCAAATTCTTGCATAGCGATAGTTCCGGCATTGGTTTCGTACGTGGTGTTCCATTGCGCTAAACCTTTCCAAAGACGTTGACTGTAGATAATTCTTGAGTTTAATGAATTTTCGTCCTCGGTATCTTCATCTTCATAATCAAAATTTCTAAAACTTACGAAAGCACCCAATTGTGTATTTTGATTCTGAATTAATTGAGAATTGATGTAATATGTATTACTGGTGTTGAATTTTGTTAACTCATTAGATCGAATACTATCGTTTACCCGAAATTTATAGCCAACTTCGGCGAAAACATTGGTGCTATCGCCAATTCCTGTAAAGATTTTATATTCCTGAAAACGCTGGGAAACATCGGTCAATGTTTGTGTTTCCTGCTCGGTTTGTTGATTGTTTTCAAAATTGAGCTGCGCTCCAATCCAATTTTTCGGAAAACTGTAGGAAATGGTGTTGTAGCTTCTGGCAAATGTCGATTCGTTTTCAATTCCGTTACTTTTTAGATAGCTTGATGAGGTTATGAAATTAAATTTATCAGGATGTAAGGCTGCGGTAACCACATGTCTTCCACCATGTGAATATCCCGAAAAATCTAAATATTCAAATCGGTATTGGGCAGTTCCTGTTTGTGGATTTTGGTATGTTAATCCGGTTTTCACCAAACTCTGATTGCTTTCCGGAGTAGTTTCAAGATTCCAATCTCTATTAAATTCAATATTGTAAATACGTTCTATACTTTGAAAATTTTCAGAGATATAATCTACATCTGCAAAAGCTGTTAGGCTATTTGTTTTAGCGAGTATTTGCTGTTGTACACTTATTTTGGCAGCCGCTCCCGTATTGTTTTGATCGTCAATTTCTGAAAACAAGTTTTCATCGTTGTTACTCATCGCCGTTTCAAACTGAATATTTGTTTTTTCGGTAGGTTTGTAGGCTCCATTCAATACAGCAACCTGAGTTTTTGTAGGTGCGTTAATGGTGGTTATGGGTTCATAATTTCCCTGCGGAACACCTGCAACGGGTGCAACATATTCAAAGACTTTTCCGGCTGCTAAAGTGGTACTCAAAACATAATTTCCTTGATTGGCTCCAACCAATGTGAAGGTTACATTGTACAAACTTGCGGTTTCATCTGTGGAAAATGCGTAGTATTCCGTTCCGCTTTCAGTGATTTTTTCATACTGAATTCTATTTTCATCGTAGGTAGCTTCTACTGCAGAAGGAGCGGTCATTAAATCAGTATCGTCTCCTGCCTGCTGCAAAATAGCGACTTGTTCTTCGGAAAGATTTTCTTGGACAGGTCTGTTTTTAGCATCAGATTCAGCATAAACATAACCGTTTAAGTTTAATTTTTCTGAAGTATGTTTCACTCCGCCGTACGTAACATAGCGGGTGTAATTGTTATCGGTATATTGATATTCTACTTTGATACGCATATCTGAAGTTACAGGATATTTGCTGGTAAAGGTTAATTCGCCAGAGGAATAATCCATCACATAATCATTGTTTTCTCCTCGTGTTAACAACGTTCCGTTTACATAAACACGCTCACTTCCGGAAACAATTAAAATATACAATTCATCATTAGATCCTGTTAATTTATAAGGTCCTTGGTTTCCTTCTTCTCCTGTAAAACTGGTGTTGGTATATCGACCACGAACCACAGCGCCTGATGCAAAAACTTCGGTTGTACTTTCTCTGTTGGGAGTGAGATTGGCGTCTATTAAAATTCCCTGAACCTTTTTGGTAAAGTTCATAAAATAGGTTTCGGAGTTTTGTAGGTTGATATCACCTGCGCGAATATTCCAGTTTTTGCTGGCGAGTTCAATAAATATTTGATCGAATTCTTCCAGCCGTTGGGAATATCCACTTTCCTGGATTGGGATGTTGGCATCTTTGATAGAAGCTCTCAGTGTAATATCATTGGCCAACTGTCCTGAAATTTGCAAGTCGAGCTGAGAATTTACCACGGCGTTTTGATTGTTACCAACAGTAATTCCTCTAGAAATACTTCCGGAAGTATTTAATCCGTCAAAAAGATCTATGGTAGTTTTCGTTTCTTGTTGCTGAAGTGAATACAGCTTATTGAGTTTATCATTGTTGTTCACAATAACGCTTGGATCAATGGCTGAATATACTTTGGTAATAAATTCAGGATACTTCAAATAATAAATAGTGATTACCGTATTGTTTTGCAAAACACTATCGGATAACGTTAGCTTCGCTTCCTGAAAATTTATGTTGTAAAGATTTTCTGGAATGATTTGATCTTTCAGTGTTCTAATTTCAAAATAGGTGTTGTTTATAGCAACGGAATCAATTTGAATTTCCTTCTGAACCACTACTTTTTTAATTCGGTAATTCGATGAAATTTCCTGCGCCTGTAGCCAACAGCCGGTAAATAGAAGGAAAAAGGTGAACAGGTTTTTCATCAGTCTTACAACAGAAATCTTAACAAAATATTTTCAAAAGGTATCGAAAATAAAATTTATGGTTGATTTGAAAGGGATAAACGCTTTGAATATTTATTTTAGCAAGCAAAAGTAAACTTAATGAAGATTATCTCCTACAATGTAAACGGTATTAGAGCCGCTATAAAAAAAGGATTTCTTGACTGGCTGCAAATGGCAAACCCAGATGTAATTTGTTTGCAAGAAATCAAAGCACAAGAAGATCAATTAGATTTGGCGGTTTTTGAAGAAGCTGGCTACCCTTATCATTATTGGTACAGTGCTCAGAAAAAAGGCTATAGCGGTGTGGCAATTTTAAGTAAAATAGAACCTAAAAACGTAGTTTTTGGAACAGGAATCGAATATATGGATTTTGAAGGAAGAAATCTTCGTGTAGATTTTGATGAGTTTTCTGTGATGAGTTTGTATTTACCTTCGGGAACAAATATTGATCGTCTAGAACACAAGTTGAAATACATGGCTGATTTTCAAACCTACATCAATGCATTGAAGCAAGATATTCCTAACTTGGTTATTTGTGGTGATTACAATATTTGTCATGAAGCAATAGACATTCACGATCCGGTTCGAAATGCAAAAGTTTCAGGGTTTTTACCTGTAGAAAGAGAATGGATAGATAATTTTATCAACCACGGATTTATAGATAGTTTCCGATTCTTCAATAAAGAACCACACCATTATTCCTGGTGGAGTTACCGCGCCAATGCTAGAAATAACAACAAAGGTTGGCGTATAGATTATAACATGGTTGCAGAGCCATTACAAGAAAAACTGCAAAGAGCCGTTATATTACCGGAAGCTAAACATAGCGACCATTGCCCAATTTTAGTAGAGTTAGACGTAAATTAAACAAGCTATGATCAAAAAAGTTTTTACCGGAGTTGCCATTTTAGCCATGACAACTTCTTGTGTGTCTACAAAGGTTTACAAAGATTTAGAAGATAAATATGCTAGTCTTGAAGAGGAGCGTGATAGTTTATCATCTCGCAAACAAGAGCTAGAAACTATGGTTAACAATTTAGAAAATCAAAACTCTAAATTATTAACTTCTTATGAAGAAGCAATTGATGAACTTAATAAGCTGAAACAAGAAAAGGCTGCATTGGAAACTAATTTGGCAAATTTGAAAGCTTCTTATGATGCCTTGGAACAGAATAGTGCCAAAAACTTATCAGAAAATGCTAAAAAGAATCGTGAACTTTTAGAACAATTGGAAAAGGAAAGTGATCGTTTGGCGGCTTTGAAAGATGAGTTAGACTCGCGTTCTAAGCGTGTGGATGAGCTAGAAAGTTTGATTGCCAAAAAAGATCAAGCGATGAAAAGCTTAAAAGATGCGTTGTCTAAAGCCTTATTAGATTTTGAAGGAAATGGTTTAACCATTGAACAGCGCGACGGAAAAGTGTATGTTTCTATGGAAAATAAATTGCTTTTCAATTCTGGTAGTTGGGCAGTAGGTTCAGAAGGTAGAAAAGCTGTAGAACAATTGGGCTCTGTATTAGCACAAAATCCGGATATTTCTGTATTGATTGAAGGGCATACCGATGATGATCCGTACAAAACTTCGGGGCCAATTAGTGGAAATTGGGATTTGTCAACCAAAAGAGCTACTGCTATTGTGAAGATTCTAACGGAGAATCCAAGTATCAATCCAACAAGTTTAACTGCGGCCGGTAGAAGTGAGTTTGCTCCTGTAGCAACAAATGAAACTACCGAGGGGAAAGCAAAAAATAGAAGAATTGAAGTTATTCTAACCCCAAAATTAGATGAAGTTACGCGTCTACTTTCAGATGTAGATTAATCATATAAAGCGCTTGTTTTCTAAGTGAAGTTTTTTCGTTTCTTTTCCAGAAACCATAATTGAACAGAATTGTAGATATTATGAAAAACCAAGTAGAAAACAGGCGCTAATCCTATCAAAGGATTAATGTATGTTAAGCACAACCAAAGTGCTAACATGGTATTTTTTCTTCCTGTAGACAAGCCACTTTCGTAACGTAATGCTTTTGGTGCTGTCCATTCTCCCATTTTAAAATTTAGAAAACCTACAATACATGTTAGTCCGGCAATAATAGCAATAGTTTCTAAAGAAGCTTTGGCGTTATGCTGAATATAGTTGGAGCTATTGGCACTAGCAACGAGCATGTTTCCAATAAAAAGAGCAAACGAAAGTGGCTTCTGTTTTACTACTTTTTCAGTGATCTTCGGAAATTTTAAGGTGATGAATTGCCCTAAGAGTAAAGGAATTCCTAGGGTGATGAAAACTTGTAATACAATATAAAAAGGAGAAACTTCCAATTGTTTCTGAATCAAAAAGGGCAGAAGAATTGGTATAAATATAACGGCGACAATATTTGTTAAAACTGTAGATACGGTTACAAAAGGCACATTTAGCTTCATCATATTTGCGACTACTGCCGCCGCTGCAGCTGTTGGAGTCGCGCCTAAAATAAAACCTACCATCGCTAAATCTGGAAATAATTGTTTTATCCACCAATAATGAAAAAGTGATGCTATCAAAATTAATATAGATACCTGAATATGAATTCTTCCAACATTTTTATAAGAGATCTGAATTCCTGTAAATGTTAAAAACAGCATTAGCATTAATGAATACCGAATCAGAAATGTAAAAACATGCAATTGCGGCAACAGCATCCCTAATGTGATAGCTAAGATTATGTAGAGCGATTTTTTCAATTCAGCGTGTTTTATTCTTTTATATAGTAAAATTCTGTAAAGGAATTAAATCAAAACTAACAACTTTTTCATTTTTTGTTTATTTCTGCAAGATAACATGATAAATGTTTTGCTAAAACGGTTAATCTCTTTACTTTTTCATCATAATTTATTAACCAATATTATTTTATATGCAAAGAATTACTTTACGAGCATCTATGCTTGCAATGCTTTCATTCTGTTTTGTAGCACTCCAATCTTGTGGAGATGACGATTCAGATGAAGGAGGAAGTGGAGGACAACAAGCGTTAGATCCCAAAATCTCACTAACAGAATCTTCTATTGATTTTGGAGAAATAGAAGTAGGAGGAGAATCTGAAGTAGAAACGTTTGCTGTAATTGGAAGCGATTTATCAAGTGATTTAGAGTTAACGGTGTCTGATGATTATATGCTATCATTGGATAATGAAAACTTTTCTCAATCATTGGTTATTGATGCTGATGACGCAAATGGAACACATGATATTTATGTAAAAGTGGTTCCTGAAGAAGAGAATGAAGAGTCTTCATCAATAGAGGTAAGTAGTACAGGAGCAACATCAAGATATGTGCAGGTGTACAAATCTGCGGTAAGACCATCGTATGCAATGACTACTTTTGATCATGAGCGTATTGCATGGGGAGATGGTTATAACCAAGGTGAAACGGGAACCTTTCCTTTTCCAGAAGATTTAAGTGGTTATAGTGAAATTTTAATGTACGTAAAACTAGATTGTCCTATTGGAGGTTGTGATGAATGGGATGTTTTTGCACATATCCAAGTACAAGATCCAGAAACAAGCGAATGGTTTGAAATGGGGCGTTACATTACTCCTTATTGGAATGATAATAGCCAGTTGGAAGATGGTTTTGAGTTTGATGTAACAGATTTTAAATCACTTTTAACAGGGGATGTAAACCTTAGAACTTATGCGGAAGTTTGGAACAGTGATGGTTATGAAGTTACAGTGAACTTCAAGTTTATTGAAGGTACACCAGATTATCAATATTATAATATAGCAGAAGTGGTAGCTTATGATAGTTGGTCTTTGGGTGGAGTGCCTTATGGTTCTGATGCATCTGAATTTGATTTAACCAAAAATATTAGCATTCCTTCCAATGCAGAAAGTACACACCTAAGAACTGTAATTTCAGGTTGGGGTCACGCTACACCGGTTGATGCAGGAACAGGAAGACCTTGTGCAGAATGGTGTTACAGAACTCATGATGTAATGATAAATGGAGCAGCTACTTTTGAACATTATATGGGACCTTTAGGTTGTGCAGAAAATGTAGTGAGTAATCAATCTCCAGGAAACTGGCAGCCGGATAGAGCTGGTTGGTGTCCTGGTATGGTAGTGCCTATTCGTTTAAACGAACTTTCTTCGCCAATGGCTGGTCAAAGTTTTGATTTTGAATATAGCTTTGAACCTTGGACTTCAGATGGTGGTGTAATTGCCGAAGGCTACAGCCCTGGAGCATACTACGCTATTTCAACATTTGTTGTAGTTAAGAGTAATACAGAAATTTCAAGACCTGTTATTGCAGACTAAATCTTGAAAAGATACAAAACAAAAAACCTCGCAACTAGCGAGGTTTTTTTATATTTTGAATTCTAAATTAGTCTCTGTCGTCAGGGTCAAGAGCTTCTTCTGTTTCGTCAGCTGCTTCGTCTATTTCTCTACCAGCTTCTTTTACAGATTCTTTTGCTTCGTCATAGGCTTTTCCTATTTTTTCTCCAGTACCTTCTGCAGCATCTTCTATTTCATCTCCGGCTTCGTCAGCTGCATCGTCAATATCATCAGCCGCACTTTCTACCGCGTCTTCTGCTTTTTCTTGAGTGGTTTCTCTACAAGAGGTTGTTCCCAACGTGATTCCTCCTAATAATACAATACTTAATAACAACTTTTTCATAATTCTAGTTTTTGATTTGATTCAAAACTAATAACCCTACCTGCTATAATGAGTTTATGAAAAGTTAAAAACATTTAAAGAAATTCTAAGACCCTATACTGGGATATTTTCCGATATGTATTTTGTAACGGTTTCTAGTGCATTTGCATTGGACTTTAGAAAAGTATCATTTATAGCGCCAATTTGTTTTCTTTTGAATTCATCTATAAGTAGATGTTGCATGTGTTTTGCTAGTTCTTCTTTATTAGATACAGAAATAATTCCTCCCAGAGAAACTAGTTGCTTCGCTTCTTCAAACTTTTGATAATTTTTTCCGATAACTACAGGGATTCCAAATACAGCAGGTTCCAAAGTGTTGTGCAAACCGGTATTTCCCATTCCGCCACCTACGTAAGCTATATCTGCATAACTATAAATTTTGGTCAACAAGCCAATGGTATCAATGATCAAAACCTTTGCTTCTTTCAGTTGTTGGGGAGTATTTTTATTAGAATATAAACACGTTTTACTTTGAAGCTGATTTCTTAAAGATTCAATTTTTGAAGATTCTATCTTATGAGGTGCAATTATAAATTTGACATTTTCCTTTGTTGCATTGATAAATGGAATAAGAATCTCTTCATCTTCCGGCCATGAACTTCCTATTACGATGAGTAAAGCATCATCTTTAAAATCTTTCATAAAGGTTAAAGAATTATCTCTTTCCAAAATTTGAAGCACTCGGTTAAAGCGAGTATCACCACAAACTGTATAGTTCTTCAACGAAATAGAATTTAATAAGTTTCCTGATGTTTCATTTTGAAGAAAAAAATGGTCAAAAGCACTCAGTTTTTCTCTCATAAAATTCCCATACCATTTGAAAAAAACTTGATCTTTTCTAAAAATTCCTGATACTAAAAGCGTTGGTATATGTGCTTTTTTAAGTTCCTGAAGATAGTTCGGCCAAAATTCATACTTAACAAATATGGCTAATGCAGGATTGACGGTTTTTATGAATCGTTTTGCATTTTTTTTTGTGTCTAATGGCAAATAAGTAATCACATCTGCAACAGTACTATTTTTTTTGACTTCAAAACCCGATGGCGAAAAAAACGTCACTACATATTTATAAGATGGATATTGAAGTTTCAACGCCTCTAAAACTGGAAGACCTTGTTCAAATTCTCCAAGTGAAGCAGTATGAATCCAGATAGTTTTATCATCGACCGATAGACTATTTTCCAGTTTTGGAAAAACCTCTTTTCTACCATTTACAAATAATTTCATTTTGTGATTAAACGTTGAAATAATTTTTAAAATGATGAAACTTACATGAATAAGAAGGTTGTAGATAGCATTCATATAAATAATTCTCCTTGTTTCAGTGATTTTCTTTGTTCTTTTCTAATGACAAAAATACCCTTTTTTGAGTATTTCTTAATGTTTTGTTATTAAGTAGGTTAGCAATATGTAAACCTTATAAAAATAAACACTATGATCAACAAAAACTTGATCTGTTTCTTTTTACTTGTGATGAGCATTTTTTCCTATGCACAAGAAATAGAAACAGAAACAAAAAAACCAAAGAAGTTTGCAATTGCTTTGAATGGTTCTACACTAGGAGTAGGGGGAGAAGTAGCAATGTCGTTGAGTGAAAAATTCGCGGTAAGATTAAGAGGTCAGTATCTAAATATAGATGCTGCTTTGGGAGGACAAGAAGAAGAGATAGGCGGTGAAACTTTTATTATAGACGGTGGTCCGGGTAGTACTGCGGTAGATCTTTCAATAGAATATTTACCATTTAAAAGAAGTAGTTTTAAGCTGGTTGGTGGAGTTGGATATTTTTTTGATGGTCAGCTTTCTTTTATGGGAGTTAATGAGACGGGATTTACTTACGGAGAACTTAAGATTGAAGCTGAAGATGTAGGAACCGTAGATTTTCAAATGGACTATTCTGGGGTGGCTCCATATTTTGGACTTGGGTTTGGTAGAGCTATTCCAAAGAAAAGAGTAGGTTTTGGGTTTGAATTAGGATCATTCTATACAGGGGAGCCTCAGGCAACAATTGTTACTACAGAAATGATGTCGGAGAATGTAACCTTGCGTGAAGATAGATTTCAGCAAGATATTTCAGATTACAGATGGTATCCTTTTATAAATCTTAGAATTGCTGTAAAACTTTTAAAATAGAGAAATTATGAAAAAAATTAAATATACAATAGGAGCCTTAATGCTTATTTTGTTTTTAGGGTGTGAAAAATCTCCATTAGATGTAGTGGATAGTGTGGATAGTTATATTGAGCTCTCTGAGAGCTTTAATATTTTTGAGCAGACCATGATGATTGATATTGTGGATGCAGCGCTGCCGGAAACCTTTCCAGAAAATGTAACTGTAACCATAACAGGAGCCGATGCTGATTATGTTTTTGAATCTGGGGGTTCCCGAGATTTTGAAGTAGTAGAAGGAAAGTTATACTTAATAGTAAATCCATCGTACGCCCCAGAAGAAGGAGCGGATCTTGAGTTTAGTGTAAATATTGAAGCTCCGGGATATCTTCCTGTAAATATGGAAGCATACTTTAGTGCTGAGGAGGAAGATCAATTTGTAACTATTCCAATGGTTAAATTAGATGCTCCGCCAGCAGGAGTTGGTAATAGTAGTGCAACATTTAGTATGACTGGGAATGCACTTTCAGGAAATCAGGAGGTTATTGTTTTACCTGAAGGTGATAAAGAAACTGGAGCAACTGTTTCTTTACCAGACGGAGTGATGTTTTATGATGAGGATGGAAATACATTATCAGGAGGATCTGTAAATGTAAGTTTAACTCATTTTGATTCAGAACAAGAGTCATCTACAAACGCTTTTCCAGGAGGGTTTATGCCACGTTCAGTTATCGGACCTGATGGAACTGAAGAAGAAATCGTATTTAATACAGCCGGATTTGCTTCAATCAATATGAATGTAGGTGGTGGTAAAGTAAAGTCTTTCTCAGAACCGGTTACTGTAAGCATGTCATTAAGCAGTGAAGTTTATAATACAGATACCGAAGCAAATTTGGCGGCTGGAGATGTAGTTCCTATTTGGTCTTACGAAGTTGAAACTGGCCAGTGGGTATATGAGCAAGATGCCACAGTAGTAGATAGTGAAGGCGAATTGAGCTTAAGTTTTGATATTACACACCTTTCATGGTACAATATAGATTTCTATGGTTATAGATGTTCGTGGTGGAATGCCAATGGTGGTGTAAAAGTTTTAGACGCTAGTGGATCTTCTACTTTTAGCGGTAATTACAGAAGGACTTATTGTGAATTGGTATTTGCTTGGAATAATAGACCTGTGAGTTATTATGCATGTAAAACCTACTATTTATATCCTGGTCAAAATATACATTTCTATAATGCTCCTAGATATCCATGTAAATTTAGAGTGTATTCTGGAACTAGCAGGTATGATAAAGGAACATTGTTAACAGAGTCAGAGGTATTTTATCCGTGTGATAACAATATTAATTTGACTATGCCATCTGGTTTCTTCCCGGAGCCTATTACATTTAGAGGTACAGCTACTTGCGCAAATGGTACGGTTCAAAGACCTTCTTTCTATGTATTGTATAGACCTGTAGGCTCTTATTACTATAGATATTTGACGTATGTTAGAGCGGGTGAGGCTGCTACAACTAGGTTGCAAGTTGGACAAACTTATGAGTTCACTACGTACTTTAATAGAAGAAGATATTATACCACGTATACCATTACACAAACAGATAACGTATTGAATTTTGAACTGGATAGTGGAACATGTAACCTAATTTTTAGGTAGTTTGAATTAGCTTTAAATAAAATCCGCTTAACAGATTAGTTTCATAGCCAAAGTGGTTGCCTTTTTTTGATAATTGGGCGACCACTTTTTATGTTTAATAATACTTTTTTCATTGTGTAAGGCTGTCTAAATTTGTAATATTGTTACATTATATAGAAGATGATATTCAATGAAGAAAATTCAAATGGTTGATCTAAAAGGTCAATACGAAGAAATTAAAGATCAAATAGCCACTTCCTTCGAGGAGGTTTTAGCAAATACTGCTTTTATAAACGGACCAGAAGTCCATGCATTTCAAAAAGATTTAGAAGATTACCTTAATGTAAAACACGTAATTCCTTGTGGAAACGGAACCGATGCTCTTCAGATAGCCATGATGGGCCTAGGATTAAAACCGGGAGATGAAGTGATTACAGTAGATTTTACTTTTGCCGCTACTGTTGAGGTAATCGCTTTACTTCAGTTAACTCCGGTATTGGTAGATGTTGAAGAGGATACATTTAATATTGATATAGAGGGATTAAAAAAAGCCATCACTCCAAAAACAAAAGCAATTGTACCTGTTCATTTATTCGGTCAAGTAGCGAATATGGATGCTGTTATGGAAATCGCCAAAGCACATGATTTATTTGTTATTGAAGATAATGCGCAAGCAATTGGAGCTTCTTACACTTGGAAAGATGGTTCTAAGCAAAAAGCTGGTACCATTGGTCATGTGGGAGCTACATCATTTTTCCCTTCTAAAAACTTAGGTTGTTATGGTGATGGAGGAGCAATTTTTACAAATGATGATGATTTGGCGTATACCATTCGTGGAATTGTAAACCATGGAATGTATGAGCGTTACCATCATGACGTAGTAGGTGTAAATTCTCGACTGGATGCTTTACAAGCTGCTGTTTTAAGAGCTAAATTACCAAATTTAGATCCGTATAATAATAAGCGAAAAGCATCTGCAAGAAAGTATACAGAGGCTTTAAAAAATCAAAAGGATATAATTACACCTGTTCAATTAGGTGATGAGGATAGCCATGTATATCATCAATATACGTTGAGAATTACCAATGGTAAGCGAGATGGTTTGGTGAAATTTCTAGGTGAAAATGGTGTGCCTTGTGGAGTTTATTATCCTATTCCGCTTCACAGTCAAAAAGCATACGCAGATTCAAAATATAAAGAAGAAGATTTTATAGTAACGAATCAATTAGTGAAAGAAGTAATCTCTCTTCCGATGCATACGGAATTAGATGACGAGCAAATTGAATTCATTACAAGCAAGATAAAAGAATATATTAATCAGTAGGTTTTCGGGCTATCCAAATGCCTGAATATTTTACGCAAGTCAAACAAAAAACTTTCTATGAAAAAAATTTTAGTAACAGGCGGACTCGGTTTTATTGGGTCACACACCGTGGTAGAACTTCAGCAACAAGGTTTTGAAGTTATTGTAATTGATAACCTTTCAAATTCTAGTATTGATGTACTAGATGGAATCAAAGAAATTACCGGAGTTGCTCCGCTGTTCGAAGAGTTAGACTTGCGAGATAAAGAGGCAGTAAGCCATTTCTTCAAAAAGTATGATGATGTGGAGGGAGTAATACATTTTGCAGCCTCTAAAGCTGTAGGAGAGAGTGTTCAGAATCCATTATTGTATTATGAAAACAACTTAAATACGTTAGTATATCTTCTTCAGGAATTATCTAAGAAAGATAGTGCAAACTTCATATTTAGTTCTTCATGTACCGTTTATGGTGAGCCAGATTCTTTACCAATTACTGAAGATGCTCCTGTAAAACCAGCGCAATCTCCTTATGGAAATACAAAGCAAATTGGAGAAGAAATTATCAAAGACACTTGTAAAGTTTATGAAAAGCTGAATGCTATCTCATTAAGATATTTTAATCCTATTGGAGCGCATGAGTCTGCAAGTATTGGAGAACTTCCTTTGGGAGTTCCTCAGAATTTAGTTCCTTTCATTACGCAAACCGCAGCAGGTTTAAGAGAGCAATTATCTGTTTTTGGAGATGATTATCCAACGGCTGACGGAACCAATGTTCGTGATTATATCCACGTGTTTGATTTAGCAAAGGCACACGTAGTTGCGCTTAAGCGATTATTGGAATCGAAGAATGATGGGAATTTCGAAATTTTCAACCTCGGTACAGGAACGGGAAGTTCTGTATTAGAAGTAATCAAGAGTTTTGAAAAAGTTTCTGGTGAAAATCTAAATTACAAAATAGCTCCTAGAAGAGAAGGTGATGTAATTGCAGTGTATGCAGATACTACCAAAGCAAATGAAGTTTTAGGTTGGAAGTCTGAATTAACTTTGGATGATGCAATGTCTTCGGCCTGGAAATGGGAAAAGAAAGTGCGAGGACTTTCCTAGGGAAATAGCTTACAGATATACTCTTACAAAAGGCATCCATGCATTTGCATAGATGCTTTTTCTTTCATTATACAATACATCGTAGCGTATTCCAAAGGTGATATTCTGTGTGGTATAACCTATACCCAAAAATAATGCTGTGTTCCAATAATTATCATCTTCCAGCAATTGTCCGTTATAAGTTGCACCTTCAGCATAATTTCTAATGATATTGAACTCTTCCAATTCTGCCGATAGTTGTAATTGGTCCACTGGAGTAAATAAAGCAATAATACTTGGTCCCCAATAGGTAGACTCATGAAAGTCTTTTTGTTTGCTATATGAATAAGTTAAGCCTAGCCCTGCTGCAAATTGATGATTAAATAAGTAAATGGCACTGGGAGAAATACTACCATTAAAATATCCTTCTCCAAAGCCTAGACCTAATCCACCACCATACCTAACGTCTTTCCAAAAATTATCTTTTTGTTGAGCAATTCCTGTAAAAGTTGCTAAAAATGAAACGAAAATGATAAATAACAGCTTTTTTTGCATATTCTAAAAATTTAATAAGCAAGCTGAAAAATCTTGCTAAATTCCTATATAATAATCGGAAATCTTCCTGCTAATATACTTATTTATTGTATTTTTGCTAAAATAAAAAGTACACAGTTTCTAGATTAGAACACATGGACAAATTTTCATTTTTAAATGCTGCGCATACAGCGTACTTCGCCGAATTATACGATCAATACCTTCAGTTTCCAGATAGTGTAGAGCCAAGTTGGAGAGCCTTTTTTCAAGGTTTCGACTTTGGGCTAGACAGCGCAGAGTCTGTAATGGTTGAAACTCACGAGAGTTTAAAGTTAACAATTCCGGGGACAAATAACGTTGTAGAGATTCCTGATAACTTACAAAAAGAGTTTCAGGTAGTAGAGTTGATTAACGGATACAGAACAAGAGGTCACTTATTTACAAAGACAAACCCTGTAAGAAACAGGAGAACTTATACACCTACTATTGATAAAGAGAATTTTGGTTTAACAGATGCTGATTTAGATACTGAATTTGCAGCTGGAAAAATTCTTGGAATAGGAAACGCTCCACTTAGAAAAATTCTGAAACATTTACAGAATATTTATTGTGAATCTATTGGTGTAGAGTATATGTACATCAGAAAGCCTGAAGAAATTAAGTGGATTCAGGAAAAACTGAATGTAAACGAGAACGGACCTCAATTTGGTGTTGATGAGAAAAAGCACATTCTTAAGAAATTGAATGAGGCTGTTTCTTTCGAAAACTTTTTACATACCAAATATGTAGGTCAAAAACGCTTCTCTTTAGAAGGAGGAGAATCTTTGATTCCTGCTTTGGATGCTTTGATTGAAAAAGCAGCTGAGTATGGAGTAAAGCAGTTTGTAATGGGAATGGCACACCGTGGCCGTTTGAATGTTTTAACAAACATTTTTGGAAAATCTGCTAAAGATATCTTTAGTGAATTTGATGGAAAGGATTACGAAATGCGTGTTTTTGATGGTGATGTAAAATATCACTTAGGATGGACATCAGACAGAACTACGGATAACGGAAATAGAATTAATATAAATATCGCTCCAAACCCTTCACATTTAGAGACTGTAGGTCCTGTTGTAGAAGGTATTACACGTGCAAAACAAGATCATCACTATCCTGATGATTTTTCTAAAGTTTTGCCGATTGTAGTACATGGAGATGCTGCGATTGCAGGTCAGGGAGTTGTATATGAAGTAATTCAAATGGCGCAGTTAGATGGTTATAAAACCAATGGAACTGTACATATAGTTGTAAATAACCAAGTTGGTTTTACAACAAATTACTTAGATGCAAGATCTTCAACCTATTGTACAGATGTAGGTAAAGTTACGTTGTCACCGGTATTACACGTAAATGCAGATGATGCAGAAGCGGTAGTACATGCTACCTTGTTTGCTTTAGATTTCAGAATGAAATTTAAGCGCGATGTGTTTATCGATTTGTTAGGGTATAGAAAATATGGTCATAACGAAGGAGATGAACCGCGTTTCACACAGCCTAAATTATACAAAGCGATTGCTGCTCATGAGAATGTAAGAGATATCTATGCAGCTAAATTAAAGTCTGAAGGAGTAATTGAAGGTGATTATGTTTCAGAGCTAGAGAAAAATTACAAGGCAACGCTTGAAGAAAAATTAGAAGATTCTCGTAAAGAAGACAAAACCGTGATTACACCATTTATGGAAAATGAGTGGAAAGGGTTCAACTTAGCTTTAAGAGAAGAAATGCTTGAAGCAGTAGATACTAAATACAGTAGAGAGAAACTTGATAAAATTGCTGAGGTGATTACCAAATTACCCGAGGATAAAAAATTCATTCGAAAAATTCAACGTTTGATCAATGACCGTAATGCTATGTATTTTGAGCGTAACAGTCTAGATTGGGCAATGGGTGAATTGTTGGCTTACGGTACTTTGTTAGAAGAAGGTCACGATGTTCGTATATCTGGTCAAGATGTAGAGCGTGGTACATTTTCTCACCGTCACGCAGTGACCAAAGTAGAAGATAGCGAAGAAGAAGTAGTATTATTAGAAAAACTTGGTGAAAATCAAGGGAAGTTTCATATCTATAATTCGCTATTATCAGAATATGGGGTAGTAGGTTTTGATTATGGATATGCGATGGCAAACCCAAATACATTAACCATTTGGGAAGCACAGTTTGGTGACTTTAGTAATGGAGCTCAAATTATGCTTGATCAATATATTTCTGCGGCAGAGGATAAGTGGAAATTGCAAAACGGACTTACCATGTTATTACCGCACGGTTATGAAGGTCAAGGAGCAGAACACTCATCGGCTCGTATGGAGCGTTACCTTCAGTTGTGTGCAAAAGACAATATGTTTGTAGCGGATTGTACAACGCCAGCCAACTTTTTCCATTTATTAAGAAGGCAGTTAAAAGCATCGTATAGAAAGCCATTGGTAGTGTTTACTCCAAAAAGCTTGTTACGTCATCCAAAAGCTGTTTCAACCATTGAAGAATTAACAGATGGAACCTTCCAAGAAATCATTGATGATGCTTCGGTAACGCCAAAAGAAGTGAAAACGTTGGTATTCTGTACTGGTAAGTTCTACTACGATTTGTTACAAGCAAGAGAAGACAAAGGTAGAAACGATGTAGCTTTAGTACGTCTAGAGCAGTTGTTCCCATTAAATAATGATAAGATTAAAGAGATCATTGCAAAATACGATTGTGAAGATGTGGTTTGGGCTCAAGAAGAACCAAGAAATATGGGAGCTTGGAATCACTTATTAATGCATTTAGATTTTGCAAGAAACTTCAGAGTGGCATCGCGTAGATTCTATGCATCTCCGGCAGCAGGTAGTGCAACCAGAGATAAAAAACGCCAAAATGAAGTAATTGAGTATGTTTTTGACAAGACTCAAGATAATATGAATAAATAATTATAAATTGATAACGCGTTAGGGATTGAAGCTAGCTACCGTGTAGCGCGTAAAGCCCGACCTTGATTTTTGGAGCAAAAGCGGAAAGAAACAAGGAAACGCCCAAATAAAAGTCAACACCAAATAATAAAATTAAAACTATGGTTTTAGAAATGAAAGTCCCTTCTCCGGGAGAATCGATAACCGAAGTGGAAATTGCTACCTGGTTGGTTCAGGATGGTGATTACGTTGAAAAAGACCAAGCTATTGCTGAGGTTGATTCTGATAAAGCAACTTTAGAGTTGCCAGCTGAAGAAAGTGGAATTATTACTTTGAAAGCTGAAGAAGGTGACGCAGTAGCAGTAGGTGAGGTTGTTTGTTTAATTGATACCAGTGCTGCAAAACCAGAAGGTGGAGAAGCTCCGGCAGAAGAGAAAAAAGAAGAGGCTCCAAAGGCAGAAGCGCCAAAAGCGGAAGCTCCTAAGGCAGATACATATGCAACAGGAACAGCGAGCCCGGCTGCTAAGAAAATTTTAGCAGAGAAAAATATAGATGCTTCTCAGGTTCAAGGAACCGGAAAAGATGGTAGAGTAACCAAAGATGATGCAGTAAAAGCTGTGCCTTCTATGGGAACACCAACTACTGGAGGAAGCAGAGGAGAAGAAAGAAAGAAACTTTCTATGCTTCGTAGAAAAGTAGCAGAGCGTTTAGTAGCTGCTAAAAATGAAACGGCGATGTTAACTACTTTTAACGAAGTAGATATGACCGCTATTTTTGACTTGAGAAAAGAGTACAAAGATGCTTTTAAATCAAAACATGGCGTTAGTTTAGGATTCATGAGTTTCTTTACAAAAGCAGTGGTGAGAGCATTGCAATTGTACCCAGATGTAAACTCAATGATTGATGGTGATTATAAAGTTTCTTACGATTTCTGTGATATTTCAATCGCAGTTTCTGGTCCTAAGGGATTAATGGTTCCTGTGGTAAGAAATGCAGAGAATTTAACATTTAGAGGTGTTGAGGCAGATATCAAACGTTTAGCAATTAGAGCTCGAGATGGTAAAATTACTGTTGATGAAATGACAGGGGGAACATTTACTATTACCAATGGTGGTGTATTTGGCTCTATGTTATCTACTCCAATTATCAACCCACCACAAAGTGGTATTTTGGGAATGCACAATATTATTGAGCGTCCTATTGTTAAAAATGGTGGTATTGCTATTGCGCCAATGATGTATGTGGCACTTTCTTATGATCACAGAATTATTGATGGTAAAGAATCTGTTGGTTTCTTGGTGGCAGTTAAAGAAGCATTAGAAGCCCCAATCAACTTATTGATGGATGGTAATGCGAAAAGAGCATTAGAGCTTTAAAAATAATTATAGAAAATATAAAGCCTCTTCTTGGGAAACCGGGAAGAGGCTTTTTGGTTTTAAGGATAAATCTATCAAAGGGAAATTACAGTTTCAATCAAATTGTACATCCCAAAGCTGAGGGTTACAATACTAAAAGATAAAACTACTAAATTTTTAAAATTGATTTTTTGTGACATGACTTATCGCTATTAAGTTGATGTGATACAAAGTTGCTAAATCAATTTTATGAAATCAATACGTAGAAATACGTGTTTTTCACTTACGGTTTCATGTATAGTTTACGTTTTTTGTAATCAATTATGGCTTTTCCTTTTTTGAGAACGTCCGCGCCTATGATTCCATGAACAGGTAATGAATCTTGTAAGGTAAGTGCTTGATTAACATGGCTAAGGTCAAAAACTACTACTTCAATTTTCTTTTTAATCCAGCCTTTAATGGCTATCACATTGTCTTGAGATATTTGAGTGAGCATGTTGCTGGCTCCTGCTCCGGTAGCTTTTACCTCTGTTTCTTCTGCAAATAATTTAAAATGATCTACGCAATCAATACCTACACAGGTATTAGATGCTCCTGTATCTAGGATAAATCTTCCTTCTATACCGTTTAAGTGTGCTTTCAATTCTAGATGATTTGTAAATGTTTCTCTAAGAGAAATTTTCAAGTATCCTTTGTTCTTTAAAAAAGCACTCAATGTTTCTTCCATAATTGTAAATAAAGAACCAAAATTAAAGTTTTAGATACAAATTGAAAGCGTTTTTAAGAATGTCTTTATAGTTTTTATATTTCTGTTAGCTTCGTTAATTTGCACATAGGCACTTCCATTTTGCTTTGCTACTTTTGTGTTTATGATTACAGATACACATACCCACTTATATTCGGAATCCTTTGATGACGATAGAACTGAAATGATAGAAAGAGCCATGAATGCTGGTGTAAACCGTTTTTTCATTCCTGCAATAGACTCTACTTACACAGAGAAAATGCTCCAATTAAAGAATAATTATCCAACGAATGTTTTTTTGATGTTTGGATTGCATCCTACACATGTTAAAGAAAATTTTAAGGAGGAATTATCGCATGTTGAAGAGATGATGGCAAAACATAATTGTGTAGCTATTGGAGAAATAGGTATGGATTTATATTGGGACAAAACTTATCAGAAAGAACAAAGAGAAGCTTTTAAGTTACAGATTCAGTTAGCAAAGAAAAATAAATTACCCATCAATATTCATTGTAGAGATGCTTTTGATGAAGTTTTTGAAGTACTCGAAGAAGAAAAAGGGCCAGAGCTTTTTGGTATTTTTCATTGCTTTACGGGAACTGTGGAGCAGGCTAAACAAGCTATAAGTTATAATATGAAACTTGGAATTGGTGGTGTTGTTACTTTTAAAAATGGAAAAATCGATCAGTTTTTGAACCAAATTCCATTGGAGCATATAGTGGTGGAAACAGATTCGCCATATTTGGCACCAACCCCATACAGAGGTAAGCGCAATGAAAGTTCTTATATTGTAAATGTGGTTGAAAAGTTGGCTACTATTTATCAAATGACTCCAGAAGAAATCGCTACTATTACCACGAACAATTCTAAAGAAATTTTTGGTATTTAATATGGGAGCTCAGTCAAAAATATTATTAATCTATACTGGTGGAACCATCGGTATGATGAAAGATTATGAAACAGGAGCGCTCCGGGCTTTTGATTTTGATCAGTTATTAAGTAGAATACCAGAATTATATCAAATAGATTGTGAGATTGAAACAGTTTCTTTTCAGAAACCTATTGACTCTTCAGATATGAATCTGATTTATTGGGTTGAATTAGCTGAAATAATAGAAAAAGCTTATGATGATTTTGATGGTTTTGTAGTGCTTCATGGGAGTGATACCATGAGTTATACATCCTCAGCTTTAAGTTTTATGTTAGAAAACTTAGCAAAGCCTGTTGTGTTCACGGGTTCCCAATTACCTATTGGAGATTTGAGAACAGATGCCAAAGAAAATTTAATTACCGCTGTTCAAATAGCCTCATTAAAAGAAAGAGGAGAGTCGATTATACAAGAAGTTTGTTTGTATTTTGAATATAAATTATACCGAGCAAACAGGACAACAAAGGTTAGTGCCGATGATTTTGAAGCTTTTTTATCTTTAAATCATCCTCCTTTGGTAGAAAGTGGACTGCATTTAAAAATTTTCAGAGAAAATTTATTGCCTAAAACGCATCAGAAAAAATTAATTGTTCATAAAAATTTCAATAGTGACATTGCAATTTTAAAGCTATTTCCAGGAATAAGTGAAAAATTGTTACGAGCCATTTTGATTGATTCTGGAGTCAAAGCAGTAGTTTTGGAAACATTTGGTGCTGGAAATACAACTACAGAATTATGGTTTATTGAGCTCTTAAGAGAAGCGAAATTAAATGGTGTAATCATGGTCAATGTATCTCAGTGTATGGGAGGTAGCGTACTCATGGGGCAATATGAAACGAGTTCTGAATTAGAAAAATTGAAGATTATAAGTGGGAAAGATATGACAACAGAAGCTGCGGTTACCAAGTTAATGTATATGCTTGGTGAAGGTATTCACCCTAGAGTTTTCAAAACAATTTATGAAACATCCCTTCGTGGAGAGATATCCTAAAATTAACTTGTATAATTTTAAGATATCAAAAAAAATTTGTTATTTGCTGCGCTGAAAAAATGAATGAATAGAGAGGTGGCCGAGTGGTCGAAGGCGCACGCCTGGAAAGTGTGTATACGCCAAAAGCGTATCGAGGGTTCGAATCCCTTCCTCTCTGCTTATCTTTTTTTTAAGATTAATAATAAATTTTTATATCTTTAACCCTATTAACTAACAAATTTTAAGTTTAAAAGAAATGAAAAGAGTATTCTCAATGTTTGCTTTTGCAGCATTAACAGTATTGAATGTTGCCACTGTAAGTGCACAAGATGAGCCTACCAAAGGTTTCCACCAAGAGTTGAAAGAGCGTTTCATTCAAGGGGGACCTGAATTCATGGGTATCGTTCTTTTGTGTTTGATTTTAGGTTTAGCTGTAGCTATCGAAAGAATTATCTATTTGAATATGGCTACCACTAACACGAAAAAATTGGCTGCTAATGTAGAAGAAGCTTTGGCTTCGGGTGGTGTAGAAGCTGCTAAAGAAGTTTGTAGAAATACAAAAGGGCCTGTTGCTTCAATTTACTATCAAGGTCTTGATAGAGTTGATGAAGGTATCGACGCTGTAGAAAAAGCTGTAGTAGCTTACGGTGGAGTACAAATGGGTCAATTAGAGAAAAACGTATCTTGGGTATCTTTATTTATCGCTGTTGCGCCGATGCTTGGTTTCATGGGTACGGTAATTGGTATGATTTTGGCATTCGATAAAATTAGTTCTGCTGGTGGACTTGATGCATCTTTAATTGCAGGTGATATTAAAGTAGCATTATTAACAACAGTATTTGGTCTTATCGTTGCGATTATCTTACAGATTTTCTATAACTATATTATCGCAAAAATCGATAGTATCGTAAATGATATGGAAGATGCTTCTATTGTATTGATCGACTTATTGATCAGACACAAAGTGAAAGCTTAAGTAAGAATCCTTAACAAGCGAAATTAAGATTATGTCAAAAATATTTAATATAGGTATTGTAGTCCTAGGTGTCATCTGTTTTATCTTTTGGTATCTATTACTAGGAAGTACCGATCCATACGCAGATATTCTGTTCTATGTTTCATACGCTTTGTTAGCAGTTGCAATTATTGCTACTTTGGTTTGGACATTAGTGAATATCTTCTCGTCAGGAGAAAAAGTTAAAAGAACACTTATTGGTGTTGGAGCTTTGGTTTTAGTTGTTGTTTTAGGTTATGTATTTGCAGGATCAGATAACATCGATTATCAATTATTGTCAAGCCAAGGAATTAGTGTTACAGAGTCTACGTCTAAAACTGTTGGAGCAGGTTTAATTATGTTCTACATTTTAGCACTAGTTGCTATTTTAGCAATGGTATTGTCTGGAGTTAAAAAAATGATTAAGTAAATTATTATGGCGAAGAGATCAGCACCAGAAGTTAATGCAGGTTCCATGGCAGATATCGCATTCTTGCTATTGATCTTCTTCTTGGTAACAACTACTATTGAAACCAATCAAGGTATTAGTACAAAGTTGCCACCACCACAACCACCAACAGATGCTCCACCTCCAATTAAAGACAAAAATGTTTTTATTGTATTGGTGAATCAAAACGATGAGTTGTTGGTTGAAGAAGAAAGAATGGATATCAAAGATCTTAGAGAGGCTGCTTTAGAATTTTTGGACAATGGTGGTGATGGTTCTTGCTCGTATTGTAATGGGCAGAAAGATCCAGAATCATCAGATAACCCAAACAAAGCGGTAATATCTTTAAGAAATAACCGTGAAACCTCTTATAAAACATATATAGCAGTTCAGAATGAATTGATTGCTGCTTATGATGAACTAAGAGAACGTGAACGTAAAAGATTGTACCCAAATGAAGTTCCTTATCTAGAAATGGATGCTGAGTACAATGCCGCGAAAACGGATGATTCACGTAAAGATGAGTTACAGCCAAAGATTGAAAAATTACAAGCGTTGTATCCTCGTAAATTGTCAGAGGCAGAACCTAAAAAAGATTAAATTTCATAACTATGTCTAAGTTCAAGAAAAAGAAATCAGGAGATTTACCTGCGGTATCTACGGCATCTTTGCCAGATATTGTATTCATGTTACTTTTCTTCTTTATGACGGTAACAGTTATGAAGGATAGTGATTTGATGGTTGATAATGTAATGCCTTATGCAACTGAAGTTCAGAAGTTAGATAAAAAGGATCCTGTAATGTATATTTATGCAGGTAAGCCTACATCTAAATATTCTAAGAAATTTGGTACAAGCGATAAGGTTCAAATTAACGATAAATTTGTAAGCCCAAGCGAAATCAAAGACTTTGTACTAGAGTATCAAAGTGGATTACGTCAGGAATTACAAGATCGTTTTATTACCGCTTTAAAGGTCGATCAAGATACTAATATGGGTATCATAACAGATGTTAAAGAGGAATTGAGAGATGCAAATGCTCTTAAAATAAACTATATTACTAAAGAGGGTGATGCCCTTCAGAATGTAAAATAAGAAATTTATTCTTTTTATATCTTTTAAAATAAAAGCGCTTCGTTTGAAGCGCTTTTGTTTTTTCCAGTAGATTATTTAAAATATTTAATTGTTAAATTTGGCTAATGAAATATGTTATATGGTTTATGTTAATTTGTTTTCCTCTTTTATTGGCAGGTCAAAGCAATAGCTCCGTAGAGGGTCTTCAGCAGCGTTATGCAGATAGTACGTATTTTGAAGATCAGATATATGCTGGGATGGTCTATAATGTATTGTTGGGTAAGCCAAGTGGTGTTTCTCAGAATAATTTTTCCAACGGATTTACAGTCGGTTTTATAAAGGATATTCCCTTGAATAACAAACGCAATAAAGCTCTGGGTATTGGTGTAGGTTATGGAAACAATTCGTTTTACTATAATATCCGTGCTTATAAAGCTAATAATGATATTCAATATGAAATTATTGATAGCGATGTGTCCTATAAGCGAAGTAAACTTGAAACACACGCTATTGAAATTCCTTTGGAGTATAGATGGAGAACTTCAGATGTGACTACAACCAAGTTTTGGAGAATATATACTGGTGTAAAAATGAGTTATGCTTTTTCTAGAATATCTAAATACATCAGTAGTACTGAAAAGATTGTATTTACAAACACTGATATAAATCCATGGCAATTGAGTGGTTATTTAAGTGCAGGATATAACACCTGGAATGTCTATGGTAGCTTTACTTTTACAAACATTTTCACTGAAGATATTAAACTTAATGATAGCGATGAACCAATAAATATGGGGTTCTTTAATGTAGGATTGATTTTTTATATCCTATAACCAGTATTGAATGGTTAATAATTGTGGCATTAATCCAATGAATATCCCAACGATTATTTCTGCCATATTGTGGGCTTTTAAATAAAGTCTAGCACTTGCTATTAATCCGCTGATAGCAACCAAAAAAGAAAGTGCTATGGTGACATTGAGCGCGTAATGGAAACTCAAACCAACAAGAAAAGTTGTGACTCCTATAATGGCTGTCATGTGAATACTTGCTTTTATCTTAAATAAAGCCATGATCAAACAGCAAAAATTACTTCCCAATATACCCACAAAGAAAAAATAAAGTTCAGGAGTATTAATTCTAGGCATTAATTTAAATATGATAGTTCCTATAATCAACGTATTGATGAGTAATGGAGGCATTCTTTCTTTTGCAGTGCTTAGTTTAAAGCTTTGAATGATATTAAATTTTAATAGCACCAAAGCAATCAGCAGCGGGACAAATATGGTGAGTATGGTCAATGAAAAAAGAACTATTTTCTTTAGCTCAAATTCATAAAATAACGGAGTTATAGTATAAAAGATGAATACGCCAACTACGGGCATTATAAGTGGATGAAAAAGGTATGAAATGAAAGTAGCAATTCTTTTCATTCTGCCTATAATTGCTTACGAAGACGCGCAACAGGAATGTCTAATTGTTCTCTGTATTTAGCAACAGTTCTTCTTGCGATTGGATATCCTTTTTCTTTTAAAAGTGCAGCAAGTTTGTCGTCTGTCAAGGGTTTTCTTTTATCTTCCTCTTCAATAATGTTTTCGAGTATCTTTTTGATTTCAATAGTAGAAACGTCCTCGCCATCATTATTTTTCATGGCTTCTGAGAAGAATTCCTTGATCAATTTTGTTCCGTAAGGTGTATCAACATATTTGCTATTTGCAACTCTTGAAACTGTGGAGACATCCATGTCTATGATATCTGCGATATCTTTTAGAATCATTGGGCGTAACTTTTGCTCGTCACCAGACAAAAAATATTCCTTTTGATAATCCATGATCGCATTCATGGTTACAAAAAGTGTTTGTTGACGTTGTAAAACTGCATCAATAAACCATTTTGCAGCGTCTAGCTTCTGTTTTATAAACTGAACTGCATCTTTCTGAGATTTCGACTTGTTAGATGCGTCTTTATAGCCCGCTAGCATATCTCTATAATCTTTGGAAACATGAAGCTCTGGTGCATTTCTTCCGTTCAAGGAAAGTTCTAACTCACCATCTCTAATTTTGATAGAAAAGTCAGGGACAACATGTTCTACAATTCTATTGTTTGTGTAAGATCCGCCTGGTTTCGGATTCAGTTTTTCTATTTCGTGAATAGCATCTCTTAAATCCTCTTCTGTGCAATTGTGTTTTTGAAGTAATTTTTGGTAATGCTTTTTGGTGAATTGATCAAATGAATTGTTTAAAATGGCAATTGCCAACTCAACCTTGGCCGTTTGATCTTTTCTTTTTAACTGAATCAAAAGACATTCTTGCAAACTTCTTGCGCCAACACCTGCCGGGTCTAATTCGTGAATAACATTGAACAATATTCGTTCTATATCTTCTTCGGTTGTCATGATGCTTTGCGTGAAAGCAAGATCATCCATGATGTCCAAGACGCTTCTTCTTATGTAACCGCTTTCGTCAATACTTCCAATAAGAAAATAAGCTATTTCGCGATCTATTTCTTTTAAACTAAAAGTGTTTAATTGATTTTCTAAGTATTGATGGAAAGATAACGAAGCTTCAAAAGGCATTGTTTTTTCCTCGTCGTCACTACTGTAATTATTGGCTTGTAGTTTGTAATCCGGAATTTCATCATCACTTAAGTATTCATCTACATTGATGTCTTCAGCGTTTATAGTTTCGCTGTCATATTCGTCATCATATTCATTTGAAAGATCATCAAAATTATCGTCTAGGGTTTCTTCTTTTCCTGTATCTAAGGCAGGGTTTTCTTCAAGCTCATGTTTTAAACGTTGTTCAAAGGCTTGTGTAGGCAACTGAATCAGTTTCATCAACTGAATTTGTTGCGGAGATAATTTCTGAGATAATTTAAACTGTAAATGTTGCTTAAGCATAGGTTTTATAAGCGTTTCTATAAAAATAAAAAAAACAATCTACATCCAAAGTGACGTAGATTGTTTTTGATGTATTTTAACTGAATTTGTTAAAATTCGGCGTTCTGTGGAGTCCTTGGGAAAGGAATTACGTCTCTAATATTTGTCATTCCTGTGGCAAAAAGAACAAGTCTTTCAAAACCTAGTCCAAAACCACTGTGAACAGCTGTTCCATACTTTCTTAGGTCTAGATACCACCATAATTCTTTTTCATCGATACCCATTGCTTTCATTTTCTCAACCAAAACGTCATAGCGTTCTTCACGTTGAGCACCGCCAACAATTTCTCCAATTCCAGGGAAAAGAATGTCCATGGCTCTAACTGTTTTTCCGTCATCATTTAAACGCATATAGAATGCTTTAATTTTAGCAGGATAATCAAAAAGAATTACCGGACATTTGAAATGTTTTTCTACCAAGAAGCGTTCGTGCTCGCTCTGTAAATCGGCACCCCATTCTTCAATAATATAATCGAATTGTTTTTTCTTGTTTGGTTTTGAATCCTTAAGAATGTCAATAGCTTCTGTATAGCTAACTCGTTTAAAATTGTTTTCAACAATGAAATCAATTTTTTCTCTCAAAGGCATTGGGCTTCGATCTTTTTGAGGTTTTGATTTTTCCTCGTCTAATAATCGTTTTTCCAGAAATTCTAAATCGTCTTTACAATTTTCTTTGATGTAGCCTAATACGTGTTTGATGAAATCTTCAGCCAAATCCATATTTCCATCCAAATCCATAAAAGCGACCTCTGGTTCAATCATCCAGAATTCTGCCAAGTGACGAGTAGTATTTGAATTTTCAGCTCTAAAAGTAGGCCCAAAAGTATACACTTTTCCAAGAGCCATAGCATAGGTTTCTGCTTCTAATTGACCAGAAACTGTTAAATTGGTTTCTTTACCGAAGAAATCTTCTTCAAAGTCTACTTTTCCATCTTCTGTTTTTGGAGGATTTTCAGCATCTAAAGCAGAAACTCGAAACATTTCTCCCGCGCCTTCAGCGTCACTTCCTGTAATGATTGGAGTGTTTACATAATTAAATCCATTTTGTTGGAAATATTGATGTACAGCAAAAGACAAAGCAGAACGAACGCGCATTACTGCACTAAATGTATTGGTTCTTACTCGTAAATGAGCATTTTGTCTTAAAAATTCTAACGAGTGTTTTTTAGGTTGAATAGGGTATTCCTCTGGATTCGATTCACCTAAAACAACTATATTTTTTACTTGAATTTCTACATTTTGCCCTTTTCCTTGGCTAGCTACCAAAGAACCTTGTATTTCTACAGCGGCACTGGTAGTAATCTTTTTAAGAACTTCTTCATCAGTGTTTTCAAAATCAACAACACACTGAATATTATTGATGGTAGAACCATCGTTAAGTGCAATAAAACGGTTTGCACGAAAAGTTCTTACCCATCCTTTAAGGGTTACATCTTGCGGAACGTTTACTTCTGAAAGTAATTCTTTAACGCTGTAAGTTTTCATTATACTCATATCATTTAATACCGAAACAAAGATAATTTTTTATACTGATACAAAGATCAGTGGAACATTTATTTCAACTCTAAAAACGTACTTGCTTATTTCTTTTGTAAAAAAATTAACAAAATATACTGTGGCAAGTACTTATATGCATTGTTTACTTTAGTATATTTGCCAGTACATACGTACTGCTTAGCACCATTGTTAAGTAAAAGTAGGTTTGGGGGGTGTAAGGCCTGTTAATTTAATTAACGGGCTTTGCTTTTTTATATACCCTCGTGTTTCTCATCTATTTCATCTTCAATTTCATCACCGTCTAAAATATCAATATTTGGTTCTGGAAATCCTTCTTTATTAGCTACATTTTTCTCTAGAGATAATAATAATGTAGGTAATAAAATTAAGTTTGATAACATTGCGATTAATAGCGTGAAAGAAACCAAACCTCCTAAAGCTTTAGTGCCTCCAAAACTGGAAATCATAAACACAGAAAAACCGAAGAATAAAACTATAGATGTGTAGAACATGCTCACTCCACTTTCCCGCAATGCAGCGTAAACTGATTTTTTAATTTTCCAATCATTCATTTTGAGCTCTTGTCTATATTTAGCTAAAAAGTGAATGGTGTCATCTACAGAAATACCAAAAGCAATACTAAATACTAGAATGGTAGATGGTTTCAGAGGAATTCCTAGGAAACCCATCATTCCACCAGTAATTAACAGTGGTAGAATATTAGGTATTAGGGAGACAATTATCATTTTAAAGGAACGGAACATGTAAGCCATTAGCAATGCAATGAGCAGTACTGCTAGCGCCAAAGAGATAATTAAGTTTTTAATGAGATATGTTGTTCCTTTGGTAAATAAATATGCTTTTCCGGTCATAGTTACATTGTATCTTTCTTTAGGAAAAACTTTATCTATTTCAGTTTTTAATTCTTCTTCTACCTTTTCCATTTCCTCTGTTCCAAGGTCTTTCATGAAGGTAGTAATACGAACAATTTGTCCGGTGGAATCTACAAAATTGGTGAACATATTGGTTTCTGCACCTCCATTTTTAATGTAAGATGCTATAAATGCTTGATCTTGATTTGTAGGTAGATCATAGTATTTTGGATTACCATTATAGTAAGCTTGCTTGGCAAATTTTGCTAAGTTAACTATAGAAACGGCTTTTGATAGATTAGGATTTTCATCAATCACAGTTTGTAATTGATTCATACGGCGTAGTGTAGGCAATTTGGTAGCGCCGTTTCTGCGCTTAGTATCAATCATGATTTCTAGAGGCATAATGCCATCAAACTCCTTTTCAAAGAAGCGAATATCATCAAAGAATGAAGTATTCTTAGGCATATCTTCTATCAAACTTCCTGAAACGCGTATTTGATAGATGCCGATGATACTTAAAACCAACAGACAAATAGCGGCAATATAAACAGATATTTTTCGGTTCCTTACAATGTTTTCAAGCCAAAGTACAAAACCATCTACCCATTTTCTGTTTAGATGTTTTAGGTGTTTTGTTTTTGGAGTTGCCATAAAACTATAGATCGTAGGAATGATGGTTAATGACAAAACAAAAATCAATAGGATGTTTATAGAGGCAACAATACCAAATTGCTTTAACAACTGACTTTCTGTGATGATAAACGTTGCAAAACCAGCTGCGGTCGTAGCATTGGTCATCAAAGTAGCATTACCAACTTTGGTAATTACACGTTGTAAAGCCTTAGCTTGATTATTGTGTTTTTGATATTCTTGCTGATATTTATTAATTAGGAAAATACAGTTTGGAATTCCAATTACAATAATAAGTGGTGGAATAATGGCTGTAAGTACAGTGATTTCATAGTTAAGTAATCCTAGTAAACCGAAAGCCCACATAACACCTATAATCACTACAACCATAGAAATGAACGTAGCTCTAAAAGATCTAAAAAAGAAAAAGAAAATCAATGAGGTAACGAGCAATGCAGCCGCAAGGAAAATAGGAATTTCGTCTACAATAGTTTTTGCATTGAGTGTTCGAATATATGGCATTCCCGATGCTCTAATGTCTAATTGTGTCTCTTCTTTGAAAGACTTAATGATAGGCATGAAATCATTCAGAATAAAATCTTTTCTTACTGCTGTATTTACAATTTCTTTGTCCATGTAAATCACTGTGCGCAGTGTATGATCTTCTTTGTTGTAAAGCAGATTTTCGTAGAATGGTAACTTATTAAAAAGTTGATCACTTATACTATCTAACTTTTCTTGACTATCTATCTTTCCGTTGACTAACGGTGCAATATCAAATTTCTGCTCCTTAATATTCTTTTTAAGTACCTGAAGATTTTCAGTTGAAAGCACCATGGTAATTTCAGGAAGCGCATTCAGTTGTTTACTGAGCCTATTCCAAGCATTGAATTTTTCTGGAGTGAACAGTGTGCTATCTTTTACTCCAAGGACAATTATGTTTCCTTCTTCACCAAAAATATCAAGAAAATGATTGTATTCAATGTTGATAGAGTCATGGTCGGGGAGTAGGTTGGCTTCGGTATACGTAAAACGCATGTTTTTCCATTGCATTCCCATAAACACAGTTATACTCAAAAGAATACCTATGGTTATAATTCTATTTCTTAACAAGGTTCTGGCAATGAAATTCCAAAAGCCAGATAATCGCTTCTTAGCCATGTTCAAATTTTAGAAAGGCAAAGGTATGTATTTTAATGTTTTTTCAAGAATTAGCTCTGTGAAATGTACGCTAATGAAGTATTAGAAATTTACGTTGAAGCTATAGGTGAATTTAAACGAAATGTTATCATCGAAATTTGGTAAATGATATGGCCCGTATCGGTAAGCTCCGCTTAAACCAAATCCTTTGAAAATTCTATTTATCTCCAATCCACTTTCATAATATCCTTGGCTTAGGTTGTCAAAATTTACAAATTCATGGCGCGTTACATTGCTCACATTTCCTAAGGCGTATCTTGAAAATAACGCTAGTTGCGGTTGAAATTTATCAGTAAAAGCAAATGGAACAAATTCATGTCTTGCTTGTAGCGTAATATATCTGTCTGAATAAAATTCATCAAAATACATGGTTTCAAAGTTGTCAATTCCGGCTACGGAAAAGCGTCGCATGATAGCTCCTTTGTTTGGGTTGTTTGGATATGTGTGATATAATTCTCCAATGGGAAGTTCTCCAAAAGCCATTCCGGCATCCAATTGAAAAGAAGTTTTTCCTTTGTGTAAAGGTTGTATTTCGTAATAGGTTCTAAAGTTAAGTTTGGTGAAATTGAAATCACTATTTAGAATTCCTGCAACGGCCTGTTTTGCCTGAAATGTAAATGTGGGGAAGCCCCTTTCAATTTGATCAAATCCATCGGGTGTTAACATGAAAGAACTTTTGGGTTGCCAACTAATAGCTGCTGTTGCGGTGCTGGTTTTGTAGGCGTAATAGTCTTGGTCATTTACATGAAAAAGGTATTCAAAAGTTGGAATTACATCATTTTTGTCTAATTGAATTTTTAATCTTGCTTTAGAGGTGATGTTGTGTGAAAGGCTTAGATGAATATTTCTTGTTTTTTGAAATGTGGTTATGTTAAAAAGTCTTGGCTGAAAAACATAAAAGGCTCTTCCATCTGTTATGAAAGGGTGACTACCAGCTTCGGTAAGATCGTCTGAATACATAATGCCTAGCCAAGTATTTGTAAGTCTGTTTAATCGGGCATCAGCTCCAATTCCAAACTTGAAATTTTTATCGGAAGTTCCGTAAACTCCGTAACCATGAATTTTATATTTGGTTGAAAAGTTTTTGTTGGTAATGGCACCCATTCCTAATCTAAAGCCTTCGTAGTTATTGTATTTTAATAAATAGCGAAGATCCAAATCAATGTAATTTGTATGCAAATAACCATTCATCAACTTCATGAAAAATGCTACGTTTTTTTGAAAATTTTCGGCTTTTGCAATACTGTCAATGTAAGTGTATGTTTCTCTTCCTCTGGCGGTGAGTGAATCGGTTCTATATTGTTTCCAGAAATCTTCATTCTTTCTGTATGAATCCTCTTCAAAAGCTAATTTTAACCCTTTTCCTTTGATTTTTATGGGAGTATTTAGCTGAATGTTGCTGTTCTGTTCATTAAGAATCATGTAGATTTGCTTGGAAGTGTCGTCATCGTCAGTATAAACTACTGTGGAGTCTTTGTCTGTAACACTTGCGTCATTTTCCAGTTTTATTTTTCCTCCAAAAAGGCTTACGGCTTTTTCATTTTCGCCTTTTTTCATTTTTAGCGTTTTGCTAATAGGAAACCATACATTTTCTTTAGGATAGAATTCAAAATTTTGAACAGCATTTACGTCGATCATTCCTTTTAGTTGTGCAACTGCTTTTTGTAATGCATAAGTTTCGGTATCTATATAAAGTACGCCTTCCAAACCAGCAACTGCATCCTTTTCTTTTTGCTTGTAATATATTAAATAAGCTTTTCTATTGGTTTGAATGGTATCGAGAATCTTAAAATCATAATTTCTTAATCCGGAATGGGAGATGGGATTGGTGTACTCAGTTCCGAAAATTGTGTATGTGTCGTCGTAAAAGGAGAACGATTGCATTTGTATGGCCAATGCTCGGTAAATAGGTTCTTCAAGGCCGGCCATTCTAGTTGCTAGTACATTTTCTCTTAGCTCTTCTGATTTAGTGAATTTGAAATCAGATACTTTTTCGGTAATGTAGAAATGTGATTTTTCAAGTTGTTGTTTCAGTTCGTAATCACTTGAGTCAATTCTAACCAACCTACGTTTTCCGTCTTCAATTTTATAAATAGTATCTATGGTGCTAGAAATAGAGTCTGGATTAGCGGTTACAAGGAGTTTGCTGTAAGCTGTAAATTCAAAACTATTTAAAACCCGTTCAGGATCGTTTTGTTTTTTTCGATCGATTACTTGCTGAATAATTCTCTTTGCGGGATTATCATTTGCAGAAATTACAACTTGACCTAGATTTTCAATGGAAGGTTGTAGGTTGATGGTGTAATAATTTTGAGAAGGGTTTACTGCAATTTCTTCGGAAATATAGCCAATATATGAACTGATGATTTTTGTGATACTGTCAGATTGAGTAATAGTAAAGTTACCTTCTCTATCTGTGATGGTTCCTGTTCCTTCTTGGGTAATAACGTTGGCAAAAGGAAGCGGGGTATTTGTTTTGGCATCTTTTACAATTCCTGAAATTTGATGTTGACTATATACCATGCTTCCGCATAGAAAAAGAACAAAGAACAAGAATTTGTACATCATAGGGGGTGGTTCATATATTTGGTGAAATATAAATATTTAAATGCAAAAAAGCGGCTTTTCTGAAAAAGCCGCTTTTATTTTATGCGAAATTTAACAAAAGTTAAATTATACGGTCATGATTTCTTTTTCTTTAACAGTGAAAAGATCATCTGCCTTTTTGATAAAAACATCCGTTAGTTCCTGAATATCTACTTCTGCATTCTTTTTAAGGTCTTCAGAAGCATCAAGTTTTTTAACTTCTTTATTAGCATCTTGACGTGCATTACGGATACTTACTTTTGCATCGTCTGTTTCTCCTTTTGCTTGCTTTACCAATTCCTTTCTACGCTCTTCTGTTAACGGTGGAACGTTGATAATGATCAAATCTCCATTATTCATAGGATTGAAACCAAGATTTGCAATCATGATAGCTTTCTCAATAGGTTGAAGCATTGCTTTTTCCCAAGGTTGTACGCTAATGGTTCTTGCATCTGGAGTGTTTACATTGGCAACTTGTGATAATGGAGTTTGAGAGCCATAATAATCTACATAAATACTGGCTAGCATAGATGGACTTGCTTTACCTGCTCTAATGTTTACAAACTCTCTTTCTAAGTGAGTCAAAGAAGACTCCATAGATTCTTTAGTACTATCTAAAATAAAATCAATTTCTTCGTTCATCGCTTTCTTATTTACTTCAAAGGGTATTATAAATTAACTATTGTTCCAACATTTTCACCTTCCATAACTTTGTAAAGGTTACCTTCTTTGTTCATGTCAAATACTATGATAGGTAATTCGTTTTCTTGGCTAAGTGTAAATGCAGTGGTGTCCATTACCTTAAGTCCTTTTTTCAGAACGTCGTCAAAAGTAATAAAATCAAATTTAGTGGCTGACTTGTCTTTTTCTGGGTCGGCAGTGTAAATACCATCTACACGGGTTCCTTTCAGAATTACATCGGCTTCAATTTCAATGGCTCTTAAAACTGCGGCAGAATCTGTTGTGAAATATGGATTTCCAGTTCCACCACCAAAAATAACAACGCGTCCTTTTTCAAGGTGACGTACAGCTCTTCTTCTAATAAATGGTTCGGCTACTTCGTTGATAGCAATAGCAGACTGTAATCTTGTTTGCATTCCAGCGTCTTCAAAAGCACTTTGAAGCGCCAATCCGTTAATAACGGTTGCAAGCATACCCATGTGGTCTCCTTGAACTCTGTCCATACCATTGCTAGCGCCGGCAACACCTCTAAAGATGTTTCCACCACCAATTACAACAGCTACTTGAACTCCTTGATCAACTATTTTTTTTACTTCATGAGCGTAGTCTGAAAGTCTTTGTGGGTCAATTCCATATTGTCTTTCGCCCATAAGCGCTTCCCCGCTTAATTTGAGAAGGATTCTTTTGTACTGCATTTTTTTTGATTGTGTTGTTAGATTCAATGAATATTGAAGCCAAAGGTAATGAAAAATTTGAATGTTAAAACTCTATGGGAATCTTAAAATTTTGTATAAAAAAAACCGGTTAGATTTTCTAACCGGTTTTTAATTTATGATGATTGTCTCTAAATTAAGCTAGAGCAACTCTTTTAAATCCTGTAACAGTTAACTCAGCATTTACAGATTTTACATAATCAGCAACGCTTTGTTTGTTGTCTTTAATAAAAGCTTGGTTTACTAAAGTGTTATCTTTAAAGAAACGGTTTAGTTTTCCTTTAGCAATGTTTTCTAACATAGCTTCTGGTTTACCTTCAGCTCTTAATTGATCTTTAGCAATTTCAATTTCTTTGTTGATAGTGTCTTGAGAAACACCTTCTTCATTCAAAGCAACTGGGTTCATTGCTGCAGCTTGCATAGCAACATCTTTTGCAGCATCTTCAGCACCTTCTACATTTGCAGAAAGACTTACGATTGTAGCAATCTTGTTACCAGCATGGATGTATGCACCTACGAATGGAGCTTCTAATTTTTCAAAAGCACCTACTTCAATTTTTTCACCGATTACACCAGTTTGCTCAGTTAACTTATCAGCAACTGTAATACCGTTGTAGTCTAATGCTAAAAGTTCTTCTTTTGTAGAAACGCTTAAAGCTAGTTCTGCGATATCATTAGCCAATGCAACGAAAGAATCGTTTTTAGCAACGAAATCTGTTTCACAGTTTAAAGAAACGATAGCACCTGTAGTTTTAGCAGTGTTAACTTTAGCGATAACAGCACCTTCAGAAGAATCTCTGTCTGCTCTTTTAGCAGCAACTTTTTGACCTTTCTTACGCAGTACTTCAATAGCTTTGTCAAAGTCACCTTCAGCTTCTACTAAAGCTTTTTTGCAGTCCATCATTCCTGCACCGGTAGTTTTTCTTAATTTATTTACTTCTGCGGCTGTGATTTTTGCCATGACGTAGTATTTTTTATTAAAATCTGTACAAAGATCTTTCTTTTTTGGAAGGAGTGCTTTGTACAGATTTTATGAAATTGTTATTAATTATTTGCTTTCTGTTTCAGCTTCAGCTTTTGTTTCTTTGTCAGCAGCTTTTTTCTCTTCTTTATCTGCTTTTCTTTCAGATAAACCTTCAGAGATAGCCTCTGTAACGTAAGTAAGAACTTTTTCTATTGATTTTGAAGCATCATCGTTAGATGGGATAACGTACTCTACTTCTCTTGGATCAGAGTTCGTATCAACCATTGCAAAGATTGGAATGTTTAATTTTTGTGCTTCTTTTACTGCAATGTGTTCACGCATTGTATCAACAATGAATAAAGCACCTGGCAAACGTGTCATATCAGAAATTGATCCTAAGTTTTTCTCTAACTTAGCTCTTAAACGGTCGATTTGTAATTTTTCTTTCTTAGAAAGAGAATCAAAAGTACCGTCTTTCTTCATTCTGTCAATAGAAGCCATTTTTTTAACGGCTTTTCTAATAGTTACAAAGTTTGTAAGCATACCACCTGGCCATCTTTCTGTGATGTAAGGCATGTTTACATTTCCTGCTTTATCAGCAACAATGTCTTTAGCTTGTTTTTTGGTAGCAACAAATAAAATTTTTCTACCGGAAGCTGCGATTTTTTTAAGAGCTTCATTAGCTTCTTCAATCTTAGCAGCTGTTTTATATAAGTTGATAACGTGGATTCCGTTACGCTCCATGTAGATGTAAGGAGCCATGTTTGGATTCCACTTTCTAGTAAGGTGACCAAAGTGAACACCTGCTTCTAGTAAGTCTTTAACTTCTATGTTATTTGCCATTTTTGTAATAGTTTACGTTCCGTTGAAAGTATGTGATTAGCAATGTGAAGTGGCGCTTTTAACGGCCTTCAGCATTTGGATGCTAAACTAACTCTCTTTTGCAAGAGACAACGACAACTGTTTTTTTTAATAATTGAAAAAATACGTTTAAAAAACGTGATAAAAAATTAACGTTTAGAGAACTGGAATTTCTTACGAGCTTTCTTCTGACCAAATTTCTTACGCTCTACCATTCTTGGGTCTCTAGTTAATAAACCTTCTGGTTTCAAGGCTAATCTGTGTTCAGCATCAATTTCGCATAAAGCTCTTGAAATTGCTAAACGAACAGCTTCTGCTTGTCCTGTGATTCCACCACCATATACGTTTACTTTAACATCGTACGCTTCGTCTGTACTAGTTAATGTAAATGGTTGTTTTACTTTGTACTGTAAAGTTCCAGTAGTAAAGTAAGTGTTTAAATCTTTTTTGTTGATGGTAATGTTACCATTTCCTGGGGTAACATATACACGTGCAACGGCAGTTTTTCTTCTACCAATTTTGTGAATTACTTCCATTACTTAAGATCGTTTAAGTTAATTGCAGTTGGTTTTTGAGCTTCTTGACCGTGCTCTGCGCCAACATACACTTTTAAATTACGGAATAACTCTGCACCTAATTTGTTTTTAGGAAGCATTCCTTTTACTGATTTTTCTACTAAACGCGTAGCATCTTTTTCAAAAAGTTCTGTTGCGCTTAATGTTCTTTGACCACCTGGGTAACCTGTATGACGTACATAAGTTTTGTCATTCCATTTGTTACCTGTAAGATTGATTTTCTCAGCGTTGATAATCACAACGTTGTCTCCACAATCTACGTGCGGTGTGTAACTAGGCTTGTACTTACCTCTAAGTATCTTTGCTACTTTAGAAGCAAGACGCCCTAACGTTTGTCCTTCAGCGTCTACTAAAACCCATTGCTTATCTGCAGTAGCTTTTGTAGCTGAAATTGTTTTGTAGCTTAATGAATCCACACTAAATTAATTTATATAATTAAACATTCCATTCCCAATTAAGGGAGTGCAAAAGTACAACTATTTAAATGAATTGCAAATCTATAATGAGAAATATTTTTTTGGAAAGTATTTGTGTTTGAATGTTTTACAAGGTAACTACTATATATGAATCAACAAAACCGTCTCTTATAAGGGCGGTTTTAGTTTTGAAGATGATTCTTTTTTACTAAGAAACTATAAACAAACTTGCTATATTTACAGCTTCGTTACCTGTTAATATTTCGTCATAAGCTTCTGTAGCGGCCTCCATACCAAATGGTGATCCGCTTCCAAGAGAAGTTACATCAACTCCACCTTGAGTTATATTGTCTTCACCATTATATACGGCTTGGGTAGCTTCAGGCATTCCGTCTCCTCGTTCAGCATTGGTAATCCAGCCTTTCAAACCTCTTATTCTTCTAATTTCAGATGCATGTCTAGCTTCTACAGAATGTATTTGTAAGGCAGGTGTTAAGAAATCTGTTCCCATTAAATTGCTAGCTTGTCCTTTGTAAGCTCTTACACCTGTATCTTCAAATGCTTGTGCTAAAGCTAATAATTGTGCGTATGCAGCAGGGTTGGATGTGTTGAACGGATCAAAAGCGCCACCTGCTGTAAAGTCAAAAGTAGGTTTTTCTACTGGTGTTACTCCAGCACCTTCTAAACCTGCAATTAGAAAATCTACATGAGCTTGCTCGTGTTGTGATATTTGCATGTAGACTGTTTCTACATTACTATCAGAAATAACACCAGATTGTAGCGCAAGATCATAAAATTCATCTTCCAAATATTCTAATGTAAGTGCCAATTGCAGTGCGTTTACTGCATTGTCCATAGATTGTGCTTGCGCTTTGTTGGCAAATGTAGAGAGTCCAAAAGGTATGGCAGCTAAAGCAGCTTTTTTACCTAGTGAAGAAAATGTACCAAATATTTCACGTCTTGATGATGTTCCGTTTACTAAATTTTCATTCGAAAATTCATCTAAAAATTTTATTAAGTTCATAGTAAATGTCTTTAGAGATTAATAATTATGGTAATTGTGTTGCAGTGAATGGTGTAGTAATAAATCCTGTATCACTAACGGCGGCAATAATTTCTGATGGTGCCATGGCTAAGTCTAAGCCATTACCATCTACTACATCGTTTCCTGCAAAATCTGCAGATCCTGGATTGATTAATGTTCGGATTGCTGCAGCATGTCTAGCTTCTACCGAAACTATTTTTCCTGCAATTACTAGGTAATCTGGATTTGAAATTAAATATCCAGCCCCATTATAAGCAGCAACGCCTGTGTCTTCTAAAACTTTGGCGGTTGCTATAACTTGATCACGGCTATTCCAATCTAGGTCTCCGTAGTCAAATTCCAATGTGGGTAATTTAGCTTCGGTATTCGATCCAACAGCAGCAGAAATTGCCGCGCTAAAAAAATCTCTATGATTTACTTCGTGATTATATAGGTCTGTAAAAAGTGTCATTTCGTCAGAAGAAATTCCGCTGTAGAAATTATTAACAACTCTGGTGTAGAAATCTGCTTCTAATTGTTCTAGTGCGTATGCGTAATTTAAAACTCCTAAATCACCTGAACCAAGATCAAAAATCTCTGGGTTCGGATCAATCATTGTTCCGTCATCATCATCGCTACAAGCCATTATAAGTCCTGCGCCTGCTAGTGCAAGTCCGCTCATTTTAATGAACTGTCTTCTGTTCTTCGCTGGTTTTACCTGCTGAACTCGTACAACTTCTTTTTTCATAGTAGTAGAATTTTTAAGTTTATACAAGTATCTACGAGAGAAAACATCCATCAGTTTTTAGAATCTATGATTTTTTCAAAATAAAACTCTATTTGTTCTTATAAAGCAAAAAATCCGAAGGTTTACTTCGGATTTTATCAATTATTTCTATAAAATATTAATGTGCAGTTAACCAATCATCCCCAAGCCCCACTTCAACATCTAATGGAACTGTCATATTATAGGCGTTTTCCATTTCTGTTTGAATCATTGCTTTCACCTTGTCTAATTCTGGTTTGTAAGCGTCAAAAACCAATTCATCATGTACTTGTAAAAGCATTTTGGTTTGATACTCTTCAGTTTGAAGTTTTTTATGAATATTGATCATTGCCAATTTTATGATGTCTGCAGCACTTCCTTGAATAGGAGCATTTACTGCATTTCGCTCTGCAGCACCACGAACTACTTGATTACGAGAATTGATGTCTGCTAAATATCTTCTTCTTCCTAAAATAGTTTCCACATAGCCATTGTCTTGTGCAAAATGCACTTGTGAACTCATGTAGGCTTTAAGTTTTGGATAGGTTTCATAATAGGTGTCAATCAATTCTTTGGCTTCGCTTCTGTTTAGAGAAGTTTGGTTGCTCAATCCAAATGCGGAAACACCATATATAATACCAAAGTTTACAGTTTTGGCATTGCTACGTTGTTCGCGCGTTACGTCTTCTAGATCAACTTTGAAAACTTTTGCAGCAGTAGAAGCGTGAATGTCTTCTCCATGTTTAAAGGCGTTGATCATAGTTTCTTCTTCACTCAATGCAGCAATGATGCGCAATTCTATCTGAGAATAATCGGCAGCTAGAATGGTATACTCTTCATTTCTTGGTACAAATGCTTTACGTACTTGTCTACCGCGTTCCGTTCTAATTGGAATATTTTGAAGGTTTGGATTGTTGCTACTCAAACGTCCGGTAGCAGCTACGGCCTGACTGTAGACTGTATGAATTCGTCCTGTTTTCGCATTGACTTCTTTTGGCAAGGCATCTACATATGTACTCAATAATTTATTCAGCGATCTCCAGGTTAAAATGTCTTCAACAATTTTATGGTCTTTAGCTAAATAAGAAAGTACATCTTCTGCAGTAGAATATTGACCAGTTTTGGTTTTCTTCGGTTTGTCTACCAATTTCAATTTGTCAAATAAAATAGGACCTAATTGTTTTGGAGACGCCAGGTTGAATTCTTCTCCTGCTTGTTCAAAAATTGATTTTTCTAATTCGGCTATGTCAGTTTTTAGTGCTTCAGAAAGTGTTCCTAAGAATTTTTCATCAACATTAATTCCTTCAATTTCCATAGCGGCCAGCACTTTTACCAGTGGAGCTTCTACTTCTTCAAATAATTTTTTAGCATTTCGTTTTTCTAATTCAGGAGCAAAAACTTGTTTTAGTTGAAATGTGATGTCTGCATCTTCTACAGCATATTCCGTCTGTTTGTCGATGTCTACAGAGCGCATCGATTTTTGATTTTTCCCTTTTTTACCAATCAACGTTTCAATAGAAATAGGTTGGTAGTTTAAATACGTTTCGGCGAGCACATCCATATTATGACGCATGTCTGGATTGATTAGATAATGCGCAATCATGGTATCGAATATGGGACCGTTTACGGTAATATTATAGTTGGAAAGAACTTTGATGTCATACTTTAAATTCTGACCAATTTTTTCAATTTCTTCAGCCTCAAAAAATGGTTTGAATTCGTCAACAATAGCTTTTGCTTCTACCTGATCTTCTGGAATCGTTACATAATATCCTTTTCCGGCTTCCCAAGAAAATGCAATACCTACCAACTCTGCCTCTAAAGATTTTAAGCTGGTGGTTTCGGTATCAAAACAAACACTTTTTTGAAGCATCAATTTGTCTAATAAAAGCTTTCGAGCTAGTTTAGAAGTAACCGATTGATAAAAATGAGGATGCGTTTCTGCAGTTATAAATCCAGAAGTTGTAGTTTCTACGGTAGCTGTTGCTGTAAGATCTGCAAAAAGATCGGTTTGTCCGTTGTTATTTTCAGGAGTTACACCCGCAGCAGTTTGCAAGGTTTCTTCCTTTTTATAGGCTTTCATTAAATTTTCGGACATTCTTCGGAATTCTAACTCTTGAAAAATTTCATTCACTTTTTCAAAATCAGGATCACACATTTCAAAGTTCTCCTCATGAAATTCTACCGGAACATCTAGCATAATTCTGGCTAATTCTTTAGAAAGTAGTCCTAGTTCTTTGTTGGCTTCTACTTTCTCTTTCATTTTACCTTTCAACTGGTCTGTGCTTGCTAAAAGATTTTCCATACTGCCAAATTGCTGAAGAAACTTAATAGCAGTTTTTTCGCCAACTCCAGGTAATCCCGGAATATTATCAACCGAGTCACCCATCATTCCAAGGAAATCTATAACCTGTTCTGGAGTTTCAACCCCAAATTTTTTCTGAACTTCAGGAATTCCCCAAATTTCTATTCCATTTCCCATTCTTGCCGGGCGATACATGAAAATATTTTCGGAAACTAACTGGGCATAATCTTTATCTGGTGTTACCATAAAGGTTTCGTAACCTGCCTTTTCAGCTTGTTTGGCCAACGTTCCAATGATATCATCGGCTTCAAAACCTTCTTTCTCAATACAAGGAATATGCATTGCGGTAATAATATCCTGGATAATAGGAATGGCAATACGAATAGCTTCAGGCGTTTCATCACGATTGGCTTTGTAATCGGTAAACATTTCGGTTCTGGCAACACTTCCGCCTTTGTCAAAACAAACCGCTAAATGATCTGGATTTTCTCTTTTGATAACATCTAAGAGCGAATTCATAAACCCCATAACGGCACTGGTATTCATGCCTTTTGAATTGATTCTTGGGTTTTTTATGAAAGCGTAATAACCTCTAAAAATAAGTGCGTATGCGTCAAGTAAGAAAAGCCTTTTCTTTGCCATTGTTCCTTTTGTTTAATTTGATAACAGGTTTTCAAAACTACAAAGAATTTGGCTTTTCTTCAGGTAAATTTGGTTAAAGCGGTACTAGTTTGTCACCAATCTTTCGAAGATGATATTGGAAATGAGGAATTAAAGCAATGCTTAGCATTACCAAAATAATAAATGTACTCATGTAGATATAATAATCTCTGGCGTATAGCAAATTAGTTTGCTGACGTACTTCTGCTCCCAATAATTTTTTTGCACCTGCTTTGGCCTGCAATTGTGAAGCGCCTTTGTTTAAAAATGCCTGAGAATAAGCTTTTATATGCTGAGTGCTTTCGGGGTTTGTTGTTACTACTTCCTGCGCAAAATCATTATAATGCGTACTTCCTTGTTTTAAACTCATAAAGGCAATCAACGCCATGCTGGCGGTAAAGGAGAAAAAACGATATGAAACTCCTGTAACAGAAGCTGAAAATCCAATTTCTGCAGGAACTCCGGTCGCGTAAAACATTACTATAGATAGCATTAATGTACCATTACCAAAGCCTTGGAAAAATAGTGGTAGCCATAAATCGCTGGTTTCAGCTTGATTTCCAAAAATGAAGATCATGTAGATATGAAAAAATAGGAGCGATGCAAACCCTGTAAGCCATATAAGTCTTATTCGAGTACCTACGAGCAAGAAACGTGCGGTTAAAGCGGCTCCTGCAAAAACGCCAAGACCATTCACAATCATTACGTACGCTTTGTGGTAAACATCAAGATGTACTCCTGTGGCAAAAAATCCGTAAGAGACACTAGTGTCACCTTTAGAGAAATAAAATGCTATAAGCATCAACATTCCTATTCTAAAATTTCGGTGTTTATAAATAGAAAGGTCTATGTATGGTTTTTTCAGTTTTAATTGTCGGAAGAAAAATAGGAGTAATGTTACTACAAAAAATATGGTAGCATAAATAATGTGCGTACTATAAAACCAATTGTAATATTGACCGTAGCAAAGAGTGTAAGCAGCAGTAATTAATGCGGAAGCGTACAATACAAAACTTCTCCAGTCTACTTTTTCTTTAAGATGAGATTTTTCTACTCGTAGATCTACATTGTTCTTTAGGCAAATAAATAGCAATGTAAATCCGGGAAGACAGATGAAAATCTTCAGCATAAACAAAACATTGAAATTATAATACGAAAAGATAAAAGCATCAATAATGTAAGATAGCGGAATGGAACCCAAAAGTGATCCATACAATAGTGCGTAGCCCAAAATACGACTTCGTTGAGAGTGAAATTGCTGAAATATTAATGCAAACAAAGTTCCTATAAATGCTAGTGAAAGCACTCCGCCAAGAAAACGGAATACAAATAGAAGAATGAGATTTTGAGTGTTGTATAAAATCAAATTCAGCAAAACGTATAAGATGCAACTCGCGGCAAAGTATGGCTTTGTGGTAAACTTATTGGCAATGGCTTTCTCAAAAGGAAATGCGCTTGCAATGGCCAAATAATATAGGACTACCGAAAATCGAATATCATTGGAATCACCGTTGTAATAACTCATAGCGCTATTCATTCCTCCTAAATAAATTCCTAAGAGTGCTCCAACGGGAATCAATGTCATGAAAATAGCCAATAACATTAACCAGCGAGGAACCCACTTTTTAAATGAATATTGATATGTGGTCATACAGTTAGATTTATGATTTTGGAATTTCCACTTCGGCATTCATACCAGCACGAAGATTTACTAAAGCTTTTTCATCATCTTTAAACTGAATACGAACAGGGAATCGTTGTGTAATTTTTACAAAATTTCCTGTAGCATTATCTGGTGGTAATAATGAAAATTGAGAACCTGTTGCAGGAGAAAATGATTCTATAGTCCCGTGAAATCTTTGGTTTGGGTATGCGTCAATCTTTATTTCTGCTTCTTGCCCTACATGAATTTCTGCGATTTGAGTTTCTTCAAAATTAGCAACAATCCATTTTCCTTGATTTTGATCTACTATAAAACCAATGGTTTGCCCTTTTTGTACCAATTGTCCTATTTGTAAATTCTTTTTACCCATGTAACCGTTGGTGGGTGCTGTGATTACAGCATATTTTAGATCTAAATCTATCTGATTCAGAGCAGCTTTTTTTTCTGCAATGGTAGCTTTTGCTACTTCTATTTGCGCAGACACATCATTGGTTTTGCTTAGTGAGGTTTTGTAGGTTCTTTTCATGGATTCTACATTGGCTTCTGCAACTTTTAATTTCGTTTGAATATCTTCAAAATGTTGTTGAGTAACCGCGTCGTTCTCCAATAGATTTTTGTAACGCTCAAATTCCTTTTGTTGTTGCCAAAGTTGTGCTTGTGCAGCATCTATTTGTGCTTGATTAATGCTAGAGCTAGAGTTTGCGGTATTACGATTGCTTTGAAGTACTTTTAATTGTGCTTCTGCGGCGCTCAAGGCAGCTTCGGCCAATTGTTTTTGTACCATAGCCTCATTTCTGTCTAGTACTACAAGTGTATCTCCTTTTTGAACCTGTTGATGATCTTTATATTTTATTTCTTGAACATATCCGTTTGCTCTACTTAGAATTGGGTTGATATATTCTTGAACTTGTGCGTCGTTTGTGTATTCGTATCTCCAGTGATTAATGGTTGACATAACGCCCCAAATGATCAATCCTATGAAGATGAACAGTGCAACTAAATAGGTGATTTTAACAACTATTCTGTCGGTCTTTTCAAATTTTTTTAATTCTTCACTCATTATAATGCTCCTGATATTTTTAATAATTGATAGTAGTGTAGTTTAGCCGCAATTTGGTTGTTTACCAACTCAAAACGTGCTTGTAGTAATTGTGTATCTGCATCAATCAAATCTGTTAATAAGGATAATTGATTGAAATACGTTTGGTCTACAATGCGGTAGTTTTCTTTTGCAGATTGAATATTTTCTTCGGCAACATTTACTTTAACCAAATCTTCATTAAACCGGCTGTAGGCTTGCTTTACTTTTTTACGTAATTGGTCTTCTATGTTTGCTTTGGCTACCTTTTGCTGTTCCACTGCAATCTCTGCCGCTTTCTCTTTGTGTTTATCATGGTATAATGCAGAAAGGTCATAGGATAATTTTACTCCTGCAATTCCTAATAAATAAGGTGATTCTGCATATGGGTACAATTTGATTTGTGGGTAAGAATAAGCGTAATTGCCAAATAAGCCAATTTTTGGTCGTTTATCGGCTTTGAGTGCGTCTGTTTTTAATTCACTTAATTCAATTTGATTATCAGCCATTTTTTCTAATGGTGATTTTGTGAGGGTTTCGGTAACATAATTTTCATAGGCTTTGTCAATTCCTATAGAGCCCAACTGAATTGTATCTGCAGGAACAATAGGTAAATCATCTTCATTTCCCATGAGAATATTGAGTGATTGTGTAGCCAGTACAATATTGTTTTGCATGGTGACCAATTGTGTTTGTTGTTTAGATAATTGCAACTTGGCACGCAAAACATCACTTTTTAAAACCACTCCATTGTCAAACAATTGTTGAATCAAGCGAACACGCTCTTTATTCTGTTTAATATTTTGTTTGATAAGGTCTTTGAACTCATAATAGCGTTGTAGATCTAAATAGGTCTGAATGACTTCAAAATGTAATTGATCTTCCGTTTCTTCTTCAATGTGAATTAAAAAATCCTCTTTTGTTTCGGCAGTTTTAATAGCCGTTTTGGTAGCTCCACCGGCATAAATATTGAAATATGCACTTGCAGATGCCTCATAAATACTATGATCGTCTAAATGAATGTATTCCGCATCATTGGTGATTCCGTTTACAAAAACAGGGACGTTGGCCAATTTCCCGTAGGAAGCGTCAAAATCTATAGAAGGTAATTTTTGACTCTTGGCGTCTTTGATGTGTTCTTCGCCAATTTCAGTTTGTAAATGTTGTTCTTTAAGTTCTTTGCTAAAGGTTGCAGCTTTTTGCCAAGCATCTTCTAGGCTAATGGCAATACTGTCTTTTTCCTGAGCCATTGCAAATGGCATATATAGCAAAAACAAAAGGAAGAACGTTTTTTTAATAGCAGTGTTTCTCATTTCCTTTTTCATTTGATGCAAAGTTCCAAAGAATGTTAAAGTCTTGTTTTTTATAATTAGTCAAATATTTATTAATTTGAGCCAAAAATAAAAGCTATGGAAATTAGTCACGATGGAGTTCGATTTCTAAATGATGTTGATACTCAGGAAGAAAGTATTTATGTACACCATACAAAGATTGAAGAAAAGCTGCCAATACACACGCATGACAAGCATCAATTGAGTTATGTAGAGGGTGGAATTGCTTTTTTGAATACTCCCACTAATTCATATTTTCTTCCGGCACGACATTTTGTTTGGGTTCCGGCAGGAATGCGCCATAATGTAGAATTGCGTTCACCTATTATTATGGTGCGTAATTTGTATTTTCCTACCAATCTATTTCCAAAGGATCATAAGTTGCGAAAAATGGGAATCTATCCGGTAACTGATTTGATCATGGAAATGATTTTATATACTGAAAAATGGCGTGGAGGTTTTACCAAGGAATCATCAGAAAAGTATGAGTTTCTTATAGCCTTGCGAAATGTGTTGATGGCTGTTTCTAGAATTCCACTTCCAGTAGCATTGCCGACTACCAAGAATGCTTCGCTTCAAGCGATATTAAAGCATATTCATTTGAAGTTAGATGGAAATCTAAAACTAGATTTGGTAGCGAAAGAATTTGGAATGAGTTCTAGAAGTTTATCACGTTTATTTCGGGAAGAGATGGATATTTCATTTCTTCAGTATGTGAAATTAACGCGCGTAATCCGAACTATGGAAATGCTTTTGGAAACCGACATGTCTGTAAGTGAAATTGCATATGCTTGTGGTTATAGCAATGTAGCATCACTAAGTAATGTGTTTGAGCAAATGGTACACATGCGGCCAATAGAATTTAGAAAGCGAAATTTGAAAAGAGAAGCTTATTGAGGTGTTTGTCTATAAATTGTTAATATTTGTTAAACCAATCAATAATTTCCTTCATGACGAATTAATAAAGTAATTTTCAATCTTTAAAATTGTAAAATATAAATTCAACGTTCATGAAAAACATGTTGAAATGGACCGTGGCCGGTCTGTTGACTTTTCAAGTTTTTAGTGTGACCGCACAAGAAGTCACCCCCAATAATCAAGAAGAATTTAATCCCATTATGTATCGTAGAAGTTCTGTTTACAGGGCTGCCATTGGAGAACCAGGTGAAAAATACTGGCAGAACGAAGCGGATTATAAAATAGAAGCTACACTTGATGATGAGAAAAATGTACTTACCGGAAGAGTAACTTTAACGTATCATAATAACAGTCCGCAACCACTAGATTATATTTGGATGTATGTTGAGCAAAACCGTTTTACAGAAACCTCTAGAGGAACACAAACTACTCCGATTATGGGGAATAGATATTCGGGTGATACAGACGGTGGATACGATATTTCAAATGTAGAAGCTAAAGTAGGTAAAAGAGGTAAAGCTTCTTCTAAACATGTAATCTCCGATACGCGAATGCAGGTTTTCTTTGAAGAACCAATTCCTGCAGAAGACGGTGTTGCAACTGTGAGTATGAATTTTTCGTTTAAAATTCCACAAGCAGGAATGGATAGAATGGGACGTTTAGAAACTAATAACGGAACTATTTACTCCATGGCGCAATGGTATCCAAGAGTTGCTGTTTTTGATGATGTAAAAGGATGGAATACCGAACCTTATTTGGGAGCTGGTGAGTTCTATTTAGAATATGGTGATTTTGATTATAAAATTACCGTTCCTTATGATCATATTGTAGTAGGTTCTGGAGCGTTGGAAAATCCAAAAGAAGTTTTAACAGCTACGGAGAGAGAACGTTTCGAGAAAGCGAAAAACAGTGAGAAAAGAGTGTACATCATTACTCCAGAAGAGGCAAATGATCCAAGTAAAACCAGACCAGTTAAAGAAGGAATGGTAACATGGCATTTTTCTATGGAAAACACACGTGATGTTTCTTTTGCTACTTCAAAAGCATTTGTTTGGGATGGAGCAAGAATCAATCTTCCTAGCGGTAAAAAATCCATGGCACAATCAGTATATCCGGTAGAGGTTTCTGGAGATGATGCTTGGGGAAGATCTTCAGAATATGTAAAAGGTTCTATTGAAAATTATTCAAATCAATGGTTTGAATATCCTTATCCTAACGCAATTAATGTGGCATCAAATGTTGGTGGAATGGAATATCCTGGAATTGTTTTTTGTGGTGTAGATAGTAAAGGTGAAAGCTTGTGGGGAGTAACCGATCATGAATTTGGACATATTTGGTTTCCAATGATTGTAGGTTCTAACGAGCGTTTATATCCTTGGATGGATGAAGGTTTCAATACGTTTATCAATCACTACAGTACAGTAGCGTTCAATGATGGCGAATATCCTTCAACATTAACAGAAGGAAGAAGAAATCTTGGATATTATAACAAGAAAGATAGAGAAGGTATTGATACCTATCCTGATGTTGTAAACACAAGAAATTTAGGGTATACCGCATATTATAAGCCAGCTTTAGGAATGGTTATGCTACGCGAATATATTTTGGGACCAGAGCGTTTTGATTTTGCTTTCAAGGAGTATATCAAAAATTGGGCGTTCAAACATCCGCAGCCATCAGACTTTTTTAATGCTATGGAAAATGGAGCGGGTGAAAACTTAAACTGGTTTTGGAGAGGTTGGTTCTATGGAAATGGAAATATAGATCTTGCCATTTCTGCGGTGCATCCTTATCAAGGAAATTACGTGGTGGTTTTAGAGAACAGAGGAGATTTTCCAATGCCGGTGAAAATGAAAGTTACCTATACAGATGGTTCTACGGAAACCAAAGAATTGCCAGTTGAAATTTGGCAGCGAGGAGATAGCTGGAATTATTTTCTGAAAACAGACAAACAAGTGAAAGCTATAGAGCTTGATCCTGATAAGATTTTACCAGATGTCAACGGTTCAAACGATAGTTGGCCAAGTACTATTTACAACAAATAATAATAAACAGTCCCGATGAAAGTCGGGACTGTTTGTTTTCGAAAAGATCGAAACACTTAAAAAAAACTTAAAGCTTCCTTTTATAGGTCTTCAAACCATACATTTGTGCCTGAATTTTTTAAAATCATGCGCTGGATTTTTCTCTTAGTTATATATGTAGTATTAAGCTTGTACGCTTTTCAATTAATTAAAAACCTTTCCAAGCAAAGCTGGGTTTGGGTTACATACACCGCTATTACCTTACTTATTTTATTGAATGTTATCTATCAATTTTGGTTTGAACAAGATGGAGGAAAGGTATTAACTGTGGCCAAAAGTTATGCTATGGGCTTTATGCTTTCTTGGACAATTTTTACGCTTGTGATTGTAGTTTTTGCACTTTCCGAAGACATTGTTCGGTTTTTTATCGCAACCTATAATAAGTTTTTTAGTACAGAACAGAAATTTACAGCACCTTCAAGAAGAAAATTTATAAGCACCATTGCAGTTGGTTTGGCTGCGCTTCCTTTTGCCGGAATGCTTTATGGAATGTACCGAGGAAAATATAACTATAAAGTACTGAAATATACACTGGAATTTGATGATCTTCCAGAAGCATTTGATGGGTATAGAATTACGCAAGTCTCCGATATTCATTGTGGAAGTTTTGATAACCATGAGAAGATTGCTTACGGTATAGATTTGATCAATCAACAAGAGAGCGATGTGATTTTGTTTACCGGTGATCTTGTAAATAACAGAGCAGTGGAGCTTGATGATTGGCAAGATTTGTTTTCAAAATTGGAAGCAAAAGATGGTAAATTCTCGGTGTTAGGAAACCACGATTATGGAGATTATTTCGAATGGAATACAGAAGCTGAAAAAATTGCCAATCTTGAAGATTTAAAGCGAAGACAAAGAGAAGTTATAGGTTTTGATTTACTATTGAATGAAAGTAGGTATCTTGAGAAAAATGGACAAAAGATAGCCTTAGTTGGAGTTGAGAATTGGGGTAGTGGACATTTTAAAAAGGCCGGAGATCTTCAAAAGGCAAAAGAAAACATTCAAGCAGATGACTTCAAGATCTTAATGAGTCATGATCCTTCTCACTGGGATGCACAAGTACTTGATGATGATTATCATTTCCATATTACGCTTTCCGGGCATACACACGGTATGCAGTTTGGTATAGAAATTCCAGGTTGGGTAAAATGGAGTCCGGTAAAATGGAGATATAAGCATTGGGCTGGTATTTACTCAGGTAAAAATGATCAGCTCATAAATGTAAACCGTGGATTTGGATATCTAGCCTTCCCTGGTCGCCTAGGTATTTGGCCAGAAATAACGGTGATTGAGCTAAAAAAGAAAACGGTTTAAAATTGTTGAGAGTAATTTTAGTAGCTAATTAACAAAATCTGTTTTTTGATTTTGTTAAATTTGAAATTAAGCTATTGAAAAAGAAAAAAATATGTCCAAATTCGGAGAACTGATAAGTCAAAATATACCTGTATTATTAGATTTCTACACAGATAGAGATCAGCAAACTCCAAAAATGAATACGGTGTTGCGAAATGTTGCAGCTAACGTAATAGGAAAGGTAAAAGTTTTAAAAATAGATGTAGACAAAAATCCTGAACTTGTAAAAGCTTTGAGGATAAAAGTAGTTCCAACACTTATGGTTTATAAAGAAGGAGATATGGTGTGGCGAGAAAGTGGACATCTCACAGAAGAAAACCTAATGATTGTTTTAAAAAAGCACTTTGTTTAAATAGATTTCATAACATAGCCTTCCTTTTCAAGGAAGGTTAATGTTTTAGGTAATACTTCTTCCAAATTTTTAAAAGCTTTAACGCTGTCATGAAAAACAATGATGCTTCCAGGAGTAATGTTTTTTGTGACATTTAATAGCACTTTTGATGGGGTACGGTTTTTGTCATAATCTTCTGTAATAATATCCCAACCTACAACCTGATAATTTTCTTTTCTAAGTCTTTTCAAGATTGAAGGAGTAAATTTCCCGTAAGGAGGTCTAAATAGTTTCTTAGACTTGAAATGAGGATGTAATTTTAGGATGCTATTTTCTGTCTTGAAACTATTTTCCAAATAAATACGCTTGTTTGTTTTCCAAGCATTCATATGGTTGTATGTATGATTTCCTACTGAATGTCCTTCTGATAGAATCTTTCTGAAGATCTTTGGGTTTGCATCAATGTTTTTACCTATACAGAAGAATGTTGCTTTTGCGTTGAATAGTGCCAACTGATCCAAAACCCATTCTGTAATTTCAGGAGTTGGTCCATCGTCAAAAGTTAAATAAACTACTTTTTCAGTTGTAGGGATGTCCCATGTTACCGATGGAATTATTTTTTTTAAGAATTGTGGAGTTTTAACAAAAAGCATATAGAAAAGAAACGGCAACCATTTGGCTGCCGTTTGATTGTATTAGTTTAATCTTCATTGATTACTTCTGCCTCTGGTATATTCATATTTTTAATAGTATCCTTTGGCATGCTTGAGTCAAGTTCTGTAGATGTTTCTGGGAGTTCTTCCAAAGCATCGTCTTCAATACCACCAAATAGTTCAATGTAACTATTGAAAACATCACCTTGCTCTCTTAGGAATTGCATGTCGGTATTGTTTCTTACAATATCTAATAAATTGGTGTACTGATATGCAGTTCTTTCAATATTGTAAGAGTTGTTTTTTTTATCGTCTTGGGAAAGCGTACTGTAATATTTTAATGATTCTTGATAATGTTTAGCTACCTGCTTGAACAAGGCTCTTGCCTTTTCTTGTTCTCCAAGTTTGTAGTAAGCATCAATATAAGGATCAATTAAAAAGTAGTAACCAAATCTATCTACAGGCATATTATCCATAACAATGGCAATAGCTTCTTCGGCTTGGTCATTTTTACCCTCTTTAATCAATTGTTCAACAAGGCGTGCGATGTTGCCACGATAGTTAATGCTATTTCTTCGGGTTTCAGGATCAAGATATACATCGGGATCACCTGAATTACCCCAGTGCCATTGTTTTACGATGTTGAACATTAAATCACTATCAATTCTACCCATTTCATAAGGATTATTCTTATCTATTTCAGTTTTAATAGGAACTAGCTTGTAAACCATTCCGTCTAGCTGAAGATAATCTTTCATCCACATGTATTCAGAAGCGTCATAGCTTCCTCCTGTGAAATAAATAGGACGTTTCCAATCGTTATTAGCTAGAATGTCTAGCATCATCATTCTGTTTTTGATTAATTGCGATTTAGGAAGGTCAATGTCAATATAATCTACAATAAGATCAGCGTCTTCTGGTTTCACCAATCCACTTTCCAGAACGTTTTGTTTATTTACCGGAACTCTAATTTTATTGGTAGGGTAGAAGTTCATCTGTCTGTAACTTTCTGGCTGCTGAGACATATCATAGCCTTGTTGTTCACGTACAAATCCTACTTTGTATTTAGGGTTGTCACTGCTTATGAAATCCATAAAACGTTTAATATCCCATCGTTCCTCCGTTAACGGAATGTATACTATTTGGTCTCTAGTCCCATATTTGTATTGGTCATGAGATAATTGAGAAGGTATTGGGCTACTCTCGTAGGTTTGTCTCTTCATTTGATCAATATACCATGCTGTAGCGAATAACTGTGTATTGATGGTTCTAATATCGGTACGGTATCCTTCTATCTCTTGAGCATACCAAAGTGCAAAGGTGTCATTATCTCCAATAGTGAATAGAATAGGATCTGAATCTTCTTGGACAGAATCTAAATAAGATTTCGCCATAGATTGGGCAGTGTATCTGTTAGATCTGTCATGGTCATCCCAGTTTTCGTAAGCCATAACAGTTGGTACAGCTAGTAAAGAAACTAGCACAACAACAGGGGCTAAAATTTTTGGAGTCAATACTTTTCTAAAGGCATCAAATATTCCATAAACTCCAATTCCTATCCACATACAAAAAACGTAAAAAGATCCTACGAGTGCATAGTCACGTTCGCGTGGTTCAAAAGGTCTTTCGTTGAGGTATAATTTTAAGGCAATTCCGGTAAAAAGGAAAAGAACAAGTAATATCCAAAACTGTCTTTCACTTTTGCTTGCTTGGAATAGAATGCCTACAATACCTAAAATTAGAGGTAAAAAGAAATATGTATTCCTCGCTGCGTTATTTAAATCGTCTGAAGGAAGATTGTCTTGTGATTTGAAAATATCATCAATTATTTTTACACCAGATAAAACACGGCCATGACCATCTTGTTTTCCTTGAATGTCATCACTTCTTCCAATAAAATTCCAGCCGAAATACCTAAAATACATATACCAAATTTGGAAGTTTCCAAAATAAGATAGGTTTTGGCCTAGTGTAGGTCTCTCAATATCTAGGTAATCTTGAAAATCGTTTAAGAAGTTTTCGTATTCATCAACAGAAATACTGCCAGATGCTACTTGAGATCTAAAGTTAGAAACGGCTGTTCTAAGTTCTTCACTATCTACATAATCGGCTTTGATATTGAAATCTAAGATATCTGTTCTTTTCATGTAGTTGGCAGCGTGATCCTCGCTCCACATTCTTGGTAATAGTCCTTTTTGACTATCATCAAGATTTGGCATTTCTCCTTTCCAATAGTTTACAATCTCGTATTTCCCTGTTTTGTCGTTCTTCTCGTACTTAGGTTTTCCATCAACATATGGATTGTTTGGGTCTAGACGCACATATTTCTGAGAATACATAGGTCCGTATAACAAGTGGGTTTCAGGATATTGTTCAAGATTGTAATAGGCTAAAAGTGTTCTTGCGTCCGAAGGATCATTCTCATTGATCACTGTATTTGCATTTGCTCTTATAGGTATCATTAACCATGTGGAAAATCCTATTAAAACGAAAACAGTGCAAAGAATTCCTGTATTCAAATTAATATACTCTTTCTTTTTTGAATAACTTAAACCATAATAGAAAGCACCAATGATTAATAAAGTAGCAATAATAGTCCCGGAATTGAACGGAAGCCCTACCGAGTTTACAAAGAAAACTTCAAGATAACCGAATAAGGCTAGTGTGTATGGTAATAATAATTTGAATATAAATAATAAAATAGCTACCGAAACAACATTGGCTATAATGAAATTTTTCAGATTCTTTTCATAGTGAGATCTGAAGAAATACATCATCCCAATTGCTGGAATTGTTAAAAGAGCCATGAAGTGAACTCCAAAAGAAAGTCCAATAACTAGGGCTATAAGAATAAGCCATCTACTACCTCTAGGGTCGTTTAAATTATCGGTCCATTTTAGACCTAGCCAAAACATAAGTGACATCATGAAAATGGCCATGGCGTATACTTCGGCTTCAACCGCATTAAACCAAAAACTATCTGAAAAAGTTAATGCAAGACCACCAACAATACCGCTTCCTAAAATTGCTATTGCTTTGGCATTTGTAAATTCAGTGTTGTCACTTAATACCATTTTTTTGGTAAGATTGGTAACGCTCCAAAACATGAATAGTACAGCAAATGCGCTTGAAAAAACAGACATGAAGTTAACCATGAGGGCAACTTTTTCAGGATTAGCAGCGAACATTGCAAAAAACGCACCCATCATTTGAAAAAAAGGTGCTCCTGGTGGGTGTCCAACTTGTAGTTTAGCTGAGGTAGATATGTATTCTCCGCAATCCCAAAAACTGGCAGTTGGTTCTACAGTAAGGCCGTAAGTTAGTAGTGCAGCAAAAAAAACTAACCAACCGGTAATGGTATTCCATTTGTTAAAATCTCTTGAAAACATAAAGTTTTTCTTATAGTTATTATAGTTGTGGCGAATTTACTAATTATTATAAAAGTTCAATCGCATTTTTAAACGAGAAAATGAGATTAATATTTTTAAAATATTTTTTTTAACTTTAATCATTGATAATTAGCTTTGTAATGTGTTCTTCTGAAAAAAAGTGGAATATTTTTTCTAAAAAAACTTGCGCGAGTAAAATTTTGTTGTAGTTTTGCATCCGCAATAAAGCAATGGCCTATGGTGTAATTGGTAACACAGCTGATTTTGGTTCAGTCGTTCAAGGTTCGAGTCCTTGTAGGCCAACAAAAAAACCTCTTAGTTTTTCTAAGAGGTTTTTTTGTTTTAAGTGTTTTCTTAAACTTTGAAAGTAATTACAGGTCTTATTGCGTGGTTAACCAGGTCTTCGCTTATACTTCCGTTAAAGAATTGGGCAATTCCCTTTCTGCCGTGTGTACTAATACTTAGCATATCTGCTTTGATGCTGTTTGCAAAATTTAAAATTCCTTCTTCAACCGTTTCATCATTGTAAATATTGATGGTGTATTTTGAAGGTGCTGTGTCTTTCAGGAATGTTTTGATTCTTCTTTCAATTTCATGAGTGGTTTTGAAATTGTTAGGAGTGTTAACATATAGTATATGAAGTGTTTTGTTGAAATCTTCAGCAAATGTTACAGCTTTTTTAAAGCTTTCTTTTAACTCTTCGGCAAAACTACATGCGTATACCATGTCGTCAATATTGCTAACGTCTGTCATTGGGTTTTTTACAACCAAAACAGGTTTTTCTGAATAGCGAACTACCTTTTCTGTGTTAGAACCAACAAATATTTCGCTAATTCCAGATGCTCCGCTAGATCCCATAACTATTAAATCTATGTTATGTTTTTCGGTTGCTTCTTTAATTCCGAGGGCAGTTTCGTTTGCTTCAACTATTTCATGGGTGTTGATGTCTTCTAGATATGGTTTGTCCATGAAATCTTCAAATTGTTTGTGTGCTAATTTCATGAAATAAATAGCTTCAGGAAGTTCGCTTTTGTCATTTGTTAACAAGTGAACCGGAAGATTCAACATGTGTAGCAAAAATAGTTCTGCATCGTGCTTTTTGGCAATAAGAGCTGCTGTTTGTAATGCGTATTCGGCTTGTTCGGAAAAGTCCGTGGGTACTAAAATTCTCTTCATTTTGGTTTATAGTTGTAATAAGTTTCTGAAAGATAATAATAATTTACAGATACTCTATGGTTTACCCTGAAAAAGTCTTATATTTGCCGTCTAAAGAATAATTGACGATTATTTTGAGGGGACGCTAAGTCCCCTCTTTTAATTCTAATATTTGACTATGTTTAGAGAATCTGTAGAAAAATTATTAAACGAGGCGCTAGAAAAGAGAGAAGATCTGTTTTTAATAGATCTATCTATTTCTTCATCTAATGCAATTTGTGTAATTTTGGATGGTGATAATGGAGTGTCTTTGAATGATTGTATTGAGGTTAGTCGACAAATAGAACATAATCTTGATAGAGAAGAACAAGATTTTTCACTGCAAGTCACTTCTGCAGGTCTTTCTGAACCGTTGTCTATAAAAAGACAGTATCAAAAGAATATTGGAAGAAAGTTGTCTGTGAAGTTACATGATGTTAGTAAACCTATAGAGGGTGAATTGACAGCTGTAGACGATCTTAAGATAACTTTAGAGTTTAAAGCGCGTGAGCCAAAACCTGTTGGAAAAGGAAAGGTAACTGTGCAGAAAAAAGAAGAAATAGCTTTTGATGCAATAAAAGAAGCTAAAGTGATGGTAATATTTTAATTAAAAAGATGACATGGAAAATCTTGCATTGATCGAATCATTTTCTGAGTTTAAAGACGATAAACTCATTGATCGTGTAACGTTAATGGCAATTCTTGAAGAAGTTTTTAGAAATGCACTTAAAAAGAAATATGGCTCCGATGATAACTTTGATATCATTGTGAATCCTGATAAAGGTGACTTAGAAATTTGGAGAAACCGAATTGTTGTAGCTGATGGTGAAGTAGAGGATCCTAATCAGGAAATTGAGTTGACTGAAGCAAGAAAGATTGAGCCAGACTTTGAAGTTGGTGAAGATGTGTCTGAAGAGGTGAAACTTATAGATCTTGGAAGAAGAGCAATTTTGGCTTTACGTCAAAACCTTATTTCAAAGATTCATGAGCATGATAATACTACCATCTATAAGCAGTTTAAAGATATTATTGGTGAAATCTATACAGCAGAAGTGCACCACATTCGTCACAGAGCAGTTATTTTGTTAGACGATGAAGGGAATGAGATAGTTTTACCAAAGGATAAGCAAATAGGTTCAGACTTTTTTAGAAAAGGAGAAAATGTTAGAGGTATTATTGAAAATGTAGAATTGAAAGGCAGTAAACCTTCAATTATCATGTCAAGAACATCTCCTGCTTTTCTTGAGAAATTGTTTGAACAAGAGATTCCTGAGATCTTTGATGGATTAATCACAGTTAAAAAAGTGGTTAGAATCCCGGGTGAAAAAGCAAAAGTTGCAGTAGATTCTTATGATGATAGAATTGATCCTGTAGGTGCTTGTGTAGGTATGAAAGGGTCTAGAATTCATGGTATTGTACGTGAGTTGGGGAATGAAAATATTGATGTAATTAATTATACCACAAATACACAGCTGTTTATTACCAGAGCATTAAGTCCTGCAAGAGTAACTTCTGTTTCTTTGAATGAGGAATCAAAAACAGCTCAGGTTTATTTACAGCCGGAAGAGGTTTCAAAAGCGATCGGAAAAGGAGGTTATAACATTCGTTTGGCGGGTCAATTAACCGGTTATGAGATAGATGTGTATAGAGAAGGTGTAGAAGAGGATGTTGAGTTGACAGAATTCTCTGATGAAATCGAAGTGTGGGTTATCGAAGAATTCAAAAAAATCGGTTTAGATACTGCAAAAAGCGTTATTGAATTAGATGTCGCTGAGTTGGTTAGAAGAACTGATTTAGAAGAAGAAACCGTTCAGGATGTTGTTCGTATTCTAAAAGAAGAGTTCGAAGACTAGTCCTGAAGAAAAATTAGGAGGAATAAAAAATAATATATGTCTGAACACAAAACAATTAGGCTAAACAGGGTACTCAGAGAGTTGAATATTTCTTTGGATCGTGCTGTGGAATATCTTGCTGCAAAAGGGCATGATGTTGAAGCGCGGCCAACTACTAAAATATCGAATGAGGTTTACGGTGTTTTATTAGCGGAATTTCAAACTGACAAGAGTAAAAAAGTAGCTTCCAAAGAAGTTGGAGAGGAAAAGCGTAAAGAGAAGGAAGCTATACGTTTGGAGTTGGAGAAAGAGCAGGAGAAAAAGCGTAAAGCAGAAGAATCTTCTGTTGTAAAAGCGCGTGCTAGTTTGTCTGGTCCTAAAACAGTTGGGAAGATTGATTTGAATCCGAAAAAAGAAACAGTTGAGAAGCAACCGGTTCAGGAGGACAAGAAAGAAGAGCAACAGCCAGTAAAAGTGGAGGAAAAAGCTGCTGAAGTAAAGCAAGTGCCAGAAGTTAAAAAAGAAACTCCTGTTAAAAAAGAAGCCCCTAAAGAAGAGGTGGCTCCGGAGGTGAAGCAGAAGCCTGTGGAAACTCCAAAAAATGAACCTGTTCAAAAGCCTAAACCTCAAGAATTTAAAAAAGAAAATAAACCTGTAGGTAAACCTGTTGCAAAACAAGAGAAGCCGAAGCAGGAAGTTAAAGAAGAATCGGGAGAGCCTGAAGTTATTCAGACACAGTATAAGAAACTGTCAGGTCCCAAGGTAGTTGGAGAAAAGATAGATCTATCTCAATTTCAAAAGCCTAAAAAGAAAAAAGAGGATAATAAATCCAAAGGGAATAACAATTCCAACAGAGATAATAATAAGAAGAAGCGTAAACGTATTACTAGCAATAACAATTCTGGTGGTAATAATGCGAACCCTAATTCTGGTGGTGGAAACCGTTCTAACAATAATAGAGGTGGAAACCGACCTAATCCTAATGCAGGAAAAGGTAAAAAAGGTGGAAGTAAATTCCGTACTGTAAAAAGAGAGGAGCCTTCTGAAGAAGATGTTCAAAAGCAAGTACGTGAGACTCTTGAAAAACTACAGGGTAAAAGTTCTAAGAATAAAGGAGCTAAGTATCGTAGAGAGAAGAGAGATACCCACCGCCAAAAAACTCAGGATGAAATAGCACAGCAAGAAGCGGATAGCAAAGTGTTAAAGGTTACAGAATTTGTAACAGTTGATGAAGTTGCTACCATGATGGATGTGCCAATTAATAAAGTGATAGGTGCGTGTATGTCTTTAGGTATCATGGTTACCATGAATCAAAGATTAGATGCCGAAACACTTTCTATTGTTGCAGATGAGTTTGGTTATGAAGTAGAGTTTGTAACGGCTGATATCGAAGAAGCTATTCAAGATGCTCCAGATGCAGAAGAAGATTTAAAAGCAAGAGCGCCTATTGTAACAGTGATGGGGCACGTTGATCACGGTAAAACCTCTTTACTAGATTATATTCGTGAAGAGAATGTGATTGCTGGTGAAAGTGGAGGTATTACGCAGCATATTGGTGCATATGGAGTAAAACTCGAAAGCGGACAAAGGATAGCATTCTTAGATACTCCTGGTCACGAAGCGTTTACTGCAATGCGTGCGCGTGGTGCACAGGTTACGGATATTGCTATTATCGTAATTGCTGCAGATGATGACATCATGCCGCAAACGAAAGAAGCTATTTCGCATGCTCAGGCAGCTGGGGTTCCAATGATTTTTGCTATTAACAAAATTGATAAACCAACTGCAAATCCTGATAGAATTAAAGAGCGTTTAGCAGGTATGAATTTGCTAGTAGAAGATTGGGGAGGTAGTATTCAGTCTCACGATATTTCTGCTAAAAAAGGTACAGGTGTCAAAGAGTTGCTTGAAAAAGTGCTTCTTGAGGCTGAGATCTTAGATCTAAAAGCAAATCCTGATAAAGCTGCATCAGGTACTATTGTTGAAGCTTATTTAGATAAAGGACGTGGATATGTTGCAACTGTTCTTGTTCAGGCAGGAACTTTGAAAGTAGGTGATTATGTGCTTGCTGGTAAACATAGTGGTAAAGTGAAAGCTCTGCATGACGAGCGTGGAAATGTAGTCAAAGAAGCTGGTCCATCAACTCCTGTTTCTGTATTAGGTTTGGACGGTGCTCCGCAGGCGGGTGATAAGTTCAATGTTTTTGAAGATGAAAGAGAAGCTAAACAGATTGCGGCTAAACGTACTCAATTACAGCGTGAGCAGTCTGTAAGAACGCAACGTCATATTACACTTGATGAAATTGGTAGACGTATTGCTCTTGGTGACTTTAAAGAGTTGAACGTAATTCTTAAAGGTGATGTGGATGGTTCTGTAGAAGCATTAACAGACTCCTTCCAGAAATTGTCAACCGAAGAGATTCAAATTAATATTATTCACAAAGCAGTTGGACCAATTACGGAATCTGATGTATTGTTAGCTTCGGCTTCAGATGCAATTATTATCGGATTTAATGTGCGTCCAATGGGTAATGCAAGGTCTATTGCCGATAAGGAAGAAATTGATATCAGAACATATTCTATTATTTACGATGCTATCAATGACTTGAAAGATGCAATGGAAGGTATGTTGTCTCCAGAAATGAAAGAGGAGATTACAGGATCAGCTGAAATTCGTGAAACATTCAAAATATCTAAAATCGGTACTATTGCTGGTTGTATGGTAACAGATGGTAAGATTTACAGAAGTTCTGGAATTCGATTAATTAGAGATGGTGTAGTTATCTATACAGGTGAATTAGCTTCTCTAAAACGATTCAAGGATGATGTGAAAGAAGTGTCTAAAGGTTATGACTGTGGTATGCAAGTGAAGAACTACAATGATATCAAAGAAGGTGATATTATAGAGGCGTTCCAAGAAGTAGCTGTTAAGAAGAAATTATAATATTTAGAATTAATAAGAAGTAAAAAAAAGCCGGCTTTTAAGCCGGCTTTTTTTATTTCTTAGGATTAATGATCAGTGCTCCTGGGTATTCTTTTTTAATGGCAATTAAGTGCTTGTCTGCTTCTAGTCTTGTTCTAAATTTTCCTGCTCTTAATTTGTAGTTTGGATACTCATAGTTGATTTCAAAATTCCAATCAGGAAACTTTTCTATGAATTCTTTAGAAGCTTCTTCAGTATTGGCTTTACCACCGCTGTATATCTGAATTTTATAGATTTTATCTATGTTTTCATCATATCCAAGCTCAGTTTTAAGTTCCATTAATTTGGCTACAACTTCGGGTTGTTCTATGTTGTTATTTTCCGTTTGACTATAATTTATCTGTGTAGAAAATAATCCTAAAAAGGATAATGCATACAGTTTTTTCATCTTTAAAAATCTCATATTGAATACTTAATGTTGCAAAAGTAATTTTTATTGTTTGGGTATGGAAATTTAAAATTATTTAGAATTGATATAAATTGAATATTAACGCTTCTGTAACATTTCTAAAATGGACTCTATATTGTATTTTTGCTCTCAGTTCATCGGAATATATGATTTTTATCATTGTAAAAATCATGCCAACTTTAGATTGATAATACAATTTACTAATATGAAAAAGGTGAAACACCGTTATTCAACCTCTAAAATTTTAGGTTTAAGTCTAGCACTTCTGTTAGCATTTTCAACCACTGTTTTTTCACAGGAAGCAACTTCGGAAGATGCTGCTTCTACAGAGCAAGCAGCTACTTCAGGTACTGATGCTGCTGGTGATCCTGCAAATGGGAAAAAACTCTTTAACTCCAATTGTGCTGCATGTCACGCTTTAGATAAAAGAATGACAGGTCCTGCGCTTCGTGGTGTAGGCGACAAGCATGATAAGGAATGGTTGTACAGTTGGATTCATAATAGTTCTGCATTGATAAAAGCAGGTGATGCTGATGCGGTAGCTATCTATGAAGAATTTAACCAAACTCAAATGACTGCTTTTCCACAGCTGTCTGAAGCGGATATTGACGATATCATTGCTTACACAATGCAGCCAAAAGCTGAGCCAAAACAAACTGCTTCAACTGATGGTGGTTCTGGGAGTTCAGATGGTGGTAATTCAGGTGGGATTAATACAAATATAGTTTTAGGAGCTTTAGCGCTTGGTTTTGCGTTAATGATTGTAATGCTTTATGTGGTTAATCAGACATTAAGAAGAATTGCTGAAGCGAATGGAATAGCATTAAGCGAAGAGAAAGAAAAAAGACTGCCGATTTGGAAAGCATTTGTTCAAAACCAATTCTTGGTGATTGTTTCAGTGATTTTCTTATTGTTGGTTTCTGCATACTTTGCCTACGGTTACTTTATGCAGGTAGGTGTAGATAAAGGTTATCAGCCAGTGCAGCCAATTCATTTCTCACACAGAATTCACGCTGGTGATAATGGTATTGACTGTAAGTATTGTCACTCTTCTGCACGTGTTAGTAAAACATCAGGAATTCCTTCCTTGAATATTTGTATGAACTGTCATAAGAATATTAGTGAGGTTGCTGAAGAGACGGGAACAGAAAAACATCCAAAAGAATTTTACGATGCTCAAATCCAAAAGTTATACAAAGCTGTTGGTTGGGATGCTTCAACAATGACTTATACTGGAGAAACAGAATCTGTGAAATGGGTTCGTATTCATAATTTACCTGATTTTGCGTATTTCAATCACTCTCAACACGTAACTGTTGCTGGTGTAATGTGTCAAGAATGTCACGGACCAGTTGAGGAGATGGAAGTTTTAGAGCAGTATGCGCCGTTAACTATGGGTTGGTGTATCAACTGTCACCGTGAGACAAATGTGAAGATGGATGGTAATGAGTACTATGAAGAGTATTACGGTAAAATTCACGATCAACTTGCCAAAAAGTATGGTAAAGATGAGTTGACCATTGGTGACTTAGGTGGTCTAGAGTGTGGTAAGTGTCACTATTAATTAATTGTCAAAAGAGCTAATTTTATATATAACATGGCATCAAACAAAAAATACTGGGTAAGTGTCGAAGAGCTAAAACCTGAGAATAGCTCTAAGGTTGAGACGCTAAAACAGAATGAGTTTGTAAATGAGATTCCTGTTGATCAATTTTTAGGAGAGCAATCTCAAGAAGATTCTTCAGCAACATCACGAAGAGACTTTTTAAAGTTTGTTGGTTTTAGTACTGCTGCTGCATCTTTAGCAGCTTGTGAAGGTCCTGTGAAAAAGGCAATACCTTACGTAGTACAGCCAGAAGAAATACGTCCGGGTGTAGCTAATTACTATGCGTCTACAATAGCGGATGGGTATGATTTTGCAAGTGTATTGGTTAAAACCAGAGAGGGTAGGCCAATATTTGTAAAAAATCATGATAAAGCAGAAGTTAATAGTAGTGCAAATGCAAGAGTAGTTGCATCTGTATTGTCTATGTATGATACAAAACGTGTTCAGGGTCCTAAAAAGGATGGGAAAGATGTTTCTTGGTCTGATTTGAATGCTGATGTGAAGGCTAAAATTCAACAAGCAAAAGCTCAGGGTAAAGATGTTGTGTTTTTAACGCAAACTTTTGCGAGTCCTTCCACTGCTAAATTGGTAAGCGAATATTCTGCTGCTGTTGGTGGTGTAAAGCATGTTATTTATGATGCTGTTTCGGAAGATGCAGCTTTGAATGCTTTTGAAGCTAAATATGGTACACGTGCAATGGCAGATTACGATTTGTCAAAAGCTGAAGTTATAGTTTCTTTTGATGCTGATTTTATTGCTGATTGGCAAGGTGGAGGTTTTGAAGGTAGTTATGCAAAGGGTAGAGTTCCGAGTAATGGAAAAATGTCTCGCCATGTTCAGTTTGAATCTAATATGAGTTTGACAGGTGCTAATGCAGATAAGAGAGTTGCGTTAACGCCAAGTCAAGTTAAAATAGCAATTGCTAAATTTTACGGTGCTATGACTGGAGTTTCTATAGGAGGTTCTCTTCCTGAAGCTGCAGAAGAGGCTGTGAAGGCTGCTGCAAAGCAGGTTAAGAAAGCTGGTTCAAAAGCAGTTGTTCTTACAGGTTTGCAAGATGATAATGCGCAAGCATTGGCTTTAGCTATCAATGAGAGTCTGTCTAGTGAGGCTTTTGATCCATCTTCACCTTTATATACTAGAAAAGGTAATTTTAGTTCAGTTCAATCGTTAATAAAAGATATGAACTCTGGTAAAGTAGGAGTTCTAGTAATGGTGGGGGTAAATCCTTTATATACTTTAGCAGAAGCTAAATCTTTTGAACAAGGATTGAGTAAAGTAGGTACATCTGTAGTATTCTCTATGAAAGAGGATGAAACAGCATTGAAATCTACATATGTAGCTGCAATGCCTCATTATTTAGAGTCTTGGGGTGATGTAGAGATTAAAAAAGGTCATTACAGTTTAATGCAGCCAACTATTCGTCCATTGTTTGATACTATGCAATTTCAGGATGCATTATTAAACTGGATGGGTAATGATACTTCTTATTACGAATATGTAAAAGAAAATTGGACAACGTCAATCTTGAATGGTTCTAGTTGGAATCAAGCATTACATGATGGGGTTTATAAAAATACATCTGCTGGTGTAACAGCTTCTAATGAAGGAGTTGTTTCGGAAGGGGCTATGAATGTCGAATCTGCACCTGTAGTTTTAGCTTCTGGTGCTGGTGATTACGCTGTTCGTTTAGCGAAATCTTCAGTAGAAGGTGTTGAATTGATGTTGTATACCAAAACCGGTATGGGTGATGGTCAGCAGGCAAATAATCCTTGGTTGCAAGAATTTCCGGATCCAATTACAAGAAATACTTGGGATAACTATCTAACGGTATCTAAAGCTGATGCTGATGCATGGGGCTTTGAAAATACATTAGCTGATAATGGAGGTTTAGACGGTAGTTATGCAAAAATTACCGTTAATGGAGTTTCTGCTACTGTTCCAGTTTTAATTCAACCTGGTCAAGCAAAGGGATCTGTTGGTTTAGCTCTTGGGTATGGTAAGAAGGAAGGTGTTCAAGAAGAAATGCAGGTAGGTGTAAATGCTTATCCGTTTTATTTTGAAGGAAATAATGTTCAGCCTGTGAAAATTGAAAAAGTTTCTGGGACTCATGAGTTTGCTTCAGTTCAGATGCAAAATACTTTAGATGGTCGTGGAGATATTTTAAGAGAAACTACTTTAGAGGTATTTAATACTGAAAATGCTCATCATTGGAATCCTCAACCAGAAGTATCTATGATGCATCAAGAGGTTGAAGCTGATGAGGCTAACTTATGGCAGGAATTTGATACAACTGTTGGGCATCACTTTAACTTGTCTATAGACTTGTCTTCATGTACAGGGTGTGGAGCATGTGTTATTGCATGTCATGCGGAAAATAATGTACCTGTTGTAGGTAAAAGTGAGATTAGAAAATTTAGAGATATGCATTGGCTGCGTATTGATAGATACTATTCTTCTGAAGAAAGTTTTGAAGCGGATGTTGAAAAAGTGGAAGCAGCTCCTGGGGCAATTTCAACTTATCATGAGTTAGAAGATCCTTCTGCGAATCCACAGGTAGCATTTCAACCGGTGATGTGTCAGCATTGTAATCATGCGCCTTGTGAAACAGTTTGTCCTGTAGCGGCAACTTCACATGGTCGTCAAGGTCAAAATCAAATGATTTATAATCGATGTGTTGGTACTCGTTATTGTGCTAATAACTGTCCTTATAAAGTTCGTCGTTTCAATTGGTTCTTATATGCTGAGAATGATGAATTTGATTTCCATATGAATAATGATTTAGGTCGTATGGTGTTGAATCCAGATGTTGTAGTACGTTCTAGAGGTGTTATGGAGAAATGTTCTATGTGTATGCAAATGACACAAAAAACTATTCTTGATGCCAAACGTGAAGGTAGAACAATAGAGGATGGAGAATTCCAAACTGCTTGTTCTGCTGCATGTAGTACTGGAGCAATGGTATTTGGTGATGTTAATAACAAAGAGAGTGAAATATCTAAGTTAAAAGAAGATGACCGTATGTATCATTTACTAGGATTCAAAGGAACAAGACCAAATGTGATCTATCAAGTAAAAGTTAGAAACACAGAAGAAGCTTAAGATAAAATAAAATAAACTAATAATTATTATATAAAATAGTATTATGGCGTCGCATTACGAAGCACCTATACGTGAACCCTTAGTAACCGGTGATAAGACTTATCACGATGTTACTGTTGATGTAGCCGCTCCGGTTGAAGGGAGAGCAAACAAACAATGGTGGATAGTGTTCTCAATAGCATTGGTTGCCTTTTTATGGGGACTTGGATGTATCATTTATACTGTATCTACCGGTATTGGTGTTTGGGGGCTTAACAAAACTGTTGGTTGGGCCTGGGATATTACTAACTTCGTTTGGTGGGTTGGTATTGGTCACGCAGGTACCTTGATATCTGCAGTATTATTATTGTTCCGTCAAAAGTGGAGAATGGCGATTAACCGTTCTGCTGAGGCAATGACAATTTTCTCGGTAGTTCAGGCGGGTCTTTTCCCAATTATTCACATGGGACGTCCTTGGTTAGCTTATTGGGTATTACCTATTCCTAACCAGTTTGGTTCTTTGTGGGTAAACTTTAACTCACCGCTTTTATGGGATGTATTCGCAATTTCTACCTATTTATCGGTTTCATTGGTTTTCTGGTGGACTGGTTTGTTACCTGATTTTGCAATGCTTCGTGATAGAGCTGTGAAGCCTTTCCAAAAGAAAATTTATTCTTTATTAAGTTTCGGATGGAGTGGACGTGCTAAAGATTGGCAACGTTTTGAAGAGGTTTCTTTGGTATTAGCTGGTTTGGCAACTCCTTTAGTACTTTCGGTACACACCATTGTATCTTTTGACTTTGCTACTTCTGTAATACCTGGATGGCACTCAACAATTTTCCCTCCGTATTTCGTAGCTGGAGCTATCTTCTCTGGATTTGCAATGGTATTAACATTGTTGATCATCATGAGAAAGGTTTCAAATCTAGAAAACTACATTACGATTGTTCATATCGAAAATATGAATAAAGTAATCTTGTTAACCGGTGGAGTTGTATCGGTTGCTTATATCACTGAATTCTTTATCGGATGGTATTCAGGAACAAATTATGAAGATTATACATATATGTCTATTGGAGCAGCAACTGGACCTTACTGGTGGGCTTTCTGGGCATTGATTATCTGTAACTTCATTGTTCCACAAACTTTATGGGTTAAAAAATTAAGAACGAACTATATGTGGTCTTTCATTGTTTCTATTGTGATAAACATAGGAATGTGGTTTGAGCGTTTCGATATTATCGTTATCGACTTAAGTAAAGGTCACTTACCATCATCTTGGACAATGTTCTCTCCTACATTTATAGATATAGGAGTGTTCATTGGAACTATCGGTTTCTTCTTCGTATTGTTCTTATTATATGCAAGAACATTCCCTGTAATTGCACAGGCAGAGGTAAAAACTATTTTGAAATCATCTGGTGAAAAATATAAAAAATTAAGAGACGGCAATCATGAGTAATAAAGTTATACAAGCTATTTACAATGATGATGATGTGCTTTTACATGCTGTTAAAAAGGTAAAAGCAGAAAAGCATCATATAGAAGAAATCTTTACGCCTTTTCCGGTACACGGATTGGATAAAGCCATGGGCTTAGAGCATACAAGATTAGCTATTTGTTCTTTTATTTTTGGTTGTGTAGGAATCAGTGTTGCTGCAACAATGATGTACTATATGATGATTGTTGACTGGCCTCAAAACATTGGTGGTAAACCAAGTTTTAGTTTCATTGAAAACTTGCCAACATTCATTCCAATTATGTTTGAAATGACAGTTTTCTTTGCGGCTCACTTAATGGTAATCACATTCTACATGAGAAGTAGATTATGGCCATTTAAAGAAGCTGAAAATCCAGACGTAAGAACAACAGATGATCATTTCTTAATGGAGATTGCGCTTCATGGAAATGAAAAAGAATTAACTGCTTTGTTAGAAGAAACTGGAGCAGTTGAAGTAATTGTTTCAGAAAAGCATTAATATAAGATATGAAAAGCTTATTTAAAATAGGAATTGTTTTGGGTGTTGCAGCTTCTGTAACTTCTTGTTTCAATAGTTCTAAACCAAACTATCAATACTTCCCTAACATGTATGAAGGTGTAAGTTATGAAACATACCAGGAGTCAGACGCTTTTCCAAATGATAAAGAAGCACAACTTCCGCCAGCAAATACAATCAAAAGAGGATGGTTGCCTTATGATTATGAGAACACCACAGAAGGGTACGATCTAGCTAAGGTAAATCTTCATAGTCCTCTGGATAGTGTGAATATGGAAGCTGATATGGCTAAAGGTAAAGAGCTTTTTACAATTTATTGTGCCATTTGTCACGGTGATAAAGGTGATGGTAATGGAACATTGGTAGAGAGAGAAAAGTTTTTAGGGGTTCCTAATTATGCCGATAGAGATATTTCAGAAGGTAGTGTTTATCATGTAATTTATTACGGATTAAACTCTATGGGTTCTTATGCTGTTCAATTGAATGAGAAAGAACGCTGGCAAGTTGCTGAGTATGTGATGAGTCTCAAAACTAAATTGTCGAAATAAAAACAAACTTCAACAGAAAAATATTCGTTAAGAGATATGTACACGTTATCAAATAAATTAAAAATTACTGCAATTGTTTGCATGGTTTTGGGGTTAATTGGAATCGCAATGGGATTCTTAAATGCTCCATCAACTGTTGAAGAAGCTGCTGCAATAGTAAAAGAGGCTAGTGCACATCACGGCGGTGGCCATGCTGAAGCGGAAGAAGCGCATGTAATGAAAATGGATCATCATGAAGGTGAAGTTGCCCATCATGCCGAAGATGAACATAATGCAGAAAGTACACATCATGCGGAAGCTGGTCACGATGAACACGCAGAGCATGTATTTCATCAATTACAAAACAGACCTTGGTCTGCTGTGTTAATTGCTGGATTTTTCTTCTTTATGTTGTCTCTAGGTACCTTGGTATTCTATGCAGTTCAAAGAGTAGCACAAGCAGGATGGTCTCCAGTATTGTTTAGAGTAATGGAGGCGATTACATCTTACTTGGTTCCTGGTGGTATTATTTTGTTTGTCTTTTTTGTATTGACAATATCACACATGAATCACCTGTATCTTTGGATGGAACCTGGAATTACAGATCACGATACAATTTTAGCTGGTAAAAGTGGATATTTGAATTCACCTTTCTTCATTATTAGAGCTGCTATCTTTATCGCTGGTTGGATTGGATATAGATTTATCTCTAGAAAATATTCATTGGCTCAAGATGAAGCTACAGATGATTCAAACTATAAGAAGAACTTTAAAATATCTGTATTTTTCTTATTATTCTTCTTTGTTTCAGAATCTATGATGGCTTGGGATTGGTTCATGAGTTTAGAGCCACACTGGTATAGTACATTATTTGCTTGGTATGTTTTCGCAACAATGTTTGTAAGTGCTATTACAGTTATTGCTATGAGTACTGTTTATTTGAAATCTAAAGGTCTTTTAGAGTTTGTTAATGATAGTCACTTACATGATTTAGCTAAATTTATGTTTGGTTTAAGTATCTTCTGGACATATTTATGGTTTGGACAATTCATGTTACAGTGGTATGCAAACATCCCTGAGGAATCTGGATATTTCTTACCAAGAATTGAGCACTATAATCCAATATTCTTTGGAATGGTTGCCATCAACTTCTTGTTCCCATTCCTTATTTTAATGAATAGTGATTTTAAACGTAAACCTTGGTTTATTTTCTTAGCGGGTACGTTTATTCTTATAGGTCATTACATGGATCTTTTCCAAATTGTAATGCCTTCAACAGTAGGTGAGCACTGGTCTTTCGGAGCTCCAGAGATTGGAAGTATTTTATTCTTCTTAGGTTTATTCTTAATTACAGTAACAAGTGCTTTTGCTAAAACTAAAGTATGGTTACCTAAGCGTGATCCATTTATTGAAGAAAGTAAACATTTCCACTATTAATAGAGTATAGAGTAAACAAAAATTATATAATGACTACCTTTTTAGCAATAATAGTTTTAGTTCTGGTTGCCATCGCAATTTGGCAAATGAGCAAGATATTCGAATTGTCGCAAGCACATACCGATAATTCGGAGGTTGCAAATGATAAGGATAACAAATTGAACGGTTATCTAATGTTTGGATTTTTGGCCGCTTTTTATATCTTCATGATATATGGTGTTTTCAAATGGGGACCTTTAGTTCTAGGTACACCAGCATCTGAACATGGTGACGATTATGATTTTCTTATGACCATGTCTATGGTTTTAATCTTTTTCGTTCAGTTTTTAACTCAAGGATTGTTATTTTTCTTTGCTTATAAATACAAAGGACAAAAAGGTAAAAAAGCATTGTTCTATGCAGATAATGACAAGTTAGAAATGATTTGGACTATTATCCCAGTAATTACTTTAGCTGGTTTAATTCTTTATGGATTATTTACTTGGACTACGATTATGGATGTGAATTCTGAAGATGAAGATCCTATGGTTATAGAATTATATGCACAACAGTTTAACTGGAAAGCTAGATACGCTGGTCAAGATAATACATTAGGTGAAGCCAATGTTAGATTGATTGATATCGCAAGTTCTAATATTTTAGGAATCAATGAAGCAGATCCAAATGCTGATGATGATGTTATTGCAACAGAATTACATTTACCAGTAGGTAAGAAAGTTTTATTCAAAATGAGATCTCAAGACGTAATTCACTCTGCATACATGCCTCACTTTAGAGCACAGATGAACTGTGTCCCGGGTATGATCACTCAATTCTCTTTCACTCCAACAGTAACAACTGAGGAAATGAGAGCTGATGGAGGAATTGTAGAAAAGGTAGAGCGTATTAATGACATTAGAGCTGAAAAGCGTGCTAATGGTGAAGATGCAGACCCATACGAATTTGATTACCTATTATTGTGTAACAAAATTTGTGGGCAGTCTCACTACAATATGCAAATGAAAATCATCGTAGAATCTGAAGAAGATTTTAATGCTTGGATGAAAGAGCAAAAAACTTTTGCTGCATCAATGGGTAAAGATGATTCTTCAAATGGTGAAATGGCACAGTCAGAAGTGTTTATTTCAGATGACGAAGCTTCAATTATTGGAGTAAACTAATTAAGGATTTCGGTTTAAAAAAATTATAAAAATAAATCATGTCAGAACACGCACATCATAAAGAAACTTTTGTAACAAAGTATATCTTTAGTCAAGATCATAAGATGATCTCTAAACAATTCCTTATTACAGGTTTGTTAATGGGTATCATTGGTATTGCCATGTCTTTATTATTCAGAATGCAATTGGCTTGGCCAGGTGAATCTTTTAAGATATTTGAAGTTCTTTTAGGAAAATGGGCTCCTGATGGAGTAATGGATGCGAATATTTATTTAGCATTAGTAACTATCCACGGTACCATTATGGTATTCTTCGTGTTAACACAGGGTTTAAGTGGTACTTTTAGTAACTTATTAATTCCATTGCAAATTGGAGCACGTGATATGGCTTCAGGTTTTATGAACATGCTTTCTTATTGGATGTTCTTTTTATCTGCGATTATCATGGTAGGATCATTATTTATTGAGGCTGGTCCTGCAGCTGCTGGATGGACTATTTATCCTCCATTAAGTGCATTACCACAAGCACAACCAGGTTCTGGTTTAGGTATGACATTATGGTTGGTATCTATGGCTATTTTCATTGCTTCTTCTTTAATGGGGTCTTTGAACTATATAGTTACTGTTTTGAATTTACGTACAAAAGGTATGTCTATGACTAGATTACCTTTAACTATGTGGGCTTTATTTATTACAGCTGTAATTGGTGTAGTTTCTTTCCCAGTATTATTATCTGCTGCATTATTATTGATTATGGATAGAAGTTTTGGTACTTCCTTCTTCTTGTCAGATATATTTATTGGAGGTGAAGCATTACACTATCAAGGAGGTTCTCCAGTATTGTATGAGCACTTGTTCTGGTTCCTTGGTCACCCAGAGGTATACATTGTATTGTTACCTGCATTGGGTATCACTTCAGAAGTTATTGCAACCAATTCACGTAAACCAATTTTTGGTTACCGTGCAATGATTGCTTCTATTTTAGCTATTGCCTTCCTTTCTACAATTGTATGGGGTCACCATATGTTTGTATCAGGGATGAATCCATTCTTAGGTTCTGTATTTACATTCACAACCTTATTGATTGCGATTCCTTCGGCTGTAAAAGGATTTAACTATATAACAACACTATGGAAAGGTAATCTTCAAATGAACCCAGCCATGTTGTTCTCAATAGGTATGGTTTCTACCTTTATTACTGGTGGTTTAACAGGTATTATTTTAGGAGATAGTACTTTGGATATTAACGTGCATGATACGTATTTCGTAGTAGCTCACTTCCACTTAGTAATGGGTATTTCATCTTTATACGGAATGTTTGCTGGTATTTATCACTGGTATCCTAAAATGTTTGGTAGAATGATGAGCAAGAATTTAGGTTATGTTCATTTCTGGTTAACTTTAATTGCTGCTTATGGTGTTTTCTTCCCAATGCACTTTATTGGACTAGCTGGTCTTCCAAGACGTTATTATAGTAACTCGGCGTTTCCATTATTTGATGAATTACAAGACACAAATGTTGTAATTACAATCTTTGCGTTATTAGCTGGTTTTGCACAATTATTCTTTTTATGGAACTTCTTCAGAAGTATGTTTTACGGTAAGAAGGCAACTCAAAACCCATGGAAATCAAATACACTTGAGTGGACTACTCCAGTAGAACATTTACACGGTAACTGGCCAGGAGAAATTCCTCACGTACACAGGTGGCCATACGATTATAGTAAAACTAACGAGGATGGAGAGTATGTGATTCCTGGACAGGATTTTGTTCCGCAAACTATTCCATTGCAAGATGGTGAAGAGGAAATGAATCATTAATTCAATCCAAAAAAATATATATAAAGGCTACCAAAACTGGTAGCCTTTTCTTTTTGGTAAATATATTATCTGTTTATAAAGATAAATTAGGTTTGAAGTTTGCTATAACAACTGGATTAATATGTATTTGTAGTCGGTTTAGTGATGTTAGTTTGTCTATAACTACATTTCTATATGATTGTTTTTATCTAGTCTCTATTACCGCTATTTAGGTGCTTGTGGAAATAAAGGTTATCTCGTTCTATGAATATTAAAAAAATCTTATGACGTTTATAGCTTACATTAGTTAATCATTGTAACTAGTTGTATTCTTCTTTAGGTCTTGAAGTATAGTAGATGATTTATTATATGTCTATGGGAATTAGGTTTAGAAAATTCTATGTTGATATTGAACTAAGGAGTAAATAGAATGCAAGCAAAGAGGCTGTCTAAAAAGTATTTATGGCGGTCTTTTTTTTGTTGTTTACCTCTGTTGATTAATGAGGAGAATAGCATATGATTTAATAATTATGAGTAAAGTTTAGAGGGAGGTTCTACGCCCTGCTTAGGAAGAGTTTATTCAGGTTATGAGCCATAGCTATCAGCCCTATTTCGGTTTCTACCTTGTCTATGCCCCTAAGCATACACCTTTTATAGTTCATATTTTGCTTTATATTACCAAACACAGCCTCTACTTCCCAACATCTTCGTTTGCGATGGGTAATTCCCTGCTCGCTCAGTAACCGCTCTTTTGCTTGCTTTTTATAAGCAATAAGTTTGTGATTTCGTTCAATAATTCGATTGCCTTTACTTTGATGACATATCCCTCTTAAAGTGCATCCTTGGCAGTTTGCAGCCTGATAACGATGGTAAGTCTGTAGGTATCCTGTGGTAGTTTTACTTTGTTTTTCTCCTATATAATTCATAGGCTGCCCCATTGGACAATAATAGGTATCTGTCTGCTGGTTATAATGGAGTTTATCTGGATGGAAGGGGGCTTTATCTACAAGGGCTTTGGCTTGTTTTTGTTCTTTGTGGAAGTAATTGTACTTAACAAAGGCTTTTATGTCTTTATCTTCAAGTGCCTGATAGTTTTCTTCACTACCATAACCAGCATCTGCTGTTAGAGTTTCAGGTGTCTGTTCAAAGGCTTTTTCAAAACCTTCCAAATGATCGATAAGAGTGGTAGTGTCGGCGGTGGTTTGCGCCAGCGAGTAATGTACTATAAATTGATTATTGGTGGAAGCTTGTAGATTATACCCGGGTTTTAGCTGACCATTTTTCATGTGATCCTCTTTCATGCGCATGAAGGTAGCGTCAGGGTCGGTCTTACTCATACTCTGACGATGCCCTAACTTCTTTTGCTGTTCGTTGTACTTAGCTACATTCTTAGGCCAGTTCTTTTGCGCATAATTTAGTTTCTGTTTTACCTTACTATCAACAGTTTTTTTTTCAAGTGCCTGATTAATTTGTTGTATAGTGGCTGAGACTTTCTCAGGATCTATAGCTGCAAAATCAGGAGTATTTGGTAGTTGTTCTTCATCTGCATAGACTTGTTCTACATACTGCCAGAGTTCTTTTAGTTGTTTCTCAATCCGTGTACGGGAAGTTTTGATACTTTTAGCCATACAAAAGTATATTTATTAGCATTAGCTTCTAGCTTAGTGCCATCAACATAGATATCCTTTAAACTTAAATAACCTTGCTCATTTAAAAGAAGTACTACTTGATTAAATATCTCTTTGAAAGAATCTTTCAATTTACCCGAACGAAAATTATTAATCGTATTATGATCAGGCTTTGCTCCACCGCTGAGCCAGATAAAATGTATATTTTCAGAAAGTGATTGCTCGATCTTTCGTGAAGAATATAAATTCCTTAGATAAGAATAAACCAATATCTTCAATAAAACTTTAGGGTGATAGCTTGAGGTACCGCCGCCACGATATTTCTGTTCCAAAAAACTTAAATCTATCGATTCGAGTATCGTGTCTACTATCCGAACGGGATGGTTATCAGGTACTAAGTCATCATAACTCGGTGGTAAAAGACTAAGCTGTGACTGATGGTAGGTTTTCCAAACTTGCTTACGATTCATTCTTAAATTTAAGCAAAATCTAAATTCTTTCAAAAAAAAGAGACTGCCTTTTTAGACAGCCTCTTCTAGATTGATTTTTAACACAATGGTTTTTACTTCATAGGTTACAATTATGTATTATTAAGAGTTTACAACTTCTTTAGGTCCAGCTTCAAGTATTTCAGGGTTCACGCCGCTTTCAAATTTTTTGAAGTTTTTCTGGAATAAAGAGATTAATTTAACTTTTGTTTTTTCATACTCAGCTTTATTAGCCCATGTATTTTCAGGTACTAAAATCTCGCTAGGTACGTTAGGACAGCTTGTTGGAATTTGGAATCCGAAACCTTCATCGGTTACATAGTCTACGTTTTCAAAACTTCCGTTGTGGATAGCATCGATCATAGCTCTAGTATATTTCAGTTTCATTCTGTTTCCTATTCCATAAGCTCCACCGCTCCATCCTGTGTTTACTAGCCAAGCTGTAGCTCCGTGTTCTTTAATTTTTTCTGCTAGTAATTCAGCATATTTGTTAGGGTGCCACATCATAAATGCTGCTCCAAAACATGCGCTAAATGTAGCTTCTGGTTCTGTTACTCCCATTTCTGTTCCTGCTACTTTTGCAGTATATCCAGAGATGAAGTGGTAACTAGCTTGTTCTGGTGTTAATTTACTTACTGGAGGTAACACACCAAATGCATCACAAGTTAAGAAGATGATATTTTTAGGGTGACCAGCTACACAAGGAAGTTGAACGTTTTCTATATAGTTAATAGGGTAAGATGCTCTTGTGTTTTGAGTGAAAGATACATCAGAATAATCTACGACTCTTGTATTTGGATCAAATCCTACATTTTCTAATACAGTACCAAATTTAATCGCATTGAAAATATCTGGTTCTTTTTCTGCGCTTAGATCAATGGCTTTTGCGTAACATCCACCTTCAATGTTGAAAGTACCTTCATCTGTCCAGCAGTGCTCATCATCACCAATCAATTTACGTTTAGGATCCGCACTTAACGTTGTTTTACCAGTTCCTGATAATCCGAATAAGATGGTAACATCTCCTTCTTCACCTACGTTAGCAGAACAGTGCATTGGCATTACACCTTCTAGTGGCATTAGGTAGTTCATGATAGAGAAAATACCTTTTTTCATCTCACCAGCGTACTCAGTACCTAAGATTACAATTTCTTTTTTCTCTAAGTTTACATCAACACTTGTTTTAGATGTCATGCTAGAAGTAAAGCTGTTTGCTTTGAATCCACCTGCATTGAAGATTACATAGTCTGGTTCTCCAAAGTTTTCTAACTCTTCAGCGGTTGGCATGATAAGCATGTTCTGCATAAATAATGCGTGGTATGCTCTTGTACAAACGATACGTACTTTAAGTCTGTATTTTGGATCCCATCCTGCGAAGGCATCTACTACGTATAAGTGTTCTTTAATATTTAAATAGTCAACAGCTCTTTCTCTGTTTACCATGTAAGTATACTCGTCTAATTCGATATTGATATCTCCCCAATCAATATTGTTTGCAGATCTAGGGTTTTTTACAACTCTTTTATCTTTTGGGCTTCTACCAGTTTTTTCTCCAGAGTAAGTCATTAATGCACCAACGCTAGAGATTGCAGTTCCTTTTTCAAGTCTAAGACCTAGTTCGTAAAGAACGGGTACACTACTGTTTCTGTGTATTGTCTCAACCTCAATTCCGTATTGTTTAAGATTAAATCCCATTTGTAATTATTTTATGTAGTTAGTAAAAGATTTTATTTTTAATTCTATTATCGTTTTTCAACAGTATAAAAGTCCAACATTTTTTCTTACTGATACATGACAATTGTCATCGGTAGATTGCATAAATTGAATTATAATAATAACTCTTTCTTTTAGTATCTTTGTTTCAGTAAGATTAATTATTTATAAAATTTTCTCTAATTTACTAAATTAAATTCATGAACAGCAATCTTGATCCCGATAAAAATCAATATTCGTCAGAAGAATTAGATATTGAAAGAGCGTTAAGGCCGTTGTCTTTTGAAGACTTCTCAGGGCAAGATGCTGTTTTAGAGAATTTACAGATTTTTGTAAAAGCTGCGAACTTAAGAGGAGAAGCTTTAGATCATACACTTTTCCATGGACCTCCTGGATTAGGAAAAACTACATTGGCACATATTTTAGCAAATGAATTGGAGGTTGGAATCAAGATTACTTCGGGTCCTGTATTAGATAAACCAGGTGATTTGGCTGGTTTATTAACCAATTTAGAAGAGCGCGATGTTCTTTTTATCGATGAGATTCACAGATTGAGTCCGGTAGTGGAAGAGTACCTATATTCTGCCATGGAAGATTACAAGATTGATATTATGATTGAGTCTGGCCCAAATGCCCGAACTGTTCAAATCAATCTAAATCCTTTCACATTAATTGGTGCAACCACGCGTTCAGGATTGCTTACAGCGCCCATGCGAGCGCGTTTTGGTATTCAGAGTCGTTTACAATATTATACAACGGAATTGTTAGCTGATATCATTCAGCGTTCTGCACATATTCTTCGGGTTCCAATCAAAATGGAAGCGGCTATAGAAATTGCCGGTCGTAGTCGCGGTACGCCGCGTATTGCAAACGCGTTACTACGTAGAGTTCGTGATTTTGCTCAGATCAAAGGAAATGGTACCATTGATATTGAAATTTCAAAATTCGCTTTAAAAGCTTTGAATGTAGATGCACATGGTTTAGATGAGATGGATAATAAGATTCTAGAAACCATCATTGATAAATTTAAAGGTGGTCCGGTTGGTATTACTACATTGGCGACTGCAGTTTCCGAAAATGGAGAAACCATTGAAGAAGTGTATGAGCCATTTCTTATACAGCAAGGATTTATAATTAGAACTCCTCGTGGACGCGAAGTAACAGAACTTGCCTATAAGCATTTGGGTAGAGTGAAGGGAAATATCCAGGGCGGATTGTTCTAAAGTATATGAGTAGCGATAAAAAAATCCCTACGGTTTCTACGTTTCGGTTTCTGAAAAACGCCAAACAGATTCTTAAAAATCCGTTGCCTTTTCATCAAGCCAACTTTGAGCGGCTGGGGGATACATTTTGTTTAAAAGTAAGTCCACGATCCAATCTGTTTTTTTCCAGAGATCCAGATTTTGCAGAACATATTTTGCAAAAAAATCAGCGTAATTATAAAAAGTCAGATATTCAAACGGAAGAACTCGCTAAATATGTAGGTCATGGTCTGTTGACTGCTGAAGGTAAACAATGGAAAACACAACGCAAACTCATTCAGCCTGCATTTCACAAAAAGAAATTGATGTTGTTACTGGAAGCTGTTCAAGAAGCTATTGTAGATGAGTTGCAACATATCACTACCGAGAAGGAAATTGATATTTTTCCTATTATGAATGATCTTGCTTTTCAAACTGTAGTGAAGGCGCTTTTCAGTAATGTGGCAGATAAAACCGATATACAGGAGCTTCAACATATAACGGAAACTGCGCAAAAAATGTTGATTAGCGAATTGCGTCAGCCTTACAAAAAGTGGTGGTTTAAGTTGACAGGCGAAATAGAAAAGAACATTGCTTTCTCCAAACAATCGAAAATTGTTTTAAAGAAAATTATAGATAAGCGAAAATCGTCTACTCAAAAAACTGATGATTTACTAGATATGTTGCTCGATGCGCGTTACGAAGATGGAAGTTCCATGACCGAAGATCAATTGATAGATGAGATTTTAATTCTTTTTGTTGCTGGGCATGAAACCACATCCAATGCGCTCACATTTGCATGCGAATTGTTAGCTAGAAATCCTCAAGTTCAGGAAAAGTTATCCGAAGAAATAATAACGCATAAAGAAGAATCTGATGTAATGACTCTTATTCAGAAAAGTCAGTATGCCAATGCGGTGATTAATGAGGTTATGCGAATGTATCCTCCGGTGTATTTTATAGATCGGGTGAGTAAAGAAGCAGATGAAATTAATGGATTTACAATTCCGAAAGGAGCCAATGTGTTACTTTCTATCTTTGAAATTCATCATCATCAAGATTTTTGGGAAAATCCAAATACATTCAATCCAGATCGTTTTTTGAATTATCAGTTTAAAAATGGAGATGCATACTATCCTTTTGGTGCTGGTCCTCGAAAATGTATTGGAAATAATTTTGCCATGTACGAAATGATTTTAGCTTTAAATGAATTGATGAAAAATTTCAAAATAGAGCCCAAAAGTGGTACTATAGAAATTACACCATTGATCAGTTTAAAACCTAAAAATGCCATTTTGAAGTTTACAAGACGATAACTTGAATTCAAACACAACTAAATATACACAGTTTATAAAAGCCAAAGCCAAAGAGCTTGGGTTTTTGTCATGCGGAATTTCAAAAGCAGATTTTCTAGAGGAAGAAGCGCCTCGGTTAGAAAAATGGCTGAACGAAGGCCGAAATGGCAAAATGCAGTATATGGAAAATCATTTTGATAAGCGATTGGATCCACGTTTACTGGTAGACGATGCAAAGTCGGTGATTTCCTTATTATTGAACTATTATCCTTCGGAAACTCAAAATCCAAATGCGCCAAAAATTTCAAAATACGCATACGGAACGGATTATCATTTTGTAATCAAAGACAAGCTAAAAATATTGTTAGAAGCTATTCAAGAAGAAATTGGCGAAGTAGGCGGAAGAGCTTTCGTAGATTCAGCTCCGGTGCTAGATAAAGCGTGGGCTGCTAAAAGCGGATTGGGTTGGATTGGTAAAAATGCCAATTTGCTAGCCAAGCAAACCGGTTCTTTCTTTTTTATAGCAGAATTAATTGTAGATCTTCCTTTGGAGTACGATGGTCCTACAACAGATCATTGTGGCTCTTGCACAGCTTGTATAGATGCTTGCCCAACGCAGGCCATTGTAGAACCTTATGTGGTAGATGGTAGCAAGTGTATTTCTTACCTCACAATAGAATTGAAAGAAAATATTCCAACTGAATTCAAAGGAAAAATGGATGATTGGATGTTTGGCTGCGATGTTTGCCAAGATGTGTGTCCATGGAATAGATTTTCCAAAGCGCATACTGAGCCATTATTCCATCCAAACCCTGAATTGCTTGAAATGGATTACAAAGATTGGCAAGAACTCACCCAAGAAACCTTTAGCAAAGTTTTTAAAAAATCAGCTGTAAAGCGAACTAAGTTCGCAGGATTGAATAGAAATATTAAATTTTTAAAAGAATAATATCTTTTCATAGTTTTTGTTGAATATAACAAAAATCATGTGATTCTTTTTTGCAATACTTCTATCTTTGTTTAGATCGCTTAAAAAAAGATTATGAGTAAAAAGCAAAGCAGAAGAAGAGAGGCTTTGGTATATCATGCCAAGCCACAGCCCGGAAAAATCAAAATAGTTCCTACAAAACCCTACGCTACGCAACGCGATTTAGCGCTGGCATATTCGCCTGGTGTTGCAGAACCTTGTTTAGAAATTCATAAAGACACTAAGAATGTTTATAAATACACGGCCAAAGGAAATTTGGTTGCTGTAATTTCAAATGGTACTGCTGTTTTAGGTTTAGGAGATATTGGGCCGGAAGCTGCAAAACCGGTTATGGAAGGTAAAGGATTGCTTTTTAAAATCTTTGCAGATATAGACGGAATAGATATAGAACTAGATACCAAAGATGTAGATAAGTTCATAGAAACCGTAAAGATTATAGCACCAACTTTTGGAGGAATCAATTTAGAAGATATTAAGGCTCCGGAAGCTTTTGAAATAGAAAGAAGATTAAAAGAGGAATTGGATATTCCCGTAATGCATGATGATCAACACGGAACTGCAATTATTTCTGCTGCAGCTTTATTAAATGCTTTGGAATTGGCAGAAAAGAAGATTGAAGATGTGAAAATCGTGGTAAGTGGAGCAGGTGCGGCAGCAGTTTCTTGTACACGTCTTTACAAATCTTTTGGAGCGAGTGCAGAAAATATTGTAATGCTAGATAGTCGTGGCGTTATTAGAAAAGATAGAGAAAACTTAACAGAGCAAAAACTTGAATTTGCTACGGATAGAAAGATAGATACATTAGAAGAAGCCATGGTAGATGCTGATGTGTTTATCGGGCTTTCTATTGCAGATATTGTTTCTCCAGATATGTTAAGTTCCATGGCAGAAAATCCTATTGTTTTTGCGATGGCAAATCCAAATCCAGAGATTGATTATGATTTGGCTATTGATACTCGTAAAGATATTATTATGGCTACAGGTAGATCAGATCATCCAAATCAGGTGAACAATGTTCTTGGTTTTCCGTTCATTTTCCGTGGTGCATTAGATGTGAAGGCTACCAAAATCAATGAAGAAATGAAACAAGCTGCGGTAAAAGCGTTGGCTGAATTGGCAAAAGAACCGGTTCCTGAGCAGGTGAATATTGCCTATGGAGAAACCAGAATGACGTTTAACAGAGAATATATCATCCCAAAACCATTTGATCCTAGGTTAATTGCAAAAATACCGCCTGCAGTAGCAAAAGCTGCAATGGAAAGTGGAGTGGCAACAGATGAAATTCTTGATTGGGACAAGTATGAAGAAGAATTGTTACAGCGTTTAGGAAACGATAATAAAATTGTAAGAATGTTGCATACCCGTGCAAAAAGTAATCCTAAGCGTGTGGTTTTTGCAGAAGCAGATCAATTAGATGTTTTAAAAGCTGCTCAAATTATAAATGATGAAGGCATTGGTATTCCAGTTTTACTAGGAAATAAAGAACGTATTTTAGCCTTAAAAGAAGAGTTAGAGTTTGATGCAGACATCGTCATTTTAGATCCAAAAACAGAAGAATTGGCCGACCTGCGTGCTAAATATGCTAAAGATTTTTGGGAAAGCAGAAAACGCAAAGGAGTTACATTTTATGATGCTGAAAGCAAAATGAAAGAGCGTAACTATTTTGCGGCAATGATGGTAAATGAAGGTGATGCCGATGCTTTGGTTACCGGATATTCTAGAAATTATCCTTCTGTAGTAAAACCCGTTTTAGAAGCTATTGGAAAAGAAGAGGGGGTTACCAAAGTGGCAGCGACCAATTTAATGCTTACAGACCGTGGGCCAATGTTTCTTTCAGATACCGCAATTAATATCAATCCAAATGCAGAAGAACTTACCGAGATTTCTGTAATGACGGCACGCGTTGCTAAATTGTTTGGTTTGGAACCTGTTATGGCAATGTTATCTTATGCCAATTTTGGTTCTTCAGATAATGAAAGCGCTAAGAAGATAAGAATGGCGCTTAAAACATTACATGCAGAACATCCAGATTTAATTGTAGACGGTGAAGTGCAATCAGATTTTGCTCTTAATAGAGAAATGATGATGGATAAGTTTTCGTTTTCAAAATTGGCTGGTAAAAAAGTAAATGCATTAATTTTTCCAAACCTAGATTCCGCAAATATTACCTATAAGTTAATGAAGGAATTAAATGGAGCAGAGTCTATTGGACCAATGCTTATGGGAGTTAAAAAACCAGTTCACGTGTTTCAGTTAGGAGCAAGTGTAAATGAAATGGTAAACATGGCTGCCGTTGCTGTAGTAGATGCACAGGAAAAAAGCAAAAAGTAAGCTTGGTGAGCCTAATAATGTTAAGGTAAATTGCTTTGTAAATAATTTTATTACTTTTGGGGGCTTAACAGTTGTTTAACAAATGATAACCCATATACAAGGTAGACTTATAGAAAAAAATCCAACTCATGTGGTCATAGATTGCCACGGGGTTGGATATTTTATTAATATATCTCTCAATACATTTTCCAGAATAGGAACTGATGAAAATCTAAGGCTCTTTACGCATTTACAGGTCAAGGAAGATGCGCATACGCTATACGGTTTTTACACTGTTGCAGAGAGAGAAATTTTCAGATTGCTTATTTCAGTTTCAGGAATAGGTCCGGGAACAGCAAGAACTATGCTTTCATCGCTTACAGCAACCGAGGTGAAAAATGCAATTGCAGTTGGTGATGTAGCTGTTATCCAAAGTGTAAAAGGAATTGGAGTAAAAACAGCACAACGCGTAATTCTAGATTTGAAGGATAAAGTTCTTAAAATTCATGATGTTGAAGATATTAACACTTTACCAAACAATACGAATAAAGATGAAGCGTTATCAGCATTAGAAGTTCTTGGTTTTGTTAGAAAACAGGCTGAGAAAGTTGTCAATAAAATTCTAGCAAAAGAACCTAACCTAAGTGTTGAAGAAATTATTAAAGAAGCACTGAAGAATTTATAATGACCTATAAACAACCAACCAATTATTCTGTCTCATGGCTGTATAATGCCTTGAAGTTAGCAGGAGTGTTCATGGCATTCTTATGTACGGGAACGCTTTATGCTCAGGAACCTGAAGGTGAAAATGAAGAAGAAGAAAATCAGTCAGCAGGATATTCGGTAGGTCAATTAGCGTTGCCCAATCCTACAAGTATTGCTAATTTATATACTTATGACCCTACATTGGATAGGTATATTTACAACCAGACTCTAGGTGACTATAATATAAACTATCCCGTTTTTTTAACTCCGGAAGAATATCAGAATTTAATTGAGCAAGAAAGTATGAAAGCATACTTTAAGCAAAAGATTAAAGCTGTTGATGGAAAAACACAAGAAGGCGAAGAAGGGCAGAAGGATTTGCTACCAAGTTTTTATGTAAACAATAACTTTTTTGAATCAATCTTTGGTGGCAACACCATTTCGGTGGTTCCTACGGGAACCGTTGGTGTTTCTATGGGTGTGCAGTATCAAAAGACTGACAATCCATCGCTTTCACCTAGAAACAGAAGTTCTTTAAGTTTAGATTTTGATCAATCTATTCGTGTGGGATTACAGGGGAAAGTTGGTGAGCGTTTGAATGTAAATGCAAACTATGATACCGATGCTACGTTTGATTTTCAAAATCTAATAAAATTAGAATACACGCCAAACGAAGATGATTGGCTTCGAAAAATAGAAGTTGGTAATGTTAGTTTTCCTCTAAATAGTAGCCTAATCAAAGGAGCACAAAGTTTGTTTGGTGTTAAAACGCAATTACAGTTTGGTAGAACCACTATTACAGGGATTTTTTCCGAGCAAAAATCACAAACAAAAACAGTTACGGCTCAAGCGGGAGGTACTATTAGTGAGTTTGAGTTAGATGCTTTGGATTATGAAGCGAACAAACACTATTTTCTTGCTCAGTACTTCCGTGATACCTATGATTATAACTTAGAGTTATATCCGCTTATTAGGGGAAATGTTCAGATTACCAGAATTGAAGTTTGGGTAACCAATAGAAGTCAACAAACAGACAATGTACGTAATATTGTAGCTATTCAGGATTTGGGAGAATACCAGTCAAGTGATGAAAACACTCGTTTTGAACGTCAAAACTATAGTTATTCCGGTTTCTTCAACACCAATCCTGGTTTTTCAAATGCATTACCACGAAATGGAGCCAATGATTATGATCCTACAGCCATTGGAGGTTCGGGTGTGTTGAATAGTGCCATTAGAGACGTGGCCACTGTTCAAAATGGTTTTGGATCACTACAAACTTTTGTTTCTCAAGGGTTAGATTATAGTATGCTAGAGAGTGCGCAAAAGTTAACTCAAGGTTCAGATTATACATTGAACACGCAGTTGGGATATATCTCTTTGATTCAGCCGTTAAGTAACGACGAAGTTTTGGGAGTTGCATTTCAGTATACCTATAATGGACAAGTGTATCAAGTGGGGGAGTTTGCCAATGACGGTGTAGATGCTACAACAACCACTACAGATGAAGATGGTGCTGTAACATCGGTAACCAACAATAACTTGGTGGTTAAAATGCTGAAGAGTAACATTACGCGTGTGAAGGATCCTATTTGGGATTTGATGATGAAAAATATTTATTCCACAGGTGCTTATAGCTTAAGTGAAGATGATTTCCGAATGAGTATTTTGTATACAGATCCTTCACCGGTAAATTATATTTCACCTGTAGATGAAGCATCATGGCCGGAAGGTTTAGAGGAGAAAACCTTATTGAATCTTTTTGATGTTGATAGATTGAATACATACGGCGATCCACAAACAGGAGGTGATGGTTATTACGATTTTCAGGATGGAATTACGATAGATCGTGCAAATGGTAAAATCATTTTTACAAAAGTGGAACCATTTGGTGAGTATTTATATGATTTGCTAGGAGGTGGCGATGATTATGATGATGATATCGCATACGAAACTACATTGAATGCAAACCAGGCAAAATATGTATTTCGTGAAATGTATAAGGAAACTAAGGCTTCAGCAACAGAAGATGCAGATAAAAACAAATTCCGTTTGGATGGACGATATAAGTCAGAAGGTTCTTCCGGTATTCAATTGGGAGCCTACAACATTCCTAGAGGTTCTGTAACCGTAACCGCAGATGGAAGAACCTTAACAGAAGGAATAGATTATACCGTAAATTATCAAGCTGGTACGGTTCAAATTTTAGATCCTACTCTGGAAGCTTCTGGAGCAAATATTCAGGTAGATGTTGAAAATAATTCTTTATTCGGACAGCAGACTACAAGATATTCTGGTGTAAATGTAGAGCATAAGTTTAGTGATAATTTTATCTTGGGAGGTACATTAATTAATCTTAATGAACGTCCGTTAACTCAAAAAACAAATTATGGTCAAGAATCGGTAAATAATACCATGTATGGTATGAATGCAACATATTCTACCGAAGTTCCATTTTTGACACGTTTGGTAAACAAATTACCAAATATTGATACAGATGCGCCTTCAAACATTTCCTTCCGAGGAGAGTTTGCGTACCTTCATGCAGGAACCAATAAAAATGCAAATTTTGATGGTGAAACTACTGCTTACGTAGATGATTTTGAAGGAGCTCAAACAAGTATAGATATTAGTGGAGCTACCTCTTGGTTTTTGTCAAGTCCGCCAATAAATTATGGAGGAGAAATGAGTAACGATGATTTGGAAGCAGGCTATAAAAGAGCAAAATTGGCTTGGTATACCATTGATCCTATTTTCTATACAAATCAAAGACCTACAGGAATTACAAATGATGACATCTCGCTGAATTCCACACGTAGGGTTTATATAGATGAAATATTTCCGGAACAAGATGTAGCGCAGGGACAAAGTACAGTTCAGAGTACTTTAGATTTAGCATATTTCCCAGAAGAGAAAGGACCTTATAATGATAATCCATCTTTTGAAACCACTGGTCCAGATGATAAATTTGGGGGAATCATTAGATCTATATCAACTACAGATTTTCAACAAGCGAATGTAGAATATATTCAATTTTGGGTTTTAGATCCTTATTACCAAGACGGGCCACTTGCAGGAGAAGAAGGGGAATTAGTTTTTAACCTTGGACAAATTTCTGAAGATGTACTTAAAGATGGTAGAAAACTATATGAGAATGGATTGAATGATGGGTTAGAAAATTCTACTTCCTGGGGTAAAACGCCGCAGTCACAATCTTTGGTATATGCGTTTAGCGATGTAGAATCTGAAAGAACAGCACAAGATGTTGGTTTGGATGGGGTAAGTGATGCTGAAGAAGCTTTGTATTACCCAAACTCAGCAACCGTAAATCCTTCAGATCCGGCAGGAGATAATTATGAATATTATTTAGGAGCAGATGGTGGAGTTTTAGATAGATATTACAACTATAACGGTACAGAAGGAAATTCTCCTATTACCACGAATGATAATGACCAAGGATCCACTACCATTCCAGATGTAGAGGATGTGAATAGAGATAATACTATGAATACTATCAATAGCTATTATGCGTATTCTATTCCAATAAAACCTAATATTACCATTAATGACGAGTTTGTTACAGATATTCGTGAGGTAGATGTTACTGCACCAAACAGTAGTACCTATTCGGTAAGATGGATTCAATATAAGATTCCGATTGATGAGCCTTCAGAAAGTATTGGTGATATTGAGAATTTTAACTCAATTACCCATATTCGTATGTATTTGTCAGGTTTTCAGGACGATTTGGTATTGCGTTTTGGTACGTTAGATTTGATTCGTGGAGATTGGCGTTCGTATACAAGTACCTTGGAGACAAATGAAGATGATCCCGATGATGATATTACTTCAACAGAAGTAAATACCGTAAATATTCTTGAGAATGAACAAAGAGAGCCAATACCTTATGTGATGCCTCCGGGAGTTCAGCGTGAGCAATTGAACAATAATAATACAGTAGTTCGTCAAAATGAACAATCACTATCTTTTACAGTGTGTGATTTGGAACCTTTAGATTCTAGAGGTGTTTATAAAAATGTGAATGTAGATTTCCGTCAGTACAAAAAGCTAAAAATGTTTATGCATGCCGAGGAATCAAATAACATTCCTCTTGGTGATAATGAAATGGTTGGTTTCATTAGAATTGGTACAGATTTTACAAGTAATTATTATCAAATTGAAGTGCCATTGCAAGTAACAGCTGCAAACTCTACTACTGCAGAACTCATTTGGCCTGAAGAAAATAATCTAGAAGTAGCCTTAGAAACATTAACGTCAATGAAGTCTACAGGAATTGCAGATGGAACGCTTTCTGAAATAGTTTTTTACGATGAAGATTTAAATGTTATTGATGAAGAAGAGCCTTATACTTCTGGAGTAATGCGTTACGCTATGAAAGGTAATCCTTCGCTGGCAAGTATTCGTGTTTTAATGGTGGGAGTTAAAAATGCTTCAACAACTACAATGTCTTGTGGTGAGGTTTGGTTTAACGAGTTTCGTTTAGCAGAGATGGACAGCGAAGGTGGTTGGGCTACTGTAGGTCAGTTTGATGCAAATCTTGCAGATTTTGCAGATGTTTCTGCGACAGGTTCTATAACCACTGTAGGTTTTGGTAATATTGACGATGCTCCAACAGAAAGAAGTTTGGATGATACCAAACAATTTTCATTGGTGACTAATGTGAATTTAGGGCAATTGCTTCCAAAAAATTGGGGTATTTATGTGCCGTTTAACTTTAGTCATTCTGAAGAAATTATAACTCCTGAATATGATGCGTATTACGAAGATTTGAAGCTTCAAGATCGTATTGATGCCGCGGATACACAGGATGAAAAAGATCAAATTCTAGAGCAATCTCAAGATTATACCAAAAGGCAAAGTATCAATTTTATAGGTGTTCGAAAAAATAGAGGAGCGGAGCAAACGCCACATTTTTATGATGTAGAAAACTTTACGTTGAATCAGTCTTACACAGAGGTAAAGCATAGAGATTATGAGTTGCAGTTCTACAAAGATCAATATACTCGTAGTGAAGCAATTTATAATTACAGTTTTCAGCCACTAAAAGTAGAGCCATTTAAAAATTCCGATTCTTTGTTTAATGGAGATTACTGGAAATGGTTGAAAGATTTTAATTTTAATCTTTTACCGCAAAACGTTTCTGTTTCTTCCAGTATTGAGCGAACCTTAAATCAACAACAGTTTAGAAATGTTTCGCTAACCGAAGGTAGTTTGGAGCCAAACTTAATTCAGCAAAGAAACTATTTGTTTGATTGGCAATACACCATAAATCATCAAATAACACAATCTCTAAATTTAAATTTTTCAGCCTCTAATAACAACATCGTTAAAAATTATTTTCAGACAGATGTAAATGGAAATTATCTATTAGATGATGAAGGAAATCCTTTGGTAGATGAAACGCAGAGTGTTTGGAATGGGTATTGGAATACAGGAGAACCCAATCACCATGCGCAGTTATTGCAGTTAAATTATACGGTTCCGTTTAGTAAAGTGCCTTTGTTGGCGTTTGTAAATGCAAGTTATCAATTTACTGGAGAATTTGATTGGCAGAGGGGGTCAGATGTAATTGAGCAAGCGGCAGGAGAACAAATCAATACCATTCAGAACGCAAATACGCATTCCATTAATGCAGGCTTTAATATGGAACGTTTGTACCGTTATTTAGGACTGCAACAAAAGAAACAAAGAAAAACAACAAGACCAAGAAGTGCTGGTGGACCTCCAGGTAGAGGAGGAGAAAGACCGGAAGAGCAAGAAGAACAAACCGAAGAGAAATCCAATGCTTTCTCAAATGGTTTAGTAGGTTTGGTTACCATGGTAAAGAAAATGAATTTAACCTATTCAGAAAACAATGGTAAAGTACTTCCGGGTTATACAAATAGCATTGGTTTTGTAGGTACATTAAAACCTTCTCTAGGTTTTATCTTTGGTAGTCAAGCTGATGTTCGTTATGAAGCGGCAAAGAATGGTTGGCTTACAACTTACAGTGAATACAATGAGCAGTACCAACAACTGCATGGTTCTACGGTGAATTTTACTGCGGAAGTTGAGCCACTTTCAGATTTAACCATTAGTTTATCTGCAAATAGACAATATTCTGAAAGTTATACAGAAACATTTAATGTAGAAGATATCAATGCAGACGGAACGTTAGATTACAATCTGCAGATTGGAAATACATACGGTAACTACAGTATATCAAATAATATGATAGCTACTGCTTTCCAAAAATCGGGACAAGCATTTTCACAAACTTTTGAGAACTTCAAGGCAGATAGATTGGTGGTAGCTCAAAGATTAGCCGATCAGTTTTACGGTACAGGTAACTACGATGTAGATGATGATGGTTATCCGTTAGGTTTCGGTAAAACAAGTCAAAAAGTAGTAATGCCGGCTTTCTTGGCAGCTTATACCGGGCAAAATGCTAGTAAAGTAAGTACGGGTGTATTTAGAAATATACCAATACCTGGTTGGACACTGAAGTTTACAGGTTTAATGAAATTTGAATGGTTTAAAGATAAGTTTCGTAGATTCTCTATATCCAATGGATATAGGTCTAGTTATACCTTGAATCAATTCACCTCAAATTTAGATTATTCAGCTCCGTTATTAGGGGTTGATTATGATAGCCAACCAGATGAGTCATTGAACTCTGGCGGGAATTTTAAAAGCGAATTACTGTATACCAATGTGAATTTAGTAGAACAGTTCAATCCGCTTGTTCGTGTGGATTTCGAAATGAAAAATTCGGTTAATGTTACTGCAGAAATGCGTAAGAATAGATCGTTGTCGCTGAGTTTAGATAATAATCTTTTAACAGATTTAACGGGTAATGATTATGTTCTTGGTCTTGGTTATCGTATGAAAAATATACGAATGACTACTAGAATTGGAGGTAAAAAACAGACGTTTAGTGGAGATTTGAATTTAAAGGCAGATATTACAATGAGTGATAACATTACTGTAATACGAAGTTTAGATATAGATAATAATCAAGTGACAGCTGGGCAAACAGTTTGGTCGGCAAAATTCACAGCAGATTATGCGCTTACCAAAAACATCAATATGCAGTTTTATTACGATCATACGTTTTCCAAATTTGCCATATCTACAGCCTATCCACAAACTACAATTAGATCAGGATTTAGTGTGATCTATAATTTTGGAAACTAATTAATTTTTTATCTTAGAAATAAAAATTATTTTTGACTTCTCTAATAACTAATTAATTTATTAAAAGAATGAACATACCTGCTGATTTAAAGTATACCAAAGATCACGAATGGGTGAAAATTGAAGGTGATATCGCCATTATTGGGATTACAGATTTTGCTCAAAGTGAACTAGGAGATATAGTGTATGTAGAAGTAGAAACTCTTGACGAAACACTTGACCAAGAAGAGGTGTTTGGAACCGTAGAAGCCGTTAAGACAGTTTCAGATTTGTTTATGCCTTTAAGTGGAGAAGTTACAGAATTCAATGAAACTCTTGAAGAAGAGCCAGAATTGGTAAACTCAGATCCATATGAAAAAGGATGGATGATAAAAATTAAATTTTCTGAAGAATCACAATTAGATGATCTTTTAACAGCAGAAGCTTACAAAGAATTAATAGGTGCTTAAGCATAAATATTTAATATTATCAATAGGCTGGGTATGTTTTATAACATATCTCAGCCTTTTTAATTTAAGTGATGCGCCAAAGGTTGAAATAGATAATTTTGACAAGTACGTTCATACCACTTTTCACTTTATAAATACATTGCTAGTGTACCTTTTCATAAAATATGAATTGGATAGTAAATGGATCAAACATTGTTTGATTTTGGCTATGTTTGTAGATGTTGTTTATGGAGTGGTTATAGAAGTTCTACAAGGAACACTTACCACAACCAGGCATATGGATTATATGGATGTTCTTTTTAATACTCTTGGCACAATTCTTGCTTCGTTAGTAGTGAAATTTATAATTGAAAAAGCTAAGCGTTAAAAGGTTTTTTTAATTGAAATAAATATTTAAATTAGCAAACGTAAAATTTTAACAAACATTATGGAACTTAAGAAAAACCCAAAAGCCGATCTTAACAGGAACATAAGCCTGTTTTTTGCAATTGGTTTGGCGTTAATTAGCGGGTTATGTTGGGCTGCCATTGAATTCAAGACCTACGATAAAGTAGAAAAACTTGATTATACGATGGATCTTCAAGATGATCTTGACGAGGACGTGCCAGTGACAATGCAATTAACTACACCGCCACCTCCACCACCTCCACCGCCACCAGCACCGGAAGTTATTGAAGTTGTTGAAGATGATGAGGAAATCGAAGAAGTTGAGATTGAATCTACTGAAACAACTAAAGAAGAGGTAATCAAAGAAGTTGAGGAAATTGAAGAAGTAGCAGAGGAAGAGCCTATCGTAACAGATGTTCCTTTTACTGTTATTGAAGATAAGCCTATGTTCCCTGGATGTGAAAAGAAACCTAAAAGTAAACAAGCAGAGTGTTTCAAAGAAAAATTGGATGCTCACGTAAGAAAGACTTTTCAATATCCTGAAATTGCACAGGAAATGGGAATTCAAGGAAGAGTTTACGTAAACTTTAGAATTAATAAAGACGGTACCATTAGTGTAATTGGAACTAGAGGTCCAGATAAAAACTTGGAAAAAGAAGCTACTCGTATTATTGAAAAACTTCCTAAGTTAATTCCAGGTAAACAAAGAGGTAAGCCAACGCCAGTAACGTTTGCATATCCAATTGTATTTAGATTGAACTAAATCAAGATTATATATTAAAAAGCCCGAGCAATGCTCGGGCTTTTTGTTTTTGGTACGCTTATTGTTTTCGTAAGATTATTAACATTAAAAATTTATCATTATGAAAAACAAGACTTTTAAGTTTTTTGGTCGCGGCAACGACCAAAATCAAAATCACGTACCAAGTAAGTATGATGCAAATCTACGAAAAAACGGTTTCCTCAATTTTCAAGTTGGCTTAATTTTAAGTTTGCTCATGGTTTATGGAATGTTCCAAATTAATTTTCCAGAAAATGAAGATGATATCGCTGTAAATATTGAAAGACGTGCAGATGTTGATGAATCTGATATTCCTGTATTTAAAATTGTACCAAATGAACCTAAAGCAACTCAGCCTGTTGTTCAACAACAAACGGTATCACAACCTGTGGTTGATATTTTTGATATTGTTGACGATGAAGATCCGGTTGAGGAGATTACTGCTGAATTAAAAGGGAATGAAGATGATAAAAATGAACCTGTATCAATAAGCTCGTTGTATAGCGATAAGGGGGAGGATGAATTGGATGAAATGCCTGAATTTTTAGATATAAATGCTGTAGAGTTTGTTCCAGTATTTCCAGGTTGTGAGAAGTTAGCAACTAATGAGGAGAAAACGGCGTGCTTAGCTACAAAGATAAGTAGGGTGATTCAAAGAAATTTTAATACACAAATTGCTTCAGATTATGGTTTGAGTGGTAAGCAACGTATTTATGTTCAATTTAAGATTGATAAACATGGTAATGTGACAGATATTCAATCAAGGGCAGCTGTCAATGCTTTAGAAAAGGAGGCGAATAGAGTTATTGATAAATTACCTCAAATGACGCCGGGTAAGCAGCGTAATCAAAATGTAGCTGTTCGCTATAGTATTCCCATCATTTTTGATGTTAAATAGAATTTAAATCCGCTTCGGCGGATTTTTTTTATCCCTGATTTAAAAAATGCTATCTTTCCGTCATAAATAATGTTTTTGTCTTATGAAGACTCTAAAGTTAACTAGCCTTTTACTTTTATTTGTTTGTTTTTCTTTTGGACAAACAATTCAAAATACTTCAGAAGTATATCCAAGTTTTAAAGAGTGTGATTCTACGGTATTCATGCAGAGCTGTTTTAATAGTACTTTACTAGCTAAAATAAAGGAGAGTTTTCATAAGCCTTCAGGTGTAGATTCTACAAAAGTTTATCCAATAGGTATACTATTTGAAGTTTCAGAAGAAGGAGCTTTCAAGTTGGTTTATATAGATACAGCAGAAGAATCTTTAAAGTCTGAAATGCAAAATGTTTTTGCTACATTGGATAATATACAGCCTGCTACATATAACGGTGAACCAACATATATGCAGTTTTCTTTACAGTTGAAATATCCATTTTCAAAAATGAATACTTCTAATTTAGAAGAGCCATCTGATATGATTTCGTCTGAAAGAAAAAGAAGTGTAGTAGTTACAGATTCTTTGGATGCGTTTGCAAAATTAGATGCAACAAATGAATATGATGCTTTCAAGAAAAGTACTTATGTAAATAAAGAATTTGAAAGTAACCTAAATGTGCCTTTTCAGCATCAACGGTATGCTATTTTTGATGCTGCCATGAATGCTGTGGGGACTAATTCTCATACGGCTTCAAAACCATTTTTATATAATGAAGTGCAGCAGTATTATGATTTTGAAGGCTATACGAACTCTCTATTGCAAGATCGAAAAACATGGTTCGGACGTAAATTTTGGAATGAGCATTTTGCAACTATAAGAGGAAAAGATTATTGGATAGATTTTGATATCGTGGCCGATCTTCGGGTTGGGAAAGATACAGAAAGCGGAATCAATACCTATAATAATACGAGAGCAGTGCAGGTGCAAGGTGGGATTGGAAAAAACCTAGCCTTTTATACTACTTTTTATGAGAGTCAAGGACGTTTTGCCGGTTATTTTAATGACTATGCAGAGAGCATGGCTCCAGACGGTGGAAACCCGGCTATAATTCCAGGGCGTGGAATAGCTAAAGCTTACGGAGAAGATGGTTATGATTATCCGGTTGCAGAAGCTTATTTATCCTATTCTCCAAGTAAGCATTTTAATTTTCAGTTTGGTAATGGTAAGAATTTTATTGGAGATGGATATCGTTCTTTATTAACCAGTGATGTAGCAAGTCCTTATCCGTTTTTCAAAATCAATACTACCTTTTGGAAATTGAAATATACCAATACTTGGATGTGGTTAAAAGATGTTAGGCCAGAGGTTACTGAAGATGGTGCTTTTCTTACGAAATTTATGGCTACACATTATTTAAGTTGGAATGTTTCTAAACGATTAAACTTAGGATTCTTCGAGTCCGTAATCTGGAATGATGATAACAATAGAGGTTTTGATGTAGCTAATTTAAATCCGGTTATATTTTACAGAGCAATAGAATTTAATGCGGGTTCACGTTCCGGAAATGCCTTAATGGGATTAACCGGTAAATACAAATTAAATAATAGTGTGAACTTATATGGGCAATTCATTTTAGATGAACTTTCAACAGGTGATTTTACAGGTGGAGAAAAAAGTTGGAAAAATAAATATGGTTTTCAGTTAGGAGCTAAGTATTACAATGCTTTTAAAGTGAAAGATCTTTTGTTGCAATTTGAATATAACCAAGTACGTCCATACACCTATGCGCATAGATATCCTAGGTATAATTACGGACACAATAATCAATCAATGGCACATTTATGGGGTGCCAATTTTAGAGAGATGATTGCTATAGCAAATTATAGAAAAGGACGCTGGTTTGGCTATGGAAAACTTACATATGGTCAAAGAGGATTAGATTTCAATACTACTGAAGATAGCTATAGTTATGGTGGAGATATTTACAGAAGCTATGACGATAGAACTGCAGATGTTGGAATAGAAATGCTTCAGGGTAATAAAACGAGTATTTTTATTACCGAATTACAAGCTGGTTACGTTATAAATCCTGTAACCAACTTGCGATTATACGGTAATGTGCTTTTGAGAAATTTTGATCCAACTGCGGAGACCGAAACTACATTTAAACAAAGTACAGTTTGGTTTTCTCTTGGTTTTAGAACAGACTTATTTAATTGGTATAACGATTTTTAAATTTTACTTCCTTCTATTAAAGCATACAGTGCAAAGGTTCCTAGCCAATGGCTGCCTTCGTAGGTATCACCATTTAAGTTGTCAATAGCGTTTTTAATATGGTTATTAGCAACAGGGATTAAATGATTGTAATCCTCTCCTAAAGTGTTTGCAATACCGTATAAACACCAAGCTCTGCTGTAATTTAGTCCATCCAAATGAACTAAATGCCCGTCAGATCTATCACCTACAATTCCAGTAGCTAATTGATAATCTTTGTTTTTCATTTCCGGAAGAAAGTTTTCAAACCAAATTTTGAATTTGTCTTTTGATAAAATTTTACGCATCAGGTCTGCTTCTTCCAAACAAGGAGAAAGAAAATCGCTTCCTCCAGGTTCCCATGAAATAGGGCAGTCAGCATCATTTTTGAAAAATCGATCAGCTGTTTTTTCAATTAACGTTTTTAATTCATTATTTTTTTCGTTCAATGCATAATCATATGCTAATCTTAAACCAAATGCGGTATTCGTATGTGTACCAACTCTGGTTGGGTACTGCAATTTTGGTAAATAATCAAGATAGCGTTGCACAACAATTTCTGTAAGCGGTTGTAGCGTTTCATGAAGTTGATTCAACTCTTCTATGTTTGAAGTTTTTAAGGCTTCGGAAAGTTTTAATAGCCAAGCCCATCCATAAGTTCTTTCAAAACTGTATTCATTAGATCTGTTGAAATAGGTTATTTCGCCGGCTATCTTATCTTCCGAAATGCTATTTTTTAATATTGAAATAAGTGTGTCTTTGTTTTTGATATCGGGGAAATTGTTTAGTACGGCTGCGATGGACCAATGACCGTGAACGGATGAATGCCAGTCAAAACATCCGTAAAAAGCTGGGTGGAGTTGAGAAGGACTTCCTAAGTCTTCAGCATTTCTAAGAGATTGACTTGTTTTATTAGGGAATTCGGTAGTTATGCAAGTAATTGGTAATTGTGAAATTTTATATGCTTCTTCCATAGAAAGTTGAAAGGCTTGTTCTTTCTGAACATCATTTATAGTTTTTGGTTGTTTTTCTGATTTGTTCTCAGAACAGGAAACTGTAGCGAGTAATGCGAGTAAAATAAGTTTCTTCATGTTAGTATTTTTTCAAATATACATGAATTTGAAGATTCAATTTTCTAAGAATTGTTTTAAAAAAATGAGTAAAATCATTGTGGTTAATTGTTAAACCTATTTTTCGTCCAGAAAAAAGATGGATAATACATTGCGCAAAACTTATCTGGCGGTTATCTTTGCGGCCACAATCATGTAAATCTTGATGAAGACAGCATTGAATACTATTTCTAAATCCAATTCTTTTTCCATAGCTTTTGAAGATTTCAAGCAACTTACCAAAGTTGGTTTGGCTGCGAGTGTCGTGTTTTCTTCAGTTGCTGGTTATCTTTTGGGAGCAGAAACGATTTCTATTTATACGTTATTATTGTTGGCTCTTGGAGGATATTTTATGGTTGGGGCTTCAAATGCTTTTAATCAAGTGATTGAAAAGGATTTGGATGCTTTGATGAAAAGAACACAGAACAGACCTTTACCTGCAGGTAGGGTTTCCGTTCCTGTAGCAATGTTTATTGCTATTGCTTTTACCATTTTAGGAGTAATTACTTTGTATTATGTGAATCCTAAAACAGCAATGTTTGGTGCTATTTCCATCTTTTTATATGCTTGTGTTTACACGCCTCTAAAAACAAAAACACCGCTTGCTGTTTTCGTGGGTGCTTTTCCTGGTGCTATTCCTTTCATGTTAGGTTGGGTAGCAGCCACTAATAATTTTGGTATAGAGCCTGGAATGTTGTTCATGATTCAGTTTTTCTGGCAGTTTCCTCATTTTTGGGCAATTGGTTGGGTGCTTCATGACGATTATAAGAAAGGTGGGTTTAATCTGCTTCCAACAGGAGAAAGAGATAAAGGAACAGCAATGCAAATTATCATGTATACATTTTGGATGATGATTACAGCAATTTTTCCGGTAACGGGATTAACAGGAGACTTGCATCTTTCAGTAGTTGCAGCAGTGTTAATTACGTTATGTGGGATAGGAATGTTGTTGTTCGCATTCAAATTATACCATAAGAGAGATAACAAATCTGCAAGAAATTTAATGCTTGCGAGTGTTACCTATATAACTTTAATACAAATAATTTACGTAGCCGATAAATTTATTGCAGGATGATGATGGATTTAACTCAGGGAACCGAAACCCAAAAAATTGCCAGAGCAAAAAAAATGATGCTATGGTTTGCAATAATTAGTTTGTTCATGATGTTTGCAGGATTAACCAGTGCATATCTTGTAAGTAGTGAGCGAAAAGACTGGTTGACTTCTTTTCAAATTCCATCGTTATTTTTGGTGAGTACTGCAATGATATTAATCAGTAGTATTACCATGCATTTAGCATGGACCGGACTTTCAAAAGGAAATAGAAGTTCTACAAGTCTATTTTTAGGGTTAACCTTGTTATTAGGAATAGGATTTATAGTGTGTCAATTTTTAGGTTTTCAGGAACTTATAGCGCAGGGGTATTTCTTTACGGGACCAGCGAGTAATGTGACCACTTCGTTTGTATATTTAATTGCAGTTTTGCACATATTACACGTTGTGGCGGGCCTTATAGTCCTTTTAGTTGTAATTTATAATCATTATAAACAGCGATACCAAAACGGTCAAACCCTTGGATTTGAACTAGGTGTTACTTTTTGGCACTTTTTAGATGTTTTATGGTTGATGCTGATTTCTTTTTTCTATTTCGTTTAAATGGAAAAAAATGTAAATTTGAGAAATTTTTAACACAGATATACTTTATATGGAAGCTACTGTTACACATGCAGATACAGAAGGTAAAGTTTGGAGCGGCGGTAATAAGCCGTTAAATGCAAGTTACGGTAAAATGATGATGTGGTTTTTCATCGTTTCCGATGCTTTGACTTTCTCGGGCTTTTTAGCAGCCTACGGTTTTTCTAGGTTTAAGTTCATGAACACTTGGCCAATTGCCGATGAAGTGTTTACTCACTTCCCTTTTATGCATGGTCATAAGTTGCCAATGTACTACGTCGCATTGATGACTTTTATTTTGATTATGTCTTCTGTTACTATGGTTTTGGCAGTAGATGCAGGACACAAACTTAAGCAGACAAGAGTTGCTTGGTATATGTTTGCTACTATTGTTGGAGGTTTAGCATTCGTTGGATCTCAGGCTTGGGAATGGAGCACTTTTATTCGTGGAGAATATGGAGCTGTAGAAACTACAGGTGGTAGTATTCTTCAATTTGTAAATGCAAAAACAGGAGAGCAAGTTGCGTTATCAGAATTTGTTCATGCTGAAGCAGCAGAAACTGAGGAGCCAGGAGATTTATGGTTCTTGAGCCAAAACTCTCAAGCAGATTATACAGTTGCTGAAGTTCAGGAAGCTTTTGAAGCAGATGCCAATGTTTTGGTAAGACTTCAAGATCTTGATGAGAATGGTAAAAAGACTATTCTTAATAGAGCTGAGTCTATCGAAAAATTAGAAGGTGCTAAATATATAGTACAAGGTGCAAACCTTCATAGAAATGAGTATGGAAGCAAATTATTTGCAGACTTCTTTTTCTTTATTACAGGTTTCCACGGTTTTCACGTATTTTCTGGAGTTGTGCTTAACATCATCATCTTTACAAATGTAATTGTAGGTACATATGAGAAAAGAAAGAGCTACGAAATGGTAGAAAAAGTTGGTCTTTACTGGCACTTTGTAGATTTAGTATGGGTGTTTGTATTTACATTCTTCTACCTTGTTTAATTAAAATATCAAGTTTACAATCATGGGACACGATACACATAAATTAGAAATATTCAGAGGAACTGTTAAGTTCAAGTCTAACGTTCAAAAGATATGGGGAGTTTTAATCTTCTTATCTATCGTTACAACAGTTGAAGTTGTACTTGGTATTTACAAGCCAGACTTTTTAATGAGTTCAAAAGTTTTTGGCATGCGTTTACTTAACTGGATATTCATTATTCTTACAATAGTAAAAGCTTACTATATTGCTTGGGACTTTATGCACCTTAGAGATGAAAAACCAAGTTTTAAATACTCTTTGGTAATTCCGTTAGTAATTTTAATTCCTTACTTAGCATTTATTTTGTTAACTGAAGGAGATTACATTTTTGAAGTTTACCAAAACGGATTTATTAAATGGGATTTTTAATAAGTTAAGAATATAGGAAAGGCGGTTTTTTAACCGCCTTTTTTTATTTTTGTACTGTTTTAAAATGATGTATGAAAAAGAAATTAATTTTAGGGTCGTTATTTGTAATTCCTGTAACATTTTTATTTCTCATGCTTTCTTCAAAGCATTACTACACGCCTTTAGATGTAGTTAAACAAAATGTGCCGGAGCTAACTGATTTTCATCAAGAATATGATACAGCAAATGTGTATTTGAAAGATCATATTTCGGTTTTAATGATGTTCAATGAAGATCCTTTGAAACACATCCCGGAAATTTCAAATCTTAATGAGAAAGCTTATAAATGGGCAAAAGGATTTAGAGATTTCCAAGTGATATTTGTAGTTCCAAAAAAGTATGAACCTTCCGAGGAAGCTATTCGTAGTAAAATTGGAGAGTATGTAGATTTGAAATATTGGCGTTTTGTTTTTGCAGATGAGCAAACCGTAAATACCTATTTTCAAAAGTTCAAAGGAAGTATCAATTCTTCTACAATGGCAATGAACAACCATTTCTATATAATTGATAAGGAAATGAATTTAAGAGGTCGATTAGATGATGAGGACGAAGGGAAGTTGTATGGTTACAACGCAGAGAATTTAGCGGAGTTACAAAAGAAAGTTACAGAAGATCTTAGAATTTTGTTTCAGGAATACCGTGATAAAAGAAATGGAAAATTTGATTCAGATCAAAGAAGATTAAAAGAATTAAGTGGAGATGAAGGATAAAAAATATGTTATTGGATTAATAATTATTGTTTTGATTTTTGGTTTTCTAACAGTAAGAATGATTTCTAAAAAAGTTCAAAACGATACCATTGTAGATGATGATCGTCACATGGTGGGGATGGAAGATTATATAGAAATGACAACTATGGGTAAAGCGCCTGAGTTTAGTTTTACCGATCAGAATGGAAACACCATCACCAATAAAGATTATGAGGGGAAAGTGTATGTGTTAGAGTTTTTCTTTGCAACATGTCCTTCCATTTGTCCTGTGATGAATCAGAATTTGATAAAAATTCAGAATGAATTTATTACGAAAAAGAATTTTGGAATCGCTTCTATAACCATTAATCCTGAAAACGATACTCCAGAGGTTTTAAAAAATTATGCAGATAAGTACGGAGTTAAAAATCCAAACTGGCATTTTCTTACAGGAGATCGAGATGATATTTTTGAGTTAGCCAATTCAGGTTTCAATATTTATGTTGGAGAGGGTGATGTTTCCAATGGAGGTTTTGAGCATTCAGGGCTATTTGCGTTGATTGATAAGAACGGAAATATTGTAAGTCGTAAAGATAAATATGGAAATCCTATTGTATATTACGACGGTCTAGAAGACGACGGAATTAGAGATTTAATGAACGATATAGCTATAGAGTTAAGAAAATAATACGAGTTACAAAAAATGGAAGCACAAGGAACTGTAGAAAAAAAATATAATAAGTGGATTATTGCCCTGTCGGTAATTATTCCAATTGCAGTAGCAATTTTATTCACAATAAAGTTAGCCGATTTTGGCTTAGATGTAGAGCCTTTTTATTTTTTACCTCCAATTTATGCAGGTATCAATGCCGCAACTGCTATTTTATTGGTAGTCGCTTTTTTGGCAATCAAGAATAAGAATGTAAAATTACATGAAAATTTGATGAAGGTTTGTATTGGGCTTTCGCTTGTTTTTCTTGTGATGTATGTTGCGTATCACATGAGTGCAGATTCTACTCCATACGGTGGAGAAGGAGCTTCTAAGTATATTTACTATGTGATTCTTATTACACACATTCTTTTATCCATTGCAATAATTCCATTGGTTTTGATTTCGTATGTAAGAGCGTTGGCAGAGCGTTTTGATAAACACAGAAAAATTGCAAAAATTACGTTTCCTATTTGGCTGTATGTAGCAACTACTGGTGTAGTGGTTTATTTTATGATTGCTCCGTATTATGGGTAGTATGAATCAGAAAATAAAATACATCTTATCCGTAGCTTTTGTGTGTTTCTTTGTTTTGCAAGGATCCGCGCAATGTGCTATGTGTAGAGCGGTTTTAGAAAATGGTGATGATACCAGTCAGGCAGAAGCAATCAATAACGGAATTGTATATCTTATGGCGGTTCCTTACGTTCTAGTAGCAGGCGTTGTCTTCATAATTTATAGAAAATTCAGAAATTAAGATTTATTTGTAACAAAAAGTATAAATGCTAGTCTAATGCAACTGAAGAATCATTCAAAAAACATTAGACCTATTATTTATGCAATACGCTATACAATTTAAAAGAAGTGTATTTCTACTTTGTCTTTTTGCGATTTCATTTGTAAACGCACAAGAAAAGAAATGGACATTGGTAGAATGTGTAAACTACGCACTTGAGAATAATATTTCTGTAAAGCAATCTACTTTAGATTTAGAAACTACCGATGTAGATATTTTATCTGCAAAAGGAAACTTTCTTCCATCATTAAGTGCTTCAGGTAGCTACAGTTCTAACACCGGTGCCAACCAAGATCCAACTACAAATACCATTATTAATCAAACTTTTGCTTCGTTTTCAGCAAACGTAGGAGGTGGTGTAAATTTATTCTCAGGACTTTCGGCATGGAAAAATTTTCAAAGAGCAAAGCTGAATAAAATTGCAAGTCAATATGCTTTAGACGGTATGAAAGACGATGTGGTTTTAATGGTAGCCAATGCGTACCTTCAAATTTTGTTCAATAAAGAACAGTTGAAAGTTTTAAAAGCACAAAATCAATTAACCAAGGAAAATATCGAAAGAACTCAAGAGTTGATCAATGCCGGTTCTTTACCAGCAGGGGATATTTATGAGTTACAAGCTACCGACGCTTCGCAAGAGCAAGCTATTATCAGTTCAGAAAATGCATTGTTGATTTCCCGAGTTGGTTTGGCTCAAACCTTATTAGTAAAGGATTATATGAATTTTGACATTGCCGATGAAGAGTTTGATGTTCCGGAAGATGCTGATGTTTTAACCAAATCACCACAACAGATTTCTGAGAAGGCAAAAGAGGTTTTGAATACACTTAAAATTGCTGAAGCGAATCTTGATGTTGCTGAAAAAGATGTTGAAGTTGCTAGATCAGGATATTATCCTTCTCTTTCTGCCTTTGCAAATTACAATACCAGATGGTCAGAAAGTCCCTATTTTTCATTTCGTGAGCAATTGTATTTGTTTGACGGTCTTTCGGTAGGGTTGCAACTAAGTGTTCCTATTTTAAATGGGTTTAATACAAGAGCACAAGTTCAAAGAAGTAAAATAAATGTGCTTAGAGCGGAGTATACTTTGGAGCAAAGTGAATTAGATCTTGAAAAAAATGTTTATCAAGCCTATATGGATGCTTCTAATGCAAGAAAATTATACGAGGCTTCTTTGAAAACATTGGAAGCGCGCCAACAAGCATATAATTTTTCTACAGAAAGATTCAATGTTGGACTTCTTAATTCTTATGATTTCAATCAATCAAAAACCGAATTCGAAAGTGCACAGTCTGATGTTGTGCAAAATAAATACGACTATATTTTTAAACTTAAAGTACTAGAATTCTATTTTGGCATTCCAATAACTGCCAATTAATCCTATCTCAATTATGAACAAAAAGACATTTATTATCATTTTAGCCGTTATCTTGATCATTATTTTAGGTTTACTTGGCTTAAACAAAGCAGGAATGCTGGGCCAAAAAGATGAAGGCAAGGAGGTAACACTTCAAAAAATAGAAAAATTAAGTATTGTAGAAACAGTTTCTGCAACAGGTAAAATTCAACCGGAAGTAGAGGTTAAAATTTCTTCTGAAGTTTCCGGTGAAATCATTGCTTTGCCGGTTGTAGAAGGTCAACAAGTAGAAAAAGGTGATTTGCTGGTAAGTATCAATCCAGATATTTATGAGTCAAGTGTAAGCAGGACTCAAGCAGCCTTACAAACAACCAAAGCAAATTTACAGCAAGCAGAAGCAGGTTTGCTAGAGGCTAAACAAAATTATGATAGAAATAAGGTTCTTTTTGAAAAGGGCATTATTTCAAAGTCTGAATGGGACCAAATTGTATCTGCTTATCAAAGTGCAAAAGCAAGTAAAGAATCTGCTTTTTACAATGTGAAAAGTTCTGCAGCTTCAGTTTCAGAAGCTCAGGATAATTTAAAAAGAACTACGATTTATGCTCCGGTATCTGGAACAATTTCGAAGCTAGATGTGGAAATAGGAGAGCGTGTTTTGGGTACACAACAAATGACAGGTACCGAAATTCTTCGTGTAGCCAACCTAAATAACATGGAGGTTGAAGTGGATGTAAACGAAAATGATATTGTAAAAGTAGCAGTTGGTGATAGCGCGATTGTAGAAGTTGATGCCTATTTGAAGAAAGAGTTCAAAGGATTAGTAACCGAAATTGCAAATACAGCAAATGAAACTACAAGTGCAGATCAGGTTACCAATTTCAAAGTGAAAGTTAGAATATTAGAATCTTCGTACAAAGATTTGTTAGAAGGTAAACCAGAAGGGTTTTCGCCATTTCGTCCTGGGATGACTGCAACGGTAGATATTATTACTACAAAGAAAGATGCAATTGTGGCGGTTCCAATTAGCGCGGTAATCATGAAAACTGATACCACAAGCACGAAAAAGCCAGTCGTGGCAAAAACATCTGAGAATACAGCAGACGAGCGTTTTGAATGTGTTTATGTAAAGGAAGGTGATGTAGCAAAATTGAGAGTTGTAAAAACGGGAATTCAGGATGAATCAAATATTGAAATTATCAGTGGATTAAAAGAAGGAGAAGAAGTAATTACAGGGCCTTATACGATGGTTTCAAAAACATTGAATTCTGGAGATAAAGTAAAGACTAAAGAAGAAATCAAATAGCTTTTGAAAAAAATTAAAAAAAAATGAAAAATCCCCATATATGGGGATTTTTTGATATTAATATAGGTTGTTTCTTTGTATTGTTCATTAATAGTTAACCTTTTTAGGGGTAAAAAGAAGGTGATTTTAATTATTGATTTAGTTAAATTTTGTTTAGGGGAAAAATGCTAACATAGTTAAAGAAAAAGAAAGAATTAGCAGAAAAACTATTACCCAAGTTTGTTAGCGCAAGTGCCAGTTTATTGCTAGCTGGTATTAAAAAAGGGAAAAGAGAAGTGTTATTTTGCACTTCTCTTTTTTATTTTTGCATAAATTTTTTCTCATGTCAAAGATCATATGTCTTGAAACTTCAGGAACCAATTGTTCCGTTGCCATTACGGAAAATGGAAAATTGATTGCTTTAAAGGAAGAAAATACGGGTAATTTCTCTCATGCAGAAAAGTTACATGTATTTATAAAGGCTGCGATGGAAGAGGCTAGTGTAACTCAGGAAGATATTGATGCCGTTGCTGTAAGCAAAGGTCCGGGGTCATATACAGGTCTTCGTATTGGAGTTTCAGCAGCTAAAGGATTGTGTTTTGCGTGGGATAAACCCTTGATAGCCGTATCTACGCTGGAGGTTTTAGCAAAGCAAGCTTCATTGTGTAAAGTTGATTACATTATTCCTTTGTTAGATGCGCGTCGTATGGAAGTGTATTCGGCCATTTTAGATAAAAATTTGAATTTCATAAGAGAAATTAAGGCTGAAGTGATTGATGAAAATTCGTTTCAGGAATATATCCAGAAAGGAAAAGTGGTTCTGTTAGGTGATGGAATGCCAAAGACCAAAGAGCTTATATCTAACGTGCATATTCAGTATCTCGAAGATAGATTTCCTTCTGCTCAAGAATTAGGAATGATTGCTTCCGAAAAATTCGAGCAAAAGGATTTCGAAGATGTTGCTTATTTTGAACCTTTTTATTTGAAAGATTTTATAGCAGGCAAAAAGAACTAATTGTTTATTTCGTTTAATGCTTCCGCTACGGTTTCATGTGGTAATTGACAAACGTTGTTTTTACAAACATAAATGAGCGTTTTTCCTTCTTGAAATCTGTTTTTAAAAATGAGAGAATCCGATGGCGAAGTACTTAGGGCGTACACATGATTCGGATAATAGTTTTCTGTAAATTGTAAATAAACATCCTTCGCATTTTTACCAATAATCACAATTTCATAGGTGTCAGAATCTGTTTTTAAGGAGAGATCTAGCCAGTTGCTATACATTTGTGGGTGTGTTCTTGCGTCTGAAAATATGTTGATAGTCATTGTTAATGCATATTTCCTGTAAATTTCTGAAGAAGTCAACGAAGCCAATTTGAATAAATTCTGAGCCATCATGCTATTGGAAGACGGGATAACATCATCCGTTCTTTCTACTCCACGAGAAATAATGGCAGGTTGATTCTTTGAGGTGAAATAAAACATTCCGGTTTCTTCTTCATAAAATTCATCTAAACAAATGTTGACTAAAAATTTGGCTTCATTCAACCATTTGAAATCTCCAGTTACTTCATATAGTTTCAAAAATGCATCGATTATGGCTGCGTAATCTTCTAAATATCCCGGAATTTTTTTAGAATAATTTAGGGTGTGATAGAGTTTGTTTTCGCTACTGGTAAGATGTTTTAGAACCGAATTTGCAGATAAAATGGCTAAATCTAATAATTGATCATACTGAAGGGCTAAGTAAGTTTCTACTAAAGCAGAGATCATAAGTCCATTCCAAGAGGTAATTATTTTGTGATCAAGCGCTGGTTTAGGTCTGTTTGATCTTTCACTTTCTAAAATAGTTAAACAAATTTGAATGCGTTTTTCTAGATCATTCTTTTCTAGGTGAAGAGAAGTAGCCAGTTCTTCCCATGTTTTAGTTCGGAATAAAACGTATTTATCATCTTCCCAATAACCAGCAGCATTGATATTGAAAACTTCTTGAAACAATGGAAATTCATTCCCTAAAAGCTCTATTAATTCATTCTTTGTCCAGCAATAATACGCTCCTTCTTCTTGTGTTTTTTCATTATTTAAACTGTCGGCATCGTAAGAAGCATAAAATAAATGTTGTTCGTTCTTGAAATCTTTCAGAAGGTAATGCACAGTTTTGTCTATAATAGTTTTGAAGTAATCATTTTTGGAATGTCTGTAAGCTTTGCTGTAAAGAGAGAGTAATTGAGCATTGTCATACAGCATTTTCTCAAAATGTGGAACATGCCATTTTTCATCAACACTGTATCTTGAAAAACCTCCTGCCACAACATCAAAAATTCCACCTTGAGCAATTTTAGTAAGTGTATTGAACACATGAGTTTTTATTTCATCGTTCTTTTCTAGAATTGCAAAATTTAAAAGATAATTGAGTTCGCTTGGCATCATGAATTTTGGAGCTCCTTTTGTTCCGCCCATTTCAGAATCCCATTTTTTTGACCATTCTTTGTTTGCCATGCGTATTAATCGAATGTCAATACAACTAGTTTCTACTTTTTCAGTTAAATCAAACAATCTTAGAGCATTGAGGATTTGACCAGTGTATAGCTGAATTTTTTCTTTCTCGTTATAGTATATGTCGGCTAACTTTTGAATGTTAGATTTCCAGGTTTCATTGGGTAAATAAGTGCAGCCGTGAAAAGGAGTTCCATCTGGCATAGCAAAAATATTTAGTGGCCAACCTCCGCTATTAGTCATTAATTTCAAAGCATTCATATAAACTCTATCAACATCTGGATGCTCTTCTCTATCCACTTTTACATTAATGAAATTTTTATTCATATAGTAAGCGGTGTCTGTATCTTCAAACGTTTCTTTTTCCATTACATGACACCAATGACAAGCGGCATAACCAATGCTTATGAGTAATGGTTTTTGCAATTCTTTTGCTAGCTCCAATGTTTCATTTGACCAAGGATGCCAGTCTACAGGATTGTAGGCATGTTGTTTTAAATAAGGACTTTCTTCGTGAATCAATTTATTTGGTGTGGCCATTTTAATAGATGTTTGAACTTTTAAGATAATTAATTTTAAAATAACTTGTATACTTTTTGTAAATAGTACTTTTACGAGGTTTTTAAGAAATACTAAATTGAGTATGGAAATGAAGCATTTGAAACTAATTGGTAACATTAAATTAACATATAGTTTTTGAACTTGCCTCACTTTTGTGCTCTGAATAATTTAATATGGATCAGGTATATATTTTCATGTTAGTGGCATTGTTTGCCCTTGCTATTATAGACTTAGTTGTAGGAGTAAGTAACGATGCCGTAAACTTTTTAAACTCAGCAATCGGATCAAAGGCGGTTTCTATGAAAACCATTATGATAGTTGCTAGTGTGGGTATTGGTGTTGGAGCTGTATTTTCTAGTGGAATGATGGAAGTTGCACGGAAGGGAATTTTCCATCCGGAATCTTTCTATTTTGAAGAAATTATGATTGTCTTTATAGCGGTTATGATTACAGATATTCTGCTTCTAGACGTTTTTAATTCCATAGGACTGCCTACATCTACTACGGTTTCTATCGTTTTTGAGCTTTTAGGTTCTGCAGTGGCAATTGCATTGGTTAAGATTTATTCTGATGATCAAGGTATTGATGAACTTTTTAGATATATCAATACAGAACAAGCTTTTGGGATTATACGGGGTATTTTTATCTCGGTTCTCATAGCATTTACGGTTGGGGCCATTATTCAGTATTTTTCTCGTTTGATTTTTACATTTCATTTTGAAAAGAATTTAAAATATACAGGCGGAATTTTTGGAGGACTTTCAATTACGGCAATCTCTTATTTTATTCTTTTTAAAGGATTGAAAGGTGTTTCTTTTATTCCTTCAACAGCACTTGATTGGGTAAATGATAATACGTTGTTATTATTGGGGATAAGTTTTGTTGTCTGGACAGCAGTTTCTCAGTTATTGCAAAGTGTTTTCAAAGTAAATATTTTAAGACTTGTTATTATTATTGGAACTTTTGCCTTAGCAATGGCTTTTGCGGGTAATGACTTGGTGAACTTTATTGGAGTTCCTTTAGCGGCTTATAATTCATACGGATTATGGGTAGATGGCGGAATGCAAGCAAACTTTACTATGGAAGGATTAGCTGGTAAAGTTCCTGCAAATTCCCAAATGCTATTCTTGGCTGGGCTTGTAATGATTGTAACGCTTTGGTTTTCTAAAAAGGCAAGAGCGGTTGTAGAAACCGGGGTGAACTTGGCAAGACAAAATGATGGTGCTGAAAGATTTGAGCCAAACGGTCTTTCCAGATTAGTAGTAAGAGCAACGGTCAATTTATCACAAGGAATTGGGTATGTGGTTCCAGATTCTTTATCTAAAAAAATAGATCAAAGATTTCAGAAACCAATAGTAAAGAAGAATGATGAGGAAGCTCCTGCTTTTGATATGGTAAGAGCAGCTGTAAATCTTGTGGTTGCAAGTATATTGATTTCTGTGGGTACACTTTTAAAATTACCACTTTCTACAACTTATGTTACTTTCATGGTAGCAATGGGATCGTCTTTAGCAGATAGAGCTTGGGGTAGAGAAAGTGCTGTATATAGAGTTGCCGGAGTTTTCAATGTAATTGGAGGTTGGTTTGTAACAGCTTTGGTTGCCTTTGTAACGGCAGCTATTTTTGCAACAATTATTTACTTTGGAGGTATTATTGCAATTGTTGGGTTGCTTATTTTGGCTAGTTTACTTTTACTTAGAAGTTACTTGGCTCATAAGAAATCTGAAAAAGAGAAAGAGGCCAACAGAAAATTTGATAGAACAGATCTTATTACAATTAATGAAATTATCAACGAAAGTTCAGATAATATTTCAAAAGTAATTAGAAAAGTAAATCATTTGTACACTGGAGTTATTGATAACTTAGGTTTGCAAGATTTAGGTAACTTAAAGAAGAATAAGAAAGACCTCAAAAAGCTAGAAGACGAGGTTGATGGATTAAAGAGTGATGTATTCTATTTCATTAAATCATTAGATGATACTTCTGTAGAAGCTAGTAAATTCTACATTTTGATATTGGATTATTTGCAAGATATGGTTCAGTCTATTGGCTATATTACCAAAAACAGTTTTGGTCACGTAAATAACAATCATAAAAACCTGAAGTTTAATCAGATTAGAGATTTAAAAGGAATTGATAAAGAGCTACAAGTAGTGTTCAATGAAATCTCTAAGAACTTTGCTAATGAAACTTTTGATGATATTACTGATATTATCTATCAACATAAAGAGTTGAGAGAAAAGGTTTCGGTGTTAATTCAAAAGCAGATTGATAGAATTAGAACAACGGAAACGAGTCCTAAAAATACTAAATTGTATTTTAGTTTGTTGTTGGAAACTCAAGATTTGATAGGAGCAACTATTAAATTGTTAGAGTTATTTCAGGAGTTTCATAGAGACTATAACAAGATTATCAAATAAGAAAAAAATAGTATGTAATAAAAAAGGAGTGTTGATTTTATCAACACTCCTTTTTTAATTTATTAGTTTTGAATTATGATTTATCCGTTAATGGCTTCCACCTTAATTTCAGGGTTGTGAAGCATTTCTCTTAACATGTTCTCAATTCCGTTCTTTAGCGTAAAAGTGGAAGAAGGGCAACCGCTACAAGCACCTTGAAGCACTACGGAAACTCTATTATCTTCTTTTTCATATTTTTTGAATAGAATATTACCACCATCACTGGCTACAGCAGGTTTAATATACTCCTCAATAATATTGATGATCTGTTGTGAAGTAGTATCTAAATTTTCAAAATGTTCTTCACTTATTGCTTCATTTTCTTTTTTCTTTGGAGCATTTTCATTAACTATTTCTTTATCGTCTGCAATATAGGTTCTAATGAATTCGCGTAACTCCATTGTTACATCTCCCCAATCAGCCATGTCATATTTGGTAATAGAAACATAGTTTTCATCCAAGAAAACTTCCTTTACAAAAGGAAAGTGGAAAAGAGATTTAGCCAAAGGAGAATGAGATGCTTCATCTATATTCTTAAATTCCCAAATAGTAGTTACCAGCTTTTTGTTGGAAACGAATTTCATAACAGCTGGGTTAGGTGTGCTTTCTGCATACACCGTTGCTGGAACTTGTTTTTTTTCTTCATCTTTGTTTACAACAGGCTTGCCACTATTTAAATAATTTTCAATCTGTTCACCTACTTCTTCAGAAACATCTTTCCATTCTACAATATTGTAGCGTTCAATAGCTATAAAATTTCCAGAGATATAGACTGTTTTTACAAAAGGAAGATAAAACAATTGCTGCGCCAAAGGTGAATCTGCAGCTTCATCAATATTTTTGTATTCAAATGAATTTTTAGATACAAACTCATTGGCTGTGAATTTTATGATAGCAGGATTGTTGGTTTCCTGAATACTTATTTTATATTGGGTCATAATTTGTATATTTTTCACAAAAATACGGAAAACAAAACTGTTTTAATTTTTCATAGAGATATTAATTTATGGATTGATAATTTTTGATTTAATTTAAGAAATTGTTATGAAAATTGATTAGGATTTCAGTAATTTGCTGCTTTGAATATTTTTTAATGAAGTATTTACTAAAAGTTGTTTGATTACTTACATTTTTGATGTTCTGTTAACGAATCATTTAAGTTTTGTAATAAATTGATACAAACAAACGTTTAGAAAATAAAATCTGAAAAAAAAGAGCCGCTAATTAAGATTACAGCTAAGCTGAAAGACTTACTAAAAAACGACAACAAATAACCATGAATTTAAAAAAATACTTTTTTCTTCTATTTACTGTTTTTTCAGGATACATGTATGCTCAAGAAGGTTTACCAGTTTATTTAGATTATTTATCGGATAACTACTATCTAGTACACCCTTCTATGGCTGGTGCTTTTTCTGGTACAGAGGTAAGATTAACGGCCAGACAACAATGGTTTGGAATAGAAGATGCCCCGTCGTTACAAACTTTAAGTGTGAATACACGTTTAGGCGAAAGGTCTGGTTTGGGAGCTGTCATTTTGAATGATAAAAATGGATATCATGCTCAAACAGGTTTAAAGTTAACCTATGCCCACCATATTAGTTTAGATCAAAGATCTAGATTTTTAAATCAGTTATCTTTTGGTATTAGTGGAGTTTTTCTACAGGGAAGCTTGGATGAATCAGAATTCTTTGATTACAATGGTGTTCCAGATCCTAATATCTACGGGTCAGATCAAACCGCTTCTTATATGAATATTGATTTAGGTGTGTCTTACATGGTTGGAGATTTTTATATTCATGGTGCTGTTATGAATTTGACAAAGGTAAGAAGAGGGGTTTATTCAGATGTAGAACCAGGGAATAGAAGAAGAATATTATTTTCTACTGGATATACTTTTGGAAACGGAGAATGGACGTTTGAGCCGTCTACATTATTTCAATATGTACAATACACAAAGGAATCAACTATAGATATCAATGCAAAGGCTTATAGAAGTATAGATGATTTTGGTAATGTTTGGGGAGGTTTGTCATATAGAACTAGCTTAGATGGTGCTGAATACATTTTAGGTCAGTCTGTAAATGAGCAAAAATTACAGTTGCTTTCTCCAATCGTAGGTTTTAATTATAATAACTTCTTATTTGCATATACGTATTCTTATCAATTTGGAGATATTAAATTTCAAAATGGAGGATATCATCAAATTACGTTAGGTTTTGATATAGGTAAAGAAGAGGAGCCTTATCACTGTAATTGTCCATTTGCAAAATAAATTGAATATAATAATATTTTAAGAGGGGTGTTTTAATAAACATCCCTTTTTTGTTTGTAATTATTAGGTTTTATCCAAAAAAGAAGCCTCTGTTTTAATGGGGGATTGCTTTGAACTATCTTTACCATAAATCAACTTCTTACAACTATGAAAAAATTATTTTTATTAGTATTGATTTGTTCAACGGCTGTTCATGCTCAAGATGGTTTTGATGTCGGTATTTTAGGTGGTGGAAATTATGCGTATTATGAATATGTAGGAGACGAAGATGTATTTGCAGAGTATGATGCGGGACTAGGATATTATTTAGGAGTTTTTGTAAGTGTGCCTATAGCGCCAAAAGTTACTTTTGCTCCAGAATTGCTCTATGCTAGACAAACCGTAAAAGCTAATGGAAATACTAGTGATTTAATTGGTGGAATGTTTTCAATGGATGTGGAGGCAGATGGTAAAGAAGATTTGCTTTTACTTCCATTAATGTTTCGTTTAAACTTAATGAAATTTGATTTTGCTGTAGGTCCACAAGTTGGATATTCGCTAGCTAGAAATATTACTGCATCGGCTGAAGGTATATCAATAGAGTTAGATGATGAATCAATGGAAGAATTATTTAATTACAGTGATGATCCGGAAGATAGAATTTCAGTAAATTTAAATTTTGATGTTGGTTTTTATCTTACCAACAGGCTGAAAATTGGAGCAAGATATAGCTACGGTTTGCTTCTAAGAGATGAAGTTAGAACATCGGTATGGCAATTAGGATTGTCATATGGAATTTTATAAATAAACATTTTAATTATGAGAAAATTATTTTTAACTATCATGCTTTTTGTTGGTGTTGTTTCGATTTCCCATGCACAGGAAGATTCCTATGCTAAAACTTTAAAAACACTTTTTGATTTAAATGGAAGTAAAGAGTCGTATGTTGCAGTTCTAGATCAAGTAGCTCAAATGTACAAAGCTCAAAGTCCTTCAAATTCTGAAGCAGTGGATGAGTTTATAAATGAAATGAAAAGTACTTCAATCGATGATTTAGTACAAATGTTAGTTCCTGTTTATAAAAAGCAGTTGACGGAAGATGATTTAAAAGCATTGATAAAATTTTACCAAACACCAATAGGTAAAAAGTATGCAGAAGCAACTCCTGCAATTACTTCAGAATCTATGCAGGTTGGGCAGCAATGGGGTATGCAGCTTGTTCAGAAGCTTCAACAAAAATTACAAAACTAAATTAAGTTTTCATAACAGTGTAGAAAGCATCCTTACTAAGGATGCTTTTTTAATTTACAGGCAATTCAATACAACGTTTTAGTTATTCGCTTGTTTTTCTGGTAATGTGATGTGTATTTGATAGATTTGCTATAGGTTTTTAGTACATTTGATAAAAAGCAATTGCTATGAGCTTCACAAAAAATAATTTATTTGATGAATTTCCTGAAGTTTCAGCTAAACAATGGAAACAGAAAATTCAGTTTGATCTTAAAGGAAAAGATTTTAATGATACTCTAGTTTGGCATTCTTTGGAAGGGATTGATGTGAAACCGTTTTATACGATAGAGGATTTGCAAAACGGTATTCATGTTCCGTTGGTGAAGGAATGGCAAATTCAAGAGTCCGTTATAGTTGAAAATATAGTTGATGCAAAAAAGAAATTACTCTCTTTGGTAGCATTAGAAATAGCAAGAATTAAGCTGGTATTAAAGAGCGATGTTGATTTTGAACTGTTGTTCTCTGGAGTCGATCTCTCGAATGTTAGTTTGGTTATTGATGTCAAGTTTCTAGATGTAGAGTTTTTGCTAGCGCTTCAAGAATATTTAAAGAATAGTAAAATCAACCATAGTATTTGTGTAGATATTATAGGAAATCTAGCTACTACAGGAAATTGGTATTCTTCACTTTCAGATGATCATAAATCATTAGATAGTTTGCTAAATTCCGGTGGGAATATTTCCATTGGAATTGATGTTGGACTATATCAAAATTCAGGAGCCAATATGATTCAGCAAATAGCATACGCGCTAGCTCATTGCAACGAGTATTTAAATCATTTTTCATCACAAAATATTTCAAGAAAACTACATTTAATATTTAATGTAGCTTATGCTGGAAATTACTTTTTTGAAATTGCTAAAACACGTGCTTTACGGTCTTTGATGGATACATTAATAAGTGCTTACAGTGATTTAAAAGTTTCTTTTACTGTGGAGGCAATCCCATCATTGAGAAATAAAACATTGTATGATTATAATGTAAACATGTTGAGAACTACAACGGAATGTATGAGTGCTATTTTAGGAGGTGCAGATGTAATAGAAAATAGGTCTTATGATGTTGTGTTTCATGAAAGAAATGATTTTGGAGATAGAATAGCCAGGAATCAACTTTTCATATTGAAGGAGGAGAGTTACTTTGATAAAGTTAAAAATCCGGCTGAAGGGTCTTATTATATATCATCTTTAACAGGTCAACTTGCTGAAAAAGCTTTGGAATTATTCAAATCAATTGAGAATGGAGGAGGCTTTTTAGTGCAGCTAAAAAACCATACAATACAAAAGAAAATCAAAGAGAGTGCTTTAAAAGAACAGGCGATGTTTGATGAAGGCAAAATTTATGCTGTGGGAACAAATGTATTTCCAAACAAAGAGGATAGGATGAAGAATGAAATACGCCAAGCAATCTTTCCAAAGAAGAATGTACGCAAAACGCTTATAGAGCCTATTCTGGTAAGACGTTTATCAGAGAAATGGGAGAAGCAACGATTATTTTCAGAATCTTAAAAATTTAGGATGAAAAGAAAAAATATTCAGGAGTTAGTAGTAAATAGATCTAAGTCTACTCAAGTAGAAGATAAAGGGAAACAGTATACTACAGCGGAAGGTATAGTGTTGAAGTCTATTTATAGTGAAGATGATCTAAGTGAAAAGAAGCAACTACATTTTTCGGCTGGAATACCACCCTATCTTCGCGGGCCATACAGTACAATGTATGTGACAAGACCTTGGACAATTCGTCAATATGCAGGTTTTTCTACTGCGGAAGAAAGTAATGCTTTTTACAGAAGAAACTTAGAGGCTGGTCAAAAAGGATTGTCTGTTGCATTTGATTTGGCAACTCACCGTGGTTACGATAGTGATCATGAGCGTGTAGTGGGAGATGTAGGTAAGGCGGGTGTTGCGATTGATTCTGTAGAAGATATGAAAGTGTTATTTGATCAAATTCCGTTAGATCAAATGTCGGTTTCTATGACTATGAATGGGGCTGTATTGCCAATTATGGCGTTTTATATTGTAGCAGCTGAAGAACAAGGAGTAAAGCTTGAACAACTATCCGGAACAATCCAAAATGATATTTTAAAGGAGTTTATGGTAAGAAATACTTATATCTATCCTCCTACTCCTTCCATGAGGATTATTTCAGATATTTTTGAATATACAAGTAAGAATATGCCGAAGTTCAATAGTATCAGTATTTCTGGATATCATATGCAGGAAGCGGGTGCAACAGCAGATATTGAATTAGCATATACATTATCAGATGGGCTAGAGTATATAAGAACGGGCTTAAAAGCCGGAATGGATATAGATAGTTTTGCGCCAAGACTTTCATTCTTTTGGGCTATCGGAATGAATCATTTTATGGAGATAGCAAAAATGAGAGCCGGGAGAATATTGTGGGCTAAGTTGGTTAATCAATTTAAACCAAAGAATCCGAAGTCATTAGCTTTAAGAACACATTGTCAAACAAGTGGTTGGAGTTTAACAGAACAAGATCCATTTAACAATGTGACTAGGATTTGTATAGAGGCTTCAGCGGCAGCTTTTGGAGGGACTCAAAGTTTACATACAAATGCTTTGGATGAAGCTATAGCATTGCCCACAGATTTTTCGGCAAGAATAGCTAGAAATACACAATTATATTTGCAAAAAGAAACAAATATTACAAGAACAGTAGATCCTTGGGCGGGTAGTTACTATGTAGAGTCGCTTACGGAGGAGCTTGTGAAAAAGACTTGGGCTTTGATGGAAGAAATAGAGGAATTAGGAGGAATGACTAAGGCTATCGAATCTGGGATTCCGAAGTTGAGGATAGAAGAAGCGGCTGCTAGAAAACAGGCTAAAATTGATAGTGAAAAGGATGTGATTGTAGGGGTTAATAAATATAGACTGTCTAAAGAAGAGCCTCTTCAAATTCTAGAAATAGATAATAAGAAGGTGTTGCATCAGCAGTTGACTAGATTAAAAGAGGTAAAAGAGTCTAGAAATAGTTCGGAAGTAGAGGCTTCATTAAGTAAATTGACAGAAGCAGCAAAAGGTAATAGTGAGAACTTGCTTGCATTGGCAGTTGATGCTGCTAGAAAAAGAGCAACACTTGGTGAAATTAGCAATGCCTTGGAAAATGTTTTTGGAAGGTATAAGGCGAAAATTAATTCGGTTAGTGGTGTTTATAGTAAAGAAATGAAAGAAGATAAAAGCTTTGTGAAGGCAAAAGAGCTAACAGATAAGTTTGCTGAGCAGGAGGGAAGACGTCCTCGTATAATGATAGCTAAAATGGGGCAAGATGGTCATGATCGTGGGGCAAAAGTTGTAGCTACTGGTTATGCGGATGTTGGTTTTGATGTAGATATAGGTCCATTATTTCAAACTCCTGAAGAAGCAGCTAAGCAGGCTGTGGAAAATGATGTTCATATTTTGGGTGTGTCAAGTTTGGCAGCTGGTCATAAAACTTTGGTTCCTCAGGTTGTAAAAACTTTAAGGGAATATGGAAGAGATGATATTTTGGTTATTGTAGGTGGTGTGATTCCTCAGCAAGACTATAAATTTCTAATAGAAGCTGGTGCTGCAGGTGTTTTTGGGCCTGGTACAAAAATTAGTGAGGCTGCTATAGAAATACTCAATATGATAATTGAGTAATGAAAACCTAGCTGTAATCATAAAAGTAGTGTGGATGAGGCGTAGTAATTTGTAGAATGTTTGCTACATTGCATTCCTAAAAATTAAATTACTATGTTTTTTTCATTTGGAAAGAAGCCTATTCTAAAAGAATTAATTCCCTCAGGTTATATAGATATACATTCACACGTTCTTCCTGGTATCGATGATGGCTCTGATAGTGTTGAGACATCAGAAGAACTATTAAACGGGATGAAGGAGTTGGGGTTTTCAAAAATTATCGGAACTCCACATACGTTGCCAAATGTTTGGGAGAATACTTCTGAAACAATATTGAAGGCATATGATTTGCTTAAGAATACAAAGCAAGATCTTGCCGTGAGCGTTCAGTTGAAAGCGTCTTCAGAATATTTTCTAGATTCTAATTTTTTAGAAAAAACATTAGAAGCAAATGATATTATTCCTTTAAAGGATAAATATATATTGGTAGAGCTCTCATATATGAATCCTCCAATTAATTTACGAGAAATTTTGTATGCAATTCAATTAAAGGGGTATAAGCCGGTTATGGCTCATCCTGAAAGATACTTATATTATCATAATGACTTTAGTCAATATGAAATGTTGAAAGAAGCAGGGTGTTTATTACAAATGAATATGTTGTCAGGAATTGGGTATTATGGAAGGTCTGTTGCAGAAGCAGCTGATAAATTACTGAAAAATCAGATGATTGATTTTACGGGTTCTGATATACATCATATGCGTCATGTAAAGTCATTTAAATCTAAATTGATGATTAAATCACACAAACAGCTTCAAAAGGCAATGGAATCTAATGCGCTTTTTCATTAATTATTGACTTAGTATTGCCGATTCAATGACATAATTGAATTAATTCAATGTGTAACTATTTGGATATAAGGATTTAGGTTTTTTCTTTTCAAAAAACCTAAATAAAAGTTTGCTGATTGGTTTAAAAAGGTTTTATATTTGCACCCGCTTTGGAAGAAAGAGGTGTTCATTGAAGAGTTGGTGTTGTGGTTTTTTTTAGGGTTTAGGTCTTAAAAAAAAAGAAACTAAAAAAACTTCAAAAAAGTTTGTTAGTTTAGAGATAACATCTACTTTTGCACCCGCTTTAAGAAACAAGGCGAGTTCTTTAAAATACAGGTGGGATAAGGGTTTGTGTTTTTTTAATTCATTTTAGGATTGAAAAAAATCAAAAAAAAACTTCAAAAAATTTTTGGAGTTTAAGAAATAAACTTCTTATATTTGCCCCCGCTTTCGGAGAGAAGGTAAAGATAAAGAAATCAAGTTCATTGAAAATATTGTTAACAGCACGATTTTAAAGAGATTTAAAATCAAAGATTTAAGCAAATCCATTTTGAGTATAAAGAGTTTATGCGCTTCATATAGTTAAAAATTATTTAAGATTTAACGATGAAGAGTTTGATCCTGGCTCAGGATGAACGCTAGCGGCAGGCCTAACACATGCAAGTCGAGGGGTAGAAATAGCTTGCTATTTTGAGACCGGCGCACGGGTGCGTAACGCGT
>NZ_FPBK01000010.1 GCF_900116665.1 Pustulibacterium marinum | reverse complement strand
GGGTGCAAATATAAAACCTTTTTAAACCAATCAACAAACTTTTATTTAGATTTTTTGAAAACAAACACCCTTCAATCTACTAACCAGCCTTTTATAAAGGAAATTATTTTTAATAAATATTAAAAAACAAAAAAACCACCGCAATTAAACAGCACAATGAAGTCAGTTATCAAAAAAACTACTCTATATAACTAAATAAAGTCTGAATTAAACATCACAGGTATATCTATTTCCAAAATTTGAAAAAAATCATTCTATATATACTATATAATTATTGTAATAGAATTTACAACCTATTATCTTTGCACTCCTTTAATTATATTATAATGATAAAAATAACTTTACCGGACGGATCAGTCAAAGAGTTTGAAGCTAATTCAACTCCAATGGATGTAGCCAAAAGCATTAGTGAAGGTTTGGCAAGAAATGTAATCTCTGCAAAATTCAACGGTACTACCGTTGAAACCACTACTCCATTAACCACGGACGGTTCACTTATCTTATATACTTGGAATGACGATGACGGAAAGAAAGCATTTTGGCATTCCACTTCTCACGTAATGGCGCAAGCACTAGAAGAAATGTATCCTGGTGTAAAACTTACTATAGGACCAGCTATTGCTAATGGTTTTTACTATGATGTTGATTTTGGTGAAAATTCTATATCGGAAAAAGATTTTCCTGCGATAGAAAACAAAATGCTAGAAATTGCTAGAGGAAAGCACGATTATAAACTAAGATCTGTAAGTAAAGAAGAAGCTCTCAATTACTATAAAGAACAAGACAACGAATTTAAAGTTGAGTTAATAGAAAATCTAGAAGATGGTACTATTACGTTTTGTGACCATTCTACTTTTACAGATTTATGTCGCGGTGGACACATTCCTAATACAGGAATTATCAAAGCGGTAAAACTACTAAATGTTGCCGGAGCATATTGGCGTGGTGATGAAAATAAACCACAGCTAACTCGTATTTATGGTATTTCTTTCCCAAAACAAAAAGAGCTAAAAGAATATTTAGAACTTTTGGAAGAAGCTAAAAAACGTGATCATAGAAAATTAGGTAAAGAATTAGAACTTTTCACTTTCTCACAAAAAGTTGGACAAGGTTTACCTTTATGGTTACCAAAAGGAGCAGCTTTGCGCGAGCGCTTAGAATCCTTCTTAAAAAAGGCTCAACAAAAAGCTGGATATGAACAAGTAGTTTCTCCACATATTGGACAAAAAGAACTTTATGTGACTTCTGGCCACTATGCAAAATATGGAGCAGATAGCTTTCAGCCTATCAACACTCCAGCAGAAGGGGAAGAATTCCTTCTTAAACCAATGAACTGTCCACACCACTGTGAAATTTACAATTCACGCCCTTGGAGTTACAAAGAACTTCCAAAACGTTTTGCAGAATTTGGTACCGTTTATAGATATGAGCAAAGTGGAGAATTACATGGATTAACGCGTGTTAGAGGATTTACTCAGGATGATGCTCACATTTTCTGTTCCCCAGAACAATTAGATGAAGAGTTTAGAAATGTTATTGATTTAGTACTTTATGTATTTGGATCATTAGGATTCGAAAACTTTACCGCACAAGTTTCATTAAGAGATCCAGAAAATCCTGAAAAATATATAGGTAGTGACGAGAACTGGGATAAAGCTGAAAATGCTATCATTAATGCAGCTAAAGAAAAAGGACTTAATTACGTAATTGAAACTGGAGAAGCAGCTTTCTATGGTCCTAAGTTAGACTTTATGGTAAAAGACGCCCTGGGAAGAAGCTGGCAATTGGGAACAATTCAGGTTGACTACAATTTACCTGAAAGGTTTGAACTATCTTATAAAGGTAGTGACGATAAATTACATAGACCAGTCATGATTCACAGAGCACCATTTGGAAGCATGGAACGCTTTGTAGCTATTCTACTTGAGCACACAGGAGGAAATTTCCCTTTATGGTTAATGCCAGAGCAGTGTACTATTCTGTCTCTCAGTGAGAAATATGAAAATTATGCTAAAAATGTTTTGAATTTATTAGAAAATCACGAAATTCGCGCCCTTGTAGATAACCGCAGTGAGACAATGGGGAAAAAAATTCGTGAGGCAGAAACTCAGAAAATTCCATATATGCTAATCGTTGGGGAAAATGAGCAAAGTGAAAACACTGTTTCTGTAAGAAAGCACGGAGGAGAAGATTTAGGCACCATGTCTATTGAAGCCTTTTCAGACTTGATAAAGACAGAAATAAATAGTATATTAAAACCGTTTAAATAAAGTTTAATTAAAATTTTTTAGCCATAGCTATTAGAAGAAACAACAGAGGTCCTTACAAAAGAGAGGAAAAAGATCAGCACAGAATCAATGAAAAAATTCGTGTGCCTGAGGTACGATTAGTTGGAGATAATGTAGAAATGGGTGTATACCCTACAAGACAAGCATTTGCCAAAGCTCAAGAAATGGAATTGGATTTGGTAGAGATATCTCCAAATGCCAAGCCACCTGTTTGTAAGATTATGGATTACCGTAAATTTCTTTACGAGCAGAAAAAAAGAGAAAAGGCTTTAAAAGCAAAAGCTTCGAAGGTGGTGGTAAAAGAAATTCGTTTTGGTCCTCAAACAGATGACCATGATTACGAGTTTAAGAAAAAGCATGCTGAGAAATTTTTAAAAGACGGAGCTAAATTAAAAGCATACGTATTTTTTAAAGGTCGATCAATTGTATATAAAGATCAAGGACAAATTTTACTTCTTCGTTTAGCTCAAGAATTAGAAGAGTTAGGAAAAGTAGAACAAATGCCAAAATTAGAGGGTAAACGTATGACTATGTTTATCGCTCCTAAAAAGGCAGCAAAATAAAAACTGAATTTTTCAGTATTAAGATTTAAGCGAAATAGAATTTAAATAGGAGAAGAAAATGCCTAAAATGAAAACAAAATCTAGTGCTAAGAAGCGTTTTAAGCTTACAGGCTCTGGAAAAATCAAAAGAAAGCACGCTTTCAAAAGTCACATCTTAACTAAGAAGTCTAAGAAGCGTAAGCTTGCTTTAACTCACAGTGGACTTGTTCACGATAATGATGTTAACAGCATTAAAGAACAATTACGTTTAAAATAAGAATTGTTCTTTCCGGTTCAATTTAAAATTGTTTAACCCTGGAGTGAGGCTCAATCAAAGTGCAGTACAATTACTGACGCCTACTACAAAAAATTAAAAATTATGCCAAGATCAGTAAACGCAGTAGCTCGTAGAGCTCGTAGAAAAAAAGTGATGAAACAGGCCAAAGGTTACTTTGGTAGACGTAAAAACGTTTGGACTGTTGCTAAAAACGCGGTTGAAAAAGCGATGCAATATTCGTACAGAGACCGTAAAAACAAAAAGAGAACGTTTCGTGCTTTATGGATTGCACGTATTAACGCAGGTGCAAGACAACACGGTTTGTCTTATTCTCAATTCATGGGGAAAGTAAAAGCTAGCAACATTGAGCTAAACCGTAAGGTTTTAGCTGATTTAGCTATGAACCACCCAGCTGCTTTCAAAGCAATTGTAGAAAAAGTAAAATAATAAACGTTTAATAATATTTTATTTCGCTTATATAAAAAAATCCGATTCATTTGAATCGGATTTTTTGTTTTTAATATCTTTAAGCTTTACTCTATCTTGAATAATTAGGAGCTTCTTTGGTAATTGTAACATTATGTGGGTGACTTTCCATAATACCACTAGATGTGATTTTTACAAATCGTCCATTTTCTTTTAAAGCCTCAATATTTCCAGCTCCACAATAACCCATACCAGCTCTCAAACCTCCAATAAATTGGTGCATACTCTCGAAAAGATCACCTTTGTATGGTACACGACCTACAATTCCTTCAGGAACTAGCTTCTTAATATCATCTTCTACATCTTGGAAATAACGGTCTTTACTACCTTTCTTCATAGCTTCAACACTACCCATTCCACGATACGATTTAAACTTTCTACCTTCGTAGATAATAGTTTCTCCAGGAGATTCCTTGGTACCTGCCAACATAGAACCTAACATAACACAGTCTGCACCTGCTGCAATCGCTTTCGGAATATCCCCTGTATAACGAATACCACCATCAGCAATCACTGGAACACCAGTACCTTTCAAAGCCGCAGCAACTTCCATTACTGCTGATAACTGTGGAAAACCAACACCAGCAACAATACGAGTAGTACATATAGAACCTGGTCCTATACCTACTTTAACTGCATCAGCTCCATTGTCAGCAAGATATTTTGCAGCTTCTGGAGTTGCAATATTCCCTACCACTACATCCAATTCTGGAAATTTAGCTTTAACTTCTTTCAATACATTTACCACTCCTTTGGTATGACCATGAGCGGTATCTATAATAATTGCATCTACACCGGCAGCAACTAGTTGTTCTGCACGGTCTACAGCATCACCTGTAACACCAATTGCAGCAGCAACTCTTAATCTACCATATTCGTCCTTATTTGCTATTGGCTTTTTGGTAAGCTTTGTAATATCTCTAAAGGTAATAAGACCTACTAACTTATAATCGCCATCTACAATAGGAAGTTTTTCAATTTTGTTTTCTTGAAGAATTTCTTCTGCATCAGCCAAAGAAGTACCTACAGCAGCAGTAACCAAGTTTTCTTGAGTCATTACCTCTACTATAGCACGTTCATCATGCTTTTCAAAGCGAAGATCACGATTGGTTACAATTCCTTTCAACGTTCCGTTCTCGTCAACTACAGGAATACCACCAATGCTATGTTCTTTCATATTAGCTTTGGCATCTTTAACCTTAGCATCCAATGGCAATGTCACAGGGTCTATGATCATTCCACTTTCTGCTCTTTTAACTTTACGAACATGCATTGCTTGCTGCTCTGCAGTCATATTTTTGTGAAGCACACCAATACCACCTTCTCTAGCCATAGCAATAGCCATAGCAGATTCGGTCACTGTATCCATTGCAGCAGAAACTACAGGAACATTTAGTGTGATATTTCTAGTAAATTTTGTTTGAATACTTACTTCGCGTGGTAATACTTCCGAGTAATTTGGAACAAGAAGAACATCGTCATAAGTCAATCCTTCTCCTACGAATTTAGTTGTGTGTGATATCATGATGCAATTTCTAATAAATTGCATGCAAATATAAAGCATTTATCACAAAATGCATCAACTTAGAATTTTTATTTTGAATGATTTTTTATTGAGTTTAAAATTCTCCAATAAAAACTTTCGATGCTTCGTTAAAAGCACTTTCAAAACTCATGGGACTTAAACCGGTATTTGCTTTTTTAGACGTAAAATAAGACAGCATTTTCTCAGTAGGCATATTTCCTGTTAATTCGTCTTTAGCCATCGGACAACCGCCAAATCCTTGAATAGCCCCATCAAATCTTCTACATCCAGAACTGTAAGCTGCATCTACCTTTTCAAACCAAGCATGTTTTGTTGTATGCAGATGTGCACCAAATTCAATATCGGGATACATCGGAATCAAATTTGAAAATAGATATTTTATAACATCCGGAGTTGAACTACCAATGGTATCTGAAAGTGAAAGAATTTTGACACCCATCAAAGAAAGTCGTTCGGTCCATTCTGCCACTACATCCACATTCCAAGGATCTCCATATGGATTTCCAAATCCCATAGACAAATAGGTCACTACTTGTTTATGGTGATTTTCAGCCAATGATATAATTTCCTCTAAAACCTTCAATGATTGCTGAATGGTTTTATGTGTATTTCTCATCTGAAAGTTTTCAGAAATTGAAAAAGGAAAACCTAGATACGTAATTTCATCTATTTCGCATGCCTGTTCAGCGCCACGAACGTTAGCCACTATAGTAAGTAATTTACTTTGTGAAGCTGAGAGATTGAGTGAAGAAATCACTTGAGCAGTATCAGCCATTTGTGGAATTACCTTTGGGGAAACAAAACTCCCCACATCTATGGTATCAAAACCAACTCTTAATAACGCCTGAATGTACTGAACTTTTTTATCGGTAGGAATAAAAGTTTTAATGCCTTGCATGGCATCCCGAGGACACTCGATAATCTTAACGTTATTCATGATTCTAATTTATAGCGAAGCTACACGTTTTTTTGCTTCGTTGAACTCTTGCATCATATTTTTTACAATTTCTGCAGCCGGCTGTATATCATTAATTAATGCTGAGACTTGACCAATTTCTAATTCTCCATTGTCAAGGTCACCTTCAAACATTCCTAACTTAGCTCTGCCCCTTCCTAGCAAAGTTTTGAGTTGTTCTATATCTGAACCATTTCCGTAAGCCAAAAGAACTTCTTCATAGAATTTATTCTTCAACAAACGAACTGGAGCAAGTTCTTTTAATGTTAATTGGGTATCTCCTTCTATTGCTGAAACTACTTCATTTTTAAAATTGATATGCGAAGAAGCCTCATTACTCGCAACAAATCTACTCCCAACTTGAACTCCGTCTGCTCCCAAAACCATAGCTGCCAGCATAGCTTCTCCAGTAGCAATTCCACCCGCAGCAATTACCGGAATATTTATGGATTTACTTACTAAAGGAATTAAAGTAAGTGTTGTGGTTTCATCTCTACCATTGTGTCCGCCGGCTTCAAAACCTTCGGCAACAATAGCATCTACACCAGCATCTTCTGCCTTTTTAGCAAATTTTAAGCTGCTAACTACATGCACAACAGTAATGCCGTTTTCCTTCAATTTTGGTGTCCAAGTTTTTGGATTTCCGGCTGAAGTGAAAACAATTTTCACTTCTTCTTCTATGATAATATTCATGATTTCATCCAAATCTGGATACAACATAGGCACGTTTACTCCAAATGGTTTATCTGTAGCCTTTTTGCATTTTTGGATATGTTCACATAAAACATCAGGATACATAGAACCAGCTCCAATAAGACCTAAACCTCCAGCATTACTTACCGCAGATGCAAGCTTGTAACCACTAGCCCAAACCATTCCACCTTGAATAATTGGAAACTCAATATTGAAAAGCGATGTAATTCTATTGTTCATTACTGCTTTAAAATTTTAAAATTGATCAATTCGTCATTCTTAGAAACTTCAACAATATAAATACCTCTATCAAAATTGGAAATATCCATACCACTTGCAGAAATATTTTCTTCATGAATCAACACCTGTCCCATGGAGTTATAAATTGATATTTTTTCATTTCCTATAAAATTTTTGAAATAAATCTTATCAGAAACAGGATTTGGATAAAACTGTAAAGTTGCTTCTGAAAAACTTGAAGTACTTAATAACTCCTCTAGAGCATCATCAAAATTTGGAATTCCGTACCCTAATTGATTCGTTGGATTATCATAAATAGATGCAGATTCACGCACTAATTGCATAATTTCCAAGTTAGTTTTAGAGGGATCTGCTTGCCAAAAACTAGCTATAGCTCCTGCCATAATTGGTGAAGAAAAAGATGTTCCACTAGCATACGTTATATTATTTCCAGAAGTAATAACAGCGCTCAACTGACCTTGCGCTACCACATCGGGTTTTACACGACCATCTGCTGAAGGACCAATAGAACTGAAAGAAGCATAATTTTCATCGGCATCTACAGCTCCAATTGCGAATGCATCACCATCAGCCGGAGCTCCAATTTTATAAAATGAATTACTATTTCCTGAATTTCCTGCTGAATTAACTACCAAAATTCCTTTCTCAACTGCAATATTTGCACCTTTTGTAATGAATGCAGTATTCCCATCCATATCATTCATCGTATAATCATACCGAGATTCATCGAACGTAGTATATCCTAGTGAGCTATTTATAATATCTACACCAAGACTATCGGCTCTTTCTGCAGCCTCAACCCAATAACTTTCTTCTACCGGAGTTTCAGAGGAAGCATCTTCTGTCCTAAATAGATAATATCCGGCATCTGGACCGGTACCAACAAAATCATCTTCTATATAACCAGCCATATCAGACAATACTAATGTACCGTGACTATTTAAAGACGTATTATTAAAATCTGAGCTTCTTAAAACAAAATCATAGCCGCCTAAAAGATTATTATTATCTCGTAAACGCTGTAGACCTCCCATAGTATTTACATTTGGAAAACCTGCATCTAACACGGCAATAATCATCCCTTCTCCTGAGTAATCTGCTTCATGTAACTCGTCTACATTCAACATATCAACTTGATTTTCGGCATTCCCGTAATCAAAATCTACATTCACTTGAAACTTATTTTCAGATTTTTCTGATTGAAAAAATCGAGAAGATGTATTTAATGTGTTATCAGCGTAGTGTATACTGTCAACTATGGCTAGGTTTAACAACGCATCAACGTTGGTTTGTGTTCCAATTACATGAACACAATTCATCCATTTTGATTTTGCTTTTACAACAATGCCTGTTTGGTTTTTGATGGTGGTAATGTAGGTTTCATCAACAGGAACATCGCGCTCATCGATAGCTGTATTATGTAGATTTTTTCTATCGATAGCATCTTGTGTTAAGATACTTAAGGGTGTTTGTAATGCTGTGGTAGCATTTGGTTTATCTGTAAAATACACCCAAGCATGCTCTTCTTGTTGAGATAATGCTATATTGGATACAAATAATAATATGACTAAGCAGAAGTATTTCATAAACTGCATTTTACTGCAATTTATGAAATAACTCCAGAACCTACTAATTCATCTTTTATATACCAAGCAACAAATTGACCTTCCGTAATAGCGGATTGTGGTGTTTCAAAATCTACATAAGCACCTCCAACCACTTTATAAATAGTAGCATTTTGTAGTGGTTGACGATATCTAATCCTTGCTTTTATTTGCATGGTTTCATCTACATCTAGAGCTAAATCTTCTCGAATCCAATGCAATTCATCATCAGTCACGAACAATGTTCTTCTAAACAATCCTGGGTGCGCCTTACCCTGACCAGTATAAATTACATTTTCTTCAACATCAGTATCTATTACGAATAATGGTTCAACAGTTCCCCCTACATGCAATCCCTTTCTTTGACCTTTGGTAAAATAATGTGCTCCTTGATGTTTACCAACAACTTTACCGTCTGAAAGATGATACACTGGTTTTTCACTATAGAACTTTAGTTCTTCTTCTTTTGATTGAAATACTGGAATATTGCGCTCATAAAAATTTTGCTCTTTGGAAACTTCAACAATTACTCCTTCTTTAGGTTTTAATTTTTGTTGAAGAAAATCTGGCAAGCGAACTTTACCTATGAAACATAATCCTTGGGAATCCTTTTTATCTGCTGTGATCAAATCTGCTTCTGTAGCAATTTTTCGCACTTCTGGTTTGGTAAGTTCACCAATAGGAAACAATGTTTTTGATAGTTGTTCTTGACTCAATTGACACAAAAAATATGATTGGTCCTTATTTCCATCAATTCCAGCAAGCAATTGGTATACCTCTTCCCCATCTTTCTCTATAGTTCCTTTTCTACAATAATGCCCTGTAGCTACATAATCCGCACCAAGACCTAATGCTATTTTCATAAAAACATCAAACTTAATTTCGCGATTACATAGAACATCTGGATTTGGAGTTCTTCCTCGTTCATATTCATTGAACATATAATCTACAATACGCTCTTTGTATTCTTCACTTAAATCTACCGTTTGAAAAGGGATTCCTAATTTATCTGCAACGATCATAGCATCGTTACTATCTTCCAACCAAGGACATTCATCTGAAATAGTTACAGAATCGTCATGCCAGTTTTTCATAAATAAACCGATCACTTCATACCCTTGCTCCTTGAGTAAATATGCTGTTACACTAGAATCTACTCCACCCGAAAGTCCTACAACTACTCTTTTCATGATTTTACTTTATGCTACAAAATTATAAAAAATGAACTGTATATCCATTTTATAAAACTATTGAAAAAGAAAAGCCCCGAACCAAAGTTCAGGGCTTTTACTATTTTATGTTATGCTTCGCCGGTTGGCCCAAAATTCATTGGGATTGGCGGTTGATCATAATCTTTAATTTCACCATGAGCTTTTTCAAAACGGTGTACATTATCACCTAATGCCTTTAACAAGCGCTTGGCATGCTGTGGCGTTAAAATGATTCTGCTCTTGACTTTAGCTTTTGGTGCGCCAGGCATAACGCTGATAAAGTCAACTATAAAATCTGAAACCGAGTGATTTATAATTGCCAGATTGGAATAGGTTCCTTCTGCAACTTTTTCATCTAACTCAATATTCAATTGCCCTTTTTTGTCGTTTTGATCGCTCATTCTAAAATTATATTAGAAGTTAATTTCTTGTTTGCCAGCCATGATCTCGTCGTACTCTTCTTTAGATCCTACAATAATATTATCGTAATCTCTCATACCAGTACCAGCAGGAATCTTATGACCTACAATTACATTCTCTTTCAATCCTTCTAAAGAATCTACTTTACCATTTACAGCGGCCTCATTCAATACTTTTGTAGTTTCCTGGAAGGAAGCTGCAGAGATGAATGATTTAGTCTGTAATGAAGCTCTTGTAATACCTTGAAGTATTGGAGTAGCAGTTGCAGGAACTACATCTCTTGCTACTACAAGATTTTTATCTGCACGTTTCAAGATAGAATTTTCATCTCTCAATTCACGTACGGTTACAATTTGACCTTCTTTCAATGTGTCGGATTCACCAGCATCTTCAACAACTTTTTTACCGAACAACGCATCGTTTTCTTTGATAAAGTCTATTTTATGTACCAATTGATTTTCTAGGAATAATGTATCTCCAGAATCTTCAATTCTTACTTTACGCATCATTTGACGTACAACAACCTCAAAGTGTTTGTCATTAATTTTTACCCCTTGTAAACGGTAAACTTCCTGAACTTCATTTACTAGATATTGTTGTACTGCTGCAGGTCCTTTAATCTTCAAGATATCATCTGGAGTAATAGATCCATCTGAAAGTGGCATACCAGCTTTCACAAAGTCATTTTCCTGAACTAAGATTTGGTTAGATAATTTCACCAAATATTTCTTGATTTCCCCAAGTTTAGACTCTACAATAATTTCACGGTTACCTCTTTTGATTTTTCCAAAAGAAATAACACCATCAATTTCTGAAACTACCGCCGGGTTTGATGGATTACGTGCTTCGAATAATTCGGTTACACGAGGAAGACCTCCTGTAATATCCCCTGCTTTTGCAGACTTACGAGGAATTTTCACAAGCACTTTACCTTCCTTAATTTTATCACCATCGTCAACCATTAAGTGAGCACCTACCGGTAAGTTGTATGAACGTAAAGTATTTCCTTTAGCATCTTGAATCAATAAAGTAGGAATGATTTTCTTATTTCTTGATTCTGAAATTACTTTTTCCTGGAAACCTGTTTGTTCATCAATTTCTACTTGGTATGTAACACCTTGCTGAATTCCGTCGTATGCAATTTTACCAGCAAATTCTGATACAATTACACCATTATATGGATCCCATTGACAAACTACATCACCTTTTTTAAGTTTAGCCCCATTATCGACAAAGATTGTAGATCCGTAAGGGATATTACTTGTACTTAAAGTGATACCAGTTTTCTGATCAACCAATTTCAATTCAGAAGTACGAGAAATAACAATATCTACTTTGTTTCCTTCTGAATCTTCACCTTGAACAGTTTTAAGATCATCAATTTCTGCAACACCATCAAATTTAGCAAATAACTTATTCTCTTCAGAAATGTTACCTGCAGTACCACCCACGTGGAAGGTACGAAGTGTTAACTGTGTACCAGGCTCACCAATTGATTGAGCAGCTACTACACCTACAGCTTCACCTTTTTGAACCATTTTGTTGGTTGAAAGGTTTCTACCGTAACATTTAGCACAAATACCTTGCTCTGCTTCACAAGTCAATGGAGAACGAACTTCAACTGACTCGATTGGAGAGTTATTAACCTTAACAACGTGATCTTCATCTATCTCTTCACCAGCTGCAATGATTAATTCTTCAGTAAGTGGGTTGTAAACATCATGTAAAGAAACACGACCTAAAATTCTAGCTCCTAAAGATTCTACAACTTCGTCATTTTTCTTAAGTGCTTCTACTTCTAGACCTCTTAATGTTCCACAATCCTCTGTGTTTACAATAACATCTTGAGAAACGTCTACCAAACGACGAGTTAAATAACCTGCATCGGCAGTTTTTAATGCTGTATCCGCAAGACCTTTACGAGCACCGTGCGTAGAGATAAAGTATTCAAGAATTGAAAGACCTTCTTTAAAGTTAGAAAGAATTGGATTTTCAATAATTTCTCCACCACCTGAATTCGATTTTTTAGGTTTTGCCATCAAACCACGCATACCTGTCAACTGACGGATCTGCTCTTTAGATCCACGAGCTCCAGAATCAAGCATCATGAATACCGAGTTAAACCCTTGGTTGTCTTCACGAATACGCTTCATAGCTAATTCGGTAAGCATTGCGTTTGTTGATGTCCATACGTCAATTACCTGATTATAACGTTCGTTATTGGTAATAAGACCCATGTTATAGTTCATCATAATTCCATCTACCTGCTCATTTGCTTCGGCGATCATTCCATGCTTTTCTGGTGGAATAATAATATCCCCTAATGAGAATGACAATCCACCTTCAAAAGCGAATTTATATCCCATATCCTTAATCTTATCAAGGAAATCAGCGGTTTCAGGAACACTAGTAACTTTTAAAATTCGTCCGATAATATCACGAAGCGATTTTTTAGTTAAAACCTCATTGATATACCCTGCTTTTTCTGGAACTGTTTGGTTAAACAATACTCTACCAGCAGTTGTTTCAATGATTTGGTAAACTAATTCTCCGTTTTCGTTATAATCTTTAGCTCTAACTTTTACAATTGCATTTAAGCTCACACGCTTATCATTGAAAGCGATGTTTACTTCATCTGCAGAATAAAAAGTTAAACCTTCTCCTTTAACTTCATTATCAGGTGTAGATTTTCTGGCCTTTGTCATATAGTAAAGACCCAAAACCATATCCTGAGAAGGTACCGTAATTGGAGAACCATTCGCCGGGTTTAAGATATTATGAGAAGCCAACATTAATAATTGCGCTTCCAAAATAGCTTCTGGCCCTAATGGTAAGTGAACCGCCATCTGGTCACCATCGAAATCCGCGTTAAACGCCGTACACACTAATGGGTGTAAACGAATAGCTTTACCTTCGATAAGTTTTGGCTGGAATGCTTGGATACCTAAACGGTGTAAGGTAGGGGCACGGTTTAATAATACCGGGTGACCTTTAATTACATTTTCTAAAATATCCCAAACAACTGGTTCTTTTTTATCTATAATCTTTTTGGCAGACTTTACTGTTTTTACAATACCTCTTTCAATAAGCTTTCTTACTACAAAAGGTTTGTAAAGCTCAGCTGCCATATTTTTTGGAAGACCACACTCAAACAATTTCATTTCCGGTCCAACAACAATCACAGAACGTGCTGAATAATCTACACGCTTACCAAGTAAGTTTTGACGGAAACGACCTTGCTTACCTTTCAATGAATCTGAAAGTGATTTCAATGGTCTGTTAGATTCAGTTTTAACTGCTGATGACTTACGTGTATTATCAAATAATGAATCAACTGATTCCTGAAGCATACGTTTTTCATTACGTAAGATCACTTCCGGAGCTTTGATTTCCATCAAACGCTTTAAACGGTTGTTTCTGATGATTACACGACGGTATAAATCATTTAAATCTGATGTTGCAAAACGACCACCATCTAATGGCACTAACGGACGTAATTCTGGTGGAATAACCGGAACAACACGCATTACCATCCACTCAGGATTATTCTCTCTATTTTTTTGAGAATCTCTGAATGCTTCCACAACTTGAAGACGCTTTAATGCTTCTGTTTTACGTTGTTTAGAGGTTTCGTTATTAGCTTTATGTCTTAATTGATAAGACAATTCATTAAGATCTATTCTTCTTAATAATTCTTCGATACATTCAGCTCCCATCTTAGCGATGAATTTATTAGGATCTGAGTCTTCCAAATACAAGTTTTCTTGTGGAAGTGTATCTAAAATATTTAAATATTCTTCTTCTGTTAAGAAGTCAAGTCTATTTAATTCTTCTCCTTCAGGACCTTTAGCAATACCTGGTTGAATAACCACGTAACGCTCATAATAGATAATCATATCTAATTTCTTAGAAGGCAATCCAAGAAGGTATCCAATTTTATTTGGTAAAGAACGGAAATACCAGATGTGTGCTACAGGAACCACAAGGTTAATGTGCCCAACTCTATCTCTACGAACTTTTTTCTCCGTTACTTCAACTCCACATCTATCACAAACAATTCCTTTGTAACGGATTCTTTTGTATTTACCACAAGCACATTCGTAATCTTTTACAGGACCAAAAATACGCTCGCAAAAAAGACCATCGCGCTCTGGTTTGTGAGTACGATAGTTAATTGTTTCCGGCTTAAGCACCTCTCCTCTAGATTCTGCCAAAATAGATTCTGGAGATGCTAAACCTATTGAGATTTTATCAAATCTCTTTACTGTATTCTTATCTTTTGCTCTTGCCATAATATATGGTGATAATGAATTAAGTGTATGAAAATGAACACCGAGCTATGAAACTCGATGTTCAAATAATTTTTTAGTCTTCTAATCTAATGTCTAATCCTAGACCTTTCAATTCATGCATTAATACATTGAAAGATTCTGGTAAGCCAGGTTCTGGCATAGGTTCACCTTTAACAATAGCTTCGTACGTTTTAGCTCTACCAATAACATCATCTGATTTTACTGTAAGAATTTCTCTAAGTGTACTAGAAGCACCGTAAGCTTCTAATGCCCAAACTTCCATTTCTCCAAAACGCTGACCACCAAATTGTGCTTTACCTCCAAGAGGTTGTTGCGTAATCAACGAGTATGGACCAATAGAACGTGCGTGCATCTTATCATCTACCATGTGACCTAATTTCAACATATAGATAACACCAACTGTTGCAGGCTGATCAAATCGCTGACCTGTACCACCATCGTATAGATACGTGTGACCAAATCTTGGAATACCAGCTTCATCTGTTAATTCATTAATTTGATCTAGAGAAGCACCATCGAAAATTGGAGTAGCAAATTTTCTACCTAATTTAAGACCTGCCCATCCAAGTACAGTTTCATAAATCTGACCAATGTTCATACGAGAAGGTACCCCAAGTGGATTCAATACAATATCAACTGGTGTTCCATCTTCCAAGAACGGCATATCTTCTTCACGTACAATTCTAGCTACAATACCTTTGTTACCGTGACGACCTGCCATTTTATCACCTACTTTAAGCTTACGCTTTTTAGCAATGTAAACTTTTGCAAGTTTCATAATACCAGCCGGAAGTTCATCTCCAACAGTAATGGTAAACTTATCTCTTCTTAAACTACCTTGAAGGTCATTTAATTTAATCTTGTAATTATGAATTAAGTCAGCCACTAAAGCATTTGTTGCTTCATCTGTCGTCCAACTACCTCCTACTAAGTGTGCAAAATCATCCACACTATTCAGCATCTTAAGAGTATATTTTTTACCTTTTGGTAATACTTCCTCTCCAAGATCATTCATAACACCTTGAGATGTTTTACCATTTACCAAAGCAAATAGTTTATCTACAAGACGATCTTTTAATTCTTCGAACTTAGCGCTATATTCTAATTCTAATTTGGTAATATCCTCTTTATCTTTAGCTCTTTTACGCTTATCTTTTAATGCTCTTGCAAATAATTTCTTATCGATAACTACACCATTCAATGATGGAGAAGCTTTTAAAGAAGCATCTTTTACATCACCAGCTTTATCACCAAAAATTGCACGAAGTAATTTTTCTTCAGGAGTTGGATCTGATTCTCCTTTTGGAGTAATCTTACCAATTAAGATATCACCAGGTTTTACTTCTGCACCTACACGAATCATTCCGTATTCATCCAAATCTTTAGTAGCTTCTTCAGAAACGTTAGGAATATCATTTGTAAGTTCTTCTGCACCTAACTTGGTATCTCTAACTTCTAATGAATACTCATCAACGTGTATAGACGTAAAGATATCTTCACGTACTACTTTTTCAGAGATTACAATAGCATCCTCAAAGTTATATCCTTTCCAAGGCATGAACGCTACTTGCATATTTCTACCAAGAGCTAACTCACCACCTTCGGTTGCATATCCTTGACAAAGTACTTGACCTTTTACAACTCTATCACCTTTTCTAACGATAGGCTTTAAGTTGATAGAAGTACCTTGGTTAGTTTTACGGAATTTAATCAAATCATAAGTTTTAGAATCTGAATCAAAACTTACCATTCTTTGCTCTTCCGTTCTATCATATTTGATAGTTACTTTTTGTGCATCTACATATTCTACTTCACCGTCTCCTTCAGCATTAATCAATACTCTAGAATCTGAAGCTACTTGTCTTTCCAAACCAGTACCAACAATAGGAGCTTGTGGACGTAATAAAGGAACTGCCTGACGCATCATGTTAGATCCCATCAACGCACGGTTCGCATCATCATGTTCCAAGAATGGAATTAAAGATGCAGAAATCGATGCTATTTGGTTGGGAGCAACATCTGTATAATCTAATTGAGTTGGTTCTACAACAGGGAAGTCACCTTCCTCACGGGCAATTACTTTTTCAGCAGTAACTTTCCCTGATTCATCCATCTCAATATTCGCTTGCGCGATTAACTTATCTTCTTCTTCTTCAGCGCTTAAATAAAGAATTTCACTAAGATCTACTTTACCTTCTGTTACTTTACGATATGGAGTTTCAATGAATCCCATACTGTTTACTTTCGCAAATACACCTAGAGAAGAAATCAAACCAATGTTTGGTCCTTCAGGAGTTTCAATAGGACATAAACGACCATAATGTGTATAGTGAACATCACGTACCTCGAAACCTGCTCTTTCACGAGAAAGACCTCCAGGCCCTAATGCAGATAAACGACGTTTGTGTGTAATCTCTGCTAATGGATTGGTTTGATCCATGAACTGAGATAACTGGTTTGTTCCAAAGAATGAATTGATAACAGAAGAAAGCGTCTTCGCATTAATCAAATCAATTGGTGTAAAGACTTCGTTATCACGAACGTTCATACGCTCACGAATGGTACGAGCCATACGAGCCAAACCAACACCAAACTGAGAAGATAATTGCTCACCTACTGTACGTACACGACGGTTAGATAAGTGATCAATATCATCAATCTCTGCTTTTGAGTTGATCAACTCGATTAAATATTTAACGATGGTAATGATATCTAGTTTGGTAAGCACTTGCTTATCCATTTCAATATCAAGACCTAATTTTTTGTTCATTCTATAACGACCAACTTCTCCAAGATTATATCTTTGATCTGAGAAGAATAATTTATCAATAATACCACGAGCAGTTTCCTCATCTGGCGGTTCTGCATTACGTAATTGACGATAAATATGTTCTACTGCTTCTTTTTCTGAGTTCGTAGGGTCTTTTTGTAAAGTATTATGAATGATAGCGTATTCAGCAGACTGACTTTCTTCTTTATGAAGTAAAATAGTTTTTACATCTGCATCAACAATCTCATCTATATGTTCTTTTTCTAAAATAGTATCACGATCTAGAACGATCTCGTTTCTTTCGATAGAAACAACTTCCCCGGTGTCTTCATCCACAAAATCCTCATGCCATGTATTCAAAACACGGGCGGCCAATCTACGACCAAGAACTCTTTTAAGTCCACTTTTAGAAACTTTCACCTCTTCTGCAAGGTCAAAAATTTCTAAAATATCTTTATCTCTTTCAAATCCTATTGCTCTAAATAAAGTAGTAACAGGCAATTTTTTCTTTCTATCAATATAAGCATACATAACGCTATTGATATCTGTAGCAAATTCTATCCAAGATCCTTTAAAAGGAATTACTCTGGCAGAATATAACTTGGTACCATTAGCGTGGAAAGATTGTCCAAAGAAAACTCCTGGTGAACGGTGTAATTGAGAAACTACAACACGCTCTGCACCATTGATAACAAAAGTACCACTTGGAGTCATATAAGGAATCACTCCTAAATACACATCTTGTACTATTGTTTCAAAATCCTCATGTTCAGGATCTGTACAATATAACTTAAGACGTGCTTTTAATGGCACGCTGTAAGTTAAACCTCTTTCGATACATTCTTGAATAGAATATCTAGGTGGGTCTACAAAATAATCTAAAAACTCAAGTACAAACTGGTTTCTGGTATCAGTGATTGGAAAATTTTCCATGAAGGTGTTATAAAGACCTTCGTTACCTCGCTCATCAGATTTGGTTTCTAATTGGAAAAAATCTTGAAAAGACTTAATTTGAATGTCCAAGAAATCCGGATAATCTGGAGTATTCTTAGCTGAGGCAAAACTTAATCTTTCAGTCTGATTTGTTAACATCAATGGACAAAATTTTGATTAAAATGAAAATATAAAAGAACGTATATATTTATATACGTAAAAGGGTTTAGGTCTTAAAGATAAAAATCCCAAGACCTAAACCAAAATTTTACAGCTTTGGCAGCCGTTATGTAACTTACTTAAGCTCTACTTCAGCTCCAGCTTCTTCTAAAGATTTTCTAAGACCTTCAGCCTCATCTTTAGAAACACCTTCTTTTAATGTAGAAGGAACATTATCTACCATATCTTTAGCATCTTTCAAACCAGCACCAGTTAATTCTTTAACTAGTTTTACAACTGCTAACTTAGATCCTCCAGCAGCTTTCAATACTACGTCGAATTCAGTTTTTTCTTCAGCAGCTTCTGCACCACCAGCAGCAGCTCCACCAGCTACAGCTACAGCAGCAGCAGCAGGCTCGATACCATATTCTTCTTTTAAAATGTTAGCTAACTCGTTTACTTCTTTAACTGTTAAGTTAACTAATTGTTCTGCGAAATCTTTTAAATCTGCCATTTTTCTATCGTTTAAATTTTTTAAATATAATTGTTAAAGTGCGTTCTATTATTTTTCAGACAAAGTCTTAAGGATACCAGCCAATTTACCACCTCCAGACTTAAGTCCAGAAATAACATTCTTAGCAGGCGATTGAAGTAATGTAATAATATCTCCAATAACCTCGTCTTTAGATTTGATGTTAGATAAAGCATCAAGGTTTTCATCTCCAACATAAACAGCTTCTTCTACAAAAGCTCCTTTAAGGATTGGTTTTTCAGATTTTTTACGAAAATCCTTGATCAATTTTGCAGGTGCATTACCTACCTCAGAAAACATCAATGAAGTATTACCTTTTAAAACTTCTGGTAATTCACCAAATTCTTTATCTGAAGCTTCCATTGCTTTTGCCAGCAATGTATTTTTCACAACTGCTAATTGAATATTAGCTTTAAAACATGCTCTACGTAATTTAGAAGTTGTATCTGCATCTAATCCAGATATATCTGCTAAATAAATAGTATTGTTTTCGGCCAACTGCGCAGTCAAATCTTCGATTACCGTTAATTTTTCTTCTCTAGTCATGATCTACTAAATTTTTAACTACCAATTAAACTGCTTTAGGATCTACAGGAATACCAGGACTCATTGTGCTAGACACAAAGATAGACTTGATATATGTACCCTTAGCTGCAGTTGGTTTCATTTTAATTAATGTTTGAATCAATTCCTGAGCATTTCCGAAAATTTGCTCTGGAGTAAATGAAGATTTACCGATAGCAGCGTGAACAATTCCAGTCTTATCAACTCTAAAGTCAATTTTACCAGCTTTTACTTCAGCAACAGCTTTAGCAACATCCATTGTTACAGTACCAGTTTTAGGGTTTGGCATTAAACCTCTAGGACCTAAGATTCTACCTAAAGGACCTAATTTCCCCATAACAGATGGCATAGTTACAATAACATCTACATCTGTCCAACCTTCTTTAATCTTCTGAAGATACTCATCCAAGCCTACGTAATCTGCACCAGCTTCTTTAGCTTCTGCTTCTTTGTCTGGAGTAACTAATGCTAAAACCTTAACATCTTTACCAGTACCATGAGGTAATGTAACAACACCTCTTACCATTTGATTTGCTTTACGTGGATCTACTCCTAAACGTACAGCTACATCTACAGATGCATCAAACTTTACGTAGCTTACTTCTTTTACTAAAGAGGAAGCCTCTTGAAGAGAATATAATTTATTCGTCTCAATTTTAGCTAATGCCTCTTTATGCTTTTTTGTCAATTTTGCCATTTTTCCAGTCTTTTAAGATTTAAAAAGGCTTATCACCCGATACAGTTAATCCCATAGATCTTGCTGTACCTGCTACCATACTCATTGCTGATTCGATAGTAAATGCATTAAGATCTTGCATTTTGTCCTCTGCGATAACTTTCACTTGTTCCCAAGTTACATCAGCTACCTTTTTACGGTTTGGCTCTCCGGATCCTTTTTTAATCTTAGCCGCTTCCATTAGCTGAACTGCTGCTGGTGGAGTTTTAATAACAAAGTCAAATGACTTGTCTTTATACACGGTGATAACAACTGGAAGGGTTTTCCCTGGTTTGTCCTGTGTACGAGCATTGAACTGCTTACAGAACTCCATGATGTTAACTCCGGCAGCTCCCAAAGCAGGTCCAACCGGTGGCGACGGATTCGCAGCACCTCCCTTAACTTGTAGTTTAACTACTTTACTAACTTCTTTTGCCATTGTTTACAATTTAAAAAAAGAGTGATTTCTAAATTGGAAGCACCACTCTTTTCATATATAATTTAAATTTTCTCTACTTGCATGTAACTTAACTCTAATGGTGTTTTTCTACCGAAAATCTTAACCATCACCTCAAGTTTACGTTTCTCTTCATTAACCTTTTCAACAGTTCCGTTAAAACCATTAAATGGACCATCAATAACCTTGATAGTTTCTCCAACAGTGTAAGGAATAACAACATTATCTGTTTTCACAGTCAATTCATCTACCTTACCTAACATTCTGTTAACTTCAGATTTTCTTAAAGGAACAGGATCCCCTCCCTTAACTTCTCCTAAAAACCCGATAACACCAGTTATTGATTTTATAATATGTACCACTTCACCACCAAGATTAGCCTTCACCATAATGTATCCTGGAAAATAAACTCTTTCCTTGTTTATTTTTTTCCCATTACGAATTTGCACTACTTTTTCTGTAGGAACCAAAACATCCTCTACATAATCAGCATAACCTAAACGTGAAATTTCATTTTCAATATAAGATTTAACCTTATTTTCCTGACCACTTACAGCCCTTACTACATACCATTGTTTTGCTAATGCATCTGCCATAGTTACTAGGTTTTAATAAGATTAATTAAATAGTCCAAAATATAGAGACATCAAATTCTCTAATATCTTATCTACTCCAAAAACAGCCAAAGCAAAAACAACAGAAAAGGCAGCAACAACCACCATAAGTTTTTGCCCCTCAGCCCATGTAGGCCATGTAACATTATGCTTTAACTCTTCGAATGATTCTTTTATATAAGTTACAAAACCAGCCATTTTATTATCTTTAATTTGCACGGGTGGAGGGATTCGAACCCCCATCAACGGTTTTGGAGACCGCTATTCTGCCATTGAACTACACCCGTTTTTCAAAAATCAAGGCGCTTCAAAGAAGCACCTTTGATTTTATATATTAAACTTAATTAGTCTAAAATTTCAGTTACCTGACCAGCACCTACTGTTCTACCACCTTCACGGATAGCGAAACGTAAACCTACAGAACAAGCTACTGGGCTTAACAACTCAACAGTAATAGTTAAGTTATCACCTGGCATAACCATCTCAACTCCATCAGGAAGAGAAATAGTACCTGTAACGTCTGTTGTTCTTAAATAGAACTGTGGACGGTAGTTGTTATGGAATGGAGTGTGACGTCCACCTTCTTCTTTCTTAAGGATATAAACCTCAGCTTTGAATTTAGAGTGTGGTTTTACAGAACCTGGCTTACAGATAACCATACCTCTTTTGATATCAGATTTCTCGATACCTCTCAATAAAAGACCTACGTTATCACCAGCTTCACCTCTATCCAAAATTTTACGGAACATCTCGACCCCTGTAATAGTAGAAGTTAATTTTTCAGCTCCCATACCGATAATTTCTACAGGATCTCCAGTATTAGCAACCCCTGTCTCGATACGTCCTGTTGCTACAGTACCACGACCAGTAATTGTAAATACATCTTCTACTGGCATTAAGAATGGCTTATCAACATCACGTTGTGGTAATTCAATCCAGTTATCAACAGCCTCCATTAATTCCATAACAGAATCAACCCACTTTTGCTCACCATTCAATGCACCTAAAGCAGAACCTTGGATTACAGGACCATTATCACCATCATACTCATAGAAAGAAAGTAATTCTCTTACCTCCATATCAACAAGCTCTAATAACTCCTCATCATCAACCATATCACATTTGTTCAAGAATACAACAATTCTTGGAACACCAACCTGACGACCTAATAAAATGTGCTCACGAGTTTGTGGCATAGGACCATCTGTTGCAGCAACTACTAAGATCGCACCATCCATCTGAGCAGCACCAGTTACCATGTTTTTAACGTAATCGGCGTGACCAGGACAGTCAACGTGCGCATAGTGACGGTTAGCAGTTTGATACTCAACGTGAGAAGTATTAATAGTAATACCTCTTTCTTTTTCTTCTGGAGCGTTATCGATAGAATCGAATGAACGTAATTCAGAAAGACCAGCATTTGCTAATACAGTAGTAATAGCAGCAGTCAAGGTAGTTTTACCGTGATCTACGTGTCCAATAGTACCAATATTTAAGTGCGGTTTGGAACGATCAAAAGTTTCCTTTGCCATGATTTAATAATTTTAATCTTAGTTATATATTAGTGTTCAAAATTTTGCTAAACATGAGCCAACGACGGGAATTGAACCCGTGACCTCTTCCTTACCAAGGAAGCGCTCTACCCCTGAGCTACGTCGGCCAATATACGCATAGCGTAATTTCTTTGAGCGGGAGACGAGGTTCGAACTCGCGACATTCAGCTTGGAAGGCTGACGCTCTACCAACTGAGCTACTCCCGCAAAAATTGTGGGGAGAGCAGGATTCGAACCTGCGAAGGTAAAACCAGCAGATTTACAGTCTGCCCTCGTTGGCCGCTTGAGTATCTCCCCAATAAATCAATATTTTCTTCAGAACTTTTAGAGCCGATGGAGGGACTCGAACCCACGACCTGCTGATTACAAATCAGCTGCTCTAGCCAGCTGAGCTACATCGGCACTATTACATAAAAAAAGTCCGCTATTTCTAACGGACTGCAAATGTATATATTTATTTTTTTAAACAAAACATTTTTTGAAAAATTTTATTTTTAAGCTTGTACTCTCACTTTTTCTTTTCGCTTTACAAGCACTCTTTCCAAAGAGCTAGCAGCAGCATCAATCCCTTCTTCAAATGTTTTGCATTGCTTCTTAACCATAAACTCATCACCAGGAACAGCAACCTTCACTTCTATAATTTTATTTTCCTTTTGACTAGTATTCTGTACTTTCAAATACACATCGGCACAAATAACCTTGTCATAAAAGTGTTCTAGTTTGTCTAATTTTTTCTGGATGAAATCAACTAATTTTCCATCTACATTAAAATTTACAGATTGCATGTTTACTTTCATAATCTCTACATTTAATAGTTCAACATTATATTAAAAAATTCTGCAAAAAGGCTAATCCTTGTTCCTTGGATGGGCTTTAGCATAGTTCTTTTTTAACTCAGCTATACTTGTATGTGTATAATTTTGAGTTGAAGCCAAACTTGCGTGCCCTAGCAGCTCTTTCACAGAATTCAAATCGGCACCATTATTCAAAAGATGAGTTGCAAACGTGTGTCTTAATACGTGCGGACTCTTTTTTTCCTTCGATGATGCTATACTAAAGTAATTATTTATTACTCGATAAACAAGCGATTCTGAAATTTTATTTCCGCCTTCAGAAAGAAATAAATAATTTTCATCTTCTTTTTTTACGATATCGTTATATTTAATAACATATATCTGCAATGTCTTCAATACAAATGAAAGCAAAGGAACTATTCGCTCTTTATTTCGTTTACCTAATACTTTGATTGTTTGTTGTTCAAAGTTGATATCTGAAAGTTTCAAATTAATCAATTCTGCTCGCCTTATACCGGTAGCATAAAACAGTTCCACCATCAATTTGTTTCGCACTCCTACGAACGAAGAATCCTCCTGAAGTATAGAAAGTACTTGATCTATTTCTTTTTGAGAAAATGGTATCTCAGTTTTTTGAGCAACTTTTAGCGCTGAGTGTTTAGCTAAAGGTGTAGACTTAATTCTTTTGATTTTTAAGAGAAACTTATAATAAGCTCTTAATGAAGAAATTTTTCTATTAATACTGCGGTTACTAATTCCTTGAGTCACCAATTCTACAATCCAACTTCTAATTTGAGAATAATGTACAGCTTCTAAATTATCATCATTAAATTTTTCAATTAAGAATCTCTGAAATGATTCTAAATCCTTTTTATATGCCAATACAGTGTGTGGAGAATAATTTTTCTCTGCAGTTAAGTATTGAATAAATGCCTCAAAAGAATCCATACCTACGATAAGTTGAATACAATGTAAACAAAAAAATCCCGCTAATGCGGGATTTTACTATTATTTTGCTACAATTATACAGCGTCTTGATCTCTCAAATGCTGAACATATTGTGCTTTTTGAATTTGCGATCTTTTTTCTACAGAAGGTTTTGTAAACTGCTGACGACCTCTTAACTGACGCATTGTTCCAGTTCTGTCGAATTTTCTTTTGTAACGCTTAAGCGCTCTATCGATATTCTCTCCTTCTTTAATTGGAATTATTAACATGTCTTTACCACCTCCTTTCATTTGATGGCCGCAAATTTACATCTTTTATTTATATGACAAACTTTTTTTTAATTATTTTACAGACCACACCGTGTAACCGTGTGGTGGTGCTTGTATTTTAACCCAAGATCCAGATTGTGTGGTAGGTTCCCAACTAGAGTTTCCAGTGTAATCTTTTATAGTAGTATTACTCCAGTTTGTAGGAATCCATCGTTCTAACCAAGAATCACTATTATTGATGTAAACCACAAGTCCATTTGAATTATATCCATTTCTTTTGGCTATATATTCATCGTTATCTACATGCAAAATTTCTGTACTTCCCGAAGCCAAGTTATTATGAATCCAAATTAAATTGTTCAGTTTTGATTTATCTAGCCATTCTTCATAATCTCTATAGAACATAGTTGGATATCCTTCATGAGTTAAAATATAAGCATACGCCAGTAATTTATCAGTATAAATTTCATCGGTATCATGATTAGCCACAAAAGTTACAGCCTTGGTTCCACTTACTTTCCATAACATATCATTATTCAACTTTGTTAGATCGCTCCCATTGAAGGCATCTCTCATTGCATAGTAACAAGCAAAATCAAATGCACTTGCGTTGGACTCAGTTGTCCACCAATCAAGTGTTGATACATTACTATCCCAATACTCTCCTACTGCGAAACCTCCAACAGAGTTTAACCATGAATTTACTACCCACGGCTCAAATCCTTTCACATAATCAAATCTCCAACCATCAAACCCCATTACATCTTTATAATATTTTGCAACAGAATTGCTATTGTTCCATAACCAATCTTGAACATATGATTTATGGTGACACAAATCTGGAAAACCACCAAATCCTCCATAATCATTGTTATGGTAATCATTTGGATGGTAATCATAATAAGAGCGCACAAAATTTCCAGATGCAGGCTGAAAATCAGTCCAAGTACTGTCACTTACAAAAGGATTGTACTCATATTGTCCTCCACTATTATGATTAATTACAATATCCGCAATCACTCAAACGTTTGCGTTATGAGCTGTAGAAATTAAGTTTTGAAGTTCTGTAGTTGAACCGAAACGAGTTTCGACACTACCCATTTGATTATAACTTCCAAAATCGAAATAATCAAAAGGATCATACCCCATTGAAAAAGGTCCATTTTGAGCTTTACTCACTGGTGGCAACCAAATAGCATCGATTCCTGCATTTGACCAGTCATTGATTTTTGTACTTAAGGTATCCCACCAAATACCACCGGCAGGAACATCCCAATAGAATGCTTGCATCATAACTCCAGATCCCATACCAGAGACATTAAGATCTGAATTCACTTCCAGCGTGAGTTCGGAATTGTTAGTTTCTTCTACTGTCAAGGATTCTTCCTGACATGCAGCAAAAGTTAGTGCGATTAAGCCAATTTTAGCGATAATTGATTTATTCATAATTTTACGGTTTAATTTTTATAAACTTAACAATATTAAACCGTATAAAAAGAATTAAACTAAATCACACTCAACTTAAACGTTGTAGTGTTGATAACTTTTTAAAGCTACTCCTATTTGAGTAGCTTTCTTGCGATTACAACCTTTTGTATTTCTGTAGTACCTTCTCCAATAGTACAAAGTTTTGCATCTCTATAAAATTTTTCCACAGGAAAATCTTTTGTATAACCATAGCCTCCGTGAATTTGAATTGCTTCATTAGCAATTTTCACGCACGCTTCAGAAGCATACATTTTTGCCATAGCACTTATCTTGGTAACGGGTTTACCAGCATTTTTCAAATAAGCCGCTTTATGCAAGAATAATTCCGAAGCTTCTATTTCTGTAGCCATATCAACTAGTTTAAAAGAAATTCCCTGAAAAGCACTAATCGGTTTCCCAAATTGAACGCGTTCTTTGGCATATTTTGCAGCAGCTTCATACGCACCTTTTGCAATACCTAAAGAAAGTGCACCGATAGAGATTCTTCCACCATCTAAAATCTTCATAGACTGAATAAATCCTTCTCCTACTTCTCCCAATCTATTTGCATCTGGAATTCTACAATCTTGAAAAATTAATTCGGCCGTTTCACTGGCTCGCATTCCTAATTTATTTTCCTTTTTGCCACTTGTAAAACCTGGCGTACCTTTTTCTATTGCAAAGGCCGTCATTCCATGACTATCTCCTTTTTCTCCAGTTCTCACAATCACTACTGCAATATCACCACTCACAGCATGGGTAATGAAGTTTTTCGCACCGTTAATCACCCATTCGTCACCATCCTTTATAGCAGTAGTATTCATTCCTCCTGCATCTGACCCCGTATTGTGCTCGGTTAATCCCCAAGCTCCAATCCATTCTCCAGCAGCTAGTTTTGGAATCCACTTTTGTTTTTGTTCTTCTGTACCAAAACTTAAAATATGATTTGTACAAAGCGAATTATGTGCCGCTACAGATAATCCAATGGATGGATCCACTTTAGAAATTTCTTCAATAATAGCAATGTATTCATGATAACCTAAACCAGAACCACCATAAACTTCAGGAACAAGAATTCCCATAAAACCAAATTCTCCAGCCTTTTTAAAAACATCTACCGGAAAAACTTGAGCTTCGTCCCATTCCATAACAAATGGTTTAATGTATTGTTCTGCAAAATCCTTAGCTGCAGAAGCTACCATTTGTTGTGTTTCAGAAAATTCAAAATTCATTTCTAAAGTAGCATCTAATTCCATAATCGTTATTGATTTGTTTAATGAAGAATAGCAAATCTACAGTTTTTTGCCATTCTTATTTCTATTCATTTTCTAAATAAAAATATAAAGGAAGTCTTTTTATTGTAAGAGGTTTTACATTGGTAAGCTGTTCCAACTCTTGAAACGAAGTTATATTCCCTACTTTACTTCGATATTTTAATATGGCAACTCCATCGTAATAATTTACGTAGGGATTCTTTTGGAGTTGTTTTAGTGAAATGGTATTAAGATTCTGCTTTTCTACAATCGGTGGATTTAAAACCTGAAACCGTTCTAATATTTTTTCTATAACCAAAGAATCCATTCCCCAAACTTCATACAATTGATCATTCACGAGAAACCCATTGATTTCATTTTTCCTTTTTAAAATCCTAGTAGAATAGGCTTCACCAATTCCTTTAATTGCCATTAAATCTTCCTTAGTGGCCGTATTGATATCTTTTATTTCTATCTTCTCTTCTTCCTTTTTAGAAAAGTTGGTATATGTATTATTGTAGTTTTTCTTTTGTTGCGTCCACTCTGGAAATTTAAAATAGGGAGTCATTGCATGCAATAACGAATCTGATATTTTGGTTACATTCTGAAATTCGATAGCTGAATTTACGTACTGATCTTTTTTTCGAAATTCATGTAAACGGTCTATCTCTTCTACAGACATTCCCAATCGAGATCCTTTATAGTCCGAAATAAAATTAGGGTTATAAGGTTTTGGAATATAGGGTTTCGGTTTTTTGCTCTCTGTGTTCGCACTATCTATAGCAGCCTGCCATTCCATGCTTAATTCCTCATCATAAATAGAAGTCTCACTATTAGACGAAATATTTTGTTTATAGAAAAAATAGGAAACCTGAATAATCACAATGACACACAATAAAACAAAAATCCCATTTCGGTCTTTTCTATCAAAACTGAAATGGGATTTTATATTTTTCATATGTAAACTGTCTATTATTTCACTTGCTTCACAACAGCATCGTCTTCATTAATTTCAGCATCCATCTTATCGATCTTAATAGCATTGAAGTATTTGATCATTTCTTTCTTAACCTTAGGTGAAAGTGCTACTAAACCAATGATATTTGGAAATACCATAGCGAAGATCATTGCATCTGAAAATCCTACAACGGCATCTAAACTTGCAGAAGATCCGATTACTAAGAATACTAAAAATAAAATTTTATAACTAATATCGGAAGCTTTACTCTTACCAAAAAGATATTTCCAAGCTTGAATTCCATAATATGACCAAGAGATCATAGTTGAAATTGCAAATAAAACTACTGCGATTGCCAATACAATTGAGAAGTGTGGTATTGCAGAATCAAAAGCTATAGAAGTAAGATCTACACCTCCAAGTAATTCTCCAGTAGCGTTCAATTTTACATTGGAACCATCTACTTGACCGTACTCAAAAATATTGTGTTTCGCATTGGTAATTACAATTACAATTGCAGACATGGTACAAATAATTACCGTATCTACGAATGGCCCCAACAAAGCAGTTAAACCTTCACTAGCAGGGTATCTTGTTTTTACTGCGGCATGTGCAATAGATGCAGAACCTACACCAGCTTCGTTAGAGAAAGCAGCTCTTTGAAAACCTACAATCAATACTCCAATGATTCCACCAAAAGCGGCATCTGGATTCATAGCTCCGTCCCAAATTTGCCCAAAAGCAAAAGGAACCATATCATAATTGATAAGAATAATGATTAAACCTGCTCCAATATAAATCAAAGCCATAATTGGAACAATTTTCTCAGTTACTTTACCAATACGGCTAATACCACCAATAATTACAAGACCTACGATGATTGCCATTCCTAATCCTAAGAAAAGTCCAGCGTTTGGATTTTCAAACCCAAAAAGATCAATCATCTGTGAAGCGGCTTGGTTTGACTGGAACATGTTTCCACCCCCAAAAGATCCACCGATACACATGATAGCAAAAAATATGGCCAACACTTTACCAAAACCTTTCATTCCCATTTCCTTGAAACCGGTTGTTAGGTAATACATTGGTCCACCGTGAATTTTTCCTTCACTATCAATCTCTCTATATTTTACACCAAGGGTACATTCTACAAATTTTGATGCCATTCCAAGAATACCTGCAAGAATCATCCAAATAGTTGCTCCAGGACCTCCAAGTGCAATTGCTACAGCTACACCGGCAATATTACCTAACCCTACAGTTGCAGAAAGGGACGCTGTTAATGCTTGAAAGTGCGTTACCTCTCCAGGCACTTCTCCTTCAAGTTTTACTGCTCCTTGAATCTCGCCATTTTTCACCTCTATATCCTCATCAGCAGGAACGTGCGCATCAAGGTGATCGTATTTTCCGAAAGCTGTCTTAAGACATACTGTCATATAACGGAAGTTTACTCCTTTAAAGTAGATGGTAAAGAAAAGTGCTCCTAATAAAAGAATGATAATTACTATAGGCATTTCCTTTCCAGAAATGGTTATAGGATAGAAAATGGTATTAACAATAGGCGCTGTATACTCAGCAAATGCATCGTTAATTTTCTCTCCTATACTTTGGCTTTCTTGAGCGAATGTGAAAATCGGAAAAATCGCCATTAAAATTGAAAGAAGTTTATTCCTCATAAAAGATATTTATCAAATTAGTTTGTTGTTAAAATTTAGCTAAAAAGTCGCGGCAATTTCATAAAAATTTAACTCAAAATCAAATTTAAATTCTTAATTCTGCCGTTTTTACCTTTTACACTAAACGGAAAAGTTCATTCAATTTATGAATCTGTTCTGGCCTTCCCAACACTATAATTTTAGAATTGGGTTCCAGTAATAAAGTACTTTCAGGATTTATAATGTATTCGCCATTCGGCTTTTTGTAACCTATTACATTACACCCCGTTCTTTTACGAATATCTAAATCTAGAATGGATTTGATTTGTTGACCTTTCGAAATATCATCAATAGAAATTTCTTCTAAGTTAATTTTTGATTGCCCTTCAAACGCCAGCGTATCCATAAAATCTACCAAATCTGGTAAAACTACCATGGAGGCCATGTGGTCTCCTCCAATTTTATCGGGCATTACAGTTTTATCAGCTCCGGCTAGTTTCAGTTTCTTTAAAGACGTTTCATCGGAAGCTCTACTGATTATTTTTAAATTCTTATTTAACTGTCTTGCCGAAAGTACAATGAATAGATTGTCGGCATCCTCTGGCAAAGCTGTTATTAAACAATCTGCTTGTTCAATTCCTGCTTTGGAAAGCGTTTCATCTTCATTTGCATTTCCTAAAATATATAAGGTTTCTTCATCAAAAGAATTAGCTACTTCTTCATCCTTTTCAATAATCACAAAAGGCTTTTTGTAAGCTTTAAGTTTTTCAGCAGCTTGCTTTCCATTTCGTCCATAACCACAAATAATGATATGACCTTTAAGCGTATCTATTTTCTTTTTCATTCTTCTGTATTTAACGTTATGAAAAGTACTTCTTGCCAATAAATATTCGGTAACCACAGACACTGCGAAACCCAAAATAAAAAGTCCTGAAAGAATAAGTATGATGGTAAATATTTTGGTAGGCTCATCTGTAGGTCTTATTTCGCTAAAACCAACAGTAGATATGGTAATCACGGTCATATACGCCGCTTCTACCCAACTGTAACCCGCAATAATTTTGTAGCCAACAATTCCACTAGCAAAAACTGCCAGAAGTAAAATAATAGCTATAAAAAGGCGAGGTCTAAAAAGTTTAAACATAAATTATAGATCGAATACCGATGTTCTTTTGGTATAGATTAGGTCTTTTAAACGCAACAAAAAAGCCAACGTAAGGTAAACGGCAAACCAAACACCAAAAGTGGCAAACGTAACATAAATGAAAAACAAACGTACATTTTTTGCTTTCATTCCAAGTCGATCTGCAAGTCGAGAAGAAACCTCGAACCCGTGTTTCTCAAAAAAATATTTTGTTTTCTGAAACCATTTCATACCGTAAATATACTAATTACGCTCACTTTACCACAAGCTTTTTAGGGTTTCATCAATTTTGTTCCCACAGCGCAATGTAAACAGCGTGTTTTACTGCAATATTGCTTGTACAATTGAAGTAAGGATTGTGAATCTTTAGCAGAATTTGAAGCGATTTTCAACTTTGAAAAATTATTGATAACGGTATTTTTTTCGGAAGGAATTTCTTCTGCTAACTTCAATAAAATTTCAGTATCCAATTTCCCTTTAGATTGCTGATAACAAAACTGAAGTGGAATAATCGTATTGATGATGATCAAATTTATAAACGCATCTGAAACTGTCTTCTTTACTCTTTTTGATTCTTTTGAAAAGGTATAATGTGTATTCCAAAATTCCGAAGTGCTTACCTTTAAAACATGCTGTAAATCTGATCTGTTTGTAGTAGTCATTAATAATGAAAATATTTGTGAATGACTTGCATACAAATTAGCCAATTGAGACAAACGGATTGTTGGAAAATTTGGTGGTCGCAATTTGAAAAACTGCGGACTCAAAACTCCTAAATTTGATAGCTGAAATTTAGATTTCAGGAATTTATATTCATCTTGAAGACTCTTCTCGTAAGAAGAAGGAATTTCTGAAGTGAGCAATAATGCTTGGCCAAATAGCAAACTCTCTAATTGCTTTAAACTTTGAGTTGATTTTTGAAATGTTGCAAACTCAAAACTTTGAGCAATACTTAAAAAGGATTCGCCATTGATATTTCCACCAAAATTCTTCATCAATAATTGAAAAAGAACTGCCTCCCAATTGTTCTTTGACTTCGACAATAGCTCTTTAATTAAAATCGATTTTTGCTCTAATCGTTCAATAAAAAGACGTTCTTTCCAATTGCTCAAAATAAAATCGTCTACTGAAGTAATTTCATTTTCACAATTAATAAAACTATAGGAATGGTAAATGAACTTTTGATAAGAATTCAGCAAATCATGAGAAACATAATCCTTCAATAAAAGAGTTGGTACAGGTTGATTATTTGCATTAAAAATTTCTACATCATCTTCCCAAACCACATGCAAAATCACATTGTTGTAATTCGGGTCTTTTTCATGTCCATGCGCAAACCAATCTGAAGATTTTAAATGCATTTCTACATTGCCTACCCAATGTTGACCTGCAATAACCAAACTTGCGTTGAAGAAATCTGGCCCAGCCAAAGTATTGTAACTTCCAAATTTTTGAATCTCTACACTTTCACCAAGAGAAGTTTTTAAGTTGTTCAATGACAACTTTTTAAAACGCCACAGAAAATGTAAAAAATCTTCTTTCATTTTCTGAAAATAAAAAAAATCCTGCAAATGCAGGATTTTTATACTATATATTTTTTAGAAAATCTATTCTGTTTCACCTTCCCATTCCATAATTCCACCCAAAAGATTATAGGCGTTTTCAAATCCAAGCTCACTCATTATTTGACAAGCTTTTGCACTGCGAGCACCAGAACGGCAATACACGTAATAGTTTTTAGATTTATCTAATTCTTCTACACTGTAGATAAATCCTTGTCCTTTCATAATATCAATATTCGTAGCTCCAGGAATATGCACTTCGTCAAATTCTTCAGCAGTTCTTACATCTAATAAAAAAGAATTATCATCCTTTTCATATTGTGTAGCCCAATCGTCTTGTGGTAAATTCATAGTTTAATTTTTTTTCAAAAATAACAAAACTGGTAAGCGAGTGCAATTTTATTTTTAGCGTATTCATATAGATTATAGAAAGAATTTAATAATAAGTCCACCAGCTAACCAAACATAGCAAGCCAAGGCTGCATATTTTAAAATCTTCTCTAGTAATTTACTTTTGGGAGCCATTTCTTTCATATACATCATATCTTTCTTTTTGAAGAAGCCCAAATAAATTAGATATCCTGAAATCAATAGAAAACCAATATTAAGGAAAAAGGTGTAATTGATTTTAAAATATTTCTGATCTTGAATATGTACTTGAGAAGGATCTGGCAAAGCACCAAAAAGATCAAATCCATAATGTAAAAGTAATGATGCACCTATTAAAGAAACGAATAATAAAAGAAGAATAAAGAGCGCCATCTTCCAGCCATAATATTTTGCATTGATCCTCAACACAGGAAACACGACCAAATCGCTAAAAATAAATGCCATAACTCCAGCAAAACTCACTCCTTTTCCAAATAAAAGAGCTGCCAAGGGAATATTCCCCATAGAACCAATAAACGTAATAAAGGCCACAACCGGCCCAACAATAATATGCTCTAATATCTCCAGAAAGCTAAAGTCTGTATTTCCACTTCCTGAATTTATAAAGAGCGTTTGAAAAAACGAATCTGGAACAAAAGCAGCAACAATACCTGCAATAGTAAAACCTACAGTAACATCTTTCCAAACCATTTTCCACTCCATTCCATATTGCTTTGAAACTTTGGCCCAGTTTTCTTCAGATTTTATTTTTTGAACAAAAGATTTAGAACCATCATCATCCATATCTTCATCATCATTTCCTAAATTTTTTCTGGCCTTCTCTATTAACTTTTTAGGATTGAAAATTTTAATCAACAACCATGATATCAAAATCAATAGAACTCCTCCTATGTATTCGCCCACAACAAATTGCCAACCAAGAAATATAGAAATTATAATCCCTAATTCTATAACTAAGTTTGTAGACGCCAACAGGAATGCGATAGAAGCTATAAAACTTGCACCTTTTTTAAACAAAGATTTTGTTGTTGCCAAAGCTGCAAAACTGCAAGAGCTACTAATTAATCCAAAAATACTTCCCAGCAGCACACCTTTACCCTCTTGTGCTCCCATGGCCTTTTGCATTTTCTTTTCTGTTACAAAAACTTGTATCATACTACTTATAAGGTAACCTAAAACAAAAGCCCAAATTGCCATCCAAAAAAAACCTACACTGGTATAAGCTGCCTGGCTCCAATCTTGTAAAAATGTATTCATATAAAAGTTTTACATAAAGCTAACTTTCTTCAAACACTCTTAAAACAGCTTTATCATAACTTTAAAAGTCTTTATCACCAAATTAAAATAAACTTTAAAAAATTAACATTTCATTAAGCACTTGTATATACAAATAACATACATTTGTACATACAAATATTGTAAAAACAAATGAAGATTGAAGAAATAGTAAAAACGCAAAACATTACTTTATCAAAAAAAGTAATATTCAACATTTTACTTACGCAAACCAAAATTGCGGAAACACTTCATTCCATTTTAAAAGAACACGATATTTCTACAGAACAATTTAATGTTTTAAGAATTTTACGAGGTCAAAAAGGAAAACCTGCAAACATGTGCGTGTTACAAGAACGTATGATTGCAAAAACTAGCAACACTACCCGCTTGGTGGATAAACTAATCTCAAAAGAATTAGCCACAAGACAAGTCTGCGAAGAAAACAGAAGAAAAATGGAAGTGCTTATCACTGAAAAAGGTTTAGCACTTTTAGAAATTTTAGATCCTCTTGTGTTAGCACACGAAGATTCTTTCACAGATAAATTGAACGAAAAAGAATTAGAAGAATTAAACGAATTATTAGAAAAAATAAGAAACTAAACATGAGTACTTACGTTGATAATTTAAACTGGCGCTACGCCACCAAAAGATTCGATGAATCTAAAAAGATTAGCAAAAAAGATCTTGATACTTTAAAAGAAGCTGTAAGACTTTCTGCTTCTTCTTACGGAATGCAACCTTACGAGATTTTTGTTATTGAAAGTCCAGAAATCAAAGAAGAATTAAGAACAGCCGCTTACAATCAACCACAATTAACAGAAGCTTCTCACGTAGTTGTTTTTGCTGCAAAAGCAGATGTTACCGCAGAAGACGTGACTGAATACATGGAAAATGTAGGGGAAACCAGAGGAATTCCTACTGAACAATTGGAAGGTTTTAGTAACATGATCAACGGGGCTATTGTAAGCAGAGCCAAAGAGGAAAAAGCTATTTGGGCTGAAAAACAATGTTACATTGCTTTAGGAAATTTACTATCAGCTGCTGCAAATATGAAAATTGATGCTTGTCCTATGGAAGGCTTTGATGCTACAGGTTTTGATAAAATCCTAGGTTTAGAAGAAAAAGGATTACACGCTGCTGTAATTGCAACAATCGGCTATAGAAGCACAGAAGACCAAACGCAAGAATATGTGAAGGTTAGAAAATCAACAGAGAAATTATTCACTACACTATAATTATATTTAAAACTAAAATTTAAAAACAATGAAAAAAAGATTAGCAACATTAGCAATGGCGTTAGTAGTTTCAGTAACTGCATTCGCGCAAACAAAAACTGTAAAAGCAGAAGAAAGCACAGTAACTTGGAAAGGTTATAAAGTAACTGGTTCACACGAAGGAACTGTTGACTTGAAAAGCGGAACTTTGAAATTTGACGGTGACAAATTAACTGGTGGACAGTTTACAGTAGACATGACTACTATTGGTTCTACAGATCTAGAAGGTGAGTACAAAGGTAAACTTGATGGTCACTTAAAATCTGAAGATTTCTTTGGAGTTGAAAAATATCCTAACGCAACTTTAAAAATTACTAAAGTTAAAGCTACAGGTAAAAACAGCTACAAAGTAACTGGTGATTTAACTATCAAATCTACTACAGAGCCTATCACTTTTGACATGTCTGTTTACGGAAGCAAAGCTACTGCTACGTTAAAAATCGACCGTTCTAAATATGACGTTCGTTACGGTTCTGGAAGCTTTTTCGACGGTTTAGGTGATAAAACTATCTATGATGAGTTTGACCTAGTTGTTGATCTTCAATTCTAAAAAAAATATTTCCCTCAAACCAAATATATTAGAAGTGTTAAATCTCGAATAATTTTTCGGGATTTAACTTTTTATGAAACGTTTATATTGTGTATCTCAAATAAGATTTCTACTTTTGAAATAACAAAATAGAATATGAACAGAATTTTAAACAATACTTGGTGGTGGAACAACTTACGTCAAACGTCGTGAGCAGTACACCTTATAGTATAGTTTAATCTAAATACACAAAAGGCTTGTCAATCACGACAAGCCTTTTTTTATGGAAAAATTTGAAGAAAAAGATATGAAAACATTTCAACTACAAACACATTACAAACATTTGCTCGCCGATATTATTACGCCGGTAAGCATCTATCTTAAAATAAGAGATCAGTACCCCAATAGCATTTTGCTAGAAAGTAGTGATTACCACGCCAACAACAATAGTTTCTCTTACGTTTGTTTCAACCCGATTGCTTCCATCAAAGTTGAAAATGAAATATTGACTAAAACCTATCCTGATGGAACTTCGGAAGAAATTCAAATTGATAAGTCAGTAAATATTCCTCAAGAAATTGATGCTTTTGGAAAACAATTCAAAACGGAAGACAACGATTTTAAGTTCATCAATAATGGATTATTTGGGTATTTGGCATACGATTCGGTAAAGTATTTTGAAGATGTAGAAATCAGTAAAAAAGATACTTCTCTCAATATTCCCGATGTGTATTATGCCGTGTACCAAAACATCATAGCCATCAACCATTTCAAAAACGATGCTTATGTTTTTGCACATTGTTTTGAAAGCGAAAGCAATATTCCTTCCATAGAAACCTTAATCCAAAGTAGAAATTATGCTACTTATAATTTTTCTCCGGAAGGCGAACCTACTTCGGTTCTAACCGATGAAGAGTACAAAGCTCATGTTCGCGAAGCTAAAAAACACGCACATCGAGGTGATATTTTTCAGCTCGTGTTAAGCAGACGTTTTTCTCAAAAATTTAAAGGAGACGAATTCAATGTATATCGTGCGTTACGAAGCATCAATCCTTCTCCTTATTTATTTTATTTTGATTACGGAGATTTTAAAATCTTCGGAAGCTCGCCAGAAGCGCAAATTATTGTAAAAGACAATCAAGCAGAAATTCATCCTATTGCCGGAACTTTTAAACGTACCGGAAACGATGAAAAAGATGCCGAATTGGCCAAACAACTTTCGGCAGATGACAAAGAAAATGCCGAGCACGTAATGTTGGTAGACTTAGCTAGAAACGATTTAAGCCGAAACGGAACCAACGTAACGGTAGACACCTACCGCGAAGTACAATATTTTTCACATGTAATTCACTTGGTTTCTAAAGTTACCGGGCAAAAAAAGCCAGAAATTCCAACCATGCAAGTAGTTGCCGATACCTTCCCTGCGGGTACGTTAAGTGGTGCTCCAAAACACATGGCGATGCAACTCATCGAAAAATACGAGAAGAACAATCGTGATTTTTATGGTGGAGCAATCGGTTTTATGGATTTCCACGGAAATTTCAATCACGCCATTATGATTAGAACTTTCTTAAGCAAAAACCATGAATTGCATTACCAAGCAGGAGCAGGAATTGTTTCAGCATCAAAAGAAGAAAACGAATTACAAGAAGTATACAACAAATTAGGAGCTTTAACCAAAGCTGTAGCAATAGCAAAAGAGATCAAATAATGAAAATATTAGTGATAGATAATTACGACAGTTTCACCTACAATTTGGTTCATTATCTGGAAGATCTGGATTGTGATGTCGTTGTAAAAAGAAACGATCAACTTACTTTAGAAGAAATTGAACCATTTGACAAAATTGTATTGTCTCCAGGTCCTGGAATTCCAGATGAAGCTGGTTTGTTGAAAGATATTATAAAAACCTATGCTCCTTCCAAATCCATTTTTGGAGTATGTCTAGGATTGCAAGCCATAGGTGAAGTTTTCGGAGGTAAATTAACCAACTTAGACAAAGTGTATCACGGTGTGGCCACCAAAGTAACCATTACCAAAGATGATGTTTTGTTCAAAGATTTACCGAAAGAAATTGAAGTTGGCCGTTACCATTCCTGGGTAGTTGCAGACGAAGATTTGCCGGAAGTTCTAAGCGTGACTTCGGTAGATGAAAACGGACAAATTATGTCTATGCGACATTTAGCGTATGATGTTTGCGGTGTGCAATACCACCCAGAATCTGTTTTGACGCCAGACGGAAAGAAAATATTAGAGAATTGGCTTAAAAGTTAATCATTGAATCATTGTAAACAGATAACTTTTAATATTGAACTAAAATAAAATGAAAGAGATATTAAACCGATTAATTAACCACGAAACCATTTCTAAAGAAGAAGCCAGAAATGTGTTGGTTCATATTTCAAACGGAGCATATAATACCAGCCAAATTGCGGCTTTTTTAACCGTGTATATGATGCGAAGCGTTACCACCGATGAATTAGAAGGTTTCCGCGATGCCTTGTTAGAATTGTGTATTCCGGTAGATTTAAATGGTGTAGAAACTATTGACCTTTGCGGAACGGGTGGTGACGGAAAAGACACCTTCAACATTTCTACTTTGTCTTCTTTTGTAACTGCTGCAGCTGGAGTTCCTGTTGCAAAGCATGGTAATTACGGAGTTTCATCTAAATGTGGATCCAGCAACGTAATGGAACATTTAGGGATTAAGTTCACCAGCGATGCCGACTTTTTAAAGCGAAGCATAGACGAAGCCAACATTTGTTTTTTGCACGCACAATTGTTTCACCCTGCAATGAAAAACGTTGGGCCAATCCGTAAAGAATTGGGTGTTAAAACATTTTTCAATATGTTGGGACCAATGATTAATCCGGCATTTCCAAAACATCAAATGGTAGGCGTTTTTAGTTTAGAATTGGCGCGTTTGTACAGTTATTTATACCAAAAAACAGATAAAAATTATACCATTTTACATGCGTTAGATGGGTATGACGAAATTTCGTTAACCGGAACAACAAAAGCCATTACCAACAATGCAGAACGTATGCTAACTGCGGAAGATTTTGGTGTAAAAGCACATTCGCAAGCAGCCATCAAAGGTGATGATACTATTGAAGGAACCGCGAAAATCTTTATGAATGTTTTAAACGGAAAAGGAACCGAAGCACAAACCAATGTGGTATGTGCCAATGCCGGAACCGCCATTGCAACTGTAAAAGGTTTCACTTCAAAAGAAGGCTTTGACCTGGCAAAAGAAACCTTACTTTCTGGAAAAGCACTCAAAACTTTCGAAACATTGCAAACATTAAGTCAGAATTAAGTATGAATATTTTAGATAAAATAGTTGCCGATAAACGCAAAGAAGTCGCTTTGAGAAAATCGCTGATTCCAACATCTCAATTAGAAAATTCTGTACTTTTTGGTAGAGAAACATTTTCATTAGCAACAGCTTTAAAAAACAGCAACAGCGGCATTATTGCCGAACACAAACGCAGATCGCCATCTAAACAAATTATCAATCATGCATTGAATGTTCAGGATGTTGCGCAAGGCTATGAAACGGCTGGAGTTTGCGGAATGTCTGTGCTCACCGATGGTAAATATTTTGGTGGTTCCTTAGACGATTTGTTGTTAGCCAGAGCTTCTTCAAACTTACCGTTATTACGCAAAGAGTTCATTGTAGATGAATACCAATTGTTAGAAGCTAAAGCTTACGGAGCAGATGTAATTCTACTCATCGCAGCGGTGCTGACACAAGTAGAAATCAAGCAATTTTCTGAGTTTGCTAAAAGTTTAGGGCTGGAAGTACTTTTAGAAGTTCACAATCAAGAGGAATTAGAAAAATCGATCATGCCGAGTTTAGATATGTTAGGCGTAAACAACCGAAACTTAAAAACCTTTGAGGTAAGTTTAGACATCAGCAAAAGTTTATCGACTCAAATTCCAGATGATTTTGTAAAGGTTTCTGAAAGTGGCATCAGCAATGTTTCGGCAATAAAAGAGTTACAACCATTTGGTTACAAAGGTTTTTTAATTGGAGAAAACTTTATGAAAACCGATAATCCGGGAGCAAGCGCCACCGAATTCATTCAAAACCTTCTCTAAAAGAAGATTGCTAGTTGTATGACATAAAACATGAAGAATCAAAAAACAAACATAGATAAAAAAATCCCCTTTCCTTTGGAGAGGGTTAGGGTGAGGCTAAAAGTTTGCGGCATGAAATATCAAGGAAATATGGAAGCAGTCGCTGCTTTACAACCCGATTACTTAGGGTTTATTTTCTATGAAAAATCGAGTCGTTGTTTTCATGGTGAAATGGGTGATATTTCAGCAAACATTAAAAAAACAGGGGTTTTTGTCAATGCTACTTTGGAAGAAATTCAGGAAAACATAGTTGAATTTGGTCTTAAAGCCATTCAATTGCACGGAGAAGAATCAGTTGATTTTTGCAAGAAGTTGAAAACTGAAAACCCTTCAGTAGAAATTATCAAAGTATTTCCTATCAAAGACAATTTTAACTTTGAGCAATTACAACCTTACGAAGCTTTTGTAGATTATTTTCTGTTTGATACCAAAGGAAAATTACCTGGCGGAAATGGGTATACTTTTGATTGGAAAGTGTTGCAAAATTACAATGCTAAAAAACCGTATTTTTTAAGTGGCGGCATTGGTTTGGAAACGATTCCGCAATTACAAGAATTTTTAAAAATTCCAGAAGCCAAAAAATGTGCTGCGATAGATGTGAACAGCAAATTTGAAACACAACCTGGATTAAAAAATATAGAAGAGTTAAAGTTATTTATTGAGCAGTTGCAATTGGCAACCATCAACTAAACAGAACGATATTATGAGTTATCACGTTAACGAAAAAGGATATTACGGCGAGTTTGGAGGAGCTTACATTCCAGAAATGTTATACCCAAATGTAGAAGAACTACGTCAAAATTATTTGAAAATCATGGCAGAACCAGATTTTCAAAAAGAATTCAATCAGTTATTAAAAGATTACGTGGGTCGCCCTTCTCCACTATATTTTGCGTCGCGTTTATCTAAAAAACACAATACTAAAATCTATCTCAAAAGAGAAGATTTAAATCATACCGGAGCGCACAAAGTCAACAACACCATTGGGCAAATTCTCATGGCAAAACGTTTGGGTAAAACTCGCATCATTGCAGAAACTGGAGCCGGACAACACGGTGTAGCTACTGCTACGGTTTGTGCGTTAATGGGAATTCAATGTGTGGTGTATATGGGCGAAATTGACATTGCCAGACAAGCACCAAACGTTGCTCGAATGAAAATGTTGGGAGCAGAAGTTGTAGCTGCTACTTCTGGTAGTAAAACCCTGAAAGATGCTACTAACGAAGCTATTCGTGATTGGATTAACAATCCGGTAGACACACATTACATTATTGGTTCGGTAGTTGGGCCGCATCCGTATCCTGATATGGTAGCACGTTTTCAAAGTGTGGTTTCCGAAGAAATTAAAAAGCAATTATTAACACACGAAGGAACTGAATTCCCGAATCATGTAATTGCTTGCGTAGGTGGCGGAAGCAATGCTGCAGGAGCTTTCTATCATTTCTTGGATGAAGAAAAAGTAAATCTTATTGCTGTAGAAGCTGCCGGACATGGTGTAGATAGTGGCGAAAGTGCTGCGACCTCTATTTTAGGAAAAGAAGGCATTATTCACGGAAGCAAAACCTTGTTGATGCAAACGAAAGACGGACAAATCACAGAACCGTATTCTATCTCTGCTGGATTGGATTATCCAGGAGTTGGTCCGTTACACGCACATTTGTTTAAAACCGGAAGAGCAGAATTTATTGCTATTACGGATGACCAAGCAATGACTGCCGGCATGGAACTAACCAAGTTAGAAGGCATTATTCCGGCTATTGAAAGTTCGCACGCATTTGCAGTGTTGAAAGAGAAACAATTTCAACCAGAAGATATTGTGATCATCAACCTTTCTGGGCGTGGCGATAAAGATTTAGATACCTACATTAAACATTTCAATTTATAAGAGATGAACAGAATTCAGCAAAAATTACAAGAAGATAAAAAGCTATTATCCATATACTTTACGGCAGGTTACCCTAATTTGAACGATACCGTTACCATTATTGAAAACTTAGAAAAATCAGGAGTTGATATGATTGAAATTGGATTACCGTTTAGTGATCCTTTGGCAGACGGACCAACCATTCAGGCGAGTTCTACACAAGCTTTAAAAAACGGAATGACTACCGAAATTTTGTTTCAACAATTAAAAGATATTCGTAAAACGGTTTCGATTCCTTTGATTATCATGGGGTATTTTAATCCGATTTTGCAATATGGCGTGGAAGCATTTTGTGAAAAATGTGCAGAAATTGGCATTGACGGACTCATAATCCCTGATCTTCCTGTAGATGTATATCACGAAGAATATGAAGCATTGTTTAATCAATACAACCTCATCAATACGTTTTTAATAACGCCACAAACCAGTGATGAACGTATCAAATACATTGATTCCATTTCCAAAGGATTTATCTACATGGTTAGTTCGGCTGGCGTTACCGGAGCTAAAAACTCTTTTGGAAGTGCACAAACCGACTATTTTAAAAGAATTGCAGATTTAAACCTCAACGCTCCACAAATTGTAGGTTTTGGAATTAGCAATACTGAAACTTTTAAAGCGGCCACTCAGTATGCAAAAGGAGCGATTATTGGATCAGCTTTTATCAAATTTCTAAAGGAAAATGGTACCGAAAAAACTTCTGAATTTGCTACCTTCGTTAGATAAAATAACATTCATACTACTTTGCGAATAGAAGATCACCATATTATAGAAGAAGTCCTTGAAATTCATCAACTTGAATTTGGGGACTTCTTTTTCTTTGATGATTTTGTAGTTGGTCAAATACATGAAGAAGAATTATTCAACTGGTCAAAAGCTTCCGTAGTTATCAAACTTGCCGAAAAACTTTATGGTACAGGTTGTATGCCTCATTATATTTCCAATCGAATTTATGATTATTCCATTATAGCTCAGGACTGGTTAACTTTCTTTCAAAACCGATATGTTTTAAAGTCTTACATCATTGTTACATATAAAGACAGTAGTGTTATGAATATGATGTTTGAAAAACTTTTCCTTAAAGAAACTATCATCACCAAATGTAAAAGTTTGGATGATGCACTTTCCATTGTTAAATAATCTGACCGAGATTTCATAAAAAGAAAACGTTGTAATGTTAAAAATTGATAATTATCATTTTAAACAAACGTTTAATTTAAACAAACGTTTAATTTTGTCGTGTCAAATTATATGTGACAATGGATTTAAATGAAAAACAATTACAAATTTTAGACATTGCGGAGAAGTTATTCGCCGAAAATGGGTTTGATGCTACTTCTGTACGCCATATTGCAAAAGAGGCAGATATAAATGTGGCTATGATTTCCTACTATTTTGGATCAAAAGAAAAGCTACTCGAAACACTTTTCGCTCATAAAGTGGCCGACTTCAAACTAGAAATCAATCAAATTGTACATAATGAAGATTTAGATTGGTTTGAAAAAGTAGACCGGTTGGTTTCTTTACTAGTACAAAGAATTCATAAAAACCGCCGAGTTCATAAAATTATCAATAATGAATATTCAAGCAACTGCAGAAACTTTGACATTCAAAAATTTATTGATCGGAAAAAAGAGAATTACATTCTTCTGGAAAAATTCATCAAAAGTGGTCAAAAAGCCGGCGCCTTTACCAAAAATGTAGAAATATCACTCATTGTACCTACAATTTTAGGAACATATTTCTATTTCTATTACAACAAAAAAATTTTTCATCTCATGTATAATTTAGATGAGAACAGCGCAGACGAATTTGTTCTCACTACACTAAACAAGCACGTTCAACAAACCATTAAAGCAATATTAACGTATGAAAATTAGAAGTTTATGGTTACTGGTTTTGATATTTGGTTGTCAATTTATCAGGGCTCAACAAACAAAACCATTAACGCTCCAAGAAGCTGTAAACATCGCGTTAGAAAACAGTGACGAAGCAAAAATTGCGGACAGTAAAGTAACTACTGCTGCCAGCGAGTTAAGTGTTATCAAAAACAATCAGTATCCGGATGCTTCTATCTCCGGACAGTATTTGTATTTAACAGAGCCAAATATCAACTTGAAATTTAGCCAAGGAACATCAGAAGAAGAAGCAGGAACAGAATCTGGCACTGCTTTTCCAGATGTAAATCAAATGGGATTTGTAATGGGAACTGTTCAAATGCCGCTTTTCTCTGGTTTCAAATTACACAACATGGTGAAAGCCGGCGAAAGCAATTATGAAGCTGAAGTATTGAATGCTAAAAATGATAAAGAAGCTATTGCATTAAGAACCATTACAGGGTACATCAATCTCTACAAAGCAAACCGCATGGTAGAATTGATTGAAGAGAATCTAAAAAGTGCGAAACAACGCGTTACCGATTTTACCAATATGGAAGAAAATGGTCTTTTGGCTAGAAACGATCGTTTGAAAGCAGAATTGCAAGAATCTAACATTCAAATTTCACTAGAAGAAGCAAAGAAAAATCAATATATGATCAATTATCAATTGGTTACTTTATTGAAACTTCCTGCTGGAACTGTTGTAGAAATTAACGATAGTACTTTTGGTATTGCAGAAGAAAATCCTGCAACAGAAATTACTCGTTACGATCTTGAAGCCATGGCACAACAACAAAAAGCAGCTATGAATCAAATTAAAGTAGCGCAAAGTGCTTACTACCCTACGCTTTTCTTTTCTGGTGGATATGTAGGTGCCAATGTGAAAAATGCATTGACCATTAGCAATGCTTTTAACGTAGGCCTTGGAGTTTCTTACAATCTATCAGATATTTTCAAAGCGAAGAGTGACATTAGAGCTGCTAAAAGCAAAGCAGAGACCTTGCAATATTCTATTGAGTTAGCCAATGATCAAGTAAAAGTAGCAGTTGAAAATGCAAAAAGAAACTATCAATTAGCACTGAAAAAACTAGAACTCTATACAAAATCTGAAGAGCAAGCCAACGAGAACTATCGTATTGTAAAAGATAAATATGATAATGGTTTGGTAGACACCAATGATTTGTTGGAAGCAGATGTTCAAAGACTTCAATCTAAAATAGATTTGGCAAATGCTAAAGCAGATATTACCAAAACCTACTACGAATTATTGAATACAGAAGGACAGTTAACAAACAACTTAAACAACTAAAAAGAATACAATTTATTTTCAACACCATGGAACAAAAGAAAAAGACAAATAAAAAGTTCATTATCATCTTTTCAGTATTGGTAATCATTGGACTTATTTTTGGAGTGTATACATTTTTACATTCTTTAGAGCACGAAGAAACCGATGATGCTCAAATAGAATCAAACATGAACCCAATTATCCCAAGAGTAAGTGGATATATTGAAAAAGTTTATGTAGATGACAATCAAGCTGTGAAAAAAGGAGATACACTTTTCGTAATTCAGGATGAAGATTATCTAGTACAATTACAACAAGCAAAAGCAAGTTTGGCTGCTGCCGAGAGTCAGTTATTAGTAGCGCAAGCCAGCATAGGATCTTCACAGGCAAACGTACGTTTCTCTAGTGCACAAGTAGGTTCTGCTTCAGGAAACATTGAAAACGCGAAAATCCAGTTATGGAGAGCTACCAATGATTTTGAACGTTACCAAAATCTATATGAAAACCACTCTATTACTGCGCAGCAGTTTGAGCAAGCTCAGGCTAAGAAAGAAGAAGCTGAGAAGCAACTAGAAATTCTTCAAAACCAACAAAAAGCATCTTCTAGTCAACGATCTGTAGCTGTTTCTCAAAAGGAAATTGCAGAGAAAAAAGTAAGCGTTGCAGAAGCTAACGTACAAAGTGCTATTGCCGCTTTGGATGCTGCTAAATTAAACGTTGGTTATACCGTAGTTACTGCTCCAATTGATGGTCAACTATCAGATGTAGATTTACAAGCAGGTCAATTTGTATCACCGGGTCAAGCATTGTTCTACTTGGTAAACACACAAGACAAATGGGTAGTGGCTAACTTTAAAGAAACTCAGTTAGACAAACTACAGAAGGGCCAAAAAGTAATTATCAAAGTAGATGCATATCCTGATACGGAGTTCGAAGCAGAAATTGCAGCTTTTTCTCCTGCAACCGGAGCTAAATTCTCTTTGTTACCTCCTGATAATGCAACAGGAAACTTTGTAAAAACCATTCAACGTCTTCCAGTGAAAATAGAATTCACCAAAGGAAACGATACTGAAGAAATGAAAAAACTACGTGCCGGTATGAACGTAGTAGTAGATGTATATTTAAAATAAGATATGGCCGATACTCAAGCAACAGTTACAGACGAGAACAGTTTGGTTGAATATGGTTTTAGAAGGGTTATTATTACCATCACAGCAATTCTCTGTGCCCTACTAGAAATCATTGACACCACAATTGTAAACGTTGCGCTAAACGACATTAGAGGTAGTTTAGGAGCTACGCTGACCGATGTAGCCTGGGTAATTACTGCTTATGCCATTGCCAACGTAATCATTATTCCTATGACGGGATGGTTATCTAAGCAATTTGGTCGAAGAAATTACTTTGCTGCATCTATCATCATATTTACAGTTACTTCTTTCTTGTGCGGTAATGCTACCAATATTTGGGAGCTGGTAGCCTTCCGTTTTATTCAAGGAATGGGTGGTGGTGCTCTTTTGGTTACTGCACAAACCATTATTACAGAAAGTTACCCTATAGAAAAACGTGGTATGGCACAGGCCATTTACGGTATGGGAGTAATTGTAGGGCCTACTTTGGGTCCGCCACTTGGAGGTTATTTAGTAGACAACTATTCCTGGAGAGATATTTTCTATATCAATATTCCGGTAGGTATTGCGGCTACTATTTTAACCATCATGTTTGTGAAAAGTCCTAAATATGGTGAAAAACTAAAAGCAAATCAGGTAGATTGGTGGGGTATTGCCTTTCTGGCAGCCTTCATTGGATCGTTACAATTTGTCCTGGAACACGGGCAACAAGATGATTGGTTCGAAGATCATTTGATCATCATTCTTAGTATTGTTTCTTTCTTTGGATTGATTGCTTTTATATGGCGCGAAATGGTATATGAACATCCGGTAGTAAACTTAAAGGTACTCAAAGATACCAACTTGCGTATGGGTACTATCATGACCTTTGTACTTGGTTTTGGGTTGTATGGTTCTACCTTCATCATTCCTATCTATACCCAGTCTATTCTGGGATGGACAGCAACCGATGCAGGTTTACTTTTAATCCCTAGTTCCATCACTACAGGTATTATGATGCCAATCATAGGTAGGCTACTTCAAAATGGAGTTCCACAAAAATATTTAGTCATTGGTGGGTTTACCATCTTCTTCCTCTATAGTTTGTGGATGTTTACCGTAATGACACCAGATACTGGAAGCGAACATTTCTTTTGGCCATTGGTAGTAAGGGGAATTGGTTTAGGTTTACTCTTTGTACCTATTACCACATTATCACTCTCTACTTTACAAGGAAAAGACATTGGAGATGGTGCTGCTTTTACAGGAATGATGCGTCAGTTAGGAGGATCTTTTGGTATTGCCATTATTACCACCTTTATTACCAGAATCACAGTACAGCACAGGGTAGATCTTATTCCAAATATTACAGCGGTAGATTTTAAAGTACAACAGCGCATCCAAGGGTTAAAACAAATGTGGATGAGTAAAGGTTTTGCACCCAATGAAGCCTTAGACAAAGCGTATGCATTGTTAAATGGTTCCGTGACCAAACAAGCTACTGTACTGGCATATATGGATGTATTTCTCTACCTAGGAATTCTATTTCTATTGTGTGTACCTTTTGTAATGCTGATAAAGAAAGGAGCAGGAAAAGTAGATATGAGTAATGCGGCTCACTAACCGCTTAACCCTCGTTAACATAGGTTTACCATAACGTTAATACAAATTCCAATTCTATAACTGTACCTTGAAAAGGAATTAAAAAAATACATGTTATGGGAATTATTGAAGATAAAAAATTAAGAAGAAAAACCGAACAAACTACTCCAACAAACCCAACGGGTAACCGAAATATTGATACAAATAAGTTTGATATTGACGAAGCCACTATTAAAGATCAAGAAAATAAAAAATAAAAAATTAATGATCATGGGTAAAGGAGATAGAAAAACCAAACGAGGAAAAATTAGTATTGGTTCTTTTGGAAAGTTAAGACCCAAAAGAGGCAAATTTAAAGTAAAGCCAAAAGTTGTGAAACATGAAGTAGTGAATAACAATGTGTAGGAATCACAGTTTTTGGTTGCTTATCTAAAGCCTGAACAGCTAACATAGTTGTTCAGGCTTTGTTATTTTTAGCTACTTCACACCAGTTATTTAAAGGGTTTTACCGCTAAAAACGTTTGTAAAAAAAGCTATACATACACCTTTTAAAGTGGTTTTAGTCATGGAATTTCTTATAACTTTTTCCTTCAAACCTGTTTACTTGACCGTCAAACCTGTTTACTTGACCATCAAAACTAATTTATTTGACCGTCAAACCAGTTTACTTGACCGTCAAACCAGTTTACTTGACCGTCAAACCTGTTTACTTGACCGTCAAACCTGTTTACTTGACCGTTAAACCTTGTTTACTTGACCGTTAAACCTGTTTACTTGACCGTCAAACCTGTTTACTTGACCGTCAAACCAGTTTACTTGATCGTCAAACCAGTTTACGAAACGGCTAAACATGTCTACTATTCCTACAAAAAAGACGATTTAAAGCATCATTTTACAAGGCTACATAGCTCGAAAAATCCTCTTTTTGAGGCATAAAAGTCTATATCACCCTAAACAATACCATCACTACAAACCACAACAACACCAACATTCCGAAACTGTTCAAAAAGAATAATTGCCACGCTCTTTTTCCATAAAGTTTCCAGAAGGCTACTGCCATGATAACTTCATAACAGATTAATAGTATATAAAAAGTATCAAACCATGCTAACATGATAATAGGAAGTAACACTAATAGCGCCGCACTTAAAACAATACTCCCAAGAGTTAAAGAATCATTTTGTTTCCAAAAGGAAAACGGCAATGAACTGATGAAAAATGGTAAAAAAAGTAATGCTGAAAAGAGCGCCAAAAACTCAGCCATTCCACCCTGTTTAAACATGGCTATGGTAAATAGAGGTTGAGTAATTACTATTCCCCAAAACAAGGCTTTACCTAAGTAGGAGTTGATTTTTGATAATTTCATCACTGTCTATTTAAAACAAAAACACCATATAAATAATCACTCCTTCGGCAATACCAGTGATGATAGACATACCCAGTACATCTTTCATTTTACTTTTTAGAAAGAATACCACACTCAACACTGCCATAACGCATGCCAATAAGATTTCGAGCGCATTGATCTGGTCAAACACATACGTGAGTGCTACAAAAGCCGCACTGACCACTGCTGCCAAACCAGCAAATTTGATGATCTCTTGTTGTGAATAATCATCGTTCTTAAACCCTTTTTTCAGGTCTTTTAATACCGAAAGCACAAACAATAAAGGCACTACCGACAAGAAAGGAGCAAAAATTACCTTGATTCCTTTTTCTATTTGAAGTCCGTTGTAAAAGAAAAATGCAATGGCGGTAAAGGCCAGCAATCCGGTAACAATGATAGATTGCAAGGTGAATAAAGATTCTCTTTTTTTACTATTGTTTTGTGAAGTTTGAAATTCCATAATACTAAATTTTAAAGGTTAATTGGATAAGAAGAATACATGAATGGCCAACCCTAAAAGCACACCGCTAAGCGCGCCGTTGGCCTTTAAATTGTTATACAGTATAAAGTTGAACACATACAAACTAATGGTGGTAGAGTTGATAAGGTGCGCAAAAATGAGCAGTTCTTCTAGCGGTTTGTGTAGCAACAGCTCCAGCAATTGCAACAAAGCCACCGTAAGCACGAAACCCAAGAATAACCGTATGGTCGCTGGCTTTTTGTTGGCATCTTTGTACGCATCATCATGCTCTGGAATGTAGTTTGAAATGACAAAAAAGCGGGTAAAGCTCAGAATTGGCATTGGGAATATCACGGCCGCTATAATCTTGATAACGTCCTTAAAGGTTCGTATTTCATCGTACCCCAGGAAAATAAGGTACACGAAAATAACGGCCGAGACTCCCAGCATTATGAGAAAAGCACTATTTAAAACTTTTAGTCTCATAATGTCCCCCTACCCTAATCTATGTACGTTGATAAATGTGATGAGTTGTGCTTGTTGTTGCTGCAACACTTTATGAATGGTGTTTCCCTGGCAAACTGCGAAGCCCAAACTACAGCTAACGGCTAATTGAATTCCTAGTTTTTTCATAATTGTATTTTGATAGGTTGATGGTTCAAAAGTCTATTTTTTATCCGAAGTAGAAAATCTCACTTTTTCAAAATAATGATGATTGCATTTAGCATACACTTACAAAAACACAATAAATACGTATCTTCATACTCCATAAAAATGACGATTCAAATTGGACAAAACACAGCAATTAATTCAATCACTCACCAAAGAAGAGCAGCAACAATGCTTGCACTATCTAACTAGCAAGAACCAACGAGGCGATGTAAAGAACGTAGCGCTCTTTCAATTATACATGGAAGAAGCCATGCCGCAAGAAGACTTAATTGTAAAACTGTACGGAAAAGCTGTGGCGCCCAATACGTTTCATGCCCTAAAGAAACGTTTACGTACCTCGGTGATTGATTTTATGACCTACCACAACTTGAAAACAGATCATTCTATAGAAATGGAATTGATTAAAAACATTTTATCGGCGCGCACTTTTTTATTGAGAGAAGAATACAAAACGGCATTTCAGTTGCTAGACAAGGCACAGCAATTGGCTACCTCCTACGCTTTGTACACCTTTTTGAACGAAATATTGCATACGAAAATTCAATACGCGCCCGAGTATACTCCGGAATTGTTACCCGAATTGCAAAAACTGTCCGAAGCTACACACCACGCCTTGTTACTAGAAGACAAACTCAACTTAGCGTACGCGCAATTGAAAACCGCCGTAAACAAATGGGAATACCAAGGCAAGGCCATCAATTTTCAGGAATTGTTTTCCAACACCCTAAACAACCTCAACCTGCAACCGGAAATGTTGAGTTTTAAATCGCTTTATCAGTTTATCTCTTTATTCAGTTTTTCGGCTTTTGCAACCAATAATTACACCGATTCGGAAGCTTTCATTCTAAAGAATTACAACCTACTGCAACAGCAAAAACAACGCTCGTCCATGTTGTACTACCACATAGAAGTAGTGTATCAGCTGGCCAACGTATTGTTTAGAAACAAGAAGTTTGAGAGTTCTTTGCACTACTTACAACACATGAAACAATTGCTACAAGCACAAAAAGGAAAGTACCAATCCGCTTTTGCTGCAAAACACCTCATCTTGGAAAGTTTGAACCGTAACTTTTTAGGGAATCCTGCAGAGGCTTTGGCGTTACTTGCTCCTTTGTTACACAAAAAGAAATCCCCCACCGAAGTGCATTTCTATGCCACACTCACAGCAGTAATGATCTATTTTCAACAAGGTGAATTGAAGAAAGCACAGCAACTGTTAATACAATTACACCATACCGACAGTTGGTACGAAACCAAAGTAGGCGTAGAAATGGTGATTAAAAAGAATGTCATGGAATTGTTATTGTTCATAGATCTTGGACACATCGACTTAGCAGAAACCAGCTTGAAACGACTACGAAAAAACTATACTAAGTATTTGCAAAGCATTGGACAAGAACGCGTATTAACCTATTTAAAACTCATACAACATTACATTCAGCATCCGGAGGAGATTCATGCTAAACCTTTTTTAGATACTGTGGAAAATTCATTCGAATGGCAATCACACCAAGAAGAAGATATTTTTGTAATGTGTTTCTATGCTTGGCTCAAAAGCAAGATGGAACAAACTAACGTGTACCAAACTACTTTAAAATTGGTGGAGTTTGATGATAAGTAGCAATATGTAATCAATTGTAAAAGAAAAAAATATACTGAGAGGAATCTTATTTACAGTATTTTTATACATTTGAAAAACTACAGAAAACACTTACCATTAAATACCTTTACATGAAAAACTCAAAAGAGTATGTAACGCTAATCATTATTTCTACATTCCTATTACTTTCCACCACTTCTTGCGGAACTATTATGAAAACCATACTTGGAGTACCCAACTTAAATGTGTATTCTCAAGCTGAAATCAATCAACATATAGCTAACTTGCCAAAAGGCAACAATATCATAGATGCTCAATTAAACCCCGATCTTTCGGAAGCAGAAATTAAAAACTTTGCTTTAATGTCCGTTTCCTATAGAACCTACATTTATGATAAAAATGATTCATTGATGTGCTATAATGGGGAAACCTATTGTAGCATGGTGCAATTAGAAAACATCAAGAATTCAACTATTGAAGATAGTTATGTAATTTGTGACCAAACGAACATGGATTCATCCATTCAAAAATTACTTGGTGATTTAACTACTATTACCAGTAAAATAAGCTTAGATGGTTCACAAGATTTAGACACCAATCAATATAAAATATTGATATTTATGAATACTGATATAGCCAAAGGAGAACTAACCTCTGATTGGAATTACATCTATAACTCTCTTAAAGACAATAAAAATATTACCTTCATAAGAATCTGGACTGATCTTAATGAAGATTGGGGACTTAAATACGGAGCAAAAGCACGATTGAAAGTGCGCAAAGTGAAAGGAGAAAAAAAAGAATATTCCATGACGCTTCCGAAACTACCTTATGAGAAGAAATAAATTAGCATTTTAACGACTACTTCTCCTGTACATATTTCTTATACGCCAGATACTCGTCTGCCAACAAAAATTGTCCCATACCGCCTTCGGCATTTAGAATAGATTGATGCTTGTTATTATCTATTAAATAATACACAAACAACATAAAATAATCATTGGGTATTTGTAGTGTTTCATTTGCAAAGTCGGCATACTGTTCTTGAAAATCGTTTATAGCTTTTTCGTTTTTCTCTATGGCGATTTGCTTTTTTAATTTCTTGTTTCCGAACAAAGCAGTTGCAATAGGTGCTAAAGACATTTTAATACCACCTCCGGGCATGATCATATCCCCAGCTTTATCAAACTCTTTATTGGCCGCATATTTTTTTTCACTGCGGGTCATGTTTACATACTTTTCATCTACCATTGAAAGTCCTAAAGATTCTGAGGTAATGTTACTACGCTCTACGGTTACTTCATCCAATGTTTCAATGGCCTCCGAAAGCACTACGGTAATATTTCGAGTTTCGTTATCTTCTTTGGTAATTATATAATATAGATCTTGATATCCCACGTGCGAAAACAACAAGGTGTCTTTCTCTTGAGCAGCAATGAAAAAATCACCATATTGATCTGTAATGGTCAATTTACCAGAGGCTTTGTTAGCTACGTATACATCATTAAGAATTTGAACGCTATCAATTACTTTACCCGTAATTGTCACTTCACCTTTCTGCCCATACATACAGGTTGCTACAAGAAAACAAATCAACCCAATTATTCTATTCTTCAATTTCATTACTCTTCGTTTAAACTAGCTTTATATTCTTGATAAGCTTCGGTAAGAAAAAATTCGGCCAAGCTATCTTCTGCTTTTAAAATTTCGGCATCTTTTCCTTGAGTAGTTAGGTAGTACATAAAAAGCATGACGTCATCACTTTCGATCCCCAAGGTCATTGTAGAAAATGTATAGAAACGCTCATACAAAGCATCGGCATTTTTATTTTCTTTATCCATTTGCACACGCTTCTTGAGCATTTTTGTTCTTCCAGAAATAGCATTCAAAAGTGGATCAAAAGGCATACCGCCTAATGGAATTAACATGACATCGTACCATCTAAAATCGCCCGCTGCAGCCAACAAACGTTCATTTTTAGTCATCGGTTTAACTTCTTTCTGAATAATCCCCAAAGAAAGTGCTGTGATGGTTTGTTGCTCTACTTCTACCTCATCCAGTTGCTCTACATCGGTTTCCATGATAATGGCCAATTGCTGCAGTTGCATATCTTCCTTATCAATGGCATAAACAAGATCTTTCATTCCTAAAAAATTGAAACGAAGTGTATCTCCTTCACGCACCATTAAAGTGAATTTCCCTTTTCGAGTACTGATTGTAAATGTTCCCTGACTCATGTTGCGCACATAAACTCCTTCTAACAATTCTGATTTTTCATCAGCTACCATTCCGGAAATACGCAAACTATCTGGCACTTGTGCGTGTGCCAAAAATGAAATTAAAAAAACTGAAAAAAAACTGATCCACTTCATATTATCTCCCCTATCTATTATTTTGACTGAAGGTTTCATCTGGATAAATATAGGATATTTCTTAAAATGAAAATGTTAACTCAATACACAAACTTACTTTTTATCCATAAAAAAAGGAGTGTATTGCGCTACTCGAAAATCGATAGTTGTATAGTTTGGATTCTTTTGCTTCATAGCTTTGTACTGTGGATTACTACCAACAGCTCTGTTTGCTGAACCCGACGGCGCAGTTAAAGATACAGTTTGAATTGTGCGTCCATCTAAAGAAAACTCGTGAATTTTTGGAGTTTCCGTACTTATCAGCTTTAATGAAATACCGTATTCCTTTAGATGTTTTCTGAAGAAATATTCCGGACCATTTTTACTATTTCCTCCTGTAAACAACAGAGTATCTACAGTGGGAAACTTTCTCAAATACCCTATCAAATTTCGGTAGGTTACTTGCTGCATACCAATATCCGACGCATCAATTTTGGCTCTATAGGCACTTTCTACCATGTCGCAAATGCCTATTTTGTGCTTCTCTAAAAATACTTTTCTTTGTTGAATTGCCTTTTCTGTAGTTTCGAAATCAAGATGAAGCTGAAAAATTCTATTAAGAATTACCCATAATTGTCCGTCAATACTTCCGTAGCAAAAATCAACGTCTCCTGATTTTAGCATTCCAGTAGAGAATCTTGGTGGTGGTAACGTTCCAACAATTAATTTAGTCGCGTCTTTGGGAATGAATGGTGGATATGGATGCTTGTGCAAAAACATACTACGCCTCTAAAGAATCTAGCAATTCTCTAGCTTGGCGCAATGCAAAACTGTAACGTCTACGATTTTGTCTTTGCATGTGTTGCCCTTCTTGAAGCATATCTTTCAGAATTTCTTCAGCGGCATTTTTCTCACCTTTCTCTACCAAATAATTAGCAAAATAATAGCGTTCATCATAATTCTTATAAGGAACGTCTATTTTATGAAATTCGGCTTCGGCAGCTTCTAAATTTCCTGTTTTTTCCAAAGCAACAGCGTACAAGAATTGTGTTCTGGAATGTTTAAATTCTACTTTATGCTGAATTTTCTCGGTATAACTGATCACTAGTTCAAATTGTTCCGTTTGAAAATAAGCAGAAACTAGTTTGGATATAGCATAGTAATCATTTTCATAATGACCTTTTAAAGCAGAAAGATACATTTCAATAGCATCATCCAATCTACCATTTTGAAGATACGCATCGGCTAACGAAACTCTGTTTTCAAAAGTATCTGAAAACTCTAATCGCTTTTCTAAATCATTGATTCGCTTGCTGGGATACAAGACTTTAAAAGCTTCTTGCTGAGCAGAATTTACAGTCGAAGTCATAGAATTAACTCCAACAACTTGCGTAAATAAATAAATTAGAGCACCTAAAGTAGGGATAAATACAATGATAAAAAACCAATAATATTCTTTATGATTTCGGTAAGCGTGATAAACACAATACGCCTGCAACGCAATTCCTATGTAATAAAATAGCTGTAACACAGGCGTAAATATACAAGTTCTAAAATAGATTTTAGAAAAGTTTAGCGTATAAAAACCAATTCGTTCTTCTTTTTAGAATGTTCTTCACTGAATTTGTATCCGTCGTAATCAAATCCTTTCAAATCATCTAAAGAAGTAGCATTCTTATCTATGATATAGCGCACCATAGAACCTCTTGCTTTTTTCGCATAGAAGCTTATGATTTTCAATTTATCGTTCTTCCAATCTTTAAATACAGGAGTAATTACTGGAACTTTTAGTGCTTTATTGTCTACGGCTCCAAAATATTCGTTACTCGCCAAGTTTACAAAAAGCTCGTCATCGTTCAATTCTTCATTCAACTTTTTAGTAACTTTTTGTTTCCAGAATTCGTACAAATCTCTACTTTTTCCCACAGGAAACTTAGTTCCCATTTCCAATCGATAGGGTTGTATTAAATCAAGCGGTTTCAAAACGCCATACAAACCAGAAAGAATACGTAAAGTATTTTGTAGCGTATCTAACTTTTCCTGCGGAATGGAGTAAGCATCTAAACCTGTATATACATCACCATTAAAAGCGTACATGGCAGGGCGCGCATTTTTTGGAGTAAAAGGAGTTTCAAAATCTTGATTTCGTTGCCAATTTAAATCGGCCAACTTATCAGAAATACTCATTAAGTCAGACAACTTTTTTGGTGATTCTTTTTTGAGAAGCTTATTGATGCGTTCAGCTTCTTTCAAAAAACATGGTTCGGTATATTTATCTGTTGGCAACTTGCTATCATAGTCCAGCGATTTCGCAGGAGAAACTACTATTTTCATCTTGAATTTTATTTTCAGTAAAAATACGTTTATCCCGCTACTCTAACAACTTCGCCAACTAGATTGTACTTATGCTACTATTGATTTTAGCAATGTAATTTATTCTGAAACATGTTTTGCATAGTTTCTCCACTTATCAATACATTCCTGCATATCTTCGGGAATTTCGGTATTGAAACGCAGAAACTCTCCTGTAACAGGATGCTCAAAACCTAATGTTTTTGCATGCAAAGCCTGTCTTGGCAAAACTTTAAAACTATTTTCTACAAATTGCTTGTATTTAGTAAACGTAGTTCCTTTCAGGATTCGTTCTCCACCATAGCGTTCATCATTAAATAACGTATGTCCAATATGTTTCATATGCACACGTATTTGATGCGTTCTACCGGTTTCCAACTTACAAGAAATTAAAGTTACATAACCTAAACGTTCTAAAACTTTGTAATGCGTTACGGCTTCTTTTCCTTGATCTCCATCGGGGAAAACAGCCATTTGCAAACGGTTTTTAGGATGTCTTCCTATATGGCCTTCCACCGTTCCTTCTTCTTCCTCCACATTTCCCCAAACCAAAGCCACATACTCGCGCTCAGACGTTTTATCAAAAAACTGTTTTGAAAGGTGATTTAAAGCATTCTCTGTTTTTGCAATAACCAACAATCCACTGGTATCTTTATCTATACGATGTACCAAGCCCGGACGCTCATTACTGTTCAACGGTAAGTTATCAAAATGATAAATCAAAGCATTGATCAAAGTACCAGAATAGTTTCCATGACCCGGATGCACTACCATTCCGGCTGGTTTATTTACCACAAGTAGCGTTTCATCTTCATAAACAATATCTAGTGGAATGTTTTCTGGAGTTAACAAATACTCGTGTGGCGGATGTTCAAAAAGTACTTTGATTTCATCAAAAGCTTTCACTTTGTAGTTTTGTTTTACTACTTCGCCATTCACATAGATATTTCCATTTTTAGCAGCTTGCTGAATTTTATTTCGAGTAGCATTCTCAATTCTATTCATTAAGAATTTATCAATTCTATATGGCTGCTGTCCTTTATCGGCTTTAAAACTGTAATGTTCATACAGTTCGTCATCATTCATTTCTACGTCGTTATTCTCCTCCTTCATCATTGGTTGGAATGCTATCGTTTATTACTTCTATATCTTGATCGTATCGTGGAGCATCTGGGTTGATTCCGTTACCGCAAATCAAATCAACAACTGAGGTTTTTTGCAATTGCGCTCCAGATTGTAAGGTATCGCCTTTATGCAAAACTCCCAAAACCATATCTTTTCCTATATCGTCTACATATTCAACAGTTCCTACTTTGAGCCCAACCGCTTCTAGAATAGCTTCAGCATTTCGCTTAGTTTTTTGAACTACTTGAGGGATTGTTATTTTGCGATATCCTGACGGATTTATTTTTACATAGATTTTTCTATTTTCTTTCACATCAGAACCTGCTCTTGGTTCTTGCTGAACTACGGCAAAACGTGGGATTTTTGGATCATATTCCGTAGAATCCAAAACTTCGATACGCAAAGCAGCTTCATCAATAAGATCTTTAGCCTCTCGTAACGATTTTTTTGAAAGATCTGGCACCGTTACAAATTCACCATGATTTGTAGTGATATTTAGATACTGTAATGCACCAAAAATTAGGGCTATTGTAACCACAATAGCTAATACAATTTGTAATAAAAAAGTTTTACTGAAAATAAACTTGAAAAAACTCATAATCCGGATTTGTTTGGCAAAGATATATAAAAGAGTTTTCTTTTTACCCTTTCAATTTTTAATGATATTTTTGATATCCTATTCTAATCTATTACAGGAATTAAACGTCCTATGAAAAAAAACATTGCCATAATAATGGGTGGTTTTTCAAGTGAATATCAAATTTCCTTGAAAAGTGGAAATGTTGTATACAAACATCTTCCTAAAGAAAAATACAACGCATATAGAATTCATATTTTCAAAGACAAATGGGTCTATGTAAATGATGATGAAAAAGAATTCCCTATAGACAGAAATGATTTTTCGGTTACTATAAATTCAGAAAAAATTACGTTTGATGCAGTTTTTAATGCTATTCACGGAACTCCGGGAGAAGACGGTTACATGCAGGCCTATTTTGCTCTTTTAGGAATTCCGCAATCAAGTTGTGATTTTTATCAAGCTGCCTTAACGTTTAACAAGCGTGATCTTCTAGCAACTTTGAAACCTTACGGAATCAAAACTGCTGTTTCTTATTATATTAATGAAGGTGACGCTGTAGACACTAAAGCAATTGTATCAAAAGTTGGGCTACCATGTTTTGTAAAAGCCAACAAAGCCGGAAGTAGTTTTGGAGTTTCCAAAGTACACACCGAAGATAAACTGGAAGAGGCTATAAACGTTGCTTTTAAAGAAGATGACGAAATCATTATAGAATCTTTCTTATCAGGAACAGAAGTTTCAGTTGGTGTAATTAATTACAAGAATGAAACTACAGTATTGCCCATTACCGAAATTGTAAGTGAGAATGACTTTTTTGATTACGAGGCTAAATATTTAGGTAAATCAAAAGAAATAACGCCCGCTAGAATTTCTGAAATTCAGGAAAAGAATGTGCGCGCTACTGCCAAAAAAATATACGAAGTTTTAAAAATGAAAGGTTTTAGTAGAAGTGAATTTATTTTCATTGAAGACGAACCTTTTTTACTGGAAGTTAATACGGTCCCAGGTTTAACAGAAGCTAGCATTTTACCACAACAAGCAGCTATTGCAGGTATTTCACTTACCGAATTGTTTGACAACGCCATTACAATGGCCTTAAAATAAACTTTGTACCTTTACCAAAGAGACAAAAACACACATGAAAAGAGCAATATTCCCAGGGTCTTTTGATCCTGTAACTTTAGGACATTTCGATATTATTAAAAGAGGCTCTGAACTTTTTGACGAAATCATTGTTGCTATTGGTATCAATGCCGATAAAAACTACATGTTTACCATAGAAGAACGTGTAAAATTCATTGAAGATGCTTTTCAAAATGACCCCAAAGTAAAAGTTTTAACCTACGAAGGCTTAACCGTAGATTTCTGCAAAGAAGTTGATGCTGATTTTATTTTAAGAGGATTGCGAAATCCTGCTGATTTTGAATTTGAAAAAGCAATTGCACACACCAATAGACAGTTGAGTAATATGGAAACCGTTTTCTTATTAACAGCAGCCGGCACTTCTTTCATTTCCTCTTCAATTGTAAGAGACGTGATTAGAAACAAAGGTGATTATACTGGTTTAGTTCCAGATAGTGTTCGGTTTTAAACAACCTGTAAACAAACAACCTAAACATCCTTAAGTTCTCTATGAAAAAATATTTTTTCATTCCCCTAGTAGCTCTATTATTTTTCGCTTGCGAATCGCCATTAACTAGTAAAAAAGACAGCTTTGTTACAGTTTTTGAAACCTCAGAAGGAAAAGAAACTCCAACATATCCAGAGGTTATAGAATTTTACAAAGAGCTAGCAAACAGCTATTCTTCTGTGAGTTTACAAACCATGGGACCAACGGATAGTGGTTATCCATTGCATATGGTAGTCTACAATCCAAATGGAGATTTCAATTTTGTAAATCTTCGAGAAGAAGGAAAACGCATATTAATGATTAATAATGGTATTCATCCGGGTGAAAGCGACGGAATTGATGCCACCATGTTATTGATACGAAATCTTGCTCAAGAACAAATTGAGATACCAAAAAACACCGTTATTGTTGCAATTCCTGTTTACAATATTGGCGGTGCTCTCAATAGAAATTCACACACACGAGCCAATCAAAATGGACCAGAAGCGTATGGTTTTAGAGGAAATGCTCAAAATTATGATTTGAATAGAGATTTCATAAAAATGGACTCCAAAAATGCGGCTTCATTCGCAGCGATATTTCATCAAGTAAAACCCGATGTTTTTATTGATAATCACGTGAGTAATGGTGCAAATTATCAGTATACATTAACACATTTATTTACCCAACATAATAAACTACAAGGAAGTTTAGGCAATTATTTACATACCGAATTTATGCCAGCGCTCATAGATTCCTTGAAACAAAAAGAACTTCCAATTACACCTTACGTAAATGTTTTTAATCAAACTCCTGAAGTTGGTTTCCAACAGTTTATGGACTATCCCAGATATTCTACAGGATATACAACGCTATGGAATACTTTAGGAATGATGGTGGAAACCCACATGCTTAAACCCTACAAACAAAGAGTTGAAGGCACGTATGAATTGATGAAAAGTTTGTTAGCCATAACAGACAAACAAGCCAAAAGAATTGGAGATTTACGAGCCATGGCAGCCAACGAAATCAAAGAAGAAACGGAATACCCAGTTCAATGGGAAGTAGACTCTACCAAATACACTGAATTTAATTTCAAAGGTTTTGAAGCCGATACGCTAGTTAGTGAAGTTACTGGTTACAACCGCCTAAAATACGATAGAGAAAGACCTTTTGAAAGACCTGTAAAGTATTATAATTACTTTAAGCCCACAGTAAAAGTAGCTGTTCCAGAGGCTTACGTTATTCCACAAGGTTGGTATAAAATTATTGAAAAACTTAAAGCCAACAAGATTGAAATGCGAACACTTGAAGAAGATACCACAGGCGTTTTCACGTATTATCACATTGATGATTTTGAAACCATGAGTCAACCTTTTGAAGGGCACTACATGCATAGTAATACAATCATTACTGCTAAAACGGATTCCATAACCTTTAGAAAAGGAGATGTGATCATTAAAGTAGATCAACCCGGAAAAAGATATTTGCTAGAAACTTTGGAACCAGCAGCTCCAGATTCATTTTTTAACTGGAATTTTTTCGACCCAATTCTTCAACAAAAAGAACACTTTTCGCCCTATGTTTTTGAAGATATTGCTTCGGAACTTTTAGAAAAAGATGCGGAATTAAAATCTGAATTTCTAGCTACCAAAGAACAAGACACTGCTTTTGCAGAAAATTGGTATACACAATTAAGTTGGATCTACAAACATTCTGACTATTACGAAAAGTCACATTTGCGGTATCCTATATACAGAATAGAAGCGGCAGAATAATTATTCTGCCGTTATTTCAATTTCGTTAAAAAGCTTTTTGATGTTGGGATAACTATTTTGCAATGCTTTGTCTATTTGAGCAGAGTTTAGCCATTCTACCTTGGTAATCCCTTCTTCTTCCTGTGGTTTCAATTTTCCAGCGTATTCACTAGTCATATTGTACCAGTGTGTTTCTTTTAACTTGTAAACACCGTTTCGTTTAAAAATGTGATACGTAGTTTTAAAGAACTCACCAAGCTTCAATTTCTTAATTCCGGTTTCTTCTTCTACTTCGCGAATAGCCGCCTTTTCTATTTTTTCCCCTTTATCCAATTTTCCTTTGGCAAGATCCCATTTTCCATTTCTAAAAATAAATAGAATTTCTCCTTTTTTATTCCTAACAACTCCGCCTGCAGCCAAAACCGTTTTAATATTGCTCTTAAATTTTTTAATCAATTGCTCTTTTTCAGGATGATAAAGATATGCAGCCTGCATTTTGCCATTATTCAAATCCTTAATAACTTTTGAAAGATCTACGTTTTCAAGTAAGAAATATTTAAAAGTATCCTCTTTTTTTAATTCACTGATTAAAATAATTGGATGGTCATTAACAAAAACTTCATACATTTGTGTCATGGTTTTAGATAAAGATACAGCAAAAAAAACTGCCGAACTTCTGTTGCAAATTAATGCAATAAAGTTGAATCCTAAAAATCCTTTTACATGGGCTTCAGGATGGCATTCTCCAATTTATTGTGACAACAGAATTATTCTTTCTTTTCCTCCTATTCGTAACTACGTTCGCGAAAACATGGCAAAGCAAGTAGAGAAAATCTATGGTAAAGCCGATGTGATTGCTGGTGTAGCTACAGGAGCTATAGGAATAGGTATGTTGGTCGCGGAATATTTAGGTGTTCCATTTGTATACGTTCGTCCAGAAGCTAAAAAACATGGACGCCAAAATCAAATTGAAGGTTTTCTAGACAAAGGCTCCAATGTGGTTGTGATAGAAGACTTAATCTCTACAGGAAAAAGTAGTTTGAATGCAGTTGCAGCTCTAAAGGAAGCTGGCGCAAATGTAAAGGGAATGATTGCTATTTTCTCTTACGGATTTGACATTGCTGAGAAAAACTTTAAAGAAGCAAATATTCAATTACACACCTTGAGTAATTACCCTTATTTGCTAGAACAAGCAACTGACACTAACTACATTTCTGAAAGTGAATTGGTAACTTTAACCGATTGGAGAAAGAGCCCAGATACTTGGAATCAAACTGTATAAAGATTTTTGAATTATGACAATTGAAAGCCCAAAAGCAACTGTTCAAAAAAGCCAAAAGGAACTTTTCGAGTTTTTAACAGATGTAAAGAATTTTGAAAAATTAATGCCTGAAAGCATTACTAAGTTTGAAATGCTAAACGAGAAACGTTTTTTGTTTGCATTGTCTGGAATGCCAGAAATTGTACTGGAACTTAAAGATCAAACAGCGTATAATCAGGTTGTACTAGGTGCTGCAAGTGACAAACTTCCTTTCACACTTACAGCAAATATTGAATCTATCTCGGAAACTGAAAGTACATGTATTTTACTTTTTGAAGGACAATTCAATCCTATGATGGGTATGATGATCAAAAGCCCAATTACAAATTTTGTAGGTACATTGGTAACTAATATGAGTAAATTATAAAAACAACATAGTTTTACATATTAAAAAGTCCGGTTAATTAACCGGACTTTTTTTATTTTAATAAAGTAGCTTTATTTCTTTCAGCTCAAATTCTTGCTTGTGATCATTCTCTACATCGATCACCAATTTCCCACTCTCGTTCACATACCTTATAAAGCCCATGAACAGATTTCCTTCAAGATCTTTAAAAGTAGAAGGTTTATCTTTTCTGAATAATAATTCTTCATACTTTTCTTTGATATCTGCTAGTTTCCCCTGTTCAATTGCTCTCACCACTACACGAAGTTGTGCTATGATTTCATTCATAATTTCTTCCAAATGATAATGAACTCCGGTAATTCTTTTAATAGAAGACACACTTTGTAACCCTTCAAACTCCAATTGGTTTACATTCAACCCTATTCCAACAATAGCGGCTGTTAACTGACCTTGTTTGATAATGTTTTCAATTAAAATTCCACAAATCTTACTATTCCCTGACAAAATGTCGTTTGGCCATTTTATTTTCAAGTCAGGTATAGTAAATTTTGATAAAGCTCTATGAATCGCAAGAGAAACGCCCATACTTATGTAAAACTGTTGGTGTACCGCCAAGCAAGACATTTTCTTATAAACACTAAAAGTCAGGTTTTTATCAGCTTCAGACATCCATGTTGTTCCCATTTGTCCTCTACCTCTGGTTTGATGTCTTGTAATTACCACAGTAAGATCATTGGGTTCCTTTTCACGTAATAGATTTCTTAAGAAACTATTTGTAGACTCTGTGGCACTAAGTTTGATTAAATGCATGTAAATAATTAGATTTATTATTTAAAGGTAATGTTAATATACATAGCTTAAAAACCAAAAAAGTAATAACTTTGTGGAAAATTCAAATTTTTAATGGTAAAAGACGCAAGTAGCACAGATCAATTAATCACATTTATTTTAAAAGGAATTGAAGATGTAAAAGGACAGGATATAGACATTCTGGACTTAAGGGAGATAGAGAATACAGTTTGTGACTATTTTGTAATTTGTAATGGTACTTCGAACACTCAGGTAAATGCAATTGTAAACTCTGTTCAAAAAGTTGTTAGTAAAGAACTGAAAGACAAACCTTGGCACGTGGAAGGAACGGACAACTCTGAGTGGGTACTGATAGATTATGTAAACATCGTTGTCCACGTATTTCAAAAACACATTAGAGAATTTTATGATATCGAAGGGCTTTGGGGAGATGCAAAAGTAACCTCCATAGCAACAAACTATTAATTTAAAGTATGGCAAAAAAGAATCAAAATAAAAAACCTAAATTCAGTTCCTACTGGATTTATGCTGTTATATTACTCCTCATCATTGGCTTTCAATTTTTTAGTGGAGGAGGTATGTGGTATCAACCTAAAGAAATCTCCAACACTCAATTAAATGAATACTTGAAGAATGGAGACATTAAACAAGTACTTATCATTTCTAACACCAAAACGGCTAAAGTTTATCTTAAAGAGGACGCTTTAAGCAAAGATGTTCATAAAGATGTTGGAAGCGGTGATTCATTGATCCCAAAAACAGCTACTTCAGAAGTTCCTCAATATCAAGTTAAATTTGGTGATCTTCAAAATTTTGAAAATAGCATTCGAAAAACAATTGATGAGAACAACCTTAACAACACTGAGGTTAAATTTGACACAGAAGACACAACTTTTGCAGATATCATTATTAGCATTTTACCATTCATTCTAATTTTGGGACTTTGGATTTTCCTAATGCGCAGAATGTCTGGCGGAAGTGGCGGCGGTGCCGGAGGTCAAATCTTCAATATTGGTAAATCAAAAGCTAAACTATTTGACGAGAAAAAGGACATTCGTGCTACGTTTAAAGATGTAGCCGGTTTAGAAGGTGCTAAAGAAGAAGTTCAGGAAATTGTAGAATTCTTAAGAAATCCAGAAAGATATACTTCATTAGGAGGTAAAATCCCAAAAGGAGCTTTACTGGTAGGACCTCCAGGAACAGGTAAAACTTTATTAGCAAAAGCTGTAGCTGGTGAAGCAAAAGTTCCGTTTTTCTCTTTATCAGGTTCAGATTTTGTTGAAATGTTTGTTGGAGTTGGAGCATCTCGTGTTCGTGACTTATTCAAACAAGCTAAAGAAAAATCACCTGCAATTATATTTATTGATGAAATTGACGCCATTGGTAGAGCTCGTGGAAAAAATAATTTCACCGGTTCTAATGATGAACGAGAAAACACACTGAATCAATTACTAACAGAAATGGATGGTTTTGGTACCAATACTAATGTAATTGTATTAGCCGCTACCAACCGAGCAGACATCTTAGATAAAGCATTGATGCGTGCTGGTAGATTTGACAGACAGATTTATGTAGATCTTCCAGATCTCAATGAACGAAGAGAGATTTTTGAAGTTCATTTACGCCCAATCAAAACAAAAGAAACTTTAGACCTAGAATTTTTAGCAAAACAAACGCCTGGTTTCTCTGGTGCTGATATTGCCAATGTTTGTAACGAAGCTGCTCTTATTGCCGCTAGAAACGGTAAAAAAGCTGTAGATAGACAAGATTTCTTGGACGCTGTAGATAGAATTATTGGAGGTCTAGAAAAGAAAAATAAAATTATCACACCAGATGAGAAAAAAACTATTGCATACCACGAAGCTGGTCACGCAACTGTTAGCTGGTTATTAGAGCATGCCGCTCCACTCGTAAAAGTGACTATTGTACCTAGAGGTCAATCATTAGGTGCTGCTTGGTATTTGCCGGAGGAAAGACAAATTGTTCGTCCAGAACAAATGTTAGATGAAATGTGTGCAACCATGGGTGGTAGAGCTGCAGAAAAAGTAGTTTTTGATAAAATATCTACAGGAGCTTTGAGTGATTTAGAAAAAGTTACAAAACAAGCAAAAGCTATGGTTACTATTTATGGTCTAAATGACAAATTAGGAAACATCACGTATTACGATTCTTCAGGTCAAACAGATTATAATTTCTCTAAACCATACAGTGAAGAGACAGCTCAAATAATTGACAAAGAAATTTCTGAAATCATTGAAGCCCAATATAAAAGAGCCATTGAAATTTTACGAGAAAATCAAGATAAACTTTCTGCTTTAGCCAATAAGCTATTGGAAAAAGAAGTAATTTTCAAAGACGATCTTGAGGAAATTTTCGGAAAAAGACCTTTTGAAAAAGCTGAAAACGTAGGAAAAGAAACAAACTTAGAAGCCTAAGTTTTACGGATTACCCGAAAATAACATAGAACTGTTTAAAAAATCTTAATTAGACATTGGTTTAATTAAGATTTTTTATCTTTACGATAATTAAGAATTTCAGAAAAGAAGTATTCGTGCATGAGTCTATTTAAACGATTTTTTGGACTTTCTAAAAAAGAAAACGAGAACGAAGACAGTGAAGAAAGAGGAAAGTTCATGCCCGATGAACATACTCCTATCGATGAACTTTTCGCAATAAACTTTAAGAACAACGGCGGTAGATTTATCTATTGTGACAACATGACGGAAGTTTTTGACAGCTTCCAGAATATTTTGATTGAAAACAGTTGGGAAAATGAAAACATCTATTGCTTTGAAAATAAACTAAAAGAAAGTTTTAAAAATTTCAAGGTAACCCTTTCAAAAGATAATACAGACGCTCCTTGCTTTTTTACAACTTGTGAATACCTTGTTGCAGATACTGGAGCACTACTCATCTCCTCTGAACAAATCAAAGAAAAAAAACTCAATGATTTCCCAGATAATTTTATTGTTTTAGCAACTACGAGTCAACTAGTTAAAACTATAAGTGAAGGTTTACGCGGTATTAAAACCAAACATCCAAACAGAATTCCCTCGAACATAACCACTATTAAAAATTTCGAAATCACCACTGAGAAAAATTTTATGACTTACGGAAGTAGCTCAAAAAACCTATATTTACTGCTTCTAGAAGACCTTTAATACATGAGAGAATTATTAAAAAGATGTATAACAGGCATCATTTACGTTGTTCTGGTTGTTGCGGCTGCTTGGCTGAATTCAGATGCGTTTGACTTTCTTTTCATGATATTTGGAATAGCCTGCTTACACGAATTTAAAAAAATGGTTCACCTGAAAGGATATTCTATTTTCATAGGTTTTCTACTGCTTTGGTGGATATTTATATATCTCTTAGAAGAAAAATCATCTGGAATCTATAAAGAAAATGCCGTAAACATTCTTATGGGGTTAACTTTGGTTACCAATCTTATCTTGATTAGAAACCTTTTCAGTAAAAAACAGCGAGATGGTATTCTATCCAAATTGCAGAAATACATTATCAGTTTGTTTTATATAGGTGCCGGTTGTATTTTTTTAACCATGATACCCTATCAAAACCATGCGTTTGCCAAAATGCTCATTATTGGTATTTTCATTCTTATTTGGGTTAACGATTCTTTCGCATATTTAACCGGACGTGCATTTGGCAAACGAAAATTATTTGAGCGAGTATCTCCAAAGAAAACCATAGAAGGTTTTATAGGAGGCCTCATTTTTGCCATTATTGCTTCAATCATTTTATTTAATTATACCGATGAAATGAACCTCACCAAATGGATAGCTTTAGCAATAGTCATAGTTATTTTTGGCACACTTGGTGATCTTGTGGAGTCGAAATTCAAAAGAACTGCCGGAGTTAAAGATAGTGGCGCTATTTTGCCTGGTCACGGCGGCATGCTAGATCGGTTAGATAGCCTTATTTTTGCAGCTCCATTTGCTTATGCCTGTATTCAATTTTTAAATTATGTTTCATAAAGAAGGACATCAAATCATTTTTAGTGCACTAGTAATGGCCATTGTATTGGTGTTGCTAGGTCATTTCTTTGTTGAAATATTTTGGATACAGAAAACAATCCAAATTGGATCCATTGTTTCCTTAATTCTTATTCTACAATTTTTCAGAAACCCAAAAAGAATATCTTCCATAAATGATGAACACGTACTATCTCCAGTTGATGGAAAAGTAGTAGTTATTGAGGAAGTTTTTGAAAAAGAATATTTCAACGAAAAAAGATTACAAGTTTCTATTTTCATGTCACCAGTAAACGTACACGTAACAAGATATCCGATAAGCGGGAAAGTTCTTTATAGTGAATATCACCCCGGAAAATACTTAGTAGCATGGCATCCTAAAGCTTCTGAAGAAAATGAAAGAACAACAGTAGTTCTGGAAAATGAAGTGTACGGTAAAGTCCTTTACAGGCAAATTGCCGGAGCTCTTGCCAAGCGCATCGTTAATTATGCTAGTGTTAATGAAGAAGTACATCAAGGTAATGATGCCGGGTTTATTAAATTTGGCTCCAGAGTAGACGTCTTTTTACCATTAGACGCAAAAATTAAAGTTTCCCTCAACCAAAAAGTAAAAGGCGGCATTGACGTTCTTGCAGATTAAAAATGACACATAAAAATTTAAATAAAGCTTTTGATGAAGCTGTTGAAAAAGTCAACAGTCACACCGGTAATTTTCCGGCAGATGTTTTGTTGCGTTTGTATGCGTATTACAAAATTGCTACACGCGATATGAGTAGTCCGGGAAGTAGAACTCCTTTAATCAACGCATTTAAAGCCAATGCACTTTTTCAGACGCAAGATTTGAAAACCGATGAAGCCAAAGAAAAATACGTGGAAGCTGTAAATAGATATTTCGACTCAATCAAAGAATAAGATTTAGAAATCATTATAAAAAAGGCGAGCTAAAAAATTTTAGCTCGCCTTTTTTATTGGATTGAAAATGTTTTATTTCAAACTAGTCAAACTAGCTTTAATCGTTTCTATTTTAGAAAGCGCATCGGCTTCTTTTTGCTTTTCTATGGCTACTACTTGTTCTGGTGCATTGTTTACAAAACGTTCGTTAGAAAGCTTTTTACGTACTGAATTTAAGAATCCTTCAGTATATTTTAATTCTTCTTCAAGCTTCGCAATTTCAGCTTCTACATCAATTGCTCCTGCTACTGGAATAAAATATTCATTAGATTTTACTCGGAAAGATAATGCTCCGTCTACTTGCTCATCTACATACGTCAATTCTTCAATATTACCCAATTTGGTAATTACCGCATCAAAAGCAGTAGTTGCTTTTTCGTTATTCAAAATTGATAATGACAAGCTGTCTTTATTAGGAATATTTTTTTCTTTACGAATGGTTCTAATTCCTGAAATAACCTCAGCAGTAAATTCAAATTCTTTCAACAAGTTTTCATCATACGAAGTAATTTCTGGCCATGCACTTACAATCAATGCAGTTTCTGGCGTGCGCTCTTCAATATGTTGCCAAATTTCTTCTGTTAAGAATGGCATGAACGGGTGTAAAATACGTAAGTTATCTTCAAACAAACCAATAACCTCTTTCAATGTTTTAGCATCTATTGGCTGTTGGTATGCTGGTTTTACCATTTCTAATAACCAAGAACAGAAATCGTCCCAAACCAATTTGTACGAAGCCATCAAAGCATCAGAAATACGGTATTTACTGAAGTGATCTTCAATCTCTACCAACGTCTTTTGCAACTTGTTCTTATACCAATCAATGGCAATTTTAGAAGCTTCAGGCTGCTCTATAGTTTCGCTTACTTCCCAACCGTTTACCAAACGGAAGGCATTCCAGATTTTGTTTGCAAATCCTTTTCCTTGCTGACATAAACCTTCATCAAACAATAAATCGTTACCAGCAGCTGAACTTAACAATAACCCAACACGAACACCGTCTGCACTATAATCTTCAATCAACTTCAACGCATCTGGAGAGTTTCCTAAAGATTTAGACATTTTACGACGTTGTTTGTCGCGCACCAATCCTGTTAAATACACATTGGTGAATGGTTTTTTATCTCTGTACTCGTACCCAGCAATAATCATACGTGCCACCCAGAAGAATAAAATATCTGGTCCGGTTACCAAATCATTGGTTGGATAATAGTATTCAATCTCTTTATTTTCTGGCTCTAAAATACCGTTGAAAACGCTAATTGGCCATAACCAAGAAGAGAACCAAGTATCTAGCGCATCACCGTCACGTTTTAAATCAGCTTCAGTTAAACTTGCGTTGCCTGATTTTTCTTGAGCTAGTTTTACAGCTTCTTCAATGGTTTCAGCAACTACAAAATCTTCTTTTCCGTCACCAAAATAATAAGCAGGAATTTGTTGTCCCCACCATAATTGACGCGAAATATTCCAATCACGGATGTTTTCCATCCAGTGACGATACGTATTTTCGAACTTTTTAGGGAAAAGCTTGATGTCTTCAGTTTCTAAAACTGACTCTAAAGCTGGTTTTACCAAATCTTCCATTTTCAAAAACCACTGATCTGACAAACGAGGTTCAATCACAGCTTTGGTTCTTTCAGAAGTACCAACTTTGTTAATATGCGTTTCAGTTTTTACTAAGAATCCTTTTTCTTCTAACTCTTTAGCAATCTCTTTACGTACTACAAAACGATCTTTTCCTTCGTAATGCAATCCGAAAGAATTCAAAGAAGCATCATCATTAAAAATATCGATTACTTCTAAGTCATGCTTTTCGCCAAGCACTTTATCGTTCTCATCGTGTGCAGGTGTTACTTTTAAACAACCCGTACCAAACTCAACATCTACATATTCATCTTCGATAATTGGAATCACGCGACCTACCAATGGAACGATGGCTTTTTTACCACGTAAATGCGCGTAACGCTCATCGTTTGGATTGATACAAATTGCGCTATCACCCAAAATAGTTTCCGGACGCGTAGTTGCAATGGTTACTTTTTCATCACTTCCTTCGATTGGATATTCTAAATAATACAAAGATCCTTGACGTTCTTCGTAAATTACTTCTTCGTCAGAAAGCGTTGTTTTTGCTTCCGGATCCCAGTTTACCATTCGGTATCCTCGGTAAATCAACCCTTTGTTGTACAAATCAACAAACACTTTGATTACAGAAGCGTACATATCATCATCTAGCGTGAATTTAGTACGATCCCAATCACAAGAACATCCTAGTTTTTTCAATTGCTCAAGGATAATCCCACCGTGCTTGTCTGTCCATTCCCAAGCGTGTTTCATAAATTCTTCACGCGTAAGATCGGCTTTGTTAATTCCTTCTTCTTTCAACTTAGCCACTACCTTAGCTTCAGTAGCAATAGAAGCATGATCGGTACCAGGTACCCAACAAGCGTTCATTCCTTTCAAGCGAGCTCTACGAATCAATACATCTTGAATGGTATTGTTCATCATATGCCCCATGTGCAACACACCAGTTACGTTTGGTGGTGGAATAACAATTGTATATGGTGTTCTTTCATCTGGTTCTGAATGAAAATAGTTGTTTTGCATCCAGTAATCGTACCATTTATTTTCTATGGTTGTAGCTTCGTATTTAGAAGGGATTTCCATGTTTGGTTCACTTTTTGTAATGTAAGCTGCAAAAGTAGCTATATCTACATGATTTTAAAAGCAATTAATATATTTTGATGCGATGCAGATTCTACTTACATTTACCCATCAAGATTTTTTAAAAATGAAAAAAATTCTACTATTCCTAGTTCTGCTTACTACTTCCGCTACCACTTTTGCGCAAGAGAAAGTAGCGCAGATTGAATTTAAAGAGAAGGAAATTAATTACGGAAATATAGCTAAAGGTAGTGACGGTGTTAGAACCTTTGAATTCACCAATACCGGAGATGCTCCCCTAGTTGTTTCGAAAGTATACTCTAGTTGCGGTTGTACCATTCCTAAAAAACCTGAAGACCCTATTGCTCCGGGACAAACCGGAATTATTGAGGTGAAATACGATACAAAACGTGTTGGTCCCATCAAGAAAACAATTACCGTTTATAGTAATGCAAAAGACAACCCAACAATTGCTTTAAGAATATCGGGAATTGTGGAAAACAAAACCGAGCAAAGTGTATTGATGAAAAAAACATCCATCATGGATAAGAAATAAGAAATAAAAGAAGCCTCTTCCAAAAGAGGCTTTTTCTTTATAATACTTTTTGAAGTACAAACTTAAATTTAAGTACTTCTCCTCTTCTATCAACAACTACTCTAATTTTCCTACCAGCTATTGTATTCATTAGCTGGTGTACCTGCTCCATGCTTTGACCTTCTATCAAAGTTCTATTTACAAACAGAATTACGTCTCCAACTCTCAATCCGGCTTCTGCAGCAGGTGAACCAGCACGTAGTTCCACTATTTCCAATGCATCAGCCAATCTATATTTTAACTGTTCTTGAAAAAAAACAGTAAATCCTTTACTTCCTTTTTCTATAAATTGGTTTGATCTATCTCCCTTCTTTTCTTCAATAATCTTAACTCCATTGTGACCTAAACGAATACCACTCATATTATAATAAAAATCCTTTCTGAACTTATTTGATTTTTTTAACCGTAACCACATATCACGATAATTGAAAGTCACCTGAAATCTACTAAGTACTTCCCCTCCTATACTACCGTCCCTCTCTTCATATTTTTTAGCGAAGGAGAAATATTCTTCATCAGGAAAAGCGCATTTTACTTCCTTCAACTCAAAATCATTCAATAAAAGTGAATTTACTTTACTCCGCTTTCCATGAATCTCACCACTAAGCCCTTTACCTAAAAAATCTTCAAAATTTCTTTCTGGAACGCTGAGACTATCATTTTTAAACAACCAAATAGCGTCACTATTACCTGTATCCAATAAAACATCAATATCTCTAAATTCGTTGTTCAACTCAACCCTTAAATTGACATATGGCTTACTATTTTTAAAAACCAAAGGGATTTCGGTTTCTCTTTTTCCGAGCTTTTTCTTTTTATAATTTTCATAAGGATAAAATCGTAATTTCTTTTTATCGTAATTGATTTGAACTACAAAATCCTTCAATAAATCAAAACCAATAATACCATGAACAGTCACTCCCAATCGTTTTGAGAAATTAATTTCTTCGTCCAAAACAATAAAAATTTCATGATCTAGATCCAACAAATTCCCAATATGCATTTCATTATGCTTGCTATGAATAGCGATAAAAGGCTCTTTTTTTCCTAAACCTTTTAGGTAAATTTCTTCCTGATGATCAAACTTCAAGGAATCTTTTCCAGACAGATTTAGTACTACAGATTTGTTAACACCAGAATCCAGCACAAAATTCAAAGGAACTCCGTTTACAATCACTGGAATAAATATCAAATTACCCACTGAAGTAAATGACATTTCTTCGTATTTCTTATTACTGGTAAACTCAAAGTTTTGAGCATTTACAAAGGCTGAAATAAAGACTAGAAATAAAATTATTCTCAAATTTTTCATTTCATTTTATCAAATCGACATTAAACACTATAATTTACAAAAAATATTACACCCTTTGTAAGGTCTATAGAAATTAACTTCAGTGATGATAATTCGCTATTTATTTCCATAATAATTTTGCACCTTTGCGCTGAAAAATTTGAGATTATGCCAGCAATATCTATCAAAGGGATTCACATGCCGGAATCCCCGATCAGAAAATTGGTTCCGTATGCAGAAGCAGCTAAAAAAAGAGGAACCAAAGTTTACCATTTAAACATTGGTCAACCTGACATTAAAACTCCCAAAATAGCAATGGATGCAGTAAAAAATGCTGACATTGATGTTTTGGAATATAGCCGCAGTGAAGGCTCTGAAACGTACCGAGAAAAAATTGCAGCATACTACAAAAAGAATAAAGTAAACGTTACTGCAAACGATATTATGGTCACCACCGGTGGTTCGGAAGCGCTACTTTTTGCTTTGGGAACCATTGCAGATCCTGAAGATGAAATTATTATTCCAGAACCATTCTATGCTAACTACAATGGTTTTGCAACTTCTGCAAACATTAAAGTGGTTCCTGTAGTTTCTAAATTTGAAGACAACTTTGCTTTACCAGCAATTGAAGAATTTGAAAAACTAATTACCGATAAAACCAAAGCCATTTTAATTTGTAACCCAGGAAATCCAACGGGTTATTTATACTCTAAAGAAGAAATTCAAAAACTTGCAGCAATCGTCAAAAAACATGATTTGTTTTTGATTGCTGATGAAGTATACAGAGAATTTGTTTATGATGGAATTGAGCATTATTCAATTCTTCAAGAAGAAGGAATGGATGATTACGCTATCATCATCGATTCTGTTTCTAAAAGATATAGCATGTGTGGCGCAAGAATTGGTTGTTTAGTTTCAAAAAACAAAGCCGTAATGACTACCGCTTTAAAATTTGCTCAGGCAAGATTGTCGCCTCCAACACTTGCGCAAATTGCTTGCGAAGCTGCTTTGGAAACTCCGCAATCTTATTTTGATGAAGTAAATGCTGAATATGTAGACAGAAGAAACACGGTAATTGAAGCGCTTGAAAAAATTGAAGGTGTTCGCGTAGCAAAGCCAAAAGGAGCTTTTTACTGTATTGTAGAACTTCCTGTAAAAAATGCAGATCATTTTGCACAATGGCTTTTAGAAAGTTATGATCTAGAAGGCGAAACGGTTATGGTTGCTCCTGCTGCCGGATTTTATTCTACGCCAAATATTGGCTTGAATCAAGTACGTATTGCCTATGTTTTAAAGAAAGAAAACCTATTAAAATCGGTTCACATTCTTAAAGAAGCATTGAAAGTATATCCAAACTAAATGAATGTTCAAGAAAACATATCACTAAAAAAATACAACACTTTTGGAATTGATGCCAAAGCAAAACTTTTTGCAAGCATTGATTCCGAAAGTGATCTGAAAGCTATTTTAAAAGAATATCAAAACGAACCTAAATTTATTTTAGGTGGCGGCAGCAATATGCTTTTAACCAAAGATGTGGAGCTATTGGTTCTTCATATCAATCTTAAAGGAATAGCAATTGAAGAAGAAACAGCTGATCATGTTTTTGTAACCGCACAAGCTGGTGAAAATTGGCATCAATTTGTACTTTGGTGTATTGATCAAAATTTTGGTGGTGTTGAAAACCTATCATTAATCCCAGGAAATGTAGGTACCTCTCCCGTTCAGAATATTGGTGCATATGGTGTAGAATTGAAAGATGTATTTGAAAGTTGTGAAGCTATAGAAATAGAGACTCAAGAATCTCGAACTTTCACCAAAGATGATTGTGAATTTGGTTATCGCGAATCTGTTTTCAAAACTAGTGAAAAAGGAAAATACATCATCACAAACGTTACTTTTAAACTAACAAAAAAAGAGCACGTTTTAAAAACTGAATACGGAGCAATTCAAAATGAATTAGCTAAAAACAATATTGAAACGCCAACGATCAAATCAATTTCTAACGCGGTTATTGCTATTCGCCAAAGTAAATTACCAGATCCTAATGAAATTGGCAACAGTGGTAGTTTCTTCAAAAATCCTGTGATAGGAAAAGAGGCTTTCGAAATTTTCCAAAGTAAACATCCTGAAACTCCTTTCTATCAAGTGTCAGCCACAGAATTTAAAATTCCTGCTGGTTGGCTTATAGAACAAAGTGGATTTAAAGGACAACGTTTTGGCGATGCCGGAGTTCATAAAAATCAAGCCTTGGTACTGGTTAATTATGGAAATGCCACAGGAAATGAAATTTTGGAACTCTCCAGAAAAATTCAAAATACCGTTTTAGAAAAATTCAATATCAGCATAGAAGCAGAGGTTAACATAGTTTAAGGGAAACCCTTGCGCTATTACAGCATCTTTGCGTAACTTTGCAACAAATACTAGCATTATGAAAGTTTTTATAATCACAACAATATTATTAGGATTAGCTTTTGCCGGAATTGCTATTAAAATTTGGGCTAAAAAGGATGGAAAGTTTGCAGGAACCTGTGCTAGCCAAAGTCCGTTTTTAAATAAAGATGGTGAAGCATGTAGTTTTTGCGGTAAAATGCCGGAAGAACAAGAATGCAGAAATCAAGAAAAATTTCAGAACTAACTGTAGCTGCACTATATGGTTACAGTTTTATTCATTCTTTTTATTGCTGTAGTTTGCGTTCAAGCAATTTATTACCTCGGTATTTTCAGCAATTTTGCTTTCTCAAAGAAAAAATCAAACACTTATAACACAACCGAAACTATTCCAGTTTCGGTTTTAGTTTGCGCTAAAAATGAAGCTGACAATCTTCGACAGAATCTTCCTAAACTATTAGCGCAACGTTACCCTAACTTTCAATTGGTATTAATCAATGACGCTTCCTACGACGAAACTTTAGATGTTATGGAAGAATTTGCAGCAATGCATGACAACATCAAAATTGTAAACGTAGAGAACAACGAAGCTTTTTGGGGAAAGAAAAAATACGCTTTAGTTTTAGGTATCAAGGCTGCTAAATACAACCATATGCTTTTTATAGATGCTGATTGTTATCCTTCTAGTGAATTCTGGATCAAAGAAATGGCTTCAAATTTCAACAAGGAAAAGACAATCGTTTTAGGTTACGGCGGATACAAAAAAATCAAAAACTCATTGGCAAACGCACTTACTAGATTTGAAACTGTTTTTGCGGCTATGCAATATTTTTCGTTCGCAAAAATAGGCATGCCTTATATGGGCGTGGGTAGAAATTTGGCTTATCACAAGAATGAATTCAACAAAACAAGCGGTTTTATTAGTCATATGCACATTCGTAGTGGTGATGACGACTTGTTTGTAAACGAAGCGGCAACCGCAAAAAACACTTCCATTTGTTTTAATGAAGAAGCTTTCACTTATTCTACTTCTAAGAAAAGTTTGAAAGCCTGGTTTACACAAAAGAGAAGGCATGTTTCTACGGCTAGTCATTATAAAAAATCACATCAGGTTATTTTAGGACTGTTTTACATTTCACAATTCTTTTTCTGGCTATTGGCTATTTTACTTTTAAGCTTTCAACACCAATTAATCATTACAGGAGCATTGATAGGTTTTCGTATGCTCATGCAATATTTTGTATTTGGTTTTACCGCTAGCAAATTGAAAGAAACTAAATTACTTTGGCTTTTACCTTTTTATGAAATTTTCCTTATCATCTTACAATTCTGTATCTTTATAGTTAATTTCACTTCAAAACCTGTAGATTGGAAATAACTCCGGAAAAAATTCAACACCATATTCAATTAGCAAAAAAAGGAGATCAGAACGCATTTCGTTTTTTGCTGGATACGTATTGGAATGATGTGTATGGTTTTCAATTAGTAAGAACTAAAAATGAAAACGATGCTGAAGACATCACCATTCAAACTTTTTCCAGAGCTTTTGATAAGATTGATACTTTTGATGATCAATATGTATTTAAAACCTGGCTTATCACCATTTCAAAGAATCTACATATTGATTTGGTACGAAAAAGAAAAAGTAGCATTCGTCACAAAACAATTCAAAATGAAGATGATGCCGTTTATGAAGTTGCTGATGATGCTCCTACTGCAGAAGACATTTTGATTCAAGAGCAAAACCTTGCTAAATTATTGAAATACATTAAGCGACTGAAACCACATTATCAAGAGGTTATTCAGCTTCGTTATTTTCAGGAAATGACTTACGAGGAAATTTCAGATACTATTCAAGAACCAATGAATAATGTAAAAGTAAAACTTTTACGAGCCAAAAAACTACTGGCAGAGATCATCAAGAAAAAATAGCATGAGTATTTTCAAGAAATTAGGTCCCGGACTCTTGTTTGCCGGCGCGGCAATTGGTGTTTCGCATTTGGTGCAAAGTACCCGGGCTGGAGCCGAATTTGGTTTTGGACTTATCTGGGCATTGCTATTGGTAAATCTCTTTAAATATCCGTTTTTCAAATTTGCTCCACAATATGCTATGGCTACAGGCGAAAGTGTTCTACATGGTTATAAAAAACTTGGCACTTGGGTATTGTGGATCTATTTCATTTTGAACATAGCCACTATGTTTACCATACAAACTGCTGTAACTATTGTAACCGCCGGTTTAGCAGCTAATTTATTTGGCATTACGGCAAATCCAGTTATCTGGAGTGTGATCATCAGTATCATTTGTGTAGCTATCTTAATTATTGGAAAATATAAATTGCTAGATACTTTAATGAAAATTATTGTTTCTACACTTACAATTTCTACCATTGTAGCACTTTGCATTGCTTTTTTCAATACTGAAGAAGCACAAAGCTGGCAACAAATTTTACCAACAGACACCGCATCTATTGCTTTTTTAATTGCTTTTATGGGTTGGATGCCTGCTCCTATTGATGTTTCTATTTGGCAATCACTTTGGGCTTTGGAAAAAAATAAAGACGATAAAGAATATGATGCAAAGTCTTCCATGTTCGATTTTAATTTTGGTTACATCGCAGCAACTATTATTGGTTTATTATTTATTGGACTTGGCGCTTTGATCATGTTTCATTCCGAAGAAAAGTTTAGTGCAAATGCTACTCAGTTTGCAGGGCAATTAATTAACATGTACACCACAAACCTAGGAAAGGGAACGTATTTTCTAATTGCCATCGCAGCTTTTACAACCATGTTTAGCACCACGCTAACCACTACCGATGCTTCACCTAGAGTTATGGCGACCACAACCGAATTACTTTTAGGCAGAAAACAAAAACATGCATACGGTATTTGGGTAGTAATTCTTATGTTGGGTACTTTGAGCATCTTTCTTTTCTTCCTTTCAGAAATGAAAATTTTAGTCCAGATCGCTACAGTGCTTTCTTTTGTAACAGCTCCTTTTTATGCGATTGCTAATTATAAGTTGATCACTTCCAAACATACTCCAGAAAATTGGCGACCAAATCTTGTACTAAAAGTACTTAGCATTGCAGGAATTTTATTTCTTATAGGATTTAGTATTTGGTATTGCTCTACTTTCATTTAACAGAACTCACAAGAAAGCATTCTTAAAATCAGTTATTAGTTTGTATCTTTGCTTTCCAAATTCATAATGTATGAGCACAGAAACTGTAAATAGTGTAGCGCCACCAAAAAGCAAACCAAAATGGTTACGTGTAAAATTACCAACCGGTAAAAAATATACAGAACTTCGAGGTTTGGTTAACAAATATGATTTACATACAATTTGTACATCGGGAAGTTGCCCAAATATGGGTGAATGCTGGAGTGAAGGTACTGCCACATTTATGATTCTTGGAAATATTTGTACCAGAAGCTGTGGATTTTGTGGTGTGAAAACCGGAAGACCCGAAACAGTTGACTGGGAAGAACCAGAAAAAGTAGCTCGTTCTATTAAACTTATGAAGATAAAGCATGCGGTAATTACTTCAGTAGACCGCGATGATATCAAAGATATGGGATCAATCATTTGGGGCGAAACTGTAAAAGCCATTAGAAGAATGAATCCTGAAACTACCATGGAAACCTTAATTCCGGATTTTCAAGGTGTAGAAAGAAATATAGACAGAATTGTTGCTGTAGCTCCAGAAGTGGTTTCGCACAATATGGAAACTGTAAGAAGATTAACTCGTGAGGTTAGAATTCAAGCAAAATACGATAGAAGTTTAGAAGTTTTAAGATACCTAAAAGACCAAGGGATCAACAGAACCAAATCTGGTATTATGCTTGGTTTAGGAGAAACTGAAAAAGAGGTTATTGAAACGTTGGAAGACTTACGCAAAAACAATGTAGATGTTGTAACGATAGGTCAATATTTACAACCCTCTAAAAAGCATTTACCTGTAAAACAATTCATTACTCCAGATCAGTTTCAAAAATATGAAACCATCGGAAAAGAATTAGGTTTCAGACATGTAGAAAGTAGTGCATTGGTAAGATCTTCTTACAAAGCTCACAAACATATTGACTAACACGTACAAGTATTTAATCATATAGATTCCCGCCAAAAGCGGGAATTTTTGCTTCAAATTCAAATGAAAAATATAAGAGTTGCCATTAATGGTTTTGGAAGAATTGGAAGAACAGTATTCAGATTACTTCAATCTCACCCAAATATTCAAGTAGTTGCCATCAATGATTTGGCCGACAGCCGAACTTTGAGTCATTTGTTAAAATACGATAGTATTCACGGTGTTTTACCAAATAACATAAGTTACGATGAACAACACATTATCAATAACGGAGAGAAAGTCAGACTTTTAAATGAATCTCAGATAGAAAAACTTGACTGGACACCTTTTGATGTTGATATCGTAGTAGAAGCAACTGGCAAACACAAAACTAGAGAAAAATTAGAGCATCATATTTCCAATGGTGCTAAAAAAGTTATACTATCTGTTCCACCGGAAGATGACAGCATTAAAATGATAGTACTTGGCGTAAATCATCAAATCCTAGATGGTACAGAAACCATAGTTTCCAATGCTTCATGCACCACAAATAACGCCGCTCCAATGCTAAAAGTGATTAATGAACTTTGCGGAATTGAACAAGCGTATATTACCACCGTGCATTCCTACACTACAGACCAAAGTTTACACGACCAACCACACAAAGATTTACGTAGAGCACGTGCTGCAGGACAAAGTATTGTACCTACAACAACAGGAGCCGCTAAAGCATTGACAAAAATTTTTCCAGAATTATCAGATGCTATGGGAGGTTGTGGAATTAGAGTTCCGGTTCCTGATGGTTCTATGACAGATATTACACTGAACGTAAAAAAAGAAACTAGTATTCAAGCTATAAACGATGCTTTTAAAATAGCTTCAGAAACAAATTTAAAAGGATATTTAGCCTATACCGAAGACCCAATTGTCTCCATTGACGTGGTAGACAATCCTGCATCTTGTCTGTTCGATGCCGGCATGACATCTGTTATAGACAACATGGTTAAAATTATTGGCTGGTATGATAATGAAGTAGGTTATTCTAATCGTTTGATTGATTTAATGTATTATATTTCATAATATTGCTATATTTGAGCCTTATTTGTTTCAATGAAACTTAGTTTTCTAAAAATATTTTTTGCCCTATCAATCCTTCTGGTATCTAACTTTTCTTTTGGTTTTCAAAAAAGTATAGACAGCGTTGCCGTACTTATGAATGAAGCTTACCAATTAAAAAATGAATCAGAAGCTTCGAAGGCTATAAAGAAAGCAAACCATCTTTTAAAATACGCGGAAAGAAATGATAGAAGCCAAATTGGTGCTTCTTACTATCTATTGGCCGAAATCTATTATAACATTTACAAATTAGAAACCGCCTTAAAATACACTCAGGCTGCAGAAGAATCTCTGTTAAACAGTAAAGACTTCTACCATCTGGCAATGAATAAGATATGTAAAGCAAAAATATATCTTGGCCTTCAAAAAACAGATGAAGCAGAAAAACAACTTTCAGAAGCAAAGAGCATCCTTAAAAAACATAATTCTAGAGAATATCTAGGAAATGCTTATATCATTGACGGATTACTTTATGAGCAATTGAATGATATCAATTTAGCTATAAAATTTTATGAGCGCGCTATTTCGGTACCATTTTACAACAAAAATGAGCAAGATTTTTTAATTTCCTTTACTTTCCAAAGACTTGCTGAAAATTACAACAACACAGGAAACATCAGTAAAGCTAGAAGTTTCATAGACCAATCTTTAGCACTCGCTCAGAAAAATAATTACAAAGAACTACTACTAGAAGATCTTCAGATAAATAGTAAGATCTATGAAAGTGAAAACAAATACGAAGAATCTCTGGCTGCTCTAAAAGAATATTATAAAATGTTTCATGAACTATACAATCCTGAAACATTACTAAATAGAGAAATAACTGCGGACCAAGCAGAATTAAGCTTCAAAGACGAACTTTTGGCCACAAGAGATCAAAAAATGCTGGAAAATAAAGAAAAACTTGACAAGTCAAATCTAACTTCTATTTTCACTTCAGCTTTATTAATTATAATTTCATTGTTAACCATTTCTCTTTACAGAAACAATCAAATAAAGGTAAAAACAAATGAGTTACTCGTTAAAAAGAACAATGAACTTCTTCTAGCAAAGGAAAATGCAGTGAATGCCATGAAGGCGAAGACTCAATTCCTTTCTACCGTAAGTCACGAGCTTAGAACTCCACTTTACGCTGTAACAGGATTAACGCATTTATTACTACAAGAAAACCCAACAGAAAATCAAAAAGAGCATTTAAAATCTTTAAAATTTTCTGGGGAATACTTACTTACATTTATCAATGATATTCTTCAGATAAATAAGATGGAAGCGAAAAAATTAACGGTTCAACACATTCCGTTTAGTTTAGAAGAAACCATGTCTGAGGTGATCAATTCGCTATCGCAAACAGCAAAAGAAAACAACAATACGGTTTCATTAGAAATGGACAAAAAAATTCCATTACAACTGATGGGCGATCCATTAAAGCTTTCTCAAATTTTTATAAACCTTGTTGGAAATGCTTTAAAATTCACGGAAAATGGTAGAGTTGAACTATTCGCAAGTGTTATTAGTGAAACCGACAAAAACTTCTCCATCCATTTTGAAGTAAATGATAACGGTATTGGGATTTCTGAAGAAGTCCAAAAAAATATTTTTGAAAGTTTTGCGCAAGGTTCTATTCAGATCAATAGAAAATATGGCGGAACAGGACTTGGATTAACCATTGTGAAAAACTTATTGGAACTTCTACATAGTGATATTGAATTAAAAAGTACCGAAAATGTAGGAAGTACTTTCTCTTTTGATATTACTTTTGAAAAGGCTGCAGAGACTGTGGTCGTAGAAGAAGTAGCTTCACCTGATTACGACATAGAAAATACATTAAGAGGTCTTCATATTTTACTAGTTGAAGATAATAAAATCAATCAAGTGATTACCAAAAAGATGCTTATTCAAAAGCAAATTACTTGTGAGATTGCAGATGATGGTTACAAAGCAATAGAATTAGCTCAGGATAGAAAGTTCGATTTAATCTTGATGGATATTCATATGCCGGGAATTAGCGGACTCAAGGCAACTTCTGAAATTAGAAAATTCAACACACAAATACCTATCATTGCCCTAACCGCAATTTCATTAGACGAAAACACAGATGACTTCTTTGAAGTAGGATGCTCAGACATTATTACAAAACCTTTTAAACCAGAAGAGTTTTATAAGAAAATTGCTCTAAACATTACGAGTAGTAGTAATGCTTAATTCTTATGAAACCTATCTATAAACGTTATTAGGTTCCTCTGAAAAAGTTCCTCATCTCCTAAAAACGAAGTCTCTATAGGCAGGTAATAAATATTATTAAGCTTATTTTGGAGTCGTACATAATCTTTCTCTGTAGTAATAATCATTTCTTTTTTTCTTAATTGAGCGATTTCATTATCAGAAAAATTATGATGATCTGGATAAGACAAATGTTCAAATTGAAGATTTTGCTCTTTCAAATAATTCACCAGATAGGTCGGTTTTGCAATCCCTGTAACCAAGGTAAAGGATAAATTTTGCAGAGAATTTAAATACAAAGTTTCAGCTTTTCCTACAATTTTATCACCATACGAAATTGATGTAAAATAAACTTTCTGGTGCGCTTCGGGTTTCAGTTTTGTGATAACTCTTTCTTTATCTTTTTCGGTTATTCCTTCCGGACATTTGGTAATCACAATACAAGCTGCTCTTTTCGCCTGATTTTTTGTATCACGAAGGTTTCCTGTTGGTAACATGAAATCATCCACAAAAAGACTATCAAACGTGGTTAACAACACATAATAACCAGCTTGCACTTTTCTATGTTGATATGCATCATCCAGCAGTAATACTTCAGGAAGTTTTTCGCTATTCTGCAACTGTTGGATTCCATTTCTCCTATCTGCATCAACTGCAATAATAGCATCAGGAAAGTTTGAAAATAACTGAAAGGGTTCATCTCCTATCTCTTCAACAGTAGTCCTTTCATTGGCTACATAAAATCCTTCTGATTTTCTTTTATAACCTCTACTTAGCATCCCTACGGAATATTTTTCTTTTAAAAATTTCAGCATGTAGGCAGTCATTGGCGTTTTACCGGTTCCGCCAACGCTTAGATTTCCAATTACGATCAAAGGAAAATTATACGTTTTACTTTTTAGAAATTGAATATCATACATGTAATTCCTTATGAGAACAATTGCTCCATAAAGTACCGAAAAAGGAAATAAGAAGTATCTAAGAATGTGCATTCATAATTATTTTCAAAACGAAAGTAGCGCATTTTAAGCGTTCAGAAAAATAAATTACTTTTGTAGTACAATAAGAATTTTATGATAGTTCAAAACGTTATTCAAGCAATTGAAAAACTAGCTCCTTTACCGTATGCCGAAGATTTTGATAATGTAGGACTACTGGTTGGGCAGCGAACTCAGGAAGTTACCGGAGTTTTGGTCACCCTAGATACACTGGAAAATATAGTTGATGAAGCTATAGAAAACAACTGTAATCTTATCGTGAGTTTTCATCCGATCATCTTTGGTGGTCTTAAAAAAATAAACGGTTCTAATTATATAGAACGCGTTGTATTAAAAGCTATAAAAAATGATATTGCCATTTATGCAATGCATACCGCACTTGACAATCAAATCAACGGAGTAAATGGTAAAATTTGTGATGTTTTAGGATTAGAAAATAGAACCGTTCTTATCCCACAGAAAGGGACTATTAAAAAATTAGTCACTTTTGTTCCTAAGTCCAATGCTGAAAAAGTACGTAATGAACTTTTTGATGCAGAAGGTGGCTCCATTGGAAATTATGATCATTGCAGTTTTAACGTAGAAGGCACAGGAACTTTTAAAGGAAACGAAGCTTCTAATCCAGTTATTGGTGAAAAAGGTAAAGTTCATTTTGAAGAAGAAGTTCAAATTAGCATCACTTTTCCTAAACATGCTGAAAGCAAAATTTTGAAAGCTTTGTTCACAGCGCATCCTTATGAAGAAGTGGCTTATGAGATCACTACTCTCGAAAATAAGAATCAGCATATTGGAATGGGAATGATTGGCGAATTACCGGAAGCCATGGAAGAGCTTGATTTTCTTCACTATTTAAAAGAAAAAATGAATACCGATTGTATTCGTCATTCAGCCTTACGAAATAAACCTGTTAAAAAAGTGGCGGTTCTTGGCGGAAGTGGAGCTTTTGCCATTTCTAATGCAAAAAATGCGGGAGCAGACGTTTATATAACTGCAGATGTAAAATATCATGAATTTTATAAAGCTGAAAATCAACTTATTGTTGCAGATATTGGACATTATGAGAGTGAACAGTTTACAAAAAATTTATTAGTAGAGCATCTTACAAAAAATTTTCCTAATTTTGCAATCATTTTATCAACTAGAAATACGAATCCCATCAAGTATTTATAAGACATGACAAAAAAAACTGAAGTTACCGTAGAAGAGAAACTTAGAGCGCTTTACGATCTACAATTAATAGACTCTAGAATTGATGAGATACGAAACATGCGTGGTGAATTACCACTAGAAGTAGAAGATCTTGAGGATGAGGTTGAAGGTTTAAAAACCCGCATGCAAAAGCTTACAGGTGAATTAGACGATCTAAACGACCAAATAGGCAACAGAAAAAATCTTATAGAAGAAGCTAAAACTTTGATCAAAAAGTATAGCGAACAACAAAAAAACGTAAGAAATAACAGAGAATACAACTCTATTACTAAAGAAATTGAATATCAAGAATTAGAGATTCAATTGGCTGAAAAACACATTCGTGAGTTTAAAGCGCAAATAGAGCAAAAGAAAGAAGTTATCTCTAAAACAAAAGAACGTTTAGGAGACAGAGAAAGTCACTTAAAGCACAAAAAAGAAGAACTTGATTCTATTTTAGCTGAAACTGAAAAAGAAGAAAAAGCTCTTTTTGACAAGTCTGAAGAATATGCTGAGCAAATTGATGACAGACTAGTAAAAGCTTATAAGAGAATTCGTGGAAGCGTTAAAAATGGATTGGCTGTAGTTTCTATTGAAAGAGGAGCTTCTGGTGGATCTTTCTTTACAATTCCTCCACAAATTCAGATGGAAATTGCTGCTCGTAAAAAAATTATTACTGATGAGCATAGTGGACGTATTTTAGTTGACCCTGCTTTAGCTGATGAAGAAAAAGATAAAATGGATCAATTATTTGCTTCTATTTAATCTTCTAGAAAATTATAGAAACAAAAAACCTCGCAATTGCGAGGTTTTTTGTTTTATGACTATTTCAAATTAATTAGCTACATCGCTAATAAATTTGATTCTATACAATCTGATTTCTTCATCTTCATAATCACCATCAAACTCTTCCATAGCTACAGAAACTTTATCTGTTTCCGCCTCTAAGAAATAATCGTGTAACTCCTCTTGTTGATCTTCGTCTAGAATTTCATCTATCCAATAATCAATATTCAACTTTGTACCACTATAAACGATTTGCTCCATTTCTTTAATGAAATTTTCCATCTCCAAACCTTTAGCGCGCGCTATATCGTCCAATGATAATTTTCTATCAACACTTTGAATAATAAAGAGTTTTAAGGATGAATTTGCTCCAGTACTTTTCACCACCAAATCATCTGGCCTTGTAATATCATTATCCTCAACATATTGTGTAATGAATTTCACAAAATCCTTCCCATATTTCTTGGCCTTCCCTTCTCCTACTCCGTAAACTGAACCCAATTCTTCAATGGTCATAGGATATTTTAAAGCCATATCCTCCAATGAAGGATCTTGAAAAACTACAAAAGGAGGAACTTCTAGACGCTTAGCAACTTTTTTACGAAGATCTTTAAGCATCTTAAGTAGTTGCTCATCTGTTACTGCTCCACCAGATTTCCCTACTGTAACAATTGAATTATCATCCGTTTCTTCATAGGTATGATCTTCTGTCATCATAAAAGAAACTGGCTTTTTAATGAACTTCTCACCTTCTTTTGTCAAATATAAAACACCATAAGTTTCTATATCTTTACGCAAATAACCAGCTACCAAAACTTGACGAATTAAAGCCATCCAATATTTTGAATCTTGATCCTTTCCTGCAGCAAAAAAGGGCTGTTCGTCTGTTTTATGAGATTTAATCAAAGCATTAACTTTACCAACTAAAGTATTCACTACCTCTTTTGCCTTGTATTTCTGCTTTGTTTTTTGAACTATTTCTAAAAGAACAGCTACATCATTTTGAGCTTCGTGCTTTTTCTTTGGATTTCTGGTATTGTCATCCATTTCTGCACCATCACCATTCACTTCGTCAAATTCTTCTCCGAAATAGTGTAAAATAAATTTTCTACGAGACATTGAGGTTTCAGCATAGGCAACCATTTCTTGTAAAAGTGCATGACCAATCTCTTGTTCAGCAACAGGTTTACCAGCCATAAATTTCTCTAATTTCTCAATATCCTTATAAGCATAAAATGCTAAACAATGCCCTTCGCCACCATCTCTACCGGCTCTACCAGTTTCTTGATAATAACTTTCAATACTTTTTGGAATATCATGGTGAATTACAAAACGCACATCGGGTTTATCAATCCCCATTCCAAAAGCAATAGTTGCTACCACCACATCTACATCTTCCATCAAAAACATATCTTGATGTTTAGCTCTGGTTTTTGCGTCTAGACCAGCGTGATAGGGTACTGCAGAAATTCCATTCACCTGTAAAACTTGAGCTAATTCTTCAACTCGTTTTCTACTTAAACAATAGATAACTCCAGATTTACCTGAATTTTGTTTTACAAACCGAATAATATCTGCATCAACATTTTTGGTTTTTGGACGTACTTCGTAATATAAATTAGGACGATTGAACGACGCCTTAAAAGTATTGGCATCGGTCATTCCTAAGTTTTTCAAAATATCCTCCTGTACTTTTGGTGTAGCCGTGGCCGTCAAGGCTATGATAGGAATATCATCACCCAAACGTTTGATAATGTTACGCAAATTTCGGTATTCAGGCCTAAAGTCATGACCCCATTCCGAAATACAGTGTGCCTCATCTACAGCGACAAAAGATATTTTTACGGAGTTTAAAAATTCTATGTTTTCATCTTTGGTAAGCGACTCGGGGGCTACATATAAAAGTTTTGTAATACCTTCCTTGATATCACTTTTTACTTTTTTAACTTCGGTTTTGTTGAGGGAAGAGTTTAAAACATGTGCAATTCCTTCTTCCGATGAAATACCTCTTAAGGCATCAACCTGATTCTTCATCAAAGCTATTAAGGGGGAAACAACTATGGCTGTACCTTCTTCCACTAATGCTGGAAGTTGGTAGCATAACGATTTTCCTCCTCCGGTAGGCATAATAACAAAAGTATTTTCTTTGTTTACTATGCTCTTGATGACATCTTCTTGTAAGCCTTTAAACTGGTTGAAACCAAAGTAATGTTTAAGCGCCTTATGCAAGTCAATTTCAACTGAACTCATGCTATCGTTTTACTATTTTACATACATTTGCATTAATAAAGATAACACATTCTTTAGTTTTAAAAAAATAGAAAAAAGTCCTATATTTTGAACTTGCATAACTCCATTATAGATACAGCTCAAAAAACCATTGAGAACGAATATCAAGCCATAAAAAATCTAACTCAACTTATTGATAATGAATTCGCTGAAGCAATAGATTTCATTTACAATTCAAAAGGTAGAGTCATAGTTACCGGTGTAGGAAAAAGTGCTCTCATCGCAAATAAAATTGTAGCCACATTGAACTCTACTGGAACTCCGGCTATATTTATGCATGCAGCCGATGCCATTCACGGGGATCTAGGAATTATTCAAAAAGATGACGTGGTTATCTGCATTTCTAAAAGTGGTAATACTCCAGAAATTAAAGTTTTGATTCCGCTTCTAAAAAACGGCTGCAATAAGCTTATAGCAATGACTTCTGACAAGGATTCTTTTCTTGGGAAACAAGCAGATTATGTACTACACGCTCATGTAGAAAAAGAAGCATGTCCACACAATTTGGCACCAACTACAAGCACTACAGCTCAATTAGTTATGGGAGATGCCTTGGCCATATGCTTATTAGAATTACGAAATTTTTCCAGTGATGATTTTGCTAAATATCATCCTGGTGGAGCTTTGGGCAAAAAACTATATTTGAGAGTGAAAGATATTGCGGCTGGCAACTTAAAACCAACTGTAAATCCTGATACTAGCGTAAAAAAGGTAATTGTTGAAATTTCAGAAAAATTATTGGGCGTAACAGCCGTAGTTTTAGATGAAAAAATTGTGGGAATAGTTACAGATGGTGATATTCGTAGAATGCTTAACAAGCATGATAATATTGGAAATCTCACAGCGAAAGACATCATGACGGAAAACCCTAAATCTGTAATTGGCGATACATTAGCAGTTGATGCTTTGGAAATTATGGAAAATAATGGTATCTCGCAGTTATTAGTTGAAGATGAAGGAGTTTATACCGGTGTAATTCACTTACACGACCTAATCAAAGAAGGAATTATTTAATGGCAAAAAAAATAAAGAAGAATCCAGAAGAAATGTCATTTCTGGATCATTTAGAAGAATTACGTTGGCACCTTATTAGGTCTTGCCTTGCAGTGGTTATTGTCGGAAGCGTTGCTTTTGCTTTCAAACGATTCATTTTTGATGTAATCATTTTTGGACCTAAAGACCCGAATTTCCCAACCTACCGATTTTTCTGTTTCCTTTCACAAAAGTTAGGTTTAGATGAAACTTTTTGTACCACAGACATGGGTTTCATTATTCAAAACACAGGAATGGCGGGCCAATTTTCAGCCCATATCTGGACATCTATTTGGGCAGGTGTTATTATTGGATTCCCATATTTGGTATATGAATTGTGGAAATTCATTAGTCCTGGTTTATATGAAAATGAGCGTAAGAATGCAAGAGGATTCATTTTCATAACATCGTTCTTGTTCTTTCTTGGAGTTACCTTTGGTTATTTCATTATCACTCCGCTATCTATTAATTTCTTAGGAAATTACAGTGTAAGTTCCGAAGTGAAAAATCAAATTGTAATTGATTCTTACGTGGCTATTTTAAGATCTTCTGTACTAGCATCGGGAGTTATTTTTGAATTACCCATCATCATCTATTTCTTTACAAAAATAGGTTTGATCACTCCAAAATTCATGAGAACTTATAGAAAGCATGCCATTGTTGTGGTATTAATTCTATCAGCAGTTATTACACCTCCAGACATCGCAAGTCAAATTGTAGTGTCTATTCCAATCATTATTTTATATGAGATAAGCATATTTATTTCGGCATATGTTTTGAAGAGAGATAAAAAGAAAATGAAACAAGTATAATGAGCAATTTAGTAGAAGAATTTGACGCTTACCGTTCTAAAATGAACGACCGCATATTGGGTGATGACAACAAAATCATCAAACGTATTTTCAATTTAGACACCAATGCTTTCTCAGCCGGAGCGCTAGATGTAAAAACTAAAGAATTACTTGGACTAGTAGCGTCTTTAGTTTTGAGATGTGATGATTGCGTAAAATATCACTTAAAATCTTGTAAAGATGCTGGCCTAACTTTTGAAGAAGTAAAAGAAGCCTTGAGCATTGCTACTTTGGTTGGTGGAACCATTGTAATTCCACATCTTAGAAGAGCTTATGAATTCTGGGATGCGTTAGAAAAAAGCCAAGAGTAACCACTCAAAAATCAACTAAGAAACATGAAGTTAAGAGCAGATAATATAATGAAGGCCTACAAAGGCCGAAAAGTAGTTAAGGGAATTTCATTAGAAGTAAACCGAGGCGAAATTGTTGGGTTGTTAGGACCTAACGGAGCGGGGAAAACGACTTCTTTTTATATGATTGTTGGATTGATTAAACCCAATGGTGGAAAGATTTTTCTAGACAATCAGGAAATTACCAACTACCCTATGTACAAACGTGCTCAAAACGGAATTGGATATTTAGCACAAGAAGCTTCTGTTTTTAGAAAATTGAGTATTGAAGATAACATCATGAGTGTGTTACAACTTACAAAACTATCTAAAAAAGAGCAACGAATGAAAATGGATGCTTTGATTGATGAGTTTAGTTTGAATCATATTCGAAAAAACCGAGGCGATTTATTATCTGGTGGTGAGCGTAGACGTACCGAAATTGCGCGTGCCTTAGCAACCGATCCTGCTTTTATTTTATTAGACGAACCTTTTGCGGGAGTTGACCCGGTTGCGGTAGAAGACATTCAGCGTATTGTGGCGCAATTGAAAAACAAAAACATTGGAATTTTAATCACCGACCACAACGTACAGGAAACGTTGGCAATTACGGAACGCTCTTATTTAATGTTTGAAGGAAGCATTCTAAAAGCCGGTATTCCAGAAGATTTGGCTGCCGATGAAATGGTTCGTAAGGTATACTTGGGGCAAAACTTTGAATTACGTAAAAAGAAATTGGAGTTCTAAAAACTTACTTCATCAACAACTTTTTTAGTTGTAACGAATCTCCATTAAAAATATTAACATCAACTGCAGTTAGGCATCCCGGAACGGATGCCTTATCTGTAAATTGCCAAAACTTCCAATCGGGTTCTATGGTTTCTTTTAGAAATCTGTAATTAGCAATCCAGATGGTATATTCTTCAAAATCTTCATACAAAAATCGATTGTAGAAATCTTCGCCACTATACAGAATAGGTTTTACTTTATAATGATTTTCAACTCGGTTCAACCAGCGTTTTAATCCCAATTTTAAACTATCAATAGATTGTGTAGACGGAACATTTTCAATATCTAAAACAGGCGGTAAATCCCCTTTTTCTAATTTGACTGTGTTAATAAAGTTAATCGCTTGCTGAATGGAATTTTCATCAGGACGGTAATAATGATACGCGCCGCGATAAATGCTATTTTCTTTTAAAGCTTTCCAATTTTGTTTGTATTTTCGATCTTCTAAATCCTTTCCGGCAGTTGCTCTTACAAATACAAATGACACGGGAAAACTATCTTGAATTTTCATCACAGGCTCCCAATCTATCCTACCTTGATAGTGAGAAATATCTATTCCATACAAGAGATTTTTGTGTCCGCTCAACACGTCAAAAACGCGCATTTCGTTATCCAAAGAAACTTCATAGCGCTTTTCAATTTTATTCTCTACAAAATAAAATAAGGTATAACGGTAGTGCCAAAGCGCATACAAAAACGCTATTAAAAAAATCGGCAAAATGATATGCTTCTTGAAGGAAAAGCTCTTTGACTTTTTTTTGTTTTGAGGTTTTCTTTTTACTGGTGACTTTCTTTTCTGTGGAGCTTTCTTTTTTACAGACTGCGCATTTTTCAAAGCCTGCTTTCTAGATTTCTCTGAAGCTTTTAAAATGGGTTCCAATGGATTTTTTTCGTCCTTCTTCGCCATGAAAGAGTTACTTTTTCAAAACCGTAGTTAACAATGACAACAACACATAGGTAACAATAATCAAAGGAATTGCCATAAATTGCATAGTGATTAACATAATCACAGATAGTATCAAAAATATATATCTGATTGCATTTTCCTTGAATCCAAACGTTTTAAACTTCAAAGCGAATAATGGAATCTTTGCATTTAGCATATAACAACTTAACGCTGTTAAAATCAATAAAAACCATTTATTCATAACTAAATGCTGCATGCTATCACTATTCTGAAATTGTAATATCAATGGAAAAGACAAAATCAATAAAGTGTTTGCCGGAGTTGGTAAACCTATAAAAGATGACGTTTGATTTTCATCAATATTGAAATTTGCTAAACGGTATGCCGAAGCTAGCGTAATACACAAACCAACAAAAGGTAAAAAATTCATTTCACCAATTAGAAGATGATCCCATCCTGAATTTTCGGGCATTACACTTCCCGTACTCCATTGCAATAATTGAAACATTGCAACCCCGGGAACTACGCCAGAAGTAACCATATCTGCCAACGAATCTAATTGCAAACCTAGCTCTGATTGTACATGTAACATACGCGCTGCGAATCCATCAAAATAATCAAAAAAGATTCCAAGAAAAACAAAATATGCTGCGTATTCCAGATTTCCATGCACCGCAAAAAGTACGGCAACACAACCACTAAAAAGATTTAATAAGGTAATAAGGTTTGGAATATGCTTTTTCATAAATTGCTTCTTTTAATACAAAACTACAGTTTTCTTTTTCGAGTAAAAGCAAATAACAAAATTAATGCACTTGCCAACACCGCCACGCGAGCAATGTAATCTCCGTATCTGGCATAGAATGTTACTTTGTTATTCAAATGAATTTTCCCTTTCAAACTTCCTTGCACTCCGTATTCCAAAGTTTGTTGAATATCTCCAGTTTGATTGATTATAGCAGAAATTCCGGTATTGGCACTTCTAACAACACTTTTCCTATTTTCAATAGCTCTCAAACGTGCATAATTTAAATGCTGCTTATGGCCTTGCGTATTTCCCCACCAAGCATCGTTTGTAATAATTGCGATAAACTCGGCTCCATTTTGAATGTACTTTGAAACAAATTCGCCATACACAGATTCATAACAAATAACAGGCGCAACTTTATAATCATCAGCCGAAAAAACAGTTCTATCTTCCTGAGTAGTTTTGGTAGCCACGGTTCCTCCTAAATCTAACATTACATTTCCTAAAAGTGGTTCTAATACCGATTTGAAAGGAAAATTCTCTACACCAACAACCAGTTTTGATTTATGATACACCGGAATACTATCGGTAGTTGCATTTAAAAAGAAAGCAGAATTATAATCGTTGTACCAAGTGTTTTCGTTGTACTGATTTGATTGGGATGTGATTTCTTTGGGATCATGAAAAACATCTATAAAAGAAGTTCCTGCCAGCAAATTTGCCTTTGGATATCGCTTTAAAAAGGTGCGCAATCTATACATTGTGTAATCCTCACTAAAATCGTTAATACGGAAACTTTTTGCAAAAACAGTTTCAGGCGCCAAAATAATTTCGGTGTTTTCGTCTGCTTTTTCCGCTGCCATATCCATTAAAATTTGAGCCACCTTTTTATTCGTGGTGTAGTATTTGTCGGTATAAGGATCTATGTTTGGCTGAAGAATTACAGCTTCGATTTCTTTTCCGCTTTCTTCATAATTTGATTTAATCAACAAAGAAATTACAATGGGAATGGCAATCCATAACAAATTAAAAACCAATCTTTTTTGAACAGACTTTAAACTTTTGGTTGCTATATATTTTAATACAAGATTGAAAAAACCAAGATTAAGGATCCAAACCCATAGACTTCCTCCAAAACTTCCGGTATATTCATACCATTGAATATAATGGGTTGAAGTGGCAAACACATTTCCTAAATTGAGCCATGGCCAAGAAAAATCCCAATTCAAATGAAATTTTTCAAAAGCCATCCAAATTGCCGGAAGAAATACATAATGAATTTTTGGTGGAAATTTTTTCGCTACTAAGTGATATAGCAAAAACACGATACTCATTAGTAATGAATTCACCAGAACAGCGAATAGCATTCCAAATCCTGTGGAATTATAAATCCACCAAGTAGTGAGCAGATTCCACACAAAAAAAGTAGTATACCCAACCAACCAAACTCTTCGATTTGTTTTTTTGGCCTCGGATTTTCGAATGGAATACTCAGCCAATAATAAAGGCACAAAAGCTATAAAAACTATTAGAGAAATGCCATAAGTAGGCCAAGAAGCTGCTAATAGCAATCCTGAAATAAGTGCTAAAATATAGGGATTCTTCATGAAGAAATTTTCTAGATTTAGAAAAGGCAAGTTATTGTTTTATCTGAACAAATTCCAGTCTAATTTAAGCGAAAAAACATTGGAATAAATTGCCGCACTTTGATCTCCAATATCTGTCAAGGCATAGTCCAGCTGAATTCCCTTATAGCGAAAACCAACTCCTATGTTTGGCTGAAAACTTACTTGTTCTGAATTATCTAATTGTAATTCATTCTGAAAATTTCCAACTCCGGCTCTTGCAAAAACCATTTTTCTAAAGGCAAATTCAAAACCAACAGCAGGCGTAAAACTCACGGCTTCTGTAGAAACAATATCATTTGTCTGGGCAAATCGCATGTTCAAATCTACCTCAGCCAACAAAGAATAATCATAATGAAATTTGAATAATTTGCTCACTCCTAGTTGAGCTTTTGGCAATGTAATTTCGGTAGTTTCAGGAATATCTTGTTCAGGAATCTGATTGCTTACACCATCAAAAACATCTTCATCTATTTGCCATGTATTATAGGTAGTTGTAATATCTTTCACCACAACACCAATAGACCAATCATTTTTTTGATATTGAATACCCACATCAAATCCAAAACCCCACGAACTCGCAAAATCCCCAATGACACGTCTAATCACCTTGGCACTTCCGCCGTATGAAAGATGATCATTTGTAAGCGGTGTTCTGGTGTATGAAAACATGACTCCGTAATCGGCTGCTGAAAAATAAGTAATTCTGTCATAGTCAATATTTCCTTGAGCATCAATTAACTGTGTTGTATTCATAATATCATCAACACCAAAACGAATAAAGGAAACTCCAAAAGCACTATAATTATCTAAAGGCATGGCGAAACCAGCATAATCATACTGCGCAATGTTTGCAAAATACGATGCGTGCATTAATGATATTTGTTTATCCTCTAAATGAATTAAGCCTGCAGGATTCCAATATCCGGAATTAACATCGTTGGTATTTGCAACCACGGCATTTGCCATACCAAAAGCGCGTGCATCTACTCCAATATTCATAAATTCATTGGAATATTTTGTAGTTTGAGCTTCTCCTATAAAACTACAGAAAAGGATAAAAAGAAGTATTGGTAGTGGTTGTTTCAAAAGAAAATAAGGTTTTGGCAAATATCTCAAAAAATAGTTGATATATAAACTGTAATATAAAGAAGATATTGCCTTTAGCGATCAATAAAATCAACGACCTCTATAGAATAGAATGGTACTTAATGTTTTGAATATAATATTGATATCCATAAAAGCACTTCTATGCTTTATATAATATAAATCATATTGCAATTTTTCTAAACTATCTTCTTCTGATGCACCATACTCTGTACTCACTTGCGCCCATCCAGTAACGCCAGGTTTTATCATATGCCTTACCTCATAAAACGGGATACTCTTAGCAAGATTTTTTACAAAAACCGGCCTTTCAGGTCTTGGACCAATCATACTCATTTCTCCTTTCAATACGTTTATGAACTGTGGCATTTCATCTAACCTGGATTTTCGAAGAAATTGGCCAAATGGTGTAATTCTAGGATCATTTTGTTGCGCCCAAACTGCTCCAGATTTCTCGGCATCGACTACCATACTTCTCAATTTATAAATTTTGAAAAGTTCTCCTCCCTTACCTACTCTTTCTTGCACATAAAACAATGGACCTTTGTTACCTAAAAAATTACCTACCAACACTATAGGTAACCAAATTAAAAACAACAAAAGACCTATTATTGATAAAAGAACATCAATTACTCTACTAAAAAATAGATACAGTTGATTCTGATTACTTCTACTGAATGGAAAATATTTATAAAAATCCTTTCCTACATATTGTAGTGGCACTCTACTTGTAAGCTCTTCGTAAACTTGGGTGTATTCTCGAATTGGTATTCCTTTTTCAAGAAGTAAAATAAGTCTATCTGTTAATCCAACAGGAAAATCTTCCCTTTCATTTGATGCTATAATAATCTCGGAAACTTTTCTCTCTCCAATAGTTTCAAAAAAACGCTGTGGATTTATTACTTTATAACCATTCAGTTTGGCAATCGAAGTATCAAGAAGTAAAACTCCACTAATTCTAAAAGAAGGTGCTTCTCTTTTAATTGCTTCGCCTATAAATTGAATTTCATCTGGAGTTCCTACGAGTACAATATTTTTATAGAATCTAGGAGACGATATAAAATAGATATAACAGAAGCGCCATCCCACAACTGAAAGTGTCACTGCTAAGTAAAAATAAACTATTTGCAAACGATTGTCGGGCAAAACCGGTGTAAAAAAAGGTGTCAGTAAAAATACTAAAGTAGTTAAAGAACATACCACTACTACATTTTGAAATATTTGCTCTCGCCTACTTGCCTTTTGCAGATTGTATAATTCTAATACGGTACCAAAAACATTAAAATACGACAGTAAAACAAAAATCCAATACCAGTTATTCGCACTTAGCAAGAAATAATCAAATTGAAACAGTTCTCCGATAACAATAAGTCCCAGAATGATAAAGAAATTATCGAATACTCTTAACAAAATAATTCGCTCAGAGAGTTCAAAATGTATATTACGATTTGGCGACATATTATTAAAGGTATGATTTAAAACTTTTACTTTTTCCATTCTTTGAAGACTTTTTCCCTCGATTTATGGTATAGTCAATATCCTTTAGAAAATATTTAGAAATCTCCTTTTTTAATAAATTTTGGTGCGAAGATGCTAATTTCTCCTCAATAAAAAAGTCCAACTTACCTACTTCTCGTTGTTCTACATAATACGTAAGTTTAACGTCATGTTTTGAAGCCAAATTCTTAAAAATATAGTAAAAATACAAGCTTGGGTATTCACTTTTAAACCCTCTAATTGTCTCTCCAATCCTGCCGGTAACTTCTTTTAAAATCTGATGTTTCATGCCGCAAGAGCAAGTTTCATTTTTGGTTGCAAGCTCTATATAATCGCCCAGTTCATATCTTATGATAGGGAACTTGAACAACTGTAAATTGGTCACCAAAATTCTATGATCAACACATTCTACAATCACCCCTTCCATATTTACATGCATATTCCCATGCGGACACTCAAATGCAATAATACCAGATTCTGTTGCACCATATTCAGAAATAATAGGAACACCAAAAACTCGCTTTACCACATCTCTGTAACTATCATATATTTTTTCTGAAGTACCCTTAACCATTTTCAGGTTTTTAGGAGGTTCAAGGCTGCGCTCTTCTATTAATTTGGCAGTTTGATAAATCATGGAAGAATATCCGTGTACATAGGTAGCGCTACGAAGTTTTTTACTGAAATCTTTCAGATTTTCTGGTGAATAGCTAAATAGTCTGAAACGATTTTGAAGGGCATCAAGCAACTTTGTTTTCAACCTTGCTTTCCAATCAAAATTAAAACCCCAAAAATAGCCATTTCTATCCCAAGGTTTAACTCCATACCAGCTGTACCCACGCATAATACTTGCTCTATTGAATGAATCTGCTGATTCTTCCCGTTGGAATTTTAAGGAATCACCTGTGGTTCCAGATGTAGATGCTAAAAATTCTTTTGGATAAGATTTGGTACTATGAATTTGAGAAACATTCTCAAGAAGCTGATTCTTAGACAGGACCGGAATTTTCTTTAAATCGTCTAAAGTTTCAATGGAACTTTCTGAAATACCGCTTTGGATAAAAATGTTTTGATAATACGGAACAGTATCAATACAATGACTTATTAGCTCTTTTAATTTACTCAATTGATAAGCTTCCAGATCACTAACAGACCAATGCTCGCTCTTTTTCAAAAAAGCATAATGAGAACGCAAGGACGGATTTCTTAAACGTTCGCCAAGTTCATATATAAATTTAGCTATTCCCATTTGATATTTGCAGCAAAGCTAACCATTTTTTTTTGGCTAAACTCCAGTCTAGTGAAGACACATATGCTCTTCCTGCATTACTAAGTGAAGCTACAAGGTCAGGATTTTCATGTAATTCAATTAGTGTATTTACTAAACCCTCTAAATCATTTGAAGAAATTAACATCCCATTTTTCTTATGCCTGATTAGAAACGGAATTCCACCAACATTTGTAGAAATCACTGGTAATCCAAGTGCCATAGCTTCCAAAACACTTAATGGAGTATTGTCTATCGTGGTCGTATTTATAAAAACATCGTACTGTTTTGAGAGTGAAAGCCATTCGCTCTTTGTTAGTTTCCCTGTAAACTTTACTGGTAAAGAATATTTCTGTGTATAAGCATGACAATCATCCCAACTTTGATCTTTCTGGGGGCCAACCATACATAATTCTACATTATAACCTCTCTTCATTAATTCCTCTACAGCTTTAACTGCAAGTAAGGGATTGTACAAACTTGCAAAAGAACGTACCCAAAGTAACTTTAAGCTAGTTTTTTCTCTTTTTAAAAATGAATATTCTTTAACATCAATAGGGTTTGGTATGAATACCGTGTTCTTATAACCATAATTCTCAAATATCGATTTTAAAAATAATGAAGGAGCTACATTGGCTAATGATTTTGAAAATAATGGATATGCCAATTTGGAATTATTCTTCAATCTACTTTCTAAATTCCCCCCATGAAGTATTGGAATATAGGGTTTACGAAACAATTTAGCCAATTGACCTATTACCACTGCGTAATAGAAATTAGACGTACTATAGGTATCTATTAAAATAGCATCCGTTTTATATTGATTTATAAGAAAAACCCAAACCATATGAAGCATTCTCAAGGTCTTATTCTTCACTGAAGATGCATAAATAACGGAGAAGCCTTCCTCCTGAAATTTATTCCCCAAAGTTTCAATCGTAGTTACTGTAACTCCACTATGCGACAACTTGTTTCCTATGTACAGAAGGTTTTTCATTATAGAGAGTTAAAACAGACAATCCGTATAGAAAAGCGGGCATAGCTATCCGGGTAGCATTATGGTTAATAGTTAATAACCAAAATATGAAAAAAGACATTGCGAATACATTTTTATGGTAGTTAAGAAACCGTACTAATGGAACTAATAGTAATATTAAAAAAGCTAAAATACCAAGTAATCCATGCTCTGCCAGCAATCGAGTAATCTCATTATGAGATGCAGCTTCAATACCTGATTCTTCAACTCTAAAAAATTTGTTATTACCAACTCCAATTCCTAAAAAAGGATTTTCAAAGAAGGCTTCTAATTCATACCCCATTAATTCCTCTCTCCCTCCTAAGGCATCCGCCTTTTTTCTTCCAATTGCATCCTCATTATTGTACCTATGTCCCAAAAGACCGTTTGATGTCATATTTGCAGCTCCCCATACCAATGAAAACACACCGGACATTACAAGGATATATTTAATCATTTTTCCTTTTATCCTATTACCTCCATATAATATTAAAAGTCCTACGAATGGAACAGCAGCAAAAAGTGATGTTAAAACTCCACCTCTCGAAAAAGTAATCAACCCCCGATAAATAAAATATGCTAATAATATTCCATTAATCACTTTTAATTTAAGTGTTGGTGAATCTAATAAAAAACGTACAAGTAAAATAAACATTCCTACGCCCAATGCAACGCTTACTTGATTAGGTCCATATCCACCCGAAGCTGCAAAATTAGATGCCGTATTAACAAATGACTGAGACATATCTACCTTAAAAAAGGTTACAAACACAGCCATTGATATCATTGGCAATAACATCCAAAATAAAATCCTTTTAAGTTGAAAAAATGTTATCTCCCTATCTATACAATACAAAGCACAAAATCCTAAACAAAAAGGCCCACTTAAATTAAATGCTATAATTTTTCTAAAAACAGCATCATAACTTAGAGTATTTGTAGCAGATATATATATTCCGGGGATGAGTAGTAGAAGGTACAGAATATAATAAACTCCTTTTATTTTAAAACCTTTGTAAAACATTCCCAATATCATAAAAATCAAAATAAGATATTTAATCTGTTCTGAAAAAAACAATCCATGAGTCATTCTAGCAAAAACATCCATCCCTGTTAGATAACTACATATAAGTAGTACTTCATTTTTCTTATTCTTAGTTTTAAGAAGATAATAAAAAGCAAAACCACTATATAATATTACATAAGTAAGAGCAGCTGGCTTTCTTAATAATACAATCAAAACTCCTAAAATAATATGTAAGAGTATTAGACTTCCTTCTTTTTTATACTGATAATTTTGTGTTTTTTTTCTAAGCTGAACCCTCATAAATTTCAATGAGTTTACATAAATATGATTTTCTACTAAAATGATTATTCACGCTACTATTCAAATTTAAGCCTATTTTTTTTCGTTTTGTAGAATCTAACAGTAATTCGACTAGCGCATCATGTAAAGAACTAAAATTAGTTGAATCTATAACAATACCATTTTCTCCATTTTCAATTACATCCGAACACTGACCAACATTAGTGACTACAACAGGTAATTTACTTAATCCGTATTCTAATAAAGCTACCGGTAAACCTTCGGATTTTGATGACAAAACTCCGATGGTAGCTTGAAAAAGAATAAAGGGGATATCTTGACGACTGTCGTAAAAGAATACATTATCAACTAATTTCAATGACTTCACAAGCTCTTTTATAGATTTTGAATACTCATCATTGAAATCTTTCCCCACTAAATGTAATGTCCAATCTGGGTGTTCTTGAAATACTAAATTGGCTCCTTTGAGTAAAGTAATATGATCTTTTTGAGGTCTTAAATTGGCCAAACAAACGATACGTTTCCCTTCTTCACCTTTTAAAAAAGTTTCTCTTTTTTCAGTATTTCCTAATTCAGCAAAATTAGGAATGAAATAACAATTCTTTACTTTAAGCTTATCAACTGCCCATTTCTTTAATTGATCATTTACCGACAGTACAGCATCAAAACTACGTGCACAAAACTTTAAGATTTTAAAAGGTCTTTTTTCTAGAAATTCACTGTTTCCGTAGTGATCATGCCAAATTATTTTTACCGATGGAAAAAACATTCTAGTTAGACACGCAAAAAAATAAGAACTGCTATGTGCATGAATAATAGAAATCTGATTGCTTTTTAAAAACTTTTTAAATCGAAAAATAGCGTTTATATCCACTGTCTTTTTTCGCTCTAAAAATTCATAAACGACATCGTCTTTAATAGAAGGTTTTAAATCCCCTTCTAGCCGAGTAGCTACCAATGCAGAAAACTCTAATTCATTAGCCAAACCGTTAGCTATATTTACCGCCATACGTTCTGCTCCACCAGGCTCCAAAGAATCTATTAATTGGACTACTCTCATTAATGAAGTAATTTTTGAATTTCGCTATCAAAATAATCTGTAGTATAGGATCTAGACCAGATTTCTGCAGATTTTGCCATTTCCTGAAGCTGAATTTCATCAACACACAAATTCGAAAACTGTTTGATATCTTCTTCTAAATTTAAAGATAAAACAATTCCTCTTTTTCCTTTATCTAACATAAATGAAACACAAGAAACATCTGTAGAAATAGGAATACACCCCCAAAACATAGCCTCGGCCACAACTTTTGGCCAACCTTCACTCTTAGAAGGTAATATCATAAAATGACTTTCTTTATAGGCTTTCTGAACAATGTCTTTTGGCTGATTACCTCTTAAGCTTATATAATGTTCTACTTGATGCTCTTGAATTAATTTCTCTAAATCATGTCTTAACAATCCATCACCAAAAATATCAAGAGAAGCATTCACACCTTTTTTTCTTAAACCAACAACATAATCAATGGCATATTCAGGTCTTTTACCCGCCGCCAGCATTCCTACGAATAGAAACTTTAATTTCCCTGCATAAGTACGAGGCAACACAGTTTCCTTATCACGTTCCGCATAGGTAGCTGTAAAAAAAGATTTAATATTTTTTGTCTCATTTTCCCAATCACCATATACCAACACTTGCATATTTTTGGTAAAACTCGTATTTCTAAGAAATTTTTGTTGTAAACGATAAGTCCAAGGCTGCTTACTTTTAGGATCCCAATTTCCTGCATATTTAGCCGTTTTTGACTTTTTTGGAAAAGCAATTTGTAACACACACCCTATAAGTCCCATGTTACCTGGACAGCGTAAATGAATATGGTCTGCCCTCTTCATTGCTGAAAAGACCTTTGAAAATAACAAGGGTAATTTCACTGCTGTTTTTACAATTTCTGTTGCATTTACTAATGAAAACTGAGGAACCGCAACGAACTTAATTTTTGTATGCTGGTAACAAATATCAATAGAAGAAACAGCTCTGTTCTCTATTGGAGCAACAATAATTACCTCATCAACATACTTCAACCAAATATTCATTTCCCTAATATAAGGAGCATATCCGTAGATTTGCCCTTCCTTTTGAGTATGAACTACATGGGTTACAATCAAAAACTTCATGAGAAATAATTATGGTTTAATATCTGTTTGGGTTTCATTCAGTATGGTGAGTGAATTTAAAGTATCAAAATTAAAACTTTCATAATATTGATGATAATAGCTACATACTTCATCTTGCATGTTTTCATACACTTCATCTGAAATTTTCAAAGCCCTTTCTATGACATCAGGAATTTCTTCTAAAGTTTCATAAACCAGACAATTTTTACCATCCTCTAAGCTTGGATTTAGCCAGTCTGCATAATTTAAAATAGGCACAACACCAACCGACATCGCTTCCAAAATATTATGACAAAGCGGCATTGTCATTCCAGGAGCACACCACATATATTTAGAAGCCGACAAATAACTTCTCCATTTTTCAATAGCAATGGCACCACTATCCCACTTCATGAGAACTAATTTATCAAGATACTTTTTTGATATTGTAGCATCCATATACTCAGTCCCATTAATCTGTACCGCATTTTTGTCTTGAATCAATTCTTGATAAACTTTCCATCTATTTTCTATACCGAACCATTGTTTCATATGATTCGTATCGTATATATTTTGATTCACATTACCACTAATCACAATGCCAACCGATTTAGATAATAACTCTGGTTGTTCTAATAAATAATTTGCTGGATGCATTATATATGGCAATACATTATCTAAATAATTCTTAGAATTAAGTACATTTCTATAGTTAAAATCAACTTTAATATCTGATTTAGAAGACGTGCTTAATTTCTTAAATATTTTATGAGACGAAATATTAACTACAAAGTACAAATTCGAAAAATCTTTAAACCAACGAGCTAAAATGAAAAACTTCCAAGGTGAAAATTTCACAACAATTGGGTGATGAAAACTTTCATTTAAACGAATGATCAAATTAAGATAAGTACGCACTTTAGTCCGCCTAGAAAGTTCCAGAAGAATTACTTTCTCATTTCCATTATACCAACGCACATATTTCCGATACTTTTGAATTTCGGAAATCTTTTTAGATATTTTCTTTTTAAGAAGTGCTATCATAATTTAGTACTAGGTTTTTGAAAAAGCAAGCCAAACAAACCTATAAGTCTTCCCATCGTTTCTGTAAAAGCTTCTTTCTTTTTGGAAGTTGTCAATACATTCAATCCTCTCAAACCTATCAAAACCCAGGAAATTAAATACCATTTTATTTTAGCCTTCATGGAAGGATTTGGATATTTTAACCGCCAAATACGCCATCCGTTTCTCGTAACCATTTTCCCATATTTGTATTGATTTGGACGGCCAGAAGCATCATGATAATGATTGAGTTGCGCTGCTGTAGCTAGCACTAATTTCCCAAATTGTTGCGCACGAATGCTAAAATCTGCATCTTCATACAAGCCATAGCCTTCAAAATAAGTTGAAAATGGAATAGCATCAACCACTTTTTTTCTAAAAGCCATTGACATGCCAATTAACAAATCTACTTCATACGTCTTTCCTGTTAATGGATACCCCATGGTTCTTCCATGCGAATATTCAGGCATTACTCCGGGTGGTTTGTTAGAAGCCAATCCTAAATAATTCCGAATCACATTGCGTTGTCCTTCTTTGCACACATAACCTTCCCATTCGTAATATTTCTTGTTATCATACTGCTTGCCTTCTTCTTTTACTTGCCAACGATTTTCATTGACCGCAACGCCTCCTACACCAACTACTCCTGCATGATTCTTAAAAACTCGAATGACTTCTTCAAAATAATCAGGTTCTAAAACTGTATCGTCATCTAAAAAGCAAACTACTTCAGCTTCCTTAGCTACTTTAGCAACTCCAACATTACGTTGTTTGGTTAAACCACTTTGCTCTGGAGTCACTTTATAATACTGAACATTTTTATAATTCGCATTGTTAAACAGCAATTCGGTTTCTGAGTCAAGCGAACCGTCCACTATCAAAATCTGATTTGGATATAGTGTTTGCTGAGAAACCGACTCCATCAAATTTTGAATAGCTTTTGCCCTTTTATAGGTACATATAATTAAGGAAAACTTCATTCAAAATTATTTTTCTGTTGCTCATATATCTTCATAAAAAAAGCATCTCTTCTAAAATGGGTATTCCATAATTTTCTATTTGAAATTTGAATAGCTTCAAATTCTTTATTGGATAGCGAATTATGAAAAACCACAAAATCTTCAATCAAATTTTCTTGGGTTGTGATCAAGCTATGCTTTTTCCAGTCTATTTCATTCTCTAATGGAAGTCTGCAATCTGTATCTATCAAAACCGGAATTCTTCCTAAAGCCAATGTTTCATATAATCTTACAGAAAAATTTCCTGCACCGCGAATACAGAATGTATAAGGACAATCAAAAATATTTTGATAAAATTCTAAAGTAGTTCGTTGCTTTTCCCCATCACTTTTAGCACCAGCTCTATATTGTCCTCTATAGATAAAGTTTGTATGGATTGATGAACTACTCTCTAACTCTTTCAATAAATTATACCTTATCACCGCTGAAGGAAAGTACTTTTGATGATCGAAATGCTCCTTTTTCAAGAGTATTTTTGTGCAATTGTATAAATGAATTAACTGTTCTTTCCATATTTTTTTTATTGATTTATCAGCATGACCTACAAAACCAATTAAAGGATGTTCATTTTTCTTTAATGGATAAAAATCAATCTTTAAAATATCTAAAGGATCCTCTATAAAAACAGGCAACATCACTGTATTATTAATAGAGGTTTTGCTCTTGAACCCACCAAACCTGAAAGTCAAGACATTTTTATCTATGGTTATTCCCCTATCGTCACTTGAATATATCCAAACAGATTTATTAAGACTATTTGCCTTATCTATGAATTTATATAACTCTTTTTTCTTTTTTGATTTAAAGAAAATATCAATAGAAATTGGCACTATTAAAACTTGAGCATCTTCCAATTTTGAAACTTCCGAATACAATTTTAGTAAATCTTGATTTTCTTTAAAATATAGATCAAACAGTAATGGAAAAACATTTCTTCGATATTTTTCGTTTATATATTTTTTATCTGTGTAAAATTTGATCATAACCTTTCAGCCCAATATTTAGACGCCTCCCATTTCTTTTGAAATTGACTCAGAAAAGTTGGAAGTTCTGAAAATGAAACTCTTTTCAATTCATTAAAGAACAACAACATTTTATAACCTAAAATTTGTTCTTGCACACCATGTTTTTGTTTAGAATACAATACGGTTGGAGATGGTTTAGGCTGAATTTTTTCATTATCCCACTTATGTATAAACTTTGTTCTAAAACCTCCCATTGGAGCTTTTAAATGAATAATTTCTGGAACTGAAAAAAAAATAATATCAATTCCAGATTCTCTTAATTGCATTCCAAATTCTAAATCTTCTCCGAAACCAAACTCAAATTTTTGATCGAACTTTATTCCACTATTTTCTATGATTGAACATCCTGATCCAAAAATTCCTGTTTGATGATCTATGAAATAGCTTTTATCCTGATTGGGTTTTAAACAACTAAAAGTAACTCCTTTTACATCTAAATTAATCATTTTAGTTAAAGCCTCTTTTATAAATGACAACTCTATTCTAATATCATCATCTGCCAAAAACAGGTAATCACTCGTGGCGTGATCAAGAGCTATATTTCTTGCTCTACAAACCCCTGCTATATTTGTAAATTCATGTATAATTTCAAAAGGCCAATTTTCTGTTGAAAGATACTCTAATTCCGACGTACTATTCTTTACAGGATTTTGCTCTACGATGATTACTTTTTTGGGGAGATGGGTTTGATTTTTCAAATCAACCAACACATCATACAAATATTTTTTTCTTCCAATCGTTGGGATAATTACATCTATAGTACTGGATTCCAGAGCACTTCCATCAACTACAGACATTTTGTTTTCCTTTAATTGAACTGCTGATTTTCTTTTTAAAGTAACACCTTTAAAAAATGAGAAAATCATACATCTTTTATCATAAATCAAAAAAGAAATCAACAAAAAGTAGATCCAAACTGATTTATAATGTTCCTTAGCAAATTTAAAAAGATATGCATATTGAGGATTAAAGTTAGTCTCTACTACATCAAAAGTATCTTTTAAAATTTTAGGATCATGATAACAAAACAATCCTTTTGGCATGGCTCTTTTCGCTATAGAGGTTAGCGTATATTCAAAAGGAAAATCTCTTAAAAAGTCATTCTCATAAGCATTCACAATTGAGGCGTTCAATGCACCTACATTTGCCGACATCCGCCACGAAGCCATAGCATGCTGTTTACTCATTTTCAACATGGCAGAAGAATCTATATAACCAATCCTGTTATTGATAAAAAATTCTCCATTTACAGCAAAAGAAACCATTGTTAGTCTGTTCTGAAAATGAGCGGCTATCGCTTGATAATTTATATTTTTAAAAAAGCGTTCTTCGCTCCAAATCAAAATATCATCAGGAAAATCTTTAGCTAATTTCACAAAACATTTTCCAATATTCTTATTATTTATGCCCAACTCATTACCGCCTCTTAAAATCTTTACGACTTTCGTTTCATGTATCACAACTGTTATCATAAACTATATATAGCGTATTGAGAGTTCATATAAAAGAGATTTAAGCTCTTGTTCCAATCTGTTCTTCATAGAACTGTATATTTTTAGCTACCTGCTTTTTGATATCAAATTTTGTCGAAACAAAACGTAATGCTTCTGCTCCTATTTCCCTACAAAGCTCTTTATTATTCAACAAGTTGATAATCCTATCTGCATAGGTTGTATGATTTGAAGGATGTACCAAGTAGCCACTTTTGCCATCTTCCATCAATTCTTGCGCCCAACCGATGTTGCTATTCACTACCGGTTTTTGCATCGCCATAGATTCTATGGTCACCATCCCTAAAGTTTCTGCATACGTGGGAAACACACATACATGCGCTTTCTGAATCAATTCCTGTACTTTTTGATACGGCACTTTTCCTAGATAAGAAACATTGGCTTTCAATTCAGAAGTCAGTTGAGAACTTAGCAATTCCCAGGTAGAGGCCTGTCTGGTTTGTAAGTCGGGAGCATCACTTCCTACCAAAACTAAACGCGCGGTTGGATGTTGCTGTTGCACTCGTTTAAAAATCTCAGGCAATTCCAACACACCTTTTTTTCTTATGATGGTTCCTATGTACAGCACCAATCCGGTTTCGTATACCTCTGGTGTATCGTTTACAAATTGCTCTAAAGCCAATCCGTAATGAATGGTTCGAACTTCTTTATTTTTAATTTGAAATAACTGTGAACTTACATCCCCTGCATATTGAGTAGGCGCAATATAAGCCTGAGCGCTTTTGACTGCCAGGCTTTCAAAGAGTTTGTTTTTAAACTTCTGTTGACGGCCTTCGATATGACAAAAATAGGTGTCACTTCCATGAAAGCGCATGACTACAGGCACTGAAAATTTCATAAACGCCGAAATCCCTGTCCAGTCTGGTACTTCTAAAATTTCTATTTGCTCTTTGGTGACAATCGCTTGTACGGTATGCTGAATGTATTTTCGGTATTGGTACCACTTAGCAACTTTATAAGAAAGATCAGGTATCAAATGAAATGAAATTCCGTCTTCTACAAAAGTTTCGGCTTTCTCCTGTGCGTACACAAACACATATACATCATGTCCTTGCTGCTCCAAAGCAACTGCTAAATTTTTAATACTAGTCCCTAGTCCGGCCGCATGTTTTACTTTTGGATGTGGATATTCGGGGGTGATAAATCCTATTTTCATTTAATTAATTCTGTTTATTAAAAAACATCTCATATACCTGTTCTGAAAAAAATTGAGCACCTTCAACATTCATATGTCCGCAAGATTCAAAATATTTATCATCAGTTACAAGAAAACTCAACTCTTTTATTTCAGGGTAATATGCTCTAATTTTTTTAAAAAAGTTATTTGAACTACTATTTTCACAAATAGGTGTAGTCACCGGAACAAACCTTATATTTTCTTTAGCACAAATCTGTTTAATTTCTTCATAGTAAGGATGTTTCTGTAAAGGTTTTGCATTCGCTAAATTATAACTCATATTTTTCCCCATACCTAATAAAGGTGAAAAACCAAGATTAGCTTCATTTAAAGTTTTCTGGTGAAACTTTGCCATTATCAAAGCTGTTTCTCTAAAACCTATACGTGAATCATACTTCATATATCTGTAAAATGGAACATATTTAAAATAATCAAATTCATTAATCTGTTTGTTCTCATAATAAGAAGAAATAATATCTTCATCTATAAACGGATAAAAAGAAACCCGAGTTCCCTCAGAAATATAGGTATCTATCAAATTAGTATCTACTTGTAAAACAAGCGTGTGAATTTTTGTCTTATTAGCAATCAACAATTTCAACAGGAGTAAATTCTCTTCTAATTGAGCTCCGCTCATTCCAAAGTTATATACTTTTAGGTCATTCTCCTCAAAAACAGCCGTATCAAAATGATTGTTTGCTCTTGAAGAACCTAAAAAAACTACATCAAATTCTTTTTCCTTTTCCTGTAAGGCTAACGTTGTTTTTGTTCTTGCAGCACCATAAGTATAAATACCTGTATACAATACATCTAAAGTATATGCTATACCTATTGTTAAAAGAAAAACTACGCCTATATAATTCAGAAATTTTCTCAAGCTTACTACCTCTAAAATTGAAAATATATAAAATCTTTAGGATTAGAATACGAACCCAAAATTAAAATCGTAACAATTGCAAGGCTCACTTTTAACAAGCACCTTTTCCCACTCAAAGGTTCTTCTCTATTTCTGTAAAACCATTCAACCAACACAAAAATAAATAACATCAACAATAACTCTACAGAATACCTTTCTATAGATAAATACTCTACTTTAAACTTAAAATTAGTAATCTGTTTGATGTACTGAAAAGCACTTTGCAAATTTTCAGCTCTAAAAAAAATCCACGCAAAACAAGTAAAAGCAAATGTTACTGCTATCCTACCTAGGTTTTTAATAAAATCTATACTTGATAAAATTTCAAGATCACCAATATTTTTTCTATTCTTACTGAACAAGAGTAATGGCAAAAAATAGCACGCATTTAGTCCTCCCCAAAAAACATATGTCCAGTTAGCACCGTGCCATAACCCACTTACCAAGAAAATTATAAACACATTTCGCACCTGCTGTATTTTTGCTCCTCTACTTCCTCCTAGAGGTATATACAAGTAATCTCTAAACCATGTGGAAAGAGAAATATGCCATCTTCTCCAAAATTCAGCAATATCTCTACTAAAGTATGGTGTTTTAAAATTTCGCATTAAATCAAAACCAAAAAGTCTGGCCAAACCAATTGCCATATCTGAGTATCCTGAAAAATCACCATATATTTGAAATGCAAAATAAACAGCTCCCAGTATTAAAGTTGCAGCGTTTAAATGCTCATAATTATCAAAAATTGCATCTACATAAACAGCACAGGAATCTGCAATAACCACTTTTTTTAGCAAGCCCCATATGAATAAATGTACTCCTGAGATAGCTTTATCATAATTGAATTTTCTTGAATTATGAAATTGCGGAAGCAAATGCGTAGCTCTTTCAATTGGTCCCGCTACTAATTGCGGAAAAAAAGTAACAAAGGCCGCAAATCCAATAAAATCTTTCGTAGCTTTTAAATTTCTTCTATAAACATCTATAGTGTAACTCAATGTTTGAAATGTATAAAATGATATTCCTACAGGCAAAATAATTCGCATGGTAGAAACATGCATAGTTACACCAAAAACTTTCCAGGCTTGTACCCAACTATCAACAAAGAAATTGTAATATTTAAAAACTATCAATAAACCTAAATTGAACAACAGACTTACAAACAGCCACCGCTTCGCCTTTTCTTTTTGATTTGTATTTTCTATTTTCTGAGCTACAAAAAAATCTAATAAAGTACTAGCTAAAATCAATGCTAAAAAGCGATAATCCCACCATCCATAAAACACATAACTAGCTAGTAAAATAAATACGTTTTGCTCCTTAATCCTTTGCTGACCTATAGACCAATAGATTAGAAAAACTAAAGGCAAAAACACTAAAAACTGAAATGAATTAAAGAGCATTTTTACTTTTCTTTTAGATACTTAGCAAATAATTTAGAAAACTTCATAGCTCCTTCATTATTCAAATGATAACCATTTTTAAAATACTCACCCTGAGTGATTTTTGTTGAAAAATTTATAAGATCTGGCAATCTGACTTTTAATGAATCTATAAAACGTAAATTCTCAACATCTTCTCTAAAAGGTGCTACAAAAAACTTAACGTTTAGTTTATGGCTCTCACTGTAAGCCTTTAAAGTTGCTATATATGGGTTACCTTTACTTGGTACTGTATCGGGTAATACTCGTTTCCATGTATTTCCTGTACCATACAGCGGAACGAAGCCTTTACTATCTTCAAACATTGATTCTTTTGTAATTATTTCTTTTACAAGAGCCCTAACACCAAGCTTGCTATCATTAGCTGCATATTTATAAAAAGGCACATACTCTATATATAAATTGTCGTGTTCTGATTCAAAATATGATTGCAAGGGTAAAAGATTTGTATAAGGTAACATTTCATAATACATAAAATTTGACCTATCAAAGGAATTGTAATAATAATCTAATTGCACATAAAGAGTATCATATGTAATATTCCATGTATCCAATGCTTTGATTAAGACAAGCATGTCTTTTGGTCGTGCATCCATAACACCAAAGTTAATTGCACTCAAATTTAATTCTTCTTCAAATACACTAGGAACTATATGATTTGCTACCCTAGAAGACCCTATAAATACTAAATTGAAGTGGGTATCTTTTTTTGAGTTAATATACCCTACCTTAGTGGTCACTGGAGAGTGAGTAAATATATTTGAATATACAACATCAAAAAAAAACATAAATAATGATGTTAAGATCGAAATGATTCCAATATACTTACAAAATTTGACCATTACTCTACCATCTCAAGCGTTACAGATTTTCTAGACCTCAATTATACTTCCTTAGTTTATTTTACTACCTACCGCTTTCCAAATATTTTCACAAGCCTTGGTTGGAGTCGTACCCACAATAACGTCATACCATTGTTGTGTTTCCTTTGTTGGATTCACTTTTTTATCTAGTATGGCTTTTACCTTATCTTTTAACGCTTCCTTGTGTAAGGCCCAAACCACGGCATCTTTAGAAGGCATTGATCTAAAATGAACATAATGGTAATTTTGACCTATGTCTCTGATTCCTTTTTTTAATTGTGGCTGTTCATAGTTATAATAAACACAAGGTTTGTTATGTACTGCAAAATCAAACACAGTTGACGAACACACATTGGTTACCAACTCTGTATGTTCGCACACGTTAATGAGCATTTTAAAATCTTCTTTCGAAGGGGCTATTTCATTCCAGTTTTTTCCGATTTGCGTCCAAATAGGCGCTATCGGAACTACTACATCTTTATATCTTTCTAGGATGGCATCGTATCGATCTGTAAAATCAACCGGACATTTACGGTAGATGATTCCAAGATTATAGCCTTCTTTATTCAGTTCTCGTACCGCCAAAGCCAAATCTTCTACATAATACTGATCTAACGGAGAGGTTGTTTCATCATCCCCGGAATAACAGATATATCGCTTTTCAGTATCCAATCCATGTTGCTTGAAAAATTCTTCTCGTGGTAATACTAATGAGCTATCGTAATGTGGCTCAAACTGCGGGGTACCTGTAACCGTAATTTGTTCTTCTTTGATGAATGGATAGTACTGTAACAATTCAGCCTTCATATGTTCACTCCATACATAATAGAAATCGGTTTCTACCACTAACATCGCCTTAGGCACATTGTCCCAAGAATAGATAAATGTAGCCGTAGGAATTCCTAAATCTTTAGCCGCTAGTAAAGGTGCAATGGCCTGTGTGGCTCGCTGACTGGTACACAACACCATTTTTGGCTGATGCTCTTGCAATTGTTGTTTACAATACGTGTATTTAGAGGTGCTTCTTTCTAACCTTTTAATGCGCTCGCGTACACTTTCTACTCCTTTTTCAGAAGACTTTAACCCTATCAACGTTTTGGTCAATCCACTTCTGAACGTATTTTTCAATCCCTTATAGCTGAAAGGAAATTTATATAGTTGATAGACCACATCATTAAATTGCTTTGTCCAAACATTCAATTCGGCCCTTTTACGAACTCGACTATACACCGCTGTTAATGGATGCTGACTTTTATCTTCAATAAGCACTTCATTATAGCCTAATCGATCTTTAACCGTAAAACTCGTATTGTTCCAATACCAAACATCAATTCCTTGCTGCTCACCTACTTCTTTAAAATTGGTCAACGCAAAATTTCGCAATCCTACTCCATCAGGGAACAATACAAAAACTTTTTTAGGCATGTGTATGTCTATCTTTAATTAACATACGCCAAAAATAACACTTTATAAATTTTAGCGTTATGCTTTTGGATAAAAGAACAAAAAATACGGATAAGTGTAATTGTTCATTAATATGTATATACCTATATTTGGCTGCGATATAATTTTGAAAAAATGAGTACTATTTATAAGAAGCCCTTTGTTATTGCAGAAATTGGTTGTAACCACAAAGGAGATATGGAGATTGCAAAAGAGCTGATTAAAGTTGCTAAAATCTTTTGTAATGCTGATGCTGTTAAATTTCAGAAAAGAAACAACAAAGAATTGTTAACTGAAGAGCAGTACAATGCTCCGCACCCTAACCCAGTGAATTCTTATGGTGACACTTATGGTGCTCATAGAGAGTTTTTAGAGTTTGATGTTGCACAACACCAAAAATTAAAAGATTTTTGTGAAGAAATAGGAATTGTATATTCTACTTCGGTTTGGGATACTACTTCTGCTAAAGAGATTGCTTCACTAAACCCTGAATTCATTAAAATCCCTTCGGCCTGTAACAACAACTTTGAAATGTTGGGATGGTTGTGTGATAACTATAAAGGAGAAATTCATATTTCTACCGGAATGACTTCTAAAGATGAAATTGAAACCTTAATCAATTTCTTTATCGAAAAGGGTAGAAATCAAGATTTAGTAGTGTACAATTGTACATCAGGATATCCTGTTCCTTTTGAAGATGTATGTTTGTTAGACATCAAATTATTGATTGACAAATATACCGACAAAGTGAAACATATTGGTTTCTCTGGTCACCATTTAGGAATTGCTGTAGATGTGGCTGCTTTTACTTTAGGAGCTAACATTATTGAACGTCACTATACCATTGACAGAACCTGGAAAGGTACCGATCACGCTGCTTCTTTAGAACCTATGGGCTTACGCAAATTATGTAGAGACTTAAAAGCGGTTCATCAAGCATTAGATTACAAGCAAAAAGATATTTTAGCGATTGAACAAGTTCAAAGAGACAAACTAAAATATAGAAAATAATTCTTCCTAAGAATACTTAATAAAACAGCCGTCAGTTTTAGTAAAAACTGACGGCTGTTTTAGTTCAAACTGTTGTCTGTTTATATACAAACGCACTACAGTTTGAATTTGTTTCTCAAGAGTTTTAAGAGCTTTGTCCGTAGTATTAAAGCTATTCTTCCCAAAAATCGACATCAATATCCTAAATAGTCCTATTGAAGCGCTTTACTTTATTTTCTTAAAAGACAACTTTTGCAACATTTGCTGCATGGCCTGAGCTGGTTTAAAAATAATTTTTCGTTGTTTCATAGCAGCTGGCGTTACAGCAGCTGCTGTATCTTTCCCTTCCGAAATCACACTCACCCGAAAACTACCTATACGGCCCAGTTTTACACTTTTTCCTTCCCGTAACTCTTGCATCATATTAGTTTCTAAAGCTATCAAAACTGCATAACAATCACTAGGTGTTACAGAGCATTGCTGGGAAATTGTATCCGCTAAAGCATCCAAGTCAGTAGTTCCGTTGACTACCGAAGTAGCATAATATTTAGCAGGTGCTGTTCTGTTTTGAGGATTGGGTCGGGCATGAACTCGGTAGTGTATCGACATGTTTTTTTCTTTAAAAATAGAGTACTTAGCTCTAGCAAACAAGTCTAAAGCGGTATTATCGAAGACTATATAGACTTCAACCGGAAATACATTACGGAGTAAACCAAATGTTACCCCTATATATTACAAGAAAAACTAAATTATTGACTACTCCAAAATAACAGTCAATATATAATATTCACACTCTTAAATATCTCTAAAAACGAGCATTATATTTTATAATCCATTCACAAGCCTCGCGAATTGCTCCGTTAGCAGAATCGGCATTTAATAAGATATCGGCATATGGTTTCACACGTTCTGTTGCATTGTTGGGTACTAATGCCCAGCCCACACTACATAAATTTGCCAAATCGTTTACATCGTCTCCCATATAAGCTAGCTGAGACAAGGCCAAACCTTCTTCTTTAACTATGTGCGCTATCAATGCATATTTATCTTTAATCCCTAAATACACATTTTCAATCTTTAATTTCTCCATACGTGCGGCTACTAAAGGCGAATTTTCAGAAGTCATCACCATGACTTTGATGTTGTCTTCTCTTAAAATTTCTAAGCCCATACCATCGCGCATATCAAACGTTTTGGTGTGCTCGCCTTCCGCTGTATAACTGATGCTTCCGTTGGTAAAAACACCATCTACATCTAACACCAAGTGAGTGATTTTTTCTGGTCTTCTATTCGATTTTAAACGTTGCGCCAACAATTGCTCCACAATGGTCCAATCTGATAAGGAATCAATTTCAGTAAGTGATTCTTCAGCCATGGTTACCGTAGCAATTTTACCACTGATTCTATTTTTTGAAGTTTCAAAAGCTGCTTTTGTGGTGCAATATACAGCCCCGTTCTCAATTAACAATCCTTCAAAATCTTGTCGTCTAGGTCTCTGAAACACATTATAATTAATAGCTTCACCTGAACTTTTCCAGGTAAACCTATGGGTATTCACCACCGTTAAAGCACTATCATAGTTCTCTGTTGTGATTTTTTGCAAGCAGGTATCAATATCTTCCGCCAAGGTGAATGGAGAAGTAGCCTGCAATAAGGTTAACACATCAAAATCGTACTGTATTTTTTCAGCAAATTCTAACATCGCAGCCTCTGTGGAAGCTGTATCATTGGCATTTTTGTCATTTCTGAGTAACGCTTTTACTTTTGGTGTCCAGTAATATTCACGTTCTACAAACGCAATCACCTGTGCATCATCTGTAAACACATACACTTCATCTAAATTAGAAAAAACGGCTTCTTTTAACGCCCAGGTAAACAGTGGACGCCCTACCATTTTCTTTTTATTCTTATTTGGAATTCCCTTAGATCCTTTACGTATGGGGATTACGGCTATTTTTTTCATTTATTTTGATTTATTTAAAAAGGAGATGATCTCATTTGTAAAATGCTCAGCCCCTTTTTTATTTAAATGAGATTCGTCTCGAAAATTTTCTTTATTAAGATAAAACTCATCATTTGTATTATATTTCACAATGGCATTTTCCTCTACAATTTCTTCAATTCGTTTGCAAAACTGATTATTGAAGGTTTTGAAATTTGGAGGAAAGATATAACAAAGCTTTATACCGTTATCCTTACAAAGTTCTTGAATTTTATAAAAACTCTCTAATTTACTTTTTACTTCATCAGACCTGTCATAAGCTACAATATCTGCTTTAAATTCAAGGTTTGGATTATTCTTTACACTTAATAAATTATCTCCAAGTTCATTCAACTCTTCAAATTCATTGGGTTCATTTTTTTTTGCAAAAATATCAGTATGTCTCAATCTCGCTAAATAAAAGATTCTTGAAAGTACTGACTCCTTGCCTTTGTTTACCAACTCATTATTGATGTAATTATAATTTTGAAGAGGGTACAACCTATCATATCTAAACTGTAAACTAGAAACTTCTTTAAACTCGGCATCATCATCAACCACTAGCAACACTATTTTAGGAGCTTTGTTGTACTTTAAATACGTACTTAGCACAAACTCTTGAAATGTTACATTTGATCCTCTATAAGATAAATTATATGCTGAAAAACTTGTTGCACTATCAATCATTCTAGCAGAAACATCGTGTACTCCTCTGGAAGATCCTAGCACAAGTAACTCTTTGGACATAATGCCATTCAAAACATATTCTAATCTTTTATCAAACTCTTGATCTGCTTTATGTGAAAGTTGAAAATAGAAACACTTGTCTATTAAAAAAAATAATAGAGAAAATACAACAATTTGTTTTAAATAGTGTTTCATCTAAAATTGAAAATAAATAAACTCCTGTTCGGTTTGACTACTATATAAAAACACTAAAATGATAAGAAATATATAAAAACTCCATCTTAATGCTTTTGGCTTTTTAGCAAACAATTTCTGTATTGCAAACTGTTGTTTTTTACCAAGCCATTCTACTCCTATAAAAAACATCAATAACAAAAAAAGATAACTTGGCCTTACTGTTGGTAAAGTGAATAAACTCTTATTTATTATTCCTGCTACATAACTAAATGCATGTTGCAGATTTTCTGCTCTAAAGAAAATCCAAGCAAAAACAGTTAACAAAAAAGTTAAGAACATAGCTATGAATTCTCTAAATGTTGGTAAAAAGGAGTCTTCTGCTATGCTATTGAGATGATTCCTATTTTTTTTCATTACTAAAAGTGGTAAAAAATACAGCGCATTAAGAAATCCCCAGAAAATAAAAGTCCAGTTAGCTCCATGCCAAAAACCACTCACTATAAATATAATAAATGTATTGCGCACTTTTTTCAACAATCCGCCACGGCTACCGCCAAGAGGTATATACACATAATCTCTAAACCATGTGGAAAGACTAATATGCCAACGCCTCCAAAACTCAGCAATATCTCTTGAAAAATAAGGAAATGCAAAGTTCTGTTTTAAATCAAACCCAAACAACCTTGCCGTACCAATGGCTATATCTGAATATCCTGAAAAATCGCCATAAATTTGAAATGTAAAGAACAAGGCTCCTATTAGCAACGTACTTCCATTATACTCTGCACTATTATTAAAAATTTGATTTGCGAATTCGGCACAATTATCTGCTATTACTATTTTCTTAAAAAAGCCCCATAGCATTTGTTTTGTTCCATCGACAGCTTTAGCATAATCAAAACTACGGTTTCTATAAAACTGAGGTAATAAATGTGTTGCGCGCTCTATAGGACCGGCAACTAGTTGTGGAAAAAAGCTAACAAAAGCTAAAAAAGCAACCAAGTCTTTAGTAGGCTCTAATTGTTTTTTATACACATCTATACTATAACTAAGTGTTTGAAATGTGTAAAAGCTAATCCCTACCGGCAATATAATCTGTAAACTACTCGTTTGAATTGAATGACCGAAAAATGAAAAAGCTGTTTGAAAATTTTCTAAGAAAAAATTATAATACTTAAAAAAGCCTAAGAAACCTAAATTCACTAATATGCTCACCCATAACAATTGCTTACGTACACGCTCATTTTGTTGCTTCCCTAATTGAATGCCTATTGAAAAATCTACTAAAGAACTAAATACAATTAACAACAGAAAACGCCAATCCCACCAACCGTAAAAGATATAACTAGCAAGTACCAATAAAAAATTCTGAAGTTTTAAATTTCTTTGGGTAATGAACCAATAGAAGATAAAAACTACAGGCAAAAAAATAGCAAAATCTATAGAATTAAACAGCATCTAAGTATATTTAATCGCTTGTAATTCTGTTCTTTTTTTAATGATCTCTTTTTTAACAGGCTTTCTATTTTTTAGAATTACGCCAATATTCATCAAGGTTGAAAATAGTACTGATACATAAATTTTAAAATATGTTATGTCTGACAAAGCATATTTTCTAAAATTATGAAACAGCAGCTTCGCAATTTTCTTTGTTGGGTTTGGATAATAAATAGCATAGATTTTTATCTCATTTGCTAATTGATGCTCAAAGCGAAAATAGTTTTTCTTTTGTAATTTTCTTTTTACTACATCTACACGATGATTTACAATAATAGCATAGCTATAAAATATATCATACCCTGCATCTAACACTTCTAAAGACAAAGAAGGTTCTTCTCCATAAATATCTACCCACAACGGGAAACCATTCGTTTCTTGATAAACCGTCTTTTTAATAGCGAAACCACAACCTACAAAATCGTTTGTAAAATAACCTGTTCTCTTCTTAGCATTATGTAAGGCATCATCATCACTTTTAAAAAGCCCTCTTACTTCTTGAAAAGCTATAATACCTAAATTTTTATACTGAACAAATAGCTGCTGAACTTCTTCAATAAAATTCTGAGAAATAGGGTGTGCATCATCATCTAAACCAATAAAAATATCACCTTTAGCATGTTGATATAAATTATTTCTGGCTGGAGAAGCACTTATACTCTTGGAACTTTCAAACCAACGTACCCAAGAATAGTCTACTTTAATGTGCTGAGTTTCTTCACAACCATCAATAAATACTAAAACTTCATGAACTTCTATGTTCATAATTGCTTTTAGCTTGACTAATGTAAGCCTTAAATCATCTACTCGATTTCTTGTAACTATAAGAAAACTAATTTTCATTAGTACTAATTAAATTTTGATATAATGATGCTATTTTAGGTTGTAACGTTTCTCTATTATAATTTTCTGCTATAAATGCAGTATTATAATTCATAGCTTTTTTTAGGAGTGATGAATTAGACAAACTCTCCATAATGAGTTCGGCTATTTCTTTTACATCCAAAGGGTTTTGAATTAAAAACCCATTCTTTCCATCTTCAATAACTTCTTCTGTAACATTCCCAGGATTAGATTGTATAGGGAAAGCCCCCATACCCATAGCTTCTAGCAAAGCATTTGGCATTCCATCTGAAATGCTATTACCTATATGTATAAGAGATTGCCCCATATAAGCTAATAACAATTCATTTTTCACAAAACTATATCTAGACAATACTTTGGTGTTCTCTACGTTGAAAAAATTTGAGTTTTCAATATACTTAATAACAATGTTATCTGCACTGTAAATAATAAAATCAAACTGTTTTATAGTTGCCTCTGGCAACAACTCAATGGCTTGCAACACTTGTATTGCTTTACCTACACCATCATCATAACCCTTTATCATAATGGTTTTTCTAACACCAATTGGCTCTATATCATCTGAGTTTATACAAATACCGCCGTTACCTGGAAAAACACCTAGAAAAACTCCCGAAAACCCTTTTGATGCTGCTAATTTATAATCTCTTTTACAATCGGTAATTAAATAGTCTACCCTAGCTGAAAAAGTAGAAAATTGATGATCTGTAACACCTAAACGCTTATAATCATAGATATCACTACCCCAAGAAGAATAGATTAATGGTATATTTTTATACTGTTGCAATACCTCTAAAATAGGTAGTCCAGATAGTTGCATTTCAAAACAATGAATTACATCGGGATGAATACGTTGTACAACTTTTGAAAACTGACTAGAAACGCTATTTTCATTTAGCTTTGCTATACTTTTATATAGTTTTGGAAAGGTACGCTTTATACGTGTTCTAAACGGATAATCATATTTTAATTTCCAGCCTTTAAACTGCTTCACCCATTGTATTCTAGTTGCAACTCCACCTCCATCTGTAATATCAAACCAAAACACTTCATGCCCAGAGTGCTCTAAATGTTCAATCCATTTAAAGAAATGATGATTTGGTATAGCTACGGTAAGGATTTTCATTAATTAGTTTGATTCCAAAATTACTTAATGAATAAAATCTTAAAGATGTACACTTTAGATTTTATCACATCAATTAAAGATAATTTACCATGTTTAAAAACAAAAGATATCGTTTCCTTAAACCTATTAAAATCTACTTTTCTCTGTTTCAAATCCTTTTCAAATTGTAAGGCTGCATAAAATGACCACAATGCTTTTTTAGAAATAGTTCTAAAAAAATTATCATCTAATTTCATTCGCTTACTAATAGCTAAAAACAAACATTGATATCTATAATAAAATACATCAAACAATTTGTCTTTAGATAGATTCACTTTAGCACTTATTTGACTCTTATGGCCATCTCCGCTTCTAACAGTTGCAAGAACTTTATCTAATACAATCAGGTTCAAACTACTCTCTGCAAGCATTCGAATATGAAATTCATTATCTTGATATCTTTGAATATTTTCATCAAACAACTTAAAATCTTTTAAATAAGATTTTCTCCACATAAAACCACAAGTTTGAATCTCAATTGATTCTAAAGCATAATTATAGAATAAATCTCCTGAGAAATTAAATTTACTCTCTCTAAACTTCGTTAATTCGTAATTAGAATATCTATTTCTGTGAACAACAGCATTTACTGGACTTGTAAATTGGTTCACTTTTTCCTCTAGAAAAGTTGGTTCCATAATGTCATCACTATCAAACCAATTCACAAAGTTACCTTTTGCTACCTCAAATCCATAATTTCTACAGGCATTTGCTCCTTTTGTATAAACACTAGGCCTTTTTAAAATTCTAAATCTTGCATCCTTTTGTTGATATTGCAATAATACTTCAAGGGTTTTATCTGTACTACCATCATCTACAATAATACATTCCCAATTTGAGTATGTTTGAGCTGAAATACTTTGGAGCGTATCTAAAATAATTTGCTCACGGTTATACACAGGGATTATTATGGTAATCTGGTTCACTTTCAAGTTTAGTAAAGATAATGACTTCCTTTAGTGGAATTAATTTTTCTACTTCGATCCATTTCAAGGGAAATTCGTTTCAACATCTCTAACTCCTTTTTCCAATACCATCTATTTTTAGAGAATAATAATAATCTTTTTTTCAAAAATGATTTTTTCCTAAATTTTAACTTTACTTCAAATTTATGAAATGCTATTTCAGAATTTATATTAGCATACTGAGATTTATATCTCACTTCTAATCTATTTAGAGAAATCAAATCTTTTTTTAATTCTTCATCTGGTTCAGTTCGTTTTCTATCATGATAAACATAAGAGTTAGATAATACACCAATTTCCAAATTATGATATAGTGCGCGTTGACAATAATTATTGTCCTCTCCATAATGAAAGAAAATAGGATCAAACCCTCCAATAACTTCCAAAGTACTCCTCGGAATTAACCAAGCTGCGGCATTAACAAATGGAACTTTATAAACTCCTGAAAGTTGTTTCAAAATTGCATCAGAATAAAAGTAATTATTTTTGTCGTATGAAACATATTCTGAGAAATTTCTGTCTAGCTTTTCTCCGGTCCCATTCAAATGTATTGGACTTAGGATTCCATATTCAGGATGGTTATAGTGTGCTTCTACAAGTAATGAAATAGTTTCAGGTTCTAAGTACGCATCCTGATTCAATAAAAACACATAATCCGCTTCTTTACTCAATGCATAGCGCATTCCAACATTATTAGCCTGACCAAATCCTAAGTTTTTATCCTGTGGGAAAACTATAACTTCTGAATATTCCTTTTCAATAAAACTTACGGTTTCATCTGTTGATGAATTATCAACCACAACAGTTTGCAACGGGTGATTTGAATTTCTAATACTATCTAAAGATTTAGCTATCCAATCATTCGTCATTCCATTGTATGTTACAATTATGACATATACCTTACTCACAGAATTTTTTTAATTTTTTGAATTCCCTTTTTTCTATCTTTAAAATGATACCCTAACAATGTTATATCTTCTTTATACGCCTCTTCTACAAGCCTCTTTTTAGAACCTGTATAAAATTCCGAATAATGCATTTTTCGCTGTACATTTCGTTTTTCATGTTGAGAAAATGAAGCTTCCAGATCAAGTTCATTAATTACTCTTGAAAAATCAGTTTGCAAATTCTCAAACCTTCCCACAAAATCCATTTGACACAGACCTTCGTTATCAAAAAAATCAGTTTGTAAAATTGTATGATCTCCTCTGTAAGACATCTCAGAATTATCCATTAGCACTTTTTTAAAACCCTTTTGCTTTAATATAAAGTCTTTAAAACTACCTTTTGCTCCTGTATCTTTCTGAATCCACAAATAATCAGAATAAGCTCTATCCCATGGGTTTCTTACAAACGTAAATTTAAAATACTCCTTCCAATGTGCTTCAGATATCAACTCTGTCTCTATCAATTGCTTTGCAGTTGCATGCTGTAAATGAATTTTACGCTTAGGACACCACCCATATAAAACTTCATAATTTGGCTTTTTCCATGAAACATCATGAGTTTTTCTATCTATAAAATAGTTAAAAATACTACTTCCCGCACACTTGGGAATATGTATAAAAATACATTTATGCTCGTGTGAAATCATGATATAACCTTCCAATTAAAATCCATAGAAAAAGCCCCCATATTTTTAGCTGACGGCAATTTACCAAATCCATAAAAATCTCCATTTACAACAGAGAAGGGATAAAAAGTCTCATTACTATATAAAACTTTTTTATCATGTAAATCTAATATTTCTATACCTAAGACATAATCTCCAGGAGCTATGGAAAGTTTTTCTATCTCACACAGAACAGTCATCTTCACATCAGGCTGTACTGAAAAATTAGCGTTCATGTGATATGTATTTAGAGTAGTGACCAAACTATTACGCTTATCAAATATTTGAAAACGAATATTCAGAAGTTTATCAAACTCTAAGCTAGTCAATTGTAAAGAAAACTGATACGCATTTCCTAAAACTAAATTTGCTATGCTAGATGACAAAATGTTTTCTTTAGAAAGTATCTTGAAGTCATTCAAACAGATACCTTTTCCCTTGATAGGAAAAGAAAGTTCAAGTGTTCCACTACCATAAATATCTAAATATTGCTCTATAGCACTTTGTACATCTCCTTCATATTGCAAACCTCCATTTGCCATTACAACACACCTTGTACACAATTGCTGTATAGACTCCATATTATGGCTTACAAACAATACGGTACGTCCTTCTCCTTTGGAGATGTCTTGCATTTTACCAATAGCTTTCTTTTGAAACTCAGCATCTCCTACTGCCAATACTTCATCCACAACTAATATTTCAGGTTCTAAGTGTGCTGCTACCGCAAAGGCTAAACGTACTTTCATCCCTGAAGAATATCGTTTTACAGGAGTATCTACATAACGTTCGCAACCACTAAAAGCAATAATCTCATCCAACTTAAATGCTACTTCAGCCTTGGTCATACCCAGTATGGTTCCATTTAAGTATATATTCTCTCTCCCTGTTAACTCAGGATGAAAGCCCGTGCCTACTTCCAATAACGAAGCAATACGGCCAGCAGTTTTGATACTTCCAGTGGTTGGTGTAGTAACTCTTGAAAGAATTTTAAGTAAGGTTGATTTTCCTGCTCCATTCTTACCTATAATTCCTAAAACCTCACCTTTTTGTACTTCAAAATTAATGTCACGCAAAGCCCAAACATAATCACTGTTTCCTTTGGAACTTCTATCGTTACTTTCACCTATTTTAAGATAAGGATCTTCTTTACCGCGAACAGTGTGCCACCAACGGTTTAGATCGTGACTCAAAGTACCGGTACCGACTACACCTAATCTGTACTGTTTTGAAATATTTTCAGCCTTTAAAATAACACTCATTAAAAATGTCTTTATACATTAAATTTCTAAACTGTATCGATAAAATTCTTTTCGGTTCTATTAAAAATAGCCAGACCAGCTAGAAAAGTCACTATAGAAATTACCAAAGAATACCAAATACCATCAAAATTAGCTATTGTTGTTCCAAAAACCATATTTCTAAACGATTCAATAATCAATGCTAAAGGATTATAAGTTACCAACCAAGCATATTCTGGAACCTTTTTAGAAATCTCTGCAATAGGATACATTACAGCAGAAACATACATTAGAAGCTGAACTCCAAATGTAACAAGGAACGAAACATCCCTATATTTAGTGGTCATAGATGATAAAATCATTCCTAAACCAAGTCCTAACAAAGCCATTTCTACAATCAGGATAGGAAAATAAATCATATTTGAATTTATAGCTACCAGATAATCCTCCGCAAAAACAAAATAAAGATAGAATACAATGAAAATTAAAAGTTGAATCCCATATTTTAAAAGGTTTGAAATTACTGTAGATAAAGGCATTACCACCCTAGGAAAATAAACTTTACTAAATAAATTTTGATTGGTAGTAAATGTTGTCGATGTGGCTGTTAAGCATTCTTTATAATAATTCCATAAAGAAACTCCTGCCAAATTAAATAGAAAAGCAGGTACAGCTCCGGTTTTAATTCCGGCTACACTGTTGAAAATCAAAGTATATATAATTGATGTAAACAAAGGTTGTATTAAATACCATAATGGACCTAATATCGTTTGCTTATAAACTGTAACGATATCCCTTTTCACAAACAAAAATAGCAAATCTCTATAGCGCCAAATTTCTTTGAAATTAAACTCTAAAAGTCCTTTTTTAGGAGATATTTCATATAACCACTTTTGCTCTTCCACCTCTATTTAATTAAAAATCAGTTTGAACGTTTTTAAAAGTATATGCAAATCTGTTTTTAAACTTACATTCATAGCATAATCAATATTCATTTTTACTTTTTCTGGCCAAATAATGTCTTGATAATAAATATCTGGATCACTGATAGATTCCAATAATTTTTCTTCATTGACATATTTAATGCTCGCTGGACTTGTCATACCAGGCTTTACACTAAAAATCTTTTTTCGCTCTGACTTTGATAGATGACTAAATATCCAATTGGGCACATCAGGTCTAGGGCCTACTATACTCATATCTCCATTTAACACGTTAAAAAGTTGTGGTAACTCATCAAATTTTGAACTACGGAGAAATTTCCCTAATAATGTAACTTCATTATTGTCATTTAAAGTACAAAACTTTACAATTGTAAATATTTTTTCATATTGTCCTACTCTACTCTGAAAAAAGAAAACTTTCTCCTTTTGGGTGAGAAACACCATTAGAGAAATGACCAGTAAGGGAACTAAAAAGAATATTACCAAAACAATGCTTAAAACAATATCAAATATACGTTTTACTGTCATTTTTCAAAAAATCAAAATATTTAAGATTTTTTAAATCGTTTCTTCAATTTAGTAAAAAATCCAGATTTTTTATATTCATCATGGTAACCATTTCCATAATTACCATAACCATAGCCGTATCCATAGCCATAACCGTATCCATAGCGAGACTTGTTTGAATAATCATTCAAAACTACCCCTACATTCCTAAGCTCTCCTTTTTGCTTTCGCTGTTGAATGAGATCAAGCATTTCTTTTTTCGTATAGTTTTGCCTCACTATAAAAGCTGTAATATCGGCATATTTTGTTAGCTCTAAAGCATCAGCAACTAGACCTAGCGGAGCAGTATCCATGATAATTACATCATATTTTTCCTTCAGTTCTGCAATCATTTCATCCATTCTATCTCCTATCAATAATTCTGAAGGGTTAGGAGGAATTGGTCCTGAAGTAATAATATCTAAATTTTCATATCCCGAATACTCAACAACTTCCGACAACTCTTTCTGACCTATAAGATAATTTACAACTCCCTGATCATTCTTAAGATCAAAATCTCCAAAAATTTTAGGTTTCCTTAAATCGAATCCTACTAGAACAGTTTTCTTGCCACTAAGCGAAAATACTGAAGCCAAATTAATAGAAAAGAAAGTTTTACCTTCTCCACTAATTGAAGATGTTACCATTACTGTATGAACATTGTTGCCGTCTTGATTTCGCTTGAAAAAGAATTGAAGACTTGATCGAATCGCTCGAAAAGATTCTGAAACTGCTGATTTATTTTTCTCGAAAACAGCAAGATTTGTTCTTGAATTACTGTGCCCCACCATACCTAGCATTGGAACAGATGCCAAACGTTCTACTTCTTGTGGCCCATGAATTTTTGAATCTAACAGCGTTACCACAAAAATTATAAGTAAAGGAAAAAGCATTCCTGCAACAAGTGCTACCAAATAGTTTTTTGAACTATTTGGGGTTAATGCCCCCTGACTCAGATTTTTGGCTGCATCTATAACTTTTACATCAGAAACATTGGCTGCTTTGACTAACAAAGCTTCGTTTTGCTTCTCTAACAACATATTATAACTTGCCTGATTTAGATCGTAACGCCTTTTGATAGCATATAATTGTTGTTCCTCTAAAGGCAATTTGTTAAACTCAAATTGTAACCTGTTTATTCTAGAACTAACTGATGCTAAATCAATATCAAGTTTAGCATTTGCAGATATAATATTTTCTAACAACACATTTTTTAAAGCTTCTATCTGGTTATCTATTTGTAGATAAAAAACTGGATCTTTTACTTTTACACTTTTAGCAGCTCTTTCAATCGAAAGCTGAACAATCTGAGAAACATTTAAAAGAATATTAGGATCTTCTATTCCTGTAGAACCAGGTGCGGGCAAATCAGAATAATCCGTTTTGCTTACTAAATAATCTTTTAAAAGTTTTAAATATGATTTTTTGGATGCTATCAATCTTTCCTCTGCTTCTAATTCTTGCATTTGAGCATTGATCTCATCTCCTTTACTCTCTAAATCAAAAACCTGATTCTTTCTTCGAAAATCTCTCAACAATTTCTCATGAACCTTTAGAGAATCTGAAACTCCTTCTAATTGTTGCTGAATGAAAGCTAGAGTATTTGCCGCAAATAAATTTTTCTGATCTAATTGGTCCTTACTTAATACTTGAACTGTTGTATTTAAAAAGTCCGCTAAAATATCACGATTTGCTCCTATTAGTTTCAATCGTAACATTGAAGCTCCCTTCACTTCTAATTCAACATCAAGGTTCTTAAACTTGTTCACTTCTTCAGTTATAGAAGTAAACTTTAAGAAATAAACTGATTCTTCACTTACTCCAGCATCTATTTTTCTTAATATCTTACCATGAAAAAAAGGCTCCCTAACTATTTCTCCAAACTCATAAACTCTTTTAAATGATCTAGGTATTTTTAATTCATTTACATCTTCATCGGCATATCTAATTCCCTTAGGGTTTTGATCTTCTTCCAAGACATAAGAAAGCTCATAATCTTTATCTCCCTTAATTGTTATTTTTATTGGAATTTGAAGTAACTGAGATTCACTCTCATCAATCTCTGCTAAAAATGGAGCTTTTTTATGAATATCCTCTAATCGAAACCTTCCCTGTTCCATATAGTGGATATAGCTTTGAATAATTGATATTACCTTTTCATTGTGTTTTCTAGATTTCAAAGTAGTTCTAACAGTCTCTACCTTATCACTAGCTCCTCCCCAATTAAAGGTTAAACTCATCCCTGTTGTAAAAAGTGGATTTTGCTCTTCCTTTATAGAGATCAAGGTATCTAGCTTGTATAGACGCTCTGTTTTAAGATTTACATAATAAGCATAACCAAATGCTATTATCAAACTAAAAAAGACTAAATACCAATAACGTAAAAGGCGTAGAAAAAACCCCTTGACATCAAAAAAGGAACCGCTATTATCGTTTTGAATTTCTATATCCTGATCCGTCATGTCTCTTTTCTATAAGGTTCTTATCAACAAAATAGTACTTGTTATTACTGAAAACACAGAAAATATTGTTGTAAAGGTCTGAAGACCATTAGTACCGGTACCTAGTGATTTCTGAGGCAATGGATTTACAATGATCATATCATTTGGTCTCACATAAAAAAACTGTGATTCCATCGCACTCCTCTGTGTTATATCAATATGATGAATTTTTTTTCCGTCTGGATATTGTCTCACAATCACAACATTTTCTCGATCGCCAGTTATCGCTACATCTCCTGCATTTGCTAAAGCTTCTATAACATTCACCTTATCCCTATACATTACTTGGCTTCCCGGAGAACCGACTTCTCCCGTGACAGTAAAGTACAAACCTGCTAGTTTTACACTAACAAATAAATGAGTTGATTCTGTTAAATATTTATCTAAAATAAGACTCTCAACTTTTTTTCTTATCTCCTCAACCGTATAGCCCAATACATTTATATCGTTTAAATAAGGTATTCTAATATTTCCATGAACATCTACAATATATCCATTAAAATACAATTGTTGTTCTCCAAATGCATTGGTATTATTTTGCTGTGTATCGCTTTGATTAAAGATTGCTACAAGCTCTGGATCATCAGCCTTTAAAGTAATCGACAATATATCATTCACCTGTACTCTATATGGTTTCACCACTGGCTGTATCGTAGGAATTGAATCATTTACAGTTTCACTTTCTTGTAAGTAAGTAAGCTGCTTTCGGGACACACAAGATTGAAATCCTATCCCGATGACTAGCAATAAAAATAGTAGTTTAAAACGCATTGTTAAAGCATGGCATTATTAACAAATATAGTTCTATCATTGGAATAATGAAACAATAATGGCAGAATCGGTTTTTTTTCTCTTTAATTTGCAAAAAACTTCTATAAAGTGAATTTACTCTCGGTTGAAAATATAGCAAAATCCTATGGAGAGCGTACATTGTTCTCTAATATTTCTTTCGGAATTAATCAAGATCAAAAAATTGCACTGATCGCTAAAAATGGTACTGGAAAAACATCGTTATTAAATATTATTACCGGAAATGACACGCCTGACGAAGGACAAATTGTTTCTAGAAATGGAATTCATATTGCCTTTTTACCGCAGGAACCAAATTTAAATCCAAACTTAACCGTAGAAGAAACCATTTTTGCTTCGGAAGCTCCCGTACTAAAAGTGATTCACAATTATGAAAATGCTTTAAAAAATCCTGAAGACACTGATGCCTATCAGAAGGCATTTGAACAAATGGACATTTTCAATGCGTGGGATTTTGAAACACAATACAAACAGATTTTATTCAAACTTAAGCTAGACAACCTAGATTTAAAAGTTGATAAACTTTCTGGAGGACAAAAAAAACGCCTCGCTTTGGCTACCATATTAATTAATAAACCTGATTTATTAATTCTGGACGAGCCTACGAACCATTTAGACCTTGAGATGATCGAGTGGCTCGAAAGTTATTTTGCTCAAGAAAAAATTACGTTGTTTATGGTTACGCACGATCGTTTCTTTTTGGAACGCGTTTGTAACGAGATTATTGAATTAGATAATGGACAACTTTACCAATATAAAGGAAATTATAGTTATTATCTAGAGAAAAAAGATGCACGAATGGCAGCAGAAGCTGCTGCCGTTGAAAAAGCAAAAAACCTGTATACCAAAGAGCTCGACTGGATGCGACGCCAGCCAAAAGCGAGAACTACAAAATCAAAATCTAGAATTGATGACTTTTACGTTATTAAAGAAAAAGCACATCAAAGAAGGCAAGAACACACGGTTCAGTTAGAAATTAACATGGAGCGCTTAGGTAGCAAGATTATTGAATTTCATAATGTTTCTAAAGCTTTTCAGCAGAAAGTGATTTTAGATAAATTCAATTATTCTTTTCAACGTGGTGAACGCGTAGGAATCATTGGAAAAAACGGAACCGGAAAATCTTCGTTCTTAAATTTACTCACTAAAAATTTAGAGCCGGATGCTGGAAAAATCATCATTGGTGACACCATTAAAATTGGTTATTATACACAATCTGGAATCGGGGTAAAACCAGAACAAAAGGTAATTGATGTTATTAAAGAATTTGGAGAGTTTATTCCATTGACCAAAGGTAAAATCATTTCTGCAGCTCAATTACTAGAACGCTTTATGTTCGACCGCAAAAAGCAATATGATTATGTAGAAAAATTAAGTGGTGGAGAATTGAAGCGTTTGTATTTATGTACCGTTTTAATTCAGAATCCAAACTTTTTAATTCTAGATGAGCCTACCAACGATTTAGATATTGTTACCTTAAATGTTTTAGAAGATTTCTTGTTGGACTTTCCAGGTTGCTTGTTGGTGGTTTCACACGACCGATATTTTATGGATAAAATAGTGGATCACCTTTTTGTATTCCGTGGTGAAGGTCAAGTGGACGATTTCCCTGGTAATTATTCAGACTATAGAAGCTACGAAGACAGCATTGTTCCAGAGTCTTCTCAAAGCGAAGATAAAAAAGAGAAAAAGAACTGGAAGAAAGATGCTAATTCAGCCTTAAGCTATAATGAACAAAAAGAATATAGCCGCATCGAAAGAGATCTAAAGAAATTAGCTGAACAAAAAGAAGAAATGGAAGCCAAATTTGCCGATGGCACTATTACTCCTGACAAAGTGAATGAAGCATCCGAAAAACTTCAAAAAGTATTAGACGAAATAGAAGAAAAAGAACTCCGCTGGATGGAGCTCATGGAAAAAATGGAAGACTAAAAAACAGGGAGCAAAATTTTGCTCCTTTTTTATGAATTCACCATCGCAAATATAATTCCTGCAGGAATGGCTATAATTGTTATTCCTACAATCCCGAATACACATATTAAAAAGCCTCCCCAAACAACTCTCCACAAAGACTCAAAAAAGCTAACACCATGTTCTTTGTAAAAAAAGTAATAAAAGAACACATATACTATATAGAACCCCATTGATAAAAATGAACCTGTTTCAAAACCGAAAAAATAGGTTAATAGTAAGGTTGGTATGCTGGAAATCATCAAATGATAAATCATTAAGATTACCGAAATATAAAAGTGCTCTCCGAAACTATATTTATACTTTTTGAAAGCCAAATAGAATCCAAAAGCAAATATGGGAAGCGATACTAAATATATAAAAATAGGATATCCAAACATGTAGTCATAAATCATTGCCTGAGCCTCATTAGCAACAGCATCACTACCGTACCGAGAATCTAAGGAAGCTAACTTTTCTAAGTAAGCACCTTTTGGCAATATCAACTTGAATACAATAAAGTAAGCCGAAACCACCAAAAGCAATAATGAAATTGGCTTGTAGTAATTAGCTCTTCTACCATTTAAATAAGCTTTAGTTACCTTCACAGGGTTTTTCATAATCTCCCATAAAGTAAACCAAAAGCCCTTTTCTAAATTGAAAATAGCTTCCGGAACCTCCCGAAATAAATATTTATTATTGATTTTTGTCGCCTTTGCAGCTTGTCCACAATTACTACAATAGTTTCCCACTACTACCGATTGGCAATTTAAACATTCCATATACACGATTTGATGCATAAAAATATAAAATAAGAGATCTAATAAAAAGCACAACTTCTATTTATATTGATTTTTCCCTAAACAATGTATTTTTGCACACATGAATTGGCACCTGTTTACATCCTATTTCAAATTCCTGAAAAACTCAACCAACCAACACGGAGTGCATTCTCCATTTATCTACGATTTGGTTACCAAGTGCTTTTACAATACAGAAAAAAAGAGTGATTATCAGATTTTAAAAAAATACAAAACTGAGTTATTATCTAATAAAAAAACTATTTCTGTAACTGATTTTGGAGCAGGTTCAAAAGTTTTTAAATCCAACAAACGGTCGATTCATTTGATCGCAAAAAATGCAGGGATTTCTTCTAAGCGAGCAAAATTATTATATAGATTAACCGAATATTTTCAATTTGAAAAATCCTTAGAGTTGGGCACTTCGTTAGGAATCGCCACTGCTGCTATCGCTGCCGGAAACAAAAAAGGCCATCTTATCTCTTTGGAAGGTTGCCCAGAAACTGCAAAAATTGCAAAGCAACAATTAAGCAAATTCCATCTCAAAAATATTGCTATTGAAGTAACCGAATTCACCAAGTATCTTCAAAACCTTGAGAACTCAAAATTCGACTTCATATATTTTGATGGAAATCATCAAAAAGAACCTACTTTGAAGTATTTTGAATTATTACTAAAAACTACGCATAATGATACCGTCTGGATTTTTGATGACATTCATTGGTCAAAAGAAATGAGTGAAGCTTGGAATTTGATTCAGAAACATCCAAATGTAACAGTAACTATTGACACGTTTTTCTGGGGATTGGTTTTCTTCAGAAAAGAACAGCGAAAAGAAAATTTCACGATACGGTTGTAACAAAATTTCAAAAAGACAACTAATAGCTAAACAAGTTTATCTTGCAGCTAAATAATCAAAAAACGTATGAGTGTTATTTCTATTTCCGGCATCCGACGAGACTTTAAATTAGGTTCCGAAATTGTACATGTACTTAAAGGTATAGATCTTGAAATTGAAAAAGGTGATTATGTTGCCTTGATGGGACCTTCCGGTTCTGGAAAATCTACCCTTATGAATATGCTTGGATGTTTAGACACTCCCACGGCGGGCACTTATATTTTAAATGGCCACGATGTGAGTAAACTTTCCGATAATGATTTAGCCGAAATTAGAAATAAAGAAATTGGTTTTGTTTTTCAAACATTCAATCTTATGCCTCGTACTAGTGCTTTGGACAATGTTGCATTGCCTATGGTGTATGCTGGTGCTTCCAAAGAGAAAAGAAAAGAGCGAGCCATAGAAGTTTTAAAAGATGTTGGCCTTGGTGATAGAATGGACCACAAACCCAACCAACTTTCTGGTGGACAACGCCAGCGTGTTGCTGTTGGTAGAGCTTTGGTTAATCATCCATCAATTATTTTAGCGGATGAACCTACCGGAAACTTAGACACCAAAACTTCCATAGAAATCATGAATCTTTTTGATGAAATTCATGCACGTGGAAATACAGTTATTTTGGTTACGCATGAAGAAGACATTGCAGAACATGCACACCGAATTATTCGTTTGAGAGATGGACTCATAGAAAGTGACATTCGAAATAAATAGGTATTAGCAAAGTTCTCTCAACAAGATCAATCCTCGATTTTCGCGCAAAAACTTTGTACCTTTCGCTTTTGAAATTCACAAAGAAGCGATTCTATGAAAATATATACAAAAACCGGAGATAAAGGAACCACTTCCCTTTTTGGCGGTACTCGTGTTCCAAAACACCATATTCGTATAGATGCATACGGAACTGTTGATGAACTCAACTCCTGGATAGGGCTTATCAAAGATCAAAAAGTAGCTCCACGAACCAAAGAAATTTTAAATTATATTCAAGATAGATTGTTTACTATTGGAGCTATATTGGCAACTCCACCAGAAAAAGAAATCTTGAAAAATGGAAAACAGCGTTTAAACATTCCAAAAATTTCTGAAGAAGATGTTACCATATTAGAACAGGAAATGGATATGATGAATGCAGAACTTCCTCCTATGACCCATTTTATTTTACCGGGTGGACATCAAAGCGTGTCATTCTGTCATATCACAAGAACCATTTGTCGCCGTGCAGAGCGTATTTCTACACTTTTAAATGAAGAAGAACCCATTGACGCGTCAGTAATACAGTATTTAAATCGACTATCTGACTACCTATTTGTATTGGCACGGAAGTTGTCCAACGACCTGCAAGCGGAAGAAATCAAATGGATACCGAAAAAAGATTCTTAAATTATTTGTATTTTTTTACGCCGATTAATCACTTATTTTCAACAAAATAACGATTAATAAACGTTCTCTGAAAAAATACCGAAATAACAATAAATTTACTTGACTTTTTAGTGTAAAAATATATTTTTGCAATAAATTAAAAACCTTTAGCACATGTATTGGACATTAGAATTAGCGTCTTACTTAGATGATGCACCGTGGCCGGCAACAAAGGATGAGCTTATTGATTTTGCCATACGTACTGGAGCGCCTTTAGAGGTGGTAGAAAACCTTCAGGCGATGGAAGATGAAGGAGATATGTACGAGTCTATTGAAGAGATTTGGCCAGATTACCCAACAGAGGAAGATTACCTCTGGAATGAAGATGAATATTAACAGTATCAGCATTAAACAGAAAAAAGTCTCATCCGAGGCTTTTTTTTTGTTTAATTTTGAAAACCACATAAAACCAACGGATAATGAGTTTCATTAATTCACTTATTAAAATATTTGTAGGAGATAAAGCGCAGAAGGATATAAAAGAAATTCAGCCTTTAGTAGACCTTATCAAAGCAAACGAAATTGAGTTTGCTAAACTATCCCACGACGAGTTACGAGAAAAAACTGCCGAGTTTAAAGCATATATTAAAAAAGAACGTAGCAGTTTTGACGAACAAATCAAAGAACTTACTGAAAAAGCAGAAACCGAAACAGATATCGATGCAAAAGAAGATATCTATACGGAGATTGATAAATTGGAAGGTCAAGCCTACGAAGCTTCTGAAAAAGCTTTGAATGATTTACTTCCAAAAGCTTTTGCCGTAGTGAAAGAAACTGCGAAACGTTTTGCAAACAACGAAACACTTTCTGTTACAGCTTTACCTTATGACCGAGAATTTTCAGCAACCAAAGATTATGTAAATCTAGAAGGAGAAAAAGCCGTTTGGAATAACTCTTGGGACGCCGCCGGAAAAGAAGTTACTTGGGACATGGTACATTATGATGTACAGTTAATTGGTGGTATTACACTTCACCAAGGTAAAATTGCAGAGATGCAAACTGGTGAAGGTAAAACTTTGGTAGCTACCCTTCCTGTATATTTAAATGCCCTTACCGGAAACGGAGTACATTTGGTTACTGTAAACGACTATCTAGCAAAAAGGGATAGTGCCTGGATGGCTCCTCTTTTTGAATTCCACGGAATGACGGTTGATTGTATCGATAAACACAACCCAAATTCTGAAGGTCGTAGAGCAGCGTACAATGCTGATATTACTTACGGTACCAACAACGAATTTGGTTTTGACTACCTAAGAGATAACATGGCGCATTCGCCAAACGATTTGGTACAGCGCAAACACAATTATGCCATTGTCGATGAGGTCGATTCTGTATTGGTTGATGATGCACGTACACCATTAATTATTTCTGGTCCAACACCACAAGGAGACCGTCACGAATTTAACGAGTTGAAACCAGCCGTTTCAGATCTTGTGGCTATTCAAAGCAAAATGTTAACTGGCGTTTTAGCAGAAGCTAAAAAATTGATTACTGCCGGAGATACCAAAGAAGGTGGATTCTTATTGTTGCGTGTTTTCAGAGGTTTACCTAAGAACAAAGCTTTAATTAAATTTTTAAGTCAGGAAGGAGTAAAACAATTACTTCAAAAGACTGAGAACTACTATATGCAAGACAACAACCGCGAAATGCATAAGGTTGATGCCGAGCTATACTTTACTATTGACGAAAAAACAAATCAGGTTGAACTTACTGATAAAGGTGTAGACCATCTTTCAGAAAGAAGTGCCGATAAAGAATTCTTCGTTATGCCAGATATTGGTTCAGGAATTGCTGAAATTGAAAATCAAGCATTACCTATCGAAGAAGAAGCTGAATTGAAAGAAAAATTATTTCAAGAATTCAGTATCAAAAGTGAACGTATTCACACTATGAATCAGTTATTGAAAGCCTATACGCTTTTTGAAAAAGATACTGAATATGTAGTGATGGAAAACAAAGTAATGATCGTTGATGAGCAAACTGGTCGTATTATGGACGGTCGTCGTTATTCAGACGGATTGCACCAAGCGATTGAAGCCAAAGAAAATGTGAAGATCGAAGCTGCTACACAAACCTATGCAACGGTAACACTTCAGAATTACTTTAGAATGTACGGTAAACTTTCTGGAATGACAGGTACTGCGATTACAGAAGCAGGTGAATTCTGGGAAATCTACAAATTGGATGTTGTTGAAATTCCTACCAACCGCCCAATTGCACGTCACGATAGAGAAGATCTTATCTATAAAACTAAAAGAGAGAAATACAACGCCGTTATTGAAGAAGTTACCAAACTTTCTCAGGCAGGAAGACCAGTACTTATAGGTACAACTTCTGTAGAAATCTCTGAATTACTAAGCCGTCTGTTAACGCAGCGCAAAGTTCAACACAATGTATTGAACGCAAAAATGCACAAAAGAGAGGCCGATATTGTTGCCGAAGCTGGTAAGCCTGGCGTAGTAACTATTGCTACCAACATGGCTGGTCGTGGTACAGATATTAAGCTTTCTGCCGAAGTTAAAAAAGCTGGTGGTTTAGCTATTATTGGTACAGAGCGTCACGATTCTCGTCGTGTAGACCGTCAGTTACGTGGTCGTTCTGGTCGTCAAGGAGATCCGGGAAGTTCTCAATTCTACGTTTCTTTGGAAGACAACTTAATGCGTTTATTTGGTTCTGATCGTGTTGCCAAAATGATGGACAAAATGGGATTAGAAGATGGTGAAGTTATTCAGCATTCTATGATGACCAAATCTATTGAGCGTGCTCAGAAAAAAGTAGAAGAAAACAATTTTGGTGTTCGTAAAAGATTATTAGAATATGACGATGTAATGAACGCGCAACGTGAAGTGGTTTATAAACGTAGAAAACACGCTTTAGAAGGAGAACGTCTGAAAGTGGATATCGCTAACATGATTTTTGATACAGCAGAATCTATCAGCGAAACCAACAAAACGGCAAATGACTTTAAAAACTTTGAATTTGAGTTAATTAAATATTTCTCTATTACCAGTCCGGTTACTGAAGAAGAATTTAAAAAGTTAGCGGTTCCGCAATTAGCATCAAAAGTTTACAAAGCAGCATACGATCATTATAACGAAAAAATGGATCGTAATGCAGCCGCAGCTTTTCCTGTTATTAAAGGAGTTTATGAAGATCCAAATAGTAAATATGAACGCATCGTAGTTCCTTTCACAGATGGTCAAAAATCATTAAACGTGGTTACCAACCTTGAAGAAGCGTATAACTCAGAAGGTAAAAAGTTAATCACAGATTTTGAAAAGAACATTTCTTTAGCTATTATCGATGATTCTTGGAAAACGCATCTAAGAAAAATGGATGAGTTAAAGCAATCGGTTCAGTTAGCAGTGCACGAACAAAAAGATCCTTTATTAATCTATAAGTTTGAAGCTTTTGAATTGTTCAAAGGGATGATCAATAGTGTTAACCGCGAAGTAATTTCGTTCTTATTCAAAGGAGAATTACCTTCTCAAGATCCGGCTGGAATTCAAGAAGCTGCTAGAGTAAGAAGACCGAAAGAAAATTTAGAAACTTCTAAAGAAGAAATTCCAAATAGTGATGAGTTAGCCGCACAAAACAGAGCCGCTTCTCAAACACAACCAAAACCGCAGGTTACAGAAACCATTGTAAGAGACCAACCAAAAATTGGTAGAAACGACCGTGTCATTATCAAAAACGTAATGAATGGCGAAACTAAAGAAGTGAAGTTTAAACAAGCAGAACCTCTAGTTAAAAGTGGTCAATGGGTTATTACCGGAAAAGCGTAATTTATATTACTTATATATAAAAACGGCCTGCATTTATGCGGGCCGTTTTTGTTTCTATAATGCTCAAAAAATTTGTAATATTGAGCTTTAAAACCCTACTACCCCGAACAAAATGAAATTTAAAACCGAAATTAAATGGGGAATCCTCTTCTCCATCATTTCCATCCTGTGGTTACTACTATTGGTTACCTTAGGATATACTTCAGAAAAAATTGAACAATTTCCGACTGTTGATAGCTTATTCTTTATCATAGCTATTTTAATCTACGTGATGGCATTCAGAGATAAACGTCAGAAAAATGGAAACAAACTTAGCTGGAAACAGGCTTTCGTGTCTGGAATATTAATCGGTATTGTTGTTATGATTCTATCTATTCCTTCACAAGCTTTTATTCATAAAATCATTATTCCAGATTTCTTTAAAAACAACATTGAATATGCTGTTGCTCATAAAAAAATGACTCTCGAAGCTGCTCAGAAATATTTCAATCTAAAAAGTTATATGATTCAATCTGTCATATTTGCTCCAGTTGCCGGTGCTATAACAGGAGCAATTGTTGGACTCCTCATGAAAAGAAAATAGGCTTTTAACAAACCGTCAACAGTCATTTTTTCGTAAAAAGTTTATATTCACTTAAAAACGAGAAAAATGAAAAAATTCATAATTATTCCCTTAGTACTTTTTTCTGCTATTATAGGTAGCTGCAATACCAGCACTAAAGAAAACAAAAATCCTAAAAAAGTTGCAGAGGCTGCTACAAGTGAAAACCATACCAATTCAGAATTAGAAAATAAGGACTATGCAAAAGCCTATTTTGCTAGTGGATGTTTTTGGTGTGTAGAAGCTATTTATGAAAGTATTGATGGCGTTCAGGAAGCCGTTTCAGGATATTCGGGAGGCGATACTATTGATCCTACCTATCGGGAAGTTAGTGCCGGAACAACCGGACATGCAGAAACCGTTGAAGTTATGTATGATCCTACAAAAGTTAGCTTTGAAACTTTAGTGAAAGCTTTTTTTGATTCGCATGATCCCACCACTTTGAATCAGCAAGGACCAGATCACGGCACACAATACCGATCTGTTGCTTTTTATCAAACCCCAGAAGAAAAAAGAATCATCGAAAATTATATTGCCCAACTCACCAAAGCTAAAGCATTCAACAATCCGATTGTGACCGAAGTTAAAAAGTTTGAAATCTTTTGGCCAGCAGAAAATTACCATCAAGATTTTGAAGAACGCAATCCTTTCAACCCGTATGTAAAAGGAGTTTCGAAACCTAGACTGGAACGTTTTAAGGACAAATTCTATTCAGATAAAAAATAACTAAAAATAAATTTTACAGTTGGGCAGTGCCTTTTGTATGCGCTGCTTTTCTTTTTCCGGTATCGGATTCCCTTTTAAAATCAATGTTTTCAAAGCTGTTAACTTTGATATTTGTTTTGGCAAATGTGTTAATTGATTATTTGAAAGCAATAGTAATTCAAGATTTGAAAGCTCGCAAATACTATCTGGAAGTTCTTTCAGTTCATTTGCATTCAACAATAAGGAACTCAATTTTTTTAAATCTTGAATAGACTCCGGAAACTGTTTTAAACTGTTATATTCTAAATTTAATTCTTCCAAAGACTCCAATTTTGTCCAGCTTTTATCAAATTCATGAAATTGATTATACCCTAAATTCAATACACGTAATTTTTTCAAATTCGTTATCTCTTGTGGTAAAAAACTTAGTTGATTGTTATCAAGCTCTATTACTTCAAGATTTTTACAGTTTTTAATTTCTGAAGGAATCACTGCAAGACTGTTTACTGATAAATGTAAAAACCGAAGGTTCTTTAATTCTCCAAAACTCTCTGGTACATTGGTAATAGCATTACTAGCTAAATTTAAACGAATCAACTTGTCTAAATTGGAAATTTCCGAAGGAATATATGCCAATGAATTCAGTTTCAAATTGAGCACTTCTAGTTTCTTCAGCTTTAAAATTTCCGGATTCCAAACTTCTAGATTATTCCCCATTAAATTCAAAAACGTAAGATCTTTCAGTTGTTTGATATCATTAGAAATATAAAATGAATGCTGATCACGCAAACTAATTTGAGTTACAGTACCTTCAAAAGCCAATGCTTTGTTTAAATCTGTAAAAACAGGACTTGTTAGCGGATTTGCGTTTTGTGCGCACACAAAAGAGCTACATAAAAGTAGTCCTAAACCTATTGAGAAAGAGAATTTCATGCTCGTAAATTTCATCAAAAATAAAGGGTTCATGTATCGTAAAGTTTACCTTAAGATTAATAAAAAAAGGCCGGATTGCTCCGGCCTTTTCATTTGATTAAAACAATTACTATTTAGTCAAAACCTTGAAAGTTTGACTTGCGTTACCAATTTTCACTTGAAGTAGTAAAACTTGGTTTCCTTTCACTACAGAATTAAGATCTAAAGTCACCTCTTGATTTCCGCCGGTAGTTTCAAGACCATTAATATTCATTAATTGTCTACCTAAAACGTCTATCACTTGAACTGATACTTCTTGTCCTCCTTCTTGTGTGTTAAATGATAAATTCACAACACCACTTGTTGGATTTGGATACAATTGCATGCTTTCTTTAACTGATTCAACAGTTTCATTTGCTAAAGTTCCTAAGTTATTTTCCAATGCAAATACAATAGTTGTAGAAGCATTGAATGTGATATCTTCTCCAGTTACATCTTGTTGTGATGTATTGCTACCACTAGGATGCTGAACAGAGAAAAAACCGTATTTATAATCTGGTGTAAAGGTTAAACCTGTAGGTTCTGAACCAGAAGGCATAGAAGCAAACAACTCAACATTAGGATTACTTTGTGTATGATCTGGACGTACTACCCAAATGTAGTTTTTACCACCATCTTGTAATACCCAAAGGTTTCCTTGATCATCAAACGTAAGGTTGTCGTTACCGTCTCCCCATGGTTCTGTTTGAGCTCCATTGGCAGTGTTTACATCATAATCTTTACCTCCTACGAATGTTTCAAATTCACTAAAAGTATCTCCATTATCTGTAAATCTATAAACACGGTTTAATCCTTTTGCTGTGAAGTAGATTTGTCCTGTGATAGGATTAATTTCTACATCTTCTACACCGTTAAAAGAAGTTCCACCTACGTTAGAAGCAACGGTATTCAAGTTGTTTCTATCGGCTTGTGTATCGTTTGGTACTTCTATCCAAGTTCCGGTTGCAGAAGAAGGATCGTTACCAGATAAAGCTAAATCTAAACTTAATACGTATACAGTACCAGTTGTTAAATCTCCAGGAGTATCCATTACATACTTGTACACACAGTGAGTTCCACCATCTTCGCCATAATAAGCCGTAGTAGCATCGTCTGTGATCACAACATTTTCGTGATTCATACGTCCCATAGCCCAAAGTTTATCTTTATGACCGTCATTTTCGTAATCTAAAACAGAAGCTGTTGCAGGATCTATTTCTACTAACCAACCAACATCTTGATAACCATCTCCGTTGGTATCGCCAGAATTCATAGTTTCTTCAGCAGTTACTACAGTTCCCCAAGGTGTAATTCCACCAGAACAGTTACGTGTAGTGGTTACTAAATCGGCATCGTACATATCTACTGCCTGACTATCATCTACAACCCAAAGATTGTTTTCTGTATTTAAATGAACATCTAACATAGAAACACCACCCGGAGTATTTTCTTGGTTGATAGAAAGATATCCTTCTTCACTACTACCATCAATGGCTACATACGCAGTAAAGTCGTTATTCCCTGGCATATTTCCAGTTCCGGTTTGGTACGCATCTCCCTCTTTCATAATTACTTGGAAGACGTGATCTTCTGAAATAATTAAGTTTGAAGTCTGTGCTGTTGGAGCAATTGATGTAAAACATCCGATAGCATCTTCTGTACAATCAATTCCTAAATCTTCTGTGTTTTTCACAAATAGATCGAAACGTGTATCTGAGCTTGTTGCGTTTGCTTGGTGAATTTCTACCGCAATACGGTTAACACCCTCTACAAAAGCTGTTTTTGCAACTTCAGTGATGAAATAAATATTTTCATTAATCCCATCTATTGCATCATTTGCAGTAGTTTCAGCATTAATAGTACCTGTTGGCATATTGCTACGGAATACTTCTACCCCATTTACATATACTACAGCACCATCATCTCTTCTTAGTCCGAATTGTACGTTTTCTGTAAGTTCACTCAACGTAACATTGATATCTTTTACATAATATGTAGTGATGTATTTGTCACTAGAATTGTCACCGTATGAAACCTCTGTGTTAACAGGATCTCCATATCCGAAAGGAGCGTTTCCACGAGACCATGGAATTACATCAAAATCTGAAGTAGACCATTCTGTTGTGTAATCAGCATCTACATCTGAATAATACCATTCTGAATCTTTGATTACTGGGAAATTGGTTACTTCCAAAGCAGGAAGTTCATAACCTACTTCCATATCAAAACGAAGGTCTGAACTGCTGGCAGCTCCTTGGTGTAACTCAACAGCAATAACATTTTCGCCATCTTGTAACAAGTTCAAGGTTTCTACTTCTATCCATTCAGCTTCATCATCACCGCCAATTTGAGAAGAAGCATACGTATTATAGGTAATCTCACCTTCTGGCATATTGCTACGGAAAGCTTCTACACCGTTTACATATACCACAACTCCATCATCTTTCATGGTGTTGAACAATAAATTCCCTATTTCGGAAGCATTTTCAACAGTAAATGTATGACGTAAATAATACGTTGGATATTTGTTATCTGCATCATCACCATAATCTAAAGTAGTAGATTCGATACCGTCACCATACCCTAAAATAGCATTTCCGAAAGCCCATTCGCTATCATCGTACTCATTGGTATTCCATTCGGTTCCTAGATCAACTCCAGAATCATTGTATTTCCATAATCCGCTAGAAGCAATTGGGAATGTTCCTATTGGATATTCATCAATATTCTTCCAAGCTAAGTATAATGGTGTTTCATCAAAAGAAATTGAACTAAACGTAACTACGTTGTTTTCTTTAGTTCCGGTAGCAACAACTTCTAATTCAGTTGAAGGATCTCCCCCTAATAAGAAATACTCATTTGCAATCAATTCAACTTGATTCAAATCAGCAAACAATTCTGATAAATCAACCTTTACAACTCCGGAAGGAATAAATAAAGGATCAATCATAAATCTACTATTCAAATACAAAGTATCTGTAGTTGTAGAACCCAAAATAGCCAATACTTCGTCTCCGGCTTCTTTACCAATTACAATATTGTTATTGTAATCTTCTATTGTAGCTCCGTAGAACATGCCTGTATTTGTAGCATCATTCATAACAGACCAGCTACCAGAAACCACATTATTGTATGGCGATTCCATTTCACGAACAGCCGCTGTTGCAGGAATGATAGCTGCATTGCTATACGCAACCTCAACAGTAGTAGTACCAGAATTTACTAAATATCCACTATCGTCTTGATTAAAGGTATAGTTATACGCTAAATCTGTATCAGCATCCGTAATGGTTTGATACATATCTGCTTTAATCTCCTCCTGGGTTTTAGCTTTGGTCCAAATTCTAAATTCATCGATAGTAGAATTTGTAGCAGCATTATTAAAGATATTTTTACCTAAAGCTAAATCGTAAATATTTTCTTGGAAAACCGATGTTACTTCTGATTCATCTACCATTTCTCCATTGATATAGAATCTGTACATTCCGTCTGGATCAAAAGTTACAGCAACGTGATTCCATTCACCTAATTGCCATACATAATCTGAATTTAACTGATCCCATCCGGCACCTTTACCTCTTGTTGCTTGTAAAGTTTGGTTGGATAAGAATTCCATTTCTATACCGAATTCTCCTCCTCCGTAATAACTAAAGCCCCAAAGTTTTGTATTTGCCCCAGCAATTGCATTTAAACGAGCCCACATTTCAATGGTAAACTCATCTGCAAGTGCTGCGTTGACACCTTCTTTTGGAATGTAAACTTCGTGTCCACCTTCTGACATATCTAAAGCGCCACCTTGTTCTGTAATGGCTGCAGCTTCATCAATCTCATAAGCTAAGAAATAATTTCCTGTGGTTAAAGTTACCTCATCAAAAGTAACAACTCCATCTGTTGCAATAGCGCCACTTGCTGCCACTTCGTAAGCATCTTCCGGGTCTCCTTTTAATAAGATATAATCTGCAACGGTTGCATTGATCATTTCAACATTTTCAAAAACAGTCGCTAAATCAATACTAACATCAGCAGTAGTGATGTTTAACGGATTCAAATGCCATCCTCCGGCAACATACGAAGTTTCTTCTTCTGTGTTTGCTAGGGTATTGATGGTATTATCTTGGTTGCGACCAAAAACTACATTCTCTGAAAAGTTAGCTATGTTTTCACCAATAAACATTCCGTTGTTTTCTTCACTGGTAATACTCCAACTTGCTGTGATTCCGTCTGTGTAGCCTTCTACTGGCTCAGCAACCGGACTTGCAGAAGCTATGATAGTAGCATTTGTATAAGTTACTTCGGTAACATTGGTTCCTTCGTTTTCTAACGTTCCGTTATCTTCTTGATCAAAAGTAAAATAGAAGCTTAAGTTTTCATCAGAAATATCTAAAACCTGGTGCATGTCTGCTACAATTTCTTCCTGAGTTCTTGCGGTAGCCCACATACGGAATTCATCTGCCATATAGTTGATGCTTCCACCGTAGTTCATACTTTTACCAAAAGCAAACTCCCATGTATTATTAGCTATGTAAGAAGTAAACCCTGTTGAAGCTTTTAATTCTCCATTTAAGTAAATCTTTAACTCACCACCTGGAGTTGCTGTAATTGCAACATGATTCCATTCTCCTATTTGTAAGCCTTCTTGCGTGTTAACAGAAGTCCAGCCAGAACCATTATTTCCATACACAGCTGAAAGCGAATTATCTCCATTCAACTCTAAAGTAAATCCTGTTGAATTTCCACTAATTCTACCATGGTTAGACAAAATAGTTTTATCGTTACCAGAAGCGGTTTCTGTAAGATTCACCCATAATTCGATTGTATGAGCTCCTCCCATTAAAATTTCTACAGGAGTATAATGTATTTCTACATCGTGACCATCTGCCAAAGAAAGTGCGCCTCCTCTACCCGGAGTAAATTCACCTTCTTCCCAAGCTAAGTAATAAACTGCTTCTTCTAAGTTGGTGTTGTAGAAATTGATGTTAGAACCATCAAAATTTCCATCGTTTACATTTGAATAGGCACCGTCTACTTCTTTTAATAAATAGTACTGACCTGCAATGGCAGCAATAGAATCTGCATCTTCACCAAGTGCTTCTGCTAAATTGATACGAACATCTGCAAACGGACTGTTCATTGGGTCTATTTTCCAACCACCTTTTAAATAGAAAACATCTGCCATTTCTGGTACTTCAGCTAATTCGGCATCTATAGATTTTCCTATGACGATATTGCTGTTGTACACTGAAATTTCTTCCGGAAGACTTAATCCATTATTTGTTACCTCATTTTGCTGACTCCATTTACCAACTACCTCATCTTGATACATTTCTGAAATGTTTCCTATTGGAGCAGTAGAAGTTGTTAACGCCGCTGATGTAATATCCATTTCGTAATTAATGGTACCTAAACTCATCACTGAAGTTTCGGTTTCATCATACGCTGAAAAATCATAGTACAAAGCAAGATCTGTCTCGTCTCCGGCTAAAGGATAGTGCATTGTTTGCTGAATTTCCTCTACAGTCAAAGCAGTTGTGTAGATGCGAACATCATCCATACCACCTGTTACAGAGCTTCCGTAATTGGGACTGTATCCTAATCCTAAACCTGCTGTAAAATCATGATATCCTCCGTAAGACATGCTTCCGGCTAAAACTCCATTTAGGTAGTAATTTACATCACCACCAACAGTAGCAGTTACTGCTACGTGGTTCCATTCGCCAATAGACCATGCTTCACCGGCGTTTTCAATTTTATTCCAACCAGAGCCGTTAGTTCCAAAAACAATATTCAATTTATTGCTATCTGAAAACTCAAAAGACATTCCTCTGGAATTGTTACTTCCGTTTCTACCATGAGAAGAAAATATAGATACATTAGAACCTGGATCAGTATCTAATTTAGCCCAAAATTCTACGGTAAAATCTCCCTCAAGTGCAGTGTTTATAGTTTCTGAAGGAATTACCGTTGCTTGACCACCAGTAAGAGACAACATATCTCCTCTGTTTGTTTCTACATCTGCAACAGATAAAATATCAGCATCTGAAATTAAACGTGCATATAATGTTAATGCATCAATACTACCTAAAAATTGTTGATTATCACTGTTGTTACCAATGGTAAGATCAGCGTTTGAAGCTACAGGAGACTCTACACCTGTAAATGTTTGAATCAAGAATCCGTTGTAATACAATGCCAATGTTCTACGAACATTGTTGTATTTCCAACTTACATAAGACCAACTGTTGGCCAATACACTGTATTGACTTTCCAAAGTCTCATTAGTAGCATGGTTTGTATAGGTTAAGTTTCCTTCTTCTGAAATACCAAATGTAACTCCGGCATTTGCTGTTCCGTTTGAAACAATTGCAGCTCCATTAGATGATAGTTCGCTTGGATTTACCCAAAAACTTAAGCTGTATGCTTTGTTTTCAAAAGTTAAAGCTGAAGAAGCAGGAAAGCTCATTGATGTATTTGCTGTAAATACCAATGCCTCGTTAGCATTTCCATCTTTATCTGCTCCAAAAGCATAATTCTCAGTTGTTGCAGTGTGCGCATAGGTAGAAGCGTCTGTTACTGCATTTGAAAAATCTAATGAAAGGTTTAATGCATCTGCATTTTGACTGGTTAACATATCTTGGTGCACGGTTTCTTCAAAGAATGTTTCCCCATCGTAGCCTACATATTCAAATTTGATTCTTCGATCTCCTTCGTCTCCAAAAACACTGGTTCTTACATAGCCGTGTTTTACTCCAGACATCAAATCATCAGCAGCATTGTAGTTTACAGAATAACTTCCGGTTTCACCATTTCCTCCTATATCAGAATTGATGTTTCCAGACATAATATCGTATAACGGATATTTAGTATCACCCTCACGAACCATAAAACGTTGATCGTGAATATCGGCACAATACGAAATAACTCCGTTGATATTGTTATCTTGAATAAATTGTAAAAACTCGTCTGCCTGTGTACTTACACTAAAGTTTCTACCTCCAATTTCTCTAAAAGTTGGCGTACCGTTGATGATTACCTTAAAAGTAGCTGTAGAGTTCAACAAACCTTGCTCTAACCACTCTAATTGCTCATCACCAAAGTGCTGCGCAGTACCATCTCGGTAACTTCTGTTGTCTGTTAAAAAGAATTCAACATCCTTATACACGTAAGAAGAATGTAAACCTTGTCCTTCATCGGTACTTAAATACTCTGGGTTTGGCCACCAATCCATGAAGATTTCCTTCATTTCTCCTAAAGTAGGCATTGTTTTGTTGAATTCATTTGGTCCCGTATCATGGTTATCCGTGATAGATAATTGTGGCATTGCCATGGTTAAACTATCATGATACTGGCGGTAAAACATATAACGATCGAACGCCATATCTTTATTTGCCCAATCATCTACACCATCAGGACATTGCCCCATAGCGTGTTGTAACCCTAAAAGATACGTAGCGTCTCCTAACCACACCATTAAATCTGAATCCTCTTCTGCCATGTGGTTAAACATGTCTGGATTTCCGTTGGTATGCGTTAATGATTCTGGAATATCGATACAACGAGAAGTATCGTAAATTCTACCACAACCACCTGCTAAAAAGTTAAAGTCGTCTACAACATTTTGCTCATTAGCAATGGTAGCTGTTCTTCCAGAAGATGTTCCGTTCACTAAAAGATCTGCTGTAAACGTGTCTCCTTCTGTTAAATTACTAAACTCATACGAACGTAAATAATACCCTAAACGGTCGTCTGAATTAAATACAGTTCCTGTAAGCTCTGTAGCAGCAGCTTCAGAATTGGTCATAGAAAGCGTCAAAGCATCTCCCGACGCTGTTTCGCCTTTAGTGAGGACCCACACCCTGACCTTGTTATTATAAACAGGACTAAACATGGGACCAAACACTAGTGAGTCTCCGGGAATTTCGGTTTGCGCCTGCATACCAAAATTCACAAAAAGACACATAAATAAACTGATAAACAGTAAATGTTTTTTCATGTTGGTTAATAAAATTGATTAATTATTTTGTTTTTCGTGCAGTGCAAAAATAGCTTGCTGAAACCGCAGCAAAATGAAGAAATCCTTAAGTGTAGATTAATAATTTTTAGGCGGTTTAATGATATCTTAATACAGAAACGACTCTTCTAATCATCTTTTAAAACGACATAACGTTAACAAATAAAAACAAGCACACAATACTCTATTACCATATATCGATTATCTATTGCAACGGTCTTTAATGAAGTTTTGAAACGATTTGGACAAGTTGTGACACAGTGTATTCTTTACATTCACATAACACTTATCTATAATTTTTATCAGAAATATCTTTACAAAAAGTTTTGTGATAATTTACTTCACTTCACCAACTCTAAATACATCTTTATCTATGATAAAAGAAATAGATATCTATACTAAAATCTGGAGATTAATGAATCATATTTTGCACATCAAAAATTGATTCTATTATAAACACAATGACAAAGCTGCTATAGTTTATAATTTCAGAGAAGTAAATTTGGTTTGCACACACCGTTTAGTGCCTAAAAAGCAAAGAAACCCGAATCATACAAATAACCGGAAAGAATAAGCTAATATAAACTACAAAGTCCTAGTTTGAAGGAATAGCGTTAAGAGATTCCAAGAATGCTTTCAGTTCTTTTAATTCTGATTTGGAAAGGTTTAAAGGATCTGGAGCTAAAGTTTGGTTGGGTGCTTTTTCTTCTAAACCAACGCCAGCTGCACCTCCATTATTGTAAAATTCTAACACCTCATCAAGCGTTGTGTAAGCTCCGTTGTGAAAATAAGGTGCTGTTAATTGAATATTCCGAACTGTCACAGTTTTAAACGAATGATTGTTGATATACGCATCTTCGGTATCTACACCATTTTCAAACCTTCCTTTATCTGTATCTATTTCTTTTGAATTTGGAGACTGAAGAATTCCTAATACTTCGCTTTCATTCTCATTGAAAAGTGGCGGAACCAAACCACTAAATGTTGGTGCATAATGGCACGTACCACAATTAGCTTTCCCCATAAACAAGTTGAATCCTTTTTTAGCTTTCTTACTTAATTTATTAGGTTCGCCTCTCATGTATTTATCAAATTCACTATCAAAAGAACGCAAGGAAATTACAAAAGAAGCCAAAGCTTTTGAAAAGTGGTAACGAGTAATTTTATCTTTATGAAAAACAGACTTGAATTGCTCTTGGTAAGCAACATCTGCATTTAGTTTTGCAACAATCTCTTTATAGGAAGTATTAAATTCCATATGATTTTCAATAACATGCCCGGCTTGATCTTCTAAATCGAACGCACGTAAATCATAAAAAAAACGGTCCGAAAAAACAGCATTTACCAAAGTAGGTGAATTTCGTAACACACGTTTCCCAGGCACACTTGCTTGCGAAGTTTTTACTCCATCTGTATACGCTAAATCTGGTTGATGACAACTGGCGCAACTCATTGTTTTATTACCACTGAGATTTGTATCAAAAAACAATTGCTTTCCTAAATCGCGAAGTTCCGGGCTATCTTCTTTGGCTTTTAGAATGCTGTAGTAATACGGGTTTAGAAAATCGTTATCAAAAATATTACTGCTATACGCATTCCAGGAAGGCGTTTGCACGTACGTTTCCGCAGAAGATTCAATACCTAATTCTTGCTGTAATCGCAAGAGTTTTTCATACAAAGGATTTAGGTATTCTTTAATAAAAACTAACCGATCAAAGGTTTCAAAATCTGTATTGTTTTTCAGATACTCTTGAGCTCCGGCAAACAACTCATTAATCAGTTGTTGTTTTTCAATACTTCCGTCTGCTATTAAGGGTTTCAATAAAGTTTCCATTCCCGAAAGTGCAGCCAATGCTTCCTCCATCGCATTCAAAGATCCGGGCGTATCAAAACCAGTGATACCTCTGCTTACAATCCGAATCAATTCCAATCTTGAAAACTCAATTACTTCAAAGTCATAGAAATATTTTCGTAGTAACAAATCATTTTGAATCACCACAAATTTTGCGCTAAGTTCTGTTGCCAAGGTTACTATCCGTTCTTGTTCTGTAGTTGCTTCATCTGTAAAAATCAACTCATCTAAACGTTGCAAACCAACTGGCGCAATCACAGGTGAAGAACCATCTAAAAAATGTCCGCTATCCATTTTATCTAATGGAACGGTATTCAAATATTCTTCAACGGTATATCCATAATTACTTTGTTCATTGTAGCCTTCTCCAACCGGATACGGATCTAAATGATCTAACGGCGCTCCGTTTATATACGCTTTCACATGTTCTGGATAGTAATATTCCAACACACTTTCTATCTGTTTAAAAGCGATTCTGGCTTGCCTTAATTTTGATTGCAAACTATCTAATGGCACTTGCTTTGCTTTATACAAACGAGCCATATGCTCTAATTTTCCAATTGCTTCGCTTGTAGTATTTAACTGAAATCTTACTCGTTCCTTGTACCATTCATTGTGTTCATTTTGGTACATGAACTGAAACTGAACCACCACAACCAATAGTAATATGAAAATGCTCCCAACTTTTTTCCAGATAGATGTTACCGTTTTTATCATTAGTTCAACACTGATTTTTCGGCAACCGAATTGTCTGTCAACGATTTCATAAAAGCTATCAAATCTTGTTTTTCGGTATCGGTTAAGTTTAAGGGATCTTCTCCTAAGGTTTGATTTTTTACTACCAATCCCATTCCACCTCCACCACCTTGATCGTAAAAATCAATTACTTCTTCCAAAGTAGCATACGCTCCATTATGAAAATAAGGTGCTGTTAATTCTATATTTCTCACTGTAGAAGTCTTGAAAGATTTTTCATAAATCCATGCTTCTTCTGTGTTGATGTTGTTAGATAGTCTACCCGAATCTGTATCTAATCTATGAGGAATTGCTTGGTTATCGGCTAAAACTCCAAGAATTTCACTTTCGTTTTCGCTATACAAAGGCGGTACCAAACCTGAAAAAGTAGGCGCAAAATGGCACGTTGCACAATTGGCTTTTCCTGTAAAAAGATTAAATCCTCTTTTGGCACTTGCTGATAATGCTGAAGTTTCTCCACGTACAAATCGATCAAACGGACTGTTAAACGATTGTAACGACAACACGTACGAAGCCAAAGCCTTAGAAAAGTTATTTCGGTTTACAGATGGTTTCCCAAAGAGTTTTTGAAACTGCTTTTGATAGCTTGCATTGTTTTGCAATTTCTGTAAAATTGCAGCATACGCAGTATTGAATTCTTCGGTATTGAAAATTACATGCTCGGCTTGTTGTTCTAGCGTAAAAGCTCTTAAATCGTAAAAATATCTGTCGGAATACACTGCGTTTAACAAGGTTGGAGAATTACGCAATACAGTTTTTCCTTGAACATTGCTCATCGATTTTGGTAATCCGTCGGTAAATCCTTTTGCCGGATCGTGACACGTGGCACAACTTATTTGCTGATTTCCACTAATGGTGGGATCGTAAAACAACTGTTTTCCTAACTCCCACAATGCTTTACTGTCTTCTTCTTTTTTTAAATTGGTAAACGCATACGGATTCAGGAAATTCGCTCCGAATATTGATTCACTTTCTACATTCCAAGATGAAGTATATCCTAAAACATCCGTTTCGTGTTTCGATTGGAAAGTCCCAAGTATTTTGTACAAAGGATCTATGTATTCCGTCAAAAATGTTAATCGATCAAAGGTTTCAAAATCGGTGTTATTTTTTAAATATTGCTGACTGCCTTCAAACAATCCAATCGCTTTTTTAAATTGAGTTTTCGAGCGTTCTTCGGTATATAACAACTGGAAATACTGTTGCATACTTTCTAAGGAAGCACTTGCTTCTGAAAGTCCGTTCAAAGACCCCGGTGTATCAAAACCTGTAACTCCCATGGAAAAAATTCGTACCAACTCCAATCGTAACGATTCTATTTCCCCATAATCAGTATTTGAACGATTTATCAACCTTTTATATAACATGGTATAGTTACTTTGCAGTTGTCTTGCTAAACCTGCAATAGCATTTCTTTCTTCAAAAACATGATCAGCAAAAACTTGCTCATCCAAAATTTGCAAGCCTTCGGCAGGTAGGATATTGGTTTGAGTACCTTCTACCTCTAAATGAAGTAACGGCGCACCGTTAATATGACTTTTGATATATTCCGGATAATGAAACTCTAAATAAAACTCTACCTTTTTGTATTGCAACCTGGCTTTGCTTACCGCTGCTTGAAGTGTTGTTACATCCGTTTGAGATTCCTGATATGTGGCCGCAATAATATCTAGTTCTGCTAGTAGTTTCTGAAGCTGAGTAAATTCTGACTCCAGATAATTCTTTGCTTCGGTATCAGCATTATTTGTAAAAGACATAAACCCAAAAGCGCATATGCCCAAACAAAATACTAGAATACCAGCTACTTTTAAAGTTTGTTGGTACATGGTTATGTAGAAGTTGGATATTTAATTGGGCAAAACTACAAGTACCAATTGCCAACTATATTAAGCGAGTCTTAAGAAATGTTTATCTAAAGAAATCTGAAAAAGACACTCAATCTAAAACCAAGATATTCTAGCAGTTTGCCAAACTATTCAATTTGTTTCCTGTAATTTTACACTATGAAGTATTGCACAAGGTTTTGTATTCTCTTTTTATTTTTCTTGATGGCTTGTCAAAATCCTAAGAAAAATGAACAGATTTTTATGGTTACAAAAGCCGATAAAAAACCAACCATTGATGGTCAGGCAAATGATGATTGCTGGCGCTACGCCATGTGGTTACCTCTAGAACAGCGCTGGACAGGAACTCCTTTTGGTTATGCAGATTTTGAAGGAAAGTACAAACTCAGCTGGACAGAAGATGCTTTATATGTTTTGGTCACTATTTCAGATGACAGGAAACCAAGCGAACCTGAAAAAACGGATAGCTTACTCTTTTTTTTAGATACTGACAATTCTGGTGGTAATTTTACCAATGGAAAAAATGCTTTTGTAATTGAACTACTTCCCTCAGAAAGAATTCAAACTATTTCCAAAGAAGGTAAAAGAACTAACAGTAATTACCCAATCTCTTATAAGTACAAAGAATTTAACGAACTAGATATTTGGGAACTAGAAATTCCACTGCAGAACAATAACGGAGAGCTCATTCAGTTGCAAAACGATCAAAAAATAGGGTTTGCAATAGGATATTTAGATGTAGATAAAGGAAATACCGCCGATAATCTAATTGGTTCTGTAGTAATTACCGAAGATCACAAAGAAATCATCTTTGAAAATGCCAATTACTTTGGAACCTTACTTTTGAAAAACTAAGTTCCTTTTTCTGATAAAAATCAGTCATTATTCCAAAAGATGTTTTCGGCTAATTTGATAGCTGATTAACGATTAATTTTAACCTGAAATTGATTGTTATGGAGACCTTACACTTCCCCAAACCCGCTTATAAGAACTACAATACCGAATTACGAAATAAATTTGGTAAACGTGTTCAAAAAATAAGTATCAATGCAGGATTCACTTGTCCCAACCGCGATGGCAGTAAAGGATATGGAGGCTGCACGTACTGTAACAATCAATCTTTCAGTCCAAATTTCACAAAGCAAATCGTGTCTGTAACACAACAAATCAACCAGAACATTTTGTTCTTTGAAAAGAGACAATCTCAAGATCAATACTACTTGGCATATTTTCAATCGTACACCAATACGTATGGCTCTATGAAAGATTTGAAGCAACTTTATGAAGAAGCTTTATCGCATCCTAAAATTTCCGGAATTGTCATAGGCACACGCCCCGATTGTGTTTCTGATGAACTACTAGATTATTTTGCCAAATTAGGCTCCAAAACCTACGTAATGTTAGAATATGGTATTGAATCTACTTGTGATAAAACGCTGGGATTTATTCAGCGTGGACACGATTATGCTTGTGCTGAAAAAGCTATTAAAGCCACAGCCGAAAGAGGTATTGCAACCGGAGCGCATTTAATTTTGGGATTACCGGGTGAAGATAGAAACAATATACTTTTACATGCTGAAAAACTATCTAAATTACCGCTTACTGCACTTAAATTACATCAGTTGCAATTGGTAGAAAAAACCATTATGGCAAAGCAATATCGTACACATCCAGAGTGGTTTCACTTGTATTCCAAAGAAGAATATTTACAATTAGTAATTAATTTTTTGGAGCGATTGCATCCTGATATTGCTCTGGAACGCTTTATATCGCAATCGCCTCTACAAATGTTGATTGCACCGAAATGGGGATTGAAGAATTATGAGTTTGCCAACATGCTTCAAAAAGCTCTTGTAGAAAGAAACAGCTGGCAAGGTAAATACTATGAAAATAACATTTAACCTTCCTGCTGACTTAACAAAATCTTACAATTTCTATACTTTTTACAAAAACTGAACTCTGTTATACAAACCACTTACGTTGATCATTTTTGAAGTGTCTTTTGTAAGATGATACCCTTCAATAACTTGTCCTCCTTTGGTAATTTTCCAGTCTTTTGGAAGATCTAAAGATATATTATTCAAGTTTAAACGTACTTGATACGCTGTTTCTGGAACATCTAGAAAGGTATCCATATTATTCAATCGTAAATTTAATGAAGCAAAACCTGATGCTACATTGCTAAAACGAATGGTTCCAAACTTTGCATTTACATCGGCTTTGTTCAATAATTGTTCTATTAAAACATCTGATGAATTTGCTATCAACTCTATATTATTTGCAGTTTTGATATCTACATCTCCCGAAAAATTAACAATCAACTTTCCGCTATTCCAACGAGTAATTTGTACGGGCGCATACGAAGTTTCTATCACCGTATTATTGCCATTCACCTCATTTGCAAGCAACCTGGCATAAGCCAAGGTTGCATTGATGTTTTTGGTTTGTGATGCCAACTTCACTTCTCCATGACGTACATTAAGTTTTAATCCGGAATTTTTTGGCATTTTGACTTTAATACTCTTTTTGATCTTCAAATGAATCGTCTTTCCATTCTTTTGAATGGTAATTTCACTTTCTCCCTTTTCATTTGTTGAAGTTCGGTAAGATGTGTAGCTTGAAGATTGCTCTTGCCCACCAGTATCCCTAGCATTCATAAGCCTTTCTCTTGTGGCTTCATAGGCCGATTTACGAGCTTCCATGCTTGCTTCTAGCGCTTCTCTACGAGAATCTAAAGCTGCTTTACGAGCAGTTGCTAATTCTGCTCTCCATTTTTCTAATTCAGCTTGTAATTCTTTATTATCAAAATTTTCAGAAAATTGTTTCTGAAACTGCTTCATATACTTTTCAGCATCTTTTTGAAACGCGTCATAATCAAACTGAACATTCCCTAACTGGTTTAATACTTTTGTAGGTACTGGCGGAACAGGGGTAAGAGCAGGATCTGGAACATCAATGCCTGCAGTAGGCATTCCTACGTTCATACTATAAGAATAACTCACATTTGAATTCCCAAACGCTAACATTCCTCCTCCACTACGCACCTCTACTCTAGAGCTATTACCCATAGCTTCAAAATCCCAGTTTTTAAAATAGGCTTCAGCTTCTTCTTTACTTATGCCTTCTATTTCCATAGTGGCAACGACCTCTACCTTATTTTGAGACCAGGTTTCAAAAACCACATCGGTGTTCATGGTGTTTACATCTACTGTAACATCATCATTCACGTTAAAGCTTTCTTTCCATTCTTTGGTTTGGGTTTGGGCATTTACACCGGTTACCAAAGCACAAAAAAGAATCGCTGTTTTAACCAACTTGTGTACCATTGTCATTTGTGTTTTTAAGTTCTTCTAATCTGTCTTTTAATCGGTAAAGTAATTGTAATCTTAATTGTAAATTGGTAATCAACGCCTCCACGGTTTGCTGATTTGGCCCTAATTCATTCAACTCTTTGGTTAACCTTTTGTACTCGGTATTCAAATCGTTCAATTGCTGCATGTATCCCTCTAACATTCCCTTGTTTGCATCGTTTACATCCAAACTTGCTAACTCTACATTGATATTTGCAATGTAATATTCTTCTACTTTTTTAAGATCAGGTGACAGGTCTCCTAAGGTGATCTGTGGCGTTGCATCCGATGCCGGCTGCGATTGGTTTTCTGATGATGAAGACTCCGTTACGGTTACCTGTGTTCCTTGTATCTGAGCACTATTTGAGTACTGTAAAAGGGCCACCGTTCCTACCCCAAAAAACAATACTACTGCCGCAGCAACTTTCCAATAATAATTGGAAAAGGTTCGCTTTTGCTGTGGCAATTCTTCCTCCAATCTCGCTAAGAAACGAGCTTCGTGCCCTTTTGGCAACTGTACTCCACTGCGGTAACCGCTTTTTTGATGTTCGCTATCCAATGCCATGTTCGTATGCTTTTAAATATCCTTGTAATTTTCGTTTTCCTCTTAACAACTTTGTTCTTGATGCCGTTTCGGTAATTCCTAAGATTTCCGAAATCTCCGCGTGGTCGTAGCCTTCCACCAAATAGAGCAATACCACAATTCGGTATTTTTCCGAGAGCGAAGCAATTGCCTCCATGATCTGTTCTTTCAACTCCAAATTTTCCTCTTCACTCGGGTAATCACTTTCGGTTTGGACTACTTCCATCGGATGATCATCTAATGATAAAAGTTGTTGTTTCTCATATTTCAATCTGTCAATACACTGATTTATTACAATTCTTTTTAGCCAGGCACCAAAGGTGACCTCTCCCTGATACTGATGTAATTTTCTGAAGGCTTTTACAAAGGCTTCTTGCATTACATCTTCAGCATCTTCAACCGATTTCATAAAGCGATACGCTATATGAAACATGCCGTCACAGTATTTGTTATATAACTGTAACTGCGCCTTTCGGTCGTTTTTTTTACATTTTTCAATAAGATTGCCTTGAAACATGCCGGCTAAGTTTCTTGGTGGTTAAAATTACTTTACATTCTAAAAGACGATAGAAAATGACATCCGTTGCAAAATTCTAATTTTTAAATGATAAATTTGTTAACTATCAATTTTAAACCAACGAAATTTTGAAAACATACTGTATAGAAAACAGCTACTTAAAGCTGTATTGTATGGAATACGGAGCTGCCATCACATCACTGTATACCAAAGATAAAAACGGAAACGACACCAATGTAGTATTAGGTTTTAAATCTTTAGAAGATTACCAGAATCACGGTTACTGCCTTGGCGCAAGTTTAGGTAGGTATGCGGGGCGTATAGGTGGTGGTTATTTTGAAATAGATGGTCAACATTACCCTATATATAATGAAAACGGCGTGCATTTACACGGTGGTAAAAACGGTTTTCATAAACGTTTTTGGACTGTAGAAAAAGTTACCGAAACCAGTATCACCTTTGTGATAGAGAGCGAAGCTATGGATGAAGGTTATCCTGGAAATCTTACTGCAAAAGTCACCTATGCTTTAGATGACAATAAAGTTGTAAATACCTATACTGCTGTTTCTGATGCCAAAACCATCCTCAACCTTACCAATCATAATTATTACAATTTAAATGGTGAAGGTGATGTACTGTCTCATGAACTGTATTTGAATGCTGATAACTTTTTAGAAGTAACCGAAACACAAATAGCCACAGGAAAGTTAGTACCAGTTTCCAATACTCCTTTTGATTTTAGAACTCCAACAGTTATTAATGAACAAGAAGGATTTACCGGAGTGGATGATTGTTTTGAATTAAAAGATTCGCACGCTGCCACTTTATACAGTGAAAAAACGGGAATTGAAATGAAGGTTACTACCAATCAACCCGGAGTTGTTGTTTTTACTCCTGAAGATTTAGGAACTTGTAATTTTAAAGATGATGCAGTGTTTAATAACTATTCATCTATTTGTTTTGAAACGCAAAATTTCCCAAATGCGCCTCATCATCCACATTTTCCTTCTGCTATTTTAGAAGCAGGAGAAACGTATGTAAACGAAAGTAGTTTCGAATTTTCTATTCGATAAATAACTTATATTCAGGTGAGCATTTCGTTTTAGAAACTCACCTGAATTTTCAATACTCTACATGTATTTCTCCAATTTGATATCAGCTCGTTCATACAAACCTGATTCCAAAGGAATTTCTTCAAACCCATATTTTTGGTACAAATGGATTGCTGACTTCAATTTTGTGTTGGAATAAATAATCAATTTCAGAAAATGATGATTCGCTGCAAAATCTAGACAATATTCTAATAATAGTTTACCAATACCCAAACCTTGGATTGTTTCAGTAACTGCCATTTTACTCAATTCAAAAACACGATCGGTCTTTTTCATCAATGCTACGCAACCTACTATGTTACCCTCATATTTTGCATAGAAGATATAGCCACCTTTTGCCAAAATTTCAGTTTCTGGATTGTTGAGCGACTTGACATCTCCGGGTTCTAGTTTGAAGTATCTCTCTAGCCATTCATAATTCAACTTTCGAATAGCATCTCGCTCTTCTGTGGTAAATGCAACAATGCTTACAGGTGATTCCATACAATTTCTTTAATGCACAAATATAAAAATGCCATCCTGATGGAACTTCAGAATGGCAATCTTTCTTTATCTATTTTAATTAGAATTATTGTACTTCAATCACTTTTGTACGCTCACTAATTCCGTTATTATTAAAGGCTTCTATTTGAAAATAATAAGTATCGGTTCTATCCATTCCTGTAAAGAAATATTCATTCTTTCCGTATACCATGATACTTCCATATAATTTATCTGGATCTTTCCCAAAGTAAATCACATAACCGTCTGCCAAGTCATTTTGCTTCCAACGAATCCAAGAACTTCTGCGTTCGCCGTATTTTTTAGGATCGGCACGTAAAACCATGAAATTCTCTACTGCATTTGGTTTTACTCCATTCCCTTTACCAAAAACTCTAAAACCGCTTAACGCAAATTTCCCTGTTGGCATGTGTACATTTTCTAGTTTCAAATAACGACCTTTTGCTGGTTTGTCTAGCTCAATGTAATCGTGTGGTACATCGGTTTTGTTCTTGCTTTTATCTACGAGTAGCTTCCATTTTTTTCCGTTATCTGAAATGTAAATTTTGTATTGATGGTACACGCCCATACTTTTTCCAAGGAACTCAGCATCTTGATCGGCATAATTCAACTGAATGGCATTGATGGTAGAAACTTCACCTAAATCGGTTTGAAACCATTCTCCCTTCTCCCCTGTTTTTGCGCTCCAATACGATTCTAAATCTTCGTTTACCGCAAAGTTTGGCTGATAACCACCAAGCGTTGAAGAAGCCATTACCGGTTTGTTGTAGTTTAACATCATCCATCCTGCAAAAGTTCCGTTTACATGATCTGTTTCTTTTGCCGGTAAATACGTTGGATAATCGCCATAGGCAGTGTTGCAGTACATTACATCATCCTTATCAAATCCTGCAGGCCAAATTCCTATACGACGTTCAAAATTATTCTTTTGTCCCAAAACTACTGTTGACACATGCCACCAATTACCGTTGTTGTCTTGAAATGTAGCTCCATGTCCGGCTCCTTTTGCAAAACCGCTTGGTTTGTATGCAAATGGATTGTGCTTTTGATATGCAAAACCGCTTAATGGATTATCACTTACATAAACTCCGTCTGCATAACCACTAAACTCCGTTGCCGGCGCACCATATTGCAGGTAATATTTATCATGATATTTGGTAACCCATGCACCCTCCATAAATGGTTGCATGAAAGTATTATCGTTATACTCTCCAAAACGTTCCCAGCCATGATCCTCAGGATGTAAAGACATAATTGGTTTTACATAACCATCTGATTGTAACGTTTCGGTATCAATTTCAGTTCCTAGAATTGGAAATTCGTTACTTGAACCCCAATACAAATACAATTTATCCTTGTCTTCATCATAGACAAAACCAGGATCCCAAGCACCTACTTTGAGTGAATCGACTGCTATTTCCCAATCGTCTTCTGTTGGATTGCTACTTTTCCAGATAGGGAAACTTTTATCATGCGTAGAACCTATAAGATACAGTTCATCTTTCATAACAAAAGCGGCAGGGGCACAAAGTTCATCCCATACCTTATGTCTTGGAAGAAGAAATTTTCGCTCTATAAAGTTCCAGTTGAGCATATCATCACTCCACCAATAGCCCCATTGATTGGTAGAAAAAAGAAAATACTTGTTGTGGTAGTTTACAATAACAGGATCGGCAGTTGCTCGGTGTTTTCCCTGAGTTGCAAAATTAGGGATTGGCGTATAGCCATAATCTACATTTACCGGATTACAATAGGTTTGTTGTTGGGCAAATGAAACAGCCGTAACCATAAAGAAAGTAACGGCTGCCATGGTTTGTTTTAAGAACATATTCGTTTGTGTGTTTAGTATTTTTCGGTTTAAAAATACAAAACGCCAAAGCGATGCTTTATGAATTATACAATTTTAACGGTATTTGATTTCATACTTACATAAATCTATAGGTTTTCATTTATGGTATATCAAAAACTAAAATTCCTTCTTCCATTTTATTTAGTTTTTTTTGTAGTATCCCTTTTTCATTCCAAAAGCCAGAATTTCCTCCAGCAGTAAATGTGTCGCATGGTCCTGTACAATTTGCCATGGCTATAGGTATGTTGTATTTTGAAGCATTTTCTTCATAAATAGCAGCTGCTTTGATAACTCCTTCTTTTGATTTTGCAACACTTGCCAAATATAAAGAAGCATTTTGAGCTACTGCTGCAGACAGATGATCTGCTTGTAAAGATTCGTAACATATGGCGGGTACTATTTTACAATTATCTTCTACTTCTATCAAGATACTTTCGTTACCAGCTACAAAGTAAGGTTTCTCATCATCATGCAAATATTGTTTTGCGTACCGTCTTCTAGTGCTATCCGGTTGAAAAATTACCATACTGATGGAAACTCCTTTTTTTTCTAAAATGGGCATACCAACAGCAATGGTCATTTGAAAATCATCACTTTGATGTTGAAATACATCAAAAATTGGGTCTGTAAGTTCTACAGCAAGTGATTTCGCCATTTTCACATCATACCCAGACAAAGAAAGTTCTGGAAAAAAAATGGCCTGTGCTTCTTCTACAGCAGCTTCCATAATTTGTTTTAGGTGCTTTAGCGTGTTGGACGATACATTGCCTATCTTGGGTTTTATTTGAGCAATTGCAATTTTCATAACATTTTTATTTTAAGATTTTGGGCATTTTATTTTTTAATATCTGCGACATACTATGCAAGGTTTTGTTTCCCATGACTCCTTTTAAAACAGCCATAATAGCATTGATAAAAAAGAATAATTGTGAGTAAGCAAAAACTTTTACTCCAAAATCTACACCCGTGGTAGCATCTTTGAAAAGGAGTTCGCTCTCAACAATTCTTAAAGCAAATAGGAACATCAAGCATACCGAAATAAATGAGAAATTTATATGCCATTTATTCAACGTTGCGTTTAAGGGAAAGTGATTATTTTGAAGTAACCAATACCCTATACCAATAAGTTCGAACAATATTGCTATTGCTTGAGCCAAATCGATTTCACGAAACCTATAACCATTCCCCCTTATAGTTATAGCGTGTAGGGTACTGGCATTTATAAAACCCAAGGAAACAATTACAGGAATAGCTAACCAAAGGGCTAAATATGGTTCGTTGCTTGTTATTTGCATACTTTCTTCTTTTACATGCATTATCAAAGTCAATGAAAACTCATTTTATTTGATTATTCGAAGCTCATTATTAAGTGCTCCGTTAAAAACAAAGTATGGTTTGGAAGGGGTAAACTATTTAAAAAATTGACTAAACATCTAATTAGCAATTCTTTATTTATTCTAAGTTAGTAAAAAATTATAAAACTATCTCTTTTCACTATAAAAATTTTATTACAATTACGTATAAGATAATTACTTTTTTCATAATCATATACAAGCCTTCAATTTCTGTATATCAACAATATTCCCGATCGATATCAGTACAAGTGACTCCATGGTAAGTCCATACTGAGTCCATGGTGAGTCCATTATTTTCATGTAAAACTATGGACTTGCTATGCTTTGACACAACATTCAATATTGTACCAAGTAAAACCAATCTTTAAGGATTGATGTTTGAAATAAAGGTGGCTTCTTTTTAAGATTTTAAGGACACAAACTCCGCTTCAAAAAGGGTGGTAAAATGATGCTTTATTTTTTGCCTTACATCTTCCATGGAAACTTCTGCTTGGCCAAGCTCTACATTTAAAGACGTAACTGCCTTCCCCTCTATACCGCATGGAATAATATTATCAAAATACCCAAGATCTGCATTGACATTCAAAGCAAAACCATGCATAGTCACCCAGCGCGAAGCACGAACGCCCATAGCACATATTTTTCGGGCAAAGGGCGTACCAACATCTAGCCAAACTCCGGTTTCACCTTCACTACGTTCCGCTTTCAACCCGTATTCAGCCAAAGTTAGAATGATTACTTCCTCCAGAAAACGAAGGTATTTGTGAATATCAGTAAAAAAATTGTCCAAATCTAGAATAGGATAACCTACAATTTGTCCGGGGCCGTGATACGTAATATCTCCACCACGATTGATCTTGTAAAATGTGGCTCCCTTCTCGGCCAATTGTGCTTCATTGAGTAACATGTTCTCCATATGCCCACTTTTTCCAAGCGTATATACATGTGGATGCTCTACAAATAAAAAATAATTGGGAGTAGGAAGATTGGTTTCCTCTCTTCGATTCTTGATTTTAAGATCGAGAATTGATTTGAAAAGCGTCTCTTGGTAATCCCAAGTTTCCTTGTAATCCTTTTTGCCTAGATCCTGAAGTTCAATTTTCTTATTCATACCGACAAAGGTACAACAGTTTAGCGTTTTTTGTCACCATTAACTATGATCAAAGCAGCGATGGTTCCGGGAACCCAACCTAATAACCATAGTATAAATGTAATAACTACCGAACCACAGCCTTTATCTAAAACAGCTAGTGGTGGACAAATAATGCAAAGAATAACTCTCCAAATACTCATGAATGTGATTGTTTTTTGATGATTGATGAATGTATCTTATAAGACGCAGGTTCCTATCAGATGTTACAAAGTTATAACGAAATGAAATAGTTTTGCGTTAGGGATTGCAGCAAGCTACCGTGTAGCGCGAAAAGCCCGCCCATGCCACTGCATGGGAACGCCCAAGAAATATAACACCGCTTCATTGCCTTGTTTTCTAATTGTGATTATCTTTGCAGGCTTAAAAGTAATTAGATTATGCAACTATCTGAACAAGAACTGATACGAAGAAAAAAACTGGAGGACCTAAGAACTCTTGGCGTAGAGCCGTATCCGGCTGCGTTATACCCTGTAAACCACACTTCTAAAAAGGCGAAGAACGAGTATGAAGAGGGTAAACAGGTGATTATTGCTGGTAGATTAATGTCGGCTAGAATCCAAGGAAAAGCTTCGTTTGCAGAATTGCAGGATAGTGAAGGAAGAATTCAGGTGTATTTTAACCGTGACGAAATTTGTCCGGGTGACGATAAAACCAAATACAACGACATCTTCAAAAAATTAATCGACCTAGGAGATTTTATTGGTATTGAAGGAGAATTGTTCACTACTCAAGTTGGTGAAAAAACAGTAATGGTAAAAGATTTTACCTTGCTAAGCAAAACCCTTAGACCATTACCATTACCAAAAACAGATGCTGACGGAAACATCCACGACGGATTTACAGATCCTGAGTTGCGTTACCGTATGCGTTATGTTGATTTGGTGGTAAATCCACAGGTAAAAGACGTATTTGTAAAAAGAACTAAGTTGTTCACCGCAATGCGTAACTTTTTCAATGACAAAGGATATTTTGAGGTAGAAACTCCAGTTTTACAACCAATTCCTGGTGGAGCTGCAGCGCGTCCGTTCATTACACACCACAACTCTTTAGACATTCCGTTATACATGCGTATTGCGAATGAATTGTATTTAAAAAGATTGATTGTTGGCGGATTTGACGGGGTATACGAGTTTTCTAAAAACTTCCGTAACGAAGGAATGGACAGAACGCACAATCCTGAGTTTACAGCTATGGAAATCTATGTAGCCTATAAAGACTACAACTGGATGATGGAGTTTACCGAAAACTTATTAGAATACTGTGCTACGCAAGTAAACGGTACTACCGAAGCTACTTTTGGAGAACACAAAGTAGACTTTAAAGCTCCGTATGCGCGTGTAACTATGACCGATGCTATTAAACAATTTACAGGTTTTGACATCACTGGAAAAACTGAAGATGAGTTGCGTGCAGCCGCTGTAGAAATGGGTATTGAAGTTGACGATACCATGGGTAAAGGAAAATTGATTGATGAAATGTTTGGTGAAAAATGTGAAGGAAACTTTATTCAGCCAACCTTTATCACCGATTATCCAAAAGACATGTCGCCATTATGTAAAGCACACCGTGATAATCCAGAACTTACGGAGCGTTTTGAATTAATGGTTTGTGGTAAAGAAATTGCAAATGCTTATTCAGAATTGAACGATCCTATAGATCAACGTGAGCGTTTTGAAGCTCAGTTGGCTTTAGCAGCTCGTGGTGATGTAGAAGCTACTGAATTTATAGATCAAGATTTCTTAAGAGCTTTAGAATTTGGTATGCCACCAACTTCTGGATTAGGAATTGGAATGGACCGTTTGATTATGTTCTTAACCAATAATCAATCTATTCAAGAAGTATTGTTCTTTCCACAAATGAAACCAGAGAAGAAACAAGTGGAGTTAAACGATGACGAAAAAGTTGTTTTCGAAATCTTGAAAAAACAAACTCCAATAGCGCTTCCTACCTTAAAAGAAGCCGCAGGATTAAGCAACAAAAAGTGGGACAAAGCCATTAAAGGTTTAACCGCTAAAAAAGTAGCCAAAGTTGAAAAAACTGGTGATGACCTTATCGTTACTGCTTTGTAAAACCTAACAACAAATATATTTTTTAAAAGGAATCTCTATGGAGATTCCTTTTTTTATAGATACAATTTTAAGGTTGGTAGAAAACACTTCAAATGTTCTGTTAAACCCTTGGAATTTGCTGGTATTTCTTAGGTGACGATACTAGATTCGCACCAAGAAAACAACCATATTTTAATGAAAAGAATTGTATTTTATATCACGCTTATCTACAGTGGTATTGCCTTTGCACAAGCTCCTAATGAAATTAAAGTGGAACAATCCCTTTTCTCAGGAAGCAATGTTGCTAATATTAATAAAACCAAAGCTGTGGCCAACTTCCCACTACTTAGGACCAATAACACAAGCCTAAGCATTGGAGGAAATTACCAGCTTACCAATTTTGAATATGTAAATAAAGATGTTCCATTTACCACTTCAGAAATAGAGAATTTCAATACGTTTTCGGGTTCTCTGCAATTTGCTCAACGCATTGCAGGAAAATGGAGTTTTGTAGCGCAAGGAGAAGCTCAAATTTCTTCCAACTTTGAAAATGATTTGGGTAGTAATGATTATTTCTACAATGGTAGTTTGGTATTTAGAAGAATTGATACTGCCAATCAAAGTACTTGGACGATTGGTGCTGTTTATAATCATCAATATGGATTAAACACTCCAATTCCAGTAATATCCTATGCTAAACAAGTAAATGAAAAGCTTGGCTATAAAATAGGAATCCCGGAAACAAATATTCATTATATTTTAGGTACAAAACACACCTTTTCAGCCTTTGCAAAACTAGATGGTTTTATGGGATCTTTTAATGATGATATGCAGGTAAAAGTTTCCAATTATGAAGCACCCGGTATTTTAAAACAAACTTCAGTAGTTTCAGGTCTTGGATATCAATTTAGATTCTGGAAAAACTTTAGCGCCTATGTAAATGCAGGATTTAGTGTTTATAACAACATGACCATTGAAGATTATGATGGTAACGAAATTTATGATTTTGACTATAAAAATGGTTTCTACGGTAATATTGGTATCCAATATCACTTTCTGAATAAACTTTTGGATTGATCGCATCCATTTTCCCGTTATTGATGAAAAAGAGTGTCTTCCCGTTTGACACTCTTTTTTTTTATTAAATTAGCTTACGCAAACGTTCGCAATGAAACTTTCAAAGAAAATCGGGTTAGTGCTGGGGCCGCTGGCATTTTTAATTGTTCACTATTTATTTTATCCCGAAGGGCTTTCAACCAATGCAAATTCTGTACTCGCAGTAACTGTTTGGATTGCTATTTGGTGGATTACAGAGGCGATTCCTATTGCGGTAACATCTTTACTACCCATAGTTTTATTTCCATTAACAGAAGGATTATCCATTAGCGAAACAACAGCTTCCTACGGTCATAAATATATTTTCTTATACATGGGTGGTTTTATGATTGCCTTGGCTATTGAAAAATGGAATTTACATAAACGGATTGCGCTTAACATTATTCATTTTATTGGAGCTAATATTCAAAAAATCATCCTTGGATTTATGATTGCTACGGCATTTTTATCTATGTGGATATCAAATACAGCTACTTCTGTAATGATGCTTCCCATAGCTATGGCCATTATTACACAACTCAAAGACAATCCAAATAGTGAAATAAATGAAAACAAACGATTTGGAAAAGCACTCATGCTAGCCATTGCCTATAGTGCAAGTATTGGTGGTATTGCCACTCTTATTGGAACGCCTCCAAACCTAGTATTAGCAGGCGTAGTTCAAAATACATATCATTATGAAATTACTTTTATGCAATGGTTCCTTTTTGGATTTCCAGTTGCCATGATTTTATTAACACTCTGCTACTTTTACATTACAAAAGTTGCTTTCAAATTTCAACAAACATCTTTCCCGGGTGGAAAACAAGAGATTAAAAGATTGAAAAATGACTTGGGCATAATCTCTTTTGAAGAGAAAGCAGTAGGTTTTATCTTTGGATTTACAGCACTTTGCTGGATTCTCCGCTCATTTGTTTTAAAACAATTATTACCAGGAATTGATGATACTATTATAGCCATTGGCTGTGCGACGCTATTATTTATGGTGCCATCAAAAGAACATGGAAAAAGACTGATGAGTTGGAAAGATGCCGAAAAATTACCTTGGGGAATTATTCTTCTTTTTGGAGGAGGAATGGCTCTTGCTCACGCTTTTGAAGTAAGCGGACTTGCAGAATGGATCGGGAATAAAATGACTTCGCTCAATGGATTCTCATTATTCATGATCTTACTTATTCTGGTTGCTTCCATGAATTTCTTGACTGAAATCACTTCAAATACGGCTACTACTGCCATGCTTTTACCTGTATTGGCCCCAATGGCGCTTACATTAGATATTCATCCATTGATTATTATGACTGGAGCTGCTGTTGCCGCTTCGTGTGCTTTTATGCTTCCGGTAGCTACGCCTCCAAACGCGGTAGTTTTTGGCTCGGGTTATTTGAAAATATCCGATATGGTAAAAAAAGGATTTATTCTAAACGTTATCTCCATCATACTGGTAACCGTATTTGTATACTATTTAATTCCCTTTTTATGGGATATTAATCCAAATGCTTTTCCTTCTGTTTTCAAAATACCATAAAAAAAGAGCCTCGCTGTTTTCAACAAGGCTCTTTTAACTGCTAATTCAAATAATTCTAAAAACACGTTTCTTTTCAAAACTGTTACACTTATATAGACGACAAGTTTTTTGCCATGTTACAGATTTTTGCAGAGCTTTAACTTTTCTACCGCTATTTAACTATTTGTTAACTTTCTCAAGCGAAAACGTTATCTCGTATAATAGCGACAAATGTTAAGATTTTATTAACAAACCTTTTTCATAGGATGTTATTACTTGCAGTAATTATTAATTATTTACTATGAACAAGCAGGTATCAAGGGTATTAGCTACATGTTTATTAAGTATTCTCTTTATAAACACCTCTAATGCTCAATTCTGGAAAAAAAAGAACAAAAAGAAAAACAATACCGAAAAAGCTGCACCAGCAAAAAAAGGTGGCATACAGCCGTATAGCAAAGTAATCACAAAAGATGCTATTACGGACGAAGGGTTATTTAAAGTACATAAAATTGATGAAAATGAATTTTATGAAATTCCTGATTCGCTATTTGGTAGAGAAATGCTAATGGTTACCCGTATTGCAAAAACTGCCAATGGATTGGGTTTTGGCGGTGGAAAAGCAAATACTCAAGTATTAAAATGGGAAAAGAAAGATAAGCGTGTACTTTTACGTGTAGTATCGTATAAAATTTACGCAGCTGATTCTTTACCTATTCATGAAGCGGTAATGAATTCAAATTTTGAACCTATTCTACAATCGTTTGAGATTAAAGCTATCAAAAAAGATTCTACAGGAAACTCTACAGTTGTTCAAGTAAATGATTTGTTTGAAAAAGACGCCAAGGCTTTAGGACTTCCGGAGTATTACAGAAAAGAGTACAAAATTTCTCGCTTAGATAACGATAGATCCTATATTGAAAGCATCAAAAGTTATCCACTTAATATAGAAGCAAGACACGTTAAAACCTATTTAGCTTCTAACCCACCATCAAATCAAACCTTAGGTTCAATTACCGTAGAAATGAACAACTCCATGGTATTATTACCAAAAGAACCTATGAAACGCAGATACTTTGATCAACGTGTAGGTTGGTTTGCTCGCGGTCAAGTAGATTATGGTTTAGATGCACAACGCAGCAAAACCATCACCTATTTAGATAGATGGAGACTTGAAGTAAAAGATGAAGATCTTGAAAAATACAAGAACGGAGAATTAGTAGAACCTAAAAAGCAAATTGTATATTATATTGATAGAGCTACGCCAAAAAAATGGGTTCCATATATAAAACAAGGTATAGAAGACTGGCAAGTTGCTTTTGAAGAAGCCGGTTTTAAAAATGCTATTATTGCAAAAGAAGCTCCAACGGTTGAAGAAGATCCAGAATGGTCTCCAGAAGATGTTCGTTTCTCTACGGTACGTTATTTAGCTTCTCCAATCCCAAATGCCAATGGTCCACACGTTAGTGATCCAAGAAGTGGTGAAATTTTAGAATCAGATATAAATTGGTATCACAACGTAATGTCGCTTTTAAGAGGTTGGTTTTTTGTACAAACCGCTGCTATCAATCCAAATGCTCAGCGTCCAGAATTTGATGATGAAGTTATGGGCCGATTGATTCGTTTTGTTTCTTCTCACGAGGTAGGTCACACTTTAGGATTACCGCACAATATGGGAAGTAGCCCTGCATACCCTGTAGATTCACTTAGATCTGCTTCATTCACCAAAAAATATGGAACTGCACCATCTATTATGGATTATGCACGTTTTAATTACGTAGCACAACCCGGTGATGAAGGTGTTGCTTTAATGCCAAATATTGGTATTTATGACAAATATGCTATAAAATGGGGTTACAAACCTATTCTTAATAAAACTGCAGAAGAAGAAAAAGAAACTTTAGATAGCTGGATTTTAGCACACGAAGGAGATCCTTTATACAGATTTGGAAAACAACAATGGGGAAGCCCAATTGACCCAAGTTCACAAACAGAAGATCTTGGAGATGACGCTGTAAAAGCTTCTCAGTATGGTATTGCAAATTTAAAGCGAATTGTTCCCAACCTAATCAAATGGACCTACGAAAAAGGTGAAAACTATGATAACCTTTCTGAAATGTACGGACAAGTAATTTCTCAGTATAACAGATATATGGGGCATGTTACTGCAAATATTGGTGGGGTTTATGAATATTACAAAACTTATGATCAGGAAGGAGCAGTTTACACACATGTTGCAAAAGATCATCAAGAAAAATGTATGGAGTTCTTACAAGATGAATTATTCACTACTCCAGATTGGTTACTAGATGAAACTATTTTCAATAAGATTGAAAATGCAGGAGCTGTAGAGCGTCTAAGAAAATTACAAGTAAGAACGTTAAATAACTTACTAGATTTTGGTAGAATGGCTCGTTTGATAGAAAACGAAACGGTTAATGGTAATAAAGCTTATAGTTTGTTAGCCATGATGACCGATCTTAGAAAAGGTATATTTAGTGAATTATCTCGTGGTAGAACAATTGATACTTACCGCAGAAATCTTCAAAGAGCATATCTTGACCAAATGGAGTATTTAATGACTAACGAACAAAAAAGAAGCTGGGGATCAACCAGCGTAGATGTGAGTCAGTCAGATATAAGAGCTGTTGTTAGAGGTGAACTGGAAACACTGCAGAAAACCATTAAAAACGCACTTTACAGAACCGGAGATACAATGACTAAGTATCATTTAAAAGACATGAACGAGAGAATTGAACAGATCTTGAATCCGAACAAATAATTCTTAAATTCATAATAAAAATGTTAAAAAGCACCCAAAAAGGGTGCTTTTTGCATTTAAATCACAAATACGATTAAACCTTTTCAAAACCTGAAAGTCTTAGAGACATAACATTAAAATATTTATCATGAAAAAATTAGCAGTTTTAGCAGCCATTTTTGTTTCAACAATGGCATTCGCGCAGGAGAAGCCACAAGATGGCAAAATGAGACCAGAACACAGAAGAGAATTTGCTGATTTTACGCCAGAACAAATGGCCGAATTGCAAACAAAACGTATGACCTTAGCCCTTGATTTATCTGAAAAGCAACAAAAGCAAGTGCTAAAAATCAATGAAGACAAGGCAAAAAAACACAAAGCGCACTTTGAAGAAATGAAGAAGAAAAAAGAAGCTGGTGAAGAAAGACCTAAGTTAACTTCTAAAGAACGTTTTACTATGGAAAATGCCCGTCTTGATGCACAAATTGCCGAAAGAAAAGAAATGAAATCTATTCTATCTGAAGAGCAATATAAAAAATGGACCGAGATGAAAATGCACAGAAGAGATGAAATGAAAAAACGTTTCAAAGACAAAGATTTCAAAGGAAAAAGAGTTGCTCACAGAATGCAAAAAGAGCCAAGAGATTAATAATGAAACTATAGTCGTCACTCACATAAAAAGCCGAAAGACCCAAGGATGCTTTCGGCTTTTCAATTTTGCTAAATATAAACCCAAAAAATAATCTAAAAAACTAAATAATATGCTATGAGCAGCACTTATATTGTTCTAATAAATACTTCAATAAATCTGTTGTAGTTACAATACCTACAATTTTTTTTCTTTCTGCAACCACCGGCAAAGCATGAAATTCTTTTGTAGCCAAAATTTCTGCTACTTCTTTAATACTTTGATTTGGTGTTACTACCAGAGGTGTTTTCGCCATCACTTGTTCAATGGTAAACATATTATATACGATGGTTTCAACCTCTTCTTCGTCTTCTGTTAAATCAGCAAAACTAATCCGCAACAAATCAGTTAAGCTTAGCATTCCCACAACTCTATGTCCTTTAACTACAGGAATATGTCTTATATGGTGTTTTTTAAAAAGTCGTTCCGCCTTATCAAGACTATCATCTGTATTCAACAGTACCAAATTTGTGGTCATGATTTCCGAAACTGGTTCATTTACTTTCATGGTTACTGCTTTTTATTACACTGTAAAAATGCCTTTTTTTTTACAGAAAGAAGCTGATTTTAATCATTCCAAAAATTAGAAAATTTTAGTATTTCTTTAAGCGCTACTCCATTATGCAATAGCTTTTGATTGTTGTATTTTTGTATCAAACTGTAAAATTATGTTTGACGTACTTATTGTTGGTGGAGGTCCTATAGGAATTGCCTGTGCTTTGGAAGCCAAAAAAAATAATTTATCTCATATAATTATTGAAAAAGGATGTATTGCCAATTCTATTTTTAATTATCCTTTGAATATGCATTTTTTCTCTACATCAGATAAATTGGAAATAGATGCCATTCCATTTATTTGCAAAGAGCCAAAACCACAACGTAATGAAGCATTGGAGTATTACCGAAGAATTGTAACTTCAAACAATCTCTCTATAAAATTATATGAAGAAGTTCTTCAGATTGAAAAAACAACAAGTTTTAACATCAAAACCAATAAAGGTGAATATAGTGCTCATAACGTAGTTATAGCCACCGGATTTTACGATATTCCAAACCTAATGAATGTTCCTGGTGAAGATCTCCCAAAGGTATCTCACTATTACACCGAACCGCATTTATATGTAAATCAAAAAGTAGCAGTTATTGGTGCTAGTAATTCTTCTGTAGATGCAGCTCTAGAGTGCTACCGAAAAGGAGCCGATGTTACCATGATTGTAAGAAAACCAGCAATTGGAGAACGTGTAAAATATTGGGTAAAACCCGATATTGAAAACCGAATTAAAGAAGGAAGTATAAAAGCTTATTTTTCTAGTAATATTAAGGAAATCACTAGTGACAATCTAGTTATTCAAACTGAAAAAGGAATCAAAACTATTGAAAATGATTTTGTACTTGCTTTAACAGGATACCAACCCAACTTTGATTTTCTAAAAAAGATAGGTGTCTACTTAAATGAAAATGATCATTTGAAACCAACCTACAATCAGGATACAATGGAAACAAATATTGAAAACCTCTATTTAGCCGGTGTCATTTGTGGCGGGATGGAAACCCACAAATGGTTTATAGAAAACTCCATTATCCATTCCAAAATGATTGTTAAAAATATTCAAAACAAAAAAAGGGAAGCTGTTTAAAGCTTCCCTTTTTGTTTGGTATGTAGTTTTGGTGTTTCTTATTCTTCTTCTCCTAGAATAATAAAATCTGATCTTCTGTTTTTAGCGTGATCTTCTTTGCTACACTTGTTCTTACAGTCTACAAGTGGATTGC
>NZ_FPBK01000016.1 GCF_900116665.1 Pustulibacterium marinum | reverse complement strand
CTACCATTAACAACATCATGCTCCATAGCGCATTAAGAACCATTTTCGTTTGGTCCTTCGTACCCTTCCAGCAAATAGTACTACTATGACCGCTGCTGACTTCTCCGCTATGCCAACTCGTAGCTGCGGAGACCTCCCCAGGTAAGAACATCTTCTTTCTTTCGATTCCTGCCATATCTACTACTTCGGTGCTTATCTATATAGGATATTTGGGACTTCGCAGTTATGTGCCTACTCATCCGACCTCATAGCCTCGGTATATGGTTCGTGTTCCTCAGTACCGAAATTTGTAGTCTCGCTTCTTTCAGTCCTAGCTTCACAACTAGCAACCTTGCGACTTACTAATGGTTCAAGGCGTTACCCCTGCCCATAAGGGACTTGCACCCTCAAGATTAATATTATATCTTCGATATAATAAAGATGCCCATGCTGGGCACACACAATGGCTATACCCAATAAGGGGTTCATTGCGAAACTGAAAGAATGGTTATCATAGCAAGTCCGCCAAATCGTTGATTTGGCTATTAAAAATGAATAAACTAATAACAAAATACAACGCTTTGGCTCAGTGCAAACCGAAAGGTTTATACTTCGAAATCCCTTACTGGGCATAGCCGGGTCGTTTTACAGCATTTGATTAAAAGACAGTACATATTTACATTTTTAGGATTAGTGATATTTGTTTCTTGTAAATCCTTTATAAATCCTTATTCTGAAAAGGATGATTTTATGGAATTTAAAGGCGGAAGATTTGGTTATGAATATCTGACTTTAAAAATCTATTCTGATTCGACTTATTATTTCGACAGATGGACTCATAATCGAGTTTCGGTCAAAGATTTTGGCAAATGGAATATGCAGAACGACACTTTAAATTTAAACTCTACGAAATCTTTAACTGGAAGTTGGTTCCAGAAACGTAAATCAAAAAAGAAATACTTTGTGAATGTAAAATTTTCAATCAAAAATGACACACTGAAATTATATTTGAATTCAAATACTGAAAATGAACTTTACAGAACAAATTAACGGAATGAATATGAATTAAAACTAAACACAACGCCTATAACCGTTGAACAACTGAAAACATTCGGGATGACGGAAGATAGGTGTGAATGAGTGCTTACTTTTAAAACGACTACCAGCTTTTACTGAATACTGATTACTTATAAAAGCTTACAGCTGTCAGCTAATAGCTATTAGCTTTAGAGGAGAAACACTGTCCCTCTATACAATTTCAAACCCTGAGATGGTTGTTTTTATTAATTGAGAGTTTGGTTGTGGAAAGTTGTATATTGGTGGGGACTAATACCTATTTTCTGAAAAGCTCATGACCGTAAGTTTAAATCAAGTTTTGATAATTTGTATGAGTGTTTTTTGTGAAGGATTATAGGGATGAATTGTAGATCTTAAAAACAAGTCATTAAATACATTGAAATTGAAACGTTGGATATTTATTGGTAGTATACTGCTCATTTTTGGTGTAGCAGGAGTTTGGATGTGTAAGAATTTCAACTTTAATTCAGACTATGAAATAGGGCAACAAATTGATGCATTAAACGGAGTGAAAGTATATTACAATGGCGGAGTTTCAAATGTTACAGAAAGGAATACAACTTCAGAAGGGTACAATTTAGGATTGAAATATCAGTGTGTAGAATTTGTAAAAAGGTATTATTACAAACATCTAAACCATAAAATGCCTGATAGCTACGGAAACGCAAAAGACTTCTTTGATATGTCGGTAAAAGATGGGCAACAAAACAAGCAGAGAGGTTTAACACAGTATACCAATCTAAGTAAGGCAAAACCACAAGTGAATGATTTACTCATTTTTAATGGGACTATCTTTAATAAGTACGGACATGTTGCTATTATTTCGGAAGTAACCGATACTGAAATAGAAATTGTTCAACAAAATCCCGGGCAATTTGGAAGCTCTAGAGAACATTACAAACTCTTAAACGAACAAGGAAAATGGCAGATTGATAATGCTAGCATATTAGGTTGGTTAAGAAAAGAGAAATAAGTTCTATTTTCTGTACCGATGTTATCAAGTTATAAAAGTCTTGTTTTTAGAAAAATCAAGCTTGGTTATTGAAAGTTGCATCCTAGTGGATAATTAAAAATGGATTTATGTATTTTAAACTATTTTTGACGTATGTAAAACTTAGAACCAATGGATCAAATAAAAGCTTATTTTAAACAGCTGGTAGCCATCAATACTAAAGATTGGGAACTATTTTCTTCTAAGCTTCAGCAATGTGTACACCCCAAAAAAACTACGCTTTTATCTGTTGGACAAACAGAACAGTATCTATCATTTATTGAAAAAGGTTCCGTACGGCTTTTTATTCCAAAGTTGGAACAAGATGTAACCTTTGGTTTTTGTTTTGAACATCAGTTTGTTTGTGCGTATGATTCGTTTTTAACTCAGTCACCTTGCAATTATCAACTCGAAACATTGTCGGATACTGTGCTATGGCGTATATCTTATGAAGACCTGCAAGAGGTTTATTCATTATCTGAAATAGGTAATACCATTGGAAGAATTACTGCTGAAAATTTATTTCTACTAAAATCAGAACGGGAACTATCTCTTTTAAATCAAACCGCTGAGGAACGCTATGTTGCACTTTTTCAAAAAAGACCTCAGCTATTCAAAGAAGTACCGCTAAAATATATAGCATCTTACATAGGCGTAACACCACAGGCATTGAGTAGAATACGAAAACGAATTTCTTAACCTAAGTTCATTGTTTGAAGGACGAAATGTGTGCAATTTTGTAAGAAAAAAAAATGAAACCATTATTCGTCTTACTTATTGCAACCCTCATAGCAGTCACCGTTTATAAACTTGTTAATGGAACTTACAATTTGCCTTTAGCTGCTAGCATTGGAATGTCTATAATGTTACTCTTTACAGCCATGGGACATTTTATGTTTACAAAAGGAATGGCCATGATGATTCCAGACTTTATACCATACAAAGCAGCTTTGGTGTACGTTACTGCCTTCATAGAATTATGTGGAGCTATTGCGTTACACATATCTTCCTTTCAAAAAGTAACCGCTTGGTTGCTGATCTTTTTCTTCATCATGATGTTACCTGCAAACATTTATGCTGCCTTGAAACATGTGGACTACCAAAATGCTACTTATACCGGAAATGGATTGAACTATTTATGGTTTAGAATTCCGTTACAATTTGTATATATCGCATGGGTATATCTATCTTCCATCACGTATCATTAAGAGATTGAATGTATATGCATGTTGTTTTGTTATAGCATACATCTATTTTACTTGCATTTGATACAGATAAATTTTCTTTATTCGACATACATCAGTACCTGAAAAAGGTAATATTTCTTTGAAATCTATTCTTACAGCTAAATATTCTTAATTTTAAATATTGTACGATAAATTACTCTTTTATTTTGAGATTTGCAGTGATAAAAAATTGTTCATAAGAGCTAAACGATCTTATGAGATGCTATCATTACAAATCAAATAAAAGTCATGAAAAATACTACGGACACCCTTCAAGATTATTTTGAATTTACCATAAAGACACTCTCTTTTGACGAAGATTATGTGCCCTCTAGCAGTACACGTACTACAACTAATTTTGCAAATTTGGCAAGAGGAGCGAGGCGTCAGGAAAATCTGCACAACACCCTTACAATGATCAACAATCGTTTTAATTCATTGGCAAATTGGGACAATCCTGATCAAGATCGCTATCAGGTTGAGTTGGAAATTATTTCTGTGGATCTCAATATGCACGATAACAGAGCAACATTTCCTGCAATCGAAGTTTTAAAAACGCACATACTGGATCATAAATCAGGTAAGCGCATCGAAGGGATTGTGGGTAATAACTTTTCATCCTACGTACGGGATTATGATTTTAGTGTTTTGCTTTCGGAACATAACAAAGGTAAAGCTGATTTTAGTATTCCTGATGATTTTGGAAGCTTGCACGGTACGATCTTTAAGCGTTTTGTTTCCTCAGAAACGTATAAGAAGCATTTTGCTAAACCACCTGTGATTTGTTTGAGTGTTTCGCACAATAAAATCTACCAGCGTACAGGCAATCACCATCCTATTCTTGGGTATGAATATCAAGTGAATGAAGCTTCTTTAACCGAATCCTATTTCAAAAAAATGGGCTTGCAAGTACGGTATTTTATGCCGCGACACAGCGTAGCGCCGCTCACTTTTTACTTTTTTGGGGACCTACTTACAGATTATACCAATCTTGAATTAATAAGTACCATCAGTACGATGGAAACCTTTCAAAAAATTTATAGACCTGAGATTTACAATGCCAATTCGGTGGCGGGATCTTGCTTTAAACCCAGTTTAAAAAACCCAGATCATTCGCTCACCAAGATCGAATATGACCGGGAAGAACGCAGTCAGCTAGCCATTGAACAAGGAAAATTCACCGAAGAGCATTTTATAAAACCGTATAAGCATGTGCTGGAGCAGTGGTCTGCAAATTACGCACACTAATCAATTCAATTAACTACTTTATTATGAAAAACATTTTACCAACATCAACCGTTGGAAGTTTACCTAAACCTGCCTGGCTTGCGCCACCCGAAAAACTTTGGTCTCCCTGGAAATTAGAAGGTGATCAATTATTAGAAGGCAAACAAGATGCCCTGCGTATTTCGTTACAAGAACAGCATTTATCAGGAATTGATATTATTAGTGATGGTGAGCAAACACGCCAGCATTTTGTAACCACTTTTATAGAACATTTGAGTGGCGTAGATTTTAAAAATCGAAAGACGGTAAAAATCCGTGACCGGTACGAAGCCAGTGTCCCGGTTGTCGTGGATGAAGTGGCGGGGCAAAAAGCAGTATTTGTTGAAGATGCTCAGTTTCTACGCAAACAGACCAGCCAACCTATAAAATGGGCACTTCCGGGGCCTATGACTATGGTAGACACCTTGTACGATGACCATTATAAAAGCCGTGAAAAATTGGCTTGGGAATTTGCCAAAGCCCTGAATGAAGAAGCCAAAGCGCTACAAGAGGCAGGAGTAGATATTATACAGTTTGATGAGCCGGCGTTTAATGTGTTTTTTGATGATGTGAATGATTGGGGGATGGCGGCATTAGAACGTGCCATCGAAGGATTACACTGTGAGACTGCCATACATATTTGTTATGGCTACGGAATAAAAGCGAATAATGATTGGAAAAAAACCTTGGGTTCAGAATGGCGGCAATACGAAGAAATATTCCCGAAAATTCAAACCTCGAATATTGATATCGTGTCTTTAGAATGCCATAATTCACACGTGCCACTTGAGCTCATGGAGCTTATTCGCGGTAAGAAAGTGATGGTCGGGGCTATAGATGTAGCCACGAATACCATAGAAACGCCAGAAGAAGTAGCCCAAACGCTGCGTAAAGCACTTGAGTTTGTAGCTATTGAAAATCTATATCCGTCAACCAATTGCGGAATGGCACCACTATCTCGCGAAGTAGCCCGCGGAAAGTTAAGTGCCTTAAGTGCTGGAGCAGCACTTGTACGTAAAGAGCTTGGAGGTGTTTTGTAAGCGGTTTAAATATACTTTACGTAGCTAAAGAAAGATAGATACTTTTACCGTTTTAACACAGGTTTCCATTTAAATTTAATCGTTACGTATTTCTCTTTTCTTTTTACTTTGAGACGTACTTTCTGATTCTTTTTGATGTTTTTAATGAATTCTGCTAAGTGTAATTCTTTAATTGACACATCATTTACAGCTACGATAAGATCATCTTCTCTTAGTCCAGCTTTTAGAGCTGGACTATCTTCATAGGCAAATGAAAGAATCCAAGAAGAGGTATCATCAGGATTTTCCTTAAAACCATTAGATTTAAAAATATGTTTATATTTTTTTTGATAGTTTTCAGCAGGTTTAAGTCCCAAAAACTGATGTTTAGGGTCTATCACAATAGTAAACTTCTCTAAAATGTTATTGCCTAAAATTCCTAAATAATTAGGATTGGATAGGGAGCCTTTTTGGTCTGTTGAAATTGATAACGGAATACCCTCTAACGTAAATGATCCCACCATTAATTTTTGAGCAAAAAACAGTGTATCTAGTAGCCTAGTAAAATTTGGAAACTAAAGGTTTTATATCTATAAGATTTATCATGAATAACTCAAACGTATTCTTACTCTGGTATGCTATAAAAATAGTAACTTGCAATACATTTAAGTGCCCATTATTTTTCTTTGAGTGCAACACTTTTGGAGTTGGCTCAAAACACACCTAATGATGATTTTAATAACCTATTAATATATTTTTTATGAAAAAACATTACGCATTGTTATGTATGCTACTGCCAATATTCACTTTCGCTCAGTTGACTGTCCATACAGTTGATGTGATCACCAATGATCTTGTTTATGACAGTACCACAGATAGAATTTATGCTTCCATTCCTAGTGCTAATGGTGCCAACGGAAATAGTATTGGCATTATCAATCCGCACACTTACACGTTAGAAAATACTATTTTTATAGGAAGCGAGCCTACTGTGTTAGCAATTTCTGATAACGGACAATATCTATATGCAGGCTTTAGCGGTTCTTCTACCGTTAGAAGGTTTGATATTGCCACTCAAACTTCAGGCTTTCAGTTTGGTTTAGGTTCCGATTCTTCAGGTTCTTTTTATGTGGAAGACATTGAAGTAATGCCAGGAGAGGCCACAACAATTGCAGTATCCAGACGTAACGTTGGCTATTCTCCTAAACATGAAGGTGTAGCCATTTATGATAATGGAGTGATGCGCACAAATACAACTCCCAGCCATACAGGAAGCAATAGAATTGAGTTTTCTTCGAGCAGTACTTTAATTGGCTACAACAATGAAACTACCGAATATGGCATCCGAAACATGGTTATTAATAATGAAGGTGTGAGTGTAAGTGCTACTAACCAAAGTGTACTTACAGGTTTTTATTTAGATTTTAGTTATTATGATCATCACATGTATGCTACTAACGGAAAAATTATAGATGTTACCAACACTCCTTTTGTAATAGGTACGTTTTCTAATGTAAGCGGACCAGGCGTGTATGATACTTCTGCTAGCCTTGTATGCTATGCTTCCTATGATTTTGCAGGGAATATAACTTTTCAACGTTTTAACCCTGACACCTTTTTATTAGCAGATAGTTTGCCTATAACCGAAACCTCTGGCGATGTTGCTAGCATTATCACCTGTGGATCTGGTTGTTATGCTTTTAATAGCGAAAATGGTAAAGTAGTTATTATCCAAGACACTACTATGGGATTGGCTACTACAACCAGCCCTACACAACTCCGCGTATATCCGAATCCAACTACTGATTACTTTCAAATTGAAAGTAGTACTAATGTTGAACGCGTATGGGTGTACGACTTAACAGGTAGATTGGTTTCTGAATATGCCGGACAAACAGAACGCATGTTTGTAGGTAACTTAAGTGCAGGAAACTATGTAGTAAAAGTAATGGATGACCACCAACATGTAAGTACTCAAAAACTGATTAAAAAATAAATTTTGTTTAAGAATGTATTGTCCTCTCTAAATCCTTCTTGATATCAACTTGAAGATTGTTAACTTCATAAACAAATTAAGAAGAAAGAGCGCATCTTTAAAATAAAGTATGCTATAGATTCATTAACTTCTTCATCATAAATCATTTAAAAAAATCTCTTGGAATTTGTGAATATCTATTGTCGATATTCACTTGCAAGGGTGACGTGAAACTGTATTTTTGCCGCTCTAAAAATTGAAATCTTATGAGTGCAACTTGGTTTGAATGCAAAGTAAAATATAAAAAGATAGACGAAGCTTCCGGAGCTAGAAAAGTAAAAACAGAACCTTTTTTGGTAGATGCTATTTCCTATACTGAAGCAGAAAAGCGCATTACCGAAGAAATGTCGGTTTATTTGAGTGAAGGTGAAGATATTATGATCACTAATATAAAAGTTGCCAACTACGCTGAAATTCATCCATTTGAAAATTCAGATCGCTGGTTCAAGTCTAAAGTAGCATTGATCGCCTATGATGAAGAAAGTGGGAAAGAGCGCAAAACCAATCAGTATTTATTAGTACAAGGAAACGATATCAAAGACGCCTTTGAACACACCGTACACGTAATGAAAGATACCATGGGCGAATACAGTATTCCTGCCATTTCGGAATCTCCTATTATGGATGTATTTCCTTATTTTTCTGGGGAAGAAGATGATGTAAAACGTATGGAAGAGTTTATGCGTCTTAAAGATTCTGTTCCAGTGCAAAATACCGAAAACGAAGCATTAGCAAACGAAGATGCCTTAATAGAAGTATCTTAAACTGTTATATATATTATTTTTAAAGCCGCTTATTGCGGCTTTTTTATTGTTCTTAGAAATAGGTGTCCTTCAGTATAAACTTCTAGCTAAAAGAAACCCAATAGAAGTTCTTGCATCAACACATAGGCTTAAAATAAACATCTAATAAAAATTTCTTTAGACCTTATCCATTCATAGCAGTTTGAAGCTCTTTTTCCGAAGTTATTTCAGAAATTCATCTTTATGGAAATTCATCAGCCACTTTAATACCTCTCAACTAAATCTCTTATATTTAGCTACTCAATTTATCCGCAGTATTTCATGAAGTTTAAAAAATGGTTTGAACAATTAGGTCCGGGCACGTTGGTTGCTGCCGCTTTTATTGGTCCTGGTACGGTAACCGTTTGTACTCTGGCGGGTGTTCATTTTGGTATGGCGCTTTTGTGGGCATTGTTATTATCAACTTTAGCAACCATTGCTTTACAAGAAATGACAGCCAGATTAGGAATTCTAACTCAAAAAGGACTGGCAGAAGTGCTTCGAGATACCATTCAGCAGCCAATTTTAAAAATAATGATCACATTTTTGATATTAGCGGCAATTGTTGTTGGTAATGCGTCTTATGAAGCAGGAAACATAAGTGGTGGTATCTTGGGACTAGAAACTTTATTAGGCGTCTGGATTTATGATATTGGAGGTATTCATTTCAATATGATGAGTATGGTTATCGGAGTCATTGCATTTATACTTTTATACATAGGCAATTATAAGTTTTTAGAGCGTGCTTTGGTTGGATTGGTATTGCTTATGAGTAGCTCATTTGTTCTTGCTGCAATACTCACCAAACCAAATTTATTCGAAATAGTAAAAGGTGCATTCTTACCCAAAGTACCTTCCGGAAGTTTACTCACCATTGTTGGATTGATAGGAACTACTGTAGTGCCCTATAATTTATTTTTACATGCCTCATTGGTCAAAGAAAAATGGACTTCGGCAAACGAACTTTCTATTGCCCGAAAGGATACTGTTATTTCCATTGGTTTAGGAGGATTGGTTTCCATGAGCATCTTAATTGCTGCTGTTGCCATTCCGTCTAACGATATTACCAATGCGGCCGATCTTGCGGAAAGTTTAACGCCTGTTTATGGGCATTTTGCGAAGTACTTTTTAGGTATTGGCCTATTTGCTGCCGGAATTACCTCGGCTATTACAGCACCGCTCGCTGCAGCCTATGTTGCTAATGGTTGCTTAGGGTGGAAAGCTTCACTACAATCAAAACGCTTTAGAGCTGTTTGGATATTTATCCTTGCGACAGGTGTTCTTTTTGCTGCAATTGGATTTAAACCTATTGAAATCATCAAATTTGCGCAAATAGCTAATGGCATTTTACTTCCGTTAATTGTGGGTATCTTGTTATGGATCATGAATCATAAAACCCTGTTGGGAAAATACAGTAATTCCAAGTTCAAAAATGCAGTAGGCATTGTTATTTTGATCATCAGTATATTTTTGGGAGTAAAGAGTATCATTGCGGTCTTTGGGTTGTTATAATCAATTATTAACTAAAACCACACTACAAAACTTCTAGGACTCTTTAGCTATGTAATCAGCTAGGTATTTAGCATCTTTAGCAACACCTCCCAAAGTAGCAGAAGCTCGGGTGTACATCCAGGGTAATCCTATGAAATACAATCCTTTTAAGTTGCTAACTCCTCTGTAATTTTTTGGATACTGATCGGTATCCAATTCTAAGCCTTCGATCCAATTAAAATCGGGTCGGTAACCAGTAGCCCAAACAATATTCTTTATGGTATGAATCTTATTCTTTTCAAAAATTAATTCGTTTCCAGAAGCGTCTTTTGTACGCCCCACAGCTATCACATTCTCTCTGGATAGAATTTCTTTGACATCTGTACCAATAACTGGTTGAACCGTTTTACTAATCTTTTTCCCCAACCAGCTATACTTGCTTACTGATAGTAAGCCTAATTTTGTAAACCACCACCAAAGCGTTTTGCCTAATAATTGTTGTGGTAACGATTTAACAGTGGTATCTCCAGAGAAATAAACCGTTCTAGAACCGCCTTCTGAAAGCTCTTTTAAAATCTGATATCCTGAATCGCCACCGCCTACTACCAAAGCATCACCACTTTGTAACTGATGCAAACCCTTGTAATAGTTACTATGCATTTGCAAAACATCCTTTGCTATTTTTTTATGACATGGAGGCGTATAGGGCGTATGAAAAGGTCCGGTAGCTACAATTACTTGGTTGGCTAGGATTTGTCCGTCTGCAAATGTGATCACAAAATGATTATCTTCTTTATGTACAGCAGTTACCAAGGTGTTTAATTGTATTGGGAACTCAAAAGTCTCGACATAGGTTTTAAAATAATTGGCCACTTCGTACTTAGACGGATAATGTCCTTTAGGCGCTTCAAAAGGTAAACCCGGTAAATGATTGTATTCGGTAGGTGTAAAGAGTTTAAGAGAATCCCATCGGTTTAACCACGAAGCACCAATTTCCTGTTCGCCATCGAGTATGATAAACTCTTTTTGAAGTTTTTTTAAATGATAGGCCATAGCCAATCCGGCCTGAGCCCCTCCAATAATTACAAAATCGTATACCTTTTTGTCCATTCCCTTTATTTCAACGTATTCACTACAAAAGTACTAACTTATTTGAATAAAAGTAATCTATACTGTTTCAGTTATTTAGAGTATAAAGTGATAAAATGAAACCAACTAGAAATATGAAACGCCCACTTCTTTTAGTTGCATATCTCAGTCAATTTATGTATTGTTAGGATACTCTTTAATTATATGTATGAAACAACAACTTGATCTCAATTGTGATGTAGGAGAAGGTGTAAACAATGAAGCTTCGCTAATGCCTTACATATCTTCTTGCAATATTTCTTGTGGTGCGCATGCTGGCGACGTAGCAACTATAGATTCTGTATTGCAATTGGCCGTTGAAAACCAAGTAAAAATAGGAGCACACCCTTCGTACCCAGATCGAGCAAATTTTGGTAGAGTTGTAATGGATATTTCTCCAAATGCGTTAAAAGAAAGTTTATTAGCCCAACTAACACTATTTCAAGAACGGCTGGCCAAAATACCCAATGCTACACTACATCATGTAAAAGCTCATGGAGCTTTGTATAACGCTTCTGCGAAGAATACAACTATTGCGGAGACAATTGTGAATGTTGTTCAAAAAGCATGTCCGGATGTTTCATTATACGTTCCGTTTGGTTCTGTTATCGCAACTATAGCAAAGGAAGCCGGAATACGCATATCTTACGAGATTTTTGCTGATAGAAATTATCAAGATGATTTACAACTGGTTCCAAGATCACAAGAAAATGCGATTATTACCCATACTGAAGATGTTGCAAATCATGTTGCTAAAATGGTTCTGGAAGGAAATGTACAAACCTTATCAGGAAAACTGATTCCCATTCAGGCAGACACCTGTTGTGTACATGGTGATAATGAAGCAGCCATTGCCATTGTAAAAGAATTGCACCAATTATTAATTCAAAAAGGAATTGAAATTGTTTAAAGAACTTACGTATAAAGCATTTGGAGACAAAGCTATTTTAATTGAATGGCCGGTTAAAATTGATCCTGAAATTCTGGAAGATATCATTCAGTTGAAATCAAAAATTGAATCCGAATTATCTTCCGAAATAGAAGAGGTTGTAATAGCTTACAACTCAATCACGATCATTTTTAAGTGTTCAATTAACCATTTAGATGAAACTATTGAAGTATTTAAAAATCTGCACCTTTCAGAATCAAAAATAAATCATCATATAAAAAGTCTTTGGAAAATACCAGTTTGTTATGACACCACTTTTGGCCTCGATTTAGAGGTGCTTTCTGAAACACTTCAGCTTTCAAAAGAAGAAATTATAACACTTCATACGCAGCCACAATACACGGTTTATTTTATAGGTTTTCTGCCTGGTTTCTTGTATTTAGGCGGATTAGATGAACGCTTAACGATGCCTAGAAAAGCTACTCCAAGATTGCAGGTTGAGCAAGGAAGTGTAGCTATTGGCGGATCGCAAACCGGAATTTATCCTATGGAAAGCGCAGGCGGATGGAACCTAATAGGTAAAACTCCAGTTCCTTTTTTTGATAGCTCAAAAGACAATCCTTGTTTTGCAAAATCAGGAGATACTATTCAATTTGTTCCAATTTCCATGAAAGAATATAAAAAGATTTGCTTGGAGGTAGAAGCAGGTGTGTACGAACTTGAAAATACCTTGTTACATGATTAAAATTTTAAAAGCATCTTTTGGATTGAGTATTCAAGATTTGGGACGTACAAATCATAGAACTATTGGCGTGCCTGTTTCAGGAGTTATGGATAGGTATTCCATGAAACTTTCTAATTTAATTTTGAACAATCAGGAAACAGATGCGGTTTTAGAAATTACGTTTGGCGGTTGCCAATTACAATTTGAAGAAGCTTGCCAAATAGCCATTACCGGAGCTGATTTTAGTCCCACACTTGACGGAGAACCCGTTTCCATGAATTCAGCTTTGAATGTACCAAAAGGAGCTATTTTAAAATTTGGAAAAAGATTGTTTGGGGTTCGTACGTATGTAGCCGTAGAACAAGGTTTTCAAACCGAAAAAGTCTTGGAAAGTCGTAGTATGTATAAGGGAATTACGCCCTTTACTACTTCAGAGAAAGAAACAATTCTTCATGCAAAATCAAATCAAACTAAAGAAAGAACTTCCAACTCAGCTATTAAAGTTCCTGAAAAGCATTTTACATCAACCTCTATTACTTGTTTTAAAGGGCCGGAATTTGATGAATTAAATGATCTACAAAAGCAGCAATTACTAGAAACCAAATTCACAATTAGTGCCAATAACAGTAGAATGGGCTATCAGTTGGAAGAATTGCTTCCAAACGACTTTCCTTCTATGCTTACTTCGGCAGTTTTACCAGGAACGGTTCAGCTTACTCCTTCAGGAAAATTAATTGTGTTGATGCGTGATTGCCAAGTAACCGGTGGTTATCCCAGAGTTTTACAGCTCACCGATACTGCAATTAATCAATTAGCGCAAAAAACAACGGGAGATAAGTTTTCTTTTGATATTCAAAATAATATATGATATGAAAAATATAATTTTTTGTCTTGTAATTTTCATGTTCGCAAATGAAGTTCTAGGTCAGGAAAGTGCTGCTAAAAAGGAAAATCAAATATTTCCAGAACGTTGTTTGGGTACTTGGAAAGGTACAATGATGATCTATTTCCGTGGTGAATTAAAAGACAGTGTAACTGTAGAATTTACCGCAGCTAAAATTTCTAAACCAAACGAATATATCTGGAAAACTGATTATATTTCAGCAATAAAACCTATTACAAAAGATTATAAACTCCTTATTGATCCTGAAAATAAGCATGAATTTATTATTGATGAGGGTGATGGTGTTCAACTGAAAACCTATGTTTTTGCAAATAAAATGTATAGTCTTTTTGAAGTAGATGGAATTTACCTTACATCGACAACAGAAATAGTCAGGGATTCGTTGATTTTTGAGGTAACCTCCGGAAAAAAACATACTAGTACAGAAGGAGTTCAGAATTTTTCTTTTGATGTACTACAACGAGTGGTTCTGCAGAGAATGGAATGATTTTTAAGATTCTAACTTTTCCAACTCTCTTTGATAATCGTATTGCAAATCTTCGTGGAGTTTTTCCATTGCTTTACGAATCATTCGCAATTGAGTTTCATAAGTGTTTCTCAATACAGAACTACGGGTGAAACTGGGTGTCATAGTTCTTAGTTTTCTACAGAAATACAATAATAGCTGTACTTCGGTTTCCTTATTTTGAGAATATCTAATGTATTTTTTGGTATTGGAAAGTATTTTACGAACACTTTTTTTGCTGTAATAAAAACTACTGGTATTCATAGAGGCAAAAGCTTCGTCTATTTCCTCTTTTATTCCATCAATATAATGTTGTTCGTTTTCTGATTCGAACAACAAATAGGAGAGAAGCTCTTTATTTTCCTTTTTAAATTTTGCCAATCGAAGACAAACCTGCATCAAATCATCTTTAGAATAGAATTGAAGTTCCTTTTTTAATGCAGCTACCGTAGCGGTTTCCATAATATCTAGTTTCTATGGCTAATGTAATGATTTTAATATTTACATATTTTGATGATTTTGGAAGTATCGAAACATTTTTTATACACATTAACCTTTTATGGTCTCAATCAGAATTAGTATTTTTAGACTCGTGTTCCAGAATTATAAGAACAAAATCTTCTTTCATTTGAAGTCAAAATTTATATATTACTTCGTGATTTTTTTAGCTCTTGCTAGTTGTAAATCCACAGAGAATAAATCCATATTATCTGAGAAAAAAGCTTTTACTCAATTAAAGTGTAAACTAAAAGCTTACAATCTATCGGAAGATATGGGAAAAGTAGGAACTAATAATGATGAAATAGTTTTATTGGTTACAAATAGCGCTCAAAAAATACTGTACAGTATTGCTATGACAATGGATAGTCTACATACCGAACATACATTTTCAGTTTCAGATACAAGCCTTTTTAAAGATACTCTGCTATTTACACTTCTAGAAATAGACTCAGAAGAAAAACTATCTTATTTTCAGGAAAAAATTACTAAGAACATCACTTTATTTGAAAAGGCTGCGTTGTCTAAAGATTACAAAAGTATAAGCAATTTATTGAGTGATGATGATGTTTTAGGTATTGCTAGACTAGAATGCAATGAAACAATATTTCCTAAAAAGATTCTTTTTAGTGGGCTACAATTCTTTGATAGATATGAATATGTTTTATATTTAAATAAATTAAACGTTACGTCCCAATCTAATTAAAAGAAATATGAAAGTTTTCTTAATTTTAGGCCATCTTTATAAATCTTAAAATATAGGTGATGATAGACAAAATTATTACAAAATCTAAGGATATCATAAATCCACCAATAATTCAATTTGGTCCCATCCGAAGTGGAAGTACTTTAGTTTACAATATCCTAAAAGATACGTACCCAAATAAAAAGATTATTAAAAAGCATACTCTCAATAATTTTGATATCAGAAGAAGTAAAATTATAGCAACGTATAGAAATCCCCTAGATTGTTTAACATCTTCATTTAAAAGATATGAATCTTTTCCAAATGAAGATTCTATTAAAAAGCAAATTCAAGAGCTAAAAAAATTTGGCTTAGACGACTTAAAAAATATTTTTCTTAGAGACGATATTTTAAAGTTGAAATACGAAGATTTTTATGGTAACTACGATTACATATTCGATTCTTTTGAAGATTTCTTTGGAAATTCTATATCGAAGGAAAAAAGAAATATTATCAAATCTAAATATAGCATTGAAGCTGTAATTGATAAGACTAAAGGGTTCAAAAATTTTTCAGAATTTGATAAAGAAACTAATTTGCATGGAAATCATATATCTAATACTAAAGGAGCTCCAAACATACATGCAGATTTCTTTACAAATGAACATATAAAATATATAAAACATGAATTTTCAGATTACCTAAGCACATTGGGTTATTAATTTTATAAAACAGAAAAGCACTCCATAAATTTGAAGTGCTTTTTTGCTTTTATAAAGTTTCTATTCCTATTTGATAAATGCCATGCAAACTGGTGTAGGGACTTCTACCACATTGTTTGCAGATGATAATGTACCATCTTCATGAATAACTAATTCTGCTATATTTCCTGTATTTTGATTTGCAGCGTAGATAGTTTTGCCTTGATTCGCAATTCCAAAATACCTTGGAAAATCTCCTTCTGTAGATTGATAACCAATAGAGGATAACGTTCCTTTTTCTGCATCTATTTTAAAAGCAGCTATACTATTATGACCTCTATTTGAAGCATATAGATATTTCCCATTAGGATGAATTGCTATTTCTGCGGTTGCATTAAATTCTTTATAATCTTCCGGTAGCGTTGTAATAGCTTGTAATTTCTTTAAACCACCAGTATTTTTATCAAATGAAAAGACAGTAACCGTACTATTTAATTCATTGATACTATATGCAAATTTTTGATTATCAGCTATTACAAAATGACGAGGACCAGCTCCTTTAACTGTGGATACGTATGGTTGCTGATTAGGTTTTATATCACCATTGGATTCATCAAAATCATAAATCCAGATTTTATCATCTCCAAGATCATTTACATAAAAGTGCTTGTTATCATCTGAAAAAGTGATTTCATGAGCGTGGGAAGTCTTGGTTACAGCCTCTGGTAATTCGTTTAAATTTACTTTGTTTATATTCTTGAAAGAATTATTCATACCCTTCTTAAATTCCATGAAAACACCACCTGCATAATTTGCAACAAAAACATATTTGTCTGTTTTATCAACTGCAATATGACAAGGCGCATAAGCTCCGGAAGGTATTTGCGCTACTTCATGAAGCGTGTAATCATCATTTATTTCGTACACTCCAAGATATCCACTATTTCCTTCTACATCTACCAATTCGCTTACAGCGTAAAGATATTTTGTATCATGCGAAATGGTTACCCAAGATGGATTGGTAAGTTCGGCTACTGTTGCAATCATCTTAAGTTTACCATCACTTTGCTTATCCATAAGATATATACCATCTGCTTTACCATCTACGTGGCCTTCTTTCTTTGTATACGTTCCTACGTATACAGGATTTTCTATATGATTTTTAGTTTCCGTAATAGATTGTTCTTGGTTAATAGTTTTCTTTTTCTCTTCTTTACAGGAGGTAAAGGCTATGGCAGACATAGAGAAAAGTACCAATGCTATTTTTTTCATAATTAAATTTTGGTTTAACACCAACGAATGTACAAATTTAATTACAACATATTTTAGCAAGTTACAAAAACCTAAGGTTGTAAATTTGTCATTGTTTTCACAGAAGATTTCAATATAGATTGAATAGCACCCTTGGTTTTATAAATTTCTAAATAGCTTAATACAAAATAGAGTAAATTAAAAAAAATGAATAATATAAAGTTAGGATTGATTTGTTGTGTTACAATGTAATTCATCAAACTATATAACAAACATGTTAGCAAAAAGATCATAATTACCGTTGATGCAATACTAAATCTAATTTGATAATAGGATAGATTTTTTTTTTCAAAACGAATGATAATCTTAGGAAAATATCTACTTAATAAACTTCTCACTCTTGTTAATTGCAGAGTCGTTTTATCTTCCTTACCAAAGAATTTAATTTCTTCCCTCGATGTTAAAAATGAAGTTTGAAAATCCAAAGAAAAATCATTTTTGTCCATAGTTTTGTAAATAGCTTTGCTTACTTCATCTTCGGAATATTCGTTGATAAATATGTTTTGAAAATAAAACATGTAGAAACTCTTACAAAGTTGCAATATAATATTTTTTTTATAAATAACGTTTTTCATCTAAAAATTTCAACTTTTGAATAACTTATAAAAGCATCACATCTAGTACTATCAAGGTTTAAAATCGTATAATGATGAACAAAAGACTACGCTAACGAAGGTATAATTCGTAAGATATTAAAGAATCATATTTAAAAATTAAACCAAAAAGGAAATGTAACTAGACATTGATTTGTTGAAAGATAATTAAGCTTTATAATAAAACGATTTTGCCTCCGTTTAAACGCAATTTAATATCGATGAATGGATTTTATCTACAGTTGAACTAAAATGATTTTTTCAGAAATTCACTTCTATTTATGTAATATTAGTAATTTTGAAAAATTATTGGAAACATGCATGGAACAAAGCTTTTTTACATCAGCATACAAGGATAAAACTCATGAAGAACTTATCCAAATTATAGAAGACAACGAAACATATACAGAAGAAGCGCGGTATACTGCGATCATTATGCTTGAAAATAGAGGAGGAGACATTAGTAAATGGGATCCTTTCAAGCAAAATTATGAAAATACTCAAGCAAAAGAAAAACGATTTAATGAGCTATTAAAGAAACAGCAAAGTCAGCAAGAAGAAAAAGAAGAATTTGTATTGTATTCTAAAAATCTGATTCTAATTTTTTGCATACTCTTTTCAACGTTATTCGGAGCCGCTTTACTTGCGTACAACATGAAAATTGCGGGTAAAAAACAGGGGGTAACGCAGGTTTTATTATTTGCGTTGTTCTACGTTTTAGGTGGAGTTTTAATTTCATTAGTATTTCAAACCGATATGTCTGCTCTATTTTTAAATGTGATATCAGGTTTTATATTAACTGAATATTATTGGAATAAGCACCTTGGTGCAACCGTAAAATATGTAAAAAAGAGTTGGGTAAAACCTACGTTGATTAGTTTGGTTATTGTGTTTGTATTTATGGGAATCTTGTGGTATATGCTTGGCGCTCCTACAGATATGGAAACTTTCATGAAACTTTTAGAAGAGAAAAAAGGTTAAAGCATGAATTTACTTAGGAGCTCAAAAATATATGTAAATCAATATTATAACAAGAATTATAATTCGTTCTTTTTGTTTCATAATTACGGGTTAATTGTACAATTACAAACTTTTCTTGATGATATTCTCAAGGTAGAAACTACTTTAGAAAAGACAGTTATTGAAGATCTAAAAATAGCGTTGTGGTTTCATCAAATAGGATATTACGAAGATTTTGAAAATGCCGGAAATAAGTCTATTAGCATTGCAGAAGCTTTTTTAAAGGAACAGAGTATTTCTGTAGAAAGAATTGATTCTATTCTAACATTTATTAAGGCGACCAAATTGGATGCAGTTCCTGAAAACTATTTGCAAAAGATAATACAGGATGCTGCTTTTTCATTTTTAGCTTCTAAAAATTTTGATGAAATTTCTACTCTTTGGAAGGAAGAAACAAATTTGGTTAAAGGGCAAGAATTTTCTAAACAAGAATGGAATACATATGTTCACTCATTTTTCACAAAACATCACTTTTATTCTGATGAAGCGCTAAAGACATGGAATTCACAATTAAAATTGAATTTTATTTCTGTACTTAAATCAACAAAAACTTCCAAGAAAAATAAAACAGCTAAAGTCAAAAAAATAGATAAAGGGAGAGATACCGTTTTTAGAACCACGTTACGCAATCATATATCTTTGAGTGATAATGCCGATAGAAAGGCGCATATCATTTTAACAGTGAATTCTATTGTGATTTCTATTATTTTCTCTCGTATCTTTCCGAAGTTAGATAATCCTTCCAATGCATTTTTATACGTTCCTTCTTTGGTGTTTTTAGGATTTACGGTAGCTTCCATCATACTTTCCATCATCGCTACAAGGCCTCGAATAACGGTTGGCACGTTTACAAAAGAACAAGTAAAGAATAAGAACGTAAACTTATTGTTCTTCGGAAATTTCTATCGAATGAAAGTCCAGGAATTTGAATGGGCTATGGAACAACTCTTAAATGATGATGAATATATTTACAAATCGCTTTCAAAAGACTTGTATTATTTAGGAAAAGTAGTGGCCAAGAAATACCGAATTTTACAAGTTACCTATGCTGTTTTTATGATAGGAATCATCGTTTCCAGCATTTTATACATCGTATATTTCAACATGTACAATTAAAAAAAGCTTACGATTGCTCATAAGCCTTTCTTTTTATTTTCGATTACTGAATGGTTTATAACCGTTAAAATAATTCTTGGAATTGATATGAACTTTCTCATGGTTGAGTAACTCTTCTTTTGTTGCCCACCAATAATCAGAATGTTGACTTTCTGGTAATTCTTCTGCTTTGGTTTTCATTTTGATTTTGAAAGCATTTACTATGTAATGTGTTCCAAAATTATCCAAATCAGCGAAATTGGTTTCGTATAAATGCTCATACAATCCAATATAAGTAGCTTCTTCAAAAGCTAAAGCAGAACCTAATTCAGCTTCCGTAATTCTTTTGAATGCATCTATAAAAAGTTCGTTTTTACGAATCACACCACCCGGAACAAACCAAGTATCACGTGCTGGATTATTTTTTCGATAGCCTAATAGAATTTTTCCGTCAGCATCTTCAATCACTAAATCAATAGAAATTAAAGGCGTGTTGCGTACAACAGCTACATATTCATTATGTGGAAGTTTTTTCATGTTTTCGGTTTGATTTTAGGTATCTAAAAATTTAGCTTTTAATTCTGGTGTTGGGATCATGCATGCTTCTTTTTTACCGTACCATTTGTACCTGTTTTTGGCAATAAAATCATACACCCAATTGGTAAAAGAGGAGGAAAGTACACTTTTTGTAAATCCTAAGGCAGTGTACCAACTTCCCATGTTTTTGGCTATTTCCAAAGCAGCATCAGCTTTGATATAATAAGCTTCTCCCGGAATTATCAAAATGATGGAATCAATTTCTTTGGTGTCAATACCTCGTTCTTTGAGCAATTGTTGTCCTAATTCACTTTGCAAAGAAGCAAAACGGTACAAATCTTTTTTATCATGTGTAATAATACGTTGCACCGCAGCATCGCATAAATTGCAAACACCGTCAAACAGCACAATATGTTTTCCTTTTGGTAATTCCATTACTTTTTGGCTTGTACTAATTCCAATTGATCCAAAGCTACGTTGGTTGTGAACAATCCATAATTAATAATCGCTTTTTTGCGTTCAATAGCATCAATGGTTCCCACTGCTTTTCCGTCTGGCAAACGCACACGATCACCGACTTTAAAAGTATGTTTTGGTTTTAGTTTCTCTTGTTTTATTTCCTGTTTCTTTTCTTCTTTTTTCTTTTCACGAATCACTTCTACCTTTTTCTCAACCTCTTTAGCAACAACCGTTTTCAGCTTTTTAGTTTCTTGCTTTTCTTCTTTACTCTTTACTTTTCGTTTGCTATTTTCGGTTTCTACTATTTTTAGTAGTTCCGAAATCATAGGTCTTTTCTTTTTGGTGTAGAAATAACGCTCCGCAGCATCATTTACCTTATTTCCCAGATAAATCATGCGTTGGTTATGATCGTATAACTGTTGATAACTTTCTAATTTAGTTTGAATTTTCTCATTCAAACCTTCTAAACGCTTGGCTTCTTCACGCTTTTTACTTTCTTCGGAAGCCAATTGTGTAGACGTTTTCTCTAGCTTGCTACGTTCTTTTTGAAGTTTGGCAATCGTAGCATCAAAACGGACTTTACCACGTTCTATTTTCTTCTTCGCACGATTGATCAAACTATACGGAATTCCATTTTTTTGAGCAACTTCAAATGTAAATGAACTTCCGGCTTCCCCAATAATCAGTTTGAATTCTGGTTCTAATGATTTTCTATCGAACAACATATTCGCATTGCTAGCGTGTGGCAATTCATTCGCCAACATTTTCAAGTTGGCATAATGCGTAGTAATCACACCAAAAGCTCCACGGTGGTAAAATTCTTCTAAAAAAGTTTCAGCCAAAGCACCACCCAATTCAGGATCTGATCCGGTACCAAATTCATCAATCAGGAATAAGGTTTTAGCATTACACTTTCGCAAGAAATAATTCATATTTTTCAATCGATAACTATACGTACTTAAATGGTTTTCAATAGATTGGTTGTCTCCGATATCTGTAAGCACTCTATCAAACAAACACACTTCACTACGCTCATGAACCGGCAATAGCATTCCACTTTGCAACATTAACTGCAACAGACCAATGGTTTTTAAGGTAATAGATTTACCACCAGCATTTGGTCCAGAAATCACAATAATTCGGTTATCACTACTAAGTTCAATGGTTTGTGGATACGTTGGCTTCTGTTTCTTCTTATTAGATAGATAGAGTAGCGGATGGTAGGCATCACGAATAAAGAAACGACGTTCTTCCGAGATTTTAGGTAAAACTGCATCCATACTTTCAGCATATTTTGCCTTCGCCGAAAGAATATCAATAGTGGTTAAAAACTCTTGATACTCCATCAAAAGTGGTGCAAACGGACGTACAAAATTGGTTAGATCTTTTAGAATTTTATTAATTTCTTCTCGCTCATCAAACTGTAAATTAATGAGTTCACGCGTAAACTGTTCCGTAGCTCTTGGCTCTACATAGGTGATGCTTCCGGTTTTAGAAGAACCCAATGCAGTTCCCTGCACGCGTTTACGATACATGGCTTTCACCGCTAAAACTCTACGGTTTTCTACCACAGTTTCACGAATATCATCTAAATATCCGGCGCTGTTGTACATGCTCAGAGCCGAATTAAAACTCTGGTTGATTTTCCCTTTTACGCCATTCATAGCACGACGAATATGTAACAATTCAGCCGAGGCATCATCTTTAATTTCTCCAAAACGGTCAATAATACCGTCTATTTGTTTCGAAATTTCTGTGGTGTACTCTATACTATCAGCTAACTTAAAAAGCGTGGGGTAATATTCATGAAACTTCTTGAAAAACACCAAATGCGTGTTTGCTACTTTAGAAAGGTTGTTCATTTTTCTAAAACCGCCAATTTCAATCTGAGTATTTTCTATTCGTAAAAGCTTCAATTCTTCTGTAATGGCATCAAAACCATGGTTTGGAATAGTATTTTCGTTAGCGAATGAAGCCACATATTCACTGGTTTGATGTAAAGAATCAAATAATTTTTCTTCTTTATGAAATGGAGTAATTTTGAGTGCTGCCTCTTTTCCTAATTCGGTAATACAATAGTCCGAAACCTGCTCTAAAACCGTGGCAAACTCTAAATCTTGTAATGTCTTTTGATGTATTTTCTGCATTGAAAAATTTTATGCTAATTTTATAGCCGTACAAAAATAATTAAAATCTAATGAACGTACAGATAGACGAAAGCTGGAAACAATATTTACAACCTGAATTTGAAAAACCGTATTTTGAACAGTTAACAGAATTTGTAAAACAGGAGTACCAAACACAAACCTGTTACCCAAAAGGGAAGGAGATTTTTGCTGCTTTTGATCACTGTACTTTTGAAAACTTAAAGGTAGTAATTATTGGGCAAGATCCATACCACGGACCCAACCAAGCTAACGGATTATGCTTTTCTGTACATGATGAAATTGCGCATCCGCCTTCGCTGATTAATATTTTTAAAGAAATTGAAACCGATTTGGGAAAACCTTATCCTAAAAGCGGAAATTTGGAACGTTGGGCGGATCAAGGAGTCTTATTGCTCAACGCAACGCTGACTGTAAGAGCGCACCAAGCAGGAAGTCATCAAAACAAAGGTTGGGAAACCTTTACCGATGCAGTAATCAAAACCGTTTCCGAACACAAAAATGATGTAGTTTTCTTGCTTTGGGGCGGATTTGCTAAAAAGAAAGTAAAGTTAATTGACACACAAAAACACCATGTATTAACTTCGGGGCATCCATCGCCTTTGAGCGCTAATAGAGGGTATTGGTTTGGAAATCAGCATTTTTCACAATGTAATACTTTTTTAAAGTCTAAAGATCTAGAAACTATTGATTGGTAACTCATTGGAAAAATCTGTACACTCAGCGAAAAGCGTATTTCACTCATTTTACTAAAATTTTATCTGAAGATCATCTATCTTAGAAAAAACTTTTCTAATTATGAGAATTTCTATACTTGCTTTTTTATTGTTTTCATCCATAACTTTTGCGAATCCTATTACCGTGAAAGTTTCTTTTGATACCAAAACAGCTATTCAATTTTCTGAAGGTGTTTTTAAAATTAAAGAAACCAACGAAGAACTAATCATTTCTAAATTAGAAGATTTTGAAATCACGCTTCCTGAAAAAGGAAAATATGAGTTTAGTTTTGTGAGTGAAGGTTTTACTGCGTACACTATATATCCAGTTCGTATGAATGCCAGAAAAAATACGATCATCATTCGGCTTGAAGAAACACATTTTCAAAAGAAAGAAGTTGCTTCAAAACCTGAAACTGTAAATCACTTTATTTTTAATGGTTTCACAAATGATATTTCTGATGCGTGGAAAGTCTTCTATGATAAATACGGAGTTTCTAAAATTACCGAAAACTGTGTTGTAGATCCGTTTAGCTATAGAAAAGCAGTAGAACAAAATCAAAAAATGTACAATCAACTTACACAAAAGTTTGGTAAAGATTGGATTGAGGATTTACCTGAAATTCCGTTTGGCTTGAGGGATTTAATTTCAGAAGCGAAATCTAAAAATTAGTATTTTCTACTTCTGAAATACAAACATCTTCTTGCAATTTTTCGTCAAAAGATTGCTTCTCTATTGACTTGCTATAACGATTACAACCACTTCGTGGGCAATAACCCGATTTACAAGAAGTCATTCCAAAAAAAGAAACTAAACCAACTATCATTAAAAATCTTTTCATACTAAGTAACTTATTTGTTTTGAATGGATTGCAAATAAATTAAATCTGAAAAGATTTATCAAATCTTGATTGTTAAAGTTTATAGCTCAAAAAGTACATCGTCAGCAGTGATGTTTTTCTCTAATAAGTTCAGTTTTTTAAGCTGTTTCAACACATTATTGATTTCCGAAGTAGTCAATTGTTCCTGACTCCACTCCGTGATACTTAACCAATCTTGAATATCTTCTAACTGAATTTCGTATCGGTTTGCCAAACTTCTATCAATGCTTGGAATGATCTTAAATTCTTCTGTGTAGGTATTGATGACTTCAAGAATATGCTCAAGAATGTTTTCGTTTTCTTCAATAAATTTATTCGTTGCGGCAATCACAAAACAAGGCCAGGGCGTTGGGCAATCGGTAATTCTTCTAAAAATTCCTTTGTCAACCACCGGTTTTGTAGTAAAACGTTCCCACATAAAATATTGAGCAGTATCATTGGTTAAAGCTTCAATAGCGCCATCTAGCGTATTTACGACTTCAAAATCTACATCAGATTCAATATTCCAGTTTTGGTTATCAGCGTTTACATACGCCATAAGATGACTTCCGCTACCAAAACGCGAAATGGCTGCTTTGGTTCCTTTTAATTGTGAAAGTTCTGTATAGTTGGAATTAGCCGCTACGTGAATTCCCCAAAGTAGAGGAGAGCCGATAAAACCTTGTACAATTTTAGAAGGATTTCCGGCTGAAATTGCTTTTGTAATTCCTTCGGTAAGAATAATAGTTAAATCAGTTTCCTCATCTTGCAACATTTGACACATTTTCCCGGTTCCTTCTGGCACGTTGGTAAATTCAAGATCAATACCTCTTTTTTCAAAAGCTTCATCTTCAATAGCCATATGCCAAGGCATATTAAAATGTTCTGGAACTCCTGCAATGCGTACTTTTATCATGATAGAAAACTATTTTAAAACGTCAAATTTACTCAAATCAAGATGCTTTTTCGGCTTTTTCCTTTAAATAATTGTAGATAGCATATTGTGAACGAATTACCTTTTCGCCAGGTTTCTGTTCTACATATTTGTTTGTGAAATCTTCATCACAAACTCTAGCTTTTTGATTGTCGTTTAACTGAAATTTGAATATCGTTTTTAATTCATTTTTCACGTCATCATCTAAAATAGGCGTAAGCACTTCTATGCGGTAATCTAAATTTCTACGCATCCAATCCGCAGAACCTGTATACATGATTTCATCACCATCGTTTTCAAAAAGATAAATTCTCCCGTGTTCTAAATAACGATCTACAATACTTGTCATGGTAATATGATCGCTTAAGCCTTCTACACCCGGAACCAAACAGCTAAATCCACGAATCAATAGACGAATTTCAACGCCTTCACGAGATGCTTCGTATAATTTGTAAATCATTTTTCTGTCGTGCAAACTATTCATTTTTGCGGTAATTTTTGCTCTTTTACCTGCACGCGCATTTTCAATTTCATTATTAATCAGCGTATCAAATTCTTTTCGTGTATTGAACGGCGATACCAATAAATGCTTGGTTCTAGGAATAATCAAATCTCTTTCTAAAACCTCAAAAACTTTGCAAAGTTCATCTGAAATTTTTGGATTTGCGGTAAATAAACCATGATCTGCATAAACCGTAGCCGTTTTTGCGTTGAAATTCCCAGTTCCTATATAACAGTAATTTTTGGTTTGATTATCCTCTAATCGTTGAATTAAGAAGATTTTTGAATGCACTTTTATATTAGGAATACTGTAAATTACTTTGGCGCCTTTGTCACTGAACTTTTTACCCCATTTGATATTATTTTCTTCATCAAAACGAGCTTGGGCTTCTACAAAAATAGTTACGTCTTTACCATTTTCTATCGCTTTTAATAAAGCAGAATTCAATGCTGATTCTTTCGCCATTCGATATAACGAAATTTTTATAGCTGTAACATTTTTATCTTCTGCTGCTTGAGCTAGAAAGTTACTAACATAATCGAATTTCTGATACGGAAAATGAACCAATTGATCTTTAGCTCCAATAGTTTCAAAATAATTTGTTGCTTTTGAAAGCACCGGATGATCTAGTTGTGGTTTTGGTTCAAACTCTAAATCTGCATTACCGGTAGGGTTTGGAAAACTCATAAAATCACTAAAATTATGATACGTTCCGCCAGGCATCATATCCACTTTACCCACTTTGAGTGTTTTACGTAATAATTTCTGATGTTCTTTAGAAATTTTATTATCGTACAGTAAACGTGTAGGTTGCCCTATATTTCGCTGTGATAAAGCCTTGTAAATTTGTTCTGCTAGTTCGCCTTCATAATCCTCTTCCAAATACAATTCCGCATCTCTAGAGAGTTTAATTTCTCCTATTTCTTTAACTTCTTTTGACTTGAATATATGCTTTAATTCAAACTGAACGATATCATCAATTAATGTATACTGATAGGTGTTTTTCTGATCAGTTGGAATTTCTATAAAACGATTTTCTGAAGGAATTTTTACAATGTAGATATTTTCATCTTCTGTATAAACTGAAAAATATAAAGAACCGTCCTCTAAATGCGGAGATAGGGTGGAAGTGTCAAAAATCTCTAATCGATTGCAATGCTTTTTGAAGTAATTAGTTACAAATTCTTTTTGAACATCGTTATATTGTTCCGAATTGATTAGGTGTACACCATTTTCATTGAGTTCCGGTAAAATTTGATCGTTTAAAATGGTTCCAAATTCTTCCTGCTGTTCTAGAACGTTTTGTAGTATAGTTTTCAACGTTTTATTTGGACGCAGTTGTAATTTTTTTCGTGTATCCTTATCAATTTTCTTTATTTGACGAAGGCTCGCAACCCGTACTTTAAAATATTCATCTAGGTTAGAAGAAAAAATAGCTAAAAACTTAATACGTTCAAATAACGGGTTTCTTAAGTCTTTAGCTTCTTGTAGAACTCTATGGTTAAAACGTAACCAATTGATATCTCTTTGGATATATTTGTCTTCTTGAATTTGTATTTTCATGAGTTAGTTTCCTGTTCTTTCCAAAAATAAGGACTAACTCACTAAAAAAGCTTTAAAAACTTGTTAAGAAGTTTACAAGCTTAGCTTAAACAATACATATTCTATCAACTCATCAACTACTTTATATGGATCTTTAGAAAAAGTTTGATTGGCTCTATTCGCAATAATCGCATTGGCCGACAGCGCTTCATGTCCCAACATTTTACTTAAACCATAAATTGCCGATGTTTCCATTTCTAAATTGGTCAGTTTAGTACCCTCAAAAGAAAAACTATCCATTTTATGATTCAATTCAGCATCCTGAAGCGGTAAACGTAAAACTCTTCCTTGAGGTCCATAAAAACCTCCAGCAGTTGCTGTGAAACCCGTAAATGTTTTCTCAGATTGAATTTTATTCAACAATACTTCGCTTCCTTTGATAACTGTAGGTTTCCCTTTGTCTAAATCCCAATTGGTATGTTGAACAAAAGCCTCTTCAATTTTAGTTTCAGTAATACCTGTTAAATCGTAAGAACGAAGCATGTTATCTAAACCTAAACCATATTTACCAAGTACAAAACTATCAACGGGAATATCGGCTTGTAAAGATCCAGAAGTACCTATTCTTATGATATTTAAAGACGTTAGTTCATCTTTGATCTTTCTGGTTTTAAAATCAATATTAACAAGTGCATCCAATTCATTAAGCACAATATCAATATTATCAGGACCAATTCCTGTAGCAATTACAGTAATTCTCTTTCCTTTATAAATACCTGTATGTGTAACGAATTCGCGCTTTTCTTTTTTTACTTCAATAACATCAAAATGAGCAGAAATGCGAGCGACCCTTTTCGGGTCGCCTACAGTTATAATTGTTGATGCTATATCTTCGGGTAATAAATTTAAATGATAAATGCTCCCATCTGGGTTCAATATCAATTCCGATTCTTTGATCATGAATTATAGTTTAAGTAATTTTCCTGAACTTTCGTTGTAAAGAAAATCATATTTTTTACTTCCTCCAAGGAAAATATCATCGTTTCTTAGTTCTGCATAGAAATTTGCAGCGCCATCTACTATTTCTTTCCCTTTTTTAGAAAGTACTACCGGATTGAACGTGTGAAACAAAGGGCGAATGGTAGCAATTACGTTTTCATACTGAAGATCTCCGTAACCAAAAACCTTTTGATTTTTAAGAGACATGGCTATCAATTCTTCTTTGGATTTTAATTTACTTTTGGTAGCTTCATTTAAAACGAAATTTTCTACTGAATTTAAGCCGTTTTGAATTGATGGGAATCTTGATAAATGTGCTTCTAAAGCGGTAGATAAGAAATCGAATTGAGAGGAGTTAAGAGAAGCGAAATTTTCTAGTCGAATAGGGGAGTCACTACAATAAATTTGCCAAGCATAATCGGCAGTAGCAATATCATCCGAGGTTAAATGAACTCTTTTTTCAAACATTTTAAGTAATTGTTCTTCTGTTTTATCAGAAAAAAATTGCTCAAGTTTTGGCGGAGATACAAGTGAAACCTGCACGCCCTGTCGAAATTTCTTCAGCCAACTAATTACGGCAATCATATTTATTTGACAGAAAAGGTCGTTATCAAACCAAAGGACAATTTCATCCTGTTGTTTTTCATTACAGAGACGTCTGTATTCTTTTAAGGTTTTCTCAATAAACGATTGCTTTGTGACTTTGTAGTTTGATTTGAAATGTTCAAAACGGGTTTTCCAGAAAGATTCACTACCTACATCGGTAGTAGTTTTACCTTCGCAGAGTACTTCGCGCCAGGTAATGATCTCTCCTTTCACCGGTAATTTTTTCAAAACATCTGTCAATGAATCACCGTTGGTAATGTGAAGGATTTTATTCATCGTACTTAGTTTAAAATTTAGTTAGGGATGATAAATGTAAAAAATATTAACTAAAAGTTTACATTAAATTTCACATAAGTTATTAACCACCAACCCTTTTCACTCGAAAACCCTTATTCTTCAAGAGTTCCATGATTTTATCTCTATAGTCTCCCTGAATAATAATTTCATCGTTTTTAAAACTTCCACCAACGCTCAAAGTCGTTTTCAATTCTTTCGCTAATTTTTTAAAATCCTCATCAGCTCCCGTGTAACCAGCGATGATGGTTTGAGCTTTTCCCTTGCGTTTTTCATATTTGCATAACAAAGGTTCTTCCTGCATCCAAATATTTTTTTCGCTCTTTTGAGGTGTTTGTTCTTCCTGAAATTCGTGGTCAGGAAATAAATTTTTAAGTTGATCTTGTAAATCCATTTGATAAAATTATAAAGTTTGAAGGAATTCTAAAAACTTATTCATTTTCTGTTTTCCTCAATAACTCATTGAGATATTCTTCAGCATCTAAATCATCTTCTTTTGGAGCCCAATCCATAAAACTTTTATCCGTGCTTTTTACGTAAGGTCCCGGTTTTACCTCAAAAATAACAGTATCAGGTTCTAAAACTAAAAATGTATGGATTACCGAAGGTTCTAAATCTACTCCAAAAACATTTGAGCCCGCATATACATTTTGGTACGATTTGATTTTACCATCATCGTAAAACGTAATGAAACGAATTCCTCCTTTTAAAACGATGATTGATTCAGATTTTTGTTCATTTAAATGATAATGAGGAACTATGTATGTCTTTGGTTGCACCACATTAAACATTCGATGCAAAGTATCCTCATCCTTTTTATGAAATGGATAAATGATTCGCTTCCTTGGACTTTCTTGCGACATTTGAGTTGCGTCTTCAACTATTTGACTAGTTATATATGTGAGATCTGAAGTAGGCGGCGGCATCGCTGCAGGAAACTTTTTTTTCATATTGATTGTATTTTTCATCAAAAAAGAAACTAAAAAAAGCGCTATCTAACAAATAGAATAGCGCTTTTTATAAATATATCTTTTAGAACTATTTTTTAATTAATCCTAGCTCTACTAAACGTTCATGAAGAAATTCACCTGCCGTAATATCGTCATACTGTTTAGGATGCTCTTCATCAATACAATTTTCTAAACAATCCAAAGGCATTTCACTTACTGGATGCATGAAGAATGGAATAGAATATCTAGAAGTTCCCCACAATTCTTTTGGAGGATTGGTAACTTGGTGAATTGTTGATTTCAATCTATTATTTGTGTGTCTAGAAAGCATATCACCAACATTTATCATCAACTCATCTGGTTCAGCAATAGCATCTATCCATTCCCCTTTATGGTTTTGCACCTGTAAACCTTTTCCTTGTGCACCCATTAATAAGGTAATCAAATTGATATCACCATGTGCTGCAGCTCTTACTGCATTTTTAGGTTCTTCTTTGATAGGCGGGTAGTGGATAGGTCTTAAAATAGAATTCCCATTTTTGATGTATTTATCAAAATAAGTTTCCTCTAAGTCTAAATGCAAAGCCAAAGCTCTTAGCACATATTGTGCTGTTTTTTCCAGCATTTTGTATGTTTCTTTACCAACTTCATTAAAACCTGGTAATTCATCAACCATTACATTGGGAGGATAAACCTTTTCAAGTTCAGGATTATTTTCTACATATTGACCAAAATGCCAAAACTCTTTTAAATCACCTTCTTTTTTTCCTTTGGCACTTTCTTTACCAAAAGAAGTATAACCACGTTGACCACCAATACCTTCAATTTCATATTTTTCTTTGGTATCTACAGGTAGTTCAAAAAACTTCTTTATTTCTGCATATAAATTATCTATCAGCTCATCTGAAAGAAAATGTCCTTTTAATGCTACAAAACCAATTTGTTCATACGCATCACCAATTTCCTTTGTAAATTTTTCTTTTCTTTTTGGATCGTCCGATAAAAAATCGCGTAGATCTACACTTGGAATCCTATTCATTATCTGGTTTTTACTGTTAATAACTTAGTTTGAAATTGCTAACAAACTCATGCAAAGGTACATAATTATTGATGTTTTATGGAAAATAAGTTATTAACAACAGCACCTAAATAGTTTCTTTAAGTATTCGAGATAATTCGCTCTCGGGAACTACACCAGATTGTCTCCAAATTTGCTTACCTTCTTTAAAAATCATTAAAGTAGGAACGCCACGAATTTGATATTTAGCCGCTAAGGCTTGATTTTTATCTACATCAATTTTTAAAATCGATACTTGATCTCCAAATTGTCCCTTAACGTTATGTAAAATAGGAGCCACAGCTTTACAAGGCCCACACCAATCAGCAAAAAAGTCGATTAATACTGGTTTTGGTTGATTTATTAATTCTGAAAAACTACTCATAATTTTTATTTTTTATAAAATTACAAATAATCAAAAAGAAGAAATGTTACAATTGTTACGACTTCAAGTATTTTCTTTCCATCCAAAAAGCTCCAAAAGGAATGACAGAACAAAGTAGAATAATCGCTAAATCTTTTAGATTCCAATTTTGCTGTTTTTTAAAACTGAAAGCCATAAATACATAAAGGACAAATAAAATTCCGTGTGCCATACCCACAATTTTGTTTGGCCATTCTATATGGTAACTATATTTAAGAGGCATGGTGATTACAAAAGATAAATAGGATATACCTTCAAGGATACTTACAATTCTAAAGCTTCTAATATTCATTTATTTGGTTTTAAGATTGCAAAAATAAATATAAAAGAGAACACATAGAAGTATTTCTGATAATTTCTATTTTACATAAGGTAAATTATAGATCAATTAAATATAAATACATTTTGAATTTATTCTGAATATCATTTCAATTTCACTATATAGAAAATTATCAATAAGACCATAATTCAAAGTTTGCGATTTTAGTATTCGCACTTAGATTTGAATAGAAATAACACTTGCAAAAGATTACACTAGCGAATTGTTTTTTATATCAAAAAAAAAGAGCTTATTAGGAAGCTCTTTTTTCTGTATCTAGGTGGTTGGTTATTTTATCTTTAAAAAAATCCTCAACAATCATAATCAAATTGTTGGGTTTTAGTTTGATGTTTGTACGTTCAAAAGTATCTACATGTAACTGTAGTATTGGTTTTAATATATCTCTAACCGATTTACTGTCATGAAAACTATTACTTATTAAATAAGTTACTAATTTATCACCGATCCTTCGTTTACCGTCTAACGTTTCTTCTTCATAGAAATCTTTACAGATTTCTACAGAATTTCTCTTAAGTAATTCTTCTTCCATGAATAAAGTAGGTTTCGTTAATTATACCAATCAAATTAAAAGTATTGGGGAACTTTTAATGCTTCAAATATAAGCTTATTTACTTAAAGATCAAGATTATCGGCACAAAAAATCGATGAAATACATAGAATAGTATAACTTTTTATCTATAAAAGTATATTTTTAACTGTTTGTTATATTTGTAACTATCTAATTTTCAGATACACTAAACTAATTATTTTCATTGGCATGCAACTAATTACTTAATTACTTCACTATTCTAACCGAGCTTTCTAACACAAAGAATTTACGTTATTATATTTAGTTTTCTAAAGTTCTGAAAATTATACGCACAGAAACATCCCCATAAATGGGGATGTTTTAACGAGTTATATATTTTTAAAAATCTATTGATTTCCTAGAATTACTGGTAAACCATCATCTCCGCTTCCAATTACCACGACTTTTGAATTTGGTGATTTTGAAAGCTCAATGGTTGCTTGAATTCCTTTTTCTTTCAGAATTTTATCACTCAAAGAAGCATTCAAAATATTATTCGCTTTTGCTTTACCTTCTGCTTCAATACGTTGACGTTCCGCTTCCTTTTGAGCTTTAGCTAAACGGAATTCATATTCCAAAGATTCTTGTTCCTGTTTCAATTTACGCTCAATTGCATCTTTAATGGTTGGTGGTAAAGTAACATCACGCACCAAAACTTGATTTAATTGCACATATTGATCGTCTAAAATTTCTTTAGTGTCTTCAAAAATTTCATTTTGAATGGCATCTCTTTTTGTAGAATACAATTGTTCCGGAGTATATCTACCCACAATACTTCTTGCTGCAGATCTCAATGCTGGACGAATTACGCGTTCTACATAATTCTCTCCTTTTTGTTGGTGCAAATCTCCTAATTCAGCATATTCTGGTTGAAACCAAATAGTAGCGTCCAATTTAATTTCCAGTCCATTTGAAGATAATACTTGCATTTTCTCAGATAATTCTTGTTGACGAACTTCGTAAACGAAAATCTTGTTCCAAGGCGCTACTAAGTGAAAACCTTCTCCCAGTGGTGGCTCATCTGTTACAACACCGCCTGCAAAAGTTCTGTATAAAACTCCAGCTTCACCAGAACCAATGGTTACCGTTGATTTCGCAACAAAAATGAGTACTATAATTAAGATAATCGCAATACCGATAATTCCTTTAGGTAATTTATTCATTATTAAAGTTGTTTTGAATTGATTACCTTATTGGTCGGTATTTCTAGTGAAATGTTACATCAACCATTTCCAATGAATCCTGGATATAGTGACATTCCACCATCAACAAAAATGGTAGTTCCGTTTACGTAATCTGATTTATCTGAAACCAGCCAAAGTACTGTTTCCGCAATATCTTCTGGCTCACCAATTCTTCCATAAGGAATTAACTTTAATAATTCTTTCCGCTTTTCATCATCTTTCCAAACATCTTCATTAATTGGTGTTGCAATGGCGCCTGGAGCTACGCTGTTCACTCTTATTTTTTTGTGTGCAATCTCTTGTGAAAGTGTTCGCATAAATTCTGTAAGACCACCTTTTGCTGTAGCATAATTGATATGACCTGCCCAAGGAATTTCTTGGTGAACGGAACTCATAAAAACAATTTTTCCCGCAGCTTTACTCACATCATCCACTACTCCCCTTTTCATAAAATATTTTACAGCTTTTTGAGAACATAAAAATGCACCAGTAAGTATGGTGTTTAAAACTAAATTCCAGTCTTTTAATTCCATATTTTCGAAAGCTGCGTCTTTTTGTAGACCTGCATTGCTTACTAGAATATCTAGGTTTTCATAGGTTTCAAAAACCTTGTCGAACATATGTTCTACAGAGGCTTCATCGGCTACATCTGCTTGAATTGCAAATGCCTCTCCTCCTGCTTCTTTAATTTGGTTTACAGTATCGTTAGCACCTTCTTCATCTGAATGATAATTTACAGCTACTTTTGCACCTGCTTTACCTAGATAAATAGCAACGCCTTTACCAATACCAGAACTACCACCGGTTACGATGGCTACTTGATTTTTCAATGATTTTTCCATGGCATATTTTTAGATTAACCCATTATACTTTCTTAAAAACCATTCGATAGCTAATAATGCCGTAATGACGAACAATAAAAGCTCCCAGCTAATTACCGGAGAAATGGTTTCTTTTGCTTTTTGTATAGGTTTGTATGCCGTATTATTGGTAAGAGATTCTTTTAATTCTTTTAGGTTGTTGAGTAAAGTTACTTCGCCTTGAGTAACTTCTGAAAGTTTTGACATTTTTTTATAATCTGCATTATAAAATTGTGCTTCCACATTATAGCCAATTAGCGTGACACTACCTGATTTACTGATGTTTTCACCCTTTACATGAATGTTAAAATTATACACTCCTGGAGTTAACGTATTGGTATTAAATTCGAAATACGAATTTTTCAAAAGCATATCAAAACGTTCTTTTTCCTTAGTTTCAGTATTTTCTAACTGTATGGATACTTCCGCATTTGGATCAAATTGATAGTTTTTATCAAAATAAGCTGCATCAATTAAAACATTTCCGTAATAAAATGTTTCTGCATTTACCTGAAGACGTTCTTTCTTTTTGTTCGAAGCAAGGTAAAAAACAAGTTTGCCAATAAATTCATCGTAATCAATAAAATCACCTGCTTCCAAATAACTTTTAGCGCGCCATTGCCAACTGTTTTCTCCAAATAAATAGGCAAACCGGCGATTATTCTTTTCTACAGTAGCCAATAAAGGATCTTCAAGCGTAATATTTCTTACGCGTTGTTGTAATAAAACATCTGATTCTCCATTGAAACGAGCAGCGCCCAAATAACCCGTTAAAGGTGGAAAATCTGAGAAAGGAATTTCGTTGATTAAAAAACTACTAAAATTAGAGTCGTAAATACCTTGAATTTCCTCAGTTGTAGTGGCATCTTTTTGAATTATGGATTGATTTGAATTGATAAAATTCCAATCTGTTTTTGATCCTGTTATTAAAAAATAATTTTTGTCTAACTGATCCAGTGTTGAAAATACTTTTTGAAAAGAAGTTGTAGGTTGATATAAAATTACCAATTGATAATCATTCAAATCTTTGACTTCCGAGGGTTTCAAAATAGAGACTGAACGTTGCTGATTTGATTCTATACTTTTTTTCAAAGCTCCCAAATCAGGATGTACAATATCTGAAATGATTGCTACTTTGGTTCGCTCATCTAACACTTCTACAGCAAACTGCTTCGTATTGTTAGCTGTGTTTTTTTCATTATCTAAAATCGAAATTTCAGCTTTGTACTGTTGAACACCAATAGATTTTGCTTTTAAAGTGAAGTTTAATTTCTGAGATAGTTGTTGCCCTGAAAAAGCTACTTCTTTTTGAAAGACTATTGAATTTCCATTGCTAATTTTAAAATTAGCTGTTCTATTTTCTGTTCCCTGATAATTCAGGAAAATTTCAACGGGAAATTCATTTTCATAAAACGCATATTTATTAACGTTGATGGTACTTACTTTAAGGTCTTCATAATTAGTCGTGTCACCAACAACGACGGTATATACGGGCTGCGCTATGGTTTGTGCTGCATAAGTATAATCTGAACCATAGGTTTGATTTCCATCTGAAAATAAAACTATAGGAGCCGTTTTATTCGAATGAATTTTATCTAAACCTCGTAATGCTTTAGAAATATCAGTTGTATTGCCTTTAAACGAAAGGGAATCACCAGCTGTTAGTTTTTCATCAAAAAGGTAAGGTTCTATATCAAATTTATCTCGTAAATCAGGGTTCTGAATAAATTCAAGGATTTGACTTTTCATCTTTATACTATCTTCTAAAGTCACCAACGAAGAAGAATTATCGAGTAAAACAGCCAATTTTGGTTTTTCAACCGTATAAGAAGTGTGTTTTATTTTTGGATTTATGAGTAAAATCAATACCAAAAACAAAACAAGAAATCGCAACACCGTAAATATCCAACGTAATGAATTGGATTGTGATTGCTTTTTATAATAAAAAAAGGCTATGGCTGCTGCTGCAACCAAAGCCAGTATAAGATATATGATAGTGATAGAATTCAACAACAATTATGTTAACATTCCACCATCTACATTCAATGTTTGTCCGGTAACATAAGTACTCATATCTGAAGCTAAATATAAACAAGCATTAGCCACATCTTCTGGAGTTCCTCCACGTTTTAATGGAATTCCCTCTCTCCAGCCTTGCACTGTTTTTTCGTCTAACTTCGCAGTCATTTCAGTTTCAATAAAACCTGGAGCAATAGCATTACAACGAATGTTTCTAGAACCTAATTCCAAGGCTACTGATTTAGTAAACCCTAAAATCCCAGCTTTTGAAGCCGCGTAATTAGTTTGTCCTGCATTTCCTTTTACTCCAACAACAGAACTCATATTGATGATAGAACCACTACGTTGTTTCAACATAGTACGTTGAACAGCTTTGGTCATGTTGAAAACTGATTTTAAGTTAACTTCGATCACTTTATCAAAATCAGCTTCAGAAATACGCATTAACAAATTATCTTTTGTAATCCCTGCATTGTTGATCAAAACATCGATAGCACCAAATTCTGCTACAACATCTTCTACCAACTTTTGAGCCTGCTCAAAATCTGCAGCATTACTTTGGTAACCTTTTACTTTTACACCAAGTGCAGCTAATTCATTTTCTAATTCTTGCGCTGCTTCAACAGAAGAGCTGTATGTAAAGGCAACATTGGCTCCTTGCTTTGCAAAAACCTCTGCGATCCCCTTACCAATACCGCGGCTTGCACCTGTGATAATGGCAGTTTTACCTTCTAATAGTTTCATTGATTCGTAAATTATTTCAGTTTGAAATTCAAATATACTAATTACATAAAGTACATAATAAAAAAACCTCACAGAATTGTGAGGTTTTCAAACATTGTTCTTATAAATCCTTGCGCTGCAATTCTTTAGACTTTTCGTAATTGAAAAGATAATCTACATCTAATTCCTGAACTTTACCAAGTTTGGAAAGTGCTTCAAAATCTACTTCTTTTTCATTTCCGATAACCATCACATTGTATTCAGAATTTTTGATATTCTGATTGAAAAAATCTTTTAGATCTTCCATGGTCATATCTTTAATGGTATTGTAAATTTCTTCTCTATTATCGTGATCTATTCCGCGTTTCTTCAAACTTTCGTAGTTCCAGAAAATTCCGGTTTTATTGATACGTTGAGCAGCAATTTTTTTCAAAGCAGCGTCTTTTGCTGCGTTGAATTGTTCTTCTGCTTCTGGCATATCTTTCATTAACCCCATCATAGCATCTACCGCCTGTGGCATTTTATTAGCCTGGGTTCCTATGTATGCATAAACGTAATCTGGATCTCCTTCTTTCGAAGCATTAGAATATGATGAAAACGCTGAGTAGGCCAAAGATTTAGATTCTCTAATTTCCTGAAAAACAATAGATGAAAGTCCACTACCAAAATATGCATTGAATAGCGTAGAAGCTGCCATTTTCTCTGGATCAAAAGGATCTTCTTTTGCTAAAAATAACATTTCTGCCTGAACCATATCGTAGTTTACAAAATAGACATTTCCACCAGTTTCTGCTCTTGCATATTCTTTTGCTTCTGGATATTCTATGAGATTCTCTGGTAATTTATGCTCTTTATTTAAAGCCGCTACAGCCGCATCAACATCTTTACCATAGTAGAAAACTCGTTGCTTATACTTTTTTAAACCTTTTACAAGATTCACCAAATCAGCAGGATCTTTCTCTTTTAATTCTGCAACTGAATAAATGTTACGCAATGGAGAATCTTCTCCATATTGGCCAAAGCTCATTAAACCACTCCATAAGATACTACCTTTCTGAGTTTTGGTATCTTGACGCCCTTTTGAGATTTTATCTACATATTTATCATACGCCTCAGCATCTGGTTTTGCATTGGTCCATAAATCTTCAAGTAAAGCCAATCCTTGTGGTAAATTTTCTTTTAAACCACTCAACGCAACATACGTTCTATCGCTTCCTGTACCTACATAATATTCAACTCCCAACTTATAGAATTCTTTTTTCAATTCTTCAGCAGTGTATTTATCGGTCCCTAAATATTCTATATAATCTACAGCTAAACCAAGATCTTTATTATTGTCATTTCCCATATCAAATAAGATATACATCTGGAAAAGATCATTTTGTGGATTATCTATATACGAAACTTTTACTCCATTCTCCAGTTCAGTTTCATTGATAGCCTTGTCATAATCTACAAATTGTGGTTGAAGATCTTCTGACTCCATTTCTGAAAAATGCTGAAGATATTCAGATTTCTTATCTCTATTTAAATTTACTGGTGTTATCCCAGGGTTTTTCACCTTTACAATAGATTTGTCTTCTCCCTGACGCTTGTAAACCACTACATAATTTTCTTGATAAAAATTATTGGCAAACTTTACTAGATCTTCTTTGGTTATCTTTTTCAAGTCATCCAAAAAAGCAACTTCTTGCTGCCAATTTTCATGATGAATAAAGGCATTGTAATAGGCTGATGCCAATGCTGTAGCATTTTCATATCTTCTAGTTCTACTCAATTTAAGATCGTTTACAACTGCATCGATCATCCAATCTTCAAATTCTCCTTTTTTAAGTTTTTCAATTTCACCTAAAAGTAAATCTTTTACTTCATCCAAAGATTGATCTGACTTTGGAGTTCCTGTAAAAGTGTGATACCCATAATCATTTAAAAAAGTTGGAGAACAACTAGCTCTTTGTACAACTTGTTTTTGATTTAAATCTAGATCGATCAAACCAGCGGTTCCGTTTGCCAAAATCATATCGCAAAGCGTTACGTATTTTTGATCTTTTGAACCAATACCATCTGCTCTAAAAGCAATACTGATATTCTCTGCTGTTGGACCATAAACCTCTTTTTCAATTGGACTTGTAATCGGCTCTTCTTTTGGCAATTGTGGATGACGAACTTCTTTGTTTTGAAGTTTTCCAAAAGTTTCGTTTACCTCTTTAATGGTTTTATCAAAATCGATATCACCCACCAAAACCATAGCCATGTTACTTGGCACATAATATTTATCAAAATAATTATGAATGGCCACCATAGATGGATTTTTCAAATGATCTCCAGTACCAATTGTGGTTTGCTGACCATAAGGGTGGTTTGGAAACAAGCCTTCTAAACTTGCTGCATATACTTTACGGTAATCATTGTCTTGACCACGATTAAACTCCTCAAAAACAGCTTCTAACTCCGTATGAAACAAGCGTAATGTTAATTCGCTAAAACGATCGCTTTCTAAAGACAACCATTTGTTTAGTTCATTTGCCGGAATTTTGTTTTGATAAACTGTCTCTTCAAACCAAGTATGCGCATTGGTACCAGTTGCACCTAAAGATTGTACCATTTTATCGTACTCATTCGCTACAGAATAATTAGAAGCTTCTAATGAAACTTCGTCAATTTTACGATAGATTTCATCTTTGGTCAAAGAATCAGTAGCCGCTTTATGCTCCTCGTACAAATCAGAGATTTGTTGTAAATATTCTTTCTCTTTCTCCCAGTCTAAAGTTCCTATTTTTGACGTTCCTTTGAAAACCATGTGCTCCAAGTAGTGGGCTAACCCCGTGGTTTCCTTAGGATCATAATTTGAACCTGCTCTAACTGCAATGTAAGTTTGAATTTTTGGTTCGTCTGTATTCTGACTTAAATAGACTTTTAATCCATTATCTAGCGTATACAGGCGTAAACCAGTAGGGTCGTTTGTAACTGTTTCATAAGAAAAACCCGCATCATCGGTATGTTCTTCTGTAACAACAGCATCTTCATTAGTTTTTCGTGATTCATCACAGCTCACAAATATTGTGGCAGGAATCATCAAAAAGAATAAAAGTTTTTTGATTTTTTTCATACGTTGGTTTTTTAATTGATTGAAAATAAAAAAGTCACCAGTAAAGATAACTGATGACTTTGAAATATATTGTAAGAATTTTAATTCTTTTTTAAGAAAGTACTTCTGCTACCTTTTTACCAATTTCTGCAGGAGAATCTACAACGTGGATTCCACATTCTTTCATAATAGCTTTTTTAGCTTCTGCAGTATCATCTGCTCCACCAACAATAGCACCGGCATGTCCCATTGTTCTACCTTTTGGTGCAGTTTCACCAGCGATAAAACCAACTACAGGTTTTTTGTTGCCAGTTTCTTTTACCCAACGAGCAGCATCTGCTTCAAGGTTACCACCAATTTCACCAATCATTACGATACATTTTGTAGCATCATCATTCATCAATAATTCTACAGCTTCTTTAGTAGTAGTTCCAATAATTGGATCTCCTCCAATACCAATTGCAGTAGTAATACCTAAACCTTGACGAACAACTTGATCTGCAGCTTCATAAGTTAATGTTCCTGATTTAGAAACGATACCAACTTCACCTGCTTTGAAAACAAAACCTGGCATAATACCAACTTTAGCTTCACCCGGAGTTATAACCCCCGGACAGTTAGGTCCAATCAATCTACAATCTTTTCCTTTGATGTAATTGAATGCTTTGATCATATCTGCTACAGGAATACCTTCTGTAATAGTAATAATTACCTTGATACCTGCATCTGCAGCTTCCATAATAGCATCGGCAGCAAAAGCTGGCGGAACAAAAATAATTGTAGTATCAGCTCCTGCTTTTTCTACCGCTTCTTGTACTGTGTTAAAAACTGGTTTTCCCAAATGTTCTTGTCCTCCTTTTCCTGGAGTAACACCACCAACAACGTTGGTTCCGTAATCAATCATTTGACCAGCGTGAAAAGTACCTTCACTACCGGTAAAACCTTGTACTATTATTTTAGAATCTTTATTGACTAAAACACTCATTATTCAGATTATTTAGATTTTTTATATATTAAGCTTTACAAAAATATGTTTTTGAAAATGAAATATAAAGATATTTATTCCTTAATTTTTTCAATTATCGAAGGTATTTGACGTATACCTGCTAATTCTTTATACTTCTTTCGAGCCTCTTCCGCTGGCGAACCAAAATAGGTTTTACCACCTTCTAAAGATTTACTGATACCCGATTGTGCTAGAATAACTGCTTTACTTCCTATGGTTATTCCGCTTGTCATTCCTACTTGTCCCCAAATAGTTACTTCATCTTCTATTACTACACAACCAGCAATGCCCACTTGAGATGCAAACAAGCACTTTTTACCAATTATGGTATCGTGACCTATTTGTACATGATTATCAATCTTTGTTCCTGCTCCAATGGTTGTATCTCCTGTAACACCTTTATCAATAGTACACAGTGCTCCAATATCTACATTATCTTCTATCACTACTCGCCCACCGGAAATTAACTTATCAAAACCAGTTGTTCGGTTTTTGTAGTAAAAAGCATCAGCTCCCAGAATAGTTCCTGAATGAATAGTTACATTATCACCTAAAACACAATTATCGTAAATAGAAACGTTACTATGGATAAGACAATTATCGCCAATAACCACATTATTACCTATAAATGCTCCAGGTTGAATAATACTCCCCACTCCTATTTTTGCTGATTCTGAAACCATTGAAGTAGCTTTTTCAAAAGGCTTGAAAAAATTGGTTAATTTATTAAAATCACGAAAAGGATCATCTGAAATCAACAATGCTTTACCTTCCGGACAATCTACTTCTTTATTGATTAAAACAATTGTAGCAGCCGATTCTAAAGCTTTATCGTAATACTTAGGATGATCTACAAAAACGATGTCTCCAGGTTCTACAACATGAATTTCATTCATACCTAGCACTGGAAAATTTGCTTCGCCCACAAATTTAGCATCTATAATAGTTGCTATTTGTTGTAATGTATGCGTTTGTGGAAATTTCATAAATGAAAGTAAATAAAAATTCCCGTTTCAAAAACGGGAATTAATTATAAGCTTAAATTATTCTTTAATACGTTCTACGTACGTTCCTTTATCGGTTTCAATTTTTATTTTGTCACCTTCATTAATAAATAATGGAACGTTCACCGCTGCACCTGTTTCGGTAGTTGCAGGCTTTGTAGCATTGGTTGCTGTATTTCCTTTAACTCCAGGTTCTGTGTGTGTAATTTCTAAAATTACATGAGTTGGCATATCTACAGATAATGGACTGTTGTCTTCAGCGTTGAAAATGATAGAAACAATTTCTCCTTCTTTTAAAAGATCTGGAGCGTCTAGCATATCTTTCTGAATAGCAATTTGGTTGTAATCATCGGTATTCATGAAGTGAAACATTTCTCCTTCAGGATATAAATATTGATAACTTCTTGTTTCTACACGAACATCATCAATTTTGTGTCCGGCAGAAAATGTATTATCAATTACTTTACCTGTTGTAACACTCTTCAATTTTGTTCTAACGAAAGCAGGACCTTTCCCTGGCTTTACATGTAAAAATTCAATTATTTTAAAAATATCGTGATTGTAACGAATGCACAATCCTTTTCTAATATCTGATGTACTTGCCATTTCTCTATAAAAATGTTTATTGATTTAATTTGTTGTAAAATATCCTTTCATGATACCACGTTGCGAATCTCTAATGAACTGAAGGATTTCATCTCTTTCTGGAGTCGCTTCCATTTCAGCTTCAATAATATTGGTGGCTTGGGTATTATTATATCCTTTTTGATAAAGGATTCGATATACATTTTGAATTTCTCTGATTTTCTCAGACGAATACCCTCTTCTTCTTAATCCTACTGAATTAATACCTACGTACGAAAGTGGCTCTCTTGCCGCTTTTACATATGGAGGAACATCTTTACGAACTAAAGATCCACCTGTAACAAACGCATGATTACCAATGGTACAAAACTGATGAACCGCTGTCATACCTGCCATAACCACATAATCTCCTACTACAATATGCCCCGCAAGATTAGTATTATTGGAAAAAATACAATGATCTCCCACTAAACAGTCGTGCGCAACGTGAGAATATGCCATGATTAGACAGTTGCTACCAATTTTGGTTTTCATTCTGTCAACCGTTCCTTTATTAATAGTAACACACTCTCTAATTGTGGTATTGTCTCCTATTTCGGCTGTGGTTTCTTCTCCTTCGTATTTTAAATCTTGTGGCGGTGCCGAAATTACGGCTCCAGGAAATATGCTACAATTTTTCCCTATTCTTGCTCCTTCCATGATGGTTACATTAGAGCCTATCCAAGATCCTTCACCAATAACAACATTGTTATGAATTGTTGCAAATGGCTCAATTACCACATTTTTGGCAATTTTTGCTCCCGGATGTACATATGCTAAGGGTTGATTCATTCTTTCTCTTTTTCTTAGTTTTTAACTTTTACTATTTGTGCCATTAACTCAGCCTCTGAAACTAATTTTCCATTAGCGTATGCATATGCTTGCATGTGACAAATACCTCTTCTAATTGGTGATACCAAATCACACTTGAAAGTAAGCGTATCTCCCGGTAAAACTTGTTGTTTGAATTTCACATTGTCCATTTTCATGAAATACGTTAAATAGTTTTCAGGATCTGGAACCGTGCTTAAAACAAGAATACCACCTGTTTGTGCCATAGCTTCAATCTGTAAAACTCCCGGCATCACTGGTGCTCCAGGAAAATGTCCTACAAAAAATGGCTCATTCATAGTTACATTTTTAACCCCTACTACTCTTGTATCAGTCAATTCTAAAATTTTATCAACTAATAAAAAAGGAGGTCTGTGAGGTAACATTTTCATGATTTGAGTGATATCCATCAATGGTTTTGCATTCAAATCGTATGTTGGAACATTATTTCTTTTTTCTAACTTAATGATCTTTGCTAACTTTTTAGCAAACTGTGTATTTACAAAATGACCAGGTTTGTTAGCAATCACTTTTCCGCGAATTCTAGTACCAATTAATGCTAAATCTCCAATTACATCTAGCAATTTATGCCTTGCTGCTTCATTTGGATGATGTAACGTTAGGTTATCTAAAATTCCGTTCGGTTTTACTGAAATTTCGTCTTTATTGAACGCTACTTTTAATTTTTCAACAGTATATTCCGAAATTTCTTTATCTACGTATACGATAGCATTGTTCAAATCTCCACCTTTAATAAGTCCATGCTCTAAAAGTGCTTCTAATTCATGTAAAAAACTAAATGTTCTAGCATGTGAAATTTCTTCTTTAAATTCACATAGACTTTTTATAGATGCATTTTGAGTTCCTAGTACTTTTGTACCAAAATCTACCATAGTAGTAATTTGGTATTCATCAGAAGGTATAATGGTAATTTCAGAACCTGTTTCTTCATCTGTATAAGAAATCACATCCTTTACAATATATTCTTCTCTTTCAGCTTCTTGCTCTTGTATTCCGGCCTTTTCAACAGCTTCTACAAAGAATTTTGAAGATCCGTCCATAATTGGGGGTTCAGAAGAATCTAATTCAATAAGAACATTATCAAGATCCATCCCTACCAACGCTGCAAGCACGTGCTCACAAGTTTGAATTTTAACTCCAAACTTTTCTAAAACGGTTCCACGTTGCGTGTTGATAACGTAATTGGCATCGGCCTCTATTTTTGGAGCACCTTCTAAATCTACTCTGGCAAAAACAAAACCGTGGTTTTCCGGAGCGGGTTTAAACGTTAATGTTACCTCTTTACCTGTGTGTAAACCTACTCCTTTCAAAGTAGTTTCGGTTGCTATTGTTTTTTGGTTGATAGCCAAATTACTCATTATTTGATTTTTTTTCTAGTTGATTAACTGTGTTTGCTAAGTTTGGTAGATTTTTAAATACTACGTATGATTTGTTATAATCGCTATAATTTAAAGCAGGGGAACCTTGCAATACTTCTCCATCTTTAACATTTCTACCAATACCGGATTGCGCTTGAATTCTAACGCCGTTTCCAATAGTGATATGTCCTACGATACCTACTTGGCCACCAATCATACAATTTTTCCCAATTTTTGTAGAACCTGCAATTCCCGTTTGAGCAGCAATAACCGTATTTTCTCCAATTTCTACGTTGTGGGCAATTTGTATTTGATTATCTAGTTTTACTCCTCTTCTTATGATCGTAGAACCTAAAGTTGCTCTATCTATAGTTGTCGCAGCTCCTATGTCTACATAATCTTCTAAAATCACATTTCCTGTTTGTGGAACTTTGGTGAATTCTCCCTTTTCATTTGGTGCAAAACCAAATCCATCAGCGCCAACAACTGCACTACTATGAATGGTACAATTATTTCCTACCTCGGTTTCTGAATATAATTTACAGCCTGCAAAAATGGTTACATTATCTCCAATTTTCACATTATCACCGATAAATGCATTTGGATAAATCTTCACGTTGTTTCCTATCTGAACATTTTCACCAATGTAAGTAAAAGCACCAATGTAAACATTTTCACCATAAGAAGAAGAATCAGCAATAAAAATAGGTTGTTCAACACCTGTTTTATTCATTTTCACTTGATTGTAATATTCCAACAATTTTGAAAATGATTTATAAGCATCTTCTACCTTTATTAGATTGGTAGTTATTTCTTTCTCTGGTTCAAAATCTTTGCTAACAATGGTTGCGGTAGCTTTGGTAGTATATATGTATGATTTGTATTTTGGATTTGCTAGGAAAGAAAGCGCACCTTCTTCACCTTCTTCAATTTTGGCGAGTTTAAAAACTTCTGCCTCTGGATTCCCTACGACTTCGCCTTCTAAAATGGCGGCTATTTGTTGTACAGTAAATTTCATCTGCGCAAAAGTAAAAAAAATTACTAAAGTAATGTTTTAGGATAGCATATATAATGTTTGGTCACTGGCTTTGACAACGCTTTCAAACTTAATTGATCGGACGCTTTTATAACATCTATAACCTTATTAGTTTTGGTAAGCACATAAATTTGCTGCTCATCTTTGTTATACGCTTGGTTGGTAATAGATCCGGTGAAAACAAAATATGCAGCTTCTTTTTCAGAAAGATGATACTTTTCCATAACATGTTGTTTTTTCAAAGCAACTTTCTCTTTATCAACTTCTTTCTTTTTCAATTTAATCTTTAGTAAGTTTCTATCCAAGATCATTTTACAAAGATGTGACAGCACAAAATCGTCATGAAAACGCCATTCTTTCATCGCTGCAATAATATCATAATCATCTAAACGAGCAAAAATATCGAGTACATTATCATCAAAATTTTCTAAGTTAATTTCATGATGAAGAAAAAAATGCAAAGCACTACTTGTGTACAAATCTTCGCCTTGACTGGCTAATTCTTTTGCCCTTTTCAAAACTCTTATCAACAATTGTTCGGCAACTACTCCCGTTTTATGTAAATATGTTTGCCAGTACATCAATCTTCTCGCTACCAGAAATTTTTCAATTGAATAAACTCCCTTTTCTTCAATTACCAATTCATCATTACGAACATTGAGCATGGTAATAATTCTTTCTGAATTGATATTTCCTTCAGCTACACCAGAATAGAAACTATCTCTTTTTAAATAATCTGCTCTATCCATATCTAGTTGACTAGATACTAACTGATTCATGAATTTACGCGGATAATTCTTCTTAAAGATATCTATGGCCAGCGTTAAACTTCCGTTAAACTCGGCATTCAATTTCTCCATAAAAAGCAAGGAAATTGTTTCGTGGGAAACTCCATTTACAATACTATGTTCCATTGCATGAGAAAATGGTCCATGACCTATATCGTGCAATAAAATTGCTATCAAAAGTCCTTGCTCTTCTTCTTCCGAAATTTCAACACCTTTAAAACGAAGGGTTTGTACAGATTTTAACATTAAATGCATACAACCCAATGCATGGTGAAATCTTGTATGATGTGCTCCGGGATAAACCAAATATGATAATCCCATTTGTGTGATTCTGCGTAATCTTTGGAAATATTTATGCTGAATCAAGTCAAAGATCAGCTCATTTGGAATGGTAATAAATCCGTAAATTGGATCGTTGAATATCTTAAGTTTGTTACTTGTTTTCAAACGCCTTAAATAAAAAATTGCATTAATTAATAAAGACAAATATACACATAATGACCACTATTAAAATACTTTGGGTAGATGATGAAATAGATTTATTAAAACCACACATTTTATTTCTTGAAAAGAAAAGCTATGATGTAACTACCTCACAAAGCGGTTTAGATGCTATAGAATTGATTGACGAAGAAAATTTTGACATTGTTTTCCTTGATGAAAATATGCCAGGTTTAACGGGTTTGGAAACCCTAAGCGAAATAAAAACTAAACGTCCTACGCTTCCTGTTGTCATGATTACAAAAAGTGAAGAAGAGTACATCATGGAAGAAGCTATAGGATCCAAAATTGCAGATTATCTTATAAAACCGGTAAACCCAAATCAAATACTTTTAAGCTTAAAGAAAAATCTTGATAATTCTCGATTGGTTTCAGAAAAAACGACATCGAATTACCAACAAGAGTTTCGAAAAATTGCCATGGATTTATCTATGGTAAACAGCTACGAAGAATGGGTTGATATTTACAAAAAATTGATTTATTGGGAATTAGAATTAGAAGATATTGAAGAAGCAAGCATGATGGAGATTTTAGAGTCTCAAAAAAGTGAAGCAAATACGCAATTTTTCAAATTCATAAGTAAAAATTACCAAGATTGGTTTCAAAATAGCGAAGACGCACCTGTAATGTCTCACCAATTGTTTAGAGAAAAAGTTGCTCCACTGTTAAAAGAAGGAAAACCAACACTTTTGGTGGTTGTAGATAATTTACGATACGACCAATGGAAAGCTTTTGAAGGAATCGTTTCTAACTATTATAAAAAAGCAAGTGAAGAAGCGTATTTTAGTATTTTACCAACCGCTACACAATATGCCAGAAATGCTATTTTCTCTGGATTGATGCCTTCTGAAATGGAAAAATTATATCCAGAATATTGGAAAAACGACACAGATGACGGAGGAAAAAATCTTCATGAAGAAGATTTCCTAAGAGAACAAATTAGAAGATTAGGTTTAAAAATCAACTGGGAATATCACAAAATTTCAAACCTTCGATCTGGTAAAAAATTAGCAGAAAACTTTAAAAACCAAAAGGATAACGACCTATGCGTAGTTGTATACAATTTTGTAGATATGCTTTCTCACGCTAAAACAGAAATGGAAGTTGTTAAAGAATTAGCTTCCAATGATAAATCCTATAGATCATTAACTCAAAGTTGGTTTAAAAACTCACCATTACTGGATGTCATTCAACAAGCACAAACACTAGGTTTTAAATTAATTATCACAACAGACCACGGAACTATCAATGTGAAAAACCCTTCCAAAGTAATTGGTGACAAAGAGACAAGCTTAAACCTGAGATACAAAACCGGAAGAAGTCTTACCTATGAAAATAAAGAAGTTTTAGCATTTAAAAATCCGAAAGATGTTCATTTACCGGCAATTAATATGAGTAGTTCTTTTATCTTTGCAAAAGAAGACTACTTTTTTGCATACCCCAACAACTACAATCACTACGTGAGCTATTACCGAAATACGTACCAACATGGCGGTGTTTCGTTAGAAGAAATGATCATACCGTTTATTGTTTTAGACCCTAAATAATGAAAATTACATATGAACTATCAGAAATTGATGCAGTTGCAGATCAAATTCTGAAAACAGTTAACAGTAAAACACTTCTATTCCAAGGTGAAATGGGTGCTGGAAAAACAACACTTATCAAAGCATTAGCTAAGAAATTAAATGTTTTTGATATTACAGCAAGCCCCACCTATGGTTTTGTAAATGTTTATGAAAGTGAAACTGGTGAAACTATAAATCACTTTGATTTTTACAGATTAAATTCTGAAGAAGAAGCTTACGACATAGGTATTGAAGAATACTTCTATGGAAACAGCTGGAATTTTATCGAATGGCCATCAAAAGCCATTTCTATTATTCCTGAGGAATCCGATTGTATCTCTATTGAAAAAATTAATGAAAATGAGCGAGTTTTAATCATAGGTTCAAAAGAAAAATAATTGATCAATGATTTAATTTTTTATATTTGGTCTACCTAAACTTAACCTTAAAAGCGGCTAAAACTGGTAAAGGTACGACTAAAGTATTTATTATAAATAAGTTATATTTTTCTAGGTTTGTCATGTCTAAACCTTATAAAACTTATTTATCATGAAAAATTTTAAAACTTATTTCGTACTAGCATTAATGGCAATTTCTTTAGGAGTATCTTGTTCACCAGCCAGCGTCGCAGATGAAGACAGCTTATATGACACCCAAACAGGACAAGACAAAACTATCAAAATCGTTAGGCCTACTCACGGCTAGTATTGTAGCTATTTTAATAGCTATATCACCTTTCGTATTTTATTCATACATATATGTCCCATCCGGTCCGGAATGGGACACTTTTTTTGGTACAATTCGAAGTGATTACTATCTAGATGTTAATGATCTAGCTTGGATTTTCTTAGGTAAGCTAGTTCCTTTTTATCTCTTAATACTTTGGTTTTTAACTTGTAAGCACTGGTGGTATCATGTTATTTTAATTCCCATTGCTATGTACGCCTTACAAATTTTCTATGTATTTAATGATGAACAACAGTATTTTGATGAAGCTGAAATTTATATTTTAGTTCCTATTATTGCTATCATTGCCCCCTTCGTATACCTTGTGAGAATTAAAATTTTTGAAAAATACATTCATGGTATAGATATAAAGAAAATTGACGAAGAGCTCGAAAAATACAAAGAAACAGATTCCTCGAATTCCTAAAATCTTTAACAATTCACAATAAATTTCCTAACTATGGGACAACAGTTTTCTCCATTTAGTAAAGAAGAATTAATTCCTCAAGAAGAAAAACTTGAGATTCAAAAGCAAAAAGGAGAACTGTTTATTGGTATTCCTAAAGAATGTTCATATCAAGAAAAAAGAGTTTGCCTTACTCCGGATGCTGTAAATGCATTAACAGTCCAAGGTCATCGTGTAATTATAGAAGCAAATGCAGGTTCTGATTCTAATTTTTCTGATACAGAATATAGTGAAGCAGGCGCAGAAGTAACGCATGACACAGACAAGGTTTACAGCTGCCCTATTATTTTAAAGGTAGAACCACCTACTGCTGCCGAATTAAACTTGATTAAACCCAAAACTGTTTTAATTTCTGCTCTTCAAATTAAAACACAATCCAAAGCTTATTTTGATACACTGGCTAAAAAGAAAATTACGGCTCTTGGTTTTGAGTTTATCAAAGATGAAGACGGTAATTACCCAATGGTGCGCTCTTTAAGTGAAATTGCTGGAACTGCCTCTGTTTTAATTGCAGCCGAATTACTTACCAATGCTAATTGTGGCAACGGTCTTATGTTCGGCAACGTGAGTGGCGTTCCTCCTGTAAGTGTTGTCGTTTTAGGAGCTGGAACCGTAGGAGAATTTGCTGCAAGGTCTGCAATTGGATTAGGTGCTGGCGTTAAAATGTTTGATAATTCAATAAGTAGACTTAGAAAAGCACAAGTTAATCTTGGGAGAGCCATCTACACGTCAACAATTCAACCTAAAAACCTAATCAAAGCCTTGCGCAGATGTGACGTATTAATTGGAGCTGTTCGTGGAAAAGATAGAGCTCCGGTCATTGTTACAGATGAAATGGTTCAAAAAATGAAAACTGGTTCTGTAATTATAGACGTTAGTATTGACATGGGAGGCTGTATTGAAACCAGCGAGATTACATCTCATGACAATCCTACTTTTGTAAAGCACGATATTGTACATTATTGCGTACCAAATATTCCTTCCAGATACTCAAGAACCGCCTCTATATCAATAAGTAACATCATTACTCCTTATTTATTAGAAATAGGCGAACACGGAGGATTAGAAAATTCTATAAGATTTGACAAAGGTTTACGAAACGGTTTGTATTTTTACCACGGAATTTTAACAAACAAATCGGTTGGTGAATGGTTTGATCTTTCCTACCGAGATATTAATTTACTTTTATTTTAAATGCCTTTACTTAAAAGACTTGGGTTTTATTTTATTGGATTTTCTATAGGAATCATCTTTTTAATTTTCTTTTTCAAAAACAAAAAATCTGAATTCTGCTATTTTCCAAATTGTAGAGTTTTAAAAGAAATTCGTGAAAATGAATTTCAAATAGATGAAAAAGCCCAACCAATTTTAGCTTCAAATAAAATTGAAGAACAAGATATTGAAGATATTTTGACTTACGGAGAGGTGAATTTCAGCGAAAGTGATACACATGCCGAACCTTGTAGAACCTATGTTATCGAGGCAATTTGGAATGAAAAAAATATAACGTTCACTGTAAAAAATTGCCCCGATTATGCATTGCTAGAAAATGTTTCTGTAAACTAGTTTTACAGAATTTTTCTTCGGTGTCTTTCTGCCTTTAAAAGATTTAGTTCTCTACTAGTTTGACCAGATACCGAAGTATTTTCTTCAGCTCTTCGAATTAAATAAGGCATCACGTCTTTCACTGGACCAAAAGGCATATACTTGGCTACATTATAACCATCATTTGCTAAATTATAGCTTATATGATCACTCATCCCATATAATTGTCCAAAATAGATACGTTTATCCGCTGGATCTATTCCACGCTCGTTCATAAGTTCCATTAACATATAAGAGCTCTCTTCGTTATGAGTTCCTGCAAAAATAGACATACAATCAAGATGATCTAACATATAAACAATTCCGGCATTGTAATTATCGTCGGTTGCTTTTTTGGATTCACAAATTGGAGTTTTATAGCTGTTTTCGTTAGCACGTTCATTTTCTTTTTCCATGTACGCACCACGAACCACCTTCATACCTATATGAAAACCATCTGATTTAGCTTTTTCATGTAGTGATTTTAGATAATCTAATCTATCCCATCTATACATTTGAAGCGTGTTATACACAATAGCTTTTTCCTTGTTATAACGGCGCATCATTTCTTCAATAAGATCATCTGCAGCATCTTGCATCCAGCTTTCTTCCGCATCAACTAACAACGGAACATCTGCTTCATATGCTTTTTTACAAACTTTATCAAATCGCTCTACTACCCTATTCCATTCATCTTGCTCAGCAGCAGTTAAGGTTTTACCTTCTCCTATTTTTTGATACAGAGCAAATCTACCAAACCCAGTAGGTTTAAATACTGAATATGGAAGTGCCTTATTATTTTCAGAAAAGGAAATGAGTTTCAAAATCTTTTCACAGGCATGATCAAAATATTTTTCCTCTTCTTTTCCTTCTACTGAATAGTCAAGAATACAATTTACGCCCGCTTCATGCATTTTTTCTACTTTCCAAAGACAATCTTCCTCATTAATTCCTCCACAAAAATGATCAAAAACCGTTGCCCTTATCAATCCGTCAACCGGTAAATGTGCCTTAATACAAAAATTAGTGACTGCAGTTCCTATACGAACAAGAGGTTCATTTGCAATCATTTTAAACAGAAAATAAGCTCGCTCTAATTCGGTATTTGTCTTTAATCGAAAAGCGATTTCAGTGTTCTCAAAATATTTCTTCATATAGTACAAGTAGTGAGCAAATATACAATGTGGGATGATAATTATTTCTTGTTGGAATGACAATTTTTTCTTTGCTAATTTTGAATTGATTATCAGAAATTTAACTTTCCTCTAATTCCATTAACACTCCTAAATTCCTTGTTTTAGTAATTAAATATTCAAAAATCACCTTTCATTTTCAGCTTAGAAAGAAGAAATTCTATTACTTTGTAGTTCTATAAAATTGAACGTTTTGAAACCAATCACTTCTACAGACTATAATGTTTATTTTAATACAGATGCATTTACAGCGCTAAATGAACATTTAGAAAAAAATAACTATTCAAAAATTTTCATTCTAGTTGATTCTAATACAAATGCGAATTGTTTACCGGTGTTTCTTCCTCAACTGGTAACAAATTGTGAAGTGGAAATTATTGAAATTGAAGCTGGCGAAATTCATAAAAACATAGAAACCTGTACGGGTGTTTGGAACGCTATTTCAGAATTAGGCGGCGACAGAAAAAGTTTGATGATCAACCTTGGAGGAGGTGTTGTTACAGATTTAGGAGGTTTTGTGGCTGCTACTTACATGCGTGGCATCAATTTTATAAACATTCCTACTACGTTGCTTTCCATGGTAGATGCTTCGGTTGGTGGAAAAACCGGTATTGATCTTGGTACACTTAAAAATCAAGTAGGTGTTTTTTGTACTCCAGAAATGGTTTTAATTTCTACAGACTTTTTAAATACTTTACCTTCCAATGAAATGCGCAGTGGAATGGCAGAAATGTTAAAACACGGGCTCATTGCAGATGAAAATTATTGGAATTTCTTTAAAAATTTACAAAACCTTACTTTGGAGGATTTGGACAAATTGATTTATGATTCTGTAATTATCAAAAATAATGTAGTACTTCAAGATCTCAAAGAATCAAATCTTAGAAAAACACTAAACTTTGGCCACACGCTAGGTCATGCCATAGAATCATTTTTTCTGAATGATGAAAGCAAAACTACCTTATTGCATGGAGAAGCTATTGCCATAGGAATGATTTTGGCAGCACATTTATCTCACCAAAAATTGAATTTTTCAATTGAGAAGGTAGATGAAATTAAGTCTGTAATTTTGAATTATTTTGAAAAGGTAGCCATTGAAGAAAATGATTTAGACACTATCATTTCTTTGATGAAACATGACAAAAAGAATACCTACGGAACTATAAATTTTGTGCTTTTAGAAGGAATCGGAAATCCAACAATCGACATAAAAGTTGATAACAACATGATTTTAAAGGCTTTTGAGTATTATAAAAATTAAAAAAAATATGTTGTATAATTGTTTTTTTTAAGCACATTTGCAGCGTTGATAATTACTCCGTAAATGACGCAAAAGTTTTTAAGTACTGATATTTTCTCTTTGAAAAAAATTCAGTTTTTATGTGGGTTAGCTCAAAGGCTATTCATTGATTTCCGCAAGATAAAATCAGGAAATCATGTTAACATAAACTTCCTGTTATTGTTAATCTTCGTTATTATTTATCTTCGAATTTGATTGTTTTCAAGCTATTTTTTTAACTTGTAACAACGATTGATTAACTAACAATACCCAAATGAAAAATAAGTATATTGATCTTATTGATCAAACCTATTATTTTCCGCAAGAAGAATTTACTTTAAACGAAAACTCACTTTCTTTCCACGGAATTGATTTAATGAAATTAATTGAGGAATATGGTGCTCCATTGAAATTCACCTACCTTCCACAAATTTCGAACAACATAAAAAAAGCGAAACATTGGTTTGGCAATGCTATTGAAAAGCATAATTATAAAGGGAATTACAACTATTGCTATTGTACCAAAAGTTCTCATTTTGAGCATATTTTAACCGAGGCTTTGAAGAATGATATTCATATTGAAACATCATCTGCTTTTGATATCAATATTGTAAATCAATTAAAAAGTGAAGGTAAAATCACCAACGACAATTATGTGATTTGTAACGGTTTCAAAAGAGATCGATACATAATGAATATTGCAGATTTAATCAATTCCGGTCATAAAAAATGTATTCCTATTATTGACAATTATGAGGAATTAGATCTTCTAACAGACGTAATTGATGGTGATTTTGAGGTAGGTATCAGAATTGCTTCTGAAGAAGAGCCTAAATTTGAATTTTACACAAGTAGATTAGGTATCGGTTACAAAAATATTGTACCATTCTATGAGCGTGAAATAAAAGATAACGACAAGGTTTCTTTAAAAATGCTTCACTTTTTCATCAATACCGGAATTCGTGATACGGCGTATTACTGGAATGAATTGGTAAAATGTTTAAAAGTATATATCCAATTAAAGAAAATTTGTCCAACATTAGATAGTTTGAATATTGGCGGGGGATTTCCTATCAAAAATTCACTTGCTTTTAATTATGACTATCAATATATGATTGATGAAATCATTTACCAGATTAAAACAGCTTGTGATGATGCTGGAGTTCCTGTTCCAAACATTTTTACAGAATTTGGTAGTTTTACTGTTGGTGAAAGTGGTGGAGCTGTCTATGAAGTTTTGTATCAAAAACAACAAAACGATCGTGAAAAATGGAACATGATCAATTCATCTTTCATTACCACATTACCAGATACTTGGGCGATTAGCAAGCGTTTTATTATGCTTCCTATTAACCGTTGGAATGATGAATATGAACGCGTTCTTTTGGGTGGGTTAACCTGTGACAGTGATGATTACTACAACAGTGAACAGCACGTTGCAGCAATATATTTACCAAAATTTAGCAAAACAAAACCTTTATATATTGGTTTCTTTAATACGGGAGCGTATCAGGAAACAATTGGAGGTTTTGGTGGGTTACAGCACTGCCTCATCCCTACTCCAAAACATATTTTGATTAATAGAGATGAAAACGGCGAACTGACTACCAAAGTTTTTGCAGAACAACAAAAAGCTGAAGATATGTTAGATATTTTAGGATATAAATAAATCCAAGAATATTCATTTTATATAACTTTAAAATACTACAACAAAAAATATTACCATGAAAGGTCCTATTTCAAACTTTATAGAAAAATATTATTTACACTTCAACTCGGCAACAGTTGTTGATGCAGCTAAAGCATACGAAGCTCAATTAGAACAAGGTTCTAAAATGATGGTAACACTAGCAGGAGCTATGAGTACTGCAGAGCTTGGGAAAATCTTCGCTGAAATGATTAGACAAGACAAGGTTCAAATTATTTCTTGTACAGGAGCAAATCTTGAAGAAGACATCATGAACTTGGTAGCACATTCTCACTATAAGAGAGTCCCAAATTATAGAGATTTAACTCCGCAAGAAGAATGGGAATTATTGGAAAAAGGATTAAACAGAGTTACCGATACTTGTATTCCTGAAGAAGAAGCTTTCCGAAGACTTCAGCAACACATTCACAAAATTTGGAAAGATGCCGAAGAAGCTGGTGAACGCTATTTTCCACATGAATTCATGTACAAAATGCTATTATCTGGAGTTTTAGAAGAATATTACGAAATAGACTTAAAAGACTCTTGGATGTATGCTGCTGCAGAAAAGAATTTACCAATTGTAGTTCCTGGTTGGGAAGATAGTACAATGGGAAATATTTTTGCATCTTACGTAATCAAAGGAGAATTAAAAGCTTCAACTATGAAAAGCGGAATTGAGTACATGGCTTTTCTAGCAGACTGGTATCGTAATAATTGTGATAAAGGAATCGGGTTTTTCCAGATTGGTGGTGGTATTGCAGGAGATTTTCCTATTTGTGTAGTTCCAATGCTTTATCAAGATCTTGAAATGACGGATGTACCTTTCTGGAGTTATTTCTGCCAAATTTCAGATTCAACAACAAGTTATGGTTCTTATTCAGGAGCTGTTCCAAATGAAAAAATTACTTGGGGTAAATTAGATATTGATACTCCTAAGTTTATCATTGAATCTGATGCAACCATTGTAGCACCATTAATTTTTGCATATTTACTAGAAATGTAGCAATTTATTTACATTGACATTTGTATTTAATACTATTTTTCAATTACATTTAACGACAATTAAGGATATAATATATGAAACGCGTTATTGTTGATTATAAGAAACTTACAAACGAAATTCTATCTCTTTTGGTAGAAAAATATCCAGATGGATATGGCGATGATGACATCATAAGTTTCAAGAATTTGAAGAACGAAACAGTAGAGGCTGTTGAAGTAAGAACAGAAGATTGCATCTATCTGGTAAAAGTGAGTACCCGCTTGGCAAACACGATGGAAAACTTTGACGAAGATGAAGATGATTTTGATAACTCTGGCGAAACAGAGAATATAGATATTCCAGAAGATAACGAAGAAGAGGATTAATTAATTAATTAATTTCTTTATATCACATTACAACATAAAAAAGCCGTTCTAAATTTAGAACGGCTTTTTCTATATTTATTTGTTTTAAAAATATTACGCTGAGTTTCTACTTGCATTGATATTTCCAAACAATGATCTGGTAACCATTTTCTCATAAACTTGAATCAAGGCTTCATCCACATTTTTATTCTTATGAAAATCTTGCACTTTCTTCAAAGCAAACTGTTGAATTGTTAACAACGGCAACACAATATCTTCACGAACTTTGATAGACGCTTTTTGAGATCTGGTGTCTTCCATTAATTCAGAATATCCGGTTAACTTCAATAATAGCTTTTTAGATAACTCATATTCATCATGAATCAAAGTCCAGAAAGCTCCATACTCTTCATCATCTTTCATATAAGCCGTTAGCTTGAAGAATGATTTAGTTAAACTCATCATACTATTTTCAAGCAATGTTTTGAAGAACAATGAATTATGATATAATTTTTGAACTTTATCAAATTCTCCTTTATCCTCAAAATGTTTTAAAGCCGTACCAACTCCAAAGAATCCAGGAACGTTTTGTTTCAATTGGCTCCAGCTACCTACAAAAGGAATTGCTCGTAAATCTGAGAAAATTAACTTATCAGACTTTCCTCTTTTCGAAGGTCTACTTCCAATATTAGTTTTTGCATAGTATTTTAATGTACTCATATGCTCTAAATACGGTACAAATTTCGGATGATCTTTAAAGTCAGAATAAGTTTTATAACTTACTTCTGCCAATTCTTCCATAGTTTCTTTATCCTCTGGAGAAATGATATTTTGATCTTTGGTAAAAATCTCATTCATAATACCTGAACTTAATAATTGCTCAAGATTATATTGACAAGAATCAACCGTTCCAAAATTAGAACTAATTGTTTGTCCTTGAATTGTCAATTGAACTTCTTCGTTTTCAATTTCTGGACCTAAGGAAGCATAGAATTGGTGAGTTTTTCCTCCTCCACGCGCTGGTGGTCCACCTCTACCATCAAAAAATATGACTTTAATACCATATTTCCTAGAAATTTCGGTAAGCTCTGCTTTTGCTTTATAAATACTCCAGTTCGCCATCAAGTATCCTCCATCTTTTGTACCATCGGAGAAACCAAGCATAATTGGCTGAACGTTATTTCTTCTTTCTAAATGTTCCTTATAAATAGGATTGGTATATAACGTTTCCATGACACTTTTTGCCCGTTGTAAATCGTCTACTGTTTCAAAAAGCGGCGTTACATCTGCAGAAGGTTTTTCCCAACCCGTTAAACGAATCATTGCAAAAGCTTCTAAAACATTGATGATGGTTTGGTTGTTACTAATTATGTAACGATTACAACCAACTTCACCATTTGTTTTCTGAATTTCCTGCATTGCATAAATAGACTGCAATGTGCGTTTTGCCATTTCATCAGAAATAATCTCTGGATCAATTTTGCCGCTTACTTTTGTAAGAACGTCTATTTGTTCTTCATCTGATAACGACTCATAGTTCTCAGGGAAAATTCCAAGATTATGTTTGTGGGTATCATTTACAATTCCTAATAAAACACTGTGATGTACACGGGAATCTTGACGAATATCTAACGTAGCAAAATGGAAACCGAAAAGTTTCACTTTGTTTATTAAATCCGAAATTTCTTCTACAAAAAGTGATTGATGTCTTTCCGTTAGAATCGCTTTAATTTCTTTAAGCTTTGCTAGAAAATAGTCTTTATCTAAAGTATGTTTTTTAGAACTGATAAAAACATTTTCATACAAGCTTTGCTCTAACTCTTTGATAATTTTATCTGCACCGTCAAAAGTAATTCTTCGTTTAAGCTTACGAATATCTTTGTAATAATTTTTAAGTACCGAAGTTTTAAGTCTATCAGCTACATTTAAGGTAATTTCAGGAGTTACAAAAGGATTTCCATCCCTATCACCTCCTGGCCAAAAGCCTAATTTTACCACATCATTTTCCAATTCTTCTTCACGAAAAATATTGTTTTGGATATAAGTGAATATTTTTGAACTAGCTTGATAAAATACGTTTTCTAGGTACCAAATTAAACTTACTGCTTCATCGAATGGCGTTGGTTTTTCTTTCTTAAAGAAAGGGGTTTTACCAAGTTGTGCTAACAATTTTTTAATTTCAGTTAGATCATTACGCTCAATAGCATCAGAAAGATCGGTAATAATACCTAATACCGGTCCCGGATAAAATTGAGTAGGGTGAGCAGTTAAAACCGGACGAATTGAAAAGTGTTTTAAATGTTCTTTCAAATCTCCAAGTTTATTAATTGCTTGCGCTTCTTCTTTGATACTGCGCAAGGTACCATGACCATTCATGTTATTCACAACAGAGAAAGAAGCATCTTCAATTGCATCAAACAACACTACCTGTCTTTCGATATACTGAATAAAACGGAATAGATACGAGATCTTTTCTTCTTCAGAAATATCACTAAAGAACTTTTTAAAAAATTCATCTACGATTGTAGTAGGATCCTGATTCTTCTCATACCCTTTTTCACATATTTCGGAAAATAATGGTAGAAAAGAACCAGTGTTAGAAATTTCATCAAATGGTAGCGTTAGAAAAATACTGTTGTAAATCTGATATTTGGATAATACACTGTCATTAAACCGTTGAATTTTGGGTTTTCTAAGCATTTGATTTTTTTGATTTATATTCATTTAAAGATAAAAAAAAACCCTTTCATATACTAGTATGAAAGGGTTCAATTATTATAAAATTTGTTAATTAATTCAACTCATTGAAGATTGAGTGCATTAATCTTTTCTTATCATTTATACTTTCTTCAAGAGAAATCATTGTTTCTGTTCTAGAAACTCCTTCGATATCATCAATCATGAAAATAATCTCTTTTGCGTGCTTTGTGTTCTTAGCTCTTACTTTACAAAAGATATTGAATTTTCCAGTTGTGATATGTGCTACCGTAATATTTGGAATTTCATTAAGACGCTCCATTACAAATTTGGTTTGGTGCGTTTTCTCTAGAAAAATACCTACATATGCAATAAACGCATAGCCTAATTTTACATAGTCTAAAGTTAATGAAGAACCTTTAATGATTCCTGCATCTTCCATTTTCTTAACACGAACGTGAACAGTACCAGCAGAAATAAGAAGTTTCTTTGCTATATCTGTAAAAGGCGTTCTAGTATTATCGATCAACATATCTAGGATTTGGTGATCTACCTCGTCTAATTTAATTTTACTCATATGTATTTTTTTAAAATCAATGGACATACAAAAAAAGCAAAAAAAACATTAATTACACAACAAAAAATAGAAAAAATTTATTTTTATGTTAAAAAACTAAAGGTTTTTTAAAAACTCCTGTAAATCCGTTGTTAATAATTGTTTTCTGGTTATACTTATTTTTGCGTTTGAAGCATCTATTTCTTGATGTCCGTAACAGTTTTGCAAATTTCCTATTTTTTCCACATATGGAAAAAGAAAAATGTTATTATTTTGTAAATTTTCTTTAAAAAGTACACCTATTTCGTTTTCGGTTTCTACGTCTTCCTCAGAAAACTTAAAGTTTTTTATCAAAATGTCAAAAAATCGTTTTTCATTTTCTGGCACATCAAAGTAATTTTCAAACTCATCTCCTGTTATTTCCTCGGTAGAAACTTTTAAAAGGGATGATAACAAAGCAATGAAAACAAATTTTCGCGTTTCCTCACGCTCATAATCACCTTGGTAATGACCGGCTTCAAATAGTATTGTAGGAACTCCAAGAGAAGTAAACATATCTCCTATACAATTAATATTGAAACTATCGTCAAAACGCCCAATTTGGTTAGGAATATAGTTTTGTAACGTAGCTACCATCGCATTTATAATTTCCATAGCTTTCTTACGAGTATCGGTAACATTCCTATCTGGGTCTTCTGAAGGAGCTAAAAAAGATAAAGTAGCAGGTTTTGGAGTATCGCCTACATTGAAAATAGTTCTCTGGTCATGTAGGTTAAAACAAAAGTCTGGTTCTATATTTTCAAAAGCAGCACGTAACACACGGCTTTCAGGTTGCGTTAAATGCTTAGAATCCCTATTTAAATCCTCATTGTTAGCATTGAACCTTGTATAAGCAGTGGCTCCATCAGGATTCAACATTGGTATAATATATAAGGTACAAGCATCTAAAATTTGTTGAGAATAGTCACTTTTGGTATTTAAGAAAGATAAAAGATCTAAAACAGCCTTTGTAGTGGTACTTTCATTTCCGTGCATCTGTGACCACATAAAAACTTTATGATCTCCATTTCCCACTTTTAAAAGATGTATAGGCAATCCGTTTACGGAATGTCCAATGATTGATTTCTCAAAGTTAAAATCTGTCTTTTCTAAAAACGATTCTAGACGTTTATAAGGTAAATATCTTCCCGAAATCTCACTGTATTTTATGGCGTCATATGTTAACCAGTCAAGGTTCATAAGTATAAAATTTTGATGGTTACAAATCTAAACAATTGATTTGGATTAATGTGTTTACAATTGTATTTACATCTGTAAACAAGTGTTTGTTTATTTTTGTAAACATGTTACGAATGCTTCTCTTTTACAATTGTAACTTATCTTTTATTTGATTCATTTTGTTATTGATTATTTTTCAATGTACTATTAAACTACCATTTAATTATCTTATTTTCAATAATTAAGTAGTGTTTAATTGAAGTGTTAGTTCATACTTATGTTGATTGATTAATTAACTTTTAAATTAAAATTTCTTTCATTACATTTGTAAACAGTACTAATTTACAAATACAGTTTACAATGGTAAACAACCAAGAGTTTTCAAAACGTTTACAAATTATACTCGAACATTATCACCTGTCGGCTTCTGCTTTTGCTGATTCTATAGATGTACAGCGTTCTAGTATTTCGCATATTTTATCGGGAAGAAATAAGCCTAGTTTAGACTTTGTTTTGAAAGTTATTCAAACTTATTCTGAAGTGGATTTGTATTGGCTATTGAATGGAAAAGGAACCTTTCCTCCTTCTAAAAATGAAGAACAAAAATTAGTAATCACTAAGCCTTTACAAGAAGTTTCGCCATCGACAAATCAATCCAAAGACAGGACTAATGATTTGTTTTCAAATTCTTCCGAGGATATATCCCAAAAATCCGAAAGCATTTCAGAAAAAAACACGATGACTTCCGTAATGTCTTCGTCAAAAAAAGTTGAGCGAATTGTGATTTTCTATGCTGATAAAACTTTTGAAACCTACTTACCTAATTCTTAAAAAGAAGATTTCAATTTATTAGCTGAAAACAAAATGGTAATTTGCAGGAAAATTTATATTATGAAATATTTTACACTTGTACTCCTTCTTTTATGTTGTATTTCTTGTTTTCAACCAGACAGAAATTGTACTGATTTTAAAACAGGAACATTTACTTATGAAGTTTCATTAAACGATGAAACTATCAAAGGTTCTTTTACGAGAACTGAAGATTTACAAATTGAAAATTACGGAGAAGGTAAAATAGATTCCAGCAGAATTAATTGGGTAAACGATTGTGAGTTTATTGCTAAAAAGATACATCCGCAGACGATGAATGAAAAAAAACCATTGCTTTTTAAAATTCTCTATACCGAAGGTGATTCTTATACTTTTGAATATTCGTATGTAGATGATATGACCAATAAACATCAAGGAAAAGTATATAAAAAATAATAACTCTTGTTAAGCATATAGAGAAGCTTTTCAATAGAAAATTACACGTTTCTTTATCTACTTGTTAAAAACGTATGATAGGCGACATCAACCATAAAAAAAGGGAGCTAATTGCTCCCTTTCTTATATACTAATGGTTTTGTTTTTTACTCATCAAACAATCGTAAATCGTCATTGTCTTTTGCATCTTCTTCTGTTTCGGTAATTTCTTCTTCCGGAACTTCGTATGGCAACGGTTCTAACAAATTTACCGTTCTAATTTTATCGGCTGTTAATTGGTTTCCTAAAGCTTTGATTCCTTTAACGGTTATAAATTCTTCCATATCTACCGTTAAATTTGGTTTTGCCTCTTTTCCTCTAGGTTTTACAAATTCTATCTCTGCCATTGGTCGCCAATCGGTAGCTACAATTTGTATTTCAGATTTAGGATGGTCTGTAATTATCGTTTCTTCCTTATTCTCATTTTCAACTAGGAAACGTTTCAAATAGTAACGTTCTTTTTCTCCTTCGTAATAAATGATAGAAATTGGTTTTTCCGGAATCCATTTTTCTAACACAATCATATCGTTATCAAAATGCGTTGTTAATTCTGGTAAAATAGTTTTTACCAAACCATTTTGGCGAATCACCAACAAACGATCTTCTCCTTTAAACTCGCCTAACAATTCGCCACGTCCATCTACGTTGAGACGCTGCACAATATCATCGAACCAAATTTTACGAGGTTTCAATGTAGAAACTCCTTTTTCTTTTAATTCGATTCGTTTTACCGAGAATTTAGAAACTAAATTTCCTTTAGAGCTACGACCTTTGATTTTGATATCTGCGAAATCAATATCCCATTTCAGCTTTTTTACACTTCCCACAGCGCGCAACAATACTGTAACTATCTCGGCTTCTCCATTTGGGTTGGCTGAAAAATACAATACCCTACTTTGTGGTTTCCCTTGGGTTAAATCGTATTCACGATCACGGGTTACGCTGGTTACATTAAAGCGCTTTATAAATGTAGAACCGCCTTTGCCATCTTTGTAGACCATGTTGTAGGTAGTGCGCTTATCGCCTCTTTTGAAAATGGCTACGTGGATTATATCTTTACCAACATACGTTTTATCGGTAACTTTATGAACGTTCATTTTACCATCTGCGGTAAACACAATCACATCGTCAATGTCACTACAATCGGTAACGTATTCATCTCTTCTAAGTCCGGTACCTACAAAACCTTCTTCGCGGTTTACATAGAGTTTTGAATTTCGAATAACCACTTTGGTTGCTTCGATATTTTCGAACAAACGAATTTCGGTTTTACGTTCTTTTCCGGCTCCGTAGGTTTTTCTTAAATGCGTGAAATAATCAATTGTAAATTCAATAATATGGTTCAAGTGATGCGTTACTTCAGCAATCCTATCTTCCAACGATTCAATTAATTGATCTGCTTTATTAATATCAAATTTTGAAATTCTTTTGATTCGAATCTCAGTTAATCTTACAATATCATCCTGAGTTACAGCTCTTTTTAAATGCGTAATATGTGGCTTTAAACCTTCATCAATAGCGTTGATAACTCCATCCCAGGTTTCTTCTTCTTCAATTAAACGGTAGATTTTATTCTCAATGAAAATTCGTTCTAACGAAGCAAAATGCCACTGTTCTTCTAATTCTCCTAACTGCACCTCTAACTCTTGTCTCAACAATTCTACGGTGTAATCTGTAGAGCGTTTTAACATTTCGGTTACGCCAATAAACAAGGGTTTGTTGTCTTCAATAATACACCCCAAAGGCGAAATAGAAGTTTCACAAGCAGTAAACGCATACAAGGCGTCAATAGTTTTATCTGGTGAAATACCGTTGGGTAAATGCACTAAAATTTCAACTTCGGCAGCCGTATTGTCCTCAATTTTCTTGATTTTAATTTTGCCCTTATCATTGGCTTTCAAAATGGAATCAATCAATGAAGAAGTGGTTGTAGAAAACGGAATCTCATTAATCACCAAGGTAGTTTTGTCTTGCTGACTAATTTTGGCGCGTACACGAATTTTTCCGCCACGCAATCCGTCATTATAGTTAGACACATCCATAATTCCACCCGTTGGAAAATCGGGTACAATTTGAAAACGCTTTCCTTTTAAATGTTTAATAGAAGCATCAATTAACTCTAAAAAATTGTGAGGCAACACTTTGGTAGACAAACCAACCGCAATCCCTTCGGCTCCTTGTGCTAATAACAATGGAAATTTTACCGGAAGGTTGATGGGTTCCTTTTTACGACCATCATAACTTAATTGCCAATCGGTAATTTTTGGACTGTAGACAACTTCTAAAGCGAATTTTGACAATCGAGCTTCAATATAACGAGAAGCTGCAGCACCATCTCCCGTTAAAATATTTCCCCAGTTCCCTTGTGTATCTATCAATAAATCTTTCTGCCCAATTTGCACCATAGCATCGCCAATACTGGCATCACCGTGTGGATGATACTGCATGGTATGCCCAACAATATTGGCTACTTTATTGTAACGACCATCATCTAACTCACGCATAGAATGCATGATACGACGCTGAACGGGTTTAAAACCGTCTTCTATCGCCGGTACGGCACGTTCTAAAATTACATACGAGGCATAATCCAAAAACCAATCTTGATACATGCCTGTAATACGCTTAATGGTATCTTGTTGTTCTTGATTTTGGTTATTTTCTTCCGGATTTAATTCTTCTGGATTATCGGTGCTCATTAATTGCTCTAAGGGATTTTAGGTGAACCAAAGGTTGCTTTATTCTTCTTCTACTGTGTCTAATTCTACTCTTAAATTTTCGATGATAAACTCCTGACGATTTGGAGTGTTTTTCCCCATGTAAAAACTCAACAACTCTTCTGTAGTCGTAGCTTTGTCTAGCATTACAGGATCTAAACGAATGTCTTCACCAATGAAATATCGAAACTCATCTGGTGAAATTTCTCCCAAACCTTTGAATCGAGTAATTTCTGGTTTACCTCTCAATTTATTAATAGCTGCTACGCGCTCTTCTTCGCTATAACAGTAGATGGTTTCTTTTTTATTTCGAACTCTAAAAAGTGGTGTTTGCAAAATAAACAAATGTCCTTCCTTGATCAGTTCAGGAAAAAACTGCAAGAAAAACGTAATCAATAACAAGCGAATGTGCATTCCATCTACATCGGCATCGGTTGCAATTACAATGTTATTGTAACGAAGATCGTCCATTGAATCTTCAATATTCAAAGCAGCTTGTAAAAGGTTGAATTCTTCATTTTCATACACAATCTTCTTGGTCATTCCGTAGGTATTCAACGGTTTCCCACGCAAACTAAATACCGCTTGTGTATTTACATCTCTCGACTTGGTAATACTACCCGAAGCCGAATCACCCTCTGTAATAAATAAAGTAGATTCTAAATTTCTATCTTTCTTAGAATCTGTTAAATGCACACGGCAATCGCGTAATTTTTTATTGTGAAGATTGGCTTTTTTAGCACGCTCTTTGGCTAATTTTCTAATTCCGGAAAGCTCTTTACGCTCCTTCTCTGCCTGAATAATTTTTCGTTGTAATTTTTCAGCCGTTTCCGGGTTCTTATGTAAAAAGTTATCTAAATGTGTTTTTACAAAATCGTTTACAAAAGTTCTTACAGTTGGCAATTCGCCTCCCATATCTGTAGAACCCAATTTTGTTTTGGTCTGGCTCTCAAAAACTGGTTCCATTACTTTGATAGATATCGCAGCAATAATGGATTTTCGAACATCAGAAGCATCGTAATTTTTCCCGAAGAATTCACGAATAGTTTTTACAACGGCTTCTCTAAATGCATTTAAGTGCGTACCACCTTGTGTGGTGTTTTGTCCGTTTACAAAGGAATAATATTCCTCTGAATATTGGGTTTTACTGTGAGTTAGCGTTACTTCAATATCGTCTCCTAACAAGTGAATAATTGGATATAAAAAATCCTCCTCATTGTTATTATCTAATAACAAATCTTTCAATCCATTTTCGGAATGGTATTTTTCACCATTAAAAATAATCGTCAAACCACGGTTTAGATACACGTAGTTTTTGAGCATTTTCTCGATATACTCATGACGATATTTATAATTTTTGAAGATGGTTTCATCCGGAATAAAAGTCACCTTAGTTCCTCTTCTTCGAGATGATTCTTCTAAAAATTCTTCGTTGGTTAAATTTCCACACTCAAATTCTGCAGATTTTGATTGACCGTCACGAGACGATTCTACTCTAAAATAAGTTGATAAAGCATTCACCGCTTTGGTACCAACACCGTTTAATCCAACCGATTTTTTAAAGGCTTTGGAATCGTATTTTCCACCGGTATTCATCTTAGAAACAACGTCTACCACTTTCCCTAACGGAATTCCACGACCATAATCGCGCACGGTTACACGCGTTCCCTGAACCGAAATTTCGATGGTTTTCCCGGCGCCCATCACAAACTCATCAATACAGTTATCTAACACCTCTTTTAAAAGAATGTAGATACCGTCATCTGAAGAAGAACCGTCTCCAAGTTTCCCGATATACATACCAGGACGCATGCGAATGTGCTCTTTCCAGTCTAACGATCGAATATTATCTTCTGTATATTGAGTATCGGCCATAAAAAATAGAGAAATTGAGATGTGCGTTGCTAATATACTATTTAAAAGGAATTTTTAAAACCTTACTAAATATATTTAATTAACAAATTTATGAGTATCTCAATTTAAATATTTGGATAGAATTTCTAGAAGATTACTTTTGTTGAACGGTTTTATAAGAATATCGTTCATCCCAGAATTATAAACCTGTTCTTCTATTTCAGCTAATTCTGAAGCAGTTACAGCTACAATTGGAGTATTGATATTTTGTGCTCTAGTTTTTTGTGCAATTTCGTAACCATTAAAATATGGTATATTGATATCTAACAAGATAAGATCATAGGTATTCTTCTGTATTTTTTCCCATCCAGAATTACCCTCTGAGGCAAGATCTAGATGTATATTGAAAGGTGAGAGAAATTTTTGAGTTACCAATTTATTGATTTCATTATCTTCTACCATCAAAATACGTTTGTTATCAAAATTGTATATGACTTCTTCTTTTTCAACCACTTTCTCCTGCTCTTTTACTTTTGTAATTCCACAAAGTAAATCAAAATAAAATAAAGAACCTTTCCCTATTTCAGATTCTAAATGTATATCACTTCCCATTTGAAGTAACAAATTTTGAACTATGGATAATCCTAAACCAGTACCTTCCATAATACTTTCATTTCCTGATATTTGAGAAAACTTATAAAAGATTGATTCCTTTTGTTCAGCCGGAATTCCTCTTCCGTTATCTTCTACCTCAAATCGAATAAAGACTTTCTCTTTAAGATCTACATTTGCTTCTTTAGGAACTTTGGCTCTAATCCAAACGTTTCCGTTCTCACTAAACTTTACAGCATTATCTATAAGATTAATTAACACTTCTGAAAGCACACTATCATCTAAAATCAAATACTTAGGAACATTTTCTTCTATTTGAAAAGAAATTGCTACATTCTTCTTTTCTGCAGAATACGAAGCAGTTCTTCCAATATGATTAAATACATTTTTAAGCTCTATAGACCTTGGCATAATCTTAATTTTATGTCGATCTATCTTACTCATTAACAAAACGTTATTTATCAACCCTAAAAGATAATCTCCTGAAAACTTTAAAGATTTTAGTAATTTTTTATTTTTTGGTGAAATTTCATCTTCCGAAAGTAATAACGAAGTAATACCTATTACGCCGTGCAATGGAGTACGAAGTTCGTGACTTATATTTGATACAAAATTAGACTTAGCCTCAGCAGCAATCGCCGCTTTCTTTTCTGCTAATTTCAATGCTTTATTTTTTTTATTCAGATTTTCTATCAATTTTTTTCGACGGCTATTTTGATGGAGAACCACAAAAACCAAAATCAATAATAAAATGGCTATAATTAAATATACTCTATTTAACTTGGATCTATTTGTCGCAATGGATTCTGAAAATTGTTGTTCTTTTTGAGATAGTTCCAAAGCACGCTCGTACTCTTCTATATTAAATTTCACTTCCTCTACCTGAAGTTTGTTTAACATATTCTTATCTAAAAACAACTTATAAAATTTGTTATGATTCATAAGTTGTAAATATGCACTGTCAATTTTTTTCTGCTTTTCAAACACTTTTGAATCCGCCAAGTAAGCATCACTTAACTCTTCATAATTTGATGATTGTTTTGCTGTGGTTATAGATTTATTTAGATAATAGTGTGCTTTGGAAAAATTACTTTTCTCCCCTAAATAACGTCCTAAAATATAATTAACATTACTAAACGATTTAGCTTCGTCTATTGAAAGTTCTTTTAGATCATTTTCATTTGAATAGGCATATAAATCAGATAGATAAGGCAAGACCTTTTGAGTCTGTTCATTTTCAAGATAATCCCAACAAATATTTATAATAAAGGACATTTTATAAGGATCATTAATCGCTTTTCCTATTTCTAAACCTTTGAGGTAATATTCTTCAGATTTTTCAAAATCATTATCTCTTAGCGATGCTATATTTCCTAAACCATTATAAATATCTAAAATGAATATGGAATCGTTTCTTTTTTCAGCAATACTCAAAGCTTTTAAATACTTTTCTTTCGCCCTGCCATATTCTTCAATGGTTTCATCATTCAAACCTAATAAATAATATGCCTCCCCTATGTATTCTAGATTGTTAAGCTCGTAGGCTACTCGTAACAACTCTCTACCTTCTTTAACCGATTTCTTATAATTTCCTTTATCGTAAAAATCATAAGCTCTATTAAGAATTATCGGAAATGAATCTGTAGAACCCTGTTGTCCGAATACACATGAAATGATAAACCAAAAGAATATAAATAAGGATAACTGATTTTGAAGCTTCATGTGGGTTTCTTAACGTTCTATTAATTTCACAAGTAAAGTTATTTTTTATTTCTAAGTAATTAAGTTTTTTTAAAAAAAATGATTACAACTTAAAATTACATTAGATTAATTACGAAGAAGTTTTATCGCACAGATTATGAAAACCACCTATACTTTTATGCATAATATCGAAAAACACTTTATTCTTTTTACTTAATATCTAATTTTGAACCATAATTCCTTACAAAATCAAGTAATTTAATTAATTGTACAACATGAAAAAGTTATTACACACAGTCCTTATCTTAGTTTCATTAAGTGCTACTGCACAGGTTGGTATTAATACTGAAACTCCAGATGCTAACTCAGCTATAGATATTAATGGTAAAACAATCATAAGAGATGTTCCAAACGATTACAGTAGTACAGATATATTAGTTCTTGGAGCAGACAACGTAGTTTCTAAAGGAAAACAACCAGTTGTATTGGCTTTTCCAGGTATGCAAGTCCCCGCTTGTCAAACGACTTCCGTTGGAAGTACAGGAAGTTTTTCAGTGACAATAAATTCATTAAGCTACACAGTAAATTGGGAAATCTTAGAAAAAAATGTAGGGAGTGGAGTTGGTTATAATAACGGAACTTATGTCTTAGCCGATTATCCAATCACTGCGCAAAGCCTAGTTGTCGATTATACATTTAGCCCAGCTTTACCATTTACACCTGATGGAGTTATGTTTACAGCTTACAATAACAGCTCATTTCCTGATTCCTTTTCTTTTAGTTATTCTGATTTTACAACAACCGATTTAACTGTAAGAATATCAAGAACAGATATTTCTTCTGCTGATGGAAGTGAAAATTGTTGGTTGAGCTCTTTGAACAGATTCAATATGATGATCTTTAAAAATTAAAAGATCACCATATTAAATAATTATAAGTTTTAAACATTGAATCTAAAGTGCATGATATCACCGTCATGCACTATATATTCTTTACCTTCTACTCTCATTTTACCAGCTTCTTTTACTTTGGCTTCGCTTCCGAAAGTAGTATAGTCATTATAAGCTATTACTTCTGCTCTAATAAATCCTTTTTCAAAATCGGTATGAATAACGCCAGCAGCTTGTGGTGCAGTAGAACCTACAGGAATAGTCCAAGCTCTTACTTCCTTCACCCCAGCAGTAAAATAGGTTTGTAGATTTAATAATTTATAAGCAGCTCTAATCAATCTAGATACTCCAGGCTCTTCCAATCCTATATCTTCCAGGAACATTTGACGTTCTTCGTAAGACTCCAGTTCAGTAATATCCGCTTCCGTCCCTACTGCCAATACAATCACTTCTGCATTCTCATTCTTCACGGTTTCTTTTACCTTATCAACAAAAGCATTTCCATCTTTGGCAGAACTTTCGTCTACATTACAAACATATAAAATAGGTTTTGCCGTAAGTAATTGAAAACCTTTCATCAATTCTAATTCATCTTCATCAACATCAACAGATCTTGCGGAATTTCCTGCTTCCAAGGCTTCTTTAAACTTTAGAAGAGTAGTTTGCTCTTTTTTAGCATCTTTATCTCCTGTTTTTGCTGCGCGGTTTACTTTTTCTAAACGCTTATCAACAGTTTCAAGATCTTTCAATTGTAATTCTATATCAATAGTTTCTTTGTCTCTAATAGGATCAACGCTCCCATCTACGTGAACTATATTATCATTTTCAAAGCAACGAAGCACATGGATAATTGCATTACATTCACGAATGTTTCCTAAGAACTGGTTTCCCAAACCTTCTCCTTTACTTGCTCCGCGAACCAAACCAGCAATATCTACAATTTCTACTGTTGCAGGTACTACTCTTTCCGGATCAACTAATTCTTCTAATTTTTCTAATCTTTCATCAGGTACGTTTACTACACCCAAATTAGGTTCAATAGTACAAAATGGAAAGTTAGCACTCTGTGCTTTTGCATTAGACAGACAGTTAAATAAAGTTGATTTTCCAACGTTTGGTAATCCTACAATTCCGGCTTTCATGTTATAAAATTTTATCGGCGCAAATATACACTTCTATATTATATGAAACCATCTTTTTGCTATTACTAAGTAATTCACCGCTTAACAAACACTTAAGTTTAATTAACAATGCTTTGAAACATATTGAATTTGACCTTTTTTACATTTGTTTACATGAAAAAGAAAAATGAAAATATTATGAAAAAGATATTGATTACAGGAATGTTCGCAGCAACTGTTTTATTTTCTACAAATAGTTTTGCTCAGGAAAAATCTACCAATGATGGTGCTGCTACAGAAACAGTAGTAACTACCATAGAAGTAAATAACGGTGACGGCATCAAAGAGCTAAAAAAAGAGGTAACTACCAAAACGGAACAAGCTCTTATGCTAAATGAAGATGACAAAAATAAACTGAATCAGGATTATAAAATGGGTCCTACGAAAACTACAAAAACTACAATTATAAAAGATGGAGATAAGGTGGTTTCCAAAGAACAAGAGGTGTATTACACAAAAGGTGATACAAAATATGTTTTAGAGTCATCCGAAGAAAATATCTCATATAACGCTGCAAAGACTGCAGATAGTTCCAAAAAGAAATATCAAATTAAGACTTCAAATGGTCAAAAATGTACAGGATATTTCAATGAAGACGGAGATTTTTGCGAAGAAATGTACAACAAGGATGCTGGGACAATGAAACAGAATATTTATAAAAAATCAGAATAGAACTTAAGGTTGGTTAATTAGTTTGTTTTAAACAAAAACGCCGTATTTCTAAGAAATACGGCGTTTTTATATTTTTAACATTAAGATATTTAAATCTATTCCGGGTGCATAAAACGTTGTTTTCCTAACAATTCTTCATCACTTTCAACATGATCATCGTCTGGTACACAACAATCCACAGGACAAACTGCTGCACATTGCGGCTCCTCGTGAAATCCTTTACACTCTGTGCATTTATCTGGAACAATATAGTAAATTTCATCAGAAACCGGCGTTTGTGCTTCATCTGCATTGGCCGATTTTCCATCAGGTAATACAATATCTCCATTCAACTGAGTTCCATCGCTGTAACGCCAATCATCAGCACCTTCATAAATTGCGGTGTTTGGGCATTCTGGCTCGCAAGCTCCACAATTGATACATTCATCTGTTATAATAATAGCCATAATATTTTCTTTACCTATTTTTGTACAAAAATAAAGCTAGATAAATACAAAAGCAAACCTTTATGAATTTAAATACCCGCATTGACGCTTTCGTAACTCTTGGAGCGTTTTTAAGACAGTTTTCTAACAGCGGAATCATTCAAAAAGAAGAAATAGCATGTAATAATGAATATTTTGATCTTTTTCTGAATAAAATTGAAACAGCTCATCATTATAATTCGTGGTTCAACAAAGAACAAGTGCTATTTGCTTGCGAAAGTTGGGCTAATGCTTTAACTGAAGAGACTATTAAAAAATGGATAGATTCCTATCAAATTCCTGAAAAAGATGGAAAAACTGTCGCTATTATTATGGCGGGGAATATACCATTAGTAGGGTTTCATGATTTTTTATCAGTTCTCATAACTGGTCACAGTGTGGTTGTTAAACAATCTTCCAATGACAATCAACTTTTACCAGTTTTAGCAAACTATTTGATGGCGATTCAGCCAGGTTTCAAAAATAAAATTGAATTTACCACACAAAAGTTACCAGAATTTGATGCGGTTATCGCTACAGGAAGTAATAACACAGCTCGTTATTTTGAACATTATTTTGGCAATAAACCGAATATTATTCGCAAAAATAGAAACTCTGTTGCCATTCTTACAGGAGAAGAAACCCAGGAAGATTTGCAAAATTTAGGTGAAGATATTTTTAGGTATTATGGCCTAGGCTGCCGTAGCGTTTCAAAATTATATGTTCCTGAAGCATATGATTTTGACAATTTTTTCAAAGCTATCTACTCATATTCAGATATTTTAAATGAACAGAAATATGTAAACAATTATGATTACAACAAAGCTGTTTATTTAATGAGTTTATACAAATTATTGGAAAATGGATTTTTAATGCTGAAAGAAGACCAAAGTTTTGGCTCACCTATAGCTACACTTTTCTTTGAACGCTATGAAAACTTAGAAACTCTTAGGAAAGAATTAACGTCCAAGTCTGAACAAATTCAATGTATAGTAGGTAATTTGGCAGACATAAATACGGTGCCGTTTGGGGAAACTCAAAAACCTCAATTATGGGATTATGCAGATAATGTTGATACTGTTGATTTCCTGTTAAAAATATATTAGAAAATTGTTGGTTTTATATTACTATTTAAAACTATATTTAGCACCTTTGTAATTGATTAACACAATTAAGCATACTTTAAGTTACAAATTATGAAAAAGCACAATTTTAGCGCCGGACCATGTGTTTTACCGCAAGAAGTTTTTCAAAAAGCTTCTCAAGCTATTTTAAATTTCAACAATATGGACCTTTCCATTATTGAAATTTCGCATAGAGATAAAAACTTTGTTGCGGTAATGGAAAAAGCTCAAACACTAGCATTAGAGCTTTTAGGTTTAGAAGGTAAAGGTTACAAAGCGCTTTTCTTGCAAGGGGGTGCCAGCATGCAATTTTTAATGGCGGCATACAATCTTCTAGAAACAAAAGCTGTATATGCAGATACTGGTACATGGGCTGCCAAAGCAGTAAAAGAAGCAAAACTTTTTGGTGAGGTAGACGTAATTGCTTCCTCTAAAGACAAAAACTATAATTACATTCCAAAAGGATATTCAATTCCTGAAGATGCAGACTATTTTCACTGCACATCCAACAATACAATTTTTGGAACGCAGTACAAAGAATTTCCACAAACCAGTGTTCCTGTAGTTTGTGATATGAGTTCAGATATTTTCTCTCGTGAATTAGATTTCTCCAAATTCAGTGTTATCTATGCGGGTGCACAAAAAAATATGGGTCCAGCAGGTACTACCTTAGTTGTAGTAAAAGAAGATGTTTTAGGGAAAGTTACCAGAGCTATTCCTTCTATGCTTAGCTACAAAAATCATATTGACAAGGAAAGTATGTTCAATACGCCTCCTGTGTTTGCTGTTTATACTTCTATGCTAACTTTAGAATGGTTGCAAAATCTTGGTGGTATTGCTGCTATTGAAAAAATAAACAATCAAAAAGCTGCATTATTATATAGTGAAATTGATAGAAACCCTCTTTTCAAAGGTTTTGCCGCAGTTGAAGATCGTTCAAATATGAATGCAACTTTCAATTTGGTTGATGAAAGCCACAAAGAAGTTTTTGACAAACTATGGAAAGAAGCAAACATCAACGGTATTAACGGTCATAGAAGCGTTGGTGGTTATAGAGCATCCATGTACAATGCGCTGCCATTAGAAAGCGTTGAAGTATTGGTAGACACAATGAAGAAGTTTGAAAGCACTATTTAAGTAAAATTCAATCACACAACACAATAAAAAAATGAAAGTATTAGCAAATGACGGTGTTTCTCAAAGCGGTATAGACGCTCTTGAACAAGCCGGATTCGAAGTTATTACAACAAAAGTAGCTCAAGAACAATTGATTAATTACATCAATGAAAATGAAGTAACCGTAATTTTAGTTCGTTCAGCTACGAAAGTTCGTAAAGATATTATTGACGCTTGTCCTTCTCTTAAAGTTATAGGTCGTGGTGGCGTAGGTATGGATAACATAGATGTTCAGTACGCGCGTGACAAAGGTATTCACGTAATCAATACTCCTGCAGCGTCTTCAGAATCTGTTGCAGAATTGGTTTTCGCTCACTTATTTACGGGGGTTCGTTTTCTTCATGATGCAAACAGAAATATGCCTTTGGAAGGTGAAACTAAGTTTGGTGCTTTGAAAAAAGCGTATGCTGGCGGAAAAGAATTAAGAGGAAAAACTATCGGAATTATTGGTTTTGGTAGAATTGGTAGAGCTACAGCAAAAGTTGCACTTGGTTTAGGAATGAAAGTAATTGCAGCTGATAAATTTGTTGATAAAGCAGAGATTAAAGTAGATTTTTACAACGGTCAATACATCAATGTTGAAATTGAAACTATGCCAATGGAAGATATCTTTAAACAAGCTGATTTCATTACTTTACACGTTCCTGCACAAGACGGATATGTTTTAAGTACCAAAGAATTTGAGCAGTTAAAAGATGGTGTTGGTATTGTCAATGCTGCTCGTGGTGGAGTTATTGATGAAGCTGCACTAATTGAAGCAATTGATAGCGGTAAAGTTTCTTTCGCCGGATTGGATGTTTTTGAAAACGAACCTACTCCCGCACTTAAAGTGTTAATGAACCCAAAAATTTCATTAACACCACATATTGGTGCTGCAACCAACGAAGCACAAGATAGAATTGGTGTTGAATTGGCTGACCAAATCAAAAGTATTTTAAAAGGATAAACCTCGTTTTTCCTTATTAGCATATAAAAGCTCCTGCAAATTGTAGGAGCTTTTTTTATTTCTGCTTCTTATTAACACATTCAATTTTCATTTAACATAGTTTTAACCAAACAGGGTTAAACCAAGAGATAATTTTGCAGTCATAACCACAATAATTAACTAAACTATCATAATGAAAAAACTCTCAATCATCACTAGCATACTTTGTATGCTAAGCACTCTTTTTGTAGCTGCCCAATCTGGTAAAAATATAAAGGTTACAGGAACTGTAGTAGATGAAGACACAAATGAACCAATCATGTACGCTACTTTGGTTTTAGAAAATGCAGAAACCAAAGATGTTACCGGTGGAGTAACGGATATGGATGGTAAATTTTCTGTAGATGCGCCTCAAGGAACCTATAATATGCGTATCGAATTTATAAGTTATAAAACGTATCGATTTCCACAACAAGAACTTACTTCAGATAAAAATTTAGGTACTATCAAATTAGCTTTAGACGTTGCAGAACTTGATGCTGTAGAAGTAACAGGTGAACGTACTTCTGTTGAAATAAAATTAGATAAAAAAATATACAACATTGGTAAAGACCTTACCACGCAGGGAGGAACTGTTAGTGATGCGCTTCAAAACATTCCTTCTGTTTCTGTAGATGTGGAAGGCGCCGTTAGTTTAAGAGGAAATGAAAATGTACGAATCCTTATTAACGGAAAACCTTCGGCAATGGCTGGTTATGGTGACACTAATATTTTTTCACAACTTCCTGCCGATGCTATCGAAAGAGTTGAAGTAATAACAAGTTCTTCTGCTCGTTACGATGCTGAAGGAACTGCAGGTATCTTAAATATCATTCTTAAAAAAGAAAAAACACTGGGTTTAAATGGTTCTATTCAAGGAACCGTTGGTGCGCCAGATAATCACTCGCTTTCAGCAAATATCAATTTAAGAACCAATAAATTCAATTTATTTACAACTACCGGAGCATATTACAGAAACTCTCCGGGAGAAGCTAATTATGATAATAATTATGAAACAGGTTCATTTGACCGAATCAGAGAAAACAGAGATTATGAGCGTTTACGCAAAGGTTTCAACACCAATCTTGGAATTGAATACTACCTTACCGAAAAATCATCATTAACAGGTAGCGTTTTTGGCCGTTGGGGTGAAAATGATGATGAAAGTAATACCATTAATGATAGATATATAGGTACAGATTTAAACAGTATTACCAGCAGAATCCAAAATGAAGGTCAAACTAGTGAAACCTACCAAGGTTCTTTGAACTATATTAATAATTTTAATGATGAAGGACACAAATTAACTGCCGATCTTCAGTATTCTTATGATAATGAAGATCAACCTACTACCATTAACGAATACAGAACTTTTCCTTCAGACAGCTTAATTGATCGCCAGAATATTTTTCAAGTTGAAAAGCAAAACGAATTCTTGTTTCAAGCAGATTATGTGTTACCAAAAGGAGATTCGCAATTTGAAGCTGGTGTTAGAATAAATCTGGAAACAGAAGATACTGGTTACAATCTTGATCAATTCAACCAAGAAACCAATGAGTTTGAAGTTGACGAATTATTATCCTATAACTTCGATTATGACCAAAATGTTTATGCTGCATACACTCAATATGGTAATAAACTTTCTAAAAAGTTCTCATATTTATTAGGTTTAAGATTGGAAAACACTCAAATGAAAGGAAGTGTTTCTTCTCCATATTATACACAAGAAGAATTGATTGATGAATTAGATTTTGATTTTGATGCAAATTTTGATAAAAACTATTTGAGTTTGTTCCCTACTATGAACTTAATTTATGAAATAGCAGAAAATGAAAACTTAACTTTAGGTTACAATAGAAGAATTAATAGACCTAGAGGTTGGTTTATCAACCCTTTCCCTTCAAGATCTAGTAGAACAAACATATTTCAGGGTAATCCAGACTTAGATCCAGCATTTTCAAATGCATTTGATTTAGGTTATTTGAAAAGATGGACTAAATTTACGCTGAACGCTTCGGTATATTTTCAAAGAGAAACCAATTCCTTTGAAAGAATTCAAGATGAAACAGGTCAAACTACAGATGATGGAATTAGCATCATTAGATCTATTCCAGTAAACTTATCTTCTCAGAATAGAATTGGTGGTGAGCTAGGTGCCATGTTAAATCCAACTGATTGGTTCCGTTTCAATGCTAGTTTCAACTTCTTTAAATTTAAAACTGAAGGATTTTTTAATGATGTGGATTATGGTGCAGAAAGTACAAGTTGGTTTGGTAGATTCAGTGGAAAAGTAACGTTACCTGCAAAAATTGATTTTCAGGCAAATGGATTCTACATGGGACCAAGAAAAAATTCTCAAACAGAAAGCGAAGGAATGTTTTCTCTTGATACTGCTTTAAGCAAAGAGCTTATCAAAAATTCATTAACAGCAACATTCAACGTAAGAGACGTTTTCAACTCAAGAAAAAGAAGATCTTATACAGTGAGTGAAAACTTTACTTCAGACAGTGAATTTCAATGGAGAAAAAGACAATTTACATTATCGTTGATTTATAAATTCAATCAACAAAACGATCATAATAACCGAAATAAAAATCAAGGAAACCCAAATGGTGGAGATGATATGGACTTTGAAGGATAATCTTCAAAGTCTACCAATGCATATAAGTAAATAATCCTCGGGGCAAGCCCCGAGGCATTAGTTTAGAATAGATTTAATTGTATGTCATTATTTCTATGCAAAACTTGATAATCCTTTTCAGAACCTTGGTTTTTCACATATGCAGCTATTACTTGCTCATTGCTATGCCGTCCCACAGTATTAATATAAAAGCCACTTCCCCAAAAAGCTCCACCCCATAATGCTCTTTTTACACCTGGAGCTTGAGAGAAAATTTCACGGGCAGTGATACTTTTAATTGTTCTGGCAATCTTTGTTGGACTGTAGGTTG
>NZ_FPBK01000009.1 GCF_900116665.1 Pustulibacterium marinum | reverse complement strand
TTGTTCTGGCAATCTTTGTTGGACTGTAGGTTGAAACACTCTGTAACAGAAAATGAACGTGATTCTTGTCTGAACCTATTTCCAAAAAGTGAATTTCATATCTATCCTCAATTTCGATACAAGTTCTTTTTAATATTCGATCAACTTTTGGACTCAATACCAATCGACGATACTTCGTTGAACATACCAAATGGTATAATAACAAAGACACATTATGACTTTTATGAAAATGTCTACTTGAGCTCACGCTCAAAGATTACTATTTTTTTCACGCGAGGCAAGCCTCGGGGTATTTACCCGCCTAGAATAAAAAGACACTCAAATTGAGTGTCTTTTTGTGTTTGGAGAATTTTGAAAAAAGGGGAATGTATAAAGCTGTTTTTTCAATTTTATTTCCAGCCGCCACCAAGCGCTTGATACAGATTTACAATGGCTAAAAGCTGGTTGAGTTTGCTATCAACTAAATTTAATTCTGCGCTTAATCTGCTTTCACGAGCTGTTAATAGGTCTAAGTAATTTGCCAAACCATTATTTAATAGCTCCTGTGAATTGTTTTCTGCATCGGTAAGTGCTTGTACCTGCAGGTCTAAATATTCATATTTTTCAACTTCAGCATTATAAGAATACAAAGACTCTGAAACTTCTTTTCCTGCTGTTAAAAGTGTTTGCTCAAAACTTAACAAAGCTTGTTCTTGTTGAGATTGTGCTACTTCGTATTGCGTTTTGATTTGTCTTCTGGTAAATATGGGTTGTGCTATTCCTCCAACAAGCGTTGCAAATAAGGAATTGGTACTAATAAGATCTTCCAAAGATAATGCCTGTAAACCTCCCGTTGCTGTTAAGGTTAACGACGGATAGAAACTTGCGTTGGCAACATTGGTAAGTTCAAAAGCATTCACCAAGCCATATTCTGCTTGCATTACATCAGGTCTATTGCGCAGTAATAATGATGGAACTCCTACTTTAAGTTCCGTTTCAATTTTCTCATCTGCCAATACGCCACGTTCGTAGGTTTGTGGCTCTTCACCTAACAAAAGTGCTAGTGTGTTTTCTGCCTGAAAAATAGAATTCTTCAAATCTATAACCAACGCTTGTGCGCTGTACAACTGTGCCGCATTTTGATCTACTGCAACCTGATTTTGTTGCCCGGCTTCTTTAAGTGCTTCAATAGTGGTTACACTTTGCTTTCTGTTTTCAACAGTTGCCTCGGTTATACGCAATTGTTCATCTAAAGAAAGTAGCGTGTAATAGGTAGTTACAATATTGGCTATCAATTGTGTTTTTACAGCTTTATGAGCTGCTACACTTTGCAAATACGAAGCTACATAGGCACGTTTGTTACTGCGAATTTTCCCCCAAATATCAGCCTCCCAAGAAAGATCTGCAGAAAGTTCATATTGGTCTAAGGATGAGAACAACGAACCAAACTGACTATTTTTTGATAATTCTTGATGTGTTAATGAAGCATTGCCTGTTAAACTTGGAAAAAAGCCTGCTTTTCCTTGTTTTACATAGGCTTCAGCGGCTGCCATTTGTTGAATAGCAATACGTATGTCTATATTGTTCTCCAGCCCTTGTTCAATATATTTTACCAAATAAGGATCGGTAAATAGTTCTTTCCAAGAAACATCGGCCATAGATAAGCTATCTTGTGGAAGATTATCGGTGCGGTAGAGTTCTTCGGTCTGTTCAAACTCCGGACGCTTATAATCTTTGGCCACAAAACAACTTTGTAGTGTCACGGCAACCACGGCGATAAGCGCCGCACGTTGCCATGTATTTTTGTTTTTAAATGATTTCAATTTCATGTTAAACAGTTTCTTTTTGTTCAGTTTCAAATTTTGGTCCACCAGAGATTTTCTCTTGTAACCATTGGAACATGATATATAGAATAGGAATCACAAATACACCTAGAATTGTACCAATCAATAAACCACCTACAGCACCTGTACCAATAGATTTGTTACCCTCGGCACCTACACCAGAGGCAAGTACCAATGGCATCAAACCAAGAATAAAAGCAAATGAGGTCATCAAAATTGGGCGTAAACGTGCTTTGGCACCATCGATAGCAGAGTCTACAATAGACTCTCCACGCTTTCTACGCTGAATGGCAAACTCCACAATTAAAATAGCATTCTTTGCCAAGAGTCCTACCAGCATGATTAGTGCAATTTGGAAATATATATTGTTCTGAAGTCCCATGAACTTGGTAGAAATATACGCCCCGAAAATACCTAGAGGAAGCGAAAGAATTACCGAGAATGGTAACAAATAACTTTCATACTGTGCAGAAAGTAAAAAGTATACAAAAACCACACATAAAAGGAAGATAACCACTGTTTGACTACCTGCATTTACCTCTTCACGAGTTAATCCTGAATAGGCAGTAGTATAATTGGATCCTAGCTTAGCCGCTTCTTCTTCTACAATGGCAATACCATCACCCGAACTGTAACCAGGGTTCATAGCTACCGTAAGTTTGGTAGAGTTAAATAGGTTAAAACGAGTTACCGATTGTGGACCATATACTCTTTTCAAGGAAACATATTCACTAAGCGGAGACATTTCGCCACTGTTGGTAGTTACATACATTTGATTCAAGTCAGATTTATTAGATCTGTCACTTGGATATGCTTGGATGTACACACGATATTGTTTACCAAATCTTGAGAAATCAGCCGCATAAATACCCCCAATATATCCTTGAAGCGTAGCAAAAATGTCGTCTACAGAAACACCTGTTTGTTTTGCCAGAGGAATATTAATATCCATTTGGTACTGTGGGTATTTCGTGTTGAAACCAGATTGTGCATACTGTACTTCTGGGTGAGACATTAAGTTACCTATAAACTCTTGGTTGGTGGCATCAAGATCAGTAAAGCTTCCTCCAGATCTGTCTAGCAAATTTACTTCTACACCTCCGGAAGCACTAAAACCAGGAATACTTGGTGGCGCAAAGAAAATAATATTAGCTTCTGGAATGGTAGCTGCAATACCAAATAGTTTTCCGGTGATGGCTTGTACTGAAAGTGAATCTTCTTCACGTTGAGACCAATCTTTCAATTTGATAAAACCAAGAGCATAGTTACTACCTTGACCGTTGATCAAACTAAATCCGTCTACCATGTTAGATCCTTCTACACCAGGTAAAACTTTGATTTTTTCATATAATTGTTGCGTAACTTCATGTGTTTTGTCCAAAGAGGAACCTGCTGGTAATTCAACGTTGGCAAATACAATTCCTCTATCTTCATCTGGTACAAATCCTGTTGGAGTTGTGGTTGCTGACCAATAAATACCTACTCCGGCTAAAATAATCAATAAGAATGTTATCCATTTATTCTTGTACAAAAATCCTAGTGATTGTCCGTATCGGTGAATCGTTGCATTGAATCCACGGTTAAACCCATCATAAAAACGTTGCAAGAAGCTTTTCTTTTTGTGTTCATCTTCGTCATGTGATTTTAGGAACAATGCACATAATGCCGGACTCAAGGTTAATGCATTAACTGCGGAGATAACGATAGAAACAATAAGTGTAATACCAAATTGTTCATAGAAAACCCCTGTAGGACCAGTAATAAACGTAACCGGAATAAATACCGCAGCCATAACCAAAGTGATGGAAATAATCGCTCCGGAAATCTCGTGCATCGCTTCGATGGTTGCTTTTTTAGGATCTTTTTCTCCTTCATCTATCTTGGCGTGAACGGCTTCTACCACAACAATGGCATCATCCACTACAATACCAATTGCGAGTACCAAAGCAAAGAGTGTTAATAAGTTGATGGAATATCCAAACACACTAAGAAAGAAGAACGTACCTACAATAGAAACCGGAACTGCAATGGCCGGAATTAAGGTAGATCTAAAATCTTGTAAGAAGATAAATACTACGATGAATACCAGAATGAAGGCTTCGAACAGCGTATGAATTACTTTTTCTATAGAAGCATTTAAGAACTCATTGGTGTCAAATGGAATGAACACTTCAATACCTTCAGGAAAATCTTTCTTTAAAACTTCTAGATCGGCTTTGATATTATCAATAATTTCTTGAGCATTGGAACCTTTAGTTTGGTACACCGCCATACTTACACTTGGATGGCCCAGTGTGCTGGAACTTACCTGATAGGATTGTGCGTCTAACTGAATTTCAGCAACATCCTTCAATCGAAGAAACTGTCCGTTTCCAATGGCTTTGATGATGATATCTTCATATTGTGTTTGCTCTTTGTAACGACCACTATATTTGATGGTATATGAAAAGGTTTCACCATTATTTTGTCCTAGTGTACCAGCTGCTGCTTCCTGACTCTGCTCATTGATAGCAGCCATAACATCAGCAGGAACCAACCCGTAAGCTTTTAACTTTTCCGGTTTTAGCCAAATACGCATAGAGTAATCTTGTTGCGAGAATACATTTACATCACCAACACCAGAAACACGCTTAAAAGCAGGAACTACGTTAATATTAAGATAGTTGTTTAGAAACGTAGCATCATAATCTGGATTTGTGGTATAGAACGACATAAACATCAGTGAACTTGTTTGTTGTTTCTGGGTGGTTACTCCAGATTGAGTTACCTCTGCCGGTAACAATGGACTTGCTAAAGCTACGCGGTTCTGCACGTTTACTGCAGCAATGTCGGGATCAATTGACTGGTCAAAATAAACCGTTATTTGGGCAGTACCGTTGTTGGTAGCAGTAGACGTTATATAAGTCATTCCTTCCACACCATTGATCTGCTCTTCGATAGGAATGATGACACTTTCTAAAATGGTTTCGGCACTAGCTCCTGTATAGTTGGCTGATACTTGTACCGTAGGTGGCGCAATATCAGGATACTGCTCCACAGGTAAACTGGTAAGTCCTAGTACTCCAAGAATCACTAAAATAATAGAGATTACGGTGGAAAGTACAGGTCTTTCTATAAAGGTTTTTAACATGATTCTTTTACTGTATTTTTTACTGGAACAATTGTTTTACAGGTTTTGCAATGCTATCAAAAGCAACTTCTTTAGGTTGAATTTCAGTTCCTGCACGAAGTTTACTAACGCCCTGCGCTACTACTTTGTCACCTGCTTTTAAACCGGAAGCAACCACATATAAATTACCCACAGTAGCTTTGGTAGTTATTTTGGCAGTTTCGGTTTTGTTATCGCTGGTTACTTTGTATGAAATGATATTTCCTTGTTGTTCAAAAGTTGAATTTTGTGGAATAACCGGAGCATCTTTGTATGTTACAGGGATTTTAATAGTACCACTATTTCCGTTGGTAATCAACTGGTTTGGATTGTCAAAAATAGCACGGAAACTTACCGTTCCTGTATTTTGATCTACTTGCCCTGTTACAGTTTGAATTTTTCCTTTTTCAGCATAGGTTTCGCCATTGGCTAATACCAAAGTGATTTCTGGGAAGTTTTTAATTTTTTCTTCTCTGGTTTCACCTTCCGCTGTTTGCAAAAAGGTTAAATAATCAGCCTCACTCATAGAAAAGTATGCGTAGACTTGGGTAATGTCTGAAACCGTGGTTAATGGAGTAGTATCACTTGGGCCTACCAAAGCTCCCTGGCGATAAGGAATAGCACCTACATAACCGTCAACCGGACTTTTTACAGTCGCATACCCAATGTTTGCTATAATACTTTCATAATTACTTTTAGCTTGTTCCAAATTAGCTTTGGCAGTTTCTAACTGTACGTTGCTAATGATATTTTTTTCAACAAGTGGTTTTAATTTATCTACTTCAACTTGAGCAGCATTAACGCTTGCTTTTGCAGCACCTGCATCTTGTGTTAAACTCTGTGTTTCTAGTTTGAATAGCGCCTGACCCTTACGTACTTTTTGACCTTCATCAACCAAAACATCTTGGATGTAGCCTTGTACTTTAGCACGAGCACCACTGTTTACAATACCTTCTATACTGGTTGGGTAAGAGTTATACCCTATTACCGTTTTGGAAGGAATAGTGATCACCGTTGCCGGAGTTGCCTGTGCCTGCGCGGCTCCTTGCTGTGCATTTTCTTCTTTGTTTCCACAACTGAATAAGGCTAGTGTTGTGGCAATTACAAATATGCGTGCGAATGGAATTGTTTTCATCTATTTATTTCTCGTTATTTTAATTGGATTAAATTTTCTTTTAGTTTTTCAAGGTTTTGAATCATAGAATCTACAAAGGTGATGTAGTGTTCGTTGTACTGAATTCTCAAGAGATTTTCACTATCAATTTCTACATCTTGAAATATTCTTTTTTTGTAACACAATACTTTTTGATGGATTTTCTTTTCGTGCTTCCAGGTTTCAATCTTATCATCAAGACGGTTAATGATTTGTTCATCATCAATCTTGAAATAGCGTTTACGATCTCCAGGCTTGGTAAAATACCCTATTCTACGCATGGATTGTAACAACTGAAGATTGGTAGAGATAGAGCTTTTACTAGCTTCCAAAGCTTCCTGAAGTTCTTCAAAAGAAACTCCTTCATCTAGCGACAAGGCCAAATAAGCAAAGATTCGTGAAGACAAAGGAGACAGTGTATCGCAAGTTTCGAAGTAGACTCCCATCTCTTCCACAAGCAATTTCTTCTCTTCTATTAAATCGTCTTTTTGCATTTAAATTCATTTAACCATACAAAAGTATCATTAGTTCGGTAAATACCGAACTAAATAGAAGTTAATTATTTGTTAATGATTATATGTGAAGCAATAGTGTTGCCGTCTATATCGGTAACCGTTATAAGGTGTTGACCTGTAGGTGGATTGATACTTACCTCGTGAAATTGAGTAGTCTGTTTTAGAAAGCTGTCATCAAGATACCAAAGGAGCGTAGTTGCCGGTTTTCGGTGTGCAACTTTTACAACAAGCTCATTGATTTTTCCGTCAAAATCTTTGGCTAAGGTGATTGTACTATAATCTTTAGGATAGATAAATTCCATCATTTTTTCTTCCGAAGTAGTACAGTCAGTTCGGAAAGGAGGTAAGGTTTTATAGTTGGCATGTGTTTTTTTATAAAAGAATTCCATGAGTGGAGGTAAGGTGAACCAAGAAACATGCGCTATTTGGTCTACAGTTTCACAAGAAGAATTTACCCGAAATTGATGTTGTGTATCTACATGAATGGTATGGTGGTAGTGGCAAAGGTTAGCGTGCGCACCCGCTTTAGGAACCCATTGTGTTTTGGCAGGACAAATATCCGAAGCCAAATAACCACTTTGCGCGCAAACACGCACTTCCATCATTTCATCATAAGGCATTTCAAACCAACTGCTTTTAGGTAATACATTAAATACATCGAACAATAACGGAGCGGCACTACTGGTTCCTGTAATTTGTGGTCGACCTTCGCCATCGGCATTCCCTACCCAAACGCCTACTACATATTTTTTGTTGACGCCAATGGCCCAGGCATCTTTGTTTCCAAAACTGGTGCCGGTTTTCCACGCAATTTCTCTAGAAGAATCAAAATATTCCCAACTCACTTCACTGTCTGGGCGGTTTACTTGTTTCATGGCTTCAAAGACAGAATAGATACTGCCAGCATTGAAAACAGTTTTCTGAGTGCTTTTACTTCCGAAGTCTTTTTTTTGACTTGCATACACATTGGGTTCCTGAAATTCATCGGTATAATATTCACTGGAGGTTTCGTTGAAGTGGTTCAGAGTAGCTGCAAGTGATGCATAGGTTTTACACAAATCCCACAAATTACTTTCGGCGCCTCCCAGAATAAGCGTAAGTCCATAATGATTGGCAGGTTTGTTAATGTTTTTTAGGTGGAAAGCATCCAGTTCGTCCCTGAATTTTTCCAATCCATGGCGTTGTAGCAAGCGTACTGCCGGAATGTTTAACGATCTGGCTAAGGCTTCATCTGCCGGAACAGCACCGCTATAACTTTCATCAAAATTCTCTGGTTGATACCCTGCAATTTCAGTGGGTACATCGGGTATGAGCATTTGGGGTAGCAATTCTCCATTATCAAGCATCGCAGCATAGAGCAGCGGTTTTAATACACTTCCGGTACTTCGGGGAGCGTGCATCATGTCTACATCTTTTTCGTGGGCATTGTCCGTGGGAGCATTCCCAACATAGGCCAACACATTTCTAGTGGCCACATCGAGCACCAATACGCTGGCGTTGTATACATGATTTTGTTTTAGTTTACGGTGATGTTGTGCTACCAAAGTGTTTACCTGATGTTGCAATTTTTGGTCAATGGTAGTTTGCAGGCGTTCGCCTTTGTGTTTTTTGGCAATGTATTCTGTTAAGTGCGATGCCGTTCTGGGAATAGGAAATGCCTGTTGTGGCAAGTCTTCAGCCAAGGCAAGTTGATAAGTGGTGTCATCAATAATTCCTTCATTTTTTAGTTTGAGTAGCAGTTGATCTCTTTTTTGATGAAGTGTTTCCTGATTTTTCCCCGGATAGATAATGCTGGGCGCATTGGGCAAAACGGCCAGTGTAGCACTCTCGGCCCAGGAGAGTTGTTGCGGTAGCACCCCAAAATAGCGCCAGGAAGCCATATCCAATCCTACTACGTTACCGCCAAAAGGGGCATACGAAGCATAGAAATTCAGTATTTCATCTTTTGAATATCGAAACTCTAACCGAGTAGCGAGTGTCGATTCCCATAGTTTTTCTAAATAGGTACGTGATGTTCCTTTTCTGGAAAGTCGAATCACCTGTTGCGTTAACGTACTACCGCCTCTCACGGTTTTTCCGGCTTTAATATTGGACACCAAAGCTTTCCCCATAGAAACCGGATTGATACCTGGATGTTGGTAAAAATAAGCATCTTCAAACTGAACAATGCACTGCTTGAATTTCTCTGGAACGGTATCCATTTTCGGAAAACGCCATTGCCCGTCGCTCGCTATTTTGGCGCCTAGTAAGGTTCCGTCACTACTTTCAATAACGGTTGCGGTGGGCGTAGTGAAGAGCGGTTGAGGCAAGCAACAATAATAAGCTATAAGTAAAAGTGTAAGCCCGATGAGTTTGATACGATTTCTTTTAACGAAGGCTTTTGTAGATAAGGGAGCCATACTCATAGATTGTAATCTTTTTTAAAACTACTGGGCGTGTTGCCAGTATATTTTTTGAACAGCCTTGAGAAGTAGGCATAGTCTTCAAAACCTAGGTCAAAGCAAATGTCTGTTAAAGAATTATCGCTATGTACTAACTGACGTTTTGCTTCTAAAATGACACGTTCTGTAATTAGTTGTGTGGTTGTTTTGTTAACGAGTTCTTTGCTAATTCGGTTGATGTGTTTAGTGGTTCTATGAAGTTGATTTGCATAGAATTGAGCAGATTTCTCTGTTTTGTAGTATTGATTGATGTAGTGTTCTAACTCATAAAAGGTTTGCAAATAATTAGAAGCATATACATTTCCGGAAGGGGTGTTTGCGTTGTAAAGGGTGTTTAAGTCAATGTAAATAAGAGCGATCAAAGAAACCAGTTTTCTTACCTTAAACTGAAAGTCTTTGGTTTGGGTAGTGTAGAGTTCAGCAAACCTTTGGGCAATAGGCGCAATAGCTGTGTCAGATAGCTGTAACTTGGGAGGGTTATAGTTATTAGCGTAGAAAGTATAGTTACTTACTGCAGCATGGCTGTATCTTAATTCATAAAATTCTTTGGTATGAAAAAAGATATATCCTTTCGGAGGATTGCTGAAATTCCAGAAATGAACTTGTCCGGGTTTTAGAAAAAATACAGAACCGGGTGCTACAGTGTAGCGGTTAAAATCAATTTCGTGAAACCCGCTCCCTTCTGTAAAGATGACACATAGATAAAAATCGTGACTATGCGGCTTGTGTATAAGAGATCGATTGTTTTCAAGATGGGCAGCCAACTCATTACAGTAAAATTCAGTAGAGAGTACCTCTTGTTCAAAAGCTTCTATATGTAATGTAGGAATGTGTTCCATGTCTTAAAAGTACAAAAAAATGCAATTTAGGTCTAATGTTTTTTTCACTGGCTTCCTGTAGTTTTGTCGCGTAATTAAATGAAGTATGATACCATTATTTGCTGTTTTTAAATGTAAATGTCCCCGTTGTCAAGAAGGTGCTATATTCAAAACTACTGGTAAGGGTAGCCTTTTTAGCTATCCGAAAATGCATAGCAGGTGTTTAAAGTGCAATTATCTTTTTGATAAAGAACCCGGTTTTTTCTTTGGAGCCATGTTTGTAAGTTATGCTTTGGCAGTAGCAGAGTTCATCGGTTTTTTTATCTTGGCCTATTTCGTTGGTCATTGGTCTTTGCGTTCTATTTTTGCTGGCGTTGTGGTTCTGGCTTTGCTGCTCAGTATCAAAAATTTTAAGTGGTCCAGAACCATATGGATTTACATGTTTCATAAGAAAACGTCCTAAACGGGCAGGACATGTTGCATAGGATGCGGGTTACCTTGAGAAATCATATTCTTGTTCTACTTTGCAAATGCGCACCTTGTACCACTGATACCATTTTTCTTTTCCGAACTGTTGAGCAACCAAATGTTCACTCTGTTGTTTCCAATGTTGAATGGCTTCCAGACTTTCCCAATAACTCACGGTAATCCCCATAGCATCACGGGCGCTTTCCATCCCTAAATAACCGGGTTGTTTTTCCGCCAATGCATCCATAGCCTGTGCCATGTCGGCATAACCAGCATCGGTAGATGTGCGTTCCGAGGTAAAGATCACCGCGTAATAAGGTGAATTAGTTGGAGAATTTTTCATAGTCTATATCTTGCATGAAGTTTTCAATAATGAGTTTGTCTTCATCAGTTCTAATAACCATTAGATGATACGTTTTATGGGTAGTATATCTTAGTGAATAACGCGTTTTTCCACTTCGGGTTAAAGGTTGATACGAAAGCTTTTCTAAGTTATACTTTTTGTCGATGAGCGTAGGGTTTGACTTTTTTCCAAAAAATGTATTCTGAATATAGCATTGTTGACTTTTGGTGTTGAAGATTATCTCTTTGTACATCTGAAAAGCCGCTACTCTAAACAGTCCGTAACCAATTGCAAAAAAGATAGCAATGAGCGATGTTATGATCAATGTGGTAACAAGATTTCTATTAACGATTCCTATTATGAAGCTTAAAGATATAATAGGAATCATGGAGAAAAGCAGATGCTTAGTTTCCCATTGCATCTGCGTTTTTAATATATATAGATCTTCTTGTTGTTCGGTTTTGAAATACTGTTCTTGTTTTTCAAGATCCATTCCCAAACTCATGAGTTCTTTCAAATTCATATCAAAACTACTGCATTACTTTTACCCATTTTCCTTTGGTACGTACTACATAGTTATTGTCGTACATGGCTTCACACTGAATTCCCGGTAAATAGAAGGTGCCTAAATATGAGGCGTTTAGCAGAATGCGGATGGTTTTGCTTTCGTGTCCTTTCAAATCAAAATAGAAATTCGCTCGGTCATCTCTTAGATCGGTATAAGTAACTTCATTGTTTCCAAATTTACCAAAATCGGTAAAGCGCGTATTGATGATCTCCCAACCACTTGGGAAAATCTCTGTCAACGCCACATCTTTGATGTTTTCTCCCGAGGTATTGGTCAACGTCACTTCAGCTACAAAGTTGGTGCCTTGTTGCAGGTTGTCTACCGAGATCGATTTGCCTTCGCCATCTTTAAAGCTTACCACAGCAGATAGATTTTTTTGCAGGGGTTTTTCTTGCCCCACAGGTAAAATTCCGGAAGCAATTACTTTCACAAATACCGTTTGATCTTTTTGGTTGTTGAGTTTTATAGCATTGCTACCGTCTTTAATGTTCAGTGTTTTGTTCAGCAAGGTTTTGCTACCGCTACTCAGGGTTTCCGTTTTTCCGTTCAGGTGTAGTTCCACAGAAAAATCTTTGCTACCCACCATTTCGGCAAATTTAGCCATAGCTAATAGACTATAGGCAGTCGTTTGTGTACTCATGTATTGTTTGCTATTCAACTCTTTTGCAATGGTCATCGCTTGTTTTTGAGCTGCAGTTTTATCGTTCAATAAAAGATACGTTTCAAGAGCCATTGCTCGGTTGCGGTCTACCGAGCCATAGGTATAGTAATCATAGGTTGCAGGCTTAAAATCAATATTCGTGTTTTTCAACAATTCTTTAGCGGCTTTGGTCTGACCAATCAATGCATAGGCAGCTGCCAAACGGAATTTAGCTTCGTTGCTAATTCCAGTAGTTTCGAGCATACGGTTCATAGCAGATACTTCTGCACTTCCTGCCAGTGCCAGCGTATACAAACGATAGGCTTGTGCCAGGTCGTTTCTGTTGGCTTGTTGGCGCCATTGCTTAGCGGCTTGTTTTTGGTAACGAATCCAGTTGCTTTTAAAGCTAATAGGCAATACATAGCCTTTTTTCTCAGCTTCTAACATAAAATGCCCTGCATGCGAGGTGCCCCAGTCACTGGCGCTACCTTGTCCCGGCCAATACGATAGACCGCCTCCCGGAAGTTGAAAGCTACCCAGACGTTTAATAGCAAGCTCAATATGTTGTTGTGTTCTGTTTTTCTTATCTTCAGGCAAACTAAACAAATCTGATAAGTATAACTGCGGAAAGGCTCCGGAGGTAGTTTGCTCTACACATCCATGCGGATAGCGGATAAGGTATTGCAAACGTCCAGTAAAGTTCATTGGTGGTAAGGTAGACAGTTCTAGCTGTGCTTCGTTGCTACCCATAACGCCAAAGGTTTCCAGATTTAGGGTTGTTTTTTCGTTAGGTTGCAAGGTGTAATCTGTAGCTTCAGTGGTTACCGGATTAGGGTTTACCACATCTATTTCTACCTCATACGATGCTTTTTCTCCGTTGCCGGAAGCTTCCACAATCACTTTTCCAATTCCTTGAAAATCGAAAACTTCCAGTTCAAAATAGGCCATTTGCTCGTCTGGTTGGTCAAAGTGTAAGCTTTGTGTGTCGCTACTGGTAACCATAAAAGCAGCATCTGGTTGTATTTTTATTTTTACATCTTTCACCTTGTCTTCCATGGCAAAAACAGTGACTGGTAAGGTCACTTTTTCTCCCGATGTAATTTTGCGCGGTAACGATGCCAAGACCATTAAAGGCTTGCGAACCGGCGTTGTATTTTCGGCTTCTCCATAGGCTTGTGTGGCTTCGTTTTCGGCAACTACCATGGTACGTACCGAACCTATGTATTTTGGAATTTTTAATTGATGTGATTTGGTTTCCCCTGCTTTTAAGGTGAACGGACCTTTGTAGATGACCATGGGTTTAAAACGGTTGGCTTTTTTGTTTTTAGCGCCGGCCAAACTACCATCGCCCCCAATGGCAAATACCTGATCTATTCTACCGCCGTAAGCGCCAATTACGTCATCATATACGTCCCAGGTTTTCACGCCTAAGGCTTCGCGGGCATAGAATTCATCCCATGGATTTGGCGTTTTAAAACGGGTAAGGTCTAGCAAACCTTCATCTACAATAGCAAGTGAGTACGTCATGGCTTTGCCCGATTGCTCGTTGACTTTTACCGTCACGGTTTCTTCCGGGCGTAGTACCTTCGGCATCGCAATTTGCGGATGCAATTTGGTACTCGGATTCTCTACCGATATTGGCATTACGCCATACATACGTATCGGCAAGTCGTTTGCTGCGTTGGCATGCGGTTGCAATAACGAAATATGAATGTACACATTGGGTGCAAAAGCTGCTGTGATTGGTAATTCAAATTTGGTTTCTCCTTTAGATGGCGTTACCCATAGCGCATCGAGTACTTCGGAACCATTTTCAATAGTGACTAGCGCACGACCCTGAGCACTACTAGGGAAGGTAACCACTGCTTTTTCGCCTACCTGATAGGCTTTTTTGTCGGTAGAGAACGCCAATACGGTCGCTGCAGACGGATCGTTCTTTCTTGATTTTCCTGCCCATCCCGGCCAGTCGATATACATGGTTTTTCCGGTGGCGTGGCCTCCTTTGGTGTCTTCAACACGTACCAGGTAGCGTCCCCAATTAGGATATTTTAATTCAAAATTGAAAGTAGCTTTTCCGTTTGCTCCGGTTGATAAGTGCTGACTAAATACTTCTTCGTGAATGTTGCTACCGTTGTAGGACGATATATTGTCTGAAGAGGTATCCCACCACCAACGCCAGCTTACTTTGTGAATGGTGACTTTTAAATCTTCTACCGCTTTTGGTTTGCCGTATTCGTCTACCGTTACCACTTCAAATTTGTGTGGGGTATCCGTCAACAGCATGCCACGGGTTTTGTCACCTTTGGGTACATTCAAACCTACAAAAGTGCTGTAAGGTGCATAGGTTTTGCTAAACACATCGGTACTAAAATCACCTCCGTTTTCGTATACTTTGGTAATGAACGATGCTTTCAACATTCCCGGTGCTTTCTTTTCCAGTTCCGGTTTTAAGCTGAAGTTAGCTTTTCCGTAGGCATCTACTTTACCATCAAATACTTTTTGTTCTTCCATTCCAAAATTGCGAGACGGATCGTCAAAAATGAACCCCGGAAAGGTCTTGAACTCGGTTTTGGTTGCGTAGAACTTCGCATTCATGTCGGCCTTTAAATTTTTGGCAATTGCTCCGTGTAGCCACAATACTTCTAGATGGCCTAAGATAGGTTTGGAGCCTGATAGAATTTCTTCATCAAAAGCAGCTTTGATCTTTAAGCGGTTTGGTTTTACGGTTTCTATTTTAACACGCTCACTAAAGGTAACTCCACCAACACTTACTTTTACACTCCAGTTTCCGGTAGGTGCGTTGGCATCCGTTTGGGTAATGAACTTGTAGAAATGACTAGGCGAATTGCCCTGTACTTCTCGTTGCACCAGTTTTCCGTAGGGATCAAACAATTCAAACTTTACCGGATGCTCTTTAGGTAAGCTTTTTTTGGCATCGTTCAGCATGAAGGATAAGAACAGTGTATCGCCCGGACGCCATACACCACGTTCTCCGTAGATATAGCCTTTGAGTCCTTTTTGTAATTTATTTCCAGCTACATCAAACTTACTAACGGATAAAGCATTTCCATCGTTTAGTTTCATGTAGGTTTTCTGACTTCCTTTTTCAGCAATGGCAAAATAAGCAGGGTGTTCACTGTTGTAATTGGCAAAACCTTTGGCATCTGTAGTCACCGACCCCAATACTTGTTGTTGCAGGTTGTAAAACGTTACTTTCGCGCCTTGTTCCGGTGCGGTGGTAAGCAAGTTGTTTACACTGACAAAGTAGCGTTTGTTTTCTCCTAATTTTACCGTGAAGCCTAAGTTGCTGGCCAACACGTTGACGGCCACACCTTTGTTGCGGTAGTAGGAAGTATGACAAGGATTGTCACGCTCACGCCAGTTATAGTCGTAGTCATAGTAATAATCATCTTCGTAATAGTAGTAATCTTCTATACCATCCCAAGAACTGCTTTCTTCGGTGTCATCAAAATCTTCTTCTTCGGTTTCCAGCGTATCAAAATTAGTGCTGTCGCAATGATACATGCTATAGCTAGGTTTAAAGTTGATGCTTACCCGGTAAATGGCGCCGGGATCTGGCGTAATCAAATCTTTCAGGTCAATAGCATAGGCGCGGTAGTGCGATGCGTTAGACGGATTCAGGTTGTTTTGCAGCGTAATGGTTTTGCGGGAAATAGGGCGCGCCACATTGCGCAGGTAGCTAGACCCTTGCAAGTCGTTGAACTGTAAAAACTGTAAAATATTATTTTGATAGATCTTTGTAACCGAAACATCTACTTTTTTCAGGTTGACGGCTTGAAAATTGACTTTCAGGTTATCGGAATTCGGAAGTATGGTAGCATTGGAAAGTAGTTTTACTTCGGGTTTTAGCTGTTCAAACGCTACGTTTTGCGAAAAGGTTTCTTTCAGTTTGTAGCCATCCACACTTTTAATCCCCTGAAATACTTCTACCAGTGCAGAACCTTTGAGGGTTTCTTTTGGATATACCCGCAGCACATTCCCTTTTATAGAATAGGTGAGCCCGCTAACTCCGGAGATGCTCACCAACCCTTCTAGGTTTTGACTTTTCATGATTGGGTCTGAAAAATAAATGCCCAAATATTGGTCGCCCGAACTTTGAATGTACACATCGGTTACTACAAAGTTGTTTTTACCGGGAATGAGCAACTGCTCTGAACCTTCGTTATCTATATCCAGAGCTTTCCCAGACCAATTGATGGTGATGGAATCGTTTTCTACCTGACGCTGAATACTGTCTATCGTAAAAGCAAACAGGGTACCTTCGGTAATTCCCTTATCAAACTTTATCTTTAATGGATTTCCGTTTTGTGATGCGGATACCAATTGCTTGGCATCTGACAATTCCATGATATCTGCTGTGCGCAAGGTTCCTGTAACGTATTGCCATTCCTTGGAATAGGATTGCAAGTTGTCCGTTAATAAATTAAAGTCTTGTTGTATGGTATGTATGTGAAACGTAAACTCCTTATATTCTTTAGGAATGTTTGGATACACGGCGGCCAAACTAAGTTTTAGCGTATACTCTGTATTGCTTTGCAATGGTTTTTCGGGGACAAAGGCGATGGTTTGGTTGTTAAGCGCCACCACTTTGCCCGGTACTTTCGGGGAGATCTCCAACCAGTTTTCGTTGAGCTCTTTGTTGGCATCCCAGCCTTCTACCGGTTTTTGTAAAACTACTTTAATGTCGGCCCTGCTAGAAACCTCCCCTTGGGATACGTTGCTCACATACTCCCTAAAATTATATAGATTGTCTATTTGTTCTTTGACAGTAGGTTTTTCTTCGGAACAGGAAACGAGCAAGCATACCATGGCAATCACGAGGCCAACGGTAGCAGAAAACAATTTTTTCATTTTATTTTTACAAAAGAATGGTTAGGAAATTTACTTCGATATCACAACTTTTTTAAAGGTATAAAAATAATTACCTGTTTTAAAGTTCTTTTCATAAGAAATTGAAGCCTATGTGTAATTTTCACGGTTTTCCGTATACCAGACCTCCCTGAATCTAGGGATGTTTAGGTGCATAGTGCTGCCATGCCCGTTTCAGTAGTGTTTTTTGAGTAGGCTACGCTGGTGCTTGCTGTTGCTCTTTGTAGTAACAGTAACTACCTTGTTTTTCTTAGTATTACAGGAGGTATTTGGTTGTGGTGGCTAGCCTGTATGTGGGTATATTGACAAGAAAAAGGTTTCACTGGAAATACTATTTATTTTTAAAGTGATATTGCTGGGAGTGTTAGTTTTTAGTAGGGTTGCGAGTGTTTTTATAATGTGGCGCATTGGTTGCCGTTCGGTTGCGGTAGTATTGCCCATTAGTGAAAACACGGGACATCTACGGGAGATACACGGGGTATCTACGGGACATCTCTTCTGATTTTTGAGTTTTTTCGGCTGTTTTTGGAAGTGTAACACAGCCCAAATTGGTGTTTTTCTAAGATACGAAAAAGGGAGGTTTTTTGTGGGATTTTTTATTGTTTTTTATAGAAAGTTACGGGGTCCAATTGGATATTGAATTTATCTATTTATAATGTAGCTAATCTTCTTAGTACAAATACGTCTTCGATTTTGGTTTAAAGTACCTGGGACAACCATCACAATCTTTAATAAGGTCAAAGAGGTACACAAAAGAGATCTCGTGAACGCCTCCGTTACGTCCCATACCGTTAGTTACAATATCATAAGAATAGCCAATTCTAAAATGTTCGTACTCAAAGCTTAGGTAGGGATTTATAGAGGTAATACCATTGTCTGAAATATTAGAAGGATTGGTAGCAGCAATGGCACCAACGGTAATAGAACTAAATTGAACTCCGGCACCAACATCTAATCGGTTATAACTGCCTTGTTGCATATAGTTAGCAGATACCAAAAGCTGGGTGTTGTTAGGCAATATTCTAGGTAGTTCTTGGAAACCAAATGTGTAGCTTCCAGAGAAAGAGTAGAACATATCTAACCGCATGTTTTTTGAATTAGTAAAGTCAATTTCAGGTCGGTTTAAATGTTTAATGGTAATACCAAACCAAAATTTATCGGTATTAATAATAGCTCCGGCACTAAAATCAAAATACCCTACATTTTCATTTAAGATGGTGGGGTCTGCAGTTGTTGGGTTAATTGTTCCTGAGTCTATATTGAGCTGGTCTCCTAGAACCAGATTCTGAAATCCGTATGATTTATTTCCGTACCCCACTTCTATAGCGGGATGAAAAAACCAATTTCTATTTAATTGAACTCTGTAGGCATATGCAAAATTAACCTGAGTAAGGTGGTATTTTGAAAATGATTCTCGCTGGCTTAAAATGTTAACTCCCAATGCACTATTCATTTCTTCAGAATATGTATTGTAAAAGGCGTAGTTTGAATTGATTTTAAGATCTGCTTCTGGCCATTGACTTCGGTGAATAATTCCGGCTGAAGCGGATTCTCTAATAGCGGTAGCACCCGGATTAATCACTTGCGGAATGTTGTAATATTGAGTGTAAATAGGATCTTGGGCATTCGCAAATGCATAGATGAAAAGTAGGGTGATTAGTAAATTTTTTTTCATGCTTGTTTATTTTAAAAGCGTAAATGCTCCTTGGTAGTTAAAAGTTGCGCCATAAAAGCTTTCTCCGGTAATGCGGTAATGGTAGTTACCATTTTCGGCTTCGTAGCCGTTGCGAAGTCCATTCCATCCCTGAATAGTTTCACCTTTTTCCAGATACACCAGATTGCCCCAAGTGTCGTAAATCTTAAGTTCAATGGAACCAATCCCCTTATATGTAGGAGTAAAATAGTCGTTAATACCATCGTTATTAGGGGTAAAGCTATTCGGAATCATAACGCGATAGCCTTCGGTTACGGTAATGGTAATTTCGTAAGTTTCCTGGCATCCGTAGTCATAGTTTACTACCAGCGTAACGGTATAAGTGCCGGGAGTGGTATAGGTATGTACGGGGTTTACAGAAGAACTATAATTGCCGTCACCAAAATTCCAGCTGACCACAAAGTAATCTCCTTCAGATAAGTTGTCGAATGTTATGGGATCATAGATACTATATTCTTGATGACTACCATAGCTAAGGGAATAGGGTTCAAAATAAGCATCGCCCAATGCATTAACGGTAGATTCAAAAGTTTCAGTAATAGTACAACCATAGCCATCGGTTACAGTAACTATAATGGTTCCGTTGCTAACTGAGGTTGTCATGTTTTCGTTGTTAGCACCAGAAACGGTTCCGCTACTCCAGCTATAAGTGTAAGGCGGAATTCCTCCTATGGCATTGGCGGTATACTGATGCACTACAGTATGGGCATCACAATCTACCATTTCGTTATCTGTAATATCAAGATGTAGCGGATCGGGTCTGGTAATGGTAAAACTTGCATTTGCCGTACATCCGTTGGCATCTGTTACCACCACGCTGTAATTGCCGTTGGGTATATTGGTAAGATCTTCGGTAGTGGCGCCATTAGACCAATTAAATACGTATGGCGGCATCCCTCCATTCACCAAAAGGTTGATATTTCCACTAGCAGGTTCGTCACAGTCCAATGCGTCAGTCACATTACCGGATAATACCAATGGAGCTGGTTCGCTAATCACAAAGGTTTCTATAATTACACAAGGAGTACCATCTGTGATGGTTACCGTATATGTGCCAGCAGTTAAGTTGTTGCGGGTAGTCCCGGAGTCGTCTCCATCGCTCCATTCCAAAGTAACCGGATTAATACCGCCAACCAGATTCAAAGCAATACTTCCGTCATCAGCTCCATTACACGAAATTTGAGCTACCTCTGGATAGATTGCAAATTCAGGAGCTTCCGGTATAGGTACGGTGATACTTTGTACACAATTACTAGCATCGGTTACGGTAATGGTATAATTACCAGCTGCTAAATTATCTTGGTATGTGCCTTCTGCAAAATTAGCCCACACAATAGCGTAGGGCGGGTTACCGCCACTAACTTCAAGGCTTAAGCTAGCATCATTGGCACCATAACAGCTAATAGGAGTAGTGGTTGGGGTAATGATGATTTCGGGTTCTTGCGTTAAGGTAGCACTAATGTTAATAGTACATCCGTTGGCATCCGTTGCTATTACTTCATAGGTGCCGGCTACAATATTTGATAAATCTTCTGTGGTAGCTGTAAAACCATTAGGACCTGTCCAGAAGTAGGAGTAATTTCCGTTAGTGTCGGGTGTTCCTCCTGTAACAGTAGCATCGATGCTTCCGGTAGCATCTCCAAAACAAATTACATCTATATGGCTTTCAGTAATAGATAGTCCTGTTGGCTCACTAAGTGTAAAGTTATCTGCTGTACTACAACCATTCGTATCGGTAACCGTCACGGCATAGGAGCCCTCTGTGAGTCCTGTAACAGAGGCTGTTGTAGCTGTAAATCCGTCTGGCCCTGTCCAGCTATAGGTGTAATATCCGGTACCACCACTCATTGTCAGACTAATTGCGCCACTATCGCCGCCCTGACAAGCAATTTCATAGCCGTTGTAATCTGTGACGGTTGCCGTAAGAGTTACAGTGTCGGGTTCTGTAATGGTATATGCAGCAGTAAAAGCACAGGCATTGGTACTGTCTGTTACAGTAATTTCATAAATCCCCGGAGTTAAGTTGGCAACGTTTTGAGTATTTGCGGTGAATCCGTCTGGGCCTGTCCATGAGAAATTATAAGGAGGATAGCCTCCGGAAACGCTTGTGCTAATAGCAGCGTCTTGAGCGCCATAACAACTGGTGTTAAAACCGTTAAAGTCACTTAATGTTGCGGTGACAAGAATGGGGTTGTCAGGCTCTGTAATCTCTAAATTGTTGAGGTATTTTACAGTACCATTTGCATCTGTAACACTCACGGTATAATTGCCCGCAGCTAGATTCTCAAAAGTATAGTTTTCATTAGGAGTTTCAGCACTGCTCTCTACAAGGGTAACGCCTTCAATGTAAATGGCATAGGTATAAGGGCTAATAGACGCTTGGGTAATGCTTATGCTTATAACACCGGTCGTATCACCGTAACAGTCTACATCTACATGAGCTGCCAATACTTCTTCTATAACTAGCGGTAGCGGTTCGTGCATTTCTATGATGAGGATAATGGGATCGCAGAGGCCATCACTAATAGTAACGGTATAGGTGCCAGCTACCAAATTGGTGCCGTTTTGTGTAGTAGCGGTATAGCCATCTGGGCCTGTCCAGTTGTACGTATAGTTCCCCGTGCCCCCGGTTGGTGTTAGATTTATAAACCCGTCATTGCCACCTGCGGTACTAATTTCATAGCCGTTATATTCAGAGGTCGTACTACTTACGCTAAAGCTAGGGTGTACTTGTACCGATAACGTAAAAGGGGCTCCAACACATGCTCCTTGCGGACTGGTAGGTGTAACAGTATACACAGTGGTTACTACGTTTGTGGTAGCATTGGTTAAATTGCCAGAAATAACACTGGCATTATTGCCTGCAGCTCCACCACTAACATTTCCCTCCGGAATAGCCCAACTGTAAACGGTATTGTCTGGAAGCAGCGTTGCTACTGTAGCAGGATCAAAACTGAAAGCTTGGTTGTTACAAATTTCAATAGCGGTATCAGGGATGTTGGCCTTGGGATGAATGGTTACCGTTACATCAAACGGATTCCCTGTACAGCCATTTGCTACAGGAGTTACCGTGTAGAGAGCTGTAACAGTATTGGCCGTTGTATTTACAAGTTGCTGACTAAAGTTGTCTGTAGGGGTATTTTCAGCGGTTGCCCCAGTAAACCCTGTGCCTGTAGGCATGTTCCATGTATATTGAGTATTCTCTGGTACGGTATTGTTACTGGTATCTGGAGTATAGGTAAAGCTCTCGTTGCTACAAACGGTTATTGTAGTTCCACTGCTAATAACCGGTAGTTGCTGTATGGTTACCGCTGCCGTTACAGAGGTTAACACATTACATCCTTGAGATGGGAATGTAATAACTGCATAGTAGTACACAGTGCCTAAAGTGGCTGGTGGTGTATAGGTAGTATTGGTAGCACCACTAATGGGTGTTCCATTGCTGGTATCATCTGCTGTATTTTCATACCATTGTAAAGTGGGCGTCCCGGTTCCACCTTGGTAGCTAACACTTAGGGAACTTGGAGCAACTCCTTCGCATAAGGTTTCAGCCATAGGTTGTGTAGTAATCGTGGGGGCGCCAATTACGTTGATGGTAGCAGTAGCACTATTAGTATCACAGCCTGCACCATCGGTGCTTACTACACAATAGTAGTAAACTATACCTGCTGTAGTAGTGGGCGGATTATAACTGGCAGTGGTGGCGCCACTAATAGGCGTTCCGTTAGTGTTGGTATTGGTTGTGTTGCTATACCATTGAAAGTACGTAGTATCTGTGGCATCGGTAGCAACTGTGAGTGTTTCAGGAATATCTCCTTCACACAAAATTTGTGAGGCTATGGGTGTTTCGGTAATTGTGGGCGCATTTGTTAGTGTTATAGCTATTGTGTTAGTCATAGCACTACAACTAGTTCCGTTAAGACTGCTATAATCAATCCGTCTAAACCAGGTAGCATTGCTTAGTGCCGTTGGAGTATAACTGGCATTGGTTGCTCCTGCTATTGGTGTAAATATAGTATTGTCTGTAGAAGACTCCCATTGATATAAAAGCGTCCCTGTAGCTACGGTAGCAGTAGCAGCAGATAATGTTTCCGGGGTACCACCACTACAGATGGTTTGGTCGGCTGTAATAACACCCGGAGTTAGGGTGTTGAGTGTGATGCTTACAGGCGGGTTACTAACGGTACAGCTAATACCATTAACTTCACTGGTAACCGTTCTTTGATACCACGTAGTTTGTGTAATGTTATCAGGGGTATAAGTGGCATTGGTAGCTCCGGTAATATCGGTATAGGTATTGTTGTCTGTAGAAAGTTGCCATTGGTAGCTAATAGCACCATCGCTTGTAGGGGATGCCAGTTCTGTAATGGTTTCGGGAGTATCTCCTTCACACAGTACTTGGGCATCGCTTAACGTACCTACATCAAATGCATTTACATAAACAGTTACTTCACTGCTACCAGAACAATTACCGTTAGCTACTGTAAGTGTATACGTAGTTGTTTCGGTTGGGGAGGCTGTTGGTGTGGCTATAGCGGTATTGGATAAGCCCGTTGCCGGACTCCATGAGTAGGTATAGTTAGCTCCTGTTCCGCCAGCTCCAGAACCATTAAGAGTGGTTGTAGCACCTTCACAAATGGTAGTATCAGTCCCAGCATCGGCTAGTACTTCCGGGGCTACTGTAAAATTTTGGGTAGCTGTTGTAGTACCACACTCATTGGTAACCGCTAGTGTTACAGTATATTCACCGGGAAGGCTGTAGAGAATATCGGTGGGTGTAGCAGTTATAGCACTACTGGGCGTTCCGCCGGTAAATGTCCATAAGTAGCTTACCTCGTCATTGCCACAGTTAGTTACAGTGGCAGTTGGGGTAATGGTAGCTTCGGTACCACCACACACATCAGCAATAGCATCAATAGTAACTTCAGGCGGATTTTTTACTTGAACAGTTTGTGACGCTTGGTGAGTACCACAAGAATTTTCAGAAGTAAGGGTAATTTCATAGGTTCCCGGATTCGGAAAATAAAATTCAGGATGCTCATCGGTATTGCTACTTCCGTTTGCAAAGTAATTTGTATTACTAGGTGGCGGTGTTCCGCAGTTATCTTGCGTATAGGCTACAGACCAGCTGTATTCGGTATGGCAAGAGTTGGCATTGGCGGTGGTATTAGTAGCTTGTACACTTAAGGTTTCGCAACCTTCTGTATTATTGAGTGTAAAGCTAGAGGTAGGGACGCCGTCATCAATACAAATATCTTTAGAATAGCTGCTAGTACCACAGCTGTTAGTAGTAGTAAGGGTTACGGTATAGGTGCCAGCGCTTGTAAAGGTGTGGTTTGCATTGGGCGCAGTAGGCCCAGAGCTACTATAGGTGTTGGCATCACCAGAAGCAGGATCGCCAAAATCCCATTCATAGTCGGCATAGGTAGAGCAGCTACTTCCTACATAGCCGCCTTCGGTAGTATTGATAAAGGTGATACTATTGCCAGCACAACCATATTCTAGTGCAGTAAATTCGGCTTCAGGTTGAATTCTTATTTGGATATTTCCTGCGGTATATGGAGTGCCATCACAGGCATTAGTTACAGTAAGGATGGCCGTAAAAGTTTGATTGGGGCACGAAGAAGTGGAATAGTTATGCTCTATAGTATGGGTAGTATTTGTATCGTTTAAGGGGTGTGTAAGTGTAGTAGATTCTCCATCACCAAAGTCTAAAATATATTCAGTCCCCGGAGAGTTGAGCTCCCAATTACCAATGGTAAAGGGTACTGTAGCCGGAGCACAGAGTCCTGTGGTAGAGCCAAGGGTGCCCAAACTACCGGCTGGGTTGGTTTGGTTAGCAACTACGTAGGTAACACTGTTGTCGCACCCGTTTGTTGCATGAGCCGTAAGGGTTAAATTATAAGCGCCCAAAGCTGTGTAGGTATGAGTAAGCGGAAAATCGCTCATGGATAGGTTGGTTACATTGGCACTGCCATCTCCCCAACTAAGAGTATAACTGCTAGTACAGCTACTAGAGTTAGAAATATTACCAACCGTAATGGTATAGTCAGGATTATTCAGTGTTGGATTGTTGTCACAATTTCTAAAAGGATCGTAGGGTACATCTACATCTTCTATGTCTACATGCGGTTTTTGTAATACACTCACTGAGGTAGTTGTGCTCACTGTAGTATCATCGGCATCTGTAATGGTTACAGTAACAGTGTAAGAAGGAGTACCACAACCAAAGGAAGGATTAAAGGCATGGGTAGTATTTTGGGTATTGGCAGTATTTCCGTCACCAAAATTCCATTCATAGGTATAGGGTGCTGTACCACCTGTAACAGTAGCGCTAAAGTTGAGATTAGTGCCAGCACACTCGTTTTGTGAAACAGGAGCAATGCTAACCTCTAAATCATCCTCTAGTTGAGTAAAAATATTTTCTGGTATTGGAGTATTATAGAAAGCATTAGTAGCATGTATATTTGTGAGTACTACCGTAGGTATTAGTATACTTGCGACGTGTGTTGTTCCGAGAATCAATAACGCTAATATTAAGAGCCGGTATAGTTTTTTCATCTACAGCTGAGTTTTTAGGTTTTTAATAAACTGTAAATAAAAGCATAATTTTAGAGTAAGTAAATATCCAGAATTGGGTATTTTTTAGAATTAATAGTTATCTATGTTGTTTTGTATTCATAACCTTATTTGCAATCACTTTAGTCATTTTTAAAGCGATATCGCTGGGAGTGTTAGTGTTTAGTAGGGTTGCAAGTGTTTTTGCAATGTGGCGAATTGGTTGCCGTTCGGTTGCGGTAGTATTGCCCATTAGTGAAAACACGGGGTATCTACGGGACATCTCTTTTAATTTTTGAGTTTTTTCGGCTGTTTTTGGAAGTGTAACACAGCCCAAAATGGTGTTTTTCTAAGATACGAAAAAGGGAGGTTTTTTTATTGATTCTAAAAAATAATATTTAAATTTAAAAATGTGATATGTTTTTGTTAGAGAGTATATTTGCACTCAAATTTTAGTTAAGAAAATGGCAGCAGCAGAAAAAATAATAGCATTGTTAAAAAGTTATGGTGATAATGATGAGAGTCGTTTTTATTCCACAGCTATGCAAATTGCTGCTTCAGAAGCAAAAAAAGGACACGTTAAGTTAGCTCAAGAATTAAAGATTTTAATTGAAGATATTAAGAAACAAAGGAATACGGAGTCTTTAAATACTGCTAAGACTAGAATTCTACATGTAAATGAAGCTCAAAAGGAATTACATGACTTATTAGAATTACATAGGTCGAACATAAGTTTAAAGAATATGGTGCTTAATGAAGAAGTGTCAGAGTCTTTATATCGAATTATTCATGAGCAGAGAAAGTATGATCAATTATTACAACATAATCTACAACCAAGAAAAAAACTATTGTTAGTAGGACCTCCAGGTTGTGGAAAAACAATGACAGCTAAAGCACTCGCAGGAGAACTTAAGATTCCACTTTTTTTGATTCGTTTAGATGGGTTGATTTCAAGATATATGGGAGAATCAATAGCCAAATTGAAATTGATTTTTGATTCTATGTACCAGCATAGAGCAGTTTATTTATTTGATGAGTTTGATTCAATAGGAGCTAATAGAAATTACGGGAATGATGTTGGAGAGATAAAAAGGGTTCTTAATAGTTTCTTGATGAATATAGAAAAGGACGAATCTACAAGTATTATTATAGCAGCTACCAATTTGCCAGAATCTTTAGATAAGGCTTTGTTTAGGAGATTTGATGATATTATACAATATCCTCTTCCTTCTAAGGAAGAAATAATGAAGCTTTTAAAAACTCAACTTAAGGGGTACAAAGGAATTGATGATAATTATTTATTAGAGTTGGCTGATATAAGTATTGGATTAAGTTATGCAGATATATCTAATGCATGTAAAGATGCAATAAAAGAGATGATAGTTTTTGGCGAAAATGAGATTTCTTACAAAAAATTGCTTAAGTTTATACAAAGTAAGAAATATCAATTTTAATATTTAATAAAATATGCCAAGAGATTTAAATCATATTATAATTTCTGGCTATTCTTCATCCGAAAGTTATACTAGTCCTTTAAATGGTCGTGAGAGGGTTTCTCCTTTCAGAAGAGATAGAAACATACATGGAACTTATTTAAAAGATGAACTTCAAGAAGCTATTAATTCTTTTAAACAGGAAATAGATTCGGAATATGTTTATTTAGAGTTTACATCTGAAATAGATTGTCTATTAGCATTTGATAGTTTTGAGGATAACAGAAGAGGAGATCATCGTTTTGTTTCTTCTAAATTAGAGAGAATATCTATAGATGGAGAAGCGCATAAAAGATACAGAGCTTGTGTCTATTTGAATACACGTGGTATTTCAAAATTTCTACGAAAAATAGAAGAATATTTAAATCCAGATAAGAATACAAAAAACGGTAATCCAAGAAACCAAAAGTTATTAAATAATATAGCTAATATAGAAAGAGCTACATTGAAGAGCTTTTGGCAAGAATCAGAGATTGATTTTCCTGATTTTAATAATGAAGTCTGGTGGGAAATTTGGCTTCGTCGTGATAATATTAGTGAAGATGTTAATGAAGATTCCGATTTAGTTTTTCATTTATTAGCAAGCGGAGTACAAGTATCGAATAGAAGAATTGTTTTTCCTGAACATATTGTTAGGTTAGTGAGGACAACAGGTGAGGTGTTGTCAACTACTGTGTTATATTCAGACAAACTTGCAGAAATAAGAAAGCCAAAAGAAACGGCTGATTTTTTCTTAAGTTTAGATAAAGATGACTCTAATGAATGGATAGAGGATTTTAAAGAAAGAACTGTTAATCATACATCTGAAAATAGCATCTTAATCACAATTTTGGATACAGGGGTTAATAGAGAGCATCCGTTATTAGCAGATTATCTTTCAGACAGTAGTATGGATTCAGTTAATCCGGAATGGGGTACAGCAGACGCTATTAGAGATGGACATGGGACTCAAATGGCAGGGATTTCTTTATATGGGGATTTAAGTGAAATTTTGGGTGATACTTCACAAATAAATATCTATCACAGATTAGAGTCTGTAAAATTGATTAATATTAATAATCCACATCATCCTGATTTATACGGAGCAGTTACATCTGAAGCTGTTTCTAGAGCTATTATCCTAAATCCTGAGAATCAAAGGGTGTTATTGATGGCTGTAACAGCTACTGATGGAAGAGATAAAGGAAAACCTTCTTCTTGGTCAAGTTCTGTTGATCAAATTTGTTATGGAGAAAATGGTACTTCTAATGATAAATTTCTTTTCTGTATTTCAGGTGGTAATGTAGAAACATTAACAGTTAAGGATTACCCTGTTAAAAATTTTGAAGAAGGTATACATGATCCTGGGCAGGCATTTAATGCATTAACGGTAGGGACATATACAAATAAGTATAATATAGATCAATCACTTTTTCAGGGTGCAATTTGTTTAGCTAATCCTGGTGGAATGTCTCCAAGTAATAGTACGTCTATTTCTTGGGATAAGGTTTGGGCTATAAAGCCTGAAATAGTTTTAGAAGGAGGCAATCTAGGGGGATTAAATAATGGAGTTATTGATCCGGAGTCTTTAAGACTGATGTCTACGAATAGTAATTTTCAAACTGAAATGTTGAGTAGCTTTGGAGATACAAGTGCAGCTTCTGGATTAGCAGCGAGATATGCGGCTATTTTAAAAAATCAATATTCAAATTTATGGGCAGAAACTATTAAAGGGTTATTGGTGCATTCTGCTTTTTGGACTGATGAGATGAGGGGGAATAAACCTATAGAAGATCTAACTAGTCCGGAAAAAGGAAGTTTATTAAGAAGCGTAGGTTACGGAGTCCCTAATTTGGAAACTGCGTTAAGAAGCGCAAATAATTCACTCACTTTAATTTCTCAAAATACTATTAAGCCTTTTATGTTGGAAGGTAATTTGGTAAAGACTAATGAGATGCATCTTTATGAATTACCTTGGCCATCTGATGTGTTAATGGACCTTTTTGAAAATCCTGTAAAATTAACGGTTACATTAATCTATTTTATAGAACCGAATCCAGGAAATAAACAGTATAGTAATTCTTATTATTATCAATCACATGGTTTAAGATTTAAAATGATTGATGCAGGAGAATCTCTAGATCATTTTAAAGAGAGAGTAAATAAAGAAGCAAGAAGTGAGGTAAATCAAGGACAGTCATATTCCGGAGAGAATTGGATATTAGGAAGTAAATTAAGAGATAAAGGATCTATTCATAAGGATATTTGGAAGGGTACAGGGGCAGATCTAGCTACTAGAAAGTATATTTCTATTTATCCAGTCAATGGATGGTGGAAATCTCGAAAAAAATTGATGAGGTATGATAATAGTGTAAGGTATAGTTTAATAGTGTCAATTGATTCTCCAGATAATGAAGTAGATTTATACACACCTGTATTAAATCAAATAGATATTAGTATTTAAAAATCACAAAACATCCCATATGCCCATAGCACTTCCTTTGGTGTGGGGAGACATACTCGTTTCTTCAGGATTTCCTTTGCCTAGTTTTAGCCCTACAAAGGCTATGATACTTACGTCTTTAGGCTTGTTGGGTACAGGGTTGGTAATGCTAAAGCTAACGCTTTCGGGTGTTTTGTTTAAGGGTATGCAATGGCTATAGGCGACACTGCTACAGCCATTCAGTTCGGGACAAAGAGGTTTGTAAGTTGCTTTTTTGCTTCTGGTGGTATAGTTTGAAACGGCTACCAACACTACAGTAAGGTGGGCATGCGTTGTGTCTTTGGGTTTGTAGCTAATCTTGTCTTTGGTAAGGGTAGTACTGATGTGGTAGGTAGTGGCATCTTCACTCAATTGAAAATGTATGTTTCCTCTAAAATACTTTCGCAACGGATATTCCTTATGCATGGAAAACTCGTATAAGGGAGTGTTGTGCTTTTGAATCTGAAGATTGCGATGGCCGGCAGTTCCGCCTTGTTCTTGTAATAGGTTCCTAATGGCTTTGGTGAGTCTGCTTGACATATAGGCATCTTGAAATTCCTTGAAAACAGGCTTGGTGGTAGTATTTCTAATAACGCCGCTTACTTTACTACTCAACCCAAACTCCTTGCTGTTGCAGCGCATTGGCTCATAAGTCGGGTCTTTGGCAATCTGTTCTTTGGTAGGAGCTGAAATTTTTCGTCTTATATATTTTTTCAAAGCCTTGTTCCAGTAGACTGAATACTTACCGCCATCATCATGGGGTCCAGAGGTATTTTTACTCATAGTATCATTTTTTAGGTTGTTTTTCTTACAAGATACTAAAAAATCATATAGAATGTTTATAATGATTTTGTTTTCAGTTGTTTATGAAACTAAAAAAGCACACCTTTTTTAAGATGTGCTTTTTAGACATTATTCTTTTGTAGGCGTCTTATTCCATAGCGGTGTACACCATATAGGTGGTACGACCGTTTTTCTCAAACTGTGATAAACCAGTAATTTGTTTTCGTTTTAACTTGTTGTTGAGTTCCGAAGCCGGAATTGCTTTGGTACCATTGATTGACACTTGATCCTTTGGAGAATTTAAAGCAATATAGCTAGTGTTACTTACCAAGTAAGTTTTATTATTTATGGTGAGTACACTTTGCTCATTACCACTTTTGGCAGTGTCTACCGCTTTGTAAAATTGTTGTTTTTCCTGAATTTCCTTAAAGTTGTTCTGAATCCCGGTAACGCTGAGGTCTGCGGTGCTTTTCAATTCAGAAAATGCTTTGCTGTTGCCATTGTCTTTTTTCATTCCTATATACAACGATGAGCTAAACCCATCTGGAAGATTTCCCCAGTGTTCTTTTTGAGAAAAATCGGCATACGTAGCTTTCTTAAATTGCAGGGTAAAATGCAATTCTCCCGTATCTGGCAAATCTTTTAAGGTGACTTTGTAATACCCTTTGGCATTTGTTTTTGACAGTAATTTGCCTTCCTGGTCATACACTTTGGCGTTGGACAATGGTTGCATGGTTTCGGAATCTACTACGAGTCCGGCAACAATGATACTGCGCGCTTGCGCAACAAGAGTTGTAGCCAAAAATGCAATGGCTGCTACTCCCAATTTGATAGATCTTTTCATAGCTATAAAGATTTGATTATATGAATATTAATTTTTTTATAAGTAACGAAAAGTCTATCGTAGATAGTGTGAGCGTTATCATAAAAAGATGCTAAAAAAAGCACATCCTTTTAAGGAATGGATATTTATGATAAGTTCGGTTTTTATATCGAAAAGTAATATCTTTAACCAGAACCTTAAATTGGTCATAGAGATGAAATTGTATGCATTTATGTTTGCTATGGTATGTTGGTTGTTTTCTGTTAGCACGGCTTCGCTAGCAGCCCAGTCATTGGAAGGCTACATAGTAGACAGTCTTACGGAAAAAGGATTGCCCTATGCAAATGTGAGTTTGAATTTGACTAATAAAGGGACTTCTACTTCCGAAGAAGGTCATTTTCTATTGTCCATAGCCACGTATACACCTCAAGACTCGCTAGTAATTTCCTTTATTGGCTATCAACCGCAAACCATTGCAGTAAGTGATGCTATGCAGCAAACGGAGTTATTGGTAAAGTTGCAACCCGAAGTCTCTGTTTTAGACGAGGTGGTCGTTACCAATTCGGCCATCGCCTACAGTGCGGGTACTGAAAATTTAGGGGTGCATCATAAAAAAACAGCGTATCCAATGTCGGTTCCTTTTGGGTATGAGGTAGCTACTTTAATAGACAATCCACAGCACAAAGCAGGCCGATTAGAAGCAATACAGTTCAAACTAAAAGAAAAGGAGAAAGAAGGCTATACCATTTTTAAGGCATATTTTAGGCTGTCTTTTTACGAAGTCAACAATGGTTTTCCTGGAACCTACTTGTCTTCTGCCAATATAATCATAGTGCCTGATGGCAGTAATACCGTAAAGATCCCTTTAGAAGCATACCACATTCGTTTTCCAGAAACAGGACTCTTTGTAGGGATAGAAACCATAGCTCCGGAAGATCACTCAGAACACAAAGGCATGTATCTTACCACGCCCAATATTCTCTTTACGCATACCGATACCCAACGCTATTTTAAACGGTACCGTGGTAAGGAATGGACACAGCAACAAAGCAAGTCTGTTTTTAAGCCAAAACTTTATAATGTACCGTATATGAAGTTAAAAGTACGGTATCGGAAGTGAGAAGTAAGTAATATTATTGTTTGTATATGCCAATTTTTAGTTCACCTTTGGCATTCATTGTTGCGCGGTACATACCTGCTGTATTGAATTCGATTACCATATTCCCTTGTTGGTCTAATCCTATAATTCCACCTGTGCCACCCATTGCAGTAAGTTTGTTTTGAATCACCTCCTTAGCCGCTTCTTGTAGGCTCACACCTTTATATTCCATCATGGCAGAAATATCGTGTGCTACCACTCCTCTTATAAAATATTCTCCCCATCCGGTTGACGAAATTCCACAAGTAGCATTGTTTGCATAGGTTCCTGCACCAATGATAGGCGAATCCCCAATACGGCTCCATTTTTTATTGGTCATTCCTCCGGTAGAAGTTCCTGCAGCAATATTTCCATTTTTATCAAGGGCGACACAACCAACAGTACCATATTTTGAATCCTTGATATACGGATCATAGGTTGCCGTAGTTCCTGCTTCATTGGCTTGTACGCGCTTTAGCGATTCCATTCGTTTTTTGGTGTAGAAATAGGAGGGATCTACAATTTCCAAGCCTTGCTCTTTTGCAAAGGTTTCAGCACCTGCGCCACTTAGCATTACATGTTCTGATTTTTCCATCACGGCTCTTGCCAAACTAATAGGACTTTTTACCGTAGTGACTCCGGCAACGGCACCAGCATTGAGCGTTTTACCTTCCATAATAGAAGCATCTAGTTCATTTTTGCCTTCCGCAGTAAAAACAGCACCTTTTGCCGAGTTGAAAAGTGGAGATTCCTCCATGACATGAATGGTAGCTTCCACCGCATCCAAACTATTTCCACCATTTTCCAAAATATGATATCCAGTACGTATAGCTTCTTCTAGTTTTGTTTTGTAAGCTACTTCCAGAGAGTCACTCATATTCTTTTTTAAAATAGTACCCGCACCTCCGTGTATGACAATTGCAAATGTAGTATCATTATTAGTTTCAGGGTCAGTTGTTTTTTCTGAAGTAGTGGTTTCACAGCTTATACACAAAAGCATTAATAGTACTATGGAAACAAAAGGATTTTTCATGGGGAACTTTTTTTAGGTTTTATAAAGGTATGATTTTTATTGTTTTTGGGATTAGATGGTGGGGCAGTGAACCTAAAGATATTCCAAGATTTTAAATTTACCTTTGAATAAGATTTCAATTAATGGTTCTTCAGACAGTTTTTCTAGCCAGTAAGAAATTGTTTTTTGAACATATTCAGGAACCGTGAAACTTTCCGTATAGTTTGAAAGTAAATTGTTGTCTAGATATGCGATTTCATCGACAGAAGTAAATTGGATTTTAGCAATAGTTATTATTTTTTTTTCATAAAAATCTAGTTGATTAGTAGTTGCTAAGTATTTTATGCAATCGCTTTTCGATTTAAAGAAAAAAATATAGTCTAGCCGATTTGAGTATTTCGTATTCACTTGTTTCGATAGAATAATTCTTGCTTTTTCAATGACGTATTCAAGGTAATTATTTTGAAAATCTGAATAAATTAAGAAGCCAGAATTTTTAATTGATTTTTTGAGAACCAAATAATCTTTTTGTTGCTTATTTTTTATTAAGTATAATCTATTCTTACTGAGCTCATCTCTTATTTCGAAAACTGACTTGTTATATCTTATTGAATATTCATGAATTAAATCAAAAATTGGAAACATTTTCTCTAATCTTTGTTTTTTGTCTTTATTGATTAATGTCTCAGAATCAATAATTTTATTAAGAGGGAATTTATTTACAACATTGATTATTTTATATGCAATCTGATTGTCCAAATTTAATTTTTTAATGAGGTTAGAAATTTCATTTAAAGTTAACTGCTAAATTTGTGTAAACTACCCTTTTCCGCTAATTTTCTATACGAAACTAGTAGGTGTGCTATTTATTCGTAATTTTATACGTCTAAATACAAACACAAAATGGCGATACAAAAACCATTCAACCTGCAACAATGGATTGAAGAAAACCGCGACCTGCTACAACCCCCGGTAGGAAACAAAAATCTATACAAAGAAATCTCTGAAGACTATATTGTGATGATCGTTGGCGGCCCAAATGCTCGTAAAGATTACCACTATAACGAAACTGAAGAACTGTTTTACCAGCTAGAAGGTACCATCAAAGTAGCTATTCAGGAAGACGGTGAAAAGAAAGTAATGGAGCTTGGTCCAGGTGATATGTATCTGCATCCGGCGCACGTACCGCATTCACCAATGCGTTCCGAAGGTTCTGTAGGCTTGGTGGTAGAGCGCAAACGTGCCGGCAAAGGTTTTACAGACGGTTTGTTGTGGCATTGCGACAATTGTAACCACAAGTTGTACGATGTGCGTTTTGAGTTGCACGATATTGAAAAAGATTTCTTGCCACACTTCAAACATTTCTATGGTTCAGAGGAATTGCGTACTTGTGACCAGTGCGGAACTGTTATGGAGGCCGACCCTAGATTTGTAGCTAAGGAAGACTAGTTTTCTTTTCAGGTTTAGAATGCCTATCTTCGTTACTGTTCATAACAAAATCTTATAAAAAAGTTTAAAATGTCACAAGTAGCGGAAAAATATAACATAGCTGAAGAATTAGTACATCTGAAAATTCAGCAACACAATCCCGGTACAGCAACCGGAAACGAGTGGTTTGGAGCTGGGGAAAGAATCACTTCTTATTCTCCGGTAGACGGCGCGCCTATTGCGTCGGTTACTACGACCACCCAAGAAGAATACGAAAAAGTAGTAGCTACCGCAGCCGCTGCTTTCAAAGTTTGGCGTACCACACCTGCACCACAGCGTGGTGAAATTGTACGTCAGTTTTCAGATAAATTACGTGAGTTCAAAGCGCCTTTAGGAAAATTGGTTTCCTATGAAATGGGGAAAAGTTTTCAGGAAGGTTTAGGCGAAGTACAAGAGATGATCGATATCTGTGATTTCGCAGTCGGGCTGTCGCGTCAGTTGCACGGACTTACCATGCACAGCGAGCGTCCGGGGCATCGCATGTACGAGCAATACCATCCGTTGGGCATTGTGGGTATTATTTCAGCCTTTAATTTCCCGGTAGCGGTGTGGAGTTGGAATACTGCACTAGCTTGGATTTGTGGCGATGTGTGTATTTGGAAACCTTCAGAAAAAACACCTTTAACCGGCGTAGCTTGTCAGCAACTGATCGCTGAGGTATTGAAAAAGAATAACCTTCCGGAAGGCATTTCGTGTTTGATCAATGGCGGTGCTGAGGTAGGCGCTATGATGACGGCCGACAAGCGTGTGCCGTTGATTTCGGCGACCGGTTCTACCCGAATGGGGAAAAAAGTAGCCTCGGTTGTGGGAGAACGTCTTGGGAAATCCTTGTTAGAATTGGGCGGAAACAACGCCATAATTGTAACTCCGGATGCAGATATTAAAATGACCGTTATTGGTGCTGTGTTTGGCGCTGTAGGTACTGCCGGCCAACGCTGTACTTCTACCCGTAGATTGATTGTACACGAAGATGTGTACGACACGGTGAAAGATGCTTTGGTAGCTGCATACGGTCAGTTGAAGATCGGAAATCCGTTAGATCAAAACAATCATGTAGGGCCAATTATCGATACCGATGCTGTTCAAATGTACTTGGATGCGTTGGAAAAAGTAAAGGCCGAAGGTGGTAACATCTTAGTGGAAGGTGGTGTTTTAGAGGGCGAAGGTTACGAAAGCGGTTGTTATGTGCAACCTGCCATAGCTGAAGCTGAAAATCATTACGAAATTGTACAGCACGAAACCTTTGCGCCTATTTTATATTTGATGAAATATTCGGGAGATGTGAGTAACGCTTTGGAACAACAGAACGGAGTAGCGCAAGGTTTGTCGTCTGCTATTATGACCAATAACTTACGCGAAGCCGAACGTTTCTTAAGTCATGAAGGATCTGATTGCGGTATCGCCAATGTGAATATTGGTACTTCCGGAGCAGAGATTGGTGGAGCGTTTGGCGGTGAAAAAGAAACCGGTGGCGGTAGAGAATCCGGTTCCGATGCCTGGAAAGTATATATGCGCAGACAAACCAATACCATCAACTATACTACAGAGTTACCTTTAGCACAAGGTATTAAGTTTGATTTGTAAGAGAGAATCTTGTATGTATACTAAAATTATAAAACTCCTGTTTTTATAAAAAGCAGGAGTTTCTTTTTGGGAAAACCTTTACAAACGACTTTCATTTTTGTTAACTTTGAAACTTTTAAATAACATTTCTTTACATATTTAACCAGCCAAACCGCTCATGAAAATAAAACTATGTATAACCTTTTTATTGGTATGTGCTTTTCAAGTTGTTCGATCTCAGGATGTTTCCGGTATCGTTAACTTTGTATGTACAGACCAAGATCTCTTAGCGGAATCTCCTGGGAGTACAGGAATTAATACTATATTCACTCCTTGTTCTAATTCTGCCTTGACAGATAATTTGTCGTTCTATCTGGTGCAGGTACAGTCGGGTTCAACGTTTACTTTTTTATTGACTCCTGAGAATAATATCGATTTTGATTTTGTCTCATGGAAAAACCCGGATTTGAGTAATTTGGGTACAGCAGATAGAGGCTCTCAAAACAACCCAACGAATGTTGGGATTTATACTATTGGATTGGACTTGGATGCCACCGAACTATGTGAAGGAGCAGGTGTAGATGGTATGCCAGATCCTGGTTTGGTTCGTTATTATGATGTAGTACCTGGAGATATTATTTTGATCGCCATTGATAGGTGGTCTGGTACACAATCAGGATTTACGTTATCCTTTGGAGGAGATGCAGTGTTAGATTGTGTTTATGAGGGTGAAGATTACTATGCTTGTGATAATGATGGAGATGGTAGTGCGGAGTTTGACCTAGATACCATTGCAGATGCTATTGCCTCGGGTAGTGACGACATCAGTATTACTTTTTATGATAATCAAGAATCTGCTGAGGTATTGGGAACAGATAATTTAAATACACCCTATACTTTGAATGCATCGGAAAGCCCTATGGATGTATACGCGAGTGTCACCAATGAAGACGGAGCGATTACTATGATTCAGCACATTACCTTCAATGTAAATAGTGCACCTGCGGCTAATGAAGTTGCGGATTATATTATATGTGATTCCGGTGCTTTAGATGGTTATGCTACATTTGATTTAACGGCCGTAGAGGCTGAAATGATTTCTGATAATACCGGTTTTACCATTACATATTATCAAAATCAAGCCGGAGCTGAGAATCAAGTGAGTCCTATCACCACTCCAGAAGCATATACCAATACGCAAGCTTATGAGCAAGAAGTATTTGCTAGACTAGAAGATGATACCTATGGATGTTTTACGATTGTTCCTTTTCAATTAGTCGTTTCAGCGCCGGAAATTGGTACTTTGGAACCCCTTTCATTGTGTGATGATGAAAACAATGATGGTTTTGAAACCTTTGATCTAACGCTTCAAGATACCAATGTTCTTGATGATGAAGCAACAGCAGATTATTCTATTACGTATTACGAAACAGAAACTGCTGCCATTGATGGAGATACAGCCTTGGCTATTTCAACTCCAGAAGCGTATACAAATACGGTGGAAAATGAACAAACTATTTATGTGAGGTTAGAGGAATTAAGCACGGGTTGCTACAATGTAGCGTCCTTTGTAATTGAAGTACTTGGTGCTCCAGAAACTATAATTCCTACTCCTTTGTATGGATGTGATGATGCCACTATGGATGGTATGGTAACGTTTATGCTTACAGAAAAGAATGCTGAAATTGTAAATGGCCAACAAAATATTAGTGTGACGTATTACGCTTCTCAAGAGGATTTGGAGAATGAACAAAATCCATTGCCAAGTTCTTATACCAATGTGCAAACACCCACACAAACGTTATATGTATTATTAGAGAATGTCATAGCGGGCTGTCAAAGTACCACCACCCTTCAATTAGTAGTATCCACACCACCCGTTGCTGTGGCGCCAGCGCCAATGGAATTCTGTGATCCGGACAATGACGGTTATGGCGAATTTGACATAGATGCAGTAGTTAGTGAAGTAGTTCCAGATGACGGAGACTATATTGTAACGGTTCACGAAACTGAATCGGATGCCGATACAAATGTCAATGCCTTTGAAAGCATGTATGAAAACATTTATCCAAATGATCAAACCATGTATGTACGTGTAGAAGATGCTATCACGGGCTGTTATGATGTAGCACCTTTAGAACTGATCGTACATCCAACCCCTGTAGTACCGGTTAATTTAGAGCCTTTGGAAATTTGTGATGATTCAGTAGCCGATGGCTTAGCAGAGTTTGATTTGAGTCTTCAAAACGAAGCAGTTTACGGCACTCAGAGTACTTCAGAGTTTAGTATTAGCTACCACGCAACCGAAGATGATGCGATAGCTGATCAGAGTCCTTTACCAACATACTATACCAACATCACCCCATTTTTACAAACCATTTACGTACGTTTAGAAACCAACGCTACGGGTTGTTACACGGTGCGAGAGTTTGATCTTATCGTACATCCAAATCCAGTGATCAATCCAGATTATGACAACGAACTAGCTTTGTGTGATGATTTTGGAGAAGATGGTGATGAAACTTTAATATTCGATCTTACTGTAGAAAATGAAGAAGTAACCGGTGGCGTAGATGGTTATATGGTGCTATATTACGAAACCTTGGCAGATGCAGAGAACAATACCAACCAGATTATTCCAGATACAGCTTATACAAATCTTGAAAATCCACAAACTGTTTTTGTACGTGTAGAAGATGCTATTACAGGTTGTACTTCGTTCACCACAGTAACCTTACGCGTATTGAACAATCCAACACCATTATCAGAAATCGATGCTTTAGAAGCTTGTGACGATGATGATGATGGAGATGAAAACAACGGCCAAACGGTATTCGATTTAACGATTGATGAGTTGGCTATTTTAAATGGCGAAACAGGAGTAACGCCAACGTATTACGAAAGTTATGACGATGCTTTTGCAGGTACGAATGCTATTTCGAATCCTGAAAGTTATTACAATGTTTCTCAATACAACCAAACTATTTATGTAGCAGTCACCAACGACGCAACGGGTTGTTTGACTATTACCGATTTTGAATTAATCGTTCATCCATTACCAGAAGTAACCGAAGAACCAATGTATTATTTATGTGAAGTAGACAACAATGATGTAGCAACCATTCCCCTGACCGATATGGATAGCTTTGTGTTAGACGGTGGAGATGCTACTGATTTAGAAATCACCTACCACACTACGGAAGCCTACGCAGAAGCCGGAACCCACGAAATTGTTGGGGCCATCACCGTAAATGGCACCATGACTATCTACGCACGAGTAGAAGATCTTGTTACAGGTTGTGCACAAACCGTAGGCTACGAAATAGACATAGAACAAGCGCCACTAGCGGGTCAACCAGAAGCCTATGCATTATGTGAAAGCTTAACCGAAGATGGTTATTACAACAATGATGGGGTAGAAATATTCGATCTAACAACTCTAGAAGAAACCATCTTAGACGGTCAAGATCCCAACGGATATACGGTAAGTTTCTATGAAACTTATGATAATGCCTTAGCGCAAATCAGTGCTATTGAAGAGGAAGGTGTAGCGGCTTACGAAAGTGCTGGTCAAATTATCTATGCAGTTGTCACTAATAATGATACGGGTTGTACCAACGGAGAACCAATCGAAATTGAATTGATTGTAGAGCCAATGCCAGAAGTAACTTTAGAATTGAAAAATAGCGGAATCATCTGTATCGATGCAACTGATAATCCAGTTATCGGAACTGATTTAGGTTCAGGATACACGTATGAATGGAGTACCGGAGCAACCACGCCAACCATCGAAGTAACCCAAGGTGGGGAGTATTTTGTTACGGTAACCAATACCAACAGTATCAATCAATGTAGCTATACTAGTAACTCAGTAATTTTTGAAGAAGCATCGCTACCAAGTGTAACGCCAACAGTGATTCAATCAGAAATGTTCAGCGGTAACAACACCGTAGAAGTAACCGCTAACGGATCCGGAAGTTCAGCATATGAATACCAGTTAGACGACAATCCTGTGCAAGACAGTGGCTTATTTACAAATGTAGAACCGGGAGTTCATACAGTAACCATCACCGAAGTAAACGGCTGTGGAAGCTTAACTATCGAAGTAAGTGTTGTAGATTATATGAAGTACTTCACTCCAAACGGAGATGGTGTCAATGATACCTGGAGAATCATCGGATTAGAAAATCAGGAGAATGCTCAGGTATTCATTTTTGACCGTTATGGGAAATTAATAAAACAGCTAAACGCTACCAGCGAAGGTTGGGACGGAACGTACAATGGAAAAATACTCACTTCCAATGACTATTGGTTCAAAGTTGTGTATACCGAACCAAGCACTGGAGAAGTGAAAGAGTACACCGATCACTTTGCGATGAAGAAGTAAGTTTTATAGAAACTCTTAGAGAAGTAATAAAGAATCCCGAGCCGTTGCTTGGGATTTTAGTTTTCTATGCTTTGTTGCTTAAATCTGTTAAAAATCAAACAAAAGTACATCAATGAGTATGTTTATTCGCTTCATAACACGTATGTGATACTAAATTATGATGATTTGAATGTGGTCAAACTTTTAAAAATAACTAATTTTCCGCTCCAACTAAAAAAACCATCCAACCAATATGAAATTCAAAAATTATCTAACCGTAATTTTAGTGTTTTTCTCGTGTATTGTTTTCTCTCAAACGACATCAAATGATGAGTGTTCAAACGCTACGACACTACAAGTTAATGATGATGATCAATGTACAGATGTAACCAATGTGACTTTTACCAATGCAACAGTTTCTTCGGAAGATAACAGTTGTGCCGATACAAACAGTGGCGATTTGTGGTATCAATTTACCGCAACTTCAAATACACATCAAATTGAAATTGTAAATCCAAACGGAGGGAATTTAGGAAGCACTTTTGACGAGGTTGTACTTACATTGTATTCGGGTACTTGTTCAAGTTTAACAGAATTGTACTGTACAAGCCTCAATAATATTTTAGCAACGGATCTTGAAGTAGGAATTTCTTATTTACTACGAGTTACGGATAACTCTACAGCAGTTAATGCAACCAACTTTGATTTGTGTGTCAATGTCCCAGAACTTCCTGCAAATGTAGATAGTTTTTCATGTGCCATTAGAACCATCAATAGTGATTTTGAATCACCGGTTGTTATAGGTATATACCCTCCTCAAATAGATCAAGATATGATGCAAGGTTGGAGAACTACCGCTACATCAGGGTTGATAGAAGTATGGCCGGTACCTAATTTTGAAGATGTACCTGGTTTTTCAGGAAGTCAATTTGTAGAATTGAATGCAGATGAAGATGCAGGGATTTATCAAGATTATGAAACACCGTTGTCAACCTCTTTTACCTATAGTTTTGCGCATAGAGCAAGAGCTGCAGGTTTTGATGTTTGTCAAATTTTATCAGGGCCTCCCGGCGGTCCTTACGAAGTAGTAGATACATTTTCTACAAACAATGCAGCATGGGTTTATTATAGTGGAAACTATACTTCGCCAGACTCCCAACCCATTACGCGTTTTATTTTTGAAGCGGTTTCAACAGCCGGTGGAGACCCAACTGTGGGGAACTTTTTGGATGCTGTGAGTATTACAGCAAACAATGGAATTCTTACTGAAAACCCATATACAATAGATTGTTCTAATGCTGAAGTGGAGGTGGAAGCTGCAGGTGGTGGTAACTGGATTGCTGCCGATGATAACCCAGGTGAAACAGTGATTGTCGATCCAAACTCAAATACAACAACTATTAGTGGATTCAGTATTCCGGGAACGTATCATTATACCTGGAATGGAACCTATTGTGTGTCAGAACTGGAAGTAGTATTTCAAGGTTTCAATTTGAGTTTTTCCTATGGTGAAGACGCCGTTTGTCAAGGTTCAGAAAACATAATACCAACACTTGCTGATGGTTTTTATGAAGGTGGAACTTTTACTTCGGAAGACGGATTGGTTATAGACGCAACAACGGGTGAAGTAAATGTAACAGATAGTACTCCCGGAACCTACAATATAACCTATACCATTGTACCTCCAGATGATGTAGAAACAGAATGTGACACGTCTAATTCTTATGAAATTACCATTGGTACAGTTCCTGAAGTTTCAGCTATTGAAGATTATCTTTTATGTGGAGAAACACCCAATGAAGGGTATGCAAATTTCAATCTGACCTCTAAAGAAGACGAAATTTTAAATGGACAAACTGGGGTAGAGGTAACGTATTATTACACAGCGGAAGATGCAGAAAATGCAACCGATGCTTTTTCAGTTCCTCAGACCTATGAAAACGAAGAAGAATTTCAGCAAACCATCTATGTTCGTTTAGAAGAAACAAATTCTGGTTGTTACAGTACTACGAGTTTTAATATTGTGGTGAATATGCTTCCGGAGGTAACCGAAATAGAAGATCTATATATCTGTGATGATGGTAGCGGAACGGTAACTTTAGATTTGAATACTCAACTTACGCAGATTTTAAACGGACAAAGTACAGACGATTTTACGGCTTCAGTATATGAGAACGAAGCAGATGCCCTTGCGGCAACCAATGCAATTAGTAGTATTGATGCATACGAAATTCCTTCAGAATCTGTAGCAACCTTATATGTTAGGGTAGAAAATACAATTAATAGCGATTGTTATGCAACCACAAGTTTTACGGTAAATTCCTATTCAACTCCTGTAATTAATCAACCAGAAGATATCTTAGAATGTTTATCAGATGATTCAGGAATTGCATCTTTTGATACTTCGGGAGTTACCGAAAGTATTATTGGTGATATGGAAGGCGTTTCTATTCAGTATTTTGATGAAGACGGAAACTTAATTGGAGACGAATTGCCAAATCCATATGAATCTGCTTCACAAACTATAACAGCCAATGTAACCGATTCGTATTCCGTTTGTTATGAATTTGAGTCAACAGATTTTACGTTGAATGATGATGCAGTACTGCTTTCTGATGACGAGACCATACGTTTAACTGCAAATCAATCTGGTCAAAACGGAAGTGCCTGGGCAGATATCATGTTAGATCTATCGGAAGATTTTACTGTGGAAAGTGAAATGTATTTTGGGAATAATGATGCTGGTGCAGATGGAATGGCATTTGTAATTCAACCACTATCTGTAAATGCCGGATCTCTAGGTGGCGGACTTGGATTTGCTGGGATTTCTCCTTCTTTTGCTGTGGAGTTTGATACATATGATAATGGAGTTAGTGTAGATCCAATTAGTAATGACCATATAGCTCTTATTCAAGACGGGAACCCTCAGAATGTAGCGGCACATTCTGCTATTACTCCCTACTATAATGCAGGGAATTTAGAAGACGGAGCTTGGCATAGCGCCATATTCCATTGGGATGTAGAAGCGCAAACTTTTACAGTAACTTTTGATGGTTCTCTAGTTATCAATGCTACTATAGATATTACTAATGAAGTGTTTGATGGTTCTCCTTATGTTTACTGGGGGTTTACTGGAGCAACAGGTGCAGCTTATAACCTGCAACAAGTAAGAGTGTTAGATTACTGTGTGGCACAAGAAGATATTGGTTGTACAGCTTCTGTATCTTTTGACCTGATAGCCTCTCATGCTCTTGAAGTAGGTTCATTAGATACTATAGAAGTTTGTGATGATAGTAGTAACAATGGTATAGAATCATTTGATTTAACACAGTATGAAACGGAAATTTTCAACGGTTATGAAGATGACTTCACCATATCTTATTTCACATCAGAAGAAGATGCCATTGCAAGTAACAATGCTATTGCCAACCCTTCAAGCTTTAATAATACCGTTGAAGGAGGACAAACCATATACATCCGTTTGGATAACAATGATACTTCTTGTGTCAGCTTTGCTTCATTCGATATTCAGATCAATCCAGTTCCAGAGGTTATAGTTCCTTATCCATATTATGGGTGTGATCAAGACCAAGACGGGTACTACGATTATGAGTTGAATACCATGAATGCTGAAATATTAAACGGACAAACCAATATTTCAGTTACCTATTATTCTACTTTAGAAGATGCTCAAGCTGCAACAAGTGCGTTGCCAGATGTGTATACCAACACACAGACGCCAGATGAGACAATCTATGTGAGATTAGAAAATACCATTACTGGGTGTTACAATACCACAACTTTAGAGTTAAAAATAGCAGAGATACCAGATACCTTAGCTGCAGGTTCTATAGAAGAATGTGATATAGACCATGATGGTTTTGCTGAGTTTGATATTGAAAGTATCAATAATGGGATACTACCAAATAACGGACAGCAATATTATATTTCGTACCACGAAACGTATGAGGATGCTGAAGATGGAGTGAATACAATATCCAGTATGTATCAGAATATTACTCCAGATCAACAAACCGTTTATATACGAATAGAACATGCGGTTTCGGGTTGTTTTTCTATAGAACCTTTAGAACTTATTGTAAACCCAACGCCTCCAAATGATGTGGTTTTGGATGCATTGACCTATTGTGATCCGGATAACGATGGTTTTGGTTCTTTTGATATTGAAAGTATGGCTGAAGCTGCCATTACAGATTCCAGTGCTAATTATGAGGTTTCCTTCTTCGAAACTTATATTGATGCTACAACAGCAACCAATGAGCTAACAAGCATGTATGATAACATAGTGCCTTACTTACAAACTATTTACATTCGTTTAACGTGGGATGTAAACTCATGTGTTTCTGTTATTCCATTAGATTTGATTGTTCAAAATACGCCGGTTGTTTCGGCCAATTTACCAGATTTGGAGATCTGTGATGATAGTGTAGTAGATGGTTTAGCGGAGTTCGATTTAACTCTGGAAAATGATGCTGTGTATGTAGATCAAAGTACTTCAGATTTTAGCATCAGTTATTATCAAACAGAAGCAGAGGCTGTATTGGGAGAAAACTCGTTGCCATTGAATTACACCAATGTTAACCCTTATCAACAAACAATCTATGTACGTTTGGAAAACAATACTACCGGATGTTTCACTGTAAGAGCATTTGATTTATTGGTGCATGAAAACCCGGTGATCAATCCAAATTATGATTATGATTTAGCCTTGTGTGATGATTTTGGAGAAGAAGGTGATGAAACGCTGGTCTTTGATCTTACATGGGAAAAAGATGAAATTACAGGGGATGTTGGTGGGTATTCGGTGCATTTCTTTGAATCTATGGCAGATGCTCAAAACAATGTAAATGAAATTCCAGATGATACGGCTTATACCAATTACGCGAATCCTCAAAACCTATACGTGCGTGTAGAAGATGTAATTACCGGCTGTACCACATTTACAACTGTAACATTACGTGTGTTGAACAATCCTACACCTTTAGCAGCTATGGAGCCATTGGAAGCATGTGATGATGATTTAGATGGAGACGAAAATAACGGTCAGGTGGTTTTTGATCTTATGCAAGACGAATTAGCATTATTAAATGGAGAATCGGGAGTGTCAGCAACCTATTATGAAAGTTACGAAGATGCTTTTGAAGGTGCTAATGCTATTGCTAATCCAGAGGCTTATTATAATGTTTCTTCCTACAATCAAACTATTTATGTAGGGGTTACCAATGATGTTACAGGATGTTTAACCATTGTAGATTTTGATTTGATAGTACATCCGTTACCAGAGGTTACAGATGCAAACTTCTTTTATGTTTGTGAGCTAGATAATAATGATATTGAAAAAGTATTATTAACAGACATGGATAGTTTTGTAGTAGATGGTGGTTCCTTGGACGGATTAGAAATTAGCTATTACGCTACAGAAGCTGCTGCTGAAGCTGGTTATCCAATGATTATTGGTCCTTATGTAGATGTTTATGGAACCTTAGAAATGTATGCTCGTGTAGAAGATTTAGAAACCGGATGTATACAAGTGGTAGCTTATACTATGGATATAGAACAAGCACCATTGGCAGCAACTCCCGGGATATATGCAGTTTGTGAAAGCCTTACAGAAGATGGTTATTACAATAATGATGGTGTAGAAATATTTGATTTGACATCTTTGGAATCTACTATTTTGATGGGGCAGGATCCAAACGGATATACGGTAACTTTTTATGAAACCTACGACAATGCCTTAGCACAAATAAGTCCGATCACTGATGAAGATGCAGCAGCATATGAATCTGAAAGTACTTTTATTTATGCAGTAGTCACTAATAATACCACGGGTTGTACCAATGGAGAACCTATAGAGATAGAATTATTGGTTGAACCAATGCCAGAAGTAACCTTAGAAATAGTGAATGATGGTATTGTATGTATCGATGCTACAAATAATCCTGTCATTGGTACCGACTTAGGTTTTGGGTATACTTATCTATGGAGTAATGGCGCCACAACTCCTACGATAGAAGTAACTCAAGGTGGAGACTATTATGTGACCATTACAACATCAGAGAGTGTTAATCAATGTAGTTATACCACCAATACAGTTACCTATGAGGAAGCTTCGTTGCCAAGTGTTACACCTACTATTATTCAGTCAGAAATCTTTAGTGATAACAATACTATTGAAGTATTAGCAAATGGGGCTGGTGTTTCAACCTATGAATACCAATTGGATGACAACATTGCTCAAGATTCTAATATATTTACTAATGTTGAACCAGGCGTACATACCGTAACTATTATAGAAGTGAATGGTTGTGGTAGTCTTTCAATAGAAGTAAGCGTTATAGATTACATGAAGTACTTTACACCTAATGGCGATGGCGTAAATGATAAGTGGAGAATCATAGGGTTGGAAAGTCAGGAAAATGCAATAGTATTTATCTTCGACAGACAAGGAAAACTACTAAAACAAATGAGTGCAACCAGCCAAGGTTGGGATGGTATGTATAATGGAGTTTTAATGCCGTCCAATGATTATTGGTTTAAGGTAGTGTATACAGAATCTAGTACAGGTGAAGTTAGAGAATTTCAAAGTCACTTCTCTTTAAAACTATAATAAAAAATATAGCTACAAAAAAGCCTCCTTAATGGAGGCTTTTTTGTAGCTATATATGCATTCAATACATATTAGTATTTAATAAACTTCTTAGTTAAAGTACTTCCAGTTTCTCCTGTTAGTTGCACAAAGTATACACCACTAGCGAGCTGAGAAACATCTATAGCGCCAAATGATTTTGACTCCTTTAGTAATGCTCCATTCAAATTGTAAATACGAACGTTTTCAATTGGCTTATCACTAGAAATGTGCAGTACATCTTTTACCGGATTGGGATAACATTCAATAGTAGCATAAGCAAAATCATCATTTGCTAAAAAGTTGAAGGTACAGTTATCGTTCATTTGGATATCCCAAGATTTGCTTTGTTGGCATCCACTTAAACAATCGCCTGCATACAAGAAAAATTGGTAGGTTTCTGTATCTGTGTTGTAAATAATATCTGCAACTTCTACATAGTTATCTTCGTTCCAAGGACCCGAAATACTATATAAAACTCCGTCATAGTTAAAAGCTTCATCAAAACTGATGTAACCTTCTGCATTTTCTATTCCTTCAATATTTAAAAAATCATTTTCTAAGGCAGTCATGTTTATAACATCATCTGTCTTTAAAGAAAACCAAGTACAGCTACAAGTAGAAAAATCTTGATAGTTGTCAATAGTGAAGTCATAGGTGTTCATTAATGCATCTAATTCAGCAACTCCGGAAACTCCGGTGTTTTTATAATTAGTCAACCATTCCGTATCTGCGCTTACACTAAATTTAAAGTTGTTATATGGAGTAATGTTGGTATAAGCCGGATTGGCATGAATTTGAAATTGAACAAAAACAGAATCTACATCTGCGATACTTTGTACATTGGAATAGATGACAGATAAATCCTCTAAATAGGGCTGATATCTGCTTTGAGGAATTTCAGGATTGTCATAATCTACATCGTTCGGATCACTTAAAATCTCACGTAATGCTAGTATTTTTGCATCTTTGATATAGTTTGTAGTGATGAAACTGGATGTTTCACATTGCGCGTTTGCAAAGAATATGCTCATTAGCATACCTAATAATAGTAGTTTTTTTTTCATAGCATTGGTATTAATTGATGAAAATTTTTACAAAGCTAAGAGAAAAAAGTTATATTTTTATACGCTTTTCCGTAATAGAGTTAACTTTAACATCTTTTCTAAGATAACAGCCTTAAAAAGTCTATAAAACTACTCTTTGGTGTAAAATTTAACATTTAACGTAATTTGAAGTTTACTATTTGTTAATAACTCTGATCAAAGCAACAATACTTGATAGTTTTGTACATTACATCCTTTGCTATGATCAAGTTAAGAAATAAGATCTATCACCTTTACTATTATCTCGAAAGTAAAATTGCGTTTTATCCCAGTGTAATCACACTCATAGGAATTTTGTTTACCGGAGTGATGTTCTATGCCGAAAGTATGCATGTAAGCAATTGGGTTGTAGCTGTCATACCTCAGTTGGAAATTAAAGATCCCGATACGGCCAAGACATTATTGAGTACCATTATTGGCGTACTCATTTCGCTCATGGTATTTAGTTTCTCAATGGTAATGGTGGTGCTAAATCAAGCTTCATCTAATTTTTCACCACGATTACTCCCAGGATTAATTTCAAACAAAAATCACCAATACGTTCTAGGAATATATTTGGCTACCATTGTATATGGTATTCTTATATTTCTTTCGGTTGAATCGGGTTCCGATAAAAATCAGTTACCTATTTTTTCAGTTCTCATGGCCATTTTGTTTACGATTCTTTGCTTGGCATTGTTCATTTATTTTATTCACTCGATCTCACAGGCCATTCAAGTAAATAATATTGTAAAGCGAATTTATTTGGCCGCAAGCAATCGCATACAATTATTAATAGATGCAGAAAAGAAGCAGGTTCCCAATTTCAATTTTGAAGAATGGCATACTTATAAAGCAGAAGAAATAGGTTATTATGGTGGTTTGAACGATAGAAGCCTTCGGAAATTAATGAAAGAGAAGGAAGATTTGCATATCAAAATGCTTCCGTATAAGGGAAAATTTATTCAGAAAGAAGAACCTCTTTTTGCTACCAATAAATCACTAGAAAGGGAAGAAGTGAACGAAATATTGAGTTGTTTTCAATACACAGATGGCGAATTTGTGAACGAAAACTACGTGTTGGCATTCAAACAACTTACCGAAATTGCGGTAAAAGCAATGTCTCCGGGAATCAATGATCCCGGAACGGCGGTGTTGTGTTTTGATTATTTGACGGTATTGCTAAACATGCGAATGCAACTTTCAAATGATATGAATATTGAATGCTATGATGATCAATATCTGTTGAAAACTACCATTTCTTTTGAAGATATTCTAAGTCTGATGTTTGTGGAATTTAGACGCTATTGCAGTGAAGATTTGGTAATGATATTAAAAATGAATGAATTACTTCAGTATTTACAGCAACAAGCTCACTGTACTTCTATATATCAAAAAGCGATTACAAAAGAAGTTCATAAATTAAAAACAGAAGCTCTGGGAAAATTGGTAAACGAAGCGGATAAGCGTGTGGTGGAAAATAGTCTAAACTAAAAACTCCCGAACAAAGTTCAGGAGTTTAATTTAAGTTATTTTGTCTTCTTCACGTATTGCGTGAGGATAACTATATGTTGATTTTCTACGCGACCTTCAATTTGTTCGGCGTTGTCCCAAACCAATGAAATACGATGAACAGGCGTTCCGCGTTTGGCTGTGAAGTTGGCTCCTTTTACATCAAGGTCTTTGATAAGTACTACCGAATCTCCGTCTTGTAAAATATTACCATTGCTGTCTTTGTGAACAATTTTATCTTCATCGTCGTCTGCTTCTCCTGTAGCTTTTGCCCACTCCAGTGATTCCTCGTCAAGATACATCATATCTAGCAAATCTTGTGGCCAACCTTCTGCTCTTAATCTGCTTAACATTCTCCAAGCAACTATTTGTACTGGTAAATGTTCGCTCCACATACTATCATTTAGGCAACGCCAATGATTCGCATCGGTGGTTTCAGGATCTTCTATTTGCGTAATACAGGTTTTACAAGCAAGAATGCTATTATCTAGACTTTCTTCCTCTTGAGGCGGAACGTTGTACACACTTAAATCGTGCTCGTTTCCACATAATTCGCATTTGCTATTACTGCGATCTTTTAATCTTTTTTCGAGTACACTCATTATGATAGGCTATTTGACGGCAAAAATACTATTTTTTGTCTGGTCTTGTAGGGCGAACCTCAATTTTACTTGGTAATGTACGTGGATGCATTTTTAGCAGATCTTCTACAATCTGACCAATATCTTCCGGCTGAATTTTCCAAGCATCGGCTTCTGATGGTTCGTGATCATTAAAATGGGAGGTCACAGAACCCGGCATAATGGTAGAAACTTTAATATCATACTTTCTAAGATCTAGCATAGCAGCTTGCGAAAAACCAACTACACCAAATTTTGATGCATTATAGCCTGCACCGTTAGCAAAGAAATTGGTTCCGGCCAAACTTGCTAATGTGATATAATACCCTTTAGATTTTTTCAGCGCTTCTACAGATGCTTTTAAGGTATGAAAAACACCATTTAAATTGGTATTAATCATTTGGTGCCAAGCTTCTTCCGTCATTTCATCAATAGGAGCAAAATTACCTACTCCGGCATTTGCCAAGACCACATCTAGCTGACCAAATTTTTCAATGATTTTTGCTATTGCAGCTTCTTCATCTGCCAATTTGCTCACATCAGAAGAGAGTCCAAGAACTTTAGAAGAGTCTCCTAGCTCTTTTGCAGCTTTTTCTGCAGTTTCCAGATTTCTACCACTTATAGCAATGCGCATTCCGGCATCTAACAATTTTTTGGCAACACCATAGCCAATACCTTTAGTTCCTCCTGTAATATAAACTACTTTATTTTCTAAACTCATTTTATTTAAATTTTGCCCGTAAAATAAGGCGATTTCTAGGAAACCGCCTTATCTATTCTGTTATTGTTTTCTTAAGAGAATTATAGTTTAAATATAAACCCTTCCGATACTTTTGCATTATATTTAAGTTCATCAAACATATATAAGAAAGAACCCTTTCTGGAAGAATTCATGTCCTTTTCATCTAGTTTGTGCAGAATATCAAGACCATTGATTTTATTGATAAAGTTGCGTTTGTCTAGTTTTTCTCCAAGAATAGCTTCATATAAGGATTGTAATTGGCGCATGGTGAATTTTTCTGGAAGCAATTCAAAACCAATAGGTTTGGTTAATGCTCGGTACCTAAGTCTGTTCATTGCATGCCTTACCATAGCATTATGGTCAAAGATAAGTTCTGGAGCTTCGTCAATATTAAACCAATGCGCTGCATACTGCTCGCCATCATCATTAATTTCTGGAGTTGTAGAAGCATTGATAAGTGCGTAATAGGAAACGGAAACAGTTCTTTCAAGCGGATCTCTGTCTACAGCACTGTAGGCGTGAAGTTGCTCAAGATATACATTATCTAGCCCGGTTAAATGTTGAAGTACTCTATCTGCGGCCTCGTCTAAATTTTCCTCTTTGCGCAAAAAACCTCCCATAAGAGACCATTTTCCCTTTTCAGGTTCAAAATCTCTCTTGATAAGAAGGATTTTCAATTTCTCATTATCAAACCCGAAAATAATACAATCCACGGCCAATGTAAACTTATCGCCGTCTTGGTAACTGTTAATCATACACTTAATTTGAAAGTAGCAATATAATACAAAGGTAAATATCTTCCAACGAAAATGAATTTTTTTATAAAACGTTGTAGTGTAAATATTTTCTTAAATAATGAATATATCGTAATAAAAATCTGTAATAGCTAAAAAAAACTAAAAAAAAACTTGTTTTATTAAAAATTTCTTAATTCTTTTGAAAGTGTAATTGATACATTTATTAAGCTAATCAAATTTTAATTTATTATGATCGCAATAGCTAGGTTATTGGGAGTAACAAACAGCTGCCTACTTCAGAATAAGTGGGTGCTAGGTTTTGTTTTCTTTGCGACAACATTATTTGCCGCAAACGCGCAAACGTTGGAGTATTCAGGTACTATTACATCATCCGAAGATGGTTCTCCACTTCCTGGAGCAAGTGTAATGGTCAAAGGAACTTCTATTGGAACGTCTACAGATTTTGACGGGAACTACACTATTTCAGCAGAAAAAGGTGCAATTTTAGTGTATTCATATGTAGGGTTTCAAAATACTGAAATCACTGCAGGAGATCAAACTACATTAAACGTAGCTTTGAAAATAGACGCTACAGCGTTGGACGATGTAGTTGTAATTGGGTATGGTACTCAAAGAAAATCTGATTTAACAGGTGCCGTAGCGGTAGTTGATGCAGATGAAGCTAAAAAGACGGTAACATATGATGTTGCAAAGATGCTTCAAGGGCAAGCTCCAGGTGTTACGGTTCAATCTTCAGGTGAACCAGGAGGTTTTGTGAGTATCAACATTCGAGGGTTAACCTCTTTTACTAATAACAACCCACTATTTGTGGTAGATGGTGTTATTGTGGATGATCCTTTTGATTTTGCCCCTGGTGAAATTGAATCGATGCAGGTTTTAAAAGATGCTTCTTCGGCAGCTATTTATGGTGTTCGTGGAGCAAATGGGGTAGTTATTATTACTACCAAAAAAGGTAAAGCAGGTGAACTACGTGTACGTTACAAGTCGTTAGTAGGTTTTGAGTCTGTACCTAAAAAATTATCATTGACTAATAGATCTCAGTATCAAGAGGTAGTGAGAACTGCAGAGCAAAATGCTATTGATAGAGGATATAGTATTGCTATTGCAACAGGTAACTATCCTGAGAGTGCAGACTATATTAATGACGTGGATACCGACTGGCAAGATGAGTTCTACGAAACAGGAATTCAGCAAAATCACTCTTTAACATTAAGTGGAGGAGCAGAGGCTATGACCTATAGTTTAAACTTGGATTATTTTAAAGATTCTGGATACTTTGTAACACCACAGATGTATGAGCGTTTGTCTACAAACTTAAACCTTACAGGTTCTAAAGGGAAGTTTAAGTATGGAGCTAAATTAGCGTATACAAAATCTGATAAAGAGATTTTTAATGAATATTTAGCAGGAACTTCTTCTGTAGCAGATCTTTTAGGAGCTATTCCAACAATGCCGGTTTATGACGACAACTGGTTAGGTGGTTATGGTGGTTCTTACCAAGCTACACAACGTGCTATAACCTTAAACGTTATTGGATTCAATAATTTAATTGAGAACAACACAAGAAGAAATAGATTCTTAGGAAATATCTGGGGAGAATATGAAATCTTGAAAGGATTAAGTTACCGCTTAAGTGTGAGTGGAGATCAACTTTCTTATTTTGACAAATATTTCAATCCACCAAGTGAATTGGGGTGGTATTACATTAATACACCAGAAGAAGCATTGTTAAATTTAAACAGTGGTTATGAAACGCAAACATTGGTAAACAATTTGCTTACCTATAAAACAACTTTCAAAGAGAAGCATAATTTAGATGTTTTAGCAGGTTGGATTCAGCAGAAAAACTATAGAAAAAATAATTTTTCAAACGGAACTGGTTTTGACTATGGCGAAATTTCACATATAGAATATGCAGACGATTTTGCAGCAAGCGAGTTTGAAGAAACTGTTACAACTTCTTCATTACTTTCTAGAGTAAACTATAGCTATGATGATCGTTATTTCTTAACAGCTAATTTCCGTCAGGATAAATCATCATTATTTGCTGAGCAAAACAACACAGGTAGCTATTTCTCTTTCTCAGGAGCTTGGAAAATACATAATGATTTTACACTTCCAGAATGGTGGAATGTATTCAAAGTTCGTGGTGGGTATGGTCAGTTAGGTAACAATACAGTTGGTTCATACGCGTATTCTCCAACAGTAAATCCTTTTGCAAGTTACTTGTTCTTCAATACTTCTACTGGGCAAACTGAATTGGCAAACGGTACTACGGTAGTTACTTTGCTAGATCCAGACATCAAATGGGAAGATACAGAAACTACCAACATTGCAGCAGAGTTTGAATTCTTCAACAATAAATTGAAGTTGACTACAGAATATTTCCAAAAGAAATCAACAGACCTTTTAGCGCAAGTTCCGCTTCCATATTCTACAGGTTCCGTTCCTGCGAGTATCACGACAAATGCAGCAGCTGTTAAAAATGATGGGGTAGAATTTATCTTAAGCTATAGCGATGCTTCAAGTGAAGACTTTAGTTATAACATTACAGCCAATGCAGCAACCGTAAACAACGAAGTTTTAAGTATCGGAGCTGACAATACTCCAATTTATGGTGCTGCTTCAAAAACAGAAGTAGGAAGATCTGTTGGGGAATTATTTGGATATCAAATGGAAGGAATTTTCCAAGATGCAAATGATGTTGCTTCTTCTCCATTCCAGCAAAATGCATCTCCTGGTGACGTGAAGTTTAGAGATGTAAATGGTGACGGACAAATTACAGATGATGACCGTGTATTCTTAGGAAGATCAATTCCAAAAATCACTTACGGATTCAACTTTAGCAGTCAGTACAAAAATTGGGATTTCTCATTCTTTTGGCAAGGAGCTGCAGGTCATAGTGCTTTCAATGCATCTTATAGAAATTTAATGATTGGTCAATATACCAACCATCACACAGATATTATGAACTACTGGACTCCAGATAATACGAATACCAATATTCCGGCACCAGTAATTGGAGATCCAAATGCAAACTCTAGAGATTCAGACAGATTTGTGGAAGATGCAAGTTATATCAGACTTCAAAATATTCAGTTAGGATATACAATTCCTATGAAAGAAACTGCTGCACTTTCAAATGCACGAGTATATGTAAGTGGGCAAAATGTGGTGACTCTTAGTGGTTACAAAGGATATGATCCAGATTTTAAAGGTGCAGGAATCTTCTCTAAAGGATATGATTTAGGATCTTTCCCTAACCCAAGAACATTCTATCTTGGAGTAGAAGTAGCATTTTAATCAAATTTAAAAACGAAAGAAAATGGTATTTAAAAATATAAAATTAGTTGCTTGTACAATTGCGTTAGCAACAGTTTCGGTAAGCTGTGTTTTAGAGGAAGATCTAAATCAAGTAAACCCAAATTTTGAAACAGAAGCCTCTTTTTGGCAAAACGATGAAGATGCTCTTTTGGGTATCAATGCAGCATATAGTAGCTTATTAACAGATGGTACGTACATGAGAAGTACACCACTTTTACTAGATCTTAAAAGTGATGATGCCAGAAGTTATAGTCCATGGGATGCTATGTACAATGTAGGTAGATTTAATAGTAGCGTATCTAATGCTGCTATCTATGGATGGGCTTTTGAAACTTACTATCAGGGTGTGTATCGTTGTAATCAGGTTTTGGCAAATGTACCAAACATTGAGTTTGAAGATACAGCATTGAAAGATCGTATCCTGGGACAAGCGTATTTTTTAAGAGGACTATACTTTTTCCACTTAGTAAATATGTTTAAAAACGTTCCGCTACCTCTAGATACAGAGAATTTATACTACCCACAGTCAACTCAAGAAGAAGGATGGGCACAAGTAATGTCCGATATGCAAATGGCAGTAGATTTATTACCATGGTCGTACGATGGAATTTCTGGTGCAGACGGTAATTCAAAAGGTAGAGCAACTAAAGGAGCTGCTTATGGTTATTTGGGTAAGGCTTATTTATTTACCTATGATTATCAATCAGCAAAAACAGCTTTTGAACAAGTAATTAACTCGGGTGAATATGCCTTGGTAGCTAATTATGCAGATAATTTTACAGAAGCAAATGAGAACAATTCAGAATCTATTTTTGAAGTTCAGTTTGATCGTGAAGTTGGTGGAGTTGCTTTAGGTTGGGGTGGAGCACCACTTGCATCTTGGGGTAAAACATCTGCAAGAGCTATTACCTATGCTCCAAGAGGATTTGGTTGGACAGATGTACAACCAACATGGACATTGTTCAATGAATTCCAAGAAGAATTAACAGTTGATGGAGAAGTAGATCCAAGATTAGATGCAACAATTGCCTATAATAAAGATGGTGGAATGACCATTTACGGACAAGATTTTGCAACGTTTTATGCGGGTAGCCCATCAGATTTAAATGATTTGTTCTGTAAAAAATATCAAAATACAGAAACAATGGTAAATGAATTTGACTGGCGTTCTGGTATCAATGAAAGATTAATGCGCTATGCTGATGTATTATTAATGTATGCTGAGTGTTTAAATGAATTGGGTCAAACCTCAGATGTATACACTTACATTCAAATGGTTAGAGATCGTGTAAACCTTCCAGATCTTTCAACTACAATGCCTGGCATGTCTCAAGCAGAAATGAGAGAACAAATAGGGCATGAGCGTTATTTGGAGTTTGCTTTAGAAGGTCACAGATTCGATGATATTAGAAGATGGGGTTGGTTACAAGACAGTGCTAAATTGGCTTGGTTAGCAGACAGAGACGATGAGTTACAATCATACGTTGCAGGAAGAGAATTTTTCCCTATTCCACAGTTAGAAGTAGACTCCAATCCAAACAATATAGAACAAAATCCTGGATACTAGGATTAGAGAGGAATCTATCAATAATTATATTGATTAGGTAATGTGTTTTTTATATCGAAGCAAGCCTAATGGCTTGCTTCTTTATCATAAGGACGAATTAAGTGACCTTTGAAAATTAAATTATAGGTGTGTTATAACGTTGTAGATAGTGTAATGGACTATCTATTGCCATATTAACAATTCTCAAAAACCAAAAGTTAATATTTTGTAAAAAATATTTGTTTTATTAGAAAATGTTTAATTACTTTGGAAGTGTAAAAAACACATTTATTAAGCTAATCAAATTTATTTATTATGATCGCAATAACCAGCTTATTGGGAATCACATTTAAGAGCCTACAAAATAAGAGGCTCTTAGGTGTGATTTTTGCGTTTGTATCTGTTCTTGCAGTTCAAGCGCAAACGATTGAGGTTACAGGAACCATTACTTCCGAAGAAGATGGAATGCCCTTACCAGGCGCCAGTATTATGATTCAGGGAACATCCTCTGGAACCTCTACAGATTTTGATGGAAACTATACGCTAAGTGTAGAAAGTGGTGATGTTTTGGAATACTCTTTCGTAGGGTTTCAAACACAAGAAATCACAGTAGAAAATCAAACTACAATTAACGTAGTTTTAAAATTAGACGCTACAACGTTGGAAGATGTAGTAGTTGTTGGGTATGGTACCAGAAAAAAATCTGATTTAACAGGTTCTGTTGCCGTAGTAGATGTAGATGAAATGAAAAAAGTATCTAACTCTAACGTAGGCTCTATGTTGCAAGGTAAAGTGACAGGGATCAATGTAACGGCCGATGGTCAGCCAGGTGCCGATCCTACGATTAGAATTCGTGGGGTATCTACCTTTGGAGACGCTTCTCCTTTGTACGTTATTGATGGGGTACCGGTAGGTACTTCTATTAGAGACTTTTCACCAAGCGACATTGAGTCTATTCAGGTATTAAAAGATGCTTCTGCCGCGGCTATCTATGGTTCTAGAGCAGCTAACGGGGTTGTAATTATTACCACTAAGCAAGGTAGAAAAGAAATGCCTTTGAAAATTGACTATAAGGGATACTATGGTGTAGATGATGTATACCAAAGAATTCCGGTATTAGGGAGATCTCAATACCAAGAAATGGCAAACTTAGTAATGACAAATAGTGATTCTGCTATTTATCCTGCTAATGATCCTAACTCTGAGTATTACATTGATGACGTAGATACAGATTGGCAAGATGCCGGTTATAAAATGGGAATTAGGCAAGACCATAACTTAAACTTCTCTGGTGGTGGTACCAATAATACCTATAACTACTCTTTAGACTATTTTGATAGAAAAGGTACTTTAGAAGGTATGGGACCAGATTATACAAGATATTCTGTAAAAGCAAATAATACTTTTGAAAAAGGGATCTTTAAAATAGGTACATCACTTACCTATACGCATACCAATCAAAATTCATTGAACAGTACAGATAACGGAAGTTTTGCTGGGGGGAATCCTCCTATGGTAGTTAAATTATTACAATTGATTCCTACCATGAAACTTCGCGATAATACAACCGAAAACGGTTGGGGTACGTATGATTTAGATACACAAGGCCAAAGTTACTCCCTAAATATTATTGCAGTTAATAATATGATGGAGCAAAACGTGGAGGTAAACAGAATTTTAGCCAATGGCTGGACAGAAGTGAACCTTGGTGATGCATTAAACTTGAATGATGATAGTAGTTTAACTTACAAGTTAAACCTTTCTTATAACAAAATTCATGCACACGATTTTAACTGGGTACCAGAGTTTTACTTTAGTAACTTCTATACCAATACAGTAGCTAAATTAAATGAGGGAGATAGAATTTATACTGATCAGTTAATAGAAAACACAGTAAATTATAAAACCGAAATAGGAGAACATAAGTTTGATGTGTTAGGAGGATATATGTTCCAAAGGAACGACTATTATACCACTGCTGCTTCTGCTCAAGGATTTTCAGAGCCTTACATCAAAGAAATTTCAGCAGGTGAAGAGTTGTCTGGTAGTAGCTACGAGTCTCACCATACTTTAATGTCTTTTTTAGCACGATTTAACTATGATTATAGTGACAGATACTCGTTCACAGCAACCATCAGACGTGATGGTTCTTCAAGATTTGGTAGTGATAACCGTTTTGGTAACTTCCCTTCTTTGGCAGTAGCTTGGAAATTACATAACGAAGATTTCTTGAACTTAAATGAAGATACTTTCAACCAGTTAAAGCTAAGAGCGAGCTGGGGTAAATTAGGAAATGAAAATATAGGTGAGTATGGATACTCATCCTATATAAACAGATCTACGGTGTATAACTTTGGAGGCAGTAGTTCTTCTACTGCAGGGGTAGAGTATGGTGCAGCACAAGATGATAAGGTCGACGAAAACATTAAGTGGGAAACTAAGCGCATTGTAAACATTGGGTTAGATGCTACCATGTTTAACAATACCTTAGATTTTTCTGCGGAATATTACAATTCTCGTAGTACAGATATTTTGGTGGGTGTTACTGTTCCTTATACTGTAGGTTCTGTTAACACAAGTATTACAACCAATGCAGGTACCTTAGAAAATAGTGGTTTTGAATTGTCATCTACATACCATGCAATGGTAAATGACGATTTAAGATTTGATATTTCTGCTAACATTACTACCTTAAAAAATAAGGTCATTAAATTAGGAGAAAACGGAAGCCCTATTTATGGAACAGGTAGTATTACTCGTGAAGGGCAAGAAGTAGGTATGCATTATGGGTATGTTTATGAAGGAATTTTCCAAAATCAAGGTGAGATTGATGCGCATGCAGCTCAAGATGGAGCAGTTCCCGGTGATATCAAGTTTAAAGATTTAAATAATGATGGAACCATCGATTCTAACGATAGAACAGAATTAGGAAGTGGACTTGCTGATTTTACCTACGGATTTAATATTGGCGCTTACTACAAAAACTGGGATTTTACCATTTTTGCAACAGGAGCTTCAGGATTATTAATTAATAGTAATGTGTACAGATCTACCATGCACACAGCAGGGTTGGCTAACTGGCACGAAGATATTTTGAATAGCTGGACACCAGATAACACAAATACTAATATTCCTATTGTAAAATGGGCAGATGACAATGGTAACGATAGAAACTCAAACAGACCAGGATGGTTACAGAATGGTAACTACTTAAGATTGGCTACTGTTTCTATTGGTTATAACTTTGAAGAAGAAATGATCAAAAAAGTGTTTAGTTCTGCTAGAGTTTATATAACAGGTCAAAACCTATACACTTTTACAAAGTATAAAGGGTATAACCCGGCATACAGTAATGGAGATGCTTATAGCCCAGGTTACGATGCAGGGTCGTATCCAGTTGCACGTACGTTTATGTTAGGAGTTAATTTAGGATTTTAAAAAAGCAGACAAATGAAAATTTCAAAATATATATTAATAGGGTTAACAGCTGCTTTCTCTTTTTCTTGTGAAAAAGACCTAGAGCAAGTAAACCAAAACCAAATTGGTTCAGACCAATATTGGCAAACAGAAGAAGATTTAGCAGATGGTGTTACAGGTATCTATAACCGTTTGTTAAGAGATGGTGCTTATATGAGAACCTTACCTTCTTTGCAAGATGGGCGTGGAGATGATATAACTTCTGCTTCACCTTGGACCATTTATCCATTAACAGCAAAGTTTACTGTACAGGCAGACTATGATGTATTACAATGGCCATGGAGAGATTTTTATGATTTAATTGATAAGGCTAATTCGGTTTTATATTATGCTCCTGAGATTGAGTTTGAAGATCAGGATTATAAAGATAGACAAGTAGGGCAAGCGTATTTTCTTAGAGCTTTGGCATATTTTACGTTAATTAATAATTACGAGCAAGTGCCTTTAGTGTTAGAACCTGCATTATCTAGAGACGAATATTACCCAGAAACCGCTACCCCAGAGGAAACCTGGGCTCAAATTGAATCAGATTTATTAAATGCTAAAGAGTTGTTGCCAGAAACCTATGTAGGTGTTTCAGGTGCCGATAATGGCCAATTAGGTCGTGCAACCTGGGGAGCTGCAACAGGACTTTTAGGTAAAGTGTACATGTTCCAGGAAAAATGGTCAGATGCAGAAGAAGTATTAGGTGAAGTAATAGAGTCAGGTGTGTACAGTTTAGTGCCAGATTATGCAGATAACTTTACCATGAATAATGAAAATAATTCTGAGTCATTATTCGAAATTCAGTTCGGTAACTTTGGTACAGATGGTAACTGGGTAGGAGCTTCTACAAGTAACTGGAGACAAGGTTGTGCTATCAACTTTAACTACGGAATTGGAGCATTCGGTGGCTATACAGATTTAGATATTTCTGAATGGATCTATGAAGAATACCAACAAGAAAGATGTGTAGATGGTACCTTAGACCCTAGAATGTATACTACCATTGTTTCTTACGAAGAAGAATACGATACTTATACAGACGGTAGAAGCAATACTATTTTTGAAACCAATCCATGGGAATCTGGAGTATTGTCTACAGACGAAATTTACATTGGTAAATATACCTATGCTAGAATTCCTGGATATACTATAGAAAGTGATGGTATTTTAGGGGCTTCTACAATTAACTATAGAGTAATGCGCTATGCAGAAGTATTATTATTATATGCAGAAGCATTAAATGAGTTAGGAAACACTAACGCTGCATACCCTTATATTCAAGAGGTAAGAGACAGAGCTAATTTACCAGACTTGGCTACAGAAATGCCTAACATGACTCAAGCAGAAATGAGAGAGCAGTTAGCACACGAAAGAGCTTTAGAGCTTGCTGTAGAAGGTATCAGATTCTTTGATATCCAAAGATGGGGATGGTTATATGATAGTGAAAAACTAGAAGAGTTAAGAGCTCATGATAGTGAGTTCGATACATGGACCGAGGGTAACGAGTACTTGCCAATTCCGCAAGTAGAATTGGATGTAAATTCAAACTTGTCTCCAAACTCTTCAAACTAAGAGTATCAATACAAACGGCTATGGCACTTTTGTTATAGCCGTTTTATAACAAATATTAAAATGATAAACAAAGTAAGCAAAACTTTAAAAGTACTTACGCTATCTGCGTTGTCTTTTTCGGGCGTAGCTTTTGCTCAGCAAAAGTCATACGTTACTATTGAAAAATCTACAGATGCACCAACCATTAGTAAACACATCTACGGCCACTTTGCCGAGCATTTAGGACGATGTATTTATGATGGTTTTTATGTAGGTGACACCAGTGCCATTCCTAATAAGAACGGAGTTCGTAAAGATATTATCAAAGCCTTGAAAGAACTTAAGATTCCTAATCTGCGCTGGCCTGGAGGATGTTTTGCAGACACCTACCATTGGAAAGATGGTATTGGTCCTAAAGAAGACAGGCCAACTATTGTAAATACTTGGTGGGGTGGCGTTACCGAAGATAATAGCTTTGGGACACACGATTTCCTGAATCTTTGTGAAGAACTAGACACCGAGCCATATTTGGCAGCAAATGTTGGTAGTGGTACGGTTAAAGAATTTGCAGATTGGCTTCAGTATGTAAATCATATTGGGCCAAGTCCAATGGCAGATTTACGTAAAAAATATGGTAGAGAAACTCCATGGGGAGTTAAATATTGGGGAGTTGGTAATGAAATGTGGGGTTGTGGAGGAAACATGACTCCAGAATATTATGCAAATCTGTACAAACGATATGCAACTTTTATGACATCCTGGGATAATGAGAAAAATTTATTCCGAATTGCTTCAGGTGCTAATGTGGATGATTATCATTGGACCGAGGTTTTAATGAGAGATATTCCAAAAAACTTGATCGAAGGAGTTGCTTTACATTCATACTCTTATGTTGAGTGGAATGAAAAAGGATCTTCCGTAGATTTTAACGAAGCGCAATATTTTTCAACCATGCAAACAGCCATGAAAATGGAAGAGCTGGTTACCAAACACGTTGCCATTATGGATAAATATGATCCGCGTGGAAAAGTAGCATTAGTAGTAGATGAATGGGGCGGATGGTATGATGTTATGGACGGAACAAACCCTGGATTTTTGTACCAACAAAATACCATGAGAGATGCAATGATTGCCGGGATTACGTTAAACATTTTCAACAATCATGCAGATAGAGTTCGCATGGCAAACTTGGCGCAAACAGTAAACGTTTTGCAAGCTGTAATTTTAACCGAAGGTGAAAAAATGTTGCTTACACCAACGTACCACGTTATGAAAATGTACAACGTGCATCAAGATGCCACGTTACTTCCAGTAAAATTAACCGCGCCAGATTACATCTTTAATGGTGAAAAATTACCGGCAGTTTCTGTTTCAGCTTCGGAAAAAGAGGGTAAAACCCATATTTCATTAGTAAACATCAATTCAAAAGAAGCTGTGGAAGTGTCAATAAATGTAGAAGGATTAAATGTGAAAAAGTTCACAGGCGAAGCATTAACATCAGCAAAACTTCAGAATTATAATTCTTTTGATAATCCGGAAGCAATTGCACCAAAGGAGTTTGAAGATTTCAAACTTAAAAAGGGAATTATCACAGTAACATTACCTCCATTTTCGGTAGTGGTTTTAGAAGGTAAATAAAATAGAATTTCAAATAATAGGATAGGTATGAAGACGACGAAAAGAAGATTTTGGAAAAATATTGCGTTAATTTTTTGCGCAGGTCTGCTAAGTGTTAGCTGTACAAAAGACGAAGACCCAGTAACAGATGATGACGATCCGGGAACGGGTGGAGGTGGTTCCGAGGTTACTTTTGATGGCCCTACGTATGCAGATAATTACACCGGAATTTCTAGTTGGGCATACCGATCACAATGGAATTTAGCCAATGTGCATGATCCTTCGGTAACAAAACAAGGTGATTACTATTACATGTATCAAACAGATGCATCTTATGGAAATGCACATGACGGACATGGACATTTTCCTTACAGAAGGTCTACAGATTTAGTGAACTGGGAATACCAAGGTGCAGCATTTAGTGAAACACCTACTTGGATCAAAGATACTTTAAACAACAAGCGAGCTGAAATGGAGTTAGATCCTATAGAAACTCCAACATACGGGCATTGGGCTCCGTACATTCATGAATACAATGGAGTGTATCGTTTGTACTATTCTGTAGTGGTTACCAATCCTATTGTAGGAGATGATACCAATACTTCTTGGACAGAAAGAGCTTTTATTGGTCTGGCCGAAACTACAGATTTAGCAAGCAATCAATGGGAAGATAAGGGAATGGTGATCTGTTCTGAACCAGACGGATTGGAATCTTATACCCGAACAGGAAATGGAGATTGGAGTGCTTATTTTCAGTTTAATGCTATTGATCCTACTGTTATTTCTTCCGGAAGTGAAGAATGGTTAGTGTATGGGTCTTGGCATACTGGGATCGCAGCTGTACAGTTGGATCCTGTAACAGGAAAACCATATCAATTAAATTCTTTAGAAGATTACGGAACCCGAATCGCAGGAAGAGGAAACATCAATACAAACAGATGGCAAGCTTTGGAAGGACCAGAAATCATTTATAATGAAGAAACTGGTTACTACTATTTGTTTTTAGCGTATGATGAACTTTCCGTTGCCTATAATACAAGAGTTGCGCGTGCTACATCCATTACAGGACCCTATTATGGAATTGATGGTGGAAACGTTACAGAAGGTGCAGAATGTTGGCCAATGCTTACACACCCATATCAATTTAATGATCATACAGGATGGGTTGGTTTTTCCCACTGCTCTGTATTTCAGGATGACGTAACCGGAGATTGGTATTATGCTTCACAAGCAAGATTACCTGTTGACGTTCCGGGAATCAATGTATCCAATGCGGTAATGATGGGACATGTACGTGAAATAGAATGGACTTCTGATGGTTGGCCAGTAATTTCTCCAGAAAGATACGCTGCCGTACCAGATGATGCTATTTCGGCTGAAGATATCGCAGGAACTTGGGAACAAATTATCATGAATTATCAATATCAAACCATGCAGACTTCTACCACACTTTTCTTAACTAGCGGTGGAGCGGTTTCTGGTGGAGCATCCGGTAATTGGTCTTTTAATGAAGATACAAATACGTTATTGATTGATGGTAACGAGTGTAAAGTGTTCAATTCTTGGGATTGGGAAGCTTCTCCCCGAAAATTAACTTTAACCTATTCCGGTTTTACTCCGGAAGGAAAACCAATTTGGGGTAAACTCAAATCATAATTAAAAACAACACATGAAAAAAATAATTTCACATAGCTTATTAGCTTTAGCCCTAGTAGGCTGCAATGAACAAGTAAAGCAGGAAAAAACCGAGGTAGAAACTTCTTCTACAGAGAGCAAAGTAGTAAAAGAGCTAGCTATAAACAATCCTATTATTAAAGATAAATTTACGGCTGATCCTGCTGCGTATGTTTATGATGATACAGTGTATTTATACGCTGGCCATGATGAAGCGCCAAATGATTTCAATTTTTACAGAATGAATGAATGGTTGGTATATTCATCAACCAATATGGTAGACTGGCAAGAGCATCCGGTACCCTTAAAACCAACAGATTTTTCTTGGGCTAAAGGTGATGCTTGGGCAGCACAGGTAATAGAACGTAACGGTAAATTCTATTGGTATATAACCGTGGAACACGATGATTCACATCCTGGAAAAGCTATTGGTGTGGCGGTAGCAGATTCTCCAGTTGGGCCATTTAAAGATGCTATCGGAAAAGCAATTGTTACCAATGATATGACTACGCAAACCGGAATTTCTTGGGATGATATCGATCCGTCTGTGATTATAGATGATGACGGACAAGCATATTTGTTCTGGGGAAATACAGTGTGTAAATATGCAAAACTGAAAGAGAATATGATTGAGCTAGATGGACCAATTCACACCATCGATTTGCCTCAATTTACAGAAGCACCATGGATCCATAAAAAAGGGGATTGGTATTACTTATCATACGCGTCTGAGTTTCCAGAAAAAATCAAGTATGCTATGAGCAATCAGTAACTGGACCATGGGAATACAAAGGAATTTTAAATGAAATTGCCGGAAACTCAAATACCAATCATCAAGCAATTATTGAGTTTAAAGGCAAAGATTATTTCATCTATCATAATGGTGGAATAAATACCAACGGAGGTAGTTTCAGACGTTCGGTTTGTATTGATAAATTAGAATACAACGAAGACGGAAGCATGAAGCGTGTGATTATGACTTCCGAAGGAATCCAAAAATAAAACCATGAGTAAAAGAGCGTATATATTTGTTTGTTTGTGTTTCATTGTTGGCAGTGTGTTTTCCCAGAAACCGCTGCCAGCCAATGATACTTTTGTGCACGATCCTGTGATGATTGAAGAGGATGGCATTTACTACCTGTTTTGTACGGGAAAGGGTATTTCGGCTTTTTCATCAACAGATATGCAAAACTGGAAAAAACTAGAACCTGTTTTTAGTGAAATTCCAGAATGGACAGATAAAGTGGTACCAAATTTTGAAGGACATATTTGGGCACCAGATGTATCGTATCATAACGGTCAATATTACTTGTATTATTCGGTTTCAGCCTTCGCTAAAAATACTTCAGCAATTGGCGTAGCTACCAATAAAACCTTAGATCCAAATAGCTCAGATTTTAACTGGATAGATCATGGAATTGTTATTCAATCACAACCCAATAGAGATTTGTGGAATGCAATTGACCCGAATTTAATTTTCGACGAAAACAATATACCTTGGTTAACCTTTGGTTCTTTTTGGGACGGTTTGAAATTGGTAAAACTGAATTCAGATTTATTATCAATTGCAGAACCGCAAGAATGGCATACCGTAGCGCGCAGAGAGCGTAGTTTTGAGTTGCAAGATTCCGATCCTGGAGATGCAGCATTAGAAGCACCATTTATATTCAAAAAGGATCAATATTACTATTTGTTTTTATCATGGGATTTATGTTGCCGTGGTGAAAACAGCACATACAAAGTAGTCGTGGGACGTTCTGAAAATGTAACCGGACCTTATCTTGACAAAGATGGAAAATCACTTTTCCAAGGCGGAGGAACTTTGGTTATTGAAGGAAATAAAAACTGGTATGGAGCAGGACACAATAGTACGTATGCTTTTGAAGGAAAGGATTATCTAATTTTTCATGCGTATGATGCCAAGCGCAATGCAGCACCGGTATTAACAATCAAAGAAATCCAATGGAAGGATGGTTGGCCAACTGTTTCTCCTATGGAATAGAATAATAAAGCAAACAAACACAATATGAAAACAAACAGATTCAAACATTTAGCACTTTCCGCTATTATTCTGGCGGGTGTTTCTTCATGTACCGAAACAAAAGTGCAGGAGGAAAAGCCAAAAGAAGAGGTGGCTAAGACGACTACGGAAGTAGCCTCAAATCTTACCAATGATCCCATTGTACTGCAACGAGCAGATCCGTTTATTTACAGACATACTGACGGATATTACTATTTTACCGGTTCGGTTCCTACGTATGACGCCATTGAGATAAGACGTGCAAAAACAATTGAAGAGTTGCAAGAAGCCAAGCCATTTAGAGTTTGGGAAAAACACGAAAGTGGACCAATGAGTCGCCATATTTGGGCTCCAGAAATTCATTACTTAGATGGTAAATGGTATGTGTATTTTGCAGGAAGTGAAGAAAGCGATATTTGGAAATTGAGACCCTATGTCATTGAATGTTCTGGTCAAGACCCTTTGAATGATGAATGGATTGAATTAGGACAAATGCAAGCCGCAGATAAAGATCCGATGAGTTTTACTGACTTTTCTTTAGACGGAACTGTTTTCGACCATAACGGTAAACGCTATTTCTGTTGGGCCGAAAAAACTGGTGGACAATTTGCAGCTTCAAACTTGTATTTAGCTGAGATGGAATCGCCAATAAAACTTAAAACTGTTCAGTTCATGCTTACGACACCAGATTACGATTGGGAGCGTATAGGTTTTTGGGTAAATGAAGGTCCGGCAGTAATTAAGAATGATGGAAAAATTTTCATTACTTTTTCAGCAAGCGCAACAGGTTCTTGCTACAGCATGGGAATGATGGAAGCAGACGCAGATGCTGACTTACTAGACAGAAATTCTTGGACAAAATCTAGATATCCGGTTTTAAAAACTAATGAATCGAAAGGTATTTATGGCCCTGGGCACAATTCGTTTACTGTAGATGAAAATGGAAACCCATTAATGATTTACCATGCAAGAGATTATGAAAAAGCTGTAGGAGATCCTTCCGTGGTTCCAGCATCGGATACAAGACCGTTGGATGAAATAAAAGCAGATCCTTTATATGACCCTAACCGTCATGCCAGAATGATGGAAGTTAAGTTTGATAAAGGCGGAAGACCCGTTTTTGAATATTATTAAAAAATAATAAGTGTAAAAAATACATTTATTAAAAAGAGAATGCTATATTTGTAAAGTAAGTAAAAACTAAAATGTCTACACAGATGAAAAAATATGTAATTGGATTAGACTACGGGTCAGATTCTGTAAGAGCTGTTTTAATTGATACCGAAACTGGAGCAGAATTGGCTTCAGAAGTACATTGGTATCAAAGATGGAAAGAAAAATTATATTGCAATCCGGGTATCAATCAATTTCGTCAACATCCTTTAGATCATATCGAAGGATTAGAAAATACTATTAAGTCTGTAGTATCTTCAAGTGAAGTAGATCCCGAAAGCGTTGTAGGTATTTGTATAGATACAACAGGATCATCTCCGGTTCCTGTAACCAAAGACGGTACGCCGCTGGCATTGGTAGATGGTTTTAAAGAAAACCCAAATGCTATGATGATCTTGTGGAAAGATCACACATCTATTAAAGAAGCAAACGAAATCAATGAGCTTGCTGCCAATTGGGGTGGTGAAGATTTCACTAAATATGAAGGTGGAATTTATTCTTCGGAATGGTTCTGGGCAAAAATATTACACATTGCAAGAGAAGATGAGGCTGTTAAAAACGCTGCGTATACTTGGATGGAGCATTGTGATATTATGACCTATATTTTAGCAGATCATAAAGATTTAGATACGTTTAAAAGAAGCCGTTGTGCTGCAGGTCACAAATCTATGTGGCATGAAAGCTGGGATGGTTTACCATCAGAAGATTTTCTAGGTAAACTAGATCCGTATTTAGCCTCTTTAAGAGAAAATTTATATACTGAAACATTTACATCAGACCAAGTTGCTGGTAATTTGAACGAAGAATGGGCAGCTAAATTAGGGCTAACAACCAATACAGTTATTGCAGTAGGTACATTTGATGCGCACTCTGGTGCTATCGGCGCAAAAGTAGACGAGCATGCTTTGGTACGTGTTATGGGTACTTCAACTTGTGATATCATGGTTTCTTCTTATGATGAATTGGGAGATACTTGTGTGAAAGGAATTTGTGGTCAGGTAGACGGTTCTGTAATTCCGGGAATGGTTGGTTTAGAAGCTGGTCAGTCTGGTTTTGGAGATGTGTTGGCTTGGTTTAAAGATGTATTATCTTGGCCAATAGACAATTTGGTTTTAACGTCTTCTATCCTTTCAGAAAAACAAAAAGAAGAGTTAGTTGCTGAGGTAAATGACAATTTTATCAGAACATTAGCTGCACAGGCAGAAGGTATTCCTATGAGCGAAGCAGTTCCTACAGCACTTGACTGGGTGAACGGTAGAAGAACGCCCGATGCTAATCAGGAATTGAAAAGTGCTATGAAAGGGATTTCTTTGGGTACCAAAGCACCACATATTTTCAAAGCATTGGTAAATGCCATCTGTTTTGGTTCTAAAATGATTGTAGATCGTTTTGAATCAGAAGGTGTAAAGATCAACACCGTAATTGGTATTGGTGGTGTGGCAAGAAAATCGCCATTCATTATGCAAACCTTGGCAAATGTTTTAGACATGCCAATTAAAGTAGCTTCATCAGACCAAGCACCAGCATTAGGAGCGGCTATTTATGCTGCAGTTGCTGCGGGTATTTATCCAAATGTAATTGAAGCTAGTAAAGTTTTAGGAAGTGATTTTGAAGCAGAATATTTCCCTAAAGCGAAACAAGTAGAAGAGTACAAAGCGTATCTTAACGAATACAAACAATTAGCAGAATTTATTGAGGCTGCTACAAAAGCAAATAAATATGAGTTCCAAGTATAAAGAGCTGAAAAGAGAATGTTACGAAGCGAACATGCAACTAGATGCTTTAAAGCTGGTTGTGTATACCTTTGGTAACGTAAGTGCTGTGGACAGAGCAAATGGTGTTTTTGCCATCAAACCAAGTGGTGTTCCTTACGAAATATTAAAGCCAGAAGATATTGTAATCTTAGATTACGATAACAATATTATCGAAGGCACCATGCGTCCGTCTTCAGACACCAAAACGCATGCATATTTGTATAAGAATTGGGAAAAAATTGGTGGAATCTCACATACGCATGCTACATTTTCATGTGCTTGGGCACAGTCACAATTAGATATTCCAATCTTTGGTACTACACATGCCGATCACTTAACAGCCGATATTCCTTGTGCACCACCAATGAGTGATGATCTTATTGAAGGAAATTATGAGCACAATACTGGAATTCAAATTTTAGACTGTTTCAAAGAAAAAGGACTTTCTTATGAAGAAGTTGAAATGGTCTTGCTAGGAAATCATGGTCCTTTTACTTGGGGGAAAAATGCTGCAAAAGCCGTTTACAACTCCAAAGTATTAGAAACCATTGCAGAAATGGCCTATTTAACACGCCAAATTAATCCGCAAGCACCAAGATTAAAAGATTCATTGATTAAAAAACATTACGATCGTAAGCATGGAAAAGATGCGTATTACGGTCAGAATTAACAATAAAACAAACAGATATTTAAAATGATCGATATTAGTTCAAAAGAAGTGTGGTTTATCACAGGTAGCCAGCACTTATACGGGCCAGAAACACTTGCTCAAGTAGCAGAACATTCTACAGAAATTGCAAATGCATTAGATGCTTCTAGCCATATTCCGGTAAAAGTGGTTTTCAAACCAACTGTAAAAACTACTGAAGAAATTTATGAAACATTAGTTGCGGCAAATCATGAAAAAAACTGTATCGGAGTAATCACTTGGATGCATACATTCTCTCCTGCAAAAATGTGGATCAGAGGTTTATCAGCATTACAAAAACCATTATTACACTTACATACACAATACAACCAAGATATTCCATGGGGAACTATGGATATGGACTTTATGAACCTGAACCAAGCTGCTCACGGTGACCGTGAATTTGGTTTTATGGTAAGTCGTTTACGCAAAAACCGTAAAGTAGTTGTTGGTCACTGGGCTCAAGAAGCTGTGCAACAAAAAATTGGAGCTTGGACACGTGTTGCTTTAGGTTGGGATGATTGGCAAGGTGCTAAATTTGCTCGTTTTGGTGACAACATGCGTTTTGTAGCTGTTACTGACGGAGACAAAGTAGAGGCTGAAACTAAATTTGGTTTCTCTGTAAACTCTTACGGTATCGGAGATTTGGTAGCTTTAATTGATGCGGTTACCGATGAACAAGTAGCTGATTTGATCAAAGAATACGAAGCTTCTTATAAAATGACTGAAGACCTTCTAGAAGGTGGAGCTAAAAGACAATCACTAGTAGATGCAGCTCGTATCGAAATTGGTTTAGAGAAGTTCTTAGTAGATGGAGGTTTCAAAGGTTTCAGTGATACTTTTGAAGACCTTTACGGAATGAAACAATTACCAGGAATCGCTGTTCAGCGTTTAATGGAAAAAGGATACGGATTTGCAGGAGAAGGTGACTGGAAAACGGCTGCTTTAGTACGTGCAATGAAAGTTATGGGACACGGTTTAGAAGGTGGTAATGCTTTTATGGAAGACTATACCTATCATTTAGATCCTGCTGCCCCTAGAGTTTTAGGTTCGCACATGTTAGAAGTAGATCCATGTTTGGCTGCAGAACAACCATCTTGTGAAGTGCATCCGTTAGGAATTGGTGGTAAAGAAGATCCTGTTCGTCTGGTATTTAACGGTAGAGCGGGCGATTCTTTAAACGCTGCTTTAATGGATTTTGGTAACCATTTTAGACTGTTAGTAAACAAAACTAAAGGTGAAGAAGTTACCGAAGAAATGCCAAACTTACCAGTAGCACGCGTTATGTGGGAACCACTTCCAAATTTCGAAATTGGTTGTACCGCTTGGATTTTAGCCGGTGGAGCACACCATACTTGTTATAGCGAAAATGTTACAGCAGAACAGTTAGAAGATTTTGCTGAAATAGCCGGAATTGAATATCTTGTGATCGATGAAGATACTAAGCTATCTGATTTCAAAAATACATTACGCTGGAACGATAAGTTCTATAGATAAACTTAAACCAATTAACATTATGAAAACTTTGAAACTAGGTGTATACCTTTTATGTTTTGGTTTTCTATTTTCCAATGTAAGTTGTAAAGAATCTAGTAAAAAACAAGAAGCTCCAACGGTTCAAGAAGAATCGGTGGGGCTTCCTATTACCAAAGCTGAGTACGCTACAACTCCTGAAGGAGCTAAAATTAGTGAGTACATTCTAACAAACAAGAATGGAATGCAAATGAGCGTAATCAACTATGGTGCAATTATTACTTCTTTAACAGCTCCAAACAAAGACGGAGAGTACGAAAACGTAGTATTAGGCTACACAACACCAGAAGAATATTTTAATGGAAATCCATATTTCTTCGGTGCTGCTATTGGAAGATATGGTAACCGTATCGCTAAAGGCCAATTTTCTTTAGACGGAGAAGAATACCAACTAACCGTAAACGATGGTCCAAATAGTTTACACGGCGGTAAAGGATTTGATAAAAGAGTTTGGACTGCAGAACCTGTTGATGGAGCTGCTGAACCAACCATCAAATTTCACTACACTGCAGAAGATGGAGAAGAAGGTTACCCAGGGAAATTAACTACAACGATAACGTATACTTTAACTGATGATAATGAGTTAGAGATTGGTTATGAAGCAGAAACAGACAAAAAAACTGTGGTAAACCTAACACAACATTCTTATTTTAACCTATCCGGTAAATTCAATACTATTTTAGATCATGAATTGATGCTAGATGCAGACGGAATGACGCCTGTAGATGAAACATTAATTCCAACAGGAGAGATTACAAAAGTTGAAGGAACTCCGTTCGATTTTACGTCTCCAAAAGAAATAGGAAAAGATATTAAAGTAGATGATGAACAGCTGAAACGCGGAATGGGATACGATCATAACTGGGTTTTAAATGATCAAGACAAGGGTTTCAGAAAAGTAGGATCGCTACATCATAAAGCATCTGGAAGATTGATGGAAATTTATACAGATCAACCTGGAATTCAATTTTACAGTGGAAATTTCCTTGACGGAACCCACAAAAGCAAAACAGGTGGTATGTATGAGCAACGTTCTGGTTTGTGTTTAGAAACACAACACTATCCAGATTCGCCAAATCAACCGGAATTTCCTTCTACGGTTTTAAACCCGGGAGAGAAATATGAAACCAAAACGACGTATAAATTTTCAGTACAATAAATACAAACAAACGATATGAACGGAGGATTTCAGCCCTTAGATTATGGGATATTTATAGGATACGTTATTTTGATAGCGGCTTTGGGATTGTTCATTTCTCGTGATAAAAAAGGAGAAGAGAAAAATTCTAAAGATTACTTTTTAGCCGGTGGTACCTTGTCTTGGTGGGCAATTGGAGCATCGCTTATTGCAGCTAATATTTCTGCAGAGCAGTTTATTGGTATGTCGGGTTCTGGTTATGCCATTGGGTTAGCCATTGCTGCATATGAGTGGATTGCTGCTGCTGCATTAATTATTGTAGCTAAGTATATTTTACCAATTATGCTAGATAAGAAAATCTACACCATGCCACAACTTGCGAGAGAGCGTTATGGTAAAGGGGTAGCATTCTTCTTTTCTTTCTTCTGGTTATTGGTTTATGTATTTGTAAACTTAACTTCTGTTGCATGGTTGGGAGCTACCGCTATGGAACAAATTTTAGGAGTTGATAAAATTTACGGTGTAGTAGGATTGTTACTATTCGCTGGTGTGTATTCTATTTACGGAGGTTTAAAAGCAGTTGCTTGGACCGATGTTTTACAAGTGGTTTTCCTTGTAGGTGGTGGTCTTATCACGGCATGGTTTGCACTTGCAGCTATTAGTGATACTGGAAGCGCTATTGACGGTTTCAACATGGTATATCACAAAGTGGTTTCTACACCAGATGATGTTCACTTTAGTATGATTATTGAAAAAGGGAAATCTTTAATTTCTGATGGTGCCGGAGGCGAGAAAGATCCATTTATAGATCTTCCTGGTATTGCGGTAATTTTAGGAGCTATGTGGTTAACCAATTTAGGTTATTGGGGATTCAACCAGTATATCATTCAAAAAGGATTGGCTGCTAAAAATTTAAAAGAAGCAAAAAGAGGTCTTTTATTTGGAGCTTATTTGAAGATTTTAATTCCGTTAATCGTGGTGATTCCTGGTATTGCAGCGTATGTGATTTTTGCTCATCAAGGAGATTTCCCAGAGTTAACGCAGTATTTACAAGGTACTATTGAAAAATCGGATGAAGCTTATCCATGGTTGTTAAGAAACTTTGCACCAACAGGTATTAGAGGGTTAGCATTTGCTGCTTTGATTGCTGCGGTAGTTTCTTCGTTGGCTTCTATGTTAAACTCTACGTCTACCATCTTTACAATGGATATTTATAAAGAAGTAATTGATAAAACTGCTTCTGAAAGAAAATTGGTAAAAGTAGGTCGTATTTCTGCTTTAGTAGCTTTGATCATTGCTGTATTTACAGCAAGACCATTGTTAGGAGGTTTAGACCAGGCATTCCAGTATATTCAGGAATTCACCGGATTTATTTATCCAGGTGTTGTGGTTGTGTTTGGTATGGGACTTTTCTGGAAAAGAGCTTCTAATAGAGCTGCTTTGTGGACAACCATTGCTACGTTACCAACTTCTATCATTTTAAAATTTGCAGCTTCGGATGTTCCTTTCCAATTACGTATGGGATATACCTGTGTGATTTTGATTACACTTGCTGTGATTTTAACGATTACTGATAAAAACAGAGTTCCTGCAACACAGATTTCAGATGAAAAACGTAAACAATTCAAATTAGCCGGATTAATTTTTGGTATTCTAGGAGTTGTTGCTACAGTAGTTACACTAGTATTTGGTACTACGCTTTTCGGATTGGATTATACCAATTTAGGATATGAATCTGCTGTTTTATTAGCTTTCCTATTCGGATTCTTATCATTGATGATGTACAACAATGCTAACTGTACATTCCAAGATCAGAATGCTTATGAAGTGGATACAGATTTATTCAAAACAGACAAAACATTCTTCATGGGAGCTATGGGTATTGTAATTATCCTAATAGCTTTATATGGATATTTCTGGTAGATTGAATTTTTACTAGCTAACCAAATATAACAGCAAAGCCGCTATTACAATTTTGTAATAGCGGCTTTCATATTTAAAAAAAGAACCCTTATTATCTTCTAAAGAGTAATAAGGGTTTATGTATGTGTGTTGGGAAAATGGGGAAATTTAGAGTATCAGTCATAAAGTGTTTTAAAAACACTTTCTAAAAGTACAAAAAATATCGTATAAAAATATATTAATTTCTCCCTTTTTCTTCTGGGTATAAATCATTTACGTTATCACTTTGCCAATATTCCTTGGTATCCACGTCCATAATCGTTAATGGGTTTTTATAAGCGGCTCCGGTATCAACATTCCAAACGTTGGCTCTGTTTTGTGGTGTAGACTCTCCGATTCTGGTTAAAGGTGTGTGGCCAATAAATATTTCTTTGTAATGTAACAAGCGTTTTGGATATCTAATGTCATCTTTTTCAAGACTAGGGTCTATAGCTAAAGCAAGTTCCCAAAGCGTTCTGTCCCAATAATACAGTTTTGGAAAATATTCAAAATCTACTCCGTGCAAATTCGTAAATCCAGCATGGATGAAAAGTCTTTTTTCATCATCAATGTAGTAATGTTGTAAGTTGGAAAGAAAATCAATATGTATAGCGAGTTCCTCTTTGCTCAATTTTTCATATGCCGCTACAGATGCTCCGCCACCATGCATAAACCACATATCGTTTTTGGTTTCACTTTGGAAATAATCTAACAGTAATTCATCATGATTTCCTTGCATGAAAATGCACTCATTGGTACTTCTCAATTCAATCAATTTGGCAATCACTTTTGGCGATTCACTCCATCCGTCTACATAATCTCCCAGAAAAATAAGTTTATCATCTTCGGTAACATTTGCACGTTCTAAAATTTGGAGCAAGGCGCGGTAACCGCCATGAATATCGCCAATAACAAGGGTTCTCATGAATACATATTTTCTTCAAATTTCTAAAAACATATCGCAGCAGCCAAGTAATCTATGTTTAAGTTTACTTAAAGAATATGCTTAAACTGCTAAAGTTTGTATCTTCAACTTCCAAATTTTAATGTATGAAGAAAACTGTTCAACGAGCCTCAGTGCTTATTTTACTGGCTGGCATTGTTGCCTGCACGCAAGAAACCAAAGAGAATACCGAACATATGACTAGTGAAAATGTATTGTTAGAAGAATGGAAAGGTCCTTATGGTGGCGTTCCGGCTTTTGATAAAATGGAGATAGCATTGGTAAAGCCTGCTATTGAAAAAGGAATAGAAAAACATTTAAAAGAAATTGACGAGATAGCTGCAAATACAGAACCAGCTACCTTTGAAAATACTATTATTCCGTATGAAGAATCAGGAGCCGAACTTGATAGAGCTTTCACCTATTACGGTATTTACAGTAGCAATATGTCTACGCCCGAATTTAGAGAAGTAGAAGCAGTATTGTCTCCGAAAATTTCAGAATATAATTCAAAAATTTCTCAGAATGAGGCCTTGTTTCAACGCATCAAAACCGTGTATGAAGCATCACAAAAAACACCGTTAGAACCAGAAGCACAACGAACCGTAGAACTTATCTATAAGCGTTTTGAAATGAACGGTGCAAATCTTTCTGAAAAAGACAAGAAAAAGTATGCCGATATCAACAAACAGTTATCAGAATTGTATACCGATTTTTCCAATAATGTATTAGCCGATGAGGAAGATTATGTTACTTATATCAGCAAGGATCAGTTAGGTGGTTTGCCGGAAAGTTTTGTGAAAGCGGCTGCCAGTGCAGCGGAAGAACGTGGACATTCTGGCGAATATGCAATTACCAACACACGATCTTCAATGGATCCGTTTTTGACGTATTCCAGCGAGCGAGCACTTCGTGAAAAAGTTTGGGAAACCTATTATTCCCGAGGAAATAATGGCGATGAGCATGATAACAACGAAATTGTAGCGAAGATCTTAAAACTAAGAGATGAGCGTGTTGCTTTGATGGGGTACGACAATTATGCAGAATGGCGTTTGCAAGATAGAATGGCTAAGAATCCTGAAAATGCGATGGATTTGATGCTTAAAGTTTGGCCGGCGGCGTTAGCTCGTGTTGAGGAAGAAGTGGATGATATGGAAACTTTAGCGAAAAAAGAAGGTGAAAATATCAGTATAGAGCCGTGGGATTACAGATATTACATGGAGAAAGTACGCAAAGAAAAATACAGTTTAGATAGCGAAGAAGTAAAGCAATATTTAGAGCTAAATAACCTTAGAAAAGCTATTTTCTATGTAGCTGGTGAGTTGTTCAATTTTGAATTTACGCCGGTGTCTACAGATACTGTTCCGGTTTTTCAAGAAGATGTAAAGGTTTGGCAAGTGAGCGATAAAACGTCTGGTGATATTGTAGGCTTGTGGTATTTAGATCCGTATGCGCGTGCCGGAAAACGTTCTGGTGCTTGGGCAACTACCTATCGTGGTAGAACGGAATTAACAGGAAATAAACCTGTTTTGGCATCTAACAATTCCAATTTTGTAAAACCAGCTCCGGGCGATCCTATTCTGGTAAGTTGGGACGATGCGGAAACGTTTTTCCATGAATTTGGTCATGCATTACACTTTTTGTCTTCAGACATTAAATATCCAACGTTGAATGGAGGCGTTAGAGATTATACCGAATTTCAATCTCAATTGTTAGAACGTTGGTTGAGCACCGATGCGGTCATCAACAAATTCTTGAAGCACTACAAAACTGGTGAACCTATGCCGGCAGAATTGGTGGCGAAAATTAAAAAGGCGAGTACTTTTAACCAAGGTTTTGCTACTACCGAGTTTATGGCTTCGGCTTTGATGGACATGATTTATCACACTACAGATCCTGATAAAATCACCGATGTTCAAGCGTTTGAAAAGGAGCAATTACAAAATTTAGGAATGCCAAAAGAAATACCAATGCGTCACAGAACCACGCAATTTGGACATGTATTTTCTGGTGAAGGATATGCTACCGGTTATTATGGCTATTTGTGGGCAGATGTTTTAACGTCTGATGCAGCGGAAGCGTTTGCTGAAGCTCCAAACGGATTTTATGATAAAGATGTTGCTGCGAAATTGGTGAAATACTTGTTTGCGCCAAGAAATGCAATGGATCCTGCCAAGGCATACAAGTTATTTAGAGGAAGAGATGCCGAGATTGATGCATTGATGCGCGATAGAGGTTTTCCTGTCTCAAAAAAGTAAAATAGAATTCGAAATTTAATAGAAGGACTTTTCCATCACAGGAGAAGTCCTTTTTTTATGTGATAATTTGTTTTGGCGTAGTACCGTAGAATTTTTTAAAACTTTGAATAAAGTGAGAAACACTTTTATAACCCAAAATAGATGCAGTCTCGTTTACAGAATAGCGTGCCAACAAACTTTTGGAACGTTCCATTTTAAGTTGAATGATGTAAGCTCGAATCGTAATTCCATAGATTTTTTTAAACCCTGTTTTGAGTTGCAATTCATTTAAAATAGCCATTCTAGCCAATTCTTTTAAAGTGGGCGTTCTATGAAAATGTAAGGTTACGTAGGCATGTACCTTTTTAATTTTTTGATATTGATCTTCAGAAATATCTAAATTTTTCGGAAGGTTGTTGTCAGCGGAAAGGTTGGATATGTGTATGAAAATTTCCTTGAATTTAAGTTGCAATAAATGAAACTTTAAATGCTTTTCAATTGTCAGTTTAAACAGATCTTGGGTTAATTGGTGCAAAGTGTGATTTAGCGGAAACTGTAATTTTCCCAAATCGGAATACTCACCTCGGGCAACTTTTTTAAAAAAGGAATCACCACAATACCAAGATGCGTTTCTGAAGAGGTGAATAAAAAACTCCTTGGTAAAAAAGATACAAATGTATTCAAACTTCATAGCTTCGTTCATGTGAATTTCTGCCGACGTATTTTTAGAAAAACACAATTGCAAGTTTCCTATTTTGAGTAACTGAGAGTCGGTGTCGTTTAATAATATTCTTGGATTGCCATCAGTCAAATAAGATAATTGAATATATTCACCGGTGATCGAAAAATTATCTGTAATCCCAATTTTCGTGTCAAAAACAGTTTTTAATAAACAGAAATCTGTACTGTAAATTATTTGTGATACTGCCGAACAATTGGGTTCATCTAAAGCTATTTTTTCTTCGATACACGTTCCTTCACTTACTTCAGAAGTATCTATGGAAAATAAGTCACATTGAAGTTCTTTTAATTTAGATTGAATCTTCATAAATACGTTTTTCGATATATTTTATTCCAAAACCGACATTGTAGCTCAGTTGGTTCAAATACATTTGCAAAGTTATTTAAAATTAGTTTAAATAAAAGAAAGTGATTAAAACTAACTACCTTATTCTTATTTTCAGCATCTGTTGTGCTGCAATAGGATTCTCCCAAACAGGAACCGTTACTGGAAAAATTACCACAAAAGATGGTGAAACATTGCCTATGGCATATGTATATTCCAAGAATAGTAGTAGCTACTACACAGAGAGTGATGAAAACGGGAAATATGCTTTGACACTTCCAGAAGGAAAACATACGTTGCTTATTTCAATACTTGGATATCTAAAGCAAGAACAGCAAATTCAAGTATTTTCTGGTAAAACTATTACGCTAAATATTGCACTCGAAGAAGACCCCGATATGTTGCTGGAAGACGTAAGCGTAACTGGAAAATCTATTTTAAAAGATGTACAAGAATCTGCTTTTAACGTAGTAGCTGTAGATGCGCAACCACTACACAATACTACGTTAGATATTTCGCAAGCTTTAGAAAGAGTTTCGGGAGTGCGTGTGCGTAGAACGGGTGGCGTAGGTTCTGATATGAATGTAATGCTGAACGGTTTTACCGGAAGACATGTGAAGTTTTTTATAGACGGAATTCCTATGGAAGGTTTTAGCTCGGCTTTTCAATTGAACAATATTCCTATCAATTTAGCCAAACGTGTAGAGGTCTATAAAGGGGTAGTGCCTATTACTTTTGGTTCTGATGCTTTAGGTGGCGCTATCAATATTGTGACCGAAAACGGAAAACAAAATTTCATAGATGCATCGTATTCGTACGGATCTTTCAATACCCACAAATCTTTTGTAAATGCGGCTTACACAGCAGATTCAGGATTTACAGCACGGTTGACGGCTTTTCAGAATTATTCAGACAACGATTACAAAGTAGATGCTGATATTTTGAATTTAGATACCAATATTTATTCAGGAGAAATAAGAGAAGTGCGTCGTTTTCATGATATGTACCGAAATTACACCTTAATGGGTAAAATTGGTTTTGTAAACAAATCGTTTGCAGACCAGTTATTACTTGGCTTTACTTGGGGAGACGAGTATAACCAAGTACAGCATCCGGCATATATGAAGATCGCTTTTGGTGATAAATACACCACTTCTCAAACCTTGATGCCAAATCTTACTTACCGTAAAAAGGATTTGTTTACAAAGAATTTAGATGTGTCGCTCTCTGCAAATTACAATTTTGGGGAGAATGCTAATATTGATGATTCTACAAGACGCTACAATTGGTTGGGAGAATATGTAGACACCGATGAGCCGGGAGAATTTAACTACACCCGTATGTTTTTTAAAAACAGGAACGGAGCGGTAAACACCAACGTTACGTATACCGTAAATGAAAAGCATGCCATTACCGTAAACAATGTCTTGAATACATTTTCTAGAAAAAGTAGAAATGAGGTAGAACCAAGTGCTGCTGATGCGTATCCTAGTGAAACCTTGAAAAATATTTTAGGTCTTGGTTATAAATATAAAATGAATGAGAAACTAGATGTTTCGTTGTTTTCAAAATATTACTATAATCAGGTAGGGCAATATGCAGATCCAGAATCGGATGGTGAGTATGAACATTTAACTACAGCTACCAAAGAATTAGGGTACGGAGGTGCTGCTTCCTATTTTATTTTAGAAAATTTACAGGCCAAAGCTTCTTACGAAAAAGCATACAGATTACCCACTGCCAGAGAATTGTTTGGAGCCGGAAACGATTTTGAATTAGGAAATACCGATTTGAAACCGGAAAGCAGCGACAATTTCAATTTTGGAGCCAATTACAATTGGGTAATGAATTCTAAAAATTCGTTGAACCTAGATGCCAGCTTTATTTATAGAGATATTAAAGATTTCATCAGACAAGTAGTAAGTCCTTCAACCGGAACTTTACAGCCGGGAAATGAGGCCAAAGTACAAAACAGAGGAGTAGATTTTGAAGCACGCTATAATTATTCAGATTTCTTTACAGCGGGAGCAAGTTTTACGTATCAAAATCTTCGAAATAAATTAAAATACAGAACCGGAAGAACGGTTGTAAGTACCATTTACGATGATCGAATTCCGAATATGCCTTACCTCTACGGAAACGCAGATTTTTCATTCTTCTTTAAGAATATTCGTAACAAAGAAGATCGTTTAAGTCTTAGCTATAACCTCTTGTATATTCATGAATTTGATTATAGCTGGAGTAGCTATGGCGGAAGAAAAATTCCAACCCAAGTAGCGCACGATATTTATGTGAACTATAGCATGAAAAACGGAAAATATAATGTTTCTCTAGAGTGTACCAATATTTTAAATGAAGACTTGTATGACAATTTCAGTCTTCAAAAACCGGGAAGAGCATTTGCCATTAAACTCAGATATTTTTTAGATAAATTTTAATTATTATAAACTATGTTATTCAAAAAGCAATTTTACGTAGCGTTGGCGTTAGCAACAGTAATTTCAACTGTTTCATGTAGCGATGACGATACTAGTACAAGCGGATCAGAAGGAAGCACAGCAACATCTCAATATATTATTGCTGCAGACGATACAGAAAACTCATATTTAGTGGGTACAGAGGCTATTACCGAAGGAAGTGTGTCTGCTTTAGGTGGTAACGGATTACAGGTGATTGGTACGCCAAGATGGTATTTTTACAAAGAACTAGCTGCTTTTTCATTTATATATAATCAGTCAGATCCTGGAGCTACACAATCGTTTATTTTAGATACTGAAGGAGCCTTAGAAGCAAGATCAGAACTAAATTTAACGGTTTCTATTCAGAGTAAAGGAATTTTTAATAACAAAATGTATATTGAATATTCTTCTAGAAACTACGAATCTCCAGTAGCTACTTTCTATACAGTTAATGGTGAAACTGAGGCTATCGAAGGGCCAATTACTATTGATACCGAAGCTTTAGCGGGTAATGGAGAGTATGCATACATTACAGATGTTGAGCAAAGAAATGATGAATTGCTAATTGGTTTTAGAACCATAAAAGCAGGTAGCGACGGTGGCGATAATGCTTTTGCAAGTGATTTCAACAACCATACATACGTAGCGGTTTATAACGAAGCTTTAGAATTACAACAAGTAATTGAAGACGAAGGTAGAACAGGTCCTGTTGCAGGGCAATCTCGTTCTCAGGGTGAAACGGGAATTGAAGTTCTTGAAAACGGAGATACCTATGTATTTTCTTCTGCTATTGATGATGCAGACGTAGCTTCTGGAGTATTAAAGATCAATGATGGAGAATATGCTTTTGATGAAGATTATTTCTTTGATATCTCTGCTGCTTCTGATGGGTACAAATTATACAGAACCTATTACGTTGGTGAAAATACATTTGTAGTTCAAATGTTTACAGATGCAGCTTCGGCTAGTGCGTCACCATCATACACACGTAATAAATTTGCAGTTGTAAACGTAGTAAACCAAACTTTTGATTGGGTTACCGGTGTGCCAGAAGATATTTCCTCTGTTGGAATTCCTTATGTAGATGCAGATAGTGACGAGGTTGTATTCCCAATTAACACAAGTACCAATCCACATTTATATATTGTAGATGCTGCTACAGCAACTATGACAGAAGGTATTGAGGTTGTTGCTGAAAACATTTCTGCAGTTGGGAAATTAAACGCTGAAGAATAAATTATTTGAGTCAAATCAAATATCCTTAGTTTGCAAAGAAAGAGCCTGTGGTTATTAATCACAGGCTTTTTTATATTATCTGCTTTAAAATTACTTACTCTTAAAGTCTTTGTAGCGTTTTGCAGCATGCTGGCTGTTTGGGTAATAAATAGTGTTTTTGTAGAGCAATGTTTTTGCCTGGTTTAAAGAACCCTGACGTACACAAACCTTAGCCAATTTGTCTATCAAAGCTTCACTTGGCAAAACAGTAAAACCTAAGTTTTTAGAGACTTCTTCAAAATGATCATTTAATAAATTCGGGTTTTTCATAACAGCTTTTACAGGCAGTTGATAGCCTTTGAAAATGAAACGTAATCCGTCATATTCTGCCGGAATTACCACAGTTCCATGATCTTCTCCTTCATAAAATGAAAATTGATAACGTAAGTTGGTTTTAGTTTGAAGGCTATCTAGTTTGGTGTTCAAAGCTAAAATTGCTTCATGATGTCTGTCGCCAGAACCTACATCGTCTGCTTTGGCTAAAAAGAAAGTTTTATGATTGAATTTTTCAAGATTAGATGTTGTATCTAATTGTTTTAAAAGTAAAGCATCATCCCACCAAATACTAGGGTCTAAAGCTATATACGCGTCAAAATACTCAGGATGATTAATGAAAGTATAGGTAGTTGCCAATCCGCCAAAGGAATGTCCTACAAGAATTTCGTAACCATTAGTTCTGTATTTTTTATTGATATAGGGTTTGAGATCATTCTGAATAAAATTCAAGAAATCAGGATAACCACCGCTTTTAGAAAAATCAACCCGTTTCCAATCTGCCGGTGCTTTCATGTTGGTTGGGGTTAATTCATGTGTTCTGTCTTTTTGTAAAATTCCTACCATAATCGTATTAGGCATAGAAGCATACAATCCGCTCGAAAGTCGATTGCTTTGTGCAACCATGTTTTCAAAATGGGCGTCACCATCAAAAAAATAGCAAACACTGTAATTTTCTTTGGTGTAAATAGAGTCGTTGTAATTGTTAGGAAGACTAATCCAAACTTCACGATCTTCTCCTAAAACTTTAGATTCTAAATGAAATTTATGACCAATGGTAATTGGCTCATCTTGACTAAAAGCGAAACTGGTAAATACAAAAAACAGTAAAAAGGAAATTTTTGTTTTCATGTGGAATTATATCTTTTTGGGTATGAAAAACGAAGTGTAAAGATACCTTTTGTGAAGCTAAAACCCTTGCGAAATCTATGAAAATGAACTGATTTAACTATATTTTACCTTTCTCAAAATTCGCAAACATTCTTTGAGTGATTCGTAGACTTCCCGGTTATGATCTTTAATAAGCCAGCGGTTTTCTTCCAATAGATTTCTTGCATCTTCAAAACCGTTCAAAGCACACACCAAATAGGTTGCTGGTAAGTTTTTCAAATCGCGCTGATCGTGTGGGCGCAACGGAATTTTTTTCTTGAGTTTATTCAGAATCGCATTGTTGGTGTTGTAGATATGATGCAGCGTTTTTTTATCGTATTGCGGAGGCGAAAATAAGAGCGTGCTTTCAATTTTATAAGTTCCGTTATCAAAAAAGGAAATTTCAACCTGTTCTAGCGGATAGTATTTTTTCCGGTTCCGAAGTCCAATATGTACATATTCAATAATGGAAAATGAATCGTTGTTAAAAATAATTTCCACTTCATCCAAAGCCGAATAAAACAGTTTCACCTGTTCGTTGATCAACTCAATATCTACGCGGGAATAATAGGTTTTATCAAAACTTTTTTTGGTGGTTCCGGCCCAGCAAACCACAAATTGCTCTTTAAAAACCTTGTAATGTCCTTGCAAGTCGTTATGCCGATTGTAGAGAAAATCAATAACGCCGTTCAGGGTTAACTCAATATTATTACTGGCTTGTTTTTCAATTTTAGCAACGGTTTGCGAATTGGTGTCCTTAAGTTGAATATCAAAAACTTTGGGCATGCTCATGCTGCCGTCTCTAAAGAAAACCGAACCGCCATAATACTTCCAAATATTCTTTCGGAGTGCGCAAACTTTTCCGTTAGATCTTATGGTAACTAAGCCAACAACTTTATTTTCGGGCAAGTGCGGAAACGGAATGTTTTCATAAGAAATTAGTGGAGCATTGTCTAAATACGCATTGATGAGGTTTTGTATTTTACTGTCGTCAAAGAAATCAACTCCAACAATTTTGTTTTCCTCATCTTCTACACCAATCACAATAAAACAATTGTTGCAGGGGTTTGAGTTGGCCAACGCACAAACGTGTTTTAAAAACTTGGCTTTTCCTTCTTTTTCACCAATATTGATGAAACGTTTCTTGTCATAAAAACTATTTTCATCGTTGTGCGCAAGTAGGTTTTTAACAAGAAGTCGTTTGTTAATCATTTTGATTTAGAAAGGATTAGATGCTGTTTTTAAATGTACATATAAAAACGAAAATTAACTTTACCGTATTGTAAAACTTATGAACTAAGTAAGCAGGTTATCAACTATTTTTAGAAAAATACGTACTTTGTAAGCTCTTTAAAAGGCTTGTAAATGTTCGATTTCTATTTTGAAAAATTCAATGAAAAAGCGCCTGTAGCAACAACAGATAAAGCACTAATAAGCAAACATCTTTCTTTGAAAAGCTTGAAAAAGAAAGACATTCTTCTACAAGAAGGAGCGGTTTGCAAGCATACATTTTTTGTGCAAAAAGGCATGTTGCGCGCCTATACAATTGATGAAAATGGGAATGAACACATTGTACAATTTGCGCCCGAAGGTTGGCATATTGCCGATTTGTATAGCTTTTTTACGGAAGAACCAGCTACACTTTTTATAGATGCGGTAGAAGATTCAGAAATTATTCTCATAGCTAAAGAAGATCATGAAATTTTACTTTCTCAATCGCACTGCTACGAAACGTTTACCAGAGAATTAATTACGGCTGCCTATGTAGCTTTACAACAACGTTTCAATTCAAGTATGAGCAGTTCGCCCGATATGTGTTATTCCGATTTTATGAATCGCTATCCAAATATTGCTAACCGAGTACCACAACATATGATTGCGTCTTATTTAGGCTTAACTCCAGAAACTTTGAGCCGTGTACGCCGAAGAATAGCTAAAGCAAAATAGCTTCCTTTTTTCATTTTGATGACGATAGTTGTATTTCTTGATTTCGATCAATGATTTGGGCTGCCTTGTGGTGGTACATTTGTCATGTAGAAATTCAAAAAACAATTATAAAATTAGAATCATGAAAAAATTATTTTTTGCCGCAATCGCATTTGTATCATTAAGCGCTTTTACTATTGCTGCTTCAACTTGGACAAACGATGACCCTCACACACAAGTAGGTTTTGAGGTAACTCACTTAGGAATCAATACAATTTCTGGAGCTTTTACAGATGTAGATATTACTATTGAAGCTTCTAAAAAAGATTTTAGTGATGCTGTTTTCAATTTTACTGCTAAAAGTGCTTCTATAGACACAAGAGTGGAGGCTAGAAACAATCACTTAAAAAGTGCCGATTTCTTTGATGTGGAGAAATATCCAACTCTAACCTTCAAAAGTACTTCCGTTAAAACTGCAGGGAAAAACAAGTTGAAAATCACTGGTAACTTAACTATGCACGGAGTAACTAAAAAAGTAACCTTAGATGCTTTGAACAGAGGAACTACTGTAAACCCAATGAATAACAAAGAGACACAAGGTTTCCAAATTACAGGTACAGTAAAACGTTCAGACTTTAATCTTGGTGAAAAATTCCCTGCTCCAATGATCAGTGATGAGGTAAATATTGAAGTGAATGCTGAGTTTGCTCAATAAGAACTAGTTTAATAGATCAGGTAAATCACATTAAAAAGTAATTCCTATGAAAGATTCAAAATATCAAGTTCCCCCAAAAACACAAATAGGACATGTACATTTACGAGTGTCTAATCTTGATACATCTATACAATTTTATTGTGATTTACTTGGTTTTGAATTGATTCAGAAATATGGTGAAGAAGCTGCTTTTGTTTCGGCAGGTGGCTATCATCACCATATAGGATTAAATACTTGGCACAGTAAAGACGCTGCGCCAGATACCAGAGAAGGGACAGGGTTGTATCATTTGGCAATTTTGTATCCTACTAAAAAAGACTTGGCGAATATTTACAAGCGTATTAGTCAGGTAGAAAATTTAAGAATCGGATCTTCCGATCATGGAGTTTCTTTAGCTTTGTATATAAGAGACCCCGATAATCACGGTGTAGAATTGTACTGGGATAAACCCAAAGAAGAATGGCCGTGGACAGCAGATGGAAAATTGGATATGTACGTTCGTCCGTTAGATTTAGATGCTTTGCTAGCCTTAGCAGATTAAATTAAGGAGGTTGATATGAAAAGAAAAGAGTTTATAAAAACAATGGCTATGGGAACTATAGGATTATCATCGTTGAATAATTTCGCTTCAGGATTAAAAGAAAGAGAAAAACCAATGCCGGTATTATTTATTGGTCACGGTTCTCCAATGAATGGGATTGAAGACAATGAATTTTCCAGAAGATGGGCGAGTATGGCGAAAGAAATTCCATTACCGTCTGCAGTGCTGGCAGTTTCGGCACACTGGTATACCAAAGGAACCCGAATTACCGCCATGGACTTCCCAGAAACTATTCATGATTTTGGAGGTTTTCCGCAAGCGTTATTCGATGTACAATACAACGCTCCTGGAAATCCTGAATTGGCCGAAGAAACTTCAAAATTAGTGACTTCAACAGATATTGTTTTAGACCATGATTGGGGATTAGATCACGGTGCTTGGACGGTAGTTCGTCACATGTATCCAGATGCTGATATTCCGGTATTACAATTGAGTATCGATTATTCAAAACCAGCGCAATATCACTATCAATTAGCGCAACAATTGCAATCACTTCGAAAAAAAGGAGTCTTGATCATTGGTAGCGGAAACATGGTGCACAACTTGAGAATGGTTGCTTGGGATAAAATAAATGACACGTATGGATATGATTGGGCGTTAGATTTGAATGAACAATTCAAGAATTTAATTTCGAACAAGGCACATACGCCGCTAATTAATTACCATCAACTGGGTAGAGCAGCTCAATATGCAATTCCAACTCCAGAGCATTATTTGCCGTTACTGTATACGCTAGGAATGCAGAATGATAAAGACGATGTTTCGTTTTTTAATGACAAAGCAGTCGCAGGATCATTGACTATGACTTCTGTGAAGTTAGGGTAAAACCAAATAATTTAGTTTTAAAATAGAAAAAGCCACTTGAAGAAGTGGCTTTTTTGTGTTTTATGATTTGTGCGTTTGCGTAGCGCTGGCTTGTGCCGTTGGCAGAATGAGCAAATCGACTATATTCACATGATAAGGTCTGGTAACCACAAAGTGAATTACATCTGCAATGTCATGAGCCGTTAAGGCATCAAAACCTTTGTAGACGTTTGCGGCGCGTTCTTTATCACCTTTGAAGCGTACTTCGCTAAACTCAGTATCTACCATTCCTGGGTTGATAGCGCCTACTCGAATACCATTTCCGTTTAGGTCCATTCGCATGGATTGGTTAAGTGCGTCAACCGCATGTTTGCTGGCACAGTATACATTTCCGTTTGGGTACACTTCCTTTCCGGCAATAGAACTGATATTGATAATATGTCCGGATTGTTGCGCCATCATTTTAGGAATGATTGCTTTTGAAACGTAAAGCAATCCTTTCACGTTGATATCAATCATCGCATCCCAATCTTCAAGACTTCCGGTTTGTATAGGGTCTAATCCGTGTGCATTTCCGGCATTGTTGATTAAGATATCAATTTTTGAAAATTCAGCAGGTAAACTTTCAATAGCGTCTGCAACAGCTTTTTTATCACGAACATCAAAAGATAGCGTGTGTACGCTTACTTTATTAGCAAGCTCTGTCTGTAATTTTTCTAAACGATCGGCACGTCTTCCGCACAGAATCACATTGATATTATTTTCAGCAAAAAGTCTTGCAGTGGCTTCGCCAATACCACTGGTAGCTCCTGTAATAAAAGCAGTTTTTGTACTCATATTTTTTGAATTTTAGGCTACTGGATTTCCTGTTGCAATTTGCAAAATGTAAAACCAGTCTTCTAAACTTAAATTTATTTCCAAAGCTTCCAAGGCTTTGTTTATTCTTTCTTTTTGTGTGGTACCTATTACGGGTAAAATTCCTGCCGGATGTTTTAAAATCCAGGCTAGTAGAACGGTGTCTTCCGTAGTTTTGTATTTACTAGCTGTAATCTTCAAAGCATGCTTTAAAGATGGATATTTTTTGGTAAAATAATTTCCCAGCGGACTCCATGCCATAGGTACAATGTCGTTCTCTATCATTTGATCAAGACTTCCATTTAGCATGGCTTCATGATGCGTTAAAGAGAATTCAATTTGATTAATTTCCACCGAAATATATTTAGAAAGCATAGCAACTTGTGAAGGCGTAAAGTTAGAAACACCAAAATGTAATACTTTGTTGGCCTCTTTCAGATCTTGAATTGCTTCTGCTATAACTCCCGGATGCATTAAGGGGCTTGGCCTATGTAAGAGCAAAACATCTATATAATCAGTTTGTAGGTTTTTTAGCGAGTTGTGAACACTTTCAATAATGTGTTCTTTGGAGTAATCGTAATGTTTCACTGCAAAATCACGATTTTCGCATACCATTTGAATACCACATTTTGTGATAAATTGTACTTTTTCTCTAGCTATTCCACTTTCAGCAAAACCTTTTCCAAAATCAGCTTCGGTAGTATAATCACCATAAATATCAGCATGGTCAAATGAAGTGATTCCTTTGCCTACATAGTAGTTTTGAAGGTCTGCAATATGTTGTGATGAGAATTTTTTGCCCCATTTTCCCCAGGTCATGGTTCCGGCAATAATCTTTGATAATTGTAAAGTTTTCATAAATTTAACACCTTTAAGAAAGGAAGTATTCAAATGTAACAGTTATAACGCTAAAACTTCCTTAAATCAAGAGTTAGTTGTTAATTTTTAACCTATTATTAACAGCTATCATCTTATAAAATCGACAATTTGCGTTGTTATAAAAAAAGCTTGATACATTCATCCAACAAAACTAAAAACAAATGGAGCAAACAAGTACAGTTGATATAAGCACATTGAATGAGAAAATAGAGAGAGAGAGTGCTTTTATAGACCTTCTAGTCATGGAAATGAACAAAGTGATTGTTGGTCAAAAATACATGGTAGAAAGGTTGTTAATTGGTTTATTGGGAAAAGGACATATTTTGCTTGAAGGAGTTCCCGGATTGGCAAAAACCCTAGCAATTAATACCCTGTCAAAAGCTGTTCACGGTTCTTTTAGTCGTATTCAGTTTACACCAGATTTATTACCTGCAGATGTTGTAGGTACAATGATTTACAATATCAAAGACAATGATTTTTCCATTAAAAAAGGACCAATCTTTGCAAACTTCGTATTAGCAGATGAGATAAACCGTGCGCCTGCAAAAGTACAATCGGCTTTGCTAGAAGCTATGCAGGAAAAGCAAGTAACTATTGGAGATGAAACTTTTGTGTTAGACAAACCATTTCTTGTAATGGCAACACAAAACCCGGTAGAGCAAGAAGGTACATATCCGTTACCAGAAGCACAGGTTGACCGTTTTATGTTGAAAACAGTGATTGATTATCCAAAATTAGACGAGGAACAATTGATTATCCGTGCCAACTTAAAAGGTTCTTTTGAAAAAGTAAATCCAGTAGTTTCTACAGAGCAAATCATAAGAGCTCAAGAAGCCGTGAAAGAGGTGTACATGGATGAGAAGATTGAGAAGTATATTCTTGATATCATCTTCGCAACTCGTTATCCAGAAAAATATAATTTAGAAAGTTTAAAACCTTTGATCAGTTTCGGAGCTTCACCAAGGGGAAGTATCAACCTTGCCAACGCAGCAAAATGTTATGCATTCATCAAGCGTAGAGGTTATGTAGTTCCAGAAGATGTAAGAGCTGTGGTAAACGATGTACTACGTCACAGAATTGGAATTACATACGAAGCTGAAGCAGAAAATATTTCTTCATTAGAAATCATTAGCAAAATTGTTAATGAGATCGAAGTGCCATAGAGAGCAGTAAACAGTAGTGTGAAAAATGTTGTTTTTTGAACAGCTAACAGAACCAAAAATCTATTCAACAGCTGTGAATACTGAAGCGAAATGGATACAAAAGAATTATTAAAAAAAGTACGAAAAATAGAGATCAAGACACGCCGGTTGTCCGATCACATTTTTGGAGGCGAATACCACTCTACTTTTAAAGGTCGAGGTATGACGTTCTCCGAAGTGCGTCAATATCAGTTTGGTGATGATGTTCGAAATATCGACTGGAATGTGACGGCTCGCTACAATGAGCCTTATATCAAGGTTTTTGAAGAAGAGCGAGAGCTGACCATGATGTTGATGGTAGACGTTTCCGGATCTGAAATGTTTGGTACTCAAAATGCTTTCAAAAGAGAAGTAGTTACCGAAATTGCTGCAACGTTGGCTTTTTCGGCACTTCAGAATAACGACAAAATAGGAGTCATTCTATTTACAGATCAAATAGAACTATTCATTCCACCCAAAAAAGGAAAATCACACGTTTTACGAATCATCAGAGAAATGTTGGAGTTTGAGCCAAAAAGCACCAAAACCAATATTGCCGAAGCATTTCGTTTTCTAAGTAGTGTGATGAAGAAAAAAGCAATTGTTTTTGTAATGTCAGATTTCATGGCGAAAGACTATGAGCAAACCATCAAAATTGCTGGTAAAAAACACGATGTTACAGGAATTCGAGTGTATGATCCTAGAGAAGAAGAAATTCCAAATTTAGGATTGGTTCAAATGGAAGATAGCGAAACAGGCGAGTTAGTGCTGGTAAATACAGGTTCTAAAAAAGTGCGTAGAGAATACACCAAGTATTATCAAGAAAACGTACAGTATTTTGAAACTGTTTTTAGCAAAAGTGGTAGCGGTACCTTGAGTAGCAGAGTAGATGAAAGTTATGTAAAAAAGCTATTGGGCTATTTTAAAAGAAGGGGATAAAATGAATCATTTGAAAATAACTTCAAAATATATTTCTAAAGCGCGAGTAACATCACAAACATATAAGAATATAGCAATTGCCCTTGTTGCATTTTTAGTAAATGTTACTTCCTTGTGGTCTCAAGAGCAACCACAGGTTTCGCAAAAAGTAGATACTACGGCCATTAAAATAGGCGATCAGATCAATTATACCGTTACGGTAAAAGCAGATTCTACAGCAACCGTATTGTTTCCAGAAAAGGCAACGTTTATGCCTCTGGAATTGGTAGAGGCTTCTAAAATAGATACTACAAAAGAAGCATATAAATTTATCTGGAAAAGAGAGTATGCTTTAACACAGTTTGACTCTGGAGCTTATTACATTCCACGGCAGAAAATATTGGTGAACGAAAAGCAGTACTTGCTAGACTCCATTCGTGTTCAAGTAGGCGGTGTTGTAGTAGATACCACCAAACAAAAAATGTACGACATCAAACCATTGGTAGAGGTTGAAAAATCAAATATCGATTGGCTTGCGTATTGGTGGATTTTAATTCCTTTAGCTATTATAGGTTTCTTGATCTACTGGTTTGTTATTCGTAAAAAACCATTGACCGAAGAAGAAAAAATAGCATTGCTTCCTCCGTTCGATAGAGCTATGGAAGAGTTGAAAAGGTTAGAAAATTCAAAATATATTATTGAGTCAAAACACAAAGAATACTATTCTGAATTAACTATAATCGTTAAAAGATATTTAGAAGAGGAAACACATATTTCTGCACTTGAAAGTACTACAGACGAATTATTTTTAAAGTTAGAAATGCTTCAGGATAGTGGAAACATAGAGTTAGAATCAGAAACTATTGCCAACTTCAAAAAAGTATTGCAAAAGGCAGATTTAGTAAAATTTGCGAGAGTAAAACCAGACGATAGTCAGGTAAATACCGATACCAAAGTGATTGAAGAAGTGGTAGTAAAAACCAAAGAATCATTACCGCCACCAACAGAACAGCAATTGGAAGAAACAGAGGCATACCGCGAAATGCTTTTGAAGCGCAGAAGAAAAGAGCGAGTTTTAGTAGGTGTAATTGCTTCCGTTTTAATTTTAATAATTTCTAGTGGAGTTGCTATAGGATATTTAGGTTTTACCAATGTAAAAGATACCCTGCTTGGACACCCAACTAGAGAACTGAAACAAGGCGAATGGGTTACCAGCCAATATGGTTTTCCACCAATCAAATTGACTACACCAAAGGTTTTAAGAAGGGTTGAAACCGCTATTCCTGAAGGTCAGGATTCCATTATCAAAAGCATTAAAACTTTTCAATACGGAAGTGTTACGGATAACTTTTTTGTAACCGTAGGAACTATTCAATACCAACAAGGCGCTAAGGCAAATGCAGAAGCTTCATTGCAAAACAAATTGAATTTTCTACAGGCAAACGGAGTTACCAATATGGTGACCAAGCAAGAAGAGTTCAGTAGCCAAGATGGTGGAACGGGGACTAAAGTTTACGGTACTGCAGATTTTCCAGTAGGAGCAGATGGTGCAACTATGGTTTCAGGAAATTATGAGATCATACAGTTTACAACCAATAATTATGAGCAAGCTGTCATTATTTTGTCTAGGCAAGACGATGATTACGCGCAAGATATTATAGATCGGATAGAAAGTTCTATTGAGGTAAACTCTATGAATAAACAAAAAGAAAACAAACCACAACAATAATGTTAGAAGGAATTCAATTTGCAAATCCACAGTTTTTTTGGCTGTTATTGGTGCTTCCACTAACCATTGCATGGTATGTTTGGAAACGAAAAAAACAGACGGCCGCTTTACGCATGTCGTCCGTTAATGGATTTAAGGTATCATCATCTTTTTTGGCCAAAGTAAGACCGCTACTTTTTGTGTTGAGATTACTGGCTTTAGCTGCGTTCATCACAGCAATGGCAAGACCACAAAGTTCCGATGTCAGTTCAAAAACCAAAACCACCAACGGTATTGATATTGTCATGGCCATTGATGTTTCATCCAGTATGTTGGCACGAGATTTGAAACCAAATAGGTTGCAAGCGTTAAAGAGAGTTGCCGCAGACTTTATAGAAGAACGCCCGAGTGATCGTATAGGTTTGGTGGTATATGGTGGCGAAAGTTTTACCAAAACTCCTATTACCAGTGACAAGTCAATTGCCTTGAGAGCGTTGGAAGATGTAAATTACGGATTGGTTGAAGACGGTACCGCAATTGGTTCTGGTTTGGCAACTGCTGTGAATAGATTGAAAGATTCCAAAGCAAAGAGTAAAGTAATTATTCTCTTAACAGATGGTGTGAAAACTGCCGGTTCTATTGAGCCCGAAGATGCTGCCGAACTTGCTGTTGCTTTTGGAATTAAAGTATATACGATTGGAATTGGTTCTAACGGAATGGCTCAAACGCCAATTGCACAAAACCCAAACGGTTCTTTCCGTTACGGAATGCGTAAGGTGGAGATAGATGAAGATTTATTGAAAAATATTGCCGACAGAACTGGTGGACAATATTTCCGTGCGACCAATAATGCTAGCTTGGCAAATATCTATGATGATATCAATAAGCTAGAAAAAACAGAAATTGAAGAATTTAAATATACCAACTTTGATGAAAAATTCAGACCGTTTGTTTTACTCGGTTTAGGATTATTATTATTAGAGTTTTTATTAAGAAATACGGTATTCAGAAGTTTTATTTAAAGGGGAATTATGGTTCAGTTTGATGAAAAAATATATTTCTATGCCTTTGCGATCATTCCAATAGTACTGTTACTGTTTTTTGCAGTACAGTTCTGGAAAAGACGTACACAAAAGAAATTTGCCAATACAGGATTGTTAAACAAATTGGCACCGTCAAAATCAAAATTTAAGCCAGCTTTTAAACTTGTTGTTTTCTTGTTGGCTATTGCTTGTTTTGTTGTGGCATTGGTAAACCCAAAAATGGGAACCAAGCTGGAAACCGTGAAACGAGAAGGAGTAGATGTTGTTTTTGCTATTGATGTTTCTAAAAGTATGTTGGCAGAAGATATTGCTCCCAATCGTATAGAAAAAGCAAAGCGAATTGTTTCAGAGATTATGAATAAATTGGTGAGTGATAGAGTTGGGATTATTGCTTATGCAGCACAAGCCTATCCACAATTACCAATTACTACTGATTATGGCGCGGCCAAAATGTTTTTGCAGAGTATGAATACTGATATGCTTTCATCTCAAGGAACGGCAATCAACCAAGCTATAGAATTAGCAAAAACATATTATAATGATGATGAACAAACCAACCGGGTTTTGTTTATTATTTCAGATGGTGAAGATCATTCAGAAGAAGATTTGAACGCCATTGAAGATGCGGTTGATGAAGGAATTAAAATTTATACCATAGGAGTTGGAACAGCGAAAGGAAACGTAATTCCAATGAAAGATGATCGCGGAAGGGTAATGTCTTACAAGAAAGATCAAAACGGTGAAACGGTGATCACAAGGTTAGATGAAGAAACGCTAAAGAAAATTGCCGAAGAAGGAAACGGAGCATACATTAATGGTTCAGATACAGAGAAAACTGTAAAATATGTAACCGATACTTTAGACGGAATGGATAAAACCACTTTTGAATCAAAACAGTATGCTGATTTTGAAGATCAATTTCAGTGGTTTTTAGGAGCAGGAATTTTGTTATTGTTGATAGACGTATTGATGTTGGAGCGCAAAACAAAATGGGTACAGAAATTGAATCTGTTTAATGAAAAAGAGAGTGAGAAATGAAAAAACTGATCGTATTTTGTAGTGCATTTTTAGCATTCGGTTTGGTAAATGCACAAGAAAAAACAGACGAGGCTTTAGCCAAAGCAAAGCAGAATAGTATAGATTATACATTTGATGCCAATTCAGAATTAAAAGGGAATAAGTTTACAGATGCTGAAGCAAACTATAGAAAAGCAATTTCAGACTATGGTGAAAATGCAACAGCAAAGTATAACCTAGGAAACGCCTATTATTCAAACGAAACGTATGATGAGGCTTTGTTGCGCTACAAGCAAGCGGCAGAAGTCGCCGAAACCAAAGCAGAAAAGCACAAGGCTTTTCATAATTTAGGAAATGTATACATGCAAGAAAAGCAATACCAGCAGGCGGTAAATGCTTATAAAGATGCTTTGAGAAACAATCCTAAAGACGATGAAACTCGTTATAATTATGCGTTGGCTAAGAAAATGCTAGAAAAGCAGCAACAGGATAATAAAGACGACAAGAAGGACGATCAGCAAAACAAAGATCAGAACAAGGATCAGAACAAGGATAATAAAGACAATCAGGATAACCAGCAAAATAAAGATCAACAGAAAAAAGATCAGAACAAAGGAGACGATAAAGACGACCAAAATAAACAAGATCAAGGCGATCAAAAAGATCAAAATAAGGACCAGAACAAAGATCAACAAGATCAAGGAGATGGTAAAAAAGATCAGCAGAAGAAGCCAGATCAGCAAAACCAAAATGGTCAACCACAGAATCCTTCAAAAGCATCTCCAGAGCAGATAAAGCGAATGTTGAAAGCTATTGAACAAGAAGATAAAAATGTTCAGGACAAACAAAACGCTAAGAAAGTACAAGGAGTTCCGGTAAAAACAGAGAAAGATTGGTAATCTAAGATGAAGCAGTAAATGAAGCAGATAATCACCCTCATATTCGTATTATTTACCTTTTCTTGGGTTTCGGCACAAGATGATGCCGTGACCTTTGAGGCTACAGTGAGCAAGAAGACATTGGGTATCAACGAACGCCTTCGAGTGGAGTTTTCTATGAATCAAGATGGCGATAATTTTAACCCACCTGATTTCAATAATTTCCGGGTAGTAGCAGGTCCTAGTCAATCTACAAGTTTCAGTTTTACAAACGGGAAACGAAGTTTCAATAGATCATACTCTTATATTTTACAACCAACAGCCAGAGGAACCTTCAAAATTGGTCAGGCTTCTATAGAGATAGACGATAAAATATACAAAACAGTGCCTGTTGAGGTAACGGTAACTGCGGCTGTAGAAAATCCGAACGCACCACCAAGTGCAGATCAAATTGCAGATGAAAATCTTCATTTGGTTGCCGAAGTTTCAAAATCTAACCCATATTTGAACGAAGCGGTTTCTGTAGTGTACAAGTTGTATTTTAGTTCTACGGTGAGTATCGAAAATTTCCAACCGCTAGATGATCCTAAGTACAACAACTTCTGGAGCCAGAATATAGATATAGATCAATTACAGGTTGAACAAGGTACGTACGATGGAAAACGCTACCGCTATGTGGTATTGAAAAAAGTGGTACTGTATCCGCAACAATCTGGAGAATTAAACATAGAACCACTTTCGTTAGATATCACTGTGGGCGTGCCAACAAGCAGACGCGACTTTTTTGGAAGACCTATTTATGAAAAAACTCATAAAACAGTTTCTGCAGGTTCTAGGAAGTTGAATGTAAAACCATTACCTACAGAAGGAAAACCAGAAGAATTTTCAGGAGCGGTTGGTCAGTTCAATTTTGATGTAACTGTGAATAAAGATTCGTTGAGAGCATCGGAGTCTTTAATGGCGAATGTGCGAGTAAGCGGAAAAGGGAATTTGAAGTTGTTAACGCTTCCTAAGTTAAAAACACCTAGTGCTTTAGAAACCTATGATCCGGAATACGAGGAAAATGTTCGGGTAAGTTTATCTGGTATGCAAGGAAGCGTTTCGGAAGATTATACGATTGTTTCTAGATACAAAGGAAAGTATCCTATTCCTGCGGTGAATTTCACGTATTTTGATCCTGAAACCAAAAGTTACAAAACCATAACTTCAAAAGAAATCGAGATCAATGTATTGGATGGTCCAACAAATAATGTGGCAGCTACGCAAATTCCTTCAGGAACCAATAAGCAGGAAGTAGTAAGTATAGGAACCGATTTTAGATTCATAAAGATCGATCCAAATTTGACTTCCAAAACAAAATCGAATTTCTTTAAATCAACCTTGTATTACGTGTTGTTATACTTGCCGTTGTTGTTGATTCCTATTGTGATCCTAGCAAGAAATAAACGTGAAGCATACGTTGCCGACGTACAAGGAAATAAGATTAGAAAAGCGAACAAATTAGCTAAGAAATATCTTTCGGCCGCCAGAAAAACTTTAGGGAACAAAGAAGCTTTCTATGTGGCACTAGAAAAGGCGTTGCACAATTATTTAAAAGCGAAGTTACATATTGAAACATCTGAATTCAGTAAAGAGAAAATCAGTCAGTTACTAGCTGAAAAAGATGTGGCGCAAGAAGATATTCATGAGTTTGTAAACTTGTTGAAAAGCTGTGAACTGGCAAGGTATTCACCAGCTTCAGAAGTAACTATGCAACAAGATTATGACAAAGCTGCTTCTGTAATTACGAAAATTGATAAACAAATTTAGAACGAATGATGATGAAAAAGTTTATATATATTTTCTTATTCTTAGTGAGTTTTGTGGGCTTTTCACAAGATAATGAAGCATTGTTCAGAAAAGCGACTGATTTGTACAATGCGAAGAAATATGAAGATGCGATTTCTAAATATGAACAAATTTTAAAGAACGGAGAAGACTCTGCCAATTTGTATTATAATTTGGCCAATGCACATTACAAATTAAGTCATATAGCGCCAAGTATCTATTACTATGAAAAAGCATTGCAATTGGCTCCAAACGATGCCGATATTAAAAACAATATCACTTTTGCAAAAAACATGACTATTGATGCAATTCAGCCATTACCAAAGACTGATTGGCAAAAGTTCAAAGAGAATACCATAGGAAGGTATACCTATAATGGTTGGGCTGTAATTGGAGTGGTTTGCATGTTCTTATTTGTGATTTTTGTGAGTGTCTATTTTCTGGTCTACAAAAGTCTACAAAAGCGTATATTTTTCATTTTAGCAGGAATCATGTTATTGCTGTGTATTGTCACCAATATTTTTGCATACATTCAGTTTGATGTGGTTCATGACAGTAACTTTGCCATTGTCTATGTGCCGGAAACGAATGTAAAGTCAGAACCCAATGCCTCGGCAGACGAGATTTTTATGTTGCATGAAGGAACCAAAGTAGAGTTAATGAATGAACTCAACGGTTGGCGAAAAATAAAGCTCGCAGACGGAAAAACAGGTTGGTTACCAGAACCAGATGTGAAAAAGTTATAAAAGAAAAGCCACTCAAATTTGAGTGGCTTTTTTTATAGTTCTATATTTTCAAAGTCTTCTTCGCCTGCAATTTCACTATCTATCATTCGTTGAAAAATAAATTTTCCAGCTAATGTGATAGGTTTGTATAGCACAGAATCTTCCAGTGTTTTTTCGTCAATAAATCGAACTAGATTATTAGTGCTATTAAAAAATAGTAGTAAAGCGCTTAGAACCAAACCAATTTTTAAAAATCCGAAAATGGCACCTAGAAATTTGTTCATCAATCCAAGAGTTGCAGCATTTGCCAATTTGGTCAAGAGCTTCCCTATGAAGTGAATTCCAAAAGCAATACCAATAAAAACGATGGCAAAAGCAACCAGATTCAATGTACTCTCTTCCCAATCTAGTTTTGGTTTTAGATAATCGCTCACATAAAATGAAAAGTGAATAGCGCAGTAAATTCCAAGAATAAAAGCCACTAAAGAAGCAATTTCTAGCAGTAGACCTTTCATAAATCCACGAACCAATCCAAAAAGCAGCAGTGCTCCTAAAACAATATCTAGGTAGTTCATTACTTAAATTTTAACAAATATAAACTTTACAACATAGTATTTGTAACTTTGCCATCACGAAAAGAATTTTGAAGATGGCAAGAGACGAAAAACTCCGCGAACAGTGGAATGAAGTGGTTACTCAACTTTCCAACAGATTTGCAGATGGCGATGAGTTAGATTTGGAAAGTATTATATATTTAATAGGTGTTCAAGAATTGGGACAAGTACATAGAAAATTTAAAAAGGACGATAAGGTAAACCTCATGCATATTGCTATTTGCAAGTTGCTAGAACCGTACGGTTTTTATGAGTTTGAGTTTGTAGATCCAGATGGTTGGCCACATTACAAAGTGAAAGAAGAACTTCCTTCATTAAAAGCCGGTGAACAAAGTGTTTTAATGAAAGAAGCCATTGTGCATTATTTTATAGAAAGAGATTTTATTCAAGCATAGCCGAAATAAATACCGGTAAATGGTCGCTAGGATATTTAAATTCTGAAAAATCACTAATTACGCGGTAGCTGTTTACCGTAACATTTTTGGTTGTGAAAATATAATCAATCCTATTTTCTGGTATAATACTGAAATCATAACCCGTGAAAGTTCCAACCGGACCGTATGGTTTGGTTTTGGAATATTCATGACTATCATGAAGTGATTTGCTGAATATTTGAATTGGAGTAGATTCCGGAGTTAAATTGAAATCGCCTGTAACAAATGCTGCGTAATTTTCGGTATTTATTTCTTTTACTTTTTGAAGAATGAGTTTGGCAGCTTCTTCACGAGCTTTCACGCCCACATGATCAAAATGTGCATTGAAAACATAGAACTTTTGATTACTTTTTTTATTTGTAAACAAAGCATACGTACAAATTCTATTCAGTGCAGCATCCCAACCTTTACTAGGTTTTTCAGGAGTTGGAGAAAGCCAAAATGTAGCCGATTTTTCTAAAGTTACTTTTTGGGTGTTGTAAAAAATAGCCGAATATTCACCTTCTGTTTTTCCGTTATCACGACCAACGCCTACAAAGGCATAATCAGTGTTTTCGGTAATGTAATCTAGTTGATATTTTAATCCTTCCTGAGTTCCAAACACATCCGGACTGTAATAATTAATAAGATCTACTAAGGCAGTTTTACGCTTGCTCCAAGCATTTTCACCATCGTTTTCATTTCCGTAGCGAATGTTGTAACTCATCATTTTTAGTTCCTGAGCAAAACTAAAAGTACACATAAATGCAAGTAAGCAAAGTGCGATATATTTTTTCATATTGAAATATTTATAATACAAAGGTATGCTTTGGTGAAAACCAGTAGATGAAGATTACGTTATCTTTCCCTGTTTCTAGCCAAAATATTTTTAAATTTGCCCTTCATAAGTAAAAAGCCATGATAGACAAGATTAAGGAGCATATTGCGGAAGTTGAAAAATTTGATACTAAAGCAAAGGAAGAACTAGAAGCTTTCAGAATTAAATATTTAGGAAAAAAAGGCATATTGAATGACTTTTTTGCGGAATTTAGAAATGTTCCTAAAGAAGCTAAAAAAGAATTTGGGCAAACCATTAACCAGCTAAAACAAGCAGCTGAAGGAAAAGTTACCGAAATTCGCGAAGCGCTGGAAAATGCTGAAGAAGACAAAGGTGTGTATGGAGATCTTACACGTCCGTCAGAACCAATTAATTTAGGTTCGCGTCACCCGATATCATTGGTTAAAAATCAGATTATTGAAATCTTTTCAAATATAGGATTCAACGTTTCCGAAGGTCCGGAAATAGAGGACGATTGGCATAACTTTACCGCATTGAACTTGCCAGAGTATCATCCGGCACGTGATATGCAAGACACGTTCTTTATTCAAACGAATCCAGATGTTTTATTGCGTACGCACACCAGTTCTGTTCAGGTGCGTTATATGGAAAACAATCAACCGCCAATTCGTACCATTTCTCCTGGCCGAGTATTTAGAAATGAAGCTATTTCGGCGCGTTCTCACTGTATTTTCCACCAGGTAGAGGGTTTGTATATAGATAAAGATGTTTCGTTTGCAGATTTAAAGCAAACGCTTTTATATTTTACCAAAGAGATGTTTGGGAAATCTAAAATTCGTCTTCGTCCTTCTTATTTTCCATTTACAGAGCCAAGTGCTGAGGTAGATATTTATTGGGGATTAGAGAATGAAATTGATTATCGAATTACCAAAGGAACCGGTTGGTTAGAAATTATGGGTTGTGGTATGGTAGATCCTAATGTTTTGGAAAACTGCGGCATTGACTCTAAAGAATACTCAGGTTTTGCTTTTGGTATGGGAATAGAGCGTATAGCCATGTTGTTGTATCAAATTGGTGATATCCGTATGTTTTATGAGAACGATGTACGTTTCTTAGAGCAATTCAAATCAGCTTTATAATTCAGGAATTTTTAGTTTGAAGTAATGAAGAAAGATATTGAAATTCCAAAGGTTGAAAACGTCTACGTTGCTGTGGCGCACGAGTGGAACGAAGAGTTTCAAGGAAAAGACTGGAATGCCTACATTATAAACGACAGAGAAGATACAATTGAAACTGTTTTGATTGTTTCTAAAGGATATGATGGAGAGACCAAAACAGCAACGTTTCGCCATGTTATTCAAGCTTTAGAGCCAAAATCATACGGCAAAATAGAATTGATGCAAGAAGATGTGTTACGCTTGAATAATGAATTCTACGTAACATTCTTTGCAGAAGGTAAAATGTTTGAAAAGAAATTTATTTTCAGAAAAAATACTATCAATGAAAGAGCTATGCAAAACCTTCCTGTTCTAGAAATAGACGGAGTGCTTTGCAAGTAGTAAGTTGAAAATATAACAAATAAAAAATCCCGGAATATTCCGGGATTTTTTTGTTTAGATACTCATCGGAATTTTGACATCCGATGAGTATATGTAATTCTAGGTTAGATTATTTTTTAATAAACTGCATCGCAGTTGATTGGTTTCCGCTAGTGATTTTTACAATATAAATACCAGTTGCAATAGCACTTGTATTAATTTGTAGATCACTTTCAGATGAAATATTGCTTTCTAATACACGTTGACCTAAGGTATTGTAGATTGTGTAATGATCTGGAAGATCATTATTACCAATGTTAATGTTTAGAACATTAGATGCAGGATTAGGGTAAAGAGAAATAGTATCTAGTCCAAATTTATCAGTTCCCATAGTTCCTAAGTAGAATGATACAGATAATTCATTACTAAACTCACAACCAGTATAAAACGTTTCTCCATTCGCAATTAAACTAAAATAACCATCCGCATCCGAGTCTTCATTACTACATAAACCATCTCCAGAAGAGTCAAAAACTGTTAAGGTGTAGCAGCCGTCTTCTAGAGTAAAGTTTTGTGCATCTAGATCATCTAAGTAGTAGCCAAAAATATTGCTACTTCCTTGTTCGTAAGGGCCACCATTGTATAAAACATTACCATCAGAATCCGTTAACTCCCAAGTGGTCTCATATCCATAATAATCTGGCTGAAGCTCAAGGCTTATATCACTATTAGATTCGAAAGAATAGAAAGAAAATTCTATAGAATCGGTATCGTTTTCAGTATTTTCATCAGCTATACCATTTACGGTAGAGATAGAGACTTCAAATGTATGATCTCCAGAATTGTAAACCCCAGTTGTAGGTAGAGTAATCTCTTGAGAATCACCATAAGCCAATGTGCCGGTCCATGAATAGGTGTTTGCAGTTCCTTCATCTAATGTGTAAGAAATAGTGGCGCTTGTTAAATCAATACTACCCAAGTTGGTTAGTTTTAAATTAACATCTAAATCAGAGTCACATACAGATGCAGAATATGTGTCAATTTCTAACTTTCCATTATTATCTTGATCTGGTCCTGGAACTGAACATACTGTAGATGTCAATAGAGAAGCTCTTCTTGGAGAGTTTTCCAGAACAGCTAAAATTCTAGATTTTTGATCTTGTGTAAAAATATTCATACATGTGTCGTAGGTGTAATCCATATAGTTTTCAACCATGTCATTTTGGTCATCATTCGTACATGAGTTGATTGGAGTGGCACATGAACCATTTGATTGAGAAGCGGGTGGTGTGTCCGGGCAATAATCTTGGCCACTATCGGTTCCGTCAGAAGAAATTGTACAAGATGAATTATCACCCCAAATATGGCGTAAACCTAAGGCATGACCTATTTCATGAGTTAATGTTCTTCCCTTATCATATCCACTGAAGAAGGTTTCACCTGAGATATAATCTGTAGACCCAAAGCATCTCCAATCAAGAATAACACCGTCCGTGTCTGCATTTCCGTAATTTGTGCTTAAACCACCTAGACCTGAACTATTTGGGAATTGAGCATAACCAAGAACTCCGTTTAGGTTGCCTCCAAACTCACAAGTCCAAATATTGAAATATAAGGTAGGATCCCAATAGGTAGTTGGTTTTAAAACACTTTCCACGTTAGATTGATTCCAAGTGTGGCCGGATAAATTTACACGGTCAATACCATCTGTTAAGGTGCCGTCTGGCGCTGTTTGTGCTAAACAAAATTCAACTTCAATATCTGCTCCAACTTCATTATCATTATAACCAGGAGTACCTACCATTCTTCGGTAATCTTCATTAAGCACAGTAATCTGAGAGGCTACGCGTTCATATGAAATGTTTTCGTCTACACCTTCTGCATCTCCATCGTGAATAACGTGCACAACTACTGGGATGGTAACCACAGTACCCATTGTCTTGTTATTCGGAGAAGCTAAAATTCTTTTTTTGATCTCCTTCACTTTAGGTGCTATCCAAGCTTCAAATTCTTCAGTTGTTAATCTATTTGGACTTAACTCCTGAAGGCGTTCTTCATTTTCGGATGACAAACAACGAACAAAACCAAATTCTTGTTTGAAATTTTGATTTTCACTATTGAGAGTCAATGGAGTGGTGTTTTTCTTCTTTTGCTGTCCAAAACTTTGCAGGCAACCAGCAAAAAGTAGTAGTAAAAGAAAAGTAATTTTTCTCATAAGAGGGTATTTTTTGGATTATTTTCGATTGCAAAAGTGCACTTTATTCATTAAATATTAACAATATATTTAGATGAAATTTAAAAAATATACCAACCTGTAAAAAATCTCTACAAATATTTGATTAGTTCATATTATATTGCACAATGCATAACATTTTTTTTAAAATCTAAAAACTCAATTACATGAAAAAACTGTTACTTTGGTCTTTATTTAGCATATTTACAGTTTCTTGCTTTGGGCAAGATCTTTGGATATCTATTAATGAAGATAGGATAGAAGGGTCTTCCCTAATGGAGAGAGAAGCGATGCCAGATAAGTTTGATTTATATCAATTGAACTTTGTTCAAATTCAAAATAAGCTTAGTAACGCACCAAAAAGATTGTCAGGTGGTTTCTCTAATGTAGAGCTTCAGTTTCCTGTTGGAAATGGTGATTTAGAAACTTTCAGAATTTACAATGCTCCTGTGGTAGCCGAAGGTTTGTTATCAAAATATCCTAGCCTAAATTCTTATGTAGGGGAAGGGATTTCAAACCCATTGCATACCATCAGATTTAGTGTTACCCAATTTGGGTTGCATGCCATGCTATTTACATCAAATAGCAAGGTGATTTATATCGATACTTATACAAAGGACTTATCTAATTACATTGTATATGAGAAAAGTGATCTTTTTGAGAGTAGAGATTTTTCTTGCCAAGTTACCGATGAAGATGATTTAGGACAAAGGCAAATGAACACTTACATGAATGAATTGCCTGCAATGGATGATGGTATATTTAGAACATACCGTTTGGCAATGGCATGTACCATAGAATACGCAGCATACCATATAGCCGCTGCCGAAGTACAAGACGGTACTATCGATGAGCAAAAAGAAGCTGTCTTAGCGGCAATGGTTGTGACTATGACACGTGTGAATGGGATTTATGAGAGAGACATGGCAGTATCTATGCAATTGATAGATAACAATGATGATATTATTTTTATCACCAGTGATAATTTTAGTAACAACAATGCAGGTGCTTTAATTAATCAAAGTCAGACTGTAATAGATAATGTAATAGGGATTTTTAACTATGATATTGGACATACAGTTAGTACTGGAGGTGGAGGTTTAGCTCAGCTAAACGTACCTTGTACATCTAGTAAAGCTCGTGGAATTACTGGTTCGTCAGCGCCAGTTGGTGATCCATATGATGTAGATTATGTAGCCCATGAAATGGGACATCAGTTTGGGGCAACTCATACCTTTAACAATTCATGTGGCGGTAATCGAAGCAGTTCCACTGCCGTAGAGCCAGGAAGTGGAAGTACTATAATGGCATATGCAGGTATTTGTGCGCCTAATGTTCAAAGTAATTCAGACGATTATTTCCATGCTGTTAGCATTGCTCAAATGAAAAATTGTGTATTGTTTACGGCAACATGTTCAGATGATATTGCTAACGGAAATTCGGCTCCGGTTGTAGATGCTGGGAATGATTATACAATACCAATGAGTACTCCTTATGTATTGGAGGGAACAGCTGTAGATGCAGATGGGGATGACTTAACTTATTGTTGGGAACAAATAGATAATGAAATTTCCAGTCAACCACCTGTGCAAATAGCAAGCGGAGGTCCAAATTATCGTAGTTTAGATCCAGTGTCTTCACCAAAAAGATATTTTCCAGATCTTTCACTTGTTTTAAATGGAGTTTTGTCTTCCACTTGGGAAGTAACACCATCAGTAGATAGGTCTTTAGATTTTTCGTTAACGGTAAGAGATAATGAATTGGTTAATGGAGGTCAAACTTCTAGAGATGATGTATCTATTACTGTAGATGGAAATGTTGGTCCATTTGAAGTTACGTCTCAAACCACATCAGAAACATCTTGGGAACAAGGAACTACAGAAACAATTACTTGGGATGTGAATAGTACAAACACATTAACCGGTGGTGCCAATGTAGATGTATATTTATCTATTGATGGAGGGGCAAATTTTGATATACTGCTTGTTGAAGATACTCCGAATGATGGAAGTGTAGATATCACCGTGCCAGATCTTGCAGCAACAAGTTGTAGAATCATGGTCAAAGCATCGGATAATATTTTCTATAATGTAAACTCTAGCGTTTTTGCTATTGGTTATACCCTTACGGAAACTTGTATTACATATTCAAATGAAACTACACTTTCAGTTCCTGATGGAGTGGGAGCAGGTTCTCCTGGTGCTGTGGTTTCAAATGCTGTAACCATTTCTGAAGATATTACGGTACAAAGTGTAACTGCAACCGTAGATGCTACACATACGTACATACAAGATCTTGTAATAGGGTTAAATAGTCCAAATGGAACTCAAGTATTGTTATGGAATAGAGATTGTGCCGGTCAAGATGCATTTACTGTTACGTTTGACGATACCGGTTCGGGCATTGTTTGTGCAAACCCAACTGTAGGTACATATGCCCCGGATGGAAACCTATCGGATTTTTCCGGAGAGTCTTCTGCCGGTGATTGGGAACTTCTAGCAGCAGATTATTATAGTAGTGATACAGGAGATATCAACTCATGGTCAATTACTATTTGCGGTCAAGTAGCAACTCTAAATAATGCGAAGCTAGGAGGAATTCAGTCGTTCAATATTTATCCGAATCCAAACAATGGTAATTTTACTCTATCCATGGCTTCTAATTCTGGCGAAAATATTGGCGTGAGTATTTTTGATATTAGAGGACGAAGTGTTTTTGCTCAAGAATTTTCAAACTCAGGAAGTCTAACTAAAAACCTGAATTTGACAAATGTCTCTTCAGGGGTATATTTGGTGAAGGTTTCTGACGGAATAAGTACCGAAACTAAGAAGATTGTAATTCAATAAGATTTATAAGAAAGAAAATAAAAAAGGAGTGATTTTTAATCACTCCTTTTTTTATTTTCCATTAAAAGAATTCATGGTTATGTTTAATCCTGAAAGTACAAATGATGGAATTATTTCTATAGACTTTTGTAAACGTTCTTTCATTTTATCTTGCTCTTCTTGGCTCCAGGTTCCAAGAACATAATCTATCTGCTGACCTTTTGAATACTCAGCACTAATGCCAAATCTAAATCTTGGATAATTGGTTGTTTGAAGTTGATTCTGGATATCTTTAAGGCCATTATGTCCACCATCGCTTCCTTTACCTTTAAGGCGTATAGTTCCAAATGGTAAATTAAGATCATCGGTAATAATCAATATATTCTGAATATCTATTTTTTCTTTCTCCATCCAGTATCTTACCGCCTTTCCGCTAAGATTCATGTATGTACTCGGTTTCAAAAATGTAATAGCTCTCCCTTTAATTTTTTGGGTGCAAATGCTTCCTAGCTTAGCCGATTCAAAAGTGAGGTCGTGCTCTTTGGCATAGGCGTCTAAAATTTTAAAACCGATGTTGTGTCTGGTCTCGTCGTATTCTGAGCCAATATTTCCAAGGCCAACAATGAGAAACTTCTTCATTTTTTTCTGAATTTTTTCTGAATGATGCAAAAATAAAAAAAGCACTCTAAGTAGAGTGCTTTTCTTGTATAAGCTATGCTTAGGAATTATTTTTTCTTTCCTGCAGCTTTTTCTGCTTTTGCAGCTTCTTGAGCAGCTTTCATTGCCGCACGAGAAATTCTTACTTGACAAACTACAGTGTTGTCTGGGTGCATAATTTTGTAATCTTCAGTAGCAACCGCAGTAACATATAATTTGTTACCCATGTTTAATCCAGAAATGTCAGCATAGATATAATCTGGTAAGTTAGCAGGAAGCGCTTTTACTTTTAGTTTACGGTTAACCAAACGTAAAACTCCACCAGCCATAACACCTGGAGATTTTCCTGTAACTTTTACAGGGATTTCAATAGTAACTTCTTTATCATCATGTAATTGATAGAAATCAATATGTAAGATTTCATCTGTTACAGGGTGAAACTGAATGTCTTGTAAAATTGCGTTGAAAGATTTTCCACCTTCCAAATCAATCACAGCTGTGTGTGCGTCTGGAGTGTAAACCAAATCTTTGAATGCAATACTTTCTGCTGAAAAGTGAATTGGGTTTTCTCCTCCGTATAACACGCAAGGAACCATTCCAGCATTACGTAAGGTCTTAGTAGCTACTTTACCCACGCTTTCTCTTTCTTGTCCTTTAATTGTAATTGACTTCATTATATAAAATTTAAATAAAAATAATTCTTACATTAAAAATTTCGAACTGATCGAAACATTATCTTGTACTCGGTGCATCACATCTGCAAAAAGTTTAGCACAGCTAAGTCTTCTTACCTTATCTGATGGTTGTCTTAAAGGAATTGAATCTGTTGTGATCAATTCTTTAAGTGCAGATTTTTCAATTCTTTCAAAAGCATCACCGCTTAACAAAGCATGCGTTGCAATAGCTCTTACGCTAATGGCGCCTTTTTCAATCATTAAATCTGCAGCTTTGGTCAATGTTCCTGCAGTGTCTACCATGTCATCTACCAAAATCACATTTTTACCACGAACATCTCCAATAAGCTCCATGTGTTCTATAACATTGGCTTTTTTACGTTGTTTGTAACAAACAACAACATCAGAGTTTAAATACTTTGAGTACGCATAAGCTCTTTTAGAACCACCCATATCTGGAGAAGCAATAGTTAAATTGTCTAATCCAAGACTTTTCACATATGGAAGAAAAACAGTAGAGGCAAATAAATGATCTACAGGTCTTTCAAAAAATCCTTGGATTTGATCTGCATGCAAATCCATGGTTATAATTCGGGTTGCTCCAGCAGTTTCTAAAATATTGGCAACCATTTTAGCCGCTATCGGAACCCTTGGTTTATCTTTTCTGTCCTGTCTTGCCCATCCAAAATATGGCATTACTGCAGTAATGTGTCTTGCAGAAGCTCTTTTGGCGGCATCTAACATAAGAAGCATTTCCATTAAATGCTCTGGTCCAGGATGTGTAGAACCTATAATAAATATACGTGCACCGCGAATAGACTCTTCAAAGGATGGTTGAAACTCCCCATCACTATAGGTAGAGAAAGTCATTTTACCCAATTCCGCGCCATATTCTTTAGCGATTTCTTGAGCTAATTCAACGCTTTGTCTGCAAGCAAATATTTTAGGTTCTGGCGCTACATATGCCATAGCTAAATTGTTGTTTAGTAGTTATTTAATATTGTGTTGTGTAAATTGAGGTGCAAATTTAGAAATAATTTTCAACTCCAAAAGATAATTCTTTAATTTAATTTGTTTTTGGATTGGAAAAAATTATTACATTTGCACTCCTAAAATGCTCGAGTGGCGGAATTGGTAGACGCGCTGGATTCAAAATCCAGTTCTTTCGGGAGTGTGGGTTCGATTCCCACCTCGAGTACTTTTAACATATTAAATGATATTAAAACCCTGTAAAACACTAGATTTTACAGGGTTTTTCTTTTTTCAGTATTCAATTAAAATCAATTAAATACAACTAATATGGGAGTGATTCGGGTGCACTTCGGGTGTCACTACAGGTGCGCCCGAATTAGTATTAAATCTTTATAAATCAAGGTTTTGTTGTTTTTGTGTTTGGTTGCTATCTGCTATCTTTGAAAAAGAAAAAGGTGTAACCTATGCAAGAATTATTATCTATATTATTCTATATCAGAAAAAGTAAAGTGCAAGATTTAGACGTTGGTACTATTTATTTGCGTATTACTTATAATGGAGAACGCTCCGAATTAAGCACCTTTTTAAAGGTGAGTTTGGAGAAATGGAATGCCAAGGCTAATAAATTGATGGGTTCTTCTCCTACTACGAAAGAGGTAAACCGGAACCTAGACATGATTAAGAAAAATGTATATCGTGCTTATCAAGATATGATGGATAAGCAACAAGATATTACAGCCTTAAAACTTCGCAACCGTTATTTAGGGAAAGACGATTCCAGAAAACACATTCTTGAAGTGTTTGACGAGCATAATGCTAAAATGGAAAAATTGGTTGGGAAAGATTATACCATGCGAACATTGCAACGTTACAAAACAACCAAGCGACATGTGTCTGATTTTAATTTGGCAAACTATTCCGCAAAGGATTATTTGGTGAAAGATATTGATGTAAAGTATATCAATAGTTTTATCTATTACCTAAAAACTACGGCACACGTTTCCCATAACTCTGCAATGAAGTATTTATCCTATTTAAAAAAGGTAATTCGTATTTGTTATGCCAATGGCTGGATTGAAAAAGATCCGTTTTACAATTTCAAGTTACGAACTCAAGAAATTGAAAAAGAGTTTTTGACCAAAGAGGAATTGAATAAGCTGATTGAAAAGGAACTTTCCAACGAGCGTTTGGAACAGGTGCTGGACGCTTTCATATTTTCTTGTTTTACCGGACTGGCGTATGTCGATGTTACCAAATTAACCCATGATGATATCATCTTGGGAATTGATGGAGAACAATGGATTAAAGTTAAACGAACCAAAACCGGAACCGTAAGTAATATTCCTTTACTTCCGGCAGCCAAACATATTATTGCTAAATATTATGACGAAGAGCAAAAAGGTTTGCCTTTGTTACCGATGTCTAGCAACCAAAAAACAAATAGCTATCTTAAAGAGATAGCCGATATATGCGAAATTAATAAGAACCTTACTTTTCATGTGGCTCGCCATACCTTTGCCACTACCGTTACTTTATCCAACGGAGTTCCTATTGAATCTGTTAGCAAAATGCTCGGCCATAAATCTTTAAAAACTACCCAGCATTATGCTAAGATTGTAGACCGTAAGCTTAGTGATGATGTTCAAAAACTTAAAAAAGTTTTTGGATAGAGTTAAAATTTAAATGTGGTAAAATTATTCTACTTTACCTTTCATATCATCAGGTACTTCAGTAAAAGGAGTTTTATATATCATATTATTATACAAACTTAGTTCTCTCCAGTCTTCCAGTTTGTAATAATCTTTAACGTTTTTACCTGAACGATGAAGAATTTCCATAGATAAGCGCATTTCAATAGCCTCAAAATCATGTGCTACATTATCTTCTAGATGTTTAACTTTATCATAAGTGGTCTCAAATCTTTTAAAAGGTGTGCCTCTTTCAAAATAATCCCAATGAGTTGCTTCATCTTCATAGTAGTGAACTTTAAAAACCATAGCTGCAAATCCTCTAAAAGCTGGAATTCGTTTTTCATAGCTCTTTAATGGTACATCTCCTTTAATTTTATAAATATTTTTTCGTATCAACCATACTATATCATCAACAAAAAGAGGCCCCGTTAATGGCTCTGATTTTATAAAATCCTCTTGAGAGTAATCTTTTTCATTTTCAACTACATAATAGTAAGGGTATATAATTAGATGAAAGGTATTGGATAAATCATCCTCTGAAAAGTCACACATATTAACGACTTTTGCATATATATCCTAGGTTATGGTTTAGTTTTATTTGAATTATATTTCCGCTTTTTAAAATGACTTTTTTCATTAATTTTTTATTGCTATGTTTTGTTTTTGGATGTATAGAAACAGGTTGTCATTCTATAACATCTTTCTAATTCTGCAGAGTAAAAGATCTCACTGGATAAACTTGAATATTGCTTAATTCAAAGTTAGCTTTTTTATAGCAATAATGATCTTTAACTATCAAAGGAAGCATGATATTGAGAATAGTCCATTATTTTCTCATATTCTAATTTTCCATTTTAATATTGGATGGATAGGGCGGTCAAAGTTCCTCATCTGCCATTATGGTATCAAACTCATTGCATACCACCTGAAAAACGGTGTCGAATTTGGAGAAGTGTAAGCCCTCAAACAGAATGTAGTTGGCTATTTCGTTACATTGTTCAACTGTATTTCCCGAACTAAATGCACCCTCGTAGGCATTGGTAGCCCACGAAGAACGTTGCTCAATAAATTTTTGGTCGTGTGCCTTTTCGGGGAAGCTGGTGTTTAATAATTCTTGCAGTCGTAACCTGAAATACGATAGGTCTTTTTGATGTGTGTCCATACTATAATTTTGTTTAGAATTTTACTTGAAGCCTAAAATTATAGCAGCAGGGAAACCCCTTTGAAGAAGTGGCAGGGTTTGGCTTTACGTGGCGGGATTTGGCGTAATACCTAATGTTAAAAGGTTAAATTTGTACTTTGTAGTTATTAAGATTGACAAAAACAAACGACATCGGTTTCATTCCCATAGAAAATCAAGCTCAAGACTTTCCAAGACATTTTCACAAAACATTCTGCATTTCGCTGATAAAAAGTGGGATTGAAAAGATTGAATTCAAAAACGAATTCCTATGCGCTAATGAAAAATGTATTTCAATAACTTACCCTTATGAAATTCAAGCTAATCCGATTATTGGCAAAGACATAAAATTTTGTTTTGATACTATTTATATTTCGCAAGAATTGATGTACTATATAGTTGGAAAAAGAAAAGTAGAATTCTTTTCGCGACAAATTCAGGATAGCCAAATCAACTAATCTTTCATTCAATTATCGCTCTTTTAAAAGGCAAACAAACTTGATGGTACTATATTTTATGTCAGATGATGTTGCGTATTCTTATGCCAAGTCATTGCCCTCTAAGTATAGCTTTCTATACACTTTAGGGGCGATACCTTTATGCGTTTTGAAAAACTTATTCAGGTGGCTTTCATCAGTAAACCCAAACTCGTCAGCTATTTGTGAGAGCGTGATAGATGGCACCGAAAGACGTTTCTCGATAATCCTGATGCGGTAATCTTTCACATAAGTTCGATAACTGATATCAAACTTATTTTTAAAATAATCACTAAAATAATTGGGCGATATGGAAAAATGTCCGGCAATATTTTTAATTTGAAGTAAACCGGGGTTATAGATATGTTGATGAATATATGAAATAAGCTCTTCCTTGTCCGGCTCACCATTGTCAATCCTGATGTTGAGCTTCGCAGCAGCCTCTTTGATTAGTCCGAAAATAGAAAGGATTTGGTAAAACATCAACGGCGATTGCGCAATATCTTTTTTACAATTATAAGCCACGATGTTCTCTATTGTGTTTTTAAGTATGGATACGCAAGGTTCATCCATTTCTAATTTTACCTCTTTTAGTAGTTTATTGCGCATAATAGTTTCCGGTGTGAGGGAAATAAAGGCATCAGCCTGGTAGTAAATCGTATGTCCCGAAAAATAATCGTCCGTGAATTTTATGAAAGTAAAATGGGTCTTCTCTGCAATCTCGAAATAATGTTCATCTTCAGGACTGATGATAAAAAGGTCTCCGGTTTTGTAAGGCAAACGGCTGCTGTTGAGTAAATGAATACCACCGCCACTGCGGATATACACTAGTTCGTAATAAGTGTGGCTGTGTATGGGAAGATGAAAAGTCTTTTCCTGATAATCGTGGATGACCAATTGTTCGAACTGTATCTTTTTCATAGGTATTTTGATTGATAAGATAAATTTACAAAAACACCCTGTGTTTTTACAAATTTTATCAAAATGACATTGCTGAACTTTGTTTTTAAATGACTGGGGTTAAATATTATCGTACGACATATTGCACGAAGACAGGTAATCTGCTCCTGTAGACATAGCCCGTACTTGCAGTGATTGGTCTGTTACCGTGTCACGTACACAAAGAAACTTCAGAAATTTAATTAAAGAAGTAGTCAGAGAAATTAATTAACCGAAAAAATAACAGTCTGTGAATATCAGAAAATTTTGTCAGTCAGGATTAATAGCTATAGTATTCTTAGCATTATTTGCCTGCAAGAATGATAAAAGCAACAAAAAAGAAACGCTTTTACTAAAAGATGTTACGCTCATCGACGGTAACGGAGGCGCTCCCCGCAAACATACAGATATCCTGATACAGGGTGATAGCATTGCCAATATCGGAAATAACCTGGATACAGTCGGTGTAAAAACCGTTAACCTTTCGGGTAAATATGGTATGCCCGCACTCATCAGCGCCCACGTTCATATTGGTTCGTTAAAAGGTACTACCAATAAAGCAGAGAGTTACACGAGGGATAATATACTCTCCCAACTCAAAAAATATGCAGACTACGGTGTGCTCAACATTATGGTAATGGGTAGCGACAGGCCGTATCTTTTTGAAAGCGGTATCAGGGATAGTTCTGCCGTTGGTTTTTTGCCGGGAGCACGTATCCATAGTGCTGGCTATGGTTTTGGCGTTCCAAACGGAGCACCGCCCATCAACTTTGCAATGGATAATGTTTACCGTCCAACTGACATAAAGCAGATTCCGGCAGAGATGGATAGCCTGCAAAAGGTAAATCCCGAAGTGGTCAAAATTTGGGTGGATGATTTTGGCGGAAAATTTACCAAAATGAAACCTGAAATCTATAAAGCAATCATAGAGGAAGCGCACAAACGCCAATTGCGGGTAGCTGCCCATTTGTATTATCTTTCTGATGCCAAACAATTAATTGCCGACGGCGTCGATATTATCGGGCACAGCATACGTGACAGTATCATCGATGATGCCACCATTCAGCAGATAAAGAGCAAAGGAATTATCTATGTTCCTACGCTTTCCCTCGATGAGTTTACCTACATCTATGCCCGCAAACCGGAATGGGTAAAAGATCCCTTCTTTAAAAATTCACTGGAACCCGGCGTGTATGAAATGATCACTTCTGCCAAATATCAAAATGATTTAAAAAATGAGCCCGATTATGTTAAGAATGTGAAAGCTTTTGAAATGGCCCTCAAAAATCTGAAAAAATTGTATGATGCCGGAATTCTCGTTGCAATGGGAACTGATAGTGGTGCGATGCCTTTGCGGGCACAAGGTTTCAGCGAGCATTTGGAAATGGAACTGATGGTTCAGGCGGGGCTTACGCCTTTACAGGCAATTACTGTAGGTACAAAAAATGCGGCGGAAATGCTAAAGATTGACAATAAGTTCGGGACCATCGAAAAAGGAAAAACCGCGGATTTATTAATTCTCAACGGCAACCCAGCAAAAAACATCAAGGCAACCCGAAATATCTTCTCCGTTTACAAAGCAGGCAAAGAGGTGAGCAATGGTCCATTAAAATAAAATATAAAATCTAAAGAATGTTAACAGTAATCGCTAAAATAATAGCTAAAAAAACGAAAGTGGCAGAAACTAAGGCGCTTTTGCAATCGCTTGTAGCTCCGACCTTACAAGAGGAAGGCTGTATCCAATATGATCTCCACCAAGGAAGTGCCGAAGAGCAGGTGTTCTTTTTCTACGAAAACTGGGAAGACAGGAATGCACTGGAAAAACATTTGGCTAATACTCATTTGGTAGCTTTCAAAGACAAAGCACAGGATTTACTGGAAAAACCAATGGAAGTATTCCTGCTAAGCAAGCTTTAGAATGTTTTCAAAAAAATAGGGTTATGGAAAGAAGAAAATTTATAAAGACTGGAACGCTTGCATTTGGTGGGCTTCTTATTCATCAACATTTATCAGCTATGACCAACGCAGAACCGCAGATATTGTATTTTAAAGATGACGGAAGCATTCCCAATAGCAGGTTTCCTTTGCTTTTGTACAAAAATGCGTTCTCACAAAGAGGTAATACTGGAGGTGACTGGTTAGAGGAGCATTTCGCTGCCAATGGCTGGGCCAATACCTGGCGGTGGGGCGTTTATCCCTTCCATCATTACCATAGCAATACCCACGAAGTTTTAGGTTGTTTCAGCGGCAATGCCTTATTGCATTTGGGTGGAGAGAAGGGAAAAAAGCTGAACATAGAAGCAGGCGATATCATCGTTATCCCCGCTGGTGTAGGACACAAATGCCTCAGCCATAGTAGTGATTTTACCGTCTTGGGCGCTTATCCGTATAACCTAAGTCCTGATTTGATGAAAGGAGAGAAAGGCGAACGCCCTGCTGCAGACAATAGGATTGCCCATCTCCAATTACCCGATAAAGACCCTTTCACAGGTGAAAGTTCGGGATTGACTAAAATCTGGAAAAAATGAAAATTTATTTAACCATCTTATTATCCATCATTGCTATGAACCTCCAGGCGCAAAACTTAACAGGAAATCAATGGTCAGCCCGTAAAGTCAACACGGCCTATATCGTAAGCTTGGCAGACAAAAGCAGTGTATTGGATGCCCTCACCGATTTTGTGGTGTCACAGAAAATAACAGCAGGACAGATTATAGGTATTGGAGCGACCAATGAGGCAACGCTGAGATTCTTTGACCCGACAACAAAGGAATACGTAGATAAAACATACAGTGAGCAAATGGAAATCTCCAATATTTCCGGAAATATTTCGGTTACGGAAGGAAAGCCTCTACTTCATCTCCACATTACGCTTGGAAAAAGTGACTATACAGCGTTGGCCGGTCATTTGCTCGATGCCAAGATACGTGGAGCCGGGGAGTTTTTCATTTATCCTTTAGATACAAAGGTGGTAAAAATAAAGAACGAAGACGTTGGATTGAATTTTTACGATTTTGAAAAATAACACAATTGAGGATGAAATTTATAACCCAAAATATTATCGCCCTTGCCGTTTCAGGATTGCTATTGGTTTCCTGCAATAACGGGTCGCAAAAAGAAGAAAACAACAAAAAAGAAGGTATGAATATAGAAAATAATTTCCGTGGTATCGACCACGTTGGGATGACTGTGCCGGATGTGAATGCCGCATCGGCTTTTTTTGAAAAGGCATTGAATGCCAAAACACTTTATGATGTCCTTCCGCAACGAGATAAACCTTTTAGCGGTGCTGAAACCGAAAAGCAATTGGGTATTCCCAAGGATAGTAAAATCATCCACATGCGGTTGGTGCAGATTGGAAATGGGCCTACTATCGAGCTTTTTCAATTTGCCGATGCGCCACAGCAAAAAACAGCCGGGTTAAATGATTATGGTCTTCAACATATGGCAGTCTATGTGGATGATATCGACGCTGCCTGCAAACAGTTTACGTCTGCCGGTGGAGAATTGCTCTCTCCGCCACACGGACTGGCGAATGTGGAAGATGGCCCTCGCAACAAAGGTGTTTACGGAAGAGCGCCTTGGGGAACGTTGATAGAATTGATTACCTATCCCGACGGGCTTAAAGATAAATCCCTGCACCGCTGGACACCGAAAAAATAGATCTGTTAATGCAAAAAAAAATAAAGCAATGATTAAGATGACCATGTTGCTGAAACGCAACCCGAAATTGACACAAGAAGAATTTGTAAAACATCATATCGAAAAGCACGGTCCTCTCTTCAGGCAGATTCCTGAAGCCAAAGACCACGTCATACGTTACTTACAGACCCATCCCATCAAGGAAAAATCCGCAGTGATTGGGGTCAATGATTTTGACGGCACCGCAGAACTTTGGTTCGACAGTGTAGACGGATTGGACAAAGTGCTTTCCTCCGATTTTTACAAAGAAAAGGTTTGGCCTGATGAGCTGACGTTCCTCGATCACGCCAACACTTTGGTAATGCTGGGTTATCAGGATGATATCATCGGAGACATCACCGAATTAAAATAAAAAGCTATGAAGTCCCTAAAAATAATACTCATTGCAACACTCATGTTGTACAATATAAATGCTATGGCACAGAAAAAAATAGAAGGCACGCTGGCTGCTATCACAGAGATAACGCCAAAAGAAGGTTATGAAAAAGATATTTTGAATGCTGTTAAAACTATCCAGGCTGAGGCATCCAAAGAGCCGGGATGTTTGCTGTTTTCTCTTTCCACCAAAAAAGATGCGCACAACACGGTCGTCCTTTTTGAGATTTTCAAAGATGAAGCAGCATTGGTATCCCATAAAGAACAGCAGCATACAAAAGATTTCGGAAAACAATTGCAAGGTAAATGCCAAGATAATAAAGTGACATTCTTAAACACTGTAAGCACATTACACAAGTAAATTAAAAGGATTTGTAGTTGGAACACAGAAATATCTAAAGACTATTACAAACAGTAACGAATTAGATTATTAAACAAATGGATAAACCGTTTATAGATTTTTTGCCGGCAATTACGGGTTCTTTTGCCCAGCCGGCGGCAGAAAACCCAACCGTAGCGATGGTAGAAGCCGCCTACCGCCATCACGGCTTGCACTTCCGTTATCTGAATTGCGAAGTGAGCCCGCAAAACCTGAAAGCGGCCGTAGAGGGTGCCAAAGCAATGGGTTGGGCCGGTTTCAACTGTTCTATCCCTCATAAAGTCAGCGTTATTCAATACTTAGACGGTCTGGGCGAATCGGCCAGGATTATCGGTGCGGTCAATACCATCGTCAACCGTGACGGTAAATGGATTGGCGAAAATACAGACGGTAAAGGCTTTGTTCAGGCATTGAAAGAAGTGGTCGACCCTGCTGGAAAAAAAATTACACTTTTTGGTGCCGGCGGTGCAGCACGTGCCGTATCGGTGGAATTGGCATTGGCTGGCGCTGCAACTATTACAGTTGTAAACCGTCCCAATGAAAGAGCCGAAGAAGTAGTGAGAAATCTGAACAAAAATACGCCGGTAACAGCAGTTTATCATCCCTGGACAGAAAAGTACAGCATTTCCCCCGATACCGAAATCGTAATTAATGCTACCAGCGTGGGCTTGTTTCCAAATGTGGACCAGCAACTTAACATCGATTTTGACAGTATCCTGCCCAATATGGTAATAGCAGACGGCATCCATAATCCGCCGCAAACGCATTTGCTCAAAACGGCTTCTGCCAAAGGTTGCAAGACTGTAAACGGCCTGAATATGCTGGTAAACCAAGGTGTAATTGGAATAAAATATTGGACCGGCGTTGATGTGGATCCTTCGGTGATGCACATTGCATTAAAAAAGATATTGAATATCGAATAATGAACCACTTATTAAAAAATATCGACCATATACTCATCACTATTCCACATGGAGCGAAAGAAGCGGCACGTCAATTTTATGCCGAGGTGTTACAGTTAAAAGAAATCTCCGGCAATCATCCACGGGGCGCAATATGGTTTGAAATGGGCGATATCCAGTTGCATTTACGGGAGGAAGACGGTCATCAGAGCCATTCCGATAGGCATCCGGCTTTTACCGTTTCGAATTTAATGCAGGCAAAACAATTTTTGGAAGAAAAGCAGGTGGCAATCAGCTTTTCGTCCGAAATTGAAGGAAGGGAACGTTGTTTTTTCCGTGACCCTTTCGGGAACAGATTTGAATTGATAGAACACATAAAATTATAGAACGAATGAGAAAATGGATCAAATTAAGTTGGGTTATTTTACTCATCCTAAAAACCCAAATGATAATGGCGCAGCAAAACTATGAGGTCATTGCCCGCATCAGTCCGCCCAATCCCGATATGTCGGGCATTGCCGTGAGTTCGGACAACAGGGTTTTTCTCGGCTTCCCCAGACACGCAGACAATCACAAGGAATTTGCATTGGCAGAATTGAAAGACGGCAATTTAGCGCCCTGGCCAGACAAGAACTTTGTTTATCCTTCTGCAAAGCCGGTAAAAGATTGGCTGGTGTCGCCACACGGAATGTATATGGACAAAAATGACGTACTCTGGATATTGGACGACGGAAAACGTTCAGGAACAGATGAAATACCTGAAGGGGCGGCGAAAGTGGTTGCCATTGACATTAAGACAAAAAAGATTTTGCATTCGTTGATTATTCCGAAACCAACCTTGCGCAGCACGGCTCATTTCAATGATCTTCGTGTTGACCTTTCTCACGGTAAGAGCGGTACGGTGTACATTGCTAATTCTGGCTTTAAAAACGATTTTTCGTTGGTTATTATTGATGTGGCTTCGGGAAAGGTAAAGGAAGTATTGCGAAATCACGTGTCCACTTCTCCCGAGCCTGACTTTATGGCGTTTCTGGAAGGAGAACCAAGACGCAGGGAAAATAAACAGTACAGTCTGCCTGCAGGTGGTGCGGACGGTATTTCCATCAGCCCGGACAACCAGACCTTATACTGGACAACCATTTCCGGAAGGAATATGTATAGTTTACCAACTGCTGTGTTAAGTGATTTTGAGAAGCCGGAAATGGAAATTGAAGCCGCCATAAAATCTGAGGGTCAGCATCCGGCTTGCGATGGCCTGGCGGAAGATGAGAATGGCAATATTTACTTCGGTGCCTTTGAACAACAATCATTGGTAAAAAGAACTCCCGATGGGAATTACGAAACCGTTTCACACGACACCAAAAACTATGTATGGCCTGATGGTTTGGCATTTCGCAATGGTTATTTGTATGTAACCCTCGGGCAATGGAACCGGCTTCCGGACTTCAACAACAAAAAGGATCTGCGCAAACCACCTTATCTCGTAATGAAAATCAAGGTTCCTGAGTAACACAAACAGTAAGGAATATGATAGATAAAATCACACTGAACGATGGTAATAAAATACCACAATTGGGTTTCGGCACCTACAAAGCTGCCGAGCAAGAAGGTATTGACAGTGTAAAATTTGCACTTCAAAACGGTTATCGTTTGTTGGATACAGCTGCTATCTATGGAAATGAAGTGGCGGTAGGCAAAGGCATTGTAGAAAGCGAAATACCCAGAAATGAAATTTTTCTGACCACAAAGTTGCATCGTGAAAACCTTGGCTATGAAAGTGCAAAAAAAGCTTTTGCAGAATCTTTGGAAAAGCTGAAGCTGGACTATGTAGATCTGTACCTGATCCATTGGCCTGCCAATACAAAAAATTACGACAATTGGCAAAAAGCCAATTCCGAAACGTGGCGGGCAATGGAAGAGCTGCAAAGCGAAGGCAAAATAAAATCGATCGGCGTGAGCAACTTCAGGAAAAAACACCTGGACGCGCTTCTGGAGAAGGCAAAAGTGGTTCCGGCGGTCAATCAGATTGAATTTCATCCCGGTTACTGGCAGCCGGAAGTTACGAAACTCTGCAACGACCTTTCCATATTGGTAGAAGCGTGGTCGCCTTTGGCAAAGGGAAAAATTTTTCATAATGAAATTTTGCGGTCAATTGCAGAAAAATACGGCAAAACAGTTTCACAGGTGACTTTAAGATGGATTATTGAACTCGGTGCTGTACCCATTCCAAAATCGACCACCAGTGAAAGAATACTTGAAAATCTGGAAGTTTTCGATTTTAAACTTTTACCAGAAGACGTTTCCATTATCTGTGAGCTGCCTGTAATGGGCTTCAGCGGCGAACTGCCTAACGAATGGCCGGATGTAGTGAAAGTTGATCATTAAATAATAGAAATATGAAAAAATTAATCAATCTATCGGCATTGTGCCTGACATTGCTTGCGTTTTTCGGCTGCGGCAGCGAAAAGAAAGCAGGTGAAAATTCGACGTTATTTAAGAACGCCACTGTTCTTTCCGGTAATGGTGACGATGCAAAGGTGAGCGACATTCTTGTGGAAGATGGAAGAATTACCAAAATTGGCGAAAACCTGAACGAAAAAGCTGCTAATACGGTTGATTTGACGGGTAAGTTCCTGATGCCGGCATTGATTTCTGCGCACGTACACATCGGACTTTTACAGGGAACGACCAATTCGGGCGATCATTATACCGACCAAAATATTATGCACCAGCTGAAAAAATACCAGGATTATGGTGTTTTGAACGTGCTGGCTATGGGGAGCGACCGCCCGCTGATTTTTGAAAGCGGGTTGCGTGATAAATCGGTTGCAGGAACATTGGAAGGGGCACGGTTTTACAGCGCCGGTTACGGCTTTGGCGTTCCCAACGGTGCACCGCCAAAAGAAGTGGGAATGGACTATGTTTACCGACCGACTTCACCCGACCAGATTGCTGCAGAAATGGACAGCCTCGTAAAAGTAAAACCAACGGTAGTGAAACTTTGGGTAGATGATTTCAATGGGAAATATCCAAAAAAAATGGATCCGGCCATTTATAAAAAAATCATTGACGAAGCACACAAAAGAAACCTCAGGGTTGCCGCACACGTGTACTACCTGAGCGATCTGCAGCAATTGGTAAAAGATGGTGCAGACATCATCGGTCACAGCGTTCGTGATAAGGTTATTGACGATGCCACCTTACAGGAAATGAAAGTTAAACACGTTACATATATACCTACGCTTTCGCTGGATGAATTTGCTTACATCTACGCCAAAAAACCGGAATGGCTGAATAACGAATTTTTCAGAAACTCATTGGAGCCGGGAGTTTACGAAAAGATTACGTCCGAAACTTATCAGAACGAACTTAAAAACAGTCCGCTCTTTACAGTAAATACCAAAGCTTTTAAGACGGCACTGCAAAACCTGAAAAGGGTATTTGATGCCGGTATCCCTGTGGCATTTGGGACTGATAGCGGAGCGATGTTCCTGAGGGCACAAGGTTTTAGCGAACACCTGGAACTGCAATTAATGGTAGAAGCAGGTTTGACGCCAAGCCAGGCGATAACCATTGCGACCAAAAATGCGGCAAAAGCTATTGGTATCGATAAAGATTTTGGAACCATCGAAAACGGCAAAACAGCAGATTTCCTCATTTTGAATGCGAATCCGTTGAACGATATTAAGAATACTGAAAATATCAATTCAGTTTATAAAGCAGGGAAAGAAGTAAGTAAAGAGCCTTTAGCAAAATAACTAAAAGTGAACGGTATGGATAGAAGAACGTTTTTACTGCAATCAACCCTCGCAACAGCGGGGCTTGCAACAACAGGCTTATCTGCTTCTGCAATTTCACCCAATAATAAAAAAACTATGGAAGATATAAAGATAGACGAAATCGAAAACCATTTTCTACAGTCTGAATCGTCACGATTCCGCCCGAAAACAAAAATCGGGATGGGCGGCGTTGCACTGGGCAATGGCTTTCACGTGAACCCCGACGTAGAATGCATACAAGCGGTTGAAGAAGCCTGGAATTCAGGTGTCCGTTATTTCGATACCTCACCCTGGTACGGATTGGGAACAAGCGAAAGAAGGATGGGGATCAGCTTGAAAGACAAAACAAGGGAAGAATTTACACTTTCATCGAAAGTTGGCAGGATACTTTCGCCGAAGGAAGATTTCAAGATGGAAAGAAGCCTATGGTATGGAAAGCTTAATTTTTCCTATAGATACGATTATTCTGCTGCCGGCGTAAGGAAAAGTGTCGAAGACAGTTTACAACGTTTGGGCGTTTCTACGCTCGACATTATATTCATCCACGACCTCTCACCCGACAATGGCGATATGAAGCAGGACTGGTTAAAGTATTTTGACATCGCTGCAAAAGGTGCAATGCCCGAACTGACCAAAATGCGTGAAGAAGGCTTGATTAAAGCCTGGGGTTTAGGCGTGAATACCATTGAACCGATTTTAAAAACCATTGATGTTGCCGACCCTGATATTTTCCTTTCGGCCTGCCAGTACAATCTCATCAAACACGATGAATTGTTTAATAAGGTTTTTCCGAAGGCTGCCAAGCGGGACATTTCTTTTGTGATCGGCTCACCGCTTTGTGCCGGCTTTCTTTCGGGAAAAGACCGCTATCTATACAGTCCTGATTTTCCGTCTGGCGTTAAAGCAAAGCTGGCAGCGCTACAGAAAGTTGCAGCTAAACACAATGTCGATTTGCGTACCGCAGCGTTGCAGTTTTGTGCAGCTCCTGACATTGTTTCGGGCGTTATTCCTGGTTCGCACACTATTCAGCAGGCAACGGAAAATGCAGCTTCGTTCGGTGTAAAAATTCCTAATGAATTTTGGGACGATTTGAAAAAACAGCAATTGATTTTGGAAAATGTGGCAATCCCCAAAGTTTAAAACGGAAAAAAGAAACAATAAATATCAAATTCAGCCAAAAAATTGGGAACGTAAAAATGGTGCAGAACAAAACCTTTAATAGGCTTTGATTTGGCAAACTACAATGCCCTCTTACACATCTTCAATGCCATACGGGATAAGAATTTGTTCGGTAAAGAAGTGACAGACCTTGAATTTGCAGTTGGCCTTAAACTGTTTACAAAAGTAATTATTAGACAAAAGAACCATCCGCTTTTTGAAGCTTTGCGACCGCAGATATTAGAATTGATAGAAGACCTGAGAAGCAGTTCAATGGAGTATAAAATAATTGAATTATGAAAAACTCAATAAAAATGGCGGCAATCGTCCTGGCGCTTTCCGTCAGCAAAAAAACATTTTCACAAATGCCAAATCAAATACCAAAAAATATCAGTTTGGAGTACCAACTCGAAAAGGAAGCAGCCGGTGTCGCAGTGAGCGATGACGGAAGGGTTTTCCTGGCACTTCCCCGTGGAGGCGAAAATCATCAGCTGCCATCGGTTGTAGAAATGGCAGGACAAAAGATGGTAGCCTTCCCGAACTCAGAAATCAATAAAAATGTAAATTCGGATTATAAAAACCATTTGGTTTCCGTATTGGGCATCACCTTGTACAAAAACACACTCTGGATACTTGACCAGGGCAAAAGAGCCGGTATAGATGGTATTCCTGATGGCTCCACAAAGGTTGTTGCGGTAGACATAAACACAAAAAAAGTCATTAAAAACATTCCTATCCCCAAGCCATTTTTCAGGGAATCCATTCAATTGAACGACCTGCGCTACGACCCTACACACGGCAAGGAAGGAATGATCTATATTACCAACAATGGCTTTTCAAAACCTGACCAATCGCTTATAGTACTGGACGTGGCAAGTGGGGAACTGCGAGAAGTGTTTAAGGATATTCCCGAGGTGTCGCCTGTAAAAGGTTTTATAAGTTACGTGGAAGGCAAACCACACGTTTTGAACTTTGATAAACCAACGATGCCACAAGGCGGCGTGAACGGGATAGAATTAAGCAAAGATTTTAAAAAGCTCATTTGGACTACGCCGACCAATCCGGATTATTATAGCATCTCTACCGATAAAATCAGTGACTTTACGCTTACGGATTTTGATTTGAGAAAGGAAATCAAATGGGAAGGAAAAATTGTTTCCAATGGCGGTATTGCCATTGACGAAGAAGGTAGTATTTATTTCGGTGACGCTTCCCGCTACAGCATCATCAAAAAAGACACGCAAGGGAATGTATCGCTTGTTGCCTACGACCCACGTCTGATTTGGCCGGATGGAATGGCAGTGAAAAATGGTTTTCTTTACGTAACCATCGGGCAATGGCACCGTCTTCCGAATATGAACGATGGCAAAGATCTGAGGACACAGCCCTATCAAGTATTAAAAATCCCATTGAACAACTAAAAATAGTATTATTATGAATTATCAAAAATCAGAAGTGCGGGCAATTGACCATATCGGTATTACAGTACCTGATCTGGAAGCTGCAGCCACATATTTAGAAAAAGCTTTCGGTGCAGTAACAATCTATGATAATGTTGTGCCTGCTGATGAACCACAAACAGGCGTTGATGCCGAAGCCAAACTTGGTCTTGCAAAGGGTTCAGCCATTGTCCATATGCGTATGATGCGGATTGGTGATGGTGCCTGTATCGAACTTTTTGAGATGAAGGTTCCCGGCAATCGCAAGAAAGATATTATACCAACGGATATAGGATTGCAGCATTTTGCCGTCTATACTGACAATATCGAGGAAACAAAACAAAAGGTATTGGCTGCTGGTGGACGTATTTTGAAAGGCCCGAATGAAATGCTCGGACGTGAAGGCGGAGAAGGCAATCAGTTTATGTACACAGTGGCTCCCTGGGGTAGCTTTGTGGAACTGATCACCTATCCATCTGAACTGGAAATTGAAAAGACAACGCCACTCAGGAGATGGAAACCCGAGTCAGGAAAAGATGAGTAAAAATAAATATGATGGAAAAAACTAAAATTTCAAGAGGGATAGACCACATCGGTATTACCGTTCCAAATGTAAATGACGCTTCGGATTTTCTGATAAAAGCTTTTGACGCAGAAGTTTTGTACGATGTGCAACCTGAAAATGACAAGCCAATGGAAGGCAAACTAACCGAGCAGCAACTGGGCATCCCGAAAGGCGCAAAGATTGTGCATATGAGGCTGGTACAGATTGGAGAATCGGCGACAATAGAACTGTTTGAGTTTGAAAATACAAACCAAAATGATCCGGCAAAGCTGAATGATTATGGATTGCAGCACTTCTGTCTGTACACGGATGATATTGAAACAGCCGCCAAACAATTTGAAATAGCAGGCGGCGAACTGCTGTCGGAAATACATCCGTTGGCGGGAGTGGAAGATGCTCCCCGCAACAAAGGGGTTTACGGAAAAACCCCTTGGGGAAGCCTGTTAGAATTGATTACTTATCCCGATGGGCTTGCTGATCCGGAACTGCAAAGATGGACACCGGAAAAATAAATTAACAATGTCGAAACTCACAGTAAAAACCATAGATCACGTTTTGATTAGCATTCCAATTGGCAGCAGAGCTGAAGCGGTCAATTTTTACACAAAAATTCTCGGGTTTGATTATATCGCCAAGGATCATACACCTACGGCAGAATGGTTCCAACTGGGCGACAAGCAATTGCACATCCGCGAAGAAGAAAACATTAATAATTCCGAAAGCAACCGACATCTCGCCTTGGTTGTAGAAAATTTGGAAGCCGCAAAAACTTACCTGGAATCTCAAAAAATAGACATTTCCCGGTCAACGAAAATCGAAGGGCGGGAAAGGATTTTTTTCCGCGACCTGTGGGGAAACCGGTTTGAACTAGTAGAAATAACTTAAAGATTATAAGAAAATTGTTTGACCATAATCAAATTCAAAAAATGATATACGTAATCGCCAAAAGCGTCGCGAAAACCGACAAAATAGATGAGACAAAGAAAGCAATGACCGCACTGCTGGAGCCTACGCATAGTGAAGATGGGTGCATCCAGTATGACCTGCACCAGGATCAGGACAAACCGGAAATTTTCTTTTTCTACGAAAGATGGGAAAGCCGGGAGATACTGGATAAACACCTAAAATCTGACCACTTGAAAATCTGGAGCGACCAGCAGAAAGAACTGCTCGCAGAGCCAATGGAAGTGATTTTTTTGGATAAAGTTGATTCAAGAATGCAAACGTGAAAAGAAGAAGATTTATACAATTATCGTCATTTGGAATCGCGGCGACGCCTTTCTTCAGCATTACAGGAATACTGAATTTGGAAAATATGGAAGTTAAAACTTTTTACTTTAAAGATGACGGCATTATCCCCAACAGCAAATTCCCGCTTTTAGTATATAAAAACGCGTTCAGCGAGCGGGGAAACGCCGGTGCTGATTTTCTGGAGAAAAAATTCAGGGACCATAACTGGTACAATTCCTGGCGTTGGGGCGTTTATCCGTTTCACCATTACCACAGCGTTTCGCACGAAGTCTTGGGTGTTTTCCAGGGAAATGCGCTGCTACATATGGGCGGTCCAAACGGTGAAAAACTGAATGTGGAAGCAGGCGACATCCTCATTATTCCGGCAGGCGTAGGCCACAAATGTATTTCGCATTTCCAAGATTTTACCGTTGTAGGCGCTTATCCGAACGGAATGGATTATGATCTGGTAAAAGAAGAAAAATCAAAGCACGCCCAATCGGTTAAAAACATACAAAAAGTTCCTTTTCCTTCTGACGATCCGCTTTTAGGGAAAAACGACGGTATAAAAAAGTATTGGAAATAAGTTTTTTTATTATGATTTATTCTCCAATGCTAACAACATTACTTTAACCCTCAAAAAAATTATTATGAAAAAATATATTTTAATCACACTGGCATTAATTTTTGTCACCAACGTTATGAATGCACAAAATTTGAAATCAACCCTTTGGACTGCGAGAAAAGCAGGCGACAACTATATTGTAAGCGTAAAAGATAAAACCAGCATCCTTGATGCGCTTACCGATTTTGTGAAAAACCAGAATATTCAGGCTGGCCAAATTACAGGAATCGGCGCTGCAAATGAAGCGACTTTACGTTTCTTTGATCCCACTACAAAAAAATATGTCGATAAGACATTTACAGAACAAATGGAGATCTCCAACCTTTCCGGTAATATCTCCGAAGTGGAAGGTAAACCGCTGCTCCACATTCACGCAACACTCGGAAGGAGAGATTATACCGCATTGGCCGGACATTTACAGGATGCAAAAATACGCGGCGCAGGCGAGTTTTTCATCTACCCTCTCAATCAGAAAGTTATAAAGGTGAAGAATGAAGAAGTGGGGCTTAATTTTTATGATTTTGAAAAGTAAACAATCAAGTCTTAAATTGAACACGTACATTGGCACTTGGTCTAATTTTTTTAACAAATTGACTATAGGCCTTTATCCATATTATTCTATATAAGAAAAAGTAAAGCGCAAGATTTAGACGTTGGTACTATTTATTTACGCATTACTTATAATGGAGAGCGCTCCGAATTAAGCACCTTTTTAAAGGTGCGTTTGGAGAAGTGGAATGCCAAGGCTAATAAATTAATGGGTACTTCACCTACTACCAAGGAGGTAAACCGAAACCTGGACATGATTAAGAAGAATGTATATCGAGCTTATCAAGATATGATGGATAAGCAACAAGATATTACAGCCTTAAAACTTCGCAACCGTTATTTAGGGAAAGACGATTCCAGAAAACACATTCTTGAGGTGTTTGACGAGCATAATGCTAAGATGGAAAAATTGGTAGGGAAGGACTATACCATGCGAACGTTGCAGCGTTACAAAACTACGAAGCGTCATGTTTCTGATTTTAATTTGGCAACCTATTCTGGAAAGGACTATTTGGTCAAAGATATTGATGTAAAGTATATCAATAGTTTTATTTACTACCTAAAAACTACGGCAAACGTTTCCCACAACTCAGCAATGAAGTATTTATCCTATTTAAAAAAGGTAATTCGTATTTGTTATGCCAATGGTTGGATAGAGAAAGATCCGTTTTACAATTTCAAGTTACGAACTCAGGAAATTGAGAAAGAGTTTTTGACCAAAGAGGAATTGAATAAACTGATAGAAAAGGAACTTTCCAATGAACGTTTGGAGCAGGTGTTGGATGCTTTTATATTTTCTTGTTTTACCGGACTGGCGTATGTAGATGTTACCAAATTAACCCATGATGATATCATCTTAGGAATTGATGGTGAACAATGGATTAAAGTAAAGCGTACCAAAACCGGAACCGTAAGTAATATTCCTTTACTTCCGGCAGCCAAACATATTATTGCTAAATATTATGATGAAGCGCAAAAAGGTTTGCCTTTGTTACCGATGTCTAGCAACCAAAAAACAAATAGCTATCTTAAAGAGATTGCCGATATCTGTGAGATTAATAAGAATCTTACTTTTCATGTGGCTCGCCATACTTTTGCTACTACCGTTACTTTATCCAATGGAGTACCTATTGAATCCGTAAGTAAAATGCTTGGCCACAAATCACTAAAAACTACGCAACACTATGCTAAGATTGTTGACCGTAAGCTTAGTGATGATGTTCAAAAACTTAAGAAGGTTTTTGGGGAAAGTAAAAGAGCTGGAAAAATGAAATTGTAACTTTTTATGCTTTATAGTACAAATATTTGAGTGAAGATATTAACAAGAATAATGTTGATTATTAACAACTAGTCTGATTGAAAAGCATGTTTTATTTAGAATTAATCTAAATAGATATGTTGTTTATCGAATTTAAGACCATATTATGTTTAATTTCAGGGCTCAGCATATATATTTGTTCAGTAATTAAGAACAAAAAGATTATATAGTTATATATAATCTCTTTGTTGTAGTCTAATAGCAACATCAACAATAACAACTTTTTACTAAAAGATTAAAAAATTGAAAGATGAGTAAACTGTCAAAAAAAGCGAAGGGAAGCTCTTTAAAAACAGTAAATACAAAAAGTTTCTCTAAAACAACACGTCACAAATTTGTAAGCATTCCAAATGAAGATGTAAACAATAATAGAGCTCGTGCATACGAATATCTTGCATTTTAAATTTATTATGTGTAGGATATTAAATGAATACATTTACCTTTCAAAGAGTACATAGGAATAAAAAGGCTAAGCCTAATTACGATATTTACAGATTTACAAATGACTTCAATGATAAAGTTATCGTTGAAGTTTTTTTTTATGATTATAATATATATGCTGTGAAGTTTTTCTTGAAAAGACATAGTATATCTAGAGACAAATACTCAATGGCATATTCTAAAGAAGATAAAACTGATAAAAGTGGAAAGGAACATTTGGGAAATATGAATTGCCTTAAAGTTTTAAATACGATACTTAAAATTATTAGGGAAATTTCGAAAAATGATAGTATTGCTTCATTCGGCATTATGGGAGCCCCAAAGATCAGTGAAATGGATGCTAAAAAGAATAAAAAAAATATAAATTCTGATGGAACAGTAGCTAATACAAAGCGTTACAAAGTATATCATCTTTATATTAGGAGGTATTTTAGCCCTGAACAGTTTGAGTATATAGACAGTAAAACATCAAGTATTTTATTATTGCGAAATAGGAAAAATGATAAGTTCGACAAGAGGAAAGCTGAGTTATATATTGTAAACAATATAATACCAAACTTATAAATTTAGTAAATTCTGTTAAAGACTTAAATCAATAATTATTTTAAAATAGTTATCAATTTCTTTATTTCAATACAGAATTCAGCAATACCATCTCTTGGATTGTCACCTTTATAATATTCATAAGAACAATGTATAAATAAAGTGCCGTTTTTTATATATGCTTGATATTTATTCAATGACATGATTCGTTTCCAGTAAGTTCGACTATCATAATTCAATTTGTCAAAATAAATTTCAATTAAATCTGAATTATGAAATAAGCTGTGTATTGGTAGTTCCATAAAGATAGATGAATATAGATTCTTTATTTCTCCTATTATAACGCCGCGAGGATACTCAAATACTTGATCGTAATCAAATTTCAACCAATCTAATATATTGTCTAAGCTGATTATATTTGATTCATCGTTAGGTTTACTAATAATTGCTAACTCACAATTACCTAAATGTTGATAATATTTCAATTTACCGCTTCCTAAATATTCAATATCAAGTTTATCAAATACTTCATAGTATGAATGTTTGAGTTCATATATATATTTAATTCTATAAGCTTCATTTTTTTTGAATACAAAATTAAAACTATTGTGGATAGGGTTTTGATTTGGTGGATATCCATCAAATTTATCTGAAACAAAAATAACATAAGCACCTATTATATTTCTTAAATCATCTAATATGTTAAATAGGATCTTTATGACTACTATTTTTTTTTGGATTTAGGCTGGTCAAGAATTGTAACGCATCAATTTCACTACTAGTATTATGAAGACTTATCACCTTGATGAAATCGTTTAAACTTATCTCTTCCTCTTTCATTTTAAATAGTAAATTAATTTTAATTAAAAATATAATAAAAAAAGTGATTAGGTGGTGTGGTAGTTCATTTGTTTAATATGAGAATATTTAGCTCTCTCAGAATCCCAAACCACCCTTTCCATTTTATTTACTGTTAATTGATGCTAATTGTAGCTACTTTGCCTATGGTTTCATTTGGTTGCATTTCGTAACTTAAGAAAGAACAAAATGCAGATGGCATATGGAACGATTTGTATACTTTTTAGGAAACAAAATGGCGGTGGGGTTACAATGGTGGCAACATTTGTTGGAAGTAGTGTTACCAAGTAAAATCTCGTACCGGATTTTCTTTGTGTTAGGGAGCTTTGCTTTAGTGCTTTTATTGGGGAGTGTTAGTTCGGTTTCTTTTGGTTTACAATTTTTACTTCTTATTCCAATTATGTGGTTGCTTTTGGTATTGGTGGCGGCTTATTACCAAGCCAAACGCATACGCCAAAAAGAGCGCCATCCTTTTGCTATGGTTGCAGTATCAAAAGAAAAATTACAGTTGGATTTATTAGGGTTTGATGAAACCAGTCAGCATAATTTTAAATTGCTGTTGAATGGTAAGGAAGTGGATAGTCCTATTAATTATACAATGACCAACCGGAGTATGGATTCTTCAAACCATCGGATTCTCTTTTTCTTGTTTGATGAGCTGATTGAGGGCGGTATTCAGTCGTTGACTACGGAAGAAAAAAAGACCTTCTTTTTCTTTCTCCGAACTTCTTTTTTGATGAATGGACAGCCCATAAAGTCCAATACCTTGCAGACTAGTTATTCTACTTGGAAGTATAGTTTGGACAAAAAACGAGCTTTGGAACAACGTTTTTTTGTGCAAAAAGTACTTGGTATATCCCCTTCTTAAAAAATAAAGCATAATGATAGCATAATAAAGGATAATTCTTTATTACTGTATTGACTCATAGTGTTTTGCTGTTTTATGTTTGTGGAAGTATATACAGTGAATCATTAGCTAATGATCTTTTTTTAATAATCTAAAATCAGATTCTAATGGAAGATCAAAACAAAATTGTAACGCTATTGTCAGAGATTAAAACCCTGCTGGCACATCAAAAACGCACCATGAATGTAAAGGAACTGGTAGCTTATACCGGACTTTCCTCTAGTAAGATATATAAGCTTACTTCCCTAAAGTTGATTCCGACTAGTAATAATCCGTACCTGCGTCAGAAGTTTTTTGATAAGGAGGAGATTGATAAATGGCTCATGGGCAATCCGAACCTTTCGGATGAGTATCTGGAAGAGCAGTTGGAACGCCAACTGTATGAGAATCGCAAGAAGTCACGTTCGTAATTCCAATTCATTATGGAATATATACCTTATGTACGTGTGGGAACTGTCTACTACAAATTGGTTCGAGTTCCTTCCATATCAGGCGATTTTAATGAAGAGTTGGTGGTTTGGAATATAGAAACCATCCGACAAGATCATGGCAAGAACTACTTGAGTAATGTACCCAAGTTTGATGGATTTACGTGTATTCCACGTCATTTGGATTATGAGCGGGAATTCCATAAGTTTTACAATCGGTATGCCCCCATGAGTCATCAAATGCAAGAAGGATCTTGTGAACATTCCCTGGCATTTATAAAACACATCTTTGGAACGCAATATGAAATGGGATTGGATTACTTCCAACTACTGTTTTTGGTGCCAACTCAAATTTTACCCATTCTGTGTTTGGTGTCCGAGGAACGTGGTACAGGGAAAAGTACTTTTCTCAAATGGCTAAAACTCATTTTTGAAGGGAATATGACTTTTTTAACCAACGATAGTTTTAGCAGTCAATTCAACTCTGATTGGACCAATAAACTTCTCATCTGTATTGATGAAGTGCTGTTCAATAAAGAAGAATTAACCGAGCGTATCAAATACCTGAGTACCGCTAGTACCAATAAAATGGAAGCTAAGGGAAAGGACAAAAGGGAGATGGATTTCTTTGGCAAGTTTGTTCTCTGTAGTAATAATGAAGATAGCTTCATTAAGATAGATCCGAATGAAACCCGCTTTTGGGTGATCAAAGTTCCAGTATTCTCTGAAGAAGACACTTCATTTCTTGAAAAGTTGAAAGCTGAGATTCCGGCCTTTCTCCATATGCTTGACCAGCGAACCTACAGTACGAAACGGAGAACACGTATGTGGTTTGAGTTTGCAGAAATTAAAACACCGGCATTGTTACGGCTGATTCGGAACAATCGCAATCGAGTGGAAAAAGAAATAGCGAGTACACTATTAACAATCATGGAACTTTTTGATTGGGATAGCATTGATTTTTGTCCGCTTGATTTGATGCAGATGCTGAATCGAACACGAGTGAAAACGGATCTGACACAGCTCAGGAAGATTCTAAAAACTACTTGGCAATTGACAAATCAGTCGAATTCTAATAAGTATCAAAAATTCATTGTTTTACAGACGGGTGATGTCGTGCTTGGAGAAGGAAAAGGTCGTTATTATTCTATCGATAAGGACTTTTTGATACAGAATTTCGATGACGTGATGACAACTTAATATAATCCTTGTATTTATAAGGGTTAAGAGAAATATCAAAGTAGCATCATTTTGTCATCAAAAAAAATACTGATGACAGAAAAGGGGCTTTTCAAAGAGAAAAATAAAAAAGTGATGCGGAGCGATGACGGCAACATCTCTGTATTGGTAAGGGTTGAGCACACTTTCTCATCGATTCATCAAAATATCACTACAAATTACTGGGCAAATGAAAAGAGAAAAAATAAACTGTGAAAACGTCCGTGATTATTCCATTACTACGGTGCTGGAACAACTCGGACACTTTCCCACCAAAACATCGGAGAAAGAAGCTTGGTATCTGAGTCCATTGCGGTCAGAGACACAAGCCTCTTTCAAGGTTCATAAAAGACTTAATAGATGGTATGATTTCGGATTGGGGCAAGGCGGAAATCTAATTGATCTATTACAACAATATTGGCAAGTGGACATCAGTACAGTATTGGAACGTGTTTGTCAATTAAGTGGAACGCTTACCATGGTTCCAAAACTCAACCGTATTGAAAAGCAGCAGATCATACAGAAAGAGGAATTGGAAATTACTCGAGTGACTGCGGTTTCACATCCTGCTTTGTTTCGGTATGGAAAATCCAGAGGAATTTCAGAAACATTAATCAGACGGTATGCGAAACAAGTACACTATAGGATCAAAGAACAAAACCGTTTTGCTTTAGGTTTCCAAAATAGCAAAGGTGGTTTTGAACTTCGAAGTCAGTATGCAAAGTTGAGCAGTCGTCCTAAAGCATGCAGTTGGGGAGTACATGCTCAAACCAACCTGTTGATTTGTGAAGGCTGGTTCGACATGCTCTCCCTCATTTCCATGAAAAAGGAAAAAATATATGGGTTTGATTGGTTGGTGTTGAACTCAACGGCATTGCTTACTAAAGTACGGGAACAGTTGCTGGGGTATGGTGAGTTGCATCTGTATTTGGATCGGGATGTTGCCGGAAGAAAGGCTACAGAATTTATACAATCAGTACATCCCAAGGTTTGGGATCGATCTGATTTCTACAAAGATTTTAAGGACATCAATGACTGGTGGACGCATGAGGAACGAAGCCATTGCTGAGTAACGAATTCAAGATGTGTCTTTGTGTCCACAAACACATCTTGCTTTGCTCCCGATGGTTGCAAAGGAAGTAAAAAAGAGAAGATGAAAAGGAATAAGAATGCACTGGTCAAATTTCGATGTGCACGGTTTGAAAAGAAGCTACTCAATGCCAAGGCAAAACGAGCTGGATTGACCTTAAGTGAATATTGCAGAAGGGCTGCGTTGGAGGATAAAATTATCGAACGACTCAGCGAAGAACAGATTGATTTGTACCGCACGTTGGTACAATATCAGATCAACTTTAAACGAATTGGAAATATGTTTCGCAAGCGCAATCCGAGATTGTCTCAGGAAGTAGAAAAGCTTAGCGAAGCTATCAAGAATCATTTACAAAACTTTCAAAAATGATAGGAAAAGGAAAAGCCATTGCACATACACAAGCATCAATGGCGTATGGATGGAACCAAGAGAAAGATGCGGAGATTGTGTACCGTGAACTATTGGTTGGGGATGATCCCAGAGAAATCACCAAAGAGTTTGAAATGATCCAGGAACAGAATGTCAACTGTGAAAAGAATACGCTCAGTTTTGTGCTCAGTCCGGCTATTGAAGATGGACAGAAACTCAACAACAAAGAGCTGGGAAAAATCACAGAAGCTTTTATCAAAGAGATGAAGTTACAGGAACATCAAGCAATTGCTTTTGTGCATAAGGACAAAGAGCACAAGCATGTGCATTTGTATGTGAATCGAATTGATTTTGAAGGGAAGGCGTATAACGATCAGTTTGTCGGCAAACGAAGCCAACAGGCTGCGGAACGGGTGGCTCAAGAAATGAACTTAACTACCGCCCGAGAGCGTCAAGAAGAAAAACTACTCAATTTGAGGATTACCAGAAATCAGATCATGGAAAAGCACCAGCAAGTGATGCGGGAACGTCCCAGAGATTTGAATACGTATATGAAAGGCATGCAAAAGCAAGGGGTGGAAGTGAAACCGTATATCAACAAATCCAAAGAACTGCAAGGATTCCGATTTGTGTACAAAGGTCAAAACCTAAAAGGGAGTGAAGTAAACAGAGCGATGTCCGGAAGTAAGATTGTGAAAGGTATTTACCAAGCGCCTAGCAGAAGTAAGCATATCAATCCGATTCAAGCGGTGAAGATCGCTAGTCAGATAGTACAGCTCAATCCGGCTATAGTGAAAACATTAGCCAATAAAGTAGTGAGTAAAGTAATCTCAGCGAGTAAAGACCGAGGTATTGAATATTAAAACAAGAAACGATGGCAAAATTAGACGACTTATTAGTAGTACTGGAAGAGGAAGTACATTCCTTTTCTTCTTCAGTAGCAGAATTGAAAACATTTGCAGAGGAGTTAAAAGAACCACAGCTGCAAAGAGAATTACAACGAATCAGAATACTTATTGAAGATAAACAGGAGCAACAGAATAGACGATTGGAACGTGAATTTCAAGAAATCAGAGAGTTGAAGCAAAAGTTACAAAAATCACAGCTCATCCCAAGGTGGATAATTATATTGTATGGATTGGTACTGGTGCTTTGTTTGTTGTTTTTTATAGTGGGGTTGGTGATATAACTTATGATGGAGATGCTAATGTTAATCAGACTTTTGGAAAAGATTTAAAAAATGATTGTGTTAAATATGAAATTAAAATTCCCAATCATTGGGAATGTGGTATTGTTTTTGTACCTTTGAAAAAGATTTTACAACTAAGCCTATGACTGAATTACCTTATACTATTGATAATGTTTCTTTAATTCAAGAATTTATAGATGAAACACATAAAAGAATTTCAGAAGGAGTTCAAATTACATTTACTAATAAGGCTAGTAATGAATTACAAGAATTAGCTATTGAGTTTGAAATAGATGTTGAAGATATAGAATCTGCTATTATGGATTTGACCGTAGAAAACTATTACAGAGGTATAGATCCTTCTGGTAGTGCTGATTTTAATGTTTGTGCATTTTGTATAAATCTAAATTCAGAAAGAGGCACAGTTCAGATTTATTTAAAATATGGATTAGAGGTTAATGGTTTGCAAATTTTACTTTTTTCAAACCATAGGCCAAATTATCCAATGAGTCAACCATTTAGAAATTAATTTATGGAAACAAAGAAAGTATTGACAAGGCAAAATGAGCCTACAAGTGAATTACATGGCTCTGTTAGAAAAAGATTTAAAGGTGTTGAATTGGAGTATACTGAAGTTTATTATTTGGATCATGAAGTTGATGAAGATACGGGAATGATCAATAAGAATAAATTAGTTAAGCATTATACTAGAAATCAAATGGATCGCAATTTAAAAGCTTTAAAGAATGCTTATCACATAGCAAAGGGAGCCGCTGATCCAATTGAAATTGTTAATTATAGAAATAAGTATAATATTCCTGCATCAACTTTTAGTTTGATATTGGGATTTAGTAAGAATACCATATCGAATATTGAAAATGAAGGAATTACTTCATTGTCAACTGGTAGATTAATTAAGGTCTGTATGAATGACAAGAGTATTTTATATCAATACATTCAATTATGTGATTTTTTAGATAATCAAAAGAAAAAAGAACTTTCTGAAAGATTAATGGAAGAGAGTATTTGATAAAATTATGAGGATTAATTGTATACTTAATGGTGCTATTAATCCTTTTTTATTTTAACAACTCAGATATTTTATCCAATACAACCATTTGCTCTCGAGGCAGCAAACTATTAATAAATTCTAGTGATACAATAACACTAGCTTTAGGATCCGCCTTATTCATAGTTGATAAAGAAAAATTAGCATCTCCTTCTAACGCTAGAATACACGTTTTTAATAAGCAAGAAATCGTGAACATAAGTTCGTCATTGTCTCCAATCAAGAATTCACCTTTTTTCATGGGCTTGCCATTGCAATTGTATCCGGCAGATTTCAAGGGCCCGTTTTTGGATGTTAGCTCCGACTTCAATTGTTTTACTAACCTTTTATAGTTTTTCTTTTTCATAAGCTCAAGGTTTATGAAGATTTAGTGAATAACGGTGTTTCACGTTCAAAACACTGTATTTTCAAATAATCTAGGTGTTTATTGACTTCCTTTCCTGCTGCTGTAATAAACCGATCGCATAGTTTGTATACTTGGTCATTATCTTTTTCGCTAATCTTATAAGGGCAACCATGTCTTAAATGGTTTTTAGATTGAGTAATTAGATTATAATTGCGTGCTGACATATAAGAACTATTCCAAAAAATATCCTTGGGTAAATCTGTGAAATCATTGCATAGATGCATTAAGTAATCTAAAGAAGTATAGGAAGGTTTGTACTCCCAGAATACAGCTAACAAACCAATGCAAGCTTGGACTATAGCATTTTCAAATAAAGCCATGTTAGCAATGTAATCATGTTCATTATCCAACGCATGTGTTAACTCTTGTAAATAAAGAGCTCTATCAAATCGGTCTTGCCATCTCTTTTGTAGCTTTTCCCACATTTGAATATAATAATACGGTGCTCTGTCAAAATCTTTGGTTAATTGATCGTCTTCTTTAAAAATGACATTATCGGTTTGCAGTACTCGATACAAAAAGTTATTTCCGTAATCTGCTTGTTCCCTTACTTTGGATAATGTTGACCAAGTGAAGTATATTTTCATTTGCTTGTTCATATGATTATATACCAAATCTGTCAGTTGTGAAGGGTTAATTGGAATAGTCTGATGGACAATAAGAAATGCCGTAGCAGAAAATGTAAAGTGTTCAGGAGCTGTTTTAGTACCAAATAGCTTCGTACTATTATATGATTCCTGTTGCTTATTGATTAGTAGCATGGCATGAATCTGATAATGCTCCCTTAGAAAATCAACTACCTTTTGTATTGCTATTTCAAAGGGTTGGTGAAGCTTTGGTTCTTTGACTTCAAAAGCAGGTTGAGTATACTCTTGTTTGAATTCTCTACATGAAGTGAGCATTCGATTTGAAAGTTCGTTGTATTTTTTGAAAAGGATTTGTACTACAACAAACATTTCATAAAAATCACTCCGGTATATTTTAGTTGTAGGCGGTTTTTCAGGCTTCGAATGAAGTAATTCCATTAGTTCAAGCATTTCCGATACCTCTTTTCGTCCTTCCATGAAGAACTTGTGAATTTCAGAATCATAGGATGATAAGTACTGTATGTATTCGTTTAAAGTAGTAAACTTTATATTTTGACCAGAATACAATTTTCCTAAATGTTGGAATAATGTAATCATTATACTAAGTAACATATTTGTACCAGCATTATATTCTAATGCTTCAAAGCGATGCTGTATAGCATGAAAACCTTTACATATGCTGTTACTATTTTGCTTAATCTGCTTTTTAGATTGATTCAATAAGAAAGTATCCTTGAATTTTGATAGAATTAAATTATTGTCATTGTTCTGATAAACTACTTGACCATAATAGCAATGTTGTATAAAGTAAAGTTCTCCATTATGTAGAGATGCTCTTAATTGCTTTTTTGTATATAGTTGTAGCTTAAAATGTGAGTTATTGTTTTCAACTTTATGCAAGAGTGTTAGTTGCTCTTTAGAAGAAGTTCTTTTTCTCTCAAGAATTCCATTAATGATATAAAATTTATGTTTTTTAGTTTCAAGTTCTGAGAGGTAGATAATTTGTAGATCAAAACAGTCTAATAACTGATTTAAAAGTTTTTTGAGTTCCTTCTTGAAAGGAAATTGTTGTGGGATTTTTAATTCACTTGTCATTTTGTTACAATTTAATATTTGCTTTAAAAGAATAAATGTTCCGATTATCGGAACAAATGTAATTATAAAAGGATAAAATAACAAGCGGAAATTCAGAAAATCGGAATATTGTGTCTTAAATCCTAACTTTATATACCTTAAATAAGATATATCAATGACGGAATTAGGTCTATATTTTGCTAAAAAGTCTATTAACAGAGCAGATGTTTCTCGTAAAACTGGTATCAGTAAAACGAGACTTAGTGAGTTAGCAAATAATGAAAATACCCAATTAAGAGTGAAAGAACTTTATTTGATAGCTTTAGCAATTGATGAAGATCCATCTGAGATATTGAATGAGGTATGTAAAGATTTGAAATTGCCTTTAGATAAAACTTAAAATTTTAATTTTTAAAATAAATAGACAATCTATAACAGTCTAAATAAAGTTTGAATTTGGGTAATAAGTAATTGTAGAGTAAGTGCTATTTACAGAGAGGCAGTAACAAAATATATTATATACTGAATGAATAATTATAGTTTTAATACTCTTAATGATAAAGATTTTGAAATTTTATCATTGGATCTTTTAAACGCTGAATATAATCTTAATTTACAGGATTTCAAAACAGGGAAAGATGGAGGTATAGACTTAAGGTTTTCATCACCAAATAATAAAAATTCAATTGTTGTTCAGGTAAAGCATTATTTGAAATCGAGTTTTTCTATTTTAAAATATAAGCTAGAAAATGAAGAGCTACCTAAAGTAAGAAAATTAAATCCTGATAGATATTTCTGTGTTACTTCCCTGCAACTTTCGGCTAAGGAAAAAGATATTATTGTGGAAATTTTCAAACCTTACATCATATCGGCAAATGATGTTTTAGGTAATGAAGACATGAATAAACTTTTAAGAAAGCATAAAAAGATAGAAAAAAGTCATTTTAAATTGTGGTTCTCAAGTACGGAAGTTCTAGGCTCAATACTAAATAGTGCAATTGAAGGGCGTACGCGAAGTTACTTAGAGCGGATAAAGTATAAGATACCTCTTTTTGTAATGACAAAGGATTTTGACATAGCTAATAAAATTCTAGAAAAAGAGAAAATTCTTCTGATTACGGGCCAGCCAGGAGTAGGTAAAACAACACTTGCAGAAATGTTAATTATTGAGAGAGCCCGGTGGGATCACAAAATCTATCTAATAAATACAATACGGGAGGCTGAAGATGTTATCTTATCTGACGAATCGAAACAATTATTTTATTTTGATGATTTTTTAGGAGAAGTTTATTATGAAATTTTAAGTGGAAGTCAGAAGGAGAGCGAAATATCTAGATTCATAGATAGAATTAAGCATTCTCCAAATAAGTATATTATTCTATCAACTAGAACTGTAATACTTGAGCAGGCCAAAGCTAAATCAGAAAAAATTAAGAGGTCACGAATAGAATCAGGAAAATATGAAATAGAAGTATTTAGGTATAGTGATTACCATAAAGCAAAAATTCTATATAACCACTTATATTTTCAAAGATTGAATGACGAATTGTTTTCAATTATTTTAAAAGATAAGTTTTACTTTGATATAATTAGACATAAAAATTATACGCCTAGAATAATTGAATTTATAACAGACTATGACAGGACAAAAAAAATGAGTGGTGTTGATTATAAAGAGTTTATAAGTTTTAATTTAGAGCACCCTGAAGAAATTTGGAATTATTCTTTTCGTAATCAAATTAGATTACAAGACAGGTGTTTTTTGATGACATTATTTACATTTCAAAGGAATGTTGAAGAGAGTTTCTTGATTAAGGCTTTTGGAGAAAGATTAGTGTATGAGAAAAATCTAAATAATATATCCGTAAATTCAGAACAATTTATAGATTCAGTTAGAAGTCTTTTAAATGGTTTTATCGTTTCCATTATTAGTGATCTAGATAAAGGTAAAAAGCGCTATTCTTTTATCAATCCTTCAATTTCCGATTATTTAGTTGTTTTTCTAAACAATAATTATGCTTTTAAAAAAGCAATTATTGCTTCTGCTGTATATGTAGAGCAACTTGAAATTTTTAATCCTGAAAAAAATCAATTTATCTTGGAAGAAGAAATTCAAGAAATTATTCTGAATAAAATCTGTAACAATAATCTTGATAGTATAGATAGATACAAGGAGTATAGACTTGATGGTATTTATTTACAAGTATTGGTTAAGTATTGTAAATCAATTAATATTGATAATTGTTTATTAGAAGTATTCAAGAGATTAAATTTAGATAGGATTTGGTGGTTTGAAAAAGAACTAAGATATGTTTTTGAAAGCCTTAATAATTGTCCTACGACCGAATTATTTATTAAACAGAATTTTTTAATGATTATTGGGAAATATATAAAAAATATTGACGATAAGAATTTGGCAATGGAACTTCCTAAAATTTTTGAAAAATTTGGATTTAATTATGAAAATTTCATTTTGAAAGAGTCTTTTCAAAATTTAGTTTTAGAAATGATATCTAAAATAGTTTTAGAAACAGAAAAGGATTTAATGGATTCATATAAAGATCAAGTTATAAACATGGACGATTATGAATCATTAATATATGATGATGTTAACGATATTACACATAATTTAATGAACAAATTATGTTCTGATATAGCTATGGATATTCCGAGACACTATAGTGAAGATGAGTTGCTTAATCAACTAAAGGAGAATGAATCAAATAATCAAGAGTTTTTAGGGAGAGAAAAAAAGCGAAAGGAATATTATAAGGAAGTCCATGATAAAGTTCTTGTAGAAAATAAGAAAATAGAAAATTTATTTTCTACAATAAAAATGACTGATTTATAATGGGAGAATGTCCAGTTTTTTAATTAAAAAACTGGACATTTTATTAACCTCTATAATTGATAAATGATTTGTTTAATAGGATTTATATAGTTTCTATTGTTTAGACGAAAACTTTTACCTATAAATATAGTAATGACCGGTGAAGCATGATTTTTTATGAAAAAGTAAACTATCATTTACAGTAAATAATTTATGTGTTTATAGGAACTACAAGGGCATTTACTGTAAAAACCTTACTCCCTAAAACTACTTCCATTCAATTAGACTTTCCGTTGTTTTTGACTTCTGGAAGTACACTCGCATACCCCTTACTTTTTTGAATTGCAAAGCACCAACCTTTCAGATTTGAACGGATTGCATAAACCATTCCTACCTCTCTTTTTATAAATCCTTATCAATCCGTAAAGGTTGAAAATGTGCGGCAAACAAAAAGGCAAGACGCATACGGCGCTAGAAGAAGTAAATCAAAAACAACAAGTGCTATGAATTCATTACAGCAGTTTCTTAACGGGAGAAAGGTGAAAAACAAAAAGACACCGCTCCGGATAAAAAAAGTAAAGCTGATTTCAAAGTGAGTTTTGTTGTGGTTGGATTTACAAACGGAATGTTGAATTTTTAATCTTAAGAGGTATGATAACGAGAGTGAATGTGGTAACCCTATGTTACAAGGAAAAAAGAAGCGTATTGCAATCAAAAGGGATTACATGTGCTAAGGATGGAGCGAGCATTGCTTTTGAGCATTGGAACAAAAACACCATAGGCTTTCAGGAGCATTTTAAAGTACTTTTATTAAATAACAGTAACAAGGTAAAAGGAATTTACGAAGTGTCTTCTGGTGGGATTACGGGAACGTTGGTGGATATTCGAATTGTATTTGCATTAATACTGAAATCGTTATCTACAGCGATTATTTTGGTTCATAACCATCCTTCAGGAAAATTAACGCCGAGTCTAGCAGATAAGCAATTGACTCAAAAAATAAGGTCAGCTGCTGAATTTTTTGATATCAAAGTATTGGATCATTTGATACTATCACCCGATGGTGACTTTTGCAGTTTTGCGGAGAATGCACTATTATAGAGGTAGTATGTATCAATAACTTTTGTCCAGTTTTTTAGCTAAAAAACTGGACATTTTATTAATCCCTATAATTGATAAAATGATAAATTTAATAGGAATTATATGGTTTTGTGTATGTTTCTATTATTTAGAGAAGAACTTTCACCTATCAATATTCTAATGATTAGGTGAAGAAGGATATTTTATATTGTTCGAACAATACATAGAACTATTTAGTGAATTGTAAACTACAATAATTACGAAAATAAGTGCGCCCGATTTGAATCATTCGGGTGCACCAAGGATAAGATTTTCTTAAAATGTTAAAGGAATTAACAAAAAAGTTGCACTACCACCCCAAATTTTAAGGAGTGTAAAGTTAAAAAATAGTTAAAGTTCTCCATTCGGGTGCACTCCAAATCGGAAGGCTTCAAACCCTCATTTGGTGCTTGATAAGACAAATTTACCTAACTACCACCTCGAGTACAGCAAGCCTTGAAAATCAATTGATTTTCAAGGCTTTTTCTTTTTTATAGTTTAAAATTTTCAGAAATGAAGATCTCAAAATATCAATAAGATAGCAACTTTCAGTAACATAATAGTTTTCTAAGGTTTCCAAAAGCATTAATTTTAAAGTTTTAAATTTCAATTGCATGAAACGTAATCAGTTCCTTTATTTCTTAAGTCTCTTATGTGCTCCCGTTGTTTTATGGGCTCAAAATCCAAATGTTGATATCAAGAATTATGAATTTCATCTGACCTTGAATGATGAAAACAACATTATTAAAGGTAAAGCCGTATTAGATTTTGAGTTTACAAATCCATCATCACAATTGGTTTTAGATTTGGTTGAGGCCGATGGCTCTGGTAAAGGAATGCGTGTAGATAGCGTGATTCAGAAAAAGAATCAATTGCAGTTTTCGCAAAGCGATGAAAAACTATCAATAACAACTGCTACTCCAGGATCGGTGGTTATTTATTACCATGGAATTCCAAAAGACGGACTCATCATTAGTGAAAATAAATATGGAGACCGTACTTTTTTTGGTGATAATTGGCCAAATCGTGCGCACCAATGGTTGCCCATTATAGATCATCCGTCTGACAAGGCTACCGTTTCGTTTCATGTTACCGCTCCTTCAAAATATCAAGTGGTAGCCACAGGTATGCTTACGGAACATACAAATTTGGATAACAAAACTTCGTTGTACGTTTATAGCACGCCAATAGAGTTGCCTACAAAAGTCATGGTGATTGGGGTTGCAGAATTTGCTGTAAATCATTTAGGAAACATTGCAAACGTGCCGCTTTCTTCATGGGTATATCCTGAAAATAAGAAAGCAGGTTTTTATGACTATGCGCAGGCGGAAGATATTTTAGCATATTTCTCTACGCATATTGCACCATTCCCTTTTACCAAATTGGCCAACGTACAGTCAACTACACGTTATGGAGGAATGGAAAATGCCGGGAATATTTTCTATTATGAAAATTCTGTAACGGGAACACGTTCTTCAGAATTTTTGCTGGCTCATGAAATTGCTCACCAATGGTTTGGCGATTCTGCATCAGAAACCGATTGGTCTCACCTTTGGTTAAGCGAAGGGTTTGCTACTTATTTTACCGATTTATATGCTGAACATGCTTATGGAAAAAGCAAATTGGACGAAAAACTTCAGGAAGAAAGAGCACAAGTAATAAAGTTTAGTGAGACTACAAAAACGGCTATTATAGACAGTTCTAGAACAGATTTGATGGAATTATTGAATCCGAATTCATATCAAAAAGGAGCTTGGGTTTTGCACATGTTGAGAAGAAAATTGGGAGATGAAATATTCTGGAAAGGTATTCAGCAGTATTATAAAAAATACAAATACGCCAATGCCTCATCAGTAGATTTACAAAAGGTTTTTGAAGCGGTTTCTGGTGAAGATTTACAATTATTCTTCACGCAGTGGTTAACGCAGTATGGCCAACCAAAAATTAAAATGGAGTATGATTACAAAAACGGAAAGCTGAAATTGGAAATTAAACAAATGCAGAAGGAAGAATTTCAGTTTCCGCTAGAAATTCGTTTTAATTATGCCGATGGTACTTTAGAAATACAAAAATTGGATATCAATGAAATGAAGAATAAGTTCAAATTGAAAATTGAAAAAGAACCTATTTCTTTAGATTTAGATCCAAACACGAATTTACTGTTTGAAGAATTTAAATAAATTCAAAAAAAGCCACCCTAATTAGGATGGCTTTCACGAATTAATAAATAAAACACAAAAAAGTCTACATTTATAAAGCTAACCAAATTATAGACTTAGCGTTCAATATTTTTATAGTATTGTTTTTTTGTTTTAATCTGATAATGGCTGTTTTTCTTGGGCCAACTTTCTCTTCAGAAAAGTGGGTATGAAACACATAATACATGTTGTTGTTTTTGCCATAAAAAACATCACCATGTCCTGTACCAGGGTAGTTTAAAAGCGTTTGAGAAATAAACGGACTATTTTCATTTTTTTTCCATGGTCCATAAGGGGATGTAGCAGTAGCATAACCAACAGCATAATCTTTATTTCTAAAATCGTTTGCAGAATAGAGTAGGTAATACATACCGTCTTTTTTGTAAACCGTAGGGCCTTCGGTAACTGTCCAAGTTACGCTTTCGGTATCTTCCCAGCCTGCTTCAGCATGAATACATTCGGTTAATGTTTCTGTTTTAATTGCTGAAAAATCATCGGTCATTTCAGCTACAAAAATTCTATTTCCGTTGTCTAAACGCACATGATACAGGTAGGTTTTACCATTGTCAAAAAAGATAAAAGGATCTATTTGTCTAACATCCGAAGGTAAAGCGTTACCGTTGTTGGTAAATGGCCCTAACGGACTATCGCTACTCGCAATGGCAATATGTTCATCGGCAGTATATGCCATATAAAATGTGCCGTTTTTTTCAAAAACTTGTGGAGCCCAAAACCCCCATGTTCCATAGCCATCACCTTTTTTAAATGCAAAACCATCTGTAGCTCCTTTTGGTCCTTCCCAGTGTTTTAAATCTGTTGAGGTGTATACCAAAAAGCCTTCGGCTTTTATGTTACCGTTTTCTTTGGTTCCGTAGGCATAATACGTACCATCATGTTCAAAAATGGTAGGGTCTGCCAGAAACAAATTAGTATGTTGTGCAAAACCAGTTAGGGTAAACGATAGTAAAATGATATAAATGAAATGTTTCATACGTTATTTTGCTATACTAAATTGATAGGTTGAGGTTGTTAAATACGTTTTGCCTGGTTGTAGAATAATAGACTCAAAATCAGGTTGGTTTACTGCATCAGGAAAATGTTGTGTTTCCATAGCAAAAGCAGTTCTAAACTCATCTTTTGCACCAGATTTAAAGGTGTTTTTACCTTGCATAAAGTTACCGCTGTAAAACTGTAAGCCAGGTTCTTCGGTATATACTTTCATTTCAATACCAGATTTGTCTCCTACTACAGTTGCAGCATGAGTCATATCTTTTGATGTTGTATTTAAGGCAAAGTTATGGTCATATCCAACACCATTTTTCAACTGTTCGTTTTCGGTTTTAATACGTTCTCCAATAGTATGAAAGGTAGTAAAATCAAAAGGTGTATTAGCTACTTCTTTTAATGTACCAAAAGGTATTAAGCCTTCGTCTACTGGTGTAAACGCATCGGCATTAATCATTACGTTATGGTTTAAAATAGTACCACTACCTTCACCATTCAAATTAAAAAATGCATGGTTGGTAAGGTTTACAGGGGTAGCTTTATCTGTTACAGCTTTGTATTGCATTTGCAATGTGTTGTTTGCTGTAATGCTATAGGTTACTTCTACATCTAAGTTACCTGGAAAGCCTTCTTCGCCATCTGGCGAATGGTAGGTAAATACCAATGTTTTTTTATTGGGTTGTGCTACATCCCAAACAATATCTTGAAAACCTTTTGTACCACCATGTAAGCTATTTGCTCCGTTGTTAAGTGGTATGTGATAGGTTTCACCCTCTAAAGAAAAAGTACCTTTGGCAATTCTATTACCTACACGCCCAATGGTACCACCAAAGTAAGGTTCGGTTGAGTTTTGAAAACCTTCAACACTGTTTACACCAACCACAACATCTGTCATGTTGCCATCTTTATCGGGAACCCAAAGACCAACAATGCGCGCACCATAATTGGTAAACGCTACCATAATGTTGTTGTCTTCAATAAAATATAAGCTGGTGTTTTTATCGTTTATAGTAGCTTCAAAATCTTCTTTTTTAAGATGTGTATCTACCATAGGTTTACTTTCTTCTTGTACCGTTTCTACCGGTTTTTTTGCATCGTTACAGGCAAAGAAAGTAAGCGATAGCAAAGCAGCTACCGCTATATGTTTGAGTCCTTTCATTACTTTTCTGTGTTTAATTTTTTAATTAAATCGGTTTCATCTTTACGGTAAGGTGTACCGTCTTTTCTAAACACATCGTGAAACCATACATTTGGTTCTTCACCAGAATCTATTGGCGTATCCCAAGCAAAAATAGTGTTGGTTTTACCATTTACTAAGCCCCAGTTTATTGCCCCAATATGTTCTTTTTTCAACATAGGTAAGGTGTTGGCAAAGTTATTATTTCGCGTTCTTGCCATATACTCTGTACAAATCATCGGCAAGTTGTGCGTTTTTAAAAGGTTGATGATTCTTTGGTGAGCCTCTGGAGTATCATAACAGTGGTATGTTAAAATATCTGAGTTTTGTGCTTGAAATGTATTTAGTTCTTGGTAATCCCACTTCCATAACCCAGCAGAAATTGGTTGCTGTGGGTTTGCTTCGCGAGCCCATTTAAATACATTTTTAAGTAATGGTAATGTTTCGTTGCCTTTACCATTGTTACCAGGTTCGTTGTATAAATCCCACAACAAAATACGTTCGTCTTTACCAAAAGTGGTTAATACATCTTTTACATATGCCTCTAGTTCTTTATCGTTTGCTCTATCTTTTGATGCAGGATATCCAGGATCTTGAGCCCAACCGCTGTTGTGAATACCTGTTTTTGGTTCTGGCTGTACACCCATTTTTGGGTCTTTGTTCCAACAGTCATCAAAAATTACAAAAATGGTTTGTATATGGTGTTTGTTGGCAATTTTTAAATATTCGTCTACACGTTTTTTAAAGCCTTTTTTATCTGCTTTGTACGCCAAACTGTGCAAGTATACACGCATGGTGTTAAAACCAATACCTTCGGCATAGCCCAATTCGCGGTCTATAGTTTCGGTATCAAAAGTAGCTTCTTGCCACATTTCTAATTGATTAATGGCATTGCTAGGTATAAAGTTTGCACCTGTTATCCATTGGTGTTCTGCATACCATTGGTCTGCTTTTTCTTTACTCCATTTTTGCCCTTGAGCTATAGCGGTAATGCTAGCAATACACGCAATAAGTGTTAGTATTTTTTTCATGTTGTATGTTGTATTTGGTTTTATTCTGAAGGAATTTCTAATATAGTTTTGTTAGATACCGGAATGCCAAGGTTTGGAGTACCATCTTCATTCCATTCTATTTTTTGCATGCGTGGCGAACGTTTTGTTCCACAGCCTTCGCCTGGGTTATCGTTGGCGTGAAAAAGAATCCAATCTTCTGTTCCGTCTGGAGATGTAAAGAACGAATTATGCCCTGGAGCGTACACCCCATTTTCTTCATTTTTGGTGAAGATAGGCTGACTGTGTTTTACCCAGTTTTGAGGGCCTAAAGGATTATCGCCTTTAAGTTCTAGTAACCCTAGGTTGTAAAAATCTGTCCAGCATCCGTTTGCCGAAAACACAATAAATAGCTTGTTGTTGTGTGCTAAAAACTGTGGGCCTTCGTTAACGCTAACATGCGGCGGATTAATAGCATCATCTAAATCTCCTTGTTTTTCCCAATTGTAGGTAGGTTCAGAAATTAAAATTCTATTACCTTCTAAGGTCCAAGGGTTTTTCATTTTAGCAATGTAAATGTTTTGTTGGCCGTTGGTTTTACCTTCCCAACCAGACCAAATCATGTACAATTGGTTGTTGTAGTTATACACATTGGCATCTATAGCCCAACGGTCTGGGTGTGTGTCTATTTTACCTTTAAACTCCCAAGTACCTTTAAATGGGTCTGAAGATGTGTTTTCTAACACAAACATTCTATGGTTGTTGTTGTCGCCATCATCGGCAGCAAAATATACATACCATTTATTGTTGATAATATGAAACTCAGGAGCCCATATTTCTTTAGAATACATGGTGCCAGTAGGAGGTGTCCATATCAATTTACTTTCGGCATTTTTAAGGTCTGCAAGGTTTTTTGTTTTCCAAAGCATTAATTTATCGCCCAAAGTATGCGTGTAATAATAATACCCATCGTGGTATGTGCTAAAGGGATCTGCACCGCTTGGTAATAATGGGTTTTGAAAAGTTTTATGCTGTGCGAATAGACTACCAAACGCAAGCAGCATCAATAGCAATAGTTTATTTTTCATTTGTTGTTGTAATTCCAAATTCTTGTATCAAGTTATCGTATTCTTTAGTAGAAATGGTAATCATACAACCATGTCTCACGTGTTCTGGCAAATTGTACTTATCCCAATCGCTGTAAAACGTATATCCTGAAGCCTGAAACCATGGACCATTTAAATTATCGGCAACAGATAATCCGTAGGAAACACCAGGATATTGCTCGTAATACAAATACCAAATTTTATCATTTGGAGATGGTATAAGGGTAGGAGCTTCTCTAAAATTTGGGCTAATAGGCTCCTCGGGCAGCGAATACGGCCCAAGAAGCGATTTAGCTCTGGCTATACGTACGGTTTTACCGGTAGGCCAATATAATGTTGGGTATGTTTCATCTTTTAAAATAGCATAATAACTATTGTCTATTTTGCGAATAAATACATCGATGGTACCAAAATCCCAATCGAATAGCATTTTAGGGTTGCCTTCAAAAGTTTTTAAATCTTTAGAAAGTACATACAAGGTACGTTGGCTTGCCCAATAGCGCTCGCCATCACCTGGGATACCTTCTTTGTGTGGTGTATGCCACGTCATGATAAATTTACCAGAAGGCTCATCAAAATATAATTTTGGGGCACCAATACGCTGTAGTGGGTTTGGGTAACCTTCTACTTGTTTTAAATTAGGCGTGTAGGTGCTATGTTTTTTCCACGTAATCAAATCTGTTGTTTTCCAAATAGTAATGTCTGGATCTGCATCACTAGTGTTGCCAGCCATGTAATAGGCGTTATCTGGCCCTTTTACAATATCTGGATGCCCTTGATAGGCATCAAAAACACGTTTACCATTGTTTAATGTTTGCCAGTGTAAACCGTCTGTACTTACAGAATAGTAAAGCCTACCATAATCTTGATGCGTCATGTGGGCAAAAAGATAAGCTTGATTGGTAGCTTGTTCTCCTGCAACAACCTGACCGGGTAGATCAGGTTGCTGAGAGAAACAATACACAGTAAACAATACTAAAAACATGAAATTTAACACTACCTTATTCAGCATAATTTTTTATTTTGAATTTACTTCGGATGTGATTTTTTTGATGAATTCTGTTTCTTCGGTTTTATATGGAGTTCCGTCGGTGTGGAAAACTTCATGGAACCATTCTTCTGGTTCTGCAGTGTAAGTTTTTGTCCAACTGTCCCATGGGTATTTAGTTTGCGATTTACCATCAACCAATCCCCAATTAAACATAGCAACGTTGTATTTTTTTGCTATTGGAAGGAAACCTTGAAAAGTACTTCCGTTAGGTCTAGCCATATATTCTGTACATAATAATGGTTTGCCATAACGTTGCAATTGCTTAATTTTTGTTTCGAAGATTTCTGGTGTTTCGTAATTGTGGAAAGAAATAACATCAGACTGTGTTACTTGTAGTTTATGCATTTTTTCCATAGTATCGTGGTTTGCCCAATCTCCTATCCAAATACCAGAAGTTAATGGCTGACTTGGGTTTTCTGAACGAGCCCATTCAAACACTTGACCTAATAAATTGTATACAAGTTCTTTCTTGTTTGCAATTTCTACAGCTTCATACGAAGGGCCTGTCATGTTATCAGGTTCATTCCAAACGTCCCAACCTAAAATTCTTTCATCGTTATTAAAATGGCCAACAGTAGCCTTTACATATTTTTCTAATCGGCTGTATTGAGTTGAATCTTGTAGTACTTTTTGACCAGGACTTTGTACCCAACCAGAATTGTGTACATGTGGTTTTGGAGCTCTTTGTGTACCTAATGCAGGGAAAGGATCCCAACAAGAATCAAACAATACAAATAGGGTTTTTATATGATGCTTATCTGCAATAGCAAGATACTCATCCATTCTTTTAAAGAAACCTTCAGGATCTTGCTTGTATAATAAATCGTGCAGGTAAACGCGCATGGCATTCATTCCAATCTCTTCTGCCCAACCAAGTTCTTTATCTATAGTGGCCGTGTCAAAAGAGTCAGCCTGCCACATTTCTAACTGATTGATGGCTGTGCTTGGGTTAAAATTGGCACCAACATACCAAGGTTGTGCTGCATACCAATCGTTAGCTTGTTTTTTAGTCCAAATTTCTCTTTTGGTAGTTTCTTCTTTTGGAGTATTGGCTACTTCTTTACTTTTTTCTTTTTGATTTGAATCACAAGAAAATAAAGAGAACGCAATAAAACCAATAGCTAGTAGCTTTTTAAGTTGTATTTTTTGACGTATCATTTTGTGTATTATTAAAATTCCTGAGGCAACTTTTGTTACCTCAGGAAAAATCATTCATTTAATTAATAACCAGGATTTTGTTCAAAATTTGGGTTGTTTTCTACCTCTGCTTGAGGAATTGGGAGAATGTTTGTTTTACCAACCACGAAGTTTTCAAAATCAGAATCTCTTGTGATAATTTCATCAATAGCACTTTGAGAATCAAATGCTCCCCATCTTTTTAGATCTAAATAGCGAACACTTTCACCACAAAGTTCCAAGACTCTTTCTTTTTTCAATCTTTCTAAAAACATGTCATGATCATTTCCTATAGCAGGATATGCAGTGGCTAACGGAGCCATATTTGCACGTGCTCTTACCATATCTACATATGCATATGCATCTGCAGTCATGTCTAGTTCGTTCAATGCTTCAGCATACATTAAAAGAATATCTGCATAACGAATTAAACGATAATTTACTTCGTTGTAATAATCTTCATTGTTACGGTAGTAGTCTCTAGATCCTTTTTTGAACCAAGCTTCATCAGCATTCCATTCCCAAGATCTACCGTAGGTTTGTAGTCCAAAATCAGCTTCTAGATCTGGATAGAATAATGAGTATTGAAGTCTTTCATCGATACCGCCGTTTTGGTTTGCTTCTTCTTTGAAAAGATCTACTATCCACCATCTTGCTTGACCATCTGACCAGCCAATACCTCTCGGTGCAAAGAATTGTGCTCTGGTAGAAGAAACTGATGCTGCAGCACCTTCTCCTGTACCACCTAAACGCTGATCTCCATATTGAATTTCGAAAACAGATTCTTCATTGTTTTCATTTAAGTGGGTGAAGTTATCTTGGAAATTATCTACCAAGCTATACATGGCTCCACTTCCTGTAATTAAATATTCCAATGCAGCTTTTGCCTGTGTATAGTCATGATCTTGCATGTATAATTTTGCAAGCATTGCTTTTGCAGCTCCTTTAGTTGGGCGACCAACATCGCTGGCATCCCAAGTTGCAGGAAGATCATTGAATGCATCATTCAAGTCCATTTCTATCTGAGCATATACTTCTTCCTTATTGCTTTGTAATGGAAGGTCTTGTGGGGTAGAAGGCTCTAAAATTAATGGAATGTTTTCCCAAAGTTCAACTAAATAAAAATAGTGGAATGCTCTAAGAAATTTTGCTTCTGCAATGATAGAGTTCTTTCTTGATTCGTCTTCAAAAGTAATATCAGGAACGTTTGCCAATACTTGGTTAGCTCTAAAAATTGCTTTGTAAGAGTCTCTCCAAGTAACACTGTTACCCTCCCAGAAGTTGTAGTTTACATATTTGAAACGTGTCCAGTCTGCCAATTCTACCCATGGACTTTTACTAAAGCCTTCATCCGATGCCAAATCAAGTCTAAAATAAATCCATCTTGCCCAAAGCCCGTCTTTATAAAACATGGCGTAGATAGAGTTGACGCCTTTCTCTGCATCATCTGGAGTTGCCCAATACTGGTCTGTAGTAAGGGCATTTGGGTTGTTAATTTCTAGTTCTTCTTTGTTACATGCGTTGAATGTAACAAGCGAACATATGACTGCGCTAATTGCTATAAATTTTTTCATCTTTTCTTGTGTGTTTTATTAGAAACTGAATTCTACGCCTAAAGAATAGGTATGAAGGTTAGGGAACGATCCAAAGTCTACACCTCTTTGAAAGATGTTTCCGTTACTGAATTCCGGATCTAACCCGGTATACTTTGTAATGGTTAAAATGTTTTGAGCTGAAAGGCTAACTCTAGCTCTGTTAAATCCAATTTTTTCAATAAGATCTGATTTGAAATTGTATCCTAATCCTACATATTTTAATCTCACGAATGAGCCATCTTCTAACCAACGGTCACTATCTCCACGGCTGTTCAAAGTGTTTCCGTTAACAGCTCTAGGAATATCGGTATTTGGGTTTTCTGGAGTCCAAGGTTGAATACCTGCCGGATAGTTATGCTCTCCGTCTACATTTTCTACAATACTTCTATACCCGTTGTATACTGTGGCACCAAAGGAACCGATCCAGTTCATTGAAAAATCAACATTTTTATAGGTAAAGCCTCCATTGAAGCCCATTTGGAAATCTGGCCAAGGACTACCCACTACTGTTTTATCTTCATTTGTAATTTGACCATCGTCATTCAAATCTTTGTATTTCACATCTCCTGGTTGAGAAGTTGGTTGAATAACTACGCCTTCAGAGTTTGTATAGCTTTCTACATCGTCTTGGCTTTGGAATAGCCCATCGGTTTGTAAAACATACCACATACCTACAGGTTGTCCTGCTTCCGTAAGTGTATTTCCTTGGATGCTTTCATTTAATCCGTTACCAAGAGAAACTAGTTCGTTACGAAGTGTTGTAAGGTTAAGTGAAGCATTAAAACTAAAGTCATCATTTACTTGTTGATTATAGTTTACGTTGAATTCAAAACCTCTGTTTTCTACAGTTGCAGCGTTTGCAATTGGGTTACCGCCATCATTACCTGTAGATAATAGAATTGGGAAACCAAATAATACATTCTCTGTACGAGCGATGAAATAATCTGCAGTTGCGGTAAGTTTGTTGTCAAACAGACTCACATCTACACCAAAGTTGGTTTGTTTTAAAATTTCCCATTTCAATTCTGAGTTGGAAAGTTTTACCTGTGTAGCAGATGGGTTTAATGATTGCTCGTTACCCATTACAACAGCTCCAAAAGTGTTTATGAATCCTAAATATTCATATTCTCCAATGTTTCCACTACCAAGTTCACCATAACTTACACGAAGTTTTAAGTCGCTTATTTCTTCAACATTGAAAAAAGATTCATTACTCAAACGCCATGCAGCAGAAACAGATGGGAAGCTAGACCATTTGTTGGCATCGCTAAATTTTGAAGAACCATCTCTACGCACTACCGCGTTTAAAAGGTATTTGTTATCATAGTTGTATTCTAAACGACCTAAATAAGAGATTAAGATAGATTCTGTTCTAAATCCACCAACTTGTGGATTGTCACCAAGATCTAATACATCAAAATATTGTCCGTTGGCATTATTAACCAATAGGTTTCTTTTAGTACCGTTAATTTGTTCGTACATATCTGATTGATACGTTGTACCGGCTACAAGATTTACATTGTGTTTTCCGAAGTCTTTAGAAAAGCTTAATGTGTTTTCTAATAATTTACGTTGGAACTGAGCACGATTTTCATTCATGAAAGATGGCTCGTAAGGTTGATTTAGGGTCCAGTTTCCTGTTTTTCTAATGTGACGGAAATGATCGAAACTAGTTTCATACCCAAAATTTAAACGATACTTTAAGAACTCAAATGGTTGTAATTCTGAAAAAATATTACCTCTAATTCTAAAGTTTTCTAAAGATCGGTCTATCAAATTTGCAATAGCAACCGGGTTTGCTGCAAAAGTATTTGCAACGCCTTGCTCACCATAACCATATCCTCCAGGATTGTCTTCGTCTCTTACAGGAATAGTTGGGAACATTCTAACTACATCAATAAAAGGGTTCCCTCTAAATGCTTCCGGACCTCCGGTTTCATTGGTTTTAGAATTAGATAAAGCTAAATTTTCTCCAATTTTGAAAATACCTTTTGTACCGCTTGAATTAACACGGAACGAAAGTCTATCAAAATCTGTGTCTATTACTGTTCCTTTGTTTCCAAAGTAGTTTGCAGACATAAAGAAATTGGTATTTTCTCCACCACCGGAAAAACTTAAGTTTTGATCCTGAATTAATCCAGTTCTAAAAACTTCATCTTGCCAATCTGTATTTACAGAAAGATCTAAGTTCTGTCTTGGAATTCCAGCGTTGTCATGAGCCATGTGCGTTAGGCGCACAAATTCCTCTTGACCTGCAAGATCATAACGAGGAACTTCGGTAATACTCATTTTTGAACTTACTTCAATTTTCAATGGTCCTTTTTTACCTTTTTTGGTAGTAATGATGATTACACCATTAGCAGCACGCGAACCATAAATTGCAGCGGCAGCAGCATCTTTTAAAATTTGAATAGACTCAATGTCATTTGGGTTAAAATCGCGGTTTGCTGTCGTAATGTTTCCGTCAATAACATATAACGGATTCGCATTTTGAAGGTTTTTTAAACCACGAATTTCAATTTGAGCTTCTTGTCCAGGAGAACCACCTCCACGAACATTTACACCCGCAGCTAAACCTTGTAAGCTTTCTGCAACAGTGGTACTTTGTCTTTTTTGGATTTGGTCAGATTCTACTACAGCAATAGAACTGGTTAAATCCTTTTTCTTTTGAGTACCATAACCAACAACGATTACTTCATCTAGTGTAGCAACGTCATCTTGCATGGTAACATCAATAGTAGTTTGGTTGTTAACAGGGATTTCCTGTGTTTTAAAACCGATGTAACTAAAAACCAAAACAGCATCTGATGCTGCTTCAATAGTATAGTTACCATCAAAATCTGCCGATGTTCCGTTACTCGTGCCTTTGACGATAACGTTTGCGAAAGCTACCGGCTGTCCATCTGTAGAGGTGATGGTACCTGATACCTGACTCGTACTCTGTGAAAATGCGTTTTGCGCAAAAAACACTGCCAGTAGGAGTAGGCATTTTGTGTTAAGCATACATTTAAAAATAGTTTTCATAGAATTTCATTTTGAAATTTTTGACCTTTAAGGTTGTTTGAAACGATTTGCAGAAATAATTGTGTGTTTTTTACACTTATTCATTAATGTTGCTTCTTTTGAACTATTTTGTAAATTGCTGATTATGCAATTTTCATTGTGTCTTTTTGAAGAAACAAAAATTAGAAGACGTTAAAAAGCGTAACTATTTCGTTTTCCAAAGTAGATTATTTTTTGGGGAAGAATTTCTACGATTGTGTTTCAATCTTTGTTCAAATTGTTTCAATGTTAAAATTTTATCAAATTTCCGACTGGTTTGAAATGATTTGTGGAAAAATGACATGATTTGTATGCTTTCGAAAACGTTGCCTTAACTTACTTTGTAGTGTATGAAAAACAGTATTATATTTTCCATTATTTGTTTCTTTTCGCTCAGTTTACAGGGGCAAGACCATTCTTTTAAACACTTGCAAGTAGAGGATGGACTCTCTCAAAACTCTGTCATATCCATGCTACAAGACAGTAAAGGATTTATGTGGTTTGGTACTAAGGATGGTTTGAACAGATATGATGGTTACAACTTCAAAACATTTCAGCATATTCCAGGAGATTCCACAAGTATAGGGAGTAATTTCATTAGATGTATTCATGAATTCAATGATTTTTTGTGGGTAGGAACCGATACCGGATTGTTTAAATATGATGAACGTACAGAATCTTTTACACTGATACAGGAAACGCAGAATCAACCTATTTTAGATATAGAATGCACAACAAATGGTGATTTATGGATTATTGCTAATGGTGTGCTTTTAAAAATAACGAGCAAGGGAGGGCTGAGAAATGTGGAAAAGTATGATCAATTCTATGCTACGTTTGTTTCGCATACTTCTAACGGCGATGTTTATGTAAGTTCTGGAGATATCGTTTTTAAATATATTCCTGAGAATAATTCTTTCAAGAAAATAATCACCGCAGCTAACTTTGAAACCGAAGGAACCATCATTACCATTATGCAAACGGAAGGTGATGATACCATTTTGGTGGGAACAAAAAATAAAGGTGCGTTTACATATTCGATTTCAAGTCAAACTATGAATTCTATTCTATCACAAGATGAAAATCCGCTGTTCATTAGAGATTTCTTGATGAAAAGTGATAAAGAACTTTGGGTTGCTAGTGAATCGGGTGTATTTATAGTAAACCAGGAAGATGGAAGTTATCAAAATTTTAAAAAGAATTATGGAAATCCATATTCGCTTTCTGATAATGCAATTTATGCCTTGGTAGAAGATAAAGAAGGAGGTGTTTGGATAAGCTCATATTTTGGTGGTGTAAATTATTATCCAAAGCCATACACACCTTTTACTCGGTATTTCCCTCGAGTTGGCGAAAACTCAATAAGTGGTAATGCTGTGCGAGAAATTGAAAAAGATGTCTATGGAAATCTTTGGATAGGAACAGAGGACGCCGGTCTTAATCAATTGAATCTTAAAACGGGTGTATTCAAAAACTATTCATACGGAAAAGAACATGGAAATTTAGCTCATTACAATATTCACGGATTACTTGCCGTGGACAATGAATTATGGATAGGTACTTTTGAGCATGGTTTAGATGTTATGGATATAGCAACCGGAACTATAAAAAGGCATTATGGTACTGGAGTAGAGCAGGGAAATCTTCGTAGTAATTTCATTCTGTACATTTATCAAAGTCTTGACGGTTCCATTTTTGTGTTAACTTCTGCAGGAATTCACAAATACATAAAGGATACGGACACCTTTGAAGTGGTTTCGGGCTTTCCAGAAGTGTATCATTACACGTACTTTTTGGAGGATCACAACGGCACATTTTGGGCTGGTACATATTGGGACGGATTGTATTATTTCAATCCAAAAACAGGAGAAAAAGGTTTTTACAGGTATGAGAGCAACAATCCAAATAGCATTAGCTCTAATGTGATCAACGGAATTTTTGAAGATAGCAAAAACCGACTCTGGATTACTACCGAAAATGGACTAAACGAGTTTCTGCCTGAGCAAAATAACTTTAAAAGATATACCCGTTCAGACGGTTTACCAAGCAATGTAACCTATACCATGTTGGAAGATGCCGACCAAAATCTATGGATGAGCAGTTCCAATGGTTTGGTGGCTTTTAATCCTGAAAATAACGATGTAAAAGTGTTTACCAAGTCTAGCGGTTTGTTGAGCGATCAGTTCAATTATTGCTCGGCATTACAAACCAACGATGGTGAAATGTACTTTGGAAGTGTAAAAGGGCTTATTAGTTTTAACCCTGCTAAATTCACGCAAAACACGTTTAATCCTCCTGTGTATGTTACAGATATTTTTATTAATAACGAAGATGTTCCTGTTGGGAAATTAAACTCTCCATTGGATAAATCTATTTTATTTTCGGATGAAATTACGCTTAGTGATCATCAATCAACTTTTAAATTAGAATTTGCTTCCCTGAGTTTTACTTCTCCCGAAATGACACGGTATTGGTACAAACTAGAAGGTTTGAATGATGAATGGATTCCGCTAGGGAAAAATCACGAAGTAAATTTTACAGAACTTCCTTTTGGAACCTATACTTTTAAAGTAAAAGCCTTGAACAATTATGAGGTTTGGAGCAAAGAAAATGCGGCGCTCGCTATTACGGTACTTCCCCCATTTTATTTGAGTAAAGTTGCCTTTTTGATTTATTTTTTAAGTTTGATTCTATTGGCATATTTCGCTTTGCGAACCTATCATCGATACACTCGCAGAAAGAGTAACAGGCATATAGAACAGTTGCAAAATGAAAAGGAGAAGGAAATTTATCAAGCAAAAATTGAATTCTTTACCAATATAGCTCATGAAATTAGAACGCCTTTAACGTTGATCAAAAGTCCGTTGGAGAAATTAATGAAGCAGAAATACAAATCGCCAGAGGTTCCTAAAAATTTAGGGATTATGGAGAAGAATACATCGCGTTTATTGAATTTGGTAAACGAATTGCTAGACTTCCGAAAGGCAGAAATGAAGCATATAAAATTGAGTTTTGTAGCCATAGATGTCACCGAAATTATTCAGGAAACACATATGCGATTTAGTCAATTAATTCAAGACAAAAATTTACAGTTTATCATTGATACGCCGGAAAAGAATGTTGCAGCCTTCGCAGATGAAGAAGCCTTCAGGAAAATTTTGAGTAACCTATTTGGGAATGCCATAAAATATTCAGATAAACAAGTTTCTGTAAAGCTGAGAATGACAGATGATACCTTTAAAATAACCATTAAAAATGATGGGAAAATGATTCCTTCTGAGTTAAGGAATCGAATTTTTGAACCATTTTTCAGATTGCCTGCGGATGCTCAAAATACCGGAACGGGTATTGGTTTGTCTTTGGCCTATTCCTTAACGCAATTACACAGTGGATCTTTGCAAATAGATGAAAAGGATACAAAGATGAATGCCTTTATTTTGGAAATGCCAATTCATCAATCAGAAGAATTTAAAACTATCAATTCGGCAGAAGAAACTAATGTATTAGAGGAGAAAACTCATGCCACGTTGAACAAGCAAGCACCGCTAATTTTGGTAGCGGAAGACAATAAAGAATTGGCAGATTTTATGTTTTCAGAACTTTCCGAAAGCTACAACGTGCTCTTAGCAAAGAATGGTGATGAGGCCTGGAAATTATTAGAAAAAAATGAAGTTCAGCTGGTGGTGAGCGATGTGATGATGCCTATTAAAAACGGAATTTCATTGTGTAAAGACATTAAAAAGACAGAGAAAACAAGTCATATTCCTGTAATTCTCTTGACTGCAAAAAGTGCATTGAATGCAAAAATAGAAGGTTTAGAATCTGGTGCAGATGCTTATATTACCAAACCTTTTTCTATGGATTATCTTCTGGTTCAAATTTCAAACCTTATAGAAAATAGAAGAACAATTCTGGGACATTTTTCCAGTTCTCCACTGGCGCATCTCAAATCTTTAGCCACATCCAATACAGACAAATCATTTTTATCCAAATTGGATAAAGTGATTGAAGAAAATCTAAAGGATCAATCGCTCAATGTAGATAAACTTGCTGATTGTATGAACATGAGTAGATCCACTTTGTATAGAAGTATCAAAGAAATTTCAGATTTATCTCCCAATGAGTTGATCAATTTAAGTAGATTGAAAAAGGCTGCACATTTGATCAAAACCACCAATATGAAAATTTATGAAGTTGCCGAAATGGTGGGGTATAAATCGCAGACGAGCTTCGGAAGAAATTTTCAAAAACACTTCGGAATGACGCCTACAGAATTTGAAAAAACCAATCCATCTGCTGAGGTTTTAGAACAGGGAATTTAGCTTATTTACAAAAACAATATCAAATTTTAGAAACAAGGCTTGCATGAACGTATCCATGTAAGCCATTTTCATTTTTAAAATGAATCCAATTGTCCGAAGTTCCCAGAGGGAAAATAATATCGTTCCGTTCTAAGGAAGTAATTTTTTCAAAACTTGTTTTAGGTCCTACACGTACATTGGCTTTGGAAGATTTAATACGAAGCGAATCACTTTCATAAACCTCCGTAAATTGATGGGATATTTCTTCGGTTTTAAATACAAACGGTAATGGATCTATGGCACCACCATAACCCTTATAAATTCCAAAATGCAAGTGTGGAGGAGTGTATTTTGCATTTCCTGTATTTCCCACAAACCCAAGTGTATCGCCTATATAAACACGTTGCCCTGAGGTAGCTAAAATGCTATCTAAATGGGCGTAGTAAAGGGATTTTCCAAAAAGGCCGTCTCTTAACCAAACTTGTTTTCCGCCTAAACCACGATTTCCGGTGCTGCTCACTCTTCCATCAACGGCAGCCACTACAGGAGTTCCGCGTTTTGCAAAAATATCTATTCCTTCATGTTTTCGTTTACCACCATCTCTCGCATTTCCCCAAAAGCTTTGAATAGCCTTGTTGCCTTTCCCTGCTACTGGAAAACCATACTGCGGTTTGGTGTTCAAGATCAATGAAAAATGATTGTCATTTGCTAATTCAGGTTGAATAATTACCTTGAAATTACCCGATGTTTCAGGCGTAAATTCAAGTTTCTTTTCTGTAGGTTGATTACTTGTGACTTCTTTAAATATAGAATCTTGTTGCTGAAAAACACTAATGAAAACAGATTTTGGTAGCGTGTCTTGCGCTACAGATATGATGATAGCACTACCTTCTTTTACCTCAAAATTGTAACTGTAGGTGTGGAAGCTGTTTTTTCTGAATTTCCCATTTTCAGTGTATGGAAGGTTTATTTCTAAACTATCTTGTTGGGCAGAAGCATAAGCGTTTTTCCATTGGGAGAACACCTGTAAGCTATCTTTCAATGTTCGTTCATAGACTTCTCTCGCAGAAGGATTGGTAACTATGTCGGTAACTTTGGTGATTTTTGAACAGCCAATACAACAACTGATAAGAATTATCGATATGATAAATTTTGGTAACAACTTCTTTTTCATGCTTATAAGTAAGCATTTTCTGTGCCAAATCTATCCAAATAAAAAGCTAACAACTTCTTCAATTTTGTTAACCTTTTTGATTTCTATTTGATAATTTCCTTCTGGGATTTTATTTTGTCCAGAAATAATGATGGTAGTAAAACCTAATTTTTCGGCTTCCACAATTCGTTGTTCAACGCGCGTTACAGGACGAATTTCACCTGCAAGGCCCACTTCTGCTGCAAAGCAAACTCTTCGGTCAATGGCAATATCTTCATTTGAAGAAAGAATAGCGCCCACAACCGCCAAATCAATAGCAGGATCATCTACAGAAATTCCTCCGGTAATATTTAAGAATACATCTTTTGCGCCTAAACGAAAACCGGCACGTTTTTCTAAAACTGCCAAAAGCATATTCAATCTCTTTGCATTGAAACCTGTTGTGCTTCGTTGTGGAGTTCCGTAAACCGCGGTACTCACCAATGCTTGAATTTCTATCATTAACGGTCGTAAACCTTCTACAGTTGCAGAAATGGCAGTTCCGCTTAAGTATTCATCATTTTTTGAAATTAATATTTCTGATGGATTACTCACCTCGCGTAAACCTGCACCTTGCATTTCGTAAATACCCAATTCGTTGGTAGAACCAAATCGGTTTTTATGAGACCTTAAAATACGATATACATGATTTCTGTCGCCTTCAAACTGAAGAACGGTGTCAACCATGTGTTCTAAAATTTTTGGTCCGGCAATGTTACCATCTTTAGTAATATGACCAATAAGCAACACAGGTGTGTGTGTTTCCTTTGCGAATTTTATGAGTTCGGTAGTGCATTCTTTGATTTGAGAAATACTTCCGGCAGAAGATTCAATATAATCTGAATGCAATGTTTGAATAGAGTCGATAACCAAAACATCAGGTTCTAATGCTTCGATCTGCTTGAATATATGTTGCGTTTTGGTTTCGGTAAGAATAAAACAGTCATTAGGACTTGTTTGTAATCTATCAGCGCGCATTTTTATTTGACGCTGACTTTCTTCTCCAGAAACATAGAGTGTTTTAAAAGGCAGGTTAAGCGCAATTTGCAATAGCAATGTACTTTTACCAATACCAGGTTCTCCACCAAGAAGAATCACTGCACCTGGAACCAAACCGCCTCCAAGAACCCTGTTAAATTCTATATTATTGGTAGACATACGAAATTCATTTTCACTTTGAATTTCATGTATGGAAACTGGTTTTGGGGCTCGTTTTTTAGAGCCGTTTTCAGTAGTAGTTTTCCAGGAGTTTTTTTCTTCTTTCTGAATTACTTCTTCTGCAATGGTATTCCATTGCTTACACGAAGAGCATTGCCCTTGCCACTTCGCGTATTGAGCACCACAATTTTGACAATAAAAGGATGTTTTAACTTTTGCCATTAATAACCAAAGTCGTTTTTAATGGCTTGCATCTTTTCGTAAGCCAAATCTTTTGTCATGAAATCTATTTCTTCTTTTGCAAATGCCTCCTGAAAGTGTTTTACGGCTTTCTTCGGGTTGCCTATTTGCTCATAATATTCACCCATAAGATAATCATACATCATAGTAGCCGGATAATCTTGTTCTGCAAGCTCGGCAAGGTTTCTAAGAGATTCTGCATCTTCTTTCTTTTTACAGGCTGCATAAATGGCCATGTAATCATTAATTAATATCTCTTTTTTGAAACCAAAAAGATCTTCAATGGTGTTGTACTTGTCATTCAAATAATTGATAACAGGCTCTTCCATGGTAAGAATTTTTTCCTTGTATTCTGCTGGTGTGATTGGTTTGAATATACCGAAGATCTTATTTAAAGCATTTGGTATTGCATAAACTGCGGTAGAATTGTGGTTGGCACTCTCAAAATCATCGTAGTAATAATACAACTGATTGTTTTTTACTTGTTTTAACATGGTGTTGAGGTTGCCTATTTTGGTTCTATTTTTCTTCTCGTCGTTTTCTGCCGTTGCCAAGTAATAGAATTTTTTCTCTTTGAATTGTCCTAATCGCGAAGCAATACGTTCTTCCATTTGAGGGGCGAAAGTTGGGCTTAGATTTATGTAGGCATTAAACAAAGGAGCATCTTTAAACAAATAATAGTTTATAAAATTTGCTGTGGTTCCATGGCCTACGGCTACTCTAAAATTTGCTATGGTGTATTGACTTTCAATGTATGGAATAAGCTCTAAACCTACAAAATCAAAAAAATCATTTCCTTTATTATCCGGTAAACCTGTTTCTCCGCTGTACTCGCAATCTTCATAACGGATGCCTTTTTGATTCACTCCAACTATAATGGCTTCTGGCATTTCTAACCAGTAACTGTAGTAATTAATATTGGCAACTAAGGGTTCAAAAAGATAATCAGCATCAAAAACAATAATAAGTGGATATACTTTTTCTTCTGTATAATTTACAGGTTTGTAGATCTTGAGAGTTCTCTTCTCTTTTAAGATTCCTGATTCAACTTCTTCTACAGAAAATTGTGCTTGGGCTGAAAAAAATGCACAAAAAAGTAACAATGATAAAAGTTTTTTCATACTTGGAAAGCTTTTGGTGTAAAACACGCAATTTAATCAATTATTTATTTCTGTTGTAGATTGGCAATAAAATAAGTGATAGCGCTCCAAAGAAAACCATCATCACAAATTGAGCTATCCAAACAATCCATCCGAAAGCCGTGCCAAGGGTTAATGGAATACTGAAGAGAGCTAATATTTTTGAGATGAAAAAAGGGTATGAGCCAAAACCACCGTTTGTAAAAGCAATGGTAAAACTTCCAACAATAAATGCTGAAATTACAGTGCCGGCAGCCATATTGCTAGTTTCGGGTAGCGCATAAATATTTATGTAAAACATGGCTACATACATCACCCAGATAAATAGAGTGTGAAAAATGAAACCCCATTTATTTTTCATTTTGATAATGGAAAGAATTCCATCGAAAATTCCGGTGACAAATCCTCTTATTTTGTTGCTTAAAACATTATTGGTTTTGTAAACAAACCATAAAAATGCTAAGCCTAATAGGATTAAGATAAAGAGTAAAATGAGAATGTTTTTAATGGGAACTATACTTAGAACAAAATCTTTCAGTACATCTAATTGAATAAAAAATGCACTTGCAACAATAATTAAAAGGATAAGCATATCAGCCACGCGTTCACCAATAATGGTTCCCAGAGCTTTATCATAAGGGACATCTTCATATTTGTTGATGATCAATGCTCTTGAAAATTCACCCGAACGCGGAATTACCAAGTTCATAATGTATCCTACAAAAACAGCCATAGTATTATTGGCTATTTTGGGCTTGTAACCTAGTGGTTTCAGCATATAATTCCAGCGGTAAGCTCTTGAAAGATGACTTAAAAAACCACAAAGCACAGAAATAAGAACAAAGCGGTAATTTGCATTTGAGAAGTAATGCTGAATTTCTCTGAGTTGTTCTTCTGAAAATTTATTGTAAGAATACCATATTAAAAAAACTCCCAGCAAAAGTGGGAGTGAAATACTTAATGTTTTTTTAATATTGATTTTCAAACTACGTAAGCAGATTGTTCTCTTCGTTAGGGAAAACGAGTGACGGTTTAAAAGTTTTGGCTTCTTCAAAATCCATAATAGCATAGGCTATAAGAATAAGAATATCACCCTTTGCAACTTTTCTTGCGGCAGCACCATTTAAAGTGATTTCACCACTTCCTCTTGGTCCTGGAATTACATACGTTTCTAGGCGTTCACCATTGTTGTTATTTACAATTTGAACTTTTTCTCCTTGAATTATATTTGCTGCTTCCATTAAATCTTCATCAATAGTAATACTACCAATGTAATTAAGATCTGCTCCGGTAACCTTTACTCTGTGAATTTTCGATTTTACTACATGTACTTGCATGACACAAAGGTAATTAATTTAAAGCGATGTTATCAATTAGTCTTACACCATCAGTGTAAACGGCGATAAATGCGCGATATTTTTGTTCTTTCGTTTTTTCAATTGCAGGTTTTAGCGTGTGTTCATCTGCAATTTCTACATATTCTAATTCAAAATCATGATTTTCTGCAAACTGATTGGTAACCCAATCTTTTGTTGCAGTGATAGATTCTTGACCAAAAACTTCTTTACTTTTCATTAAGGTTTTAAAAATGAATGCAGCGTTTTGTCGCATTTCTTTTGATAACCTTTCATTTCTAGAACTCATAGCCAAACCATTTGCTTCTCGAAGAATAGGACAGCCAATTACATTTACAGGTAGTTGTGTTTTAGCTACCATTTTCTTTATGATCTGTAATTGCTGAAAATCTTTCTCACCAAAGTATGCATTGGTTGGTTTTACAATTTCAAACAGTTTTTTTACAATAGTCCCAACTCCATCAAAATGCCCGGCTCTGTGCTTGCCTTCCATTTCAAATTCTAATCCGTCAAAGTCAAAGTTTGTTGCAGCAACATTGCTATCATACACATCATTTGCATCTGGAGCATAAACAATTACCTTATCATTAAAAGCATTAATTTTTTCTAAATCAGCTTCCAAAGTTCTTGGGTATTTGTCAAGATCATCGGCATTATTGAATTGTGTTGGATTCACAAAAATGCTCACTACCACCAAATCATTTTCGGATACTGCTTTGTGAATTAAGGAAATATGACCTTCATGTAAGGCTCCCATAGTGGGTACCAAGCCTGTTTTTAATTGGTCTTGATGTTGATCAGAAAGGAAATTTTGCAATTTTTCTTTCTCTCTATATAGGCTCATTGTTCTCGTTTTAAGCGGTGCAAAATTATATATTTTAGGACAAATACACATAATTTTTGTAATTTTGCATGTTTAAAAGCTAGTCTTTAACTAAAGCAAAGATTTTATGACTGATAAGAAAGTGTTGTTTGTATCCTCTGAAGTGATGCCTTACCTACCTGAAAATGAAACATCGTTGATGTCTTTTGAAGCACCTAGAATGGTGAATGATAGAGGTGGGCAAATTAGAATATTTATGCCAAGATATGGCAATATTAATGAAAGAAGACACCAACTACACGAAGTAATACGCTTATCCGGTATGAATTTGGTGGTGAATGATATGGATATGCCGTTGATTATTAAGGTTGCTTCTATTCCAAAAGAACGTATTCAGGTTTATTTTATAGATAACGAAGAGTATTTTAAGCGTAAAGCTACTTTCAATGATAAAGAAGGAAATTTGTTTCCTGATAACGATGAAAGAGCTATCTTCTTTGCAAAAGGAGTTGTAGAAACTGTTAAAAAATTGAACTGGTCGCCAGATATTATCCATGTACATGGTTGGATGGCATCTTTACTTCCATTATATCTTAAAAAATACTATGAAGATGAACCATTGTTCTCAGAAAGTAAAATTGTTACTTCTGTGTACAACAAAGGGTTTGAAGGTACGTTAGATACTAAGATGATGGATAAAGTGTTGTTTGATGGTTTTGAGAAAGAAAAAGTAGCTGCTTTAGAAACTCCAGATTATACAAATCTAATGAAGGTTGCTACGGCAAATTCAGACGGTGTTATTGTGGCATCTGAAAATATTCCGGAAGAACTTCAAAAACATATTTCATCTTTAGACGTTCCTACGTTACCATTTGTTCCTATTTATGAATTTGAGGAAGCCTATATGGAATTCTATAATAAGGAAATATTGAAATTAACTTCATAGTTTATATGTTTAAAAACTCAAAAAGATTTTTTTTCACCATTGCAGCGGGGGTTATGGTGATAATGATGGCAACATCGTGTGAAAAAGAATTTAGCAATCTAGACTTGGCGGGGGTAACCCCAAATTTTGAAGCAGAACGTGCATTTTACCCGGTACATGCGAGGAATGTAAAATTAAATGCTGTTCAAACAAACGGTTTAGATGTTTATCAATTAGGGAAATATAACAATCCGATTTTTGGGGAAGAAGAATCGTATATTGTTTCTCAGGTGCAATTAGGTACGGTTTCTCCAACTTTTGGTACGTATAGTCAAGCTGTGGAAATGGCAGATGACACACTTTCTTCAACCATTGATGAGCATGAAACCATTACGCGTGTATATTTAGATATCCCATATTTTAGTTCTACTGCAACAGACGATGATGGTGCTGCAATTTTAGATGATGATGACGTAGCTACATATACCTTGGATTCTATTTATGGAAACCAAGAGCAAGAATTTACATTAAGAGTAGATGAGCTTACATATTATTTAGGAGACTACGATCCTGATAGTAATTTTACTGAAGGAGCCAAATATTTCTCATCATCTTCGGATCTTGATTTTCAGAATTATTTAGGAGAAAACTTGGTGAATGATACTGATTTTCAAATTAGTAGTGAAACTATCAAGATTATGCAAGTGGATGATGAAACTACAGAAGAGGATGAATCTGAAGAAATAGATGAAGTGTTAGAACCTAGACTTCGATTAGACTTTCCAATTGGTGATGATGTTACTTCTAATTTTTTCCAAACGAAAATTTTAGATATGGAGGATGCTACTGCTTTGGAAAACAATAATAATTTTAAAGAATACTTTAGAGGAATTGTAATCAGTACCTCAAATATCAGCGATAATTTGTTAATGTTATTAAGCTTATCGGAAGCAAAAATAGTTATTGAATATGAATACCGTAGATATGATGCTGATGAAGAAGAAGGGTATTCAATTGAAGAATCTTCATTTGAGCTATCATTGGCAGGAAACATCATTCAAAGAACCAATTCTTCGAACTTTCCGTCTTTTGATACATCTACAGATCCGGAAGCTTTATATGTTAAAGGAGGTCAGGGAAGTATGGTTGAGTTGAGTATGTTTGATAATAATTTTGATTTAGATCAAGATGATATCACTACTCCGGAAGCAGTATCAATGATGCAATCAGAAAATTGGTTAATTAATGAGGCAAACTTAACGTTCTCAATTAATCATGATTTATTAGATCAAAATGGGGATGTTGTAGAGCCATCAAGACTGTATTTGTTTAGTTTAGATGACGATTCGGCTCCTGTGATAGATTATGCTTTTGATGGTACAACAAATGAGTCTAATCCTTATTTCTCAAAATATGTATACGGCGGTATTGTAGAAAAGGATGATGATGGAAATAGCGAACGCTATAAAATAAGACTAACAGAACATTTGAATACGTTGGTTCAAAGTGATTCTACAAATGTGCGATTAGGAATTGTAGTTACTTCCAATGTAAATACAACTACGGTTTTAACAGCAAAAACGTCTACTGAGGATGATAAGTTAATTCCTTCAGCATCGGTTACTAATCCTTTTGGTACTATACTTTACGGAACTAGTGAAACGGTTCCTGAAGATAAAAGATTACGCCTAGAGGTGTATTACACAAATCCTATAAACAACTAGTTATTTTTTTGAATTTATGTGTGGAATAGTTGGTTACATTGGTCATAGAGAAGCCTATCCTATTATAATAAAAGGATTAGAAAGACTTGAGTATAGAGGTTATGACAGTGCCGGAGTGGCAATATTTGATGGCGAAGAAACTCAGTTATGTAAGACCAAGGGTAAAGTTTCAGAGTTAAAGCGAAAAGTTGAAGAAACTATTAATGCCAAAGGAACTTTGGGAATAGGCCATACACGTTGGGCTACTCATGGTGTTCCAAACGATGTTAATTCACATCCACATTTTTCAAATTCCGGAGATTTGGTAATCATCCATAATGGAATTATTGAGAATTATGCTTCTATCAAAAAAGAATTGATTAAGAGAGGATATACTTTCTATTCTGATACCGATACAGAAGTGTTGGTAAATTTGATTGAAGAAATTCAAAAAATAGAAGGGGTAAAACTAGGAAAGGCAGTTCAAGTTGCTTTAAATGAAGTTGTTGGGGCATATGCTATTGCCGTTTTTGATAAAAAGAAACCAGACGAACTTGTTGTTGCAAAACTAGGAAGTCCATTGGCAATAGGTGTTGGTGAAAGCGAATATTTTGTTGCTTCAGATGCTTCTCCTTTTATAGAGTATACCAGCAATGCCATTTATCTAGAGGATGAAGAAATGGCTGTAATTCGTCTTGGAAGAGATGTAAAAGTTAGAAAAATCAAAGGTGATGCCTTAGTTGATTTTAATACACAAGAATTAAAATTAAACCTTGAGCAAATTGAAAAAAATGGTTACGATCATTTTATGCTTAAGGAAATATATGAGCAGCCTAGTGCTATTCTCGATACTTTTAGAGGAAGATTACTTTCCAATGAAGGAATCATAAAAATGTCTGGAGTAGAAGATAATCTTCAGAAATTTTTGAATGCTAAAAGAATTATCATTGTTGCATGTGGTACTTCGTGGCATGCTGGTTTGGTTGCAGAATATCTATTTGAAGATCTTGCCAGAATTCCTGTCGAAGTAGAATATGCATCTGAATTTAGATATAGAAACCCTGTAATCAGTAGTGAAGATGTTGTCATTGCCATTTCGCAATCTGGAGAAACTGCAGATACACTTGCTGCTATCAAATTGGCAAAATCCTTCGGAGCTTTTGTTTTTGGTGTTTGTAATGTAGTAGGTTCTTCTATTGCTAGAGAAACCGATGCGGGAGCTTATACGCATGCAGGTCCTGAAATTGGAGTTGCGTCTACAAAAGCATTTACAACTCAAATTACAGTGCTTACTTTAATGGCTTTGCGTTTAGCGAATGCCAAAGGAACCATGTCTACAAGTGAGTATAAGAAATTCTTATTTGACTTAGAATCTATTCCAAATAGAGTAGAAGAGGTTTTAAAAAGTGATAGTATTGTAACAGAGATTTCAGAAAAATATAAAGGGGTTTCCAATTGTTTGTACTTAGGAAGAAACTACAACTTCCCGGTTGCTTTAGAAGGAGCTCTTAAATTAAAAGAGATATCCTATATTCATGCAGAAGGATATCCTGCTGCAGAAATGAAGCATGGTCCTATTGCTTTGATTGATGAAAACATGCCTGTTGTGGTTATTGCGACCAAAAAGGGGCATTATGATAAAATTGTAAGTAATATTCAGGAGATCAAGTCTAGAAACGGTAGAATTATCGCAATTGTGACCAAAGGTGATACTACTATCAAAGAAATGGCTGATTATGTAGTTGAAGTTCCTGAAACTTCCGAGTCACTTACACCATTAATTACAACCATTCCATTGCAGTTATTGTCATATCATATAGCCGTTATGAGAGGGTGTAATGTAGATCAACCTAGAAATTTAGCTAAATCGGTTACTGTGGAATAATTTGTTGAGTTATTGTAAATTTTAAGGTAGTTTTATTGTTGAATTGAAAAAAAACGTATATTGCTACCGAAAATTTAATAATATCCCAAAACATGAAACAGTTAGTATGTGTAATTGCATTATTATGCACTGCTATCTCTTTTTCCCAAACTAAGGTGACGGGTACTATTGTAGATAGTGATAATGAACCAATTCCTTCAGCGAATGTTGTACTCGAAGGAACGTCTGAAGGAGTAGTAGCCGATTTTGATGGTAATTTTATTTTCGAAACGGAGAAAAATCCTCCTTTTAATTTAGTATTTTCTAGTATTGGATTTACTGCTCAAGTGGTAGAAATTTCTACTAACAATCAAAAAGTTACTGTTAGTCTTGAAGAAGAGCACACTCAGTTAGATGAAATAGTGCTTTCTGCTTCTAGAACACCAGAGCGTGTTTTTGAGTCGCCTGTATCTGTTGAGAGAATGGGGATTCAACAAATTAAAGCTACTCCATCTGCTTCTTTTTATGATGGTTTAGAAAATATGAAAGGTGTAGATCTCAACACCAACTCATTAACGTTTAAATCTGTTAATACCAGAGGTTTTGCCACTTTTGCTAACACGCGTTTCGTGCAGTTGGTAGACGGGATGGATAATGCTTCACCTGCTTTGAATTTCGTTTTAGGAAATTTATTGGGTATGAATGAATTAGACGTGGCAAGCGTAGAATTACTTCCTGGAGCGTCTTCTGCTCTGTACGGGGCTAATGCTTTTAACGGTATTTTATTCATGCGTTCAAAAAGTCCGTTTGAGCATGAGGGAATTAGTGCTTATGTAAAAGGAGGAGTTACGTCTCAAAAAGCCGCTGGTACCAATGAATACTACGATTTAGGATTGCGTTTGGCAAAAAAGTTTAGTGATAAATTTGCTGTAAAAGGTTCTGTTTCTTATTTGAGCGGAACGGATTGGTATGCTACCAACTACACAGATGTTAATAATCCTTCGTATGACAGATCTAATCCTGCTTTTAATGGATTAAATATTTATGGGGATGAAGTAGCTACTACACTTAATTTTGATGAATTGGCTGGATTACCAACAGGAACCATTGGTTCTGACGTGGTTTCTAGAACGGGTTATAACGAAGTAGATTTAATGAATTACAATGCTCAAAGTTTCAAAGGAGATGTAGCGGTTCATTACAAGCCGTTTGCAGATGATTTTGAAATTATTGGAGTGTATAAGATAGGAAGTGGAAACACAATTTATCAAGGATCTAACCGATATTCATTGAACGACTTTTTAATGCAACAATTTAAGCTAGAGGTAAGAAATGATAATTTCTTTGTTCGTGGATATATGACTACTGAGAATGCTGGAGATTCTTATGATACGCGTTTTGCTGCCATCAATGTGAATAGATATTGGAAGTCAGATCAAAATTGGTTTGAACAATATGCGCAGACTTACATTGGAGCAAGATTAGGAATGGGAACAGGAAATCCTTTGGATTACCAAACGGCGCATAATTTGGCAAGACAGGCAGCTGATCAAGGAAGATTACTACCGGGTACAGAAGCTTATAATACTGCGTTTAATCAGGTGATCAACGATCCAAATTTAGCCACAGGTGCAAAATTTCAAGATCAAACCAAAATGCATCATGTGGATGCAAACTATAATTTTTCTCACTTAACAGAGAAGTTTGCAGAAATTCAAATTGGTGGGTCTTTTAGAGAGTACAATTTGAACTCTAACGGAACTATCTTTACAGATTATGACGGACCAATTTCATATTCCGAATTTGGAGCATACACGCAAATTCAGAAAAAATTAGCGGATGAAAGATTAAAGATCACAGCCTCTGGACGTTTTGATAAATCTCAGTTATTTGATGGTTTCTTCTCACCAAGATTATCTCTTGGGTATACTATTGGAGAATCAAGAAATCATAATATAAGAGCTTCCATGCAAACAGGTTTCCGTAATCCAACTACACAAGATTTGTACATTGGTTTAGATGCTGGAGCTGCAATATTAGTAGGTTCTTCACCAGATAATTTAGATAGATACAATGTAACCCGTACATTAAGTACAAGTGGTCAATCTACAACTGGGCAAACAGAAGCTACAGTTTATGGTAGAGATGCTTATGAAAATGCGTTTTCTCTGCGTTCTGTAAATCAAGGAATGCCAACTGCCGCAGATGTAGAGTTGGTAAAACCAGAGCAGGTAACGGCAGTTGAACTTGGTTATAGAGGTAAAATAAAAGATATAGTCTTAGATGTTAGTGGATATTTCAATAGATATAAAGACTTTATTTCTACTGAAAATGTTTTGGTTCCCTTATATGGTCAAGTTGGTGATAATTCGCTATCGTTATTGGCACTTCAGAATGGAGATTATCAAGTTTTTCAAGCTTATACAAACTCTGCGGTAAACATTAATTCGTATGGTGTAAATGCAGGTTTAGAAACGAAAATTTTCAAAAATTACGATTTAGGTGTTAATTATACCTATTCAGGATTTGATTTTGATGAATCTGAAGATCCAGATTTTAGACCAAGTTTCAATACTCCAAAGCATAAAGTAAAAGCTAGTTTTGGAAATGAAAAGCTATTTGATAATGTAGGTTTCAATGTTAGTTGGCGTTGGAGCGATGCTTATTTTTGGCAAGCATCTTTCGCAGATGGTAATGTTCCTGCATATCATGTAGTGGATGCACAGGTTAATTATGGAGTAGATTTCTTAAACTCTACGTTTAAACTAGGAGCTACAAATATTGGTGGACATGAGTATTTTCAAGCTATTGGTACCGGGTATATAGGTTCTATGTATTATCTTTCTTGGACTATTCAGCCATAAATATTAACACATACAAATACAAAAGCCTTGTTTCATATGAAGCAAGGCTTTTTCTTTAATAGGCTTTACATGAGTAACTTACTGAGAAAATTATCTTTGTTAAGAAAAATATAAAAACTAAGCAAAAAAATCTCCTAAGCAGTTTATTCTTAAAGTTTAAAAACATATCTTTGCGGACTGAAAAAGCACAGTTTTTATTAAACTATAACAATCAAAAGTAATGTCAAAAGTTACAGGTAAAGTTGCACAAGTTATTGGTCCGGTTGTAGACGTAATATTCGAAACCGAGGCTGCTCTTCCAAAAATTTATGATTCTTTGGAGATTGATAATGCAGATGGTTCTAAATTAGTTTTAGAGGTTCAATCTCATATTGGTGAAGATACAGTAAGAACGATTTCTATGGATTCTACTGACGGATTAAGTAGAGGAACAGAAGTTGTTGCTACAGGAAATCCTATTCAAATGCCAATCGGTTCCGATGTATATGGTCGTCTATTCAATGTAATGGGTGATGCTATCGATGGTTTAGGAAATCTTCCAAAATCTGGAAAAGATGGATTACCAATCCACAGAGAAGCTCCAAAATTTGACGAATTGTCAACTTCTACCGAAGTTTTATTTACAGGTATTAAAGTAATTGACCTTATTGAGCCTTATGCAAAAGGAGGGAAAATTGGTCTTTTCGGTGGTGCTGGTGTAGGTAAAACTGTATTGATTCAGGAATTAATTAACAACATCGCTAAAGGTCACGGTGGTTTATCTGTATTTGCAGGTGTAGGTGAAAGAACTCGTGAAGGAAATGACCTTTTAAGAGAGATGTTAGAATCTGGAATTATCAAGTACGGAGATGATTTCATACACTCTATGGAAGAAGGTGGATGGGATTTATCTAAAGTAAATAAAGAACAAATGAAAGAATCTAAAGCTACGTTCGTATTCGGACAGATGAACGAACCTCCTGGGGCTCGTGCTCGTGTAGCTTTATCAGGTTTAACTATTGCTGAATATTTCCGTGACGGTGCAGGTGATTCTCAAGGAAAAGACGTTCTTTTCTTCGTAGATAACATCTTCCGTTTTACACAGGCTGGTTCAGAGGTGTCTGCACTTCTTGGCCGTATGCCTTCTGCGGTAGGTTACCAACCAACGTTAGCAACAGAAATGGGTGCTATGCAAGAGCGTATTACTTCAACAAAAAGAGGTTCTATTACTTCTGTACAGGCGGTTTACGTTCCTGCGGATGACTTAACGGATCCAGCTCCTGCAACTACCTTTGCTCACTTAGATGCAACTACAGTATTGTCTCGTAAAATTGCTGAGCTTGGTATTTATCCTGCGGTTGATCCGTTAGATTCTACTTCAAGAATTTTAACAGCAGATATCTTAGGTAAAGAGCACTATGCTTGTGCACAAAATGTAAAAGAGATTCTTCAACGTTATAAAGAACTTCAAGATATTATTGCAATTCTTGGTATGGAAGAGCTTTCAGAAGAAGATAAATTGGTTGTATCTCGCGCTCGTCGTGTACAACGTTTCTTGTCTCAGCCTTTCCACGTAGCAGAGCAATTTACAGGTATTCCTGGAGTATTAGTAGATATCAAAGATACTATCAAAGGTTTCAACATGATTATGGATGGTGAATTAGATCACTTACCAGAAGCTGCTTTCAACCTTAAAGGTACTATTGAAGAAGCTATTGAAGCTGGAGAAAAAATGTTATCTGAAGCTTAATAAGCAGTATTTAGCTGTTTTAAAAAAATAGAACTATGATTTTAGAAATTGTTACACCAGAAGCTACTTTGTTCAACGGAAACGTAGAATCTGTTGCTGTTCCGGGTGTTAACGGAGAGTTCCAGATTTTAGAAAATCACGCTCCTATTGTTTCTTTATTGGGAGAAGGTACTATTAAGATAAAAGGAAATGTAACTATTAAAGAGGAGTTTAAAGCTAAATTCACAAAAGCTGATGGCGCTACAATTTTACCTATTAATAGTGGAACTATAGAAATGAATGATAATAAAGTAATTATTTTGGCTGACTAATAAAGCCTTTGTATTACTAACATATAAAAAGCCTCAACTGAAAAGTTGAGGCTTTTTTTTGCTCTTTATGTAGTGCTAAATATTAGTGAGTTGATTGATAATGACCGATGTCAATTCTGTTTGTTGTTTACTTATTGTTGGTGTTGATTTGGGTGATTAAAATTATTTCTATGTAAGGTTTCATTATGCTAACTGTTTAATAGGTTGATTTATTTTGTCTTTTGTCAGAAAGGAAAGTCAATAAAAAACCCTTCGATAAATTATTATCGAAGGGTTTTTATATTTATTCTAGGCGGGTAAATACCCCGAGGCTTGCCTCGCGTGAAAAAAATAGTAATCTTTGAGCGTGAGCTCAAGTAGACATTTTCATAAAAGTCATAATGTGTCTTTGTTATTATACCATTTGGTATGTTCAACGAAGTATCGTCGATTGGTATTGAGTCCAAAAGTTGATCGAATATTAAAAAGAACTTGTATCGAAATTGAGGATAGATATGAAATTCACTTTTTGGAAATAGGTTCAGACAAGAATCACGTTCATTTTCTGTTACAGAGTGTTCCAACCTACAGTCCAACAAAGATTGCCAGAACAATTAAAAGTATCACTGCCCGTGAAATTTTCTCTCAAGCT
>NZ_FPBK01000023.1 GCF_900116665.1 Pustulibacterium marinum | reverse complement strand
CATTGTATTTCCTACCGTTTCGAGCTTTGGAGTAGCGAAGACGGGATTTTCATTCGCTCTATTCTCGTTTCAGATGGTCTAGTTATCAGTACAGTATATTTTTTAAAAAGCCATAAAAACACCTCTATTTGACTCAAATTTGACACGTGTTATGTAGCGAACTCCGCTGTGTTTCCAAGCCTTTCCAGCTTTTTAAAAAACACTAAATGCGTGAGGCTACCGCCGAACACCTTATTAAAACCTCCTTTTTTCAAAAGGCGGTGAGAGCGCCGTCTCTCCTTTACCTCTCTTATATTTATATTATTAAAAAAAATCGGAAATACCGGAAATATGAAGTGCAAAGCCTGTATTTACAGGGGTTCAGCGCTTTTTTACTATTTCCTTTATATTTCTACTTTATATTACCTTTCCGAAAAATCGGAAATAATAAAAAAGAAAAGAAGATAAAGGGTTACGACAATCGCTTTTTTCTTATTCCCAAGAGTATTCTATAGAAAAAGCACAATTATACTTTTCTATATCGTCTATGGTTATGGTTCCTGATTGGTCTTTGAATGTAGCTAGTGCATTTTTGAAAGCGATACCGCCAATGGTATCATCTCCTGAAATGCTATCATAATCAAGAAATTGAATTTCGAAACCATCTTTTAAAGTTTCCTTATTGAGAGAAAAGGATTCGAAGCTCCAAGAAATAGGGGATTTTGCCTTTACGTTTTGTCTAGTTCTATCTTGTGTGTGACCTAATGATTTTCCAGTGGTTGGATTATAGAATTTCATATAGACATCAGGGTAAGTTCCTCCGGTGGCTAAATCCCATGCAGCTCCAGTATCTTTTATAGGGTTGTAATCTAAAAATGTAATTTTAGAAATACGAAGTGTTTTTTTTTCTTTTGCAATGGTTACTTGTTTTGCACTAACAGCCTTTTTACCATCACTTAGATCATAAAGGGTAATTACGTAGCTACCTTCCTTTTGGTAAGGATGTTCAAACATAAAGAAGCTACTTTTTTCAATCATTTTTTGATTGTTGTCCCCAAAGTCAACAATGTATATTTTTTCTTCAGATAAATTCTTGACTGCACCGTTAACACTATCAGAAACGCTGTAATTATAATCTTGAATAGCTAGTTCTTGTCCTATAGAGACGTTGATAAATAGTAAAAATAGTAAGTAAATTTTTTTCATAATGAGTTTTTGTTTTTATAAATAATCCAATTTTTAACCAGCGTTTCTTCCCCTTTTAACACTGGCTAATTGATGTTGCAATTCTTCAATCTTTTCTTTTTGCAAATCAATGGTTGCTTGCATGGAAGTTATAATAGCTTCCTTATCCTTTATAGTTTCTGATGCTGTTCGGTATTGATTTATTTCGGGTTCTTGCAAAACAGTGGGTGGTTCCTGTAATGTATAAGGTTCGTCCGACTTCAGCATTTCTCCTTTCTCTGCAAAAAGCCACTCTAATCTAAGATTAGGGAAATTCTCTATTATGTTGGTTAATTTATCTATGCCAATGCTTTTGGATATAGAATTTACATATCCGTTAGAAGCTTTAATTTGCTTTTCAAAGGTTGAAATGCTCATTTCTTGGCTTTTGATAAATAATTTTAATCTTTCTTTTACATTCATTTTCAACTATTTAGTAGGTTTTTAGAGAAAAACTCTATTTATTTTTTTGTTAAATAGAGAAATACTCTATATTTGTAACAGCTACAAAACAAAAACATAGCGTAAACAAAACTAACACAAAATATACACAAAAAAATCCCCATTTGTAGGGATTTTTTGAAAAAGTAAGAATCTAATGAAACGCATTGCAAAAACATCTTTTTCCCTCCACAATAGCCCGGGCGAACCCCAAACCCTTGCGCCCGGGTTTTTACAAAAAAAGGCAGAAAACGCTTTGCGAGATAAATACCTGCCTTATTTGGCATACAACAAAATTCCTTCAAGAATAATTAAGGAATACCGTAGAGACTTAAATGATTTTAAAAAACAGTTCCCAAACTGGAACAAATAAAAATTGATTGATATGAAACGAGTATTGTTTGAAGATTTAGGACAAGATATTCTGTGGTGGGATGTAAACCACGATGGTGAAATAGTTGATTGTGGACCATTCCATAAGCAATTATATGTCGGTGGGGTTACAGACCCGTGTAATGATCTAGAAGTAGGCACAAAACTAAATTTTATTTCTCCAGTAAATGGAGAATCAAGGGTTTTGAAATATAGAGTAGATGTGATAACGGAAACCCCAAAGCCATGAGTACACAAGACAAAAAAACAGCCCTTTTGTTAGAATCCGATTTATCGGAAAAGAATTTACAAGACATATATAGGTTATTTGATGAAGCTTCAGTTGCTGTTAATAATATAGAATACATACTGCTAAAAGCCAATAATCATAAAGATTTAAGAGATGCTTTTATATCTGCCACAGATTTAAACCATGCAACTATCTGGTGTGCTTTATATAGCCTCTCAAAAGCTGCAAAAGAAGCCTTAGAGCAAAAAAGAAAGCAGAATCTAGCAAGTGAAACTTCTAAAACCCCAAAGCCATGAGAAAGTTTTTTGCAAAAGTATCTAATTCATATAAACGAAGCTCTGCTTGTAAGTATTTAAAATCAAAATTTTTTGTAGCTAAATACAATGATGGGGAGTATTACAGATTCATTTTTGATTTGGAAAATGACAGAAGACAAGTAGTGTATATAGATGGTGAACAGATGAACAGTTTAATTGAGCATTTGCAAAGTTTAACAGAATTACAAAATAAAGAATAATGAGTACACAACCCACTACCGACAAAGAAAACATTACCAGTAACGAGTATTGGAGCCGTCAACGCCAAACCGCCCTCACGGTTTTGGCTATTGCAAAGCAGCAAGAAGCTGCAAAGCTGCAAAATGGTTACAAGTATGTAACCCACGGTAAAACAAGCTGGTTAACCAAGCCTATTGCCGTGAATACGCTGAAAAAGAAAAAGTAAACCCTTCAACATGATAGATCAAACCCACGTACAACGTATTAAAAAAGTATTTGGCAGCCATTATGCCAATACGTTAAGCAAAAAATTAGCAGAAAAAGGGCTACTAAACCGTAAACAAAAACCGTTTAGCCGTCAAAGCTTGTCTAACTATTTGCAAAACCCGGAGCGCCAAACCAATACGGCACTTGCAACGGGCATTTTAGAAGTTTTGATTGCAGAAGAAAAGCATCAAAAAGAATTATTAGAAAAACTTAAATCGTAGTAGAATTATGGCTTTTTATATTGTTTCATTAGCACACACGTATTTTCACGAAGAATACACAACACTTTGGAGACCCAATAACGCTGGTTATTGTTTTTCAAAAGATCAAGCTGGTTTGTATGAAAAACCAATTCCCGGTTATCATAATTCAGTTGATAGTATAGCTATTTCAGAAGAATTAGCCAATAAGCTTTTTGTAAAAGGAATGTATGATGGTAAAGAAAAAATGATGATACCAAACACTCCTGAAACTTGGAAAGTTTTAAGCGTTAAAAAAAGATGTGGTAGACTTATAAAAGTAATGCCATGAAAGCAATCTACACCATCTACGCCATAGTATTTGCAATGCTCTTACTACACGTTTTGCGCTGCATCAGTAAACATTTTCTTATCCAACGAAAAATAGACCACCGCCATGACAGAAAAAGAGATCAGAATTAAAATAGGCGCTATTGTAAAAACCAAAGCGCTAGAAGGTGAAGACCTTGAAGTAATAGCTTTCAACCTCCATAATCTAATAGACAACTGCATTAAAACAGTTGCAAAAGAAGGTTTTGCGGTTGGCTATAATAAGTTTGTTACTGTAGAAGATCAAATAGATCATGTAAAACTGCAAATTGATAAACTTTCTAAAATGGGAAAATTTTCCGATACCGTGAAAGCATTATTACTACCGGAGTATAACGCCCGTTTGCAAAGCCTTCAACAACAACTAGCGCAACAATAAAAAACCAACCCTAACCAGCACAAAATGGCGTACAAGTACGACAAAAACGAATTTTTTGAAGCAACCAACGGAGGACTAACGTACATACATAGCGTTTACCCGGATTCTGTAGGTTGTGAAGATAAAAAGAATAAGCATTTTAAATTACGTGAAAGCGAGCGTACACCTTCCTGCTCTCTATTTATGGGAGACAAAGGTCACTACGTTGTTTTTGACCACGGTAGTAGCGATAGCAAAAACGCTATTGACATTTGCATGGAAGAAAACAACTTGGATTTCCCTGAAGCTTTAAAATTCTTATATGCGTTTGCTGGTTTAGAAACTGCTGGTATTCCAATTTTTAAAGCGGAAGTAGAGTACAAAACCCTAACCGATGAAGAACTGGAAGAAAAAGGGAAGGACTTTTGGCACGTGGAATCCAAAGACGTTGCAAAACGTGTTAAAGAGTTTGCGCCCTTCTGTACGCCATATTTAGCCAGTGAATACAATGTAGTAGAAGTTGAATATTATCAAAAGATATTTATTTCTTCAAAAACCAATAAGCCTACACTGTTAACGGTTAAACCAACCGAAAACTACCCAATATTTGCGTACCTATTTGATGAATTTGCAAAGGTGTACGAACCCAAAGCCAGTAAAGACGATAAGTATTCGTTAAAACATCATTACTTAGGAAACAAGCCAGACCGACATATTTACGGTTGGGAGCGTGCAATGGAGTTGGTAGATATAGATCAAATCGAAGCCTTTAGAAGGCTTGTGAGAGATTCTAAAGGAGAAGAACGCAAAGAATATCAAGATGAATTAGACGAATTATTACTACCTAGCATCATTGTTTGCACTGGTGGTTCTGACGGACTTAACACTGCTAGCCTTGGTTATAATGTTATTTGGTTTAATTCTGAAAGTGAGCAATTAACCAAAGCAGAATACAACGAGCTAAAACAAATTGCAAAAGTAGTTTATTACCTTCCCGATCTTGACAAAACCGGAGTGTCTAAAGCAGTAGAACTAGGTTTAAACATTCTTACGTTGAAAACAATTTGGTTACCTAAAAAGGTTGGGAAATCTGAAATTAAAGACGTTAGAGACTACGTGACCAAGCAAAAGAGCGCCCCGTTAGAAGTGGTGCAAGCACGTTTTCAAAAACTCATCAATCAAGCGTTGCAATTTCAATTTTGGTTCTATACCGGACAAAAAGCTCGCCCTTGGAAGTTGAATATTGTAAACCTATATTACTTTTTACAGCATCAAGGTTTTCACATTTACAAAGTTACCAGTACCAACGATATAGAAGAAACTCGCATTGTGCATATTGTGGGTAACATTATCAAAGTAGTTTCGCCACGTGAAGTAAAAAACCACGTATTGCAATGGTTGAAAGATACCGGAGTATCTACCGAAATTTGGGAGAAAATAATGTTATCGCCTTATTTCAGCGAAGCCAATTTATTAACCTTAACAGAAACGTACCCCGAAACCAAAACGGCGACAGCTACTAGCCAAATCTATTTCTTTGAAAATAGAGCCGTAAAGGTGACAAACGAGCGTATTGTGGCTTTAAAATATAGCGAAGTACCTAACAAAATTTGGCAAAGAGATATAGTGCCTTTCAATTTCAATTTGCAAAAGTCACATTTTGAAATCACAAAAAACGAGCTGGGCGAATGGCGTATCAATATACATGACATTGCCAGCAATTACTTTAAAGTACTCATAAATACCAGCCGTATGTATTGGGCTAAAGATGCCAACAATACCGGGCATGATACCAACCGTTTCAACATAAACAGCAAAAAGTTAACTAAAGACGAAAACAGACTGCAAGAGCTTCACCTAATCAACAAAATATACACCGTTGGCTACTTGCTACACAAATACAAAATAAGCTCAAAAGCGCTTATGGTGTTAGGTGTAGATAAAAAGATAGGTAGTTATGTGTTGCAAAGCAACGGAGGTAGTGGTAAATCCTTCTTAATTTCTTGTTTGCGAACCTTGTTACGTAACTGGAAAGAGAAATCAGGGAAGCTGTTATCTGAAGAAAACAAGCAATTTACTTTAGATGGTGTTACGGAAAAAACGGACGTAATTAATTATGATGATTTAAGCCCAAACCATAATTATATGCAACACTTTCCGCACGTTACCGGAGATATGACCGCCAACCACAAAGGTGGAGCCATATATGAGATTCCGTTTGAAGACAGCCCAAAACTAACAGCTACTACCAACTTTGTACCCAAAGATTTAGACCCATCGTTGCAACGTAGATTGTTGATCTATTACGCTGGTGACTATTACCATAAAGCTACAGAAGACAACGAATACCCATTTACTAGAAAAATATCAGACGATTTTGGAGGTAAAGACATTTTAAAAGGAGACTACCCGGAAAAGGAGTGGAACAACGATCTCAATTTTATGATGCAATGCCTACACTTTTACTTGTCTACAGATGAAGTAATAGAAACCCCAATGGACGACATCCTTATAAGAAATCATATGCAGAAAATTGGCGATGCTATGTGGAAGCATACAGAACAATTTTTAAAAGACAATGCCGGAATATTAGCAGAAAAATTCCCTTGTAAAGTAATTTATGAAGACTACAAAGCAGAAGTAGGCAAGTTTGCAAAAAGCGCTCAAAAGCACAACGAGCTGTTTATTATGTATTGCGAAATAAAAGGCTGGTCGGTTGAACGTAAGAAAGCAGTAGAGAATGGTACCGGTAACAGTATTATGCACTATATCATAAACACCAAACCAAACGAAGCTTCGGTAAAACCAGCTGAAAGCGAAGCATTGCAAGGCGTTGAACAAATTGAAAAAGACACAGACAATTTACCATTTTAAAAATTGATAGGATATGAGAACCGTTTCAAATTACAATACACAACCTTATTTTATTGATGTAAAAATCAATATTCCAGTCATAAATATGAAACACGAAATATTTTGGCTGGTAATTAATCAAATTGAGGTAGAACTTTTTGGTAAACTATGGGAATCAACAAGTAAAGATAATTACAAAGGTGTAAGTTGTAATTATTCAGGTACTATAGCTGACTTTGATTTTATTATTCATTCTTGTTATGTAGAATTTCTTTGCAAAGGTAGCACCGCCTATGGGTACATAAATCAAATACCATTTAATCCAGCGTATCTATATGTTATAACTGATGATTGTATTACTCCCGAAAACTTCGTGGTTGTAGAGCGAGAGCATTTGAGACATTTATTGAGTAGAGATCTTTCTATAAGGCATTTTTTGGATGAATTAGTAAGTTTTTTAGAAGCTAGAGTTCTAAAATTTAAAGAACTACAAGCAAACCATGAATATGATATAATTAAAAAATTCAATCCAAAACTAGCTGTTAAAAAAGCACACACTTGTCCTAATGAATATGACGATTTACCATTTTAAACCGTAAACCATGCTAGAACCCGACGAAAAAGTAACCACCCCAGAAACCCTAGAGGTAACGCAAAAGCTAAAAAAAGCCCCAAAAGGGCATTTTGCACACCCATTTGCAAAGGGCGCTATACGTAGCGGTATGATCTTCTACCTGTACAACCCAAAAACGGAAGTACTTGACAACAAAGACTATTACACCAGTGAAGACATGGACGTAACGGAGTTTGTACAATGGTTCCAAAAAGGAATGATCTACGTTCCAGTTACTTTTTTTGACGATATAGACAACGAAAATGAGAAAACCAGCAAAGAAGTACCGGAAAATGCAAAGTGAATTAGACAGCATAGGTATTTACACCGCTATAGTGCCATTTTCTGCTACTTGTTTTCAGTGGATAATAAACGGAGAATTACACGGGCAGTTTAATAAGCGAGAAACCGCCAACATAAGACTAGAAAATTTGTATAACGAAAAGATTTTGAAACAATGAATTTAAACTTACATAATTACGATCTGATAATTATTAATTCCAGTGCTGGGAAAGATTCATTAGTAGCAAAATATGAAGTACACAGAGTTGCAACGGAGCAAAACTATGATATTGATAAGATAATAGTTTCTCACCAAGATTTGGGAGCTATGGAATGGAAAGGCACAAAAGAACTGGTAGCCACTCAATCATCTTATTTTGGCTTTAATACAGTGTATTCAAAACGTAGAAATAAAGCTGGTTACGAAGAAACCTTGCTGGAATATGCAGAACGTCGTGGTAAATGGGCTAGCAATAACCAAAGATGGTGTACGTCAGATTACAAAAGAGCGCCCGGAGCTAGAATTGTAACGGCTTTAACGAAAGATTTAGGAGAGTGTAAAGTATTATACGTTTTTGGATTTAGAGCAGAAGAAAGTCCTAGCAGAGCTAAAAAACTAGAGTTTAAATTAAACAGTATGCTCACTACTAAAAAGAGAACTGTTTATGATTGGCTACCAGTACATAACTGGTCAACAGAAAAAGTATGGCACATAATTAAATCTAATAATCTTCCATATCATTTCGCTTATGATCTTGGAATGCCACGGTTGTCATGTTGCTTTTGCATTTTCAGTCCGTTTAACGCACTGGTAATAGCCGGTATTCACAACCCGGAGTTATTAGATCAATATATAGAAGTAGAAGAAAAGATCAATCACACTTTCAAAGCAGATTGCTCTTTAGCTTCAGTAAAAGAAGCTATTCAAAAAGGCTACAAGCCTAAAGTAGTAGAAAATTGGAGAATGTAAATAATAATTAATCATAAATCATTTTTAAATCATGGGAGTACCTAAGAAACTAAGAACATTTAAGGAAATCAAAAATTTCCACAAACAAGACGAAGCAGCAGCATTGCAAGCTGTTTGCAAAAAGAACAACGTAAGCAGCCGAAACTTAAAAGCACAGCATACGGAGAAAACTTTCATTTGGAAAGAAATTAGATAACCCACAAACCCCTATTGCAATGAACAACCTAAAATCCTTACCAACCACCATCACAAAACAATGGATGTACAAACATTATGGTTTGTGCATGAGTGAAAAGTTTATACGTACAGAAATAAACACCATTATCATTGCAAAAAGGGGTTTGCAACAAACCAAAGCCCCGGCGGTACGTATCATACACCCGTTAGAACTCAAAGAATTTATAGAAATCCACGGTACACCGCCCGGCTTTCAAAACCCGTACAAAGAACACTCACAACATTAAAAAAATAGATATGGCAAATACAAAATTAAGTAAAGCTTCAGTTCAAAAAAGAGTAGAAACTATAGCTCGTGAACTTTCCTATGAATTTGCTGGTGGAATCACTGGTTCTTCATGGTTAAAAGTCAAAAAGAAAACCACGAAAAAACCCGGTAAATATCACCTAGAAAAAGATTTAGGGTTTGATAATGATGGTATGGTAGAATTGATAATGGATATTGAACAGGATTTAGGTGTTTCTATAAACGACAAGGTTTTTGAAAGAAAAACTATTGAAGGAGTTGCTAATTTCATTTATAGAAATCACTATGCCAGCCCAACCAAGTGACAACCAAGACCGGGCGGTACGTATCATACACCCGTTAGAACTCAAAGAATTTATAGAGATACACGGCACACCGCCGGGCTATGAAAACCCATACAAAGAACACTCACAACATTAAAAAAAAACAGATATGGCAAAAGTAGATACAATAGAATTACACATTTACGGAGAAGATTACCGTTACAATATAAACGTCAATAAAGACGGGCTTTTCAGAATAAAGGTAGATCGTGTTGTAGCAGAAGTATTAGATTTAAGATCGACTCAATTAGGAGAGCGCACATTGAAAGCTCTAAAAGATTTAATACTTATTCCCTACGGCAAGTTTTTAGAAGCCAATACTAGAGAAGAAATGTACATAGGTATTATCTATGAAGTAAATGGCTTTTTTGCAGATGTAATCAGTGATACAATTAGTATTTCAAATCACTATAAAAGTAAATTTCATAAAATGGGTTTTAGTGATAGCCCCGACAGTTTAAGTTTTAAAATTACTGTTTTAATAAAGGAAATTTACTCTACCGGTAACGACCAATGGTTTTACGCTAAAAAAACAAATAACGGTTTTACAAAAGGAAGAATTAATATGAGATTGAGTAATCAAACCGTTATAGTTCCGTATTCAGATGAAGCCTATCAAACACTTTGCAAAGCAAAAGACGGCTTGCAGAAAATAAGTAAAATACTTTTCAATTTCTTAGATCAAGAAGAAACTGAAATTGTTAAGCAGCTTAATTCAGGTCAACTCTTATTAGGAAACCATGCCAGCCCAACCAAGTGACAACCAAGACCGGGCATTCGTAAACCAAAACTTTCTAGTAAAAGTGTATTACGATGGTAAACCCGGAGCAGAACTTACAGGAGCCGGACAGCTGCAAAAGCTGTTTGGCAGCCAGTACAAAGACAAAATATTTGCAAAAGCCTTCAGCACGCAAAAACAAGAAGTATCAATTCGCATTAGAGACAAAAAAGCAACAGTTAAATTAATTTCAAGATGACATCAATTTTAGTAGTACACAGCAAAGGGAGTGATTTTTTCCCAGATATTGAAATAATAACAAATGATGATATAAAACTTGTAGTCGGTTACAAAACAACACCGGAATGTTTACCGGAAAAATTTGTTAGTCACCATGCAAAAGCTGATACAGTTCAAGCGACTGCTACTTTTAGTTTAAAAGACATTATAAAAACACTTCTTATAGAATCTTATTGATTTTAAAAGCCGTTGCAACACGTTCGCAACCTCTAACAACACTATATACCACTTTTAGGAGAAAGCGGCTAAAAATCAAAATTCACTTAAAAAAACTGTATAATCATGAATACGACTCCTTTCAACGACATCAGTACCGCAGGTTTTCTACTTGTAGTACTAGCTTCAGCAACGCTTATAGCGGTTGCAATGGTAATTACGCATTACTACGTAATTTATCAAATAAAAGCCATAGATAAGCAAGCCACCAAATCGCCTGACTATCAAATCACCATGAGCAGAAAGCAACTAACACACTGTATAGTTGATGCGATGATTAATCAGCACGACCGCTTACAAAAAAACAAGCCGCTCACGGAGAAAGAGATTAATAAAATAGTAGACCACGCCATTAATCACATTTACCAGTAGTATGAAAACCGCCAACTACACCGGAGCAATACACTGTTCTTGCGGTAAAACCACACGCAAAGCACTATTGCAATGCGGTTGTATAGACGATTCAGAACCCAAAAAACTACATACAGATGAAAAGAAAAGTAAAAAAACTACACGCCGCTAGAGCAAAGTATCTAAGCGTTGTAAGTGACTTAGAAGCTGAAATAATTGATAAGGTAGCGTTTGAATTTTCTATAGAATACCAGCCTTCTGACGGTTTTATAATACTTCATTTAGAAGATTTAAAAAACGCTTCGTTAGAAAGCTGCTTAGAAGTCATATACGAAAAAGGAGTATTAACCTATGGAGATTATTTAAGATTGACAATATGAGTAAAAAGAACAAAAATTTGAAGAAAGAAGGTATAAAAGTAGAGTTTATACAAGAAGAAGGAAAGTATGTTGCTGCATATCCTTTTAATTACCAAGGCTTTGAGTTTATTTACGTAAAAAATAAAAATCATAAAACCTTATTGTTTGAAAATAGATTAGCCATTGAAGGAGTATGGTTGAATGACAAGCAAATTGCCGAAATGGTGCAACCAATTATAGATGCTCAATATTATTGGAAGATTTCTTCAGAGACACAGTTTATCACTGAAGGCGATGAAATTCTTATTGAAAGTTACAAACATAGAGGTATTGGTGTTTATGATAAAAATGGATTTTTATCAAAACAAACACCTGATTGTATTAGAAGTTTAAAAGTTAAACAGTTAAACCATGAGTAAAGAGACAAGAGTTCTAACGGTAAACGAATGTAGATTATTATTGATGTTATCACAAATTGAACACATAGAACCGTTGTACAATGAATTAATTCAGAAAGATGGTGGCTGGGTACTAAAAGCCATTGCAAAGCATTTTGAAGCTTCTGAAATAGAAACTGATAAGAAAATAATGATTTTTATTTTAGATTTAGGCGATGGTATTATAGGTAAATGTGTAAACTATATATATGATCTAATTAAATGGGCTAAAAATAGAGGTTCGGGCATTATTACATGGAAAAACCTAACTGAAGACATTTATGCTCATGGAATACCAGTCTTCAATTAAAATTACATTCCCGAAACATAAAGCTTCGGGAATTTTTACGTTTATAACGTGTCTTAACCTTGCGTAACGTTGCAAAAACTGTCAAAACGTTGCAAAACGTGGCGTAACCTTCCTTAAACTAGCACCTTAAAAAATTCCCTTCGCATATTTGTGTAAAGTAAAAGCACAAAATGAGTAATAGCTATGTAACAGACGAGCAACTCAACCAACTATCACAACGTTCTATAAAATCCGGTAAGGAGTATAACCAGCTTATACCAAAAACCTACTGCAAAGGCTCTTTTTCAGGCAAAGGAGATACTTCCTTCTCTGTAGAAGAAATAGCCTATATGATAGAGCAGTATTACTGGCAAATGGAAAAGGTAGCGCCGCTTTTACTTTCCAGTTCATTGAATAACACAAGTGACAATATTCATAAGTTCATATACTGGCATTATCAGTATTGGGCAGATAAAAAAACACAAAATTTAAGATCACCGGCGTGTTCATGGCATACACGCAAAAAAGGGATAGACTGTAAGAGCTACAGCATCTTAGCCGGGAGTATTTTAAAGTGTTTGGGTATCAATTTTTACATACGCCAAATAAAACAGGCATCGTATTACCCGGAGTATTTCACCCATGTTTACATAATAGTACCACACAACCAAACCAGTAATAGTCTTAACGGCGGCTATTACGTCATAGACGGAACCATTAACCCGTCTATAGAAACCATGATCGTTGCAAAAAAAGATAAATTTATGAGCGGTTTAAGACACATGAGATTAAATGGAGTAGCGCCGGCAAACGGAGTGGTACACGCTACGCCAAACCGTAGACCAAGAGGTTTACAGATAACTACAGCTTCACCCAATCACGGTTTAGGACTTCCAATTGCAACGGCTATTGGAGCCGCTGAAGCTGCCGGAATAGACACCGGAGCCATCTACCAGTCTACAATAGGTAATATACTTGCAAACGGGCTAGATTTATCTTGCTGGGGAGCTTCCTACAGCGAAAGTGAAGCCGTAGCAGATACCGATTTAGATTTACCATTTTTAACAGAGCAGTCAGGCATTAATCAAGCAGTAAACACCAATACTGTTAACAAGTTAATGCAAGGGCTTTACGCATATTATTGGGATGCAGATCAAGGCTCTAAAAAAGACTTTGCGAGTTGCACCAAAAAAGGACACGCAAAAAGAGCGCAAATAACGCAAGATTACATAGCGAATATTAAGCAACAACTTTCTCAAAGCTACCAGTTAAACAGCCAAGGCGTTGTAAACGGAACTTTAATTTCCTTCAATTTACCCGGCTACACCAAAGGCGGAAAATTTACACAAGGAAACAGCGCTCACCCGTATAACTATGAGAAATTCACAGTAGGTAACAAAACCACGTCTACAAGTTCTAGCAGTTCTAACGGAGGTATTATCTCTTTTGGAGGAACTAAAAACACAGGCACTACCATAGGAACCGGTACTACTACAGCTACAGTAGCAGAAAAATCGAATGTTTCTGAAGCTTCAATGGGCGGTGGCGTTAAAATGGTAGGTTATGCGTTGGCAGCTACCGCAGTGATCGTAGGTGGTAAATACGCTTATGACACGTATGTAAAACCTAAAAAGGCAGCAAAATAATGAGAGTAACAAGCGGAAATATCATAAATCCGGCTGCTACCTCACTTATAAAGGAAGGCGCAGCTGTTATAAAGCCAACGAGAAACTTGGAGGTAATTACACCTACCAAAAGCGTAACGCCTATCAAAACCGTAACGCCAACCAAAACGGAAACCGTAACCACGCCAACCACAACGCCGGTACAAACTGTAAAGCCAACAGTGGCAGAACCGGTAAAAGTGGAGCAACCGGCTACCGGAGATACTAGAGAAGATATGTTATTAAGTGTTTGGCAGCAATCATCCTTTACACCTATGCTTAATAAGATCAAAAATCTATTAGGCGGTGTAAACACAGAGAATTTTGTTACCATCGCTAATCAAGTACAAGACTTTATAGATGTTACACTAGCGTATATTCCATATTCAGAAAAGAATGGAGAAACTGGCTTTACCAGTGTATTGATTTCAGCTAGAAACAAGTTTTTGCAAAGCATTGCAACGGAACTTGAAAACGCTATTGCTTTAACCGCTGATAAGCTGGGAATACAACTGGCAGTAGAGCCAACTACCAAGGATATTTCTACAGCAGCTTATTCCGGGTTGTATAAATTTTCCGGTAATACAGTAAAAGTAAGCGGTAAAACCTATACGCTAGCAAGCGCAACCGAAACCAAAACAACAATAGCCACGGCAACCGAAGACACCACAACCGCCAAAGCCAAAAAAAGTAATACGATAGGATGGATTGTTGGCGGTGTTGCCGGAACGCTATTACTCATAGCAGTTGCCCGTGGTAAAGAGAAAAACCAAACAAGAAATAATTATTAATTAATTTATTTATAGAACCATGTTAAAGAAGCCTAAAAAAAAGGACGTTATGCAGACACTTGGTAAAGTAGGTACAGCATCAATTTCGGGTGTTGTTTCAGACGGAGTTGCCGGGTTAATGCCTGAAGTATCCGACAAAAATGTAGCCGCCGCCATCAGGCTTGCACAGGCAGCAGGCTACACATTGTTAGCAATGACAATGAAAAATGAATATGCTCAATGGGGATTCATTGGAGCTGCAACGATGCAAGCAATTAGAACCATTCAAGGTTTTGCAAAAGCCAACGGAGTTACAGACGGTTTAGATACCAGTAACCCCGTAGAAAAGTTTGCAGCTAGAGCATTAGGAAAATGCCCTTGTGAGGACACTACCAGTACCGCTACAGAGGAAGCGATCAAAGGTATTAGATCAGCAATGCAACAACAGCAAATAGCTGCGGCTGGAAACCCGGTTTTTGCTGCTATGCGTAGAAGAGCGGCTTAATCACCCGTTTTACAAGTAAAATTTTTTCAATCAGAGTTCATTCATCAATCAAAAAAAGCAGAATACAGATGACTACACAAGATATGCCGGAAGGCTACGTAAAATATGCTTTAGAAGCATACGAATCACAAGGCGGAAACTTAGCCGCAATGAAAGATTTTCAACAAACCACCTTGTATTATGGTGTTAGTTTGAAAGGACAACAAGGAACGTTAAAATTGCTTTCAAAATCACCTCAAAAAAGTGCTAAAGTTGGTATTACAAATATTCCTGACCAAAATAAAATAAGTTCAAATGAGGATGTTGTGATTACTCATATTAGAATTTTGGGTGACACGAAAGCTGGAAGTCCTGAAGCAGCAGAATGGGCTGATGTATTGCCAGCTCTTTGGAGAAATGGAGAGTTTTACATTGACCATGGAGGTAGTGAAATTTTCCGTGATACTGTAGCCGCTTTGCATAATACGTATTCCGCTACCAGTATTGAAGACGATTTCGTAGGGGTTCCGAGTGCACCTGTAATAAAAGGAGCTGTAAACTTTGACTTTGTTTTAGACGGAGTAGAAGGAGCGGCTGCACCAACATTAGAAGGTGGAGCGTTGGCTGAAGTCAATTTTAGAGTAGAATTAAAAGTGGTGAAAATCCTAAAGTAATTCATTCCTATACATTTTAAATTTTCTAATCATTAAAAAGCCTAAGCTAAACCCGGCTTAGGCTTTTTTTAACCTCAAAAGTTATGAGACCGTATTTATTCAATCAAGCTTTTACGTTACCAGCTGGTCAAACTACTGCAACCGTAATCTTTACACCGGATGCCGGTAAGATTATTGGCGGTGCTATTTTTACAAACGGTGAAGCCGATGGTAAACTTGTAGATGTTGAGCTTAAAACAGGAGGAGGTCAAGTAGTTCAGAACCCTGTAAATATAGCTGCTTGGAAACAAAGAGCATCAGCCAGCTACGTAGATAGTTTGATGCCAATTTTAGAGCAGTCAAAGGGAGGACAATACAAGTTAGTTATTACAGCTGAAACTGCTTTAGATAATGATTTAGTAGGCTCTCTAGTATTAGCTTATGACCCTTCAACAACTCCCGGAGCCTTAACAGAGCAATGCTCGTTATAATTCATTTTTAAAACTACTCGCATGGCACGCATACAGTTAAATCAATCTTGGGATAAACACACACAAGAAACTACTATAACAATTCCTTTTTGTTGCAAAGCAGAAGTTACCAATTGGGGTAATTCTATCATGGTTTTTTGTGGTCGTGAATATGGCTATAAAGAAAGTTTCTATTTCGATCATGGTTCTGACTATGTGAATTTTAAAGAGAAACTAAGATTCAAAGCCAACCCGGATGTAGTAGGAGAACAAAACAATATTGCATTTGTAGATTATGCCACTGTAGAAGTGTCTTGTAGATCATAAAAGCTCACCAAATGTCACAACTAGAAGAACACATACAACTTTTAAAAGAAGACAAGTACCATGCGGTTACAATTTTTGATTTGGAATCGCATAAATATGTGGGTACAAACGTCACCGGCGATATGGCAGTTAAAAAAGCCGGTAGCGTAGAAAACTACATTAAAAGTCTAATTGACAAGGGTATTGCAAACGTAGAGATTTTTCCACGTAGAAAAAACGGTAGCGTATTTAAAAAATCTACCAAGTTTCAGCCCTTTAAAGTAAAGTTTAACAGCAACGGCGAAGCACAAGAACCAACCCCGGAACCAATGACAAACCCAACCCAATCACAAGCCCCAACAAACCCGGCACAACCAGCGCAAAATTTAGGTTTACAAGGTATGCCCGGTTTAGGTTTTGCAGAAATTACCAAGCTTGGTAATTACGATGATCTTAAAGCAGAAAAGGAGCGATTACAGCGTGAAAATGAACGCCTTCAAAAAGAAAATAGAGATCAAGACCGCCAAATTATGCGCTATGAATTGGGAATTGAAGGGAAGCCCGGAGGTTTAGAAGCTATCTTAACCAAAATAGCAGACAGCCCGGAGCTTATCGAAGCGTTTTCGGGTTTAATTCCTAAAGGTTCTAGCGTACCAGCCTTAAACGGTGTACAACTTTCAGATGTCAAACAAAAGTTTGTTCAATCACTGGCAAACTATCAAGATCAAACTATTCAGTTCTTAAATATTATTCTTTCAGGATTTGGTCAGGAAGCCTATGAAACTGAAATGGTAGAGCTTTTAAAGAAACACAATTTAATTAAACAATAAACTCATGGCACAAGGAGATTTAACAGTACAAGTAAAAGCAGCTACCGTTTTTGGTTTAGATGCAAAAAAAACAGCAATCAAATTTATTGCTGAAGAATTAACAGACGAGGAAGTAGACAAACTCTACAAGTTGGCTAAAAGTACAACCGCACGTAAGAAATTAGACAAAAGCTGGAAAACCATTAAAACGTTAACCGGCATTAAAGAATAAGCTTAAAAATAGTTGTGTTGGTGAGTTTAAGCGGTTTCTGCCCGGCATTCGCCATAGTGTCGGGTTCAGAAACCAAATTTTTAAAAGTATGAGTAAAAACAGTAAACATAAGTTAAGAAATCCGGCAGCACTTATAACAGCAGCCAGCAACCCAGAGATAGTGAAAACCGCTGGTAATATCGTTGGGAAATCTTTAGATAATCAAGCCACTATTATTGCAGAAACGGGCGATTTTTTAAAGAAACTGTTTTTAATCGCTGGTGTTGCCGGAGGTGTTTATTTAACACACAAGCAATACAAGAAATACAGACGTAAAAAGTACTTAGAAGCCAATATTAGCAATCCAAATATTCAAGCAGCTATAATCATCAACGATGCTTTTTTGAATTTTGAGCCTTCAGGAGTTTTAAGTTGGTTTTTACCTTCGTTCAATATTTCTACAGATACCAGCCAGTTATACACTATAGCTGAAAATGTAACCGACCTTACAGAAGTAGCCAAAGCGTATAATGTGGTTTTCGACCGTAATTTAAGCGACGATCTTAGTCAAGCCAGTGGAGATGTGTATATCAGTTTTATGAACATCATTAACAACAAAGGAGATGTGCAAGTAAATGAAGCTACCGGAACCTATGATATTATACTAGCCGGCGATACTGTTTATTCAGCGGTGAATGGTTCTACATTGACCGTAAAAAAAGCTGTTTATAATGACGATGCTAAAAAATGGCAATCTACCAATGAGTTGTACGAAAACTTTAGCTATGGTGACGAAATAGGCAAAGTAGTTACTTCAGTATTGTTTACTGAAAATCCTATTTCTCGCTATTATATAGTAGAAAAAGGCGGTTGGCTTGGTATTGGAGCTACTTACGGTTTGGTATGGGATAACGAGATCACAAATAAAAAAATCAAGTAAATGTTACTAGCAGCCAACTACATAACCGCTACCGTTACAGACGAATACGGAACGCCGATTCCTGGCGCAAATGTATTTTACGAAACCACAAAAAACGGTACTATAACCAATAACGCCGGGCAGTTTTCTTTACCAGCTGAAAGAGGAAATTTAGTAGTCTCTTTTGTGGGCTTACAAACGAAAACTTTTGCTACTGCTGGGAGTGTACCGTCTACAATTGTAATGAGTGACAGTGTAGAGCTGTTAGATGACGTGGTAGTCACCCCGTTAAAAAAGAACGCTGGTAAAATTATAGCAGTGGTAGGTACACTGGCATTAATTACCGGAGTAATAGCGTACAACCAACCCAAAACCGCAAACGTAACATTATAATGTATACCAGTTTCCTAAATAGAGAAGATGTAGCACGAGGATTGAGCAACAACAATCCCGGAAATCTTATCTATACTGGTATCGAGTGGGAAGGTAAAATTCCGTACAGTCAGAACCAAGATAAAGACGGTAATACGGTTGTAAAGAAATTTGAGCAGTTCAAGGAATTGCGCTACGGTTTACGTGCTATGATGCACGATGTTTTTAACGGTTACAAAGGTGGCGAAAACACCATTGCAAAGCTTATTACCAGTTATGCACCGCCAACCGAAAACAAAACCGATAATTACATTAATTACATGGTAGGCAAATTAGGTTTTGCAGCCAATTACGTAATTCCTGAAATGACACAGCCAATGTTGGTTTTAATCGTAAAAGCGATCATTTTATTTGAAAATGGCGCCACAACTGCAAACTTAATTAGTGACCAAGATTATAAAGATGCTTTAGCCATTTTGGGCGTAGATGTACCAAAAGGTAGCAACGTAAAAAAAAACGCTTTTTTACTCCTTTTGTTAGCAGCTTCTATAACCCTTTTAATTCTAAAAATTAACAAAAACGATCATGGGAATAGGAAGTAAATTACATTTTTCCAGTACTGTAACAGCTGAAGCTAATATAGACGCAATTGATTTTGGTATACCAGCCGATAACAATAATGTTGTTGAATTACCGGTGGTTCCAAAGAAGATTTTGCTGATAGTTTTAAACAATACGCCGGTTCCTAGAACTAACAATTACGAGTTAGACGGTACAAGCTTTACGCTACTGAATTACCCGGTTTTTGAAAACGATGTTTTATCTATAATGTTCAGTTATTAATATGAAAAACCTACTCACTATACTAGCGTTGTTTTTCTGCTTGTTTACGCAAGCACAAGGCAACCCAACGCCATTACCGAATGGTTTACGAGTTGATCTAACGAAGCTACCTAGACGGCCGATTGATTCTGTAGATTTAATTGCAGGAATTGACCGAAAAGGAGTTTTGGTTGGAATATCAAAATATGAAGTAAATCCGGCTGAATATACCAATTACACATTCAGTATTAACCGTACACCAAGTAGTGGAGAACGTGGCGTTGTAAATAGCTATAGCATTAACTATAATCTAGTTTCTAACAATGATAGCATTACAACAGCCACCATAAGTCAGGGAGTTGGCAATGTATTGGCAAACGTAGATCAAGGCACGCAAAGCATCACAGGTCTAACCACTACTACAAACATTACCTATACATTATCTATCAACTATGAAAGGTTAGGAGTTTCCGGAAGTAACAGCACTAGCACAACATTTAACACCTATGTACCACAATGGGCAGGAACTACCACGCTTTCAGATTTTGACGGTACGTATGCAACCATAGAAGCACAGCCAAACGTACTGAAGTACATACAAAACAACGATAACATTACCCGAACCATGAGTCCGGCTAATGAGTATATCGTTTTTGTTTCTACCAATGGAAATGCAACGATTAAAGACGGTAACGGCTTTGCGCAAAGTGTTGGTAGTTGGGGAGATGCTACTAAAGAGTTTCAGCGTAAAACCATAACGTTGAGTTTAGCTGATGGAAGCACAACAACGGCTTACTTCTACCGTACAACGAGCTTAAAAACATTTACGAACCTAGACTATAGCATAGAATGAAAAAGTTAATAAGCATATTTCTTTTACTGTTTTCGTTATCTGCTATAGCACAAGTAGTAGACAACGGAGGAATAAACACTGGTACTGGATTCAATATTCAATCTCCAACAGCTAGTGACGAACGTACCAACCAAGTAGACAGCGCTTCTATACTATCACACCCTTATAGTTTTAAAGGGTTGATAGCTTTTGCACATTTACAAAACCATGTTTTTGCGGTAGACACTACCGGAGCAGCTAGAGCTTTAGCATACTTGGACGAAGTAGGAACCGGTGGTGGAACCGTAGATTATGATCTATCCAATTACGATAACAGTACAACGCAGTTTATCAGCGTAGGGGATGATATTAGCGACTTAATGAACGATGCCGGGTATTTAACTTCTATACCAGTTACCTACGTTCAAAGTGGCGATAACATTTCGGAGCTAACTAACGATGCCGGCTACATAACCGCAGCCGATCTACCAGAGAGTAGCGGAATTGTACAAAGCACAACAACCGATTTCACCGTTACCGATGGTCGTTTGGCGTACAACCGATACAACGCTACCGATGTGTATTACATTACGCCAACGGACAGCAAGCTACTAGCGCCTAGTCAACCCAATGGTTACAACCAAGTAACCGGAGTGTATATGAATGGTTTGTTGTTAAACGAATACGAAGATTATTACGTCAACAGCGAAACCGAAATAGAGCTACTTACAAAAATTCCAAATACTAGAAATACCATAACTATAAAATACACAACCCTTTCAAACTAAAACCTTAACAAATGAAAAAGATACTTTTCCTTTTAAGTTTATTCTTAACGTCCGTAACCTTTGCACAAGGGTTGACAGATGCACAAGTAGCAGCAAAGATTTCACAGGCTACGCAAGTAATCACCAATACTTATGATGTAGAATTACAAAATATCGATCAAACATTAGAAGCCGTTGCTACTTCAACCGGAGCAAAGCCAGTAAATACTCATGCTGAAGCTTTGGCAGATGCAGAAATTCAAAACGGAAAACTATACATTTTAAAAGGTACTGGTTTGTACCTAAAAGTTGACGGTAGTACTTATGAGGTAGTTCAAGAGTTTGTGTCTTCTGATGCTACTATAAAACCAATTAGGAATATTCAAAACCAAAAACTATACGAGCAAAGTGGCAAGAACAAGTTAAATCCTAATGACCCTAGAAATATAGCTAATTATATTATAGATGGAGTTGGTGGTTTTGCTCCAAATGCTTCTAACGATATATCACATCCTATTAGATTAGAAGATGGTGAAACTTCTATATGGTCAGGAGCTTCTAATGCTTATTATAGCGCGCTATATGACGAATTTGATAATTATATTTCAGGCACAGCAGTTAACAGCGCATCTGTTACTAATAATACAGGGGGTATTGCTTATGCAAGACATTCTATTAATGGTCACATTAACGCTGAAAGTACACAGGTAGAAATTGGTACAGTAGCTACAGCTTTTGAAGTATACAAGCCTGTAAAGTTGATACAAGATAATATTGATAGTGAAGCTTATAGAATTGCTAGTAATCAAGATTCTAAGGTGTATTCAGAAAGAGGGAAAAACCTACTAAATCCTAATGATGATAGAAATATATATGGTGCTTTTTTAAACAGTGCGTTAACTGAAGTTGCAAATGCGTCTTACGATATTTCACATCCTATTAAGCTGGAAAATGGTCAAAGTGCTAGGGTAAATGTAAGTATTGGCGGAGCTTACTCAGCTTTATTTGACCAATATGATAAACCTATTAGTGGTACTGGTGTTAACAGCTCAACCATAACTAATAATACAGGTGGAGTTGCATACGCAAGATTTAGTGTCAATGGAAATATTGATGCAGAAAGTACGCAAATTGAAATTGGCACAACTTCAACAACTTTTGAGAAGTTCTACTACTTAAAGAGTTTACAAGAGCAAGCAGAGGGTGTTAATGCTAGTATTACTTATTTAGAAAGTGATGTTAAAAAGTTTACAGGAGAATATTTTTATGATAAACGAATTAAAGAGTTAAAGTTAGTTGGTTTAGATTCACAAGAAACTTACTACATATCAAGAATTAGAAATGATGCAGGACAAAGATTTTTAGTAATAAATCAATCATCTGATGATACAACTGTAGCTCGTCTTTGGGATGAAACTACTAATAATGGAGGGTGGTATTATATACCCGAGCTTAATGCTAGTGGTATATATGGCTATGTTGTTTTTGCTGATGAAGATTTATACAGTTACGTTAATCTTAACTTAGAGGTAAATCAAGATGTAGTTAGTCAAGATTATGAAAGTATGTTGGCATACTTTAATTATGATTTTCTTGATAGAGATAATACAAGTAGAATTAATAAGTTAAATCCTTTAGATATTGTAGAGAAAACACAATACACTTCATCAGGTGGTCATTTAACTGCTACTTCTTCTACAGACTTTTTTAATACTGCTAAATTCTTCCCTATAGCTGATGGTGAGAAAATAACTATATCAGATTGGAGCCTTCAACAATGTAGAGTTTATCTTGTAGATAAGTATCGTAAAGTATTAGAAAATACTCAAATAACTACAGGTACGTCACTTCTAAGTTATACGGTAGAAAATACCTATGGAGAAGATTTATATGTAGCTTTTACTTATAGATATAAAGAAGAAAATGATTTACTATACCCACAAGTTGAGTATTCAGATTCAGCTTCCGATTATGAAGCTTATAGACCTGATGGATTTTTAAGATTAGAAGATAAAGTAGATTTAATTCTACCTGACAAATTATATTTAACAGTTGGTGAAAAGTATAATTTCTACAAGAAAGCTATGATTAATGCTAACCCACTTAAAGATTTAACCGTAACAGCTACTAATGCGACAGATAATACATGTAGAGATTATATACGTCAGTTTGGTGGTACTCCTGCTAGTGCTGGTGTAGGAACTATGACTTTCAATTTATACGACAACAAAAGAATGTTGTCACAAATTAAGAGAGAGTTTAATAAAATAACTAAAACCACAGGTACTATTAACGTTTTCCCTATGGGAGATAGCTTCACAGATATTAACTATTGGGTTCAAGCATTAAAAGATAATGCAACAGATGATGGTGTTACCATGAATCTAATAGGTTTAAAAAATGGTAGCTACACAGGTTATAATACAGAAAACCAAACAGGAGGTACTTTAGATAATAGTTTTCTAGTTGATAGGGGGGCAGCTTATGTGTTAGCTGTTACAGGTTTTACAGATGATGGTTCAAGAGATGGTTATTTACCTGACTTATATACAGATAGTAATGGTTACGAATATTATATAGATGGAAGAAAAGTAGACAGTAATGGTAATGGAGTTTTGAGAATACGTCCTAATAATCATGCAAATGTCCCACCTACTAATAGTACTCTAACCCAAGTTAGTGGTATAGGTTCTTTCTCTACAATACCTTATACTACTGTAGATACAATTAACCGAAATGCACTTTGGAATCCTTCAACTTCTGAAGTTGATTTTAGTTACTACTTTGATTATTATGGTTGGTCTACTGACTTTGATTTAGTCAACGATACTTTCGTAACTATCATGCAATTTAGCTGGAATGATATAGAGAGAAAAAAGTATTCTGCTGAGAATATTACAGAAGTAGTTACTGCTTTTCAAACTGCTATAAATCAATTTCATACTGAATACCCTAATGCTTATGTAATTATAGGTTTAGAACCACCTACGGCACTGGTAACAGGTTTAGATGTTAATGGAGGTTATAGATATGTAGAAACGCAATGGCAAAGAGCTGAGACTTATAAAGCTATTTTTGAAACATTTCAAGGTGATACTTATAGTTCATTTGTATTTATAAACCCTGGTTATATGTGGGTTGATTTAGAAAATGGATATAACACCGAAGCTTATACTCCAGACGACAGAACTGGTATTTCTGTTGATAGAATTACAGATCCTATACACCCTAGTCAAATAGGTATGTCTCAATTAGGTGATAGTTATAGAGGTTTAATACACTATATTTTAAGTTTATAATAATGAAAACCCTACTAAAAATATTAATTCTGTTCGTTTCTCTAGTTTCCTTCGGGCAAACTAGAGAACAGCAGAAGGACGTAATTGAAATTAACGGAGAGTTATTTCAATGGATAAAGCGTAGCAGTACAGCAGCAACCGTAAACACGCCACAAGTAGGCGATTACGTAGTAAATGGCTATGTAAATGATAGCCTTGTTACGAAGGCAATATTCAACGGAGGTAATTACCAAGACTTTAGTAATTATACAGTTGTAAAGGATTCTGCCGTAGTAGATTTCACGGAATTAGACCCTGTTTTTACTGCTAGTGAAGCAGCTACCATAACCGCAACCAACAAAACCAACTGGACTGCCGGTTATGACAATACCGTTACCAATGTAGCGGTTACAGGAGACGAAACCAAAACCATAACGCTCACGCAGCAAGATGGTGGTACGCTCACGGCAAACTTTACCGACAATGCCGGAACTGGAAGCATAGACGAAACCAACTTGGTACACAAAAGTGGAGCTGAAACTATAACCGGATTTAAAGCATTCGATACCATACCGCAATATTCCAATACCGGAGACAGTACACCGGATGCCGGCTATTTTGCTATTAATTATACTGGTTTGGGGTACACCTTTGAAAATGCCGACACGCATAATTTACGCTTAGATTTTAAAAGCTTTACCGGAGATCATTATGCAGAATTTCAAGACAAAAATTATGTAGTAGCAGGTCTTGACGATGTTGACGATGCTAAGAAAAACTATGAAGGTATAGCAGATTTCAACCCGGCTGAAGACACTATAGATAGTGATATTCAGCTAATACGAGTTACCGCAACCGGAGCTATTACCATGCCTACACCAGCCGGTAGTACATATAGAGTTATACATATTGTTTGCACCGTAACCGGAGTAACTATAACCACTTTTGTAGATAAAGACAATAACAACGTTACCGCACTCACACAAGGCGAAAGTTATACTTTATGGAGCAACGGAACTAACTGGTATCAAATTAATTAATTAATCAATCAAAAATCAATCAATAAAATGGAAAGAATTAAAAACAACCCAATCAGCACATTTTTAGGATTTGCAATGATAGTTTTTGCAGCTGTATTATTATTCGTGCCTACTTTATATGATATGCCGTTATATGGTATAGGAGTTATTGGAGTGATAGGGATATTATTACTGTTTGCAAAAGATCAATTAGTAGATATTCTCACAGGAGGATTGAGCCGGCTTATACAAGATGCCGCTCAAAAGGTAAAGAAATAACCAACCAACCTAAACCAATAACCATGACAGCAACCAGCGTAAAAGATAACACTGTTACACTTAGCCTAAACAAAGTATTAGGCACTATAGCTGTAACGGCTTTAGTAGGTTTTGGTGGCTTTGTAATAGACGGCGTTATATCTAACTCCCAGCAAAAGGTCATAAATGAGAAAATGACGGAAACGTTAAACAAACTCAACACCACTATAGCAAGGATAGAACCAATAGTAACAAAATTAGAATCACAAGCTACCCAAGTAAAAGAAAATAAAAACAGAAGCGAGCAAAACAGCTACGAGCTTATCATGCTTCGCAATGAAGTAGAAAATCTTAAAAATCTGAATTAGCCATGAAGCCAGTTAAATTACTTATTGAAAGATTTAGCCACGAAGAAAAGCAAACCATTGGCAATATGTTTGCCTTAACGGAGCTTAACAACGTGGTTAAAAAACTGGCGTGTTTAGAATTGCCATGGTTGCAAAACCAACCGGAAGTTTCTTGTATTCCGGCTAAAACCTACAAAGTAAAACGCCGTTGGTCTAAAACCTTCGGAGATCATTTTCACATTACAGACGTAGAAGGTCGCACATGGATATTGATACACATTGGCAATTATCATACAGAAATTAAAGGTTGTGTATTGGTTGGTTTAGAGCATGACTATGTAAATAAAGACAATATCATAGATGTAAAAGACAGCGGAAAAGCAATGAAATGGCTATTGGAAAATATGCCTGAAGAATTTGAACTTGAAATCGTAAACCTATGAACCGATTAAACATCATAAAAAAATCATTTCCGTGGCTGGTAATTACAATACTAGCCGTGGCTTTGTGGTTTAATGGTTGCGGAGCTTCACCGGAGGAAAAAGAAATAATGGTTACAGTTCCGGCGGTGTCCGGTTCCTTGCCAGCTACTCAACCAAAACATTCTATTGTTTTGCCGTCACCAGTTGGGAAAACCGATACGGTTTTTGTGCCAAACCCGGTAAATGAAAAACTACTGGCAGAAAACCAACAATTAAAAGATTCCTTTGCAAAGGTAAGCGCAACGCAAAAGGTTGAAATGTACAGCGATGCTATACAGATCAATGATTTTAGTTACCAGCAAGAAGACAGTTATATAAATTTAACCGTTGCCGGAAAAGTAAGAGGGCAAATACTTTCCATGCTACCAACGTACACCATTAAAGAGCGTATTGTTGCTGCCAAAGTAACCGTGCCACAAACAAAATTTCGTTTGTTAGCTGGTGTAGAAGTCGGTAACAATTTACAGTTCAATAGCTTCAATTTCAAAGCAGATTTGTTTTTTCAAAATGCTTCAGGAAATATGCTTCAGGTATCCTACGATACAGATCAGCGTATCTATGTTGGTTATCATTTTTCAATCTTTAAAATCAGAAAGTAATGAACAACTTAACCCGTATTATCATAGCATCAGCCGTTAGTACATTGGTTACATACGCCGTTAACAAGGCGATTGACAAAACATTAAACACCAATAACGATGAATAAAGTACTTACTTCAGCCAGTTTATTGTTGGGTTCTTTAGCTTGTTTTGGTGTGGTGAAATATCAGCAGCTAAAAAACGCAATGAGCAAACTAGAAACCAAAATAGAGAGCATCAAAGACCTAAAGATCAAAAGTGGTGTAGCTAGTTTTAATCTTTCCGTATCGCTTAACAATGTTACCGAAACAGATATTTATATCAACGGCGTAATTTTTAAGATTACCCGAATTTTTGTGTATGATCTTACAGGGAAAAAAATTGGAGAAGCAACTACTGATCTTTCAGAAATTGATATTCCCAACAACAAAAGTTTAACTATCAATAATATTCCCGTAACTATTGCTGTAAATGAAGCTTTGAGCCTTCTATTTTCTTCCGGTGCAAATCTTAAAGAGAATATGCAGATCAAAGCGCAAATAGAAGCTTTGGGTTACACTTTTATAATTTAACTATGACCAAAAATCAAAAAATAGCAGCAGGAACCGGAGCCGTATTAACGGCTTTTGTGCTATACAAATACTTCGTAAAAAAGATAAAACCCATTGTAAAACCGCTTATAAAAAGAGGTTGCGACACTAACAGTATGGGTTGCGGAAACTACGGAGCTAGCCGGAACCATGCCGGCGACCACAACGGTCAAGATTATGTAGTTACAGAAGGTCAGCCAGTGTACGCACCAATAACCGGAACCATAACCCGAAAAGCCTATCCGTATGCAGATGATTTGCAATGGCAAGGCTTTGTAATTGAAAACTTGCAATATTATTTCAAAGTGTTTTACTGTATTCCTGTTACTGGTATTGTTGGTACAAAAGTAAAAGCCGGTGACGTAGTAGCCTATGCACAAGACATTAGCAAAAAGCATGGAAGCGCCATGACACCGCATATTCATTTAGAAGCCTATTTAAAAACCCCTGTTGGCGTAGAGCTAATAGACCCAAATACCCTTTATTAATGCTATACTCTGTTAAAACTTACAACGAATTACACGGTCAAAAAACTAGCCGTGAAGACATTGAAAACTTATTAATAAATGCAGAAGCTGAAGAACAAAGCTACATTGCTAATAAGCTGAAAACAATGTTGAAAAACAACCCGGATGCAGCCTATTTTAGAATAGAACTAAGCTCACCGGGAATAGAACAACTACCCGAAAGTTTAAAAGGTTGTTTTCAATGCGCCCAAGATCACGGCATTACCGATGATGAATACACAGACGGTTTAGGGAAAGCCGTAAGCCCGGAGGATATTCATAAAATGATACTTCAGAAAATGATAGATCATATTGATAAAGCCACCGGTAAAGGTTATGTGAAAAAATGGAAGGTAAAAGGCTATACTATACCGTTTAATTTTGTTAGTAAAAAACCGTATAGAGGTATCAATTACTTGATGTTAGCTGGTTTTGGAGGTGAATTGCTAGACAATCCATTTTACTTAACATTCAAACAAGTTACTGATCTTGGAGGGAAAGTGAAAAAAGGAGCTGAAGGTCAAGAAGTGATCTATTATAATTTTACCTACAAATACACTCAACAAGATGCTGGACTAGATTTTAAAACCAATGATCGTCAAAAGTTCATTGAATGGGTAAAGAAAAACAAGAGCAAAATAGCGCCTTTGAATTGGGATAAACCAATATCATTGGGGAATTTTATTTACAACTGCCAGTTTGCTTATTTAAGATATTACAATGTGTTTTCAGGCAGTGATATTGAAGGAATTGATTTTGATTTAGACAACTTCAAACTAGGCTTTATAGATAATGGTATTGTTGGTAACAATGATGAACCGATAGCACTAGCTGAAGCTATTGTAGACAATTACCCGGAGCCTAAAGTACCAATAAAAAGAGTTTCCGGCGCTCAAAGAGCTTTTTACAGTCCGGTAAAAGACTTTATTCAACTTCCTGAAATGAAGGATTTTGATACAAACCAAGACTATTACCGTACATTATTCCATGAAATGATACATTCTACTGGTAGTAGTAAGCGTTTAGATCGTGTTTTCGGGCGTAAAATGGAAAGCCCGGAGTATGCAAAAGAAGAACTGGTAGCGGAGTTTGGTAGTGTATTTTTGAATGCACAAGCTGGTATTATGTTTTTTAACAACAAAAACCACGCTGAATATTTAGCCGGCTGGAAAAATAGACTTCATTATTTAAAAGAAGACCCTAAATTTTTAATGAAAGCAGCCAGCGATGCACAAAAAGCTACAGATTATATTTTGAATTTGGACGAAGCTGGTGTGCCGGCTTATCAAAAAGCACTAGCAGAAAAGCAGAAAGCAGAAGCAGCTGAAAAAGCAAAAGCCAAAAAAGAAAAACCAGTTGCAACTAAAAAGAACCCAGCTAAAAAACCAACTCCCCCAAAGAAAAAGCAACCGGAGCAGTTGGAGTTGGCGCTTCATGGTATTAAGGATACGAAGTTAAGAGCAGAAGCAAAGAAAATTTGGGAAAAAGCACAAGCTGAAGGTAAAAGCCAAATGGAAGCATTAATGCAGTGGCTTTTTGACGAAAAAGAACAAAAACCACTTAACGGAAGTTGGCACGCCAAAAACTCTAAATTTAGACATACCACAGACGAAAAACAGCGCCTAAAACCCGGATACATTTACGTAAAAGGTGGCGGTATCAAAAACCTAAAAACAGGTAAAGTGTTCACAGACGAAAAGCAAAAGAAAAAAGCATTGCGCCCGGTGAAAACTAAAAAAGACACCTTTACTTATGATGATAGCTATAAAAGTTTCGACTTTACAAAAATTGGTAAAGTAACAAAAGCAAAAATAGATAAGGAGTTAGCTAACTTAGAAAAACTACTCAAAGGGCAAATTTCCCCCGGCGCAAAAAAACGCATGGAAACAGATGTTGAAAGGTTTGAAAATCTTCAGGAAAATCTAAAAGAAAAATCAGTACCAGTAAAACCCAAAGAACCCACTACAAAAGTTTCACGTAGAAATAGCAGATCAAAAGTGTATGTAGGTGCAATTGTGGAAGGGAAGCAAGGAAAAGGAACTATTTCTAAAATAATTACAAAATCTACCGGGTATGTAGAAGTAACGTATGAAAACGGCAAGGTAGCTAAAGAAATGGCTTTTAATTTAAAAGATGAGAACGGAGAGCCATTAAAGAAAAATCCAAAATCTTCTACTTCAGGAATGACAAGAGGTGAAAAGAAAAGAGATAAAGATCGAAAATCTATAGAAAGGTTCAATAAATTAGATAATTTACAGAAAATAAAAGAAACTTTACTTTGGATAAACAGTGTTGCTTCGGGTGATAGAAATTCTTTAACCTATAAAATTTGGGTAGAATATTTATACCATATTAGAGATAAAGGAAAAGCGCTTGGTTCAGAAATAGTTGTAGATATTGCAACAAAAGCCGATAAATATATGAGTATAACTGAAAAACAAGCTTATGTATTAGCGAAGTTTGCAGATGAAAACGGTTTAGTGTACGGAGAAAAAAGACTAGAAGAAAAAGGTTTAGGTTTTGCAGTAACCCTGCCAGCGCAACCAGTAGAACCAACCCCGGAACCACAACCAGCGGAAACGCCAACCGGAGTAATGAGCGGTGCTGATCTTATGAATATGGAATTTAAAACCATGCAGTTAACAGGGGAGTGGGCTAACTTTATGCAAGAGCCGGAAGAAAATGTAAGGCTTGCGATTTTTGGCAAACCTAAAAACGGTAAAACCGCTGGTTCTACAGCATTAGCAAAAGAATTGAGCAACCACGGAAATGTATTATATGTTTTTGCAGATCAAGGAATTTCAGCTTCTACAAAAAAACTATGGCAATTAGCCGGGTTAAACGAAGCTAAAAATGTTGATCTTATGGCAACTACAGATATTAATCAACTGGATAAAGTTTTAGCAACCGGTAAATACAAGTATGTTTTCTTAGATATGCTGAATACGTTTATTGATGCTGCTAAAATTACAGCACATGAATTTAGAGAGCGTTTTTACGGCAAATACCCACAGATAGGCTACATCTTTGTTATGGAAGCTACAAAAAGCGGAGATTTCAAAGGCGCACAAGCTTGGATGCACTTACCTGACCAAATTGTAGAAGTCGAAAATTTCGTAATGAAAACACACGGGCGTTACGGAATGGGTGAATATGTAGTTTGGAAAGAAGGTTTGCAAAAAATGAACCCGAAAAAGTATAAAGAGATATACGGGGATGAACCCGAAGTACCAGCAGAACCGGAACCAACCCAACCGGACAACCAAGAGCCAGTTGCATTACCATTTAGTTTTACAGAGTATTAGTTTTTTTCATAGTTAGTTAGTTGATTTAGCAGAGAAGCCCCGGAGAAATTCGGGGTTTTTTGCGTTTTTTAACATAGTACTAAGTACTATGTTTCTTATAAAATCAAAAATAAAATTGCAAAAAGTTGCAATTATTACAAAAAATTGTTGTAGGTTTGAACTATTGAAAACAAAAAAATAGATATTATGAAAACTCAAATTAAGAATTTAAGATCGGGCGCAAAAAATCAAGTGTTAAATAGTGATGTAGATTACACTTTACTTCCAAAAGCAACCTCTCATGTAGGTCATGCAGGCAGTAATTATAATGATTGTCAACCTGTTTGGAAGAAAGTTGTAGCTGAAAACTCGGAGCAGATTTCAGTAAAGATTAAGGGATTGAAATTTACTTTAAAAGCTATATACAGCGTTAGCGGTAAGTCTGTTGATTATCATACACCGTTAACAAATGAAGAATTAGAAATTTTAGCGCCTGTAAAACCTTCTAGGAAACCAGCGTATTTAATAATAGGCTTCTCTAATAGAGTGGAAGTTTCAAACGGTCAAAACTCCCACATGGTGATTTGTCCTTCTTTAGTAGATATTTTAGATTAAAAAATAAATTATGAATAAACAATTTACAAAAGAAGAATTGTTAAAGATGGGCGGTATAATAGATAGTAAAACTCAAATAAGAATTGTCCATGATTTAGGAACTTCTTTATATACAGAATATTTTTATAGTTGTGGATATAATAAGTTTGAATTTGCAAAAGGAAAATAGTAAAAAATATATGGAGAAAGATATTTTAAACATGATCATTAACCATTTTGGCTGCACTCAAAAAGAGTTTGCAGCCTTAATTGACGAACAACCCTACACCGTGAGCCGTTGGTGCAATGGTTCTACCCGGTTAAAAGCTGAAAAGCTTGCAGAAATAGCCAAAAAAGTAAACGTAGGCTACGAGGTTAACGTAACTATTCACGAAATTAAACCTATCAACTAATGGCATTGCAAAACTATACAAAACCTAAGTTTTTACTGGCTGAAATTCCTATCAAAGACAATACATTCCAAGATCATAGAAATTGGGTGTATTGTGTAGATGCGCTCTCACTCATAGAATTTATTTATGTAGATGATTTACAAGATTTTCAATTTACCGGTTACCAAGAACGGTTTGAATATGAAAATGAGATAGATGGAGAACTAGAAAATTACTGGGCGGTTTTTGTGCAAAACAATTGCGAAGCAGCCGGAAAAAACCAAGTAACTGTAATGCAAGAAGCATGGCAGTTTTACAAAGAATATTTGCAATGGGAAGATTCCCAAATGTTATAAATTAAAAACCATTAAACCACATGGAAATTAACGATACAAACTTCTTTCAAGATACCGTAGCTGTTTTTGAATATGTGAAAGATTCAGAAGTAATTAACCAGCCACCAGATTTTGTTTCAAAATGGGAAAAAATAGTTTGGGATAATGAGTTGTATTATAATTCAGAAAACGATCAATTAATGGTTTCAGAAAATGAAAAAACCATTTTTTGGAATGAGAAAAGCTACCCGATATTGGATACTAAAGAGGGATTTGAAAATTCAAAAGGTTATTTCATAGAAACTGACAAGGTAAGTAGTAAGTATTGGTATGCTAATGGTGGTGTATATAGATTTTCGAATCATTGGGGATGTGTAAATACTTGTGATTGGAAAATAACAGGTGAATTGCCTTTAGGGTACTTTCTTAGAAAAAGAAATAGAAGACCAATTCTTTGTTTTTGCAAATGGGAAAATTTTACTCTTGTTTCAGATTAAAAGCCTTCGGAAACAAACCTTTCCAACTTGGAAATAATATCGGAAATCAGGAAATAAAAGCGTATGTAATTGAAAAACAAACACATACGCTTTTATTTTAAAATATAGCTTTCCGAAGTCGGAAACAATGTATTTTACTGTAATATAGTTAGTTATAAATATTTTTTGCTCAATTTCCGCCATTTCCGATAATTTCCGACTTTTAGCAAGGTCGTGTTGTGTGTGTGTTTAAAAGTTGAACTTTGCACCTTTTACAACTTCGTCCGCACTGCTCAAATTTGGCGTGTATTGTTCCGTAATTCGTATATCGGAATGCCTTGCTTGGTCTCTTACTTTTATCGCCGGTACGCCGTTTGTTAATAGGTCTGTTATTCCGGTATCTTTCAAGCTGTAAAATTGATATTCACTTCCAAAATTCAATTGCTTGCGGTACTTCGTCCAAGTGTCCGAAATCTTTTTAGGTGTCAGCTGCTTTTTGCCCGGTTGAAATTCGTCACCCGAAAATAAATAATTTTCACTGCTGGCGCTCTTTACATGGTCAACCAATAGCATCATATATTTATCAGGAATGGTAACAATATCTTTTTTGCCGTTTTTAGAAGCTTCACCTTCTATAGTAATGTATTGTTTGTGAAAACTAATATCTTTTACTTTCAGTTTCGTAAGTTCTGTACGGCGAACAAAACAAAAGTAGGTAGCCATGCAAAGCGTGTAGTATGCCTTATCAATTTCCTGAAGCTTTTTAATTTTCTGTTTTACCTCCGGTGTGAAAACTTTTCTCTTTTTCTGTGTTTTTTTCTTGCGCTCAATAGTTTGGGCAAAGTTTTCTTTAATGTAACCACGCTTCAAACAGAAGTTTGCAAAGTTTTTTAAGAATGTTAAATGATTATTATAGGTAGCAGCGCTGGTGTTACGTTCCAAGTACATCCAGTCAAGATAATTAATAGCCACACTGGTTGAAACTTCCAAAATCAACTTATAGGTTAATTTTTTTTCATTTATCCATTTTTTGAGCATTGCAATATAGCTCTTATATGCTCGTAGGGTGTCAGGGCGTTTGTTTCCAGCTTCAATCTCTTTTTCTGTGTACGCCAAAAATGTATTAAAACAGAAATCTAAAGTTTTAAATTCATTTACGCTCACATTGCTGTACACTGGCAACCAACCGCTTTCCAGCTTCTTATTAATTTCTAGTACCATACGCTTGCCATAGCGTTCACGCTGGGTTTTATTACTCATTTTAGGCACTCTTACTCTGTAGCGTTGCAATTTGCCGGTAGCTGGGTTCTTAGCGTAGTACACAATGATCCAGTCCTTTTTCATTCGCAACTCTGCTGGTTTGAAATCTAAAAAAGCTATATGCTTATGACGGGAAGTTTTTTGGTTGAAATTTTGCATTTTTTTTATTACCGATTAAAAGCAAGGCTTTTACGGCTAAAAAATACACGTGTCACAATTTTGACACACCTAAAATAGAAAAAAAGCTCGAAACCATTGTATTTCCTACCGTTTCGAGCTTTGGAGTAGCGAAGACGGGA
>NZ_FPBK01000025.1 GCF_900116665.1 Pustulibacterium marinum | reverse complement strand
AATTTGATGTGAAATTAACAACAACCCAATAGTATGAAATTTTTTCTACATAGCATGGGGAGGCATGCTATATTCCTATATTTTTTATGTTTTTGTTTGGGAAGTTACGGAGCTTTTGCTCAAACTTCCGTGAATGTATCTGGAACAGTATCCGATCGAGATGGTCCAATCTATGGAGCGACCATTCAAGTGAAAGGGAAGTCTTTAGGGACTTCTAGTGATGTGGACGGGCGGTATATGCTTACGGTATCGGAGATTGATACCTTGGTATTTTCCTATATGGGCTATGAGTCCCAATCGTTTTTAGTGGGGAGCCGTACCGTATTCGATGTGGTATTGTTAGAGTCCTTACGAACCTTGGATGCCGTGGTGGTCAATGCTGGCTATTATACGGTGTCGGAAAAAGAACGTACGGGAAGTATTGCTTCGGTGCGTGCAGAGGCTATTGAAAAGCAACCGATCACCAATGCATTATCCGCCGTACAAGGACGGATGACTGGTGTTCATATTACGCAGAATACTGGCGTAGCAGGTGGAGGATTCTCCATACAGATTCGAGGGGTGAATAGTTTACGGAGTGAAGGCAATGCGCCTTTATATATCATTGATGGAATGCCTGTTAGTGCTACCACCCCCTCTTTTAATTCGGCAGGGATTTTGCCATCACATGAAATGAATCCACTCAATGCCCTTAATCCGAATGATATCCAAAGTATCGAAATCTTAAAGGATGCAGATGCCACAGCCATTTATGGGGCGCGTGGTGCGAATGGTGTGGTGCTGATCACGACGAAAAAAGGTGGTGTGACCGGAAAAACACAATTTACAGTGAATGCTTCTCAAGGTTGGAGTCAGGTGGCTAGTCAAATGGAATTGATGTCTACAAGTGATTATTTGACCATGCGAGCACAGGCCTATGCCAATGATGGTATAGCAAACTATCCTGCTAATGCGTATGATGTCAATGGAACTTGGGATGCCAATCGACATACGGATTGGCAAAAGGAGCTTATTGGGACAACAGCTTTGAATTCGTTAGTTCATCTATCGGTTGCCGGTGGGAATGGACAAACACGTTTTATGCTGAGTGGGAGTCATCAAGAGCAAACCACAGTATTTTCAGAGGACTTTCGGTATAAAACGAATAATGTAACCGGAAGTTTGGAACACCAATCATCGGATAATCGTTTTCAGGTATCGTTAACAGGATTGTTTTCAGATCAGACCAATAACTTAATACGCAGTGATATCACCAATCAGGCCTTGCGATTAGCACCCAATGCACCTGCCTTGTACCAGGAAGATGGGAGTTTGAATTGGGAGAACAATACCTTTACCAATCCGTTAGCAGCCAATGAAAGTACGTATGCCAACACCACACGTACCTTTACTACCAATGCTAATTTGCAGTATGCGTTGTTCCCCAAACTGTTATTGAAAGTAAATACTGGATTGAATCAACAGGTATTTGAGGAATGGTCGCTTCGTCCTAGTACGATGTACAATCCTGCTTATGGAGTGACTCCAGCAAGTTCGGTGGCTACTAAAGGAACTTCACAACGCTTTTCCTATTTGGTAGAACCCCAGATAGAATATCAGATTACCGCTTCTAAACATCGGGTACAGGTACTCTTAGGAGGTACCTATCAGGAACGTACCTCAGATGTGTTAGGACTCTATAGTTATGGCTTTGAGAGCAATGCCTTAATTCATAGTTTAGAAGCGGCTAGTGGCGTTATGGTAACGGATGATGTACGTACCAGTTATCGGTATGCAGCTCTTTTTGGTCGTATCAATTACAGCCATGATGGTAAGTATATCCTAAACCTTACAGGAAGAAGAGATGGTTCCAGTAGGTTTGGTCCTAATAATCGGTTTGCCAACTTTGGAGCGGTAGGGTTTGCATGGCTTTTTTCCAAAGAGGATTTGGTATCGGATAGCAAGTGGTTGAGCTTTGGGAAGCTCCGGGGTAGTTATGGTGTCACCGGTAGTGATGCCTTGGGGGATTATCAATATTTAGATACGTATACGGTGAGTAGTACAGGCTATCAAGGAGGTTCCGTGCTGTATCCATCCCGATTGAACAACCCGTATTTTAGTTGGGAGAAAACAACCAAGTTCGAAGTGGCTTTAGAAACGGGGTTTTTAAAAGATCGCTTGCGCTTCAATGCAGCTTGGTATCAAAATCGCTCCGGAAATCAATTGGTAGGGATTCCATTGCCCGCTACCACAGGTTTTAGCAGTATTCAGGCAAATCTACCCGCTACGGTTGAGAATCGTGGTTGGGAGTTTGAACTGCAAGCAATGCCTGTTACTTTTGAAGAAGGGCAGTGGCATAGTAGTGTGAATCTTAGTATTCCTCGGAATGAGTTGGTAGCGTTTCCGGATTTGGAAGGCTCTACGTATGCCAATAGCTATGTGGTGGGGTATCCGTTATCCATTCAAAAAGTATATCAATACGAAGGAATTGATCCGGAGACCGGATTGTTTCAGTTTACAGATTTTAATGAAGATGGAGTGATCTCTTCACCGGCAGACAATCAAGTCATTCAAAAAATAGGGGTGGAGTATTTTGGGGAATGGAATAATCAGGTGCAGTATAAGCATTGGGATTTTTCCTGTTTGTTTCAATTTGTAAAGCAGGTACAGCGCAATTACAATGCACTTATGGCAACTCCCGGAACAATGAACAATCAGCCTATTGAGGTAAACAATGTATGGTCAGCTACCAATCCTGATGGACACTATATGCCGTATACCACTAGTACAGGAGGGGAGCGGGGACGTTTGTACAGTTATTATCGGAACAGTACAGCAGCCATTAGTGATGCTTCTTTTATACGGTTAAAAAATGTACAGCTGAGCTACCATTTGCCAATTGGTAAAGGGATGCAGGATGTTCGAATTTATCTGCAAGGACAAAACCTATGGACGTTGACTGACTATTTTGGACTGGATCCTGAATTCGTTGCGACCGGATTTTTACCGCCTTTGAAAACCTATGCCTTAGGGGTACAACTTAAATTTTAAATGACATGAAAAAAATAATAATGATGATCACCTGGATAAGCTTGTGTTGTATAGGATGTGAAGAGTTGGTAGAAGTGGAGGCACCGGCCAATCAGTTGGGAACACTGCAAGTCTATGAAGATGTGCAAACAGCAAGAGCGGCCTTGGATGGTTTGTATGCCAGTTTGCGAGACCAATCGGTGTTGGCTGGAGGCAATTCCTATGGCATGGGAACCTTGCTGGATACCTATACCGATAATTTGGATTGCTTTTACAATGATACCAATGGAACCATGGATATCTATGAAAATCAACCTATGGATACCAATAATACCATTGAAACGGTATGGAATACTGCCTATGAACAGATTTACTATGCCAATAGTTTGGTGGTGGGATTAACCAATTCACAGGCAATTGATACTGATACGAAAGCGCAGCTCATAGGAGAAACCATTGTATTGCGATCCTTGATTTATTATTACTTGGCAGAACTCTTTGGAGCGATTCCCTATACCACTAGTATTGATTATCAGTACAACCGACAGTTGGATAAGATGGAAGAGGAAGTATTGTACCAACAATTGATTACCGATGTGATGGAGGTGATGGATGGGATGGCTGTCAGCTATCGAGATACGGAGCGAACGTATGTAAATCGTTCTGTGGCGTCCTTGGTCTTAGCTAAAGTATATAGCACTTTGGGAGATTATGCTGCTACAGAGCAATGGGCTTCTGAGGTATTGGGGAATGAACTGTATAGTTTTGAAACGAATCTTGAGGAAGTATTTCACAAGGCAGGTACTCATATTTTATGGCAGATGCCGCCCCAATTAGCGGGGAATGCCACCCCGGAAGCTACCTTTTATTTCTTTGAAGATGCTGCGCCTCATGCGTATGCTTTGACCGAGAATTTGGTGAACAGTTTTTCAGATGCGGATTTGCGCAAACAACAATGGATGGTGCCGGTGACTGTAGGTGGTACTACTTGGTACCGTGTGGCGAAGTATCAAAATATAGCGGATAATACCAATGAATATTCGGTAGTGTTTCGAATGGGAGAGGTGTACCTATTGTTGGCAGAAGCTTTGGTACAACAAGGACAAACCACAGCAGCTTTACCCTATATCAATGCGATCCGAACCAGAGCAGGATTGTTACCCCTGAGTAATGGTAGCACTGAGGAGCTGTTGGATGCCATTTTACAGGAAAGCAGGCATGAATTCTTTACCGAAGGAGGACATCGATTTTTAGAGTTGAAGCGTATGGGATGGTTAAATACGTTATTGGAAGTCAAACCGAATTGGGAAGACTATAACGAACGATGGCCTTTGCCGCTCAATGAATTGTTATTGAATGCGCATTTGTATCCGCAAAATACCGGTTATTGATGTATAAGAGCTCATTTTTTAAATTAATTCTTGGCCTGTCGCTTTTGGCAGGTCTTGAATTAGCGGCTCAAAGGAGCGCAAAGGAATGGAGATCCTTTGTGAACCGTTTTGAAACGATTTCACAACCTCAGATGAGTGCTAATGCAAGATGGCTTAGCTTGCATAGCAGTTATGCCAATGGAGTGGACAGTGTTTGGGTGTTTGATAGCCACAGGGCTAAAGAGGTCATAGGGGTGCGAACAGCGGTACGGCATGAGCGATTTGTGGGGAAAGAGCATCTGGTGCTGCAACAAGGAACTCAGGTGGAACTATGGAATCTTCGTACGGATGCACATAGGTACCTGCAAGGAGTCGCCAACCTATGGACGGTGGAGCAGGGGACTCATTTTTGGATGGGCTATAACGCTTCCGGAGGATTACAAACCTTGGAATCGCGCAGTGAAGTAGGAGATATAAAGGGTACGTTACACCATGTTTTTAGGGTGTTGAAGGTGATGGAAGATACTTTGTATGCAGTACAATATATACAAGATACGTATAGGGTGGTAGCATGGGAAGCAGGGAATGCGAAGGTTTTGTATACCAGTCCATTTCCAATAGTGGATATGTCAGTATCCGAGCATGGAGTGCAGGTCTTACTGTATGAACAAGTACCTGAGCAGCGGGCGTTACAACCCGTATTCGTGGATACCAAAAGAAAATTGACCAAATCGTTAGCCGATCTGTTGGCTGTATCCAAGGAGGCACATCTGCATCTAGAGGAGTTGGAAGCTGGAACTTCGTATTTAGTGCGTATGCGAACGAAGGTAGCCCATGAGCAAGCATCGGTAGCACAAATTTGGTATGGAGACGAACCCAATCTGGAAAGGCAGTTTTATCCGGAGGATTCTTTGGCGTATTATGTATGGGAACCCAAGGCAGCGATCTTGAAGTCTATAGTGGGGCCTGCAGGGAGTAAGTTTTCAGGATTGCATAGTGATAGATGGTTGCTCTGTAGTGAGACCTTGTGGGAGCAGGATACCCTTGGGCATCGCCCTGTTCGGTTGAGTAGGTATGATTGGGTGAATCAACAACGAAAACTGATTGATACCGTCTATCAGGATACGTATTTGGTAGGGAAGGGAGCCTACCTTCTATATCCTATGAAAAAACAGTGGCGGTTATATGAAGTGGGGACGGGGAAGAAGGAGGTCTTACAAGTGGAAGGAGCTAGGTTGCAACGTCCCTATGCCAGTGCAGATGGCACTGCTATTTGGTTTGGTTCGGATGCTGGGATTTGGAAGTATGGGTTGGCCTCCAAGCAATGGGAGCAACTCGAACATTCGGAAGTTTTTCAGACACGGATCGTATCAGGAAATCGAATGTATGGTGGATATCCACAGGGAATACATCGCTATGAGGTAGCTGCTGACAAGATGGTTTGGGAACTGAAGGATTCCCTCGGAAATCGTTCATGGAGGTATGGTACGTACGGACGTCGGTTAACAAACTCAAGTGGCAAGTATCGTGATTTTGTAGGCCTTTCGAAGGATACAAAAACAGTGGTGTACTTGGAAGAGGATTACAATCAAGCTCCGAAGTTGTGTGTACAAACTAGTGGTAAAGCTCCTAAAATGCTATACCAGAGTAATCCATTTGATACAGGAATACAGTTGTTACAACAGGAACGTATACACTATACAAATTCAGATGGAATACCATTACAAGGGGTTTTGTATTATCCGATCGGGTATGAAGCCAACAGAAAGTATCCGATGGTAGTGCATATTTATCAAGTGCAGCATGAACAAACCAATCGGTATCCGATGCCAGCGTTTGGGCAGCGCAATAATGATGCATTTCCCCTGCGTTTGTTATTGGAATCTGGATATTTTGTGTATTTGCCTGATATCGTGTACGGAGATGCTGGTACGGGTTTATCCGCGCTGGATTGTGTGCATTGGGGATTGGATGCCTTGGGAAAACGCTTGGATATTGATTGGGAGCATTTGGGATTGTTGGGGCATTCGCATGGTGGCTATGAAACCAATTTTATAGCCACCCATTCGAATCGATTTGCAGCCTATTGCTCAGGTGCCGGAAACAGTGATTTAGTGCGATCGTATTTTTCCTTTAATGATAACTTTAAACGGCCTTTTTATTATCAGTTTGAAGATGGGCAATACGAGATGCCAACTTCTTTTGTAAAAGACCCACAACTGTATATCGATAATAGTCCGGTGTATCATGTAGCCAATGTGCAGGCACCCATTTTATTATGGACAGGGCAGCAGGATCAAAATATTTACTGGGAACAAACTATGGAATTTTACATTGCTTTGAGGCGCTATGGCAAAAAAGTACTGATGGTGTTGTACCCTGACGAAAAGCATACCATTTATCAACCGAAAGCATCGGAAGATTTGACCATGCGGGTATTGGAATGGTTTGGGTATTATCTAAAGGGTGATAAAAGTATGGATTGGATAGATAAAGAGTAAATAAAGAAAGGATGCTTCAAGCATCCTTTCCATAGATGAATTACGGAATATATTCAAATAATTCATCCCCACAAACGGTCTCATTGACTTCTCGATACAAGTCGTGAGATACATTTTCTGCATCGGTCCAGGTACATACAGTAGATCCGGTATCTGAACATTGCACATCGGTTTCGATACATTGGATGGCAGTGGCCATCGGATCGTAGCGGAATCCGTTTTGCACGGCTACATCCGCATTTTTAGCTGTATGGGTAGCAAAAGCTCCCCCGATTCCTGCCAGTAACACAAAGGCTGGCAACAACATTTTTTTTACATTTTTCATCGTAAAAAGAATTTAGTAATGAATGCCTACTCGAATTCAGGTTTTCGGCTTCCCCTGTTGAAAGTGTTGTCGAATCGATGGCGCCAAACGATACCGAAACACTTGGTTTCCTATCAATACATAGAGATAAGGATCAGCAACAATCAGTTGTTGTAGATGTAGTTGGTCGGGATTAGGAAGGTAAAAGCTGCCAATATAATATTGATCATCAGTACGATAACAGTCAATGATAAATGCTCGTTGCCACATGCTATGGTCTTCATAACGTCCCTTAAGGTTGGACTGATTAAACAAAATTCCTTTGTGAACGGCAGCAGCTTGGTTTACACGTAAAGGCGGTGTTTTGAGCTGGTGTCTACCATCTCTAAAGTGGTGTACCGATAATTGTACCTGGGATATGGTATCGATGGTATGTAACGTACGTAGCAGATGCAGATTGGCATCCATGACTAAAAGGGGATTGCGATAGTGGTAGCGATATAGGAATTGACCTAGGTCAGGATCACTTAATAGAAGTCCGTCACTGTCAAACAATCCGTCTACTTGTTTTTGTAAAAGATGATCGTATAGTTTTACAGGGGTGTCTTTTTTCGGATGTAAGGTTCCCAATACATATTGTTGGGTGGTTCCATGTTGTGTTCGAACCGCGAAATGAATGCTATCTAGGATCGCTAATTGCGAGAAATAAGCTTCTCGGTAGCTCAGGGTGTGTAGGGTGGTATCGGATAAGTGACCTCGAAATAGGATCGGAACCGTACCATCGTAACTGTATACATAAGGAGCTTGTACTTGGAAACGAAGCGACCGAAATGGAAGTGACAAGGTATCCGGATGCCATAGTTGGGAATGCATGATGGTAAAACTGCTGTCCAATTGACTTAGGACTAAGGGAGTAGACGTATTCCCTAAGTAGAGAGATTGTTGTGTACTACCAGCCAGGTAATAGGAATTGGCAGGAAGCTTATAGACACGGTCTTTTTGGATAGGATGCGGAGGAAAACGTCTGATAAAACTATGAGTTGTAGCTATGAGGTGTTCAGAAGTTAGAAATAACATCAGTAAGATAGCTACCATACTTAGGGAGGGAAGTAGTGTGTAGATACCGAATTTAATGTATGGAATGGACTTTCGTTTTACTTGTAGGATCACCGCTACGAGTGTACAGATACTTACCAGTATGTTGAAGACCAGATGTTCGGTCCAACTGAGCTTTTCTAGGATACCGCCACAAGAGCAGGGAATAAAATCACTGTAGTATAAGATCATGTAGATGTACACGGTAAACCCGATCATCAAGGAGAAGGAAGCGTACAATCCTATAATTCTGAAGGTAGGGATGCAGAGCAGCAGTACGATGATGAGTTCCAAGCCAATGATGGTGGGTGCTATCAGTCCGGCATAGGCACTAAGTAAAGGAGATTGTGCTAGTTGTATTTGAAAGTGCTCATAATCCAAGGCTTTACTGAGGGCTGCATAACAAAATAGCAACAGTAGGAAATACGTGATGCTATGGATAAAATACGTTGTTATAATAGGTCTGATTTGCTTATTCATAAGGAGTTGTTATTTGGATATTCTAAAACTAGCAAGGATTACTTTTAGGTAAGGGAGTAACATCAGGGCATAAAGGAGTAAATTTAGGGGAATATGAGCTACGATTGTTTTCGTAAGGTTCGAGGAGTCATGCCATGAGTTTTTCGAAATAGAGTGCTGAAATGTGTGGGGTCTTGAAAACCACAGAGGTGGGCAATTTCTTTGATCGCAAGTGTGGTATGCGAAACGAGCACAAAAGCTTTACGCATACGTTCACTGCGTTGAAATCGAAAAACACTCATACCGTATAAGGACTTGAAACTTACTTTGAGTTTAAACTCATTGATCTGCATGGAGTGGGCCAGTTCTTTTAAGGAGGGAAGGGGGCGTTCCGGATGGTTTTGGATGCGTTGTTGCAATTGGTGGAATTGCTCTAAATCGTGGGGACGCACCAAGTAGGATTGTTGAGTTTTTGAGGTTGTCTTGGACTTGGGAAGTTGTCCGGTCATGGTCTTTTGGAGCTGAGGCGTGAGGCGTTTCGGTGCAACTGCTACTAATAATATGGTATCTTCAAAGGCCGCTGGTAACGGCAGCAGTAAAGAGCACAGCGGAAGGAGTAGGCCTTGTGCTGTGATGAATTTTAAAGAAATCCGTTGTTCTTCAGAGGTATAAAGCCCTTGTTTCACCGCTTTACGCAACTGTTTGTAGGATGCTTTTTGAAGTACATGCTGTAATTGGGATCCTTGTAAGGTAGGCGTTGAATATTGCAGAAGTGCTGCTGCAGAGGGGTGTACATAACGGATGTTCAATTTTGAATCCAACAAAAAGGTACATTGAACTAAGTAAACATAGTTGTCGGGTAAGGGAACAAAGCCTTGGTATACAAAGGAATTTTGAAGCTCTTCTGCTACTTCATTTAAAAGGAGTATTAAGGCTTCAATGGCATCATTTTGCAGGGTTAAGGGAATACGATAATTAAAGTTACCTCGTAGAATGCCTAAGAGCATTTGATGAATGTGGGCAACGCGTTGTTGGTTTTTGGGATCGTTCATAAAGTGTGGGTTTTAAAGTGATTCAATGATTATTCGCACGGAAGGGTGAGCGGAATACACTTCAAAGGATGAATGGAACGATGTGATTAGGATTGAAACGGCCTGAGAAATTGTAGGGCGGCTTCATGGTCTTTGCATAGGGCGATAGGAATATCCGGATGATGTGTCTGTGTGTACATGTGATAGTTCATATCACTCAGGGCACTATTGGAAATAAAAGCAATGGCAGTGATGAGTATCAAACCTTCGGAAGCCATATAACCTCTAGCTTCTCTGGTAACTGTTCGTAAAGCACTGATGTCACTGAGTACGGGATAGAATTTTCCATTTTGCAGTTTGATGCGGTCACGTACGACGGTCATGGCAGCCTTTAAATCAAACGTGGGGCAGGGAGTATAGACACAGTACAGCACTCCGTTTACTAGCGAGAGCTTTGCATAGGGATTGGAGATGTATTGTGGCATGGTCTGTTGATTTGGAATGAAAAATGTTGAAATTACGTATTTTTTTTAAAACCAATTATTAGGTTTTGTAGGATGAAATGGGGTGTAAAGGAGTTTTTTATGGGTGTAAAGGAGTAAATTCTATATTTTATAACAGGTTTTTCGATTCGTATCAAAGGTTTGTGTAGTTTGAAAAAGAAATCAAAGGACTGCTATCTGATGGGGTAGAAATGAGCTCATATCAGATGGAGCAGATACGTAATACCAACAACTAGCTTTATGGAAGGAATGACTTATGCCTGTGAACTATCAAAACATCATGCCACCCTTTTACCAGAAATTACAACCTTTATTGGGGCTTTATGAACTTTCCCTTGCGTCCATCAATGAAGGGATTCATTTGTGTAACAATACCCTGTACCTCTTGCGGAATCAAATTGAAAACCATCAGTTTGTTTCTGTGGGAGAGGAAATTGATTTTTTTAGAAATGTAAAATCAGAACCGCTGGGGTATCTTATTTATTTCAGTGAAGTTCGGTATTGCTTGCTGCGCATGCCGAAAGTGGGCGAACAACAGCAAATGGGATTTTTAAAAAAGAAAGTCCGAATGGTCAATAAGTTCTTTGGAGTGCATTGGGATTTTATTCACTACATGGAACAAGACTTTGAATATTTGGATGAACAATACTTCACCCGGGAAAAACAACATTTTCCGGTATATGCTCCTCCGGAGACCAGTTACTTAGATCCTAAGTTTTTTACCTCACACGATTTACTGTGGGCACGGGTGAAGGCGATGCAATTGTTTGCCAAATATCTTAAGAAAGCACAGTTAGGAATGCAGAAACAAAAAAGAAAGGGATTGGGAGAAGCGCATCCCTTGGTGCTGCATTGGACAGGTTCCAAAACGGCTTTGGTAGAACTCATTTATGCTTTGCAACATGCGCATGCCATTAATGACGGTCATGAGGATATAGCCAAGATTGTAGCAGGATTTGAGCAGCTCTTTGATGTGAAAATAGAAAATGTATACAAGACCTATGGCGAGATTCGAGCGCGAAAAGATAAAAAGGCTCGGTTTGTCCGTACCCTATGGGAACAGTTGTTAAAACAAATGGAAGAAGAAGATGGACTAACGAATCATTAAAATAGAAATGCTATGACAGATCAAACGATACACAATTTACTCATGAAGTTAAATCATTCGAAAACCTCCGAATACGTTTTTAAAAGGCGTATCGGAAAACAGGTGGAAGTAGCGAAAGTATGGTTGGAAAAATTTACCATGCTGGATTTTGTTTCTAATGATCTAGGAGACTATCGCTTCTTTTTGATTCAAAATGAAGCAGGAATCTATGTAGCAGCCATCTTGGATATGCATCGTGATTTACATGGGTATGTATTACCGGAGTACCGCAAACAGGGATATTTGACAAAGGCTCTGCAACGTGTGATCCTACCGTTTTTATTTTATGATAAGGAGTGTGAATCGCTGCGCATTACCATTGATCGTCAGCGATTAGGGGAGGATGGGTATCGTGCTTCTGAAAAAGTGGCCTTGGCGGTAGGGTTTCAACTCAGAAGTTTGCATACAGGAGTTTTTATCCTTGAAAAAAGTGCTTTTGATTGGAGTCATGAGGCGCTGCAGGAGCACAATCAGCGGGTAGATGGGGGACATTTGGAGGTCATACGAAGACGACTCTTTTATGTAACGAGACTTTTATATCAGATAAGTGATGAACTGCAAATGGCTTTTGACGATGATGAAGGATTGCGAGAAGAAGCTAGAAAAATTTGGAACTATATCGGAAAGTTGGAACGGAAGGAAAGAAATCAGACGGAATAACTGTTAAATTTTAGGGTTAGATCAACGCTTTTTTATTAGGTAAAAGAGGAAAGAATGTAAAACCACCAATTTGGTGGTTTTTTTAGGACGTAGGATGATTTTTTCAAGTTGTTAGTGGTTCACAATTGTTTGGTGACCCCCTTGATTTTATTACGTTTATTGGATTGACAGTTTTCCCAGTACCGAAGACCTACGAAAAACAGATTTTAGTAGAACCTCATTTAATAAATGGCAGACATAGTAAGGTGTTATTTAAATTTTGGTTATGAAATAAGGGGGGTATTGCGAATATATGAATGTTAAAATGTATTCGTACCTACGAACGTATGGGGAAAGAATGTGAATGGGTTTGTGCAGCTTTGTCTTGAAAGTCAAATCTATGGGCAATGCCTTTCCTCTAAAAAAGACGTAACCTGGAAAGGTGTTGCCTTTTTAAAACATGTATTCGTATGGCAGCAACCATTATTACAACCGATGAGCTTCGTGAATTTAAACTGGAATTACTGGAAGCCTTTAAAGAACTTTTAGCACAACAGGGTGATGTGCAACAGAAAAGATGGATGAAATCCAAAGAGGTCCGAGACCTGTTAGGGATTTCTCCGGGAACCTTACAAAACCTGCGCGTGAATGGCACCTTACCGTTTTCGAAAGTGGGTGGGGTCTTGTATTATCAGTATCAGGATGTGATGCAGGTATTGGAGCAGAACCGTGTTGATCAGTATTTGGTATGCAAGAGGTAAATTACATTCATCATTTAAATGAGGTGCTGGAATTGTTTTCTCGGGATGGACGGTTAAATCCTTCTCATGTGAGCCTGTATATGGCACTCTTTCGATTCTGGAACCTCAATTATTTTAGACCTTCTTTTTTTATTCAAAGAGAGGAGGTGATGGTATTGGCAAAACTCGGATCGAAATCAACCTATCATCGGTGTTTAACGGATCTGAGTAACTGGAGTTATATCCTGTATGAACCTTCCCATAATCCGTTTAAAGGAAGTCGGGTGTATATGTTTGAATTTGATGTTGAAGAGGAACTGGATAACTGTCCCACATCCGAGACAACCAGTGGACAAGTAGTGAACTCACAGTGTCCCGAATCAGAGACAAGCACTGGACAAGCGTTGGTATCTATAAACAAACCTATTCAAACAGTAACAAACAAGAAAAACAGTAACAAAACGAAAAAATTTAAAAATCAAAAAAAAGGGAATGCTGGTGAAAAGAAAAACAAACAAAAAGGAAGTGTCCCATATACGGACAACCTGCACACCACCACCGATAAAAATTATGATGAACCGCTATGAAAGACTATGCACCACATATCATCAAGGAAGGAGACTTGGAATTTCATTTGGGAACTTTGGAAGGGAGCCGTGTGAACTATGATTTTGACAAGATCTGGCAGTATTTGCTGGTGAAAGGGAAACTGCTGTTTGGAGAGCGTTTTCATTTGTACGAGGTAGATCGAGAAGTGATTTACAAACTGTGTCTGTACATGATTAAAGATGCAGCGAGTTGTAAAAAAGTAGGACTCGATGTGAACAAAGGGATTTTGCTCACCGGGCCTGTGGGATGTGGAAAGACTTCCCTGATGCGATTAGTAAAACACATTGTACCGCATGTCCGCTCGTATGAAGTCATCCCTACCCGAAATATTGTCTTTGCGTTTAACCACATTGGGTATGATACCATACAGCAGTTTGGAGATAGCAAGTTCTTTTGCTTGGATGATTTAGGGGTGGAACCTACCGGACGTTATTTTGGCAAGGATTGCAATGTGATTGGAGAAGTGTTGTTGTCTCGGTATGATTTGTTTTTAAGTCATCAAGTACGTACCCATGCCACCACCAATTTGAATGCCAAAGAATTGGAAAGTCATTATGGCAATCGAGTACGCAGTCGGATGCGACAACTCTTTAATCTGGTAGCTTTTGATAAGAAGAGTCGGGATAAGCGGAGGTGATTACTAATTTAAATATTAATTGAGGTGCTTTCTAATAAGCTAACAATCCGTAGCTTTGATATGGCCGAATTATGGATGGTAAAAGATAAAGTAAAGGCCGCAGTAGTGTTTATTAATGAAGGAGTAACTTCAGGAAGTGTAATACCAACAATTAGCAAAACACTTACTTTAGCAAGAGCGAGTGAAGTCCATAGATTTATGGAAGAGCATCGTCAAGTTGGTAAGGTGGTACTAGAGATCGATTAAAATCCTGAATCCATCATAATGATGAGTAGGTTATAAAAAAACTGAAAAGAAAATTAGTGTCTGTTGCTATTGGCTACGGACACTTTTACTCATCCTTAATTTGCATACAGTCTAAGCCAATATCTGGTACAACTAAACCTTCGGTTCCTAAGTTTATTTTTTTCATTACCATGGTTTTAATTTTACTAAGTCAAAATTAGGTAATGAGTATATAACGGTTGTATGCAGATTAAAGATTACAAAAGGTGCTAGTAATTTAATTAAACGTTTTTCTAAACGCTACAGGAGATAGGTTTGTTTTTTTCTTAAATAAGCTACTAAACGATTGTGCATGTTCAAAACCAAGAGTAAAGGCAATTTCACTTACCGATAAATTGGTAGTAGATAATTTTTCTTTTGCCTTTTCTATTAACCGTTGGTGTATGTGTTGTTGCGTATTCTGTCCTGTATGCATGCGCAATAAATCACTCAAATAATTGGGAGACAAATTCATTAATTCTGCCATGTGCTGCACGGTTAATAATGCTGGTTGTGTAGCGGAAGTACTTTCAAAAAACTCATCTAAAAGCTGTTCAAACTTAGCTATTAGTTTGTTGTTATGGTTTTTTCTGGTAATAAATTGGCGCTCGTAAAATCTGTTAGAATAATTAAGTAGTAACTCTATTTGCGATAAAATAATTTCCTGAGTATACTTATCAATATGCTGGCATTCCTTATCTATCTTTTTTAAAATAGTAATAAGATCTTCTTCTTCCTCGGCAGAAAGATGCAAAGCCTCGTTTACCGCATACGAAAAGAAATGATAATCGTTAATTTTACTTACTAACGAGTGCCCCAGCAAAATATCTGGATGAAAAATAAGTAAGTACCCCAACCCACATTCTACAGTATTTAAATCTAGATACTGTACTTGGTTAGGTGCTGTAAAACTTAAAACTCCCTTATCATAATCGTAATGCAATTGGCCATAGCGTATTTTACCTTTAGCTTCTCTTTTAAGAGCAACACAATAAAATCTGTTCACAAATCCTTTCCATACATCATCCTCTATAAATATACTTTCCGATAGGTTTATTACGCTTACCAACGGATGACGAGGCTCTGGCAACGAGAGTAACCTGTGAAATTCTGAAACTGATTGAATTGCATTCATACTACTAATATAACTTTTTTTATGTATAGCTAGCGGTTGCATTAAAAAAACACAACCGCTAGTTACTATATACTCAGCAAGTTTGTGCTATATTTAATCTATAAGCCCCATACTAAATTCATCGTACGGATTCCCGGTATCGGTACCCAATGGTACAATACTTTCTAGTTTTTCTAAATCGTTTTGGCTCAATTCTATATGGGTAGCTGCAATATTTTGCGCTACATACTTACGTCTTTTAGTACCCGGAATAGGCAAAATACCCTTACTCATAATCCAAGCTAATGCAAGCTGAGAGCTGGTTATTTCTTTTTCCGCCGCCATTGCTTCTATAGCCTTAACCAATTCTATATTCTTATAAAAATGTGCTTCTTGAAATCTTGGAATTGCACGGCGAAAATCGTTTTCCGGCAAATCATCTATACTCCTAATTTGTCCAGATAAAAATCCGCGCCCTAAAGGAGAGTATGCTACAAAACCTACACCAAGCTCGGTTAACGTATTTAAAATACCTCGTTCTTCTGCGGTACGCTCAAATAAAGAGTATTCACTTTGTACCGCTGTAATTGGGTGAATAGCATGTGCTCTTTTTACGGTTTCAGACGATACTTCAGACAACCCCAGGTAACCAACCTTCCCTTCTTTAACCAAATCGCTCATGGCTTCTACAGTTTCTTCTATAGGCGTGCTTTTATCTAGCCTGTGCATATAGTATAAATCTATATAATCGGTTTTTAAATTTTTAAGGGAGCGCTCTACTGCTTTTTTAACGTACTCCTTTTTACCGTTAATGGCCCAGGTAACTTTGTTGTTATCGTTTATCTCCCAACCAAATTTTGTAGCTATAATGTACTTATCTCTACTACCCTGTATTGCTTTGGCTATTAACTGTTCATTTTTAAAAGGACCATATAAATCGGCAGTATCTAAAAAATTGCCTCCCAATTCTAACGATTTATGAATAGTAGCAATAGCCTCTTGCTCATCTGCTTCGCCATACATATTCGCATCTTCAAACCCCGTCATACCCATACAGCCTAAGCCTATATTTGGTACAACTAAACCTTCGGATCCTAAGTTTATTTTTTTCATTACCATAGTTTTAATTTTATTAAGTCAAAATTCGGTAATGAGCATGTAATGGCTGTATGCAAAGCCCTGAAAGTTGTATGCAAATCAAGGATTACAAAAAATGCTAGTAGGTTAATTAAACGTTTTTCTAAATTCTAACGGACTTAACTCGGTTTTGCTTTTAAATAAGCGACTGAAAGATTGAGAATAATCAAACCCTAATTGATAGGCAACAATTCTTTGGAAATTCGTTTATAATTTTTCATTTAAGTCTTGTCTTCCGACGAAGGCCATTATTTCGACGCTATGTTCATTATTCTATAATAAATGCTATCAACTTCACATACGCAGCGTCGGTATCCTTTTTTTATATAGCCTACTGATTCGAATGAAAAGGGACGTTCAGCGATCCTATCAAAATACTCAAAAAAGATTCGAAATAGTTGTCCGCTTGGGTCATTTCAAATTTTTGAACCCTGGACAGGTGAATCCGAATTAAGTCATTTTTTGCTTCATTTGTCAATTTGTAGTTAGCCATTCAATAAAGACTTTGATTGGGCTAAAATACTTTCTTTACTATCGTTGGTAAATCCACTATTTTCAGCTGTTTCCAACTTAGCCCTAATCCAATCAATTTGAGTTTGTTGTTTTCGGGCTTGTCGTATCAGGTCGTTAACCAATTCACTCTTACTGGAGTATTCTTTATTCTCCACTTGAGCTTTTAACCACTCATCATTGGGCTCCGTTAATGATATACTTTGTCTTGACATAATCTAATTGTTTGATATAAATAGACACCAAAGACGAATCACTTGCAAATAAGGTACAACTAGTTATAGAAAGATATAAAATAAACAGAAATGGTTGTTATTCCCTTTTAATTTAATGATTTACCCTGTATAGACCTAAGCGAATAGGCTATCTAAGCTGTGTGAACATCATTTATGAACTGCCTTATGAATCGAGAGGTTCACGTACGGTTCTGTGAGAGGTTTAGGGGTGGAATTCCCCTTTACCTACTCGACTAGCAGCTGGCTTTATTCCATTTTCAGTTTCATCATTATGTCGGTTTGTTCGTCATTTCCGAGTTTGAAAACGTGTTTGTCGAAAGCCACAAATCCATTTTTTTCATAAAATCGGATTGCTCTTGGGTTTTGTTCCCAAACTCCCAACCAAACATATTCCACATTTTTATCTTTCGCCAATTCAATGGCTTTGTCATAAAGAATTTGTCCAACTTTTTTCCCGTGAAATTCTTTTAGCACGTATATCCGTTCGATTTCGAGTGCGTTTATGTCCTTGATTTCAGTTTGGGATTGTCCAACGTTTACTTTTAAATATCCGATTGTTTTTCCGTCAAGTTCCGCAAAGTAAAATTCAGCATTTTGGTCATTCAGTTCAGCAGTCAATTTTTCTTTTGAAAATCCGTTTTCCAAATATTCTTTCATATTTGTTTCGCTATTTTCTGAGGAAAATGTTTCGGCAAAAGTCAGTTTCCCAATGTTTTGAAGTTCAATGATGTCGGCTGTTGTTATTTTTCTTACTGTTATTTGTTGCATTTTAATTCTATTTTAGTGGTGTAAATTCCATTCATAGTTTAGCCAATCGTTATTTTCCTTGGCTCCCAGTTTATTGTAAAACCGTATTCCTCCTTCGTTCCAAGGTGCGGCAGTCCATTTTATTTCCCCACAATTGTTTTTAACTGCTTCTTCTTTGAGAGCTAACATCAATTTTTCTCCAATTTTGTGTCCTCTGTAATTTGTGTCAACATATAGTTCTTTTATGAATATGGCAGGTTTGTTTTGTGCTGTAAATGGTAAATAATAATAAACCAAAATGCCTGCTATTTTTTGATTGTTTTCTGCAACCAGACAATAAAAGTCGGGTGGATTTTTTTTAAATCCGCTTTCTATTACGATTTCAGGCGTAATGGCAAATATGTCAATATATTTTTCAAAAATGGCTAACTCTTTCATTAGCTTCCAAATGCCGTAAGAATCAGATTCTAAGGCTTTTCTTATAGTTATATTCATTTCTTTTGAGAATATTATTTAATGTGATGATACCGCTTTTAATCCTACGATTGAAGCTATTAAAGTTGTGAGAAATAGAATACGTAAAAATGTTGCAGGTTCTTTAAAAATAAATATGCCGACAAGAACAGTTCCGACAGCTCCAATTCCTGTCCAAACTGCATAAGCAGTGCCTATTGGTAACGATTGAGTAGCTTTAACTAAAAGCCCCATACTTATTATGAGTGTGACTAAAAAACCGGCATACCATAGATACATTTCATTTCCAGAAGTTCCTTTTGCCTTTCCCAAACAAAATGCAAAGGCAACTTCAAATAAGCCTGCAATAACCAAAATTATCCAATTCATTATTTTTTAACTTTTGGACAAAGGTCTTAATAAGGTTTGAAGAATAATTTATCAAATGATAAAAAACGAAACTTATGTAATATTTGCTCGAATTCGGCTTAAACTTACTTGTGTAATGCCCAAGTAAGAAGCGATGAGACCAAGTGAAACTCGTTGTAATAAAGTAGGGTGTTTTTTTATGAGTTCTAAATAACGTTCCGTTGCTGTTCCAAGCTGATTTGATATAAACCGTTGTTCGGCTTTAATAAGTTCTTGTTCCGCAAATTTTCTGCCCCAATTTGCAATATCAATATCGGTTGAGAATAAATTTTGAAGTTTAGTAACACTAATCTTATAGAGTTCGCAGTCTTCTAATAATTCTATGTTTTCATATCCTTTTTGATAAAGGATATAACTTTTTAGTGAAATAATGGTGTCGCCTTCTTCGCCAAAAGCAATGGTAACTTCGTTATCATCAAAATTTGAAAAAGTACGTGCAATTCCTTTTTTTATAAAATAGATGTTTTTTTCAACTTTGTTTGAACGTATTATTAGGTGATTTTTTTGAAGGCTTACTTCCTCAAAACATTCACATAATTTGATTTTGGATGAAGCGTTAATTGGATGTGTTTTGTCTAGAATTTCGTTGATGTTCATTTTTAGGTGAGCAGTTTTTTCAGCTTGTAGCTAAGCTCGTTATATGAAGATAAATATACACAATAAAGATTATTGTTTACGGATAACAGGAACTTTTATCATAATCAAAGAAAATATTTTAATAGTGATAATTCTACAATTTTGGTGTTATGAGTAAACTTCCATGTTGATAATGATACGTTTATCAACACTTAGGGTGGAGCTTTTTACTGTAATTTACCTCTCTTTAACGGCATTTAAAACCAACCACTTTTAAACTTTATTTTATTCACAAATATGCACTTTGATGTCATACGTATGCGGATGCTTTGTAATTTTTGAGCACTTAAAATCAAGGAGTTATAAACTAAAACAAATGCGTATGAAAACATGTTCATGGAAAAAGTTAGTGTTGAGTTTCTGGCTTTGGTTGGTACTGGTAGTGCCGGTCATGGCTCAGATAGGAGGGATAGAGGATTCGGTACAGAATATCTCAGATACGATTCGTAGTGTGTTTCCCATTATATTGGGGGTGATATTTTTAGTTGGGTTCTTGTTTAATGCCGGACATTTCTTTGGGGAGAATGCCGATTTGAAAAAGGGGATAACCAGGGTACTTGTCTTTGTACTGATTGCCGGTGCAGTGGTGGGGATCTTTACGTATCTCATTGGTATTGTGGTGTAATGAAACAGTTTACTACCTATACCGCTATTCGTCAGAGGGCACAACTCTTAGGTTTACCACTGCTATTTTTTGCAGTGCAACTCATTGCTGTGATCGTGTCGTTGCTGCTCATGATCTTCTCCTTTGGAGTGGG
>NZ_FPBK01000029.1 GCF_900116665.1 Pustulibacterium marinum | reverse complement strand
TCTCCCAGATAAAGAATACAGTTAGACTGAACATAAAATTCATAATCGGTATTACTTTCAAGGTTGTTAAGAGTGTGTGGGTTTGAAGTTGCCACAACACTGGTTCCTGTACCTTGTGTAAAACCAGCAGGACCATAATCTATATTCCAATAAGTAGCAGATCCATTTTCAGTCCAAGAAATATCTACGGTAGTATCTGTTGCATTTGTAGCATTTAAATCTGAAACACTTGGACAAGGCGGAGGTGTTTGAGAATAAATAGTTGGTGCGTTAAAACAAAAACCATAGGTGTAGTTTCCTCCGTCTGTAAAGTAAATACGGTATTTAAATCCCGTAAGCTGTGTACTCGTAAACTCACTGATGTTCAAATGATCTGAAACAAAATCAGTTTTATTATAACTACAATAATTATTGTAAGCATAGTAGTAAGTGTCTGTATTTAAAGGATCACCCCAATCAACCCAAGAGGAACTATCGGCATCCCAGTATTGTAATTGAATATAATCGTTATAGCTATGATTGTAGATGTATTCTGTTTCTACTTTTATCCAGGTCTCTTCTGCATTGTAAGCAGCTGTAAGGTCTATTACAGGAGATTCTGCTGCAATGGTCGAGGAGTATGAATATCCTGCATCATTGTCATCATAACTAAAGGTTGATGTAACCAATGGGTTCGCTTCCAATGCTAAGGAACTTGAATTGTAAGAGCCAGTAAGGCTCCAGTTGGCATTGGGCCAGTTGGCATTTTGCTCTAAGGTTTGCGCAAAAGTGCAAAAACCTGTAAGTAAGAGTAGTAAAAAAGTAAGTGTAGTTTTTTTCATCGGTAGGTTTTTGTGTAAAAATAAAATTTTTATACAAATTAGATGACTTTTTACCGGTAAATTTTAAGAAATGATTTAATAAATATTAATAATTATGTTAAAAAATAAAAGGACTGCTAATTAGCAGTCCTTTTTGGTGAGATTATGAATTTAAAGAAGTTATTCCTTAATAATCTTAATGGTTTGAGTCTTATCTGCAATGGTCACTTTAACAAAGTAAGCACCTGCAGAAAGTTGAGACATGTTTACAGTATAGTCTGTAGCATTTGGAGATAATCTCAATACCTCTTGACCTAGTAAATTAAATACAACTACATCGCTAATCTCTTCTTGAGAAGCCAATGTAAGTTTGTTTTGATTTACAGGGTTTGGATAGTATTTGAAGTCAAACCCTTCAAATGCATCTGCTGAAGCAACACCGTCTACAATGTTAACACTGAAATCGATAGTTACACCATAATAACCATTATAACATGGATTTGGTGTGTATTGACCACTATCTGCGGTACCAACTCTCATGGTATGTGTGCCTAAAGATATATTTGAGAAAGAAGAAAGGTCAAATGATGAATCTAGCGATGTCGGGTTGTCATTAGATGATTCTCCACTATAAACTAATTCATCTTCACTATCAAAGATATAATCATCATTAAAGTCAATCCAAATATTTGCGTCATAAGTATAACCAGTAGCAAAATCTATCATCATGTAGTTAGATCCTTCATTGTAAAGATCTACAGTTGTATCTGTATAATCTGCATAGGTAACATCACCATTGGTATAGTCTGTAGTACCTATGGTCACGTTTGTAATACCACTACCATCATTTGATAATGGAACTGATTCACAATAACATTCTGAAGCATTTGTAGTAAATGTGTATTCTGTACATGTTTCAGATGTTCCATAATCATTATAAGCTGTAACCGTGTAATAGTAAGTTGTACCTGCAGGAGCAACTAGATCATAAGAAGTACCTAGAACTACTTCATTATCTAGTACATTATTTGCACCAGAAGCTGAACCAACTGTTAAGTAGTAGCCATCTGTAAAGTCTGTACTATCCCAAGTAATAACCGTTGCATAAGTACCACAGTTTTCATCTGGTGTAGCAACTACGTTTACAGGACATGCAGGAGGACAAGCCATCATAAAATCACCTAATTCAACATCACATGCTGATTCAGTACCGTGTAATATAGTCAATGAAACAGTATCTACATTAGGGAATGGACCAACTTGAGTTGTTCCTGTCGCTGTAACATCCCAAGTGGTAGTACCATCTGTAATAGTTGGAGTACCGTCTCCTAGATCAGAGATTTCAACATCTACATAAAATTGATCGTTATCACAATCTGGGCTCACGGTTGTAGCATCAACTGTAGGTATTACACAAGGTGGTACTGTAACGTCTACGGTAATATCAATGGTTACACCATATGAACCATTAAAACAAGGATTTGGTGTGCTTTGACCAAAGTCAGCAGAGCCAATTCTTAATACGTGCTCACCTAAGTCTACAGTAGCTGGAATTTCGAAAGAAAAGTCTAAAGTTGTTGGGTTGTTATATAATGATTCACCGCTATAAACTAATTCAGAACTGTCAAATGTATAGTCGTCGTTGAAATCAATCCAAATATTAGTGTTGTAAGTGAAGCCTGTTGCAAAATCAATAGAACCTGTTGTTGTAAGACCTTGGTAAACATCTACAACAGTATCAGTATAATCTGCGTAGGTTACGTCTCCATTAGATATATCTGTATCAGCAATGGTTACATTTGTAATACCGTTTCCATCATTTGATGTAGGAACAGATTCACAGTAACAACCAGTAGTAGCAGTAGAGAATGAATATTCAGTACATTCTGTTGCAGAACCAATTTGGTTATAAGGAGTCACTGTATAGTAATATGTTGTTGCAAAATCACCTTCAAACATATATTCAGATACATATCCTAAATCTTCATTATCTAAAATATCAGTACCACCAGAAGTAGTTCCAATAGTTAAATAGTAACCATCTGCAGAACCTTGCTGATCCCAAGTAATAGTGTTTGCATAGTTACCACAGCTCTCATCTGGAGTAGCAACAACATTGGTAGCACAGTCTGGAGCTTCTGTTGGAGTAGCTGTCCAAACAAAATCATCAATTCTGATTGTTTGATAAGTACTTGCCATTCCATGTCTTAAAGCAACATAACTATCTGTAGTAGCTTCATCAAAATCAACAGTAATTTGCTGATAATCACCAGCCAAATCAAAAGATTCAACTAATGTAAATGTAGATGGATCAGTAATATCTGTTAATGTTCCAACCTCTATAACGTATCCAGAATATCCATGAGCCATGAATTTAGCTCTATGTGTAGCATTAGGAAGATCTGTTAACATTGGAGTTACAAGCATGATATCTCCTTCTGTGTCTCCAGAATTATATAATGTCATACAGTAAGTTCCAGAAAATGCTAAATAATTTGAAGCCTGTACATATGCATAGGCATTAGTAGTGCTTTCCACACCAGTCCAACAATCTGTAACTTCTCCGTATGCAGTTGTCTCAAAGTCTTCTGTGAAATCTCCGAAAGCCTCACAAGCTGTAGTAAATGTAATAGGACCAAACCAGTTACTATCTTCGGTAGAACAACTAGCTTGGATATAAACGTCATATTCCATACCAGCTTCTAAACCTTCAATGGTTGCAGGGTTTGTGTATACTGGAATAATTGTTCCGTCTTCTGTACCTTGAGTAAATCCTGTTAAACCATATTCTAAATTCCATGCTTCAGCAAAACCGTTTTCTACCCAAGATATATCTGCTCCTTCTGTTGTAATACTAGAAACTGAAATATCTGAAGGTATAGTACAAGCTGGCATTTCGTCAAAAACAACATCATCAATTGCAATGTCATCGTAATAAGAAGTACTACCTTCTACAACAAATCTAACTTGTGTTAAACCAGAAAGTGTGTAACCGCTAAGGTCAACTGCTACAAATTTCCATCCGTCAGTATTTCCTGTACTTGTATACACATCGGTATGCCAAGTAGTACCATCAAAAAAGTCTACAGAGAAACTAGCACTAGCATATCCGAAATTATCGCTTGATAAATAAAATTGAACAGATGGAGTAACTAATCCCGAAAGGTCTACCAATGGTGAAGTTAACGAAGCAAATTCTCCTTCTGTTAAGTAAGAATCATCTACAAAGGCATAAAATGCATTTGAAATAGTGTTTCCAGTAATATCAGTATAGTAGTTGGAGTCGCTAAATTCCCAATCATAGGATTCTGTGATATCGTCATCCTCAGTTTGTGACCAACAGTTTGGAATATCTCCGTCGTTTTCAAAATCCTCAGAGTATGGAGTAGAATATATAGAACATTCTGTAGTAAAGTTGAATGGTCCTGTAACTAAGCTAGTTTCTTCAGTACATTCAGCAATTACATAATAGTCATAGTCTGTACCTGGTTCTAAACCTGTAAGAGTATAAGGGTTTGTTGTTACAGTCATTGTAGATCCTGTACCCTGTTCAAAACCTTCGTAACCGTATTCTATTGTCCAAGAAGTCTCAGTTCCTAAAACAGTCCAAGAAAGGTCTGCACCTTCTGTAGTAAAGTTTTCAGCCATTAAATCCATAACTGGTGGACAAGAAGGCATTTCAAATATAGAAACATCGTCTATAGCAATATCGTCATAATATGAGCTACTGCCTGTAAACGTAAACTTCACTTGTACAGCATCTGTAATCGTATAAGTGCTTAAGTCAACTAGAATATACTCCCAACCATTGGTGTTACCAGTGTTGGTATAGATATCCTCGTTCCAGTTTTCACCATCATAAAAATCAACGGTTAATGTTGAGTTAGCTGTTCCTTCGCTATCACTTACAATATAGAAATTTAAAGCAGGAACTGATAATGACGATACATCAACCATTGGACTTAGTAGAGTATTTTCATCACCATTAGAGAAACTATCATCTACATAAGCAAAATAGCTGTTACTCAAAGTAGAACCGGTTACTTCACCATCGTTTCCAACTTCAGAGTAATCATCTATAGTAGCAAAATCCCAGTCTTCTCCGTTATTTTCATCTTGAGTCCAACAAGAAGGTATTGCTCCTTCGTTTTCAAAATCTTCGTAGAATGGTGCTGTAAGTGGATCACATAGTGTGGTAAAGGTAATTGGCCCTATCCAGTTACTAGTGTCACCACCACCACAATCTGCCTGAACCCAAATAGTGTAAGTAGTGCTTCCTGCTAAACCATCTAAAGTATATGGGTTAGTAGTTGAGGTAACAACAGTTCCTTCTCCTTGCTCATACGGATCTACTCCATACTCGATATTCCATTTACTAGCAGATCCATTTTCTGTCCAGTAAATGTCTACGTCAGAGTTTGTGATTCCATCAACAAATAACTCAGATGGGTCTGGACAAGAAGGAGGTGTTTCTGAATAAATGGTTGGAGATTGAAAACAAAATCCCCAAGCATAAGCTTCATTATCATCAAAATAAATACGATATTTAAAATCAGATAATTGAGTACTTGAAAAAGAATAAATGTTTAATGGAGTGGATAATAAAGATTCTGCTGTTCCATCACAATAAGCAGAAGTAGGTGCGCTTGCTGTATCGGAATTTAATGTAATCCATGTAATCCACTCAGAAGCATCTGCATCCCAGTATTCAACAAAAATTCTGTCATTCCCTATCCAGTTGTAAACATAATCTGCAGAGAAATAAATCCAAGTTTCTCCTGCTGTATGTGCTGCAGTAAGATCTATTGCCGGGGACTCTACGGCAACATCATTGTAAGATGAACTACCAGCATCGTCGTCATCAAAGCTAAATTGACTAGATGTGTCTGTAGGGTCTTCGTACAAATAATCCGAATCATACGTCCCGGAGAGCGTCCAGTTCGTATTTGGCCAGTTTGCGGGTTCGTCGAGCACTTGAGCGAAACTCAGTGCACTAACGAACATTAAAAAAATCAATAAAGTAGTTTTTTTCATGTGGAGTGATTGATTAATTATTAATTAAAGCTTAAATCTTGAAGGCCCTAATTTAATAAAAATTTAACAAGATTAGAAAAATCTCTAAAAATTAACAAATTGAATAATATTGTTATGGTATTATGTTTTTTTTCTTGAAAAAAATCACTTGTTTTAGCAAAATATAAAAAGGGAAGCTGTTTAAAGCTTCCCTTTTTATTTGGTATGTAGTTTTGGTGTTTGTTTATTCTTCTTCTCCTAGAATAATAAAATCTGATCTTCTGTTTTTAGCGTGATCTTCTTTGCTACACTTGTTCTTACAGTCTACAAGTGGATTGCTTTCTCCAAATCCTTCGCTACTTAATCTGTCTTCGGCGATGCCTTTGGAGATCAAGTATTGTACGGTTGATCTTGCACGTTTGTCTGATAATTCTAGGTTGTATTTTTCACTTCCGCGAATATCAGTATGTGTTTCTACTTTTACTTCCATCTGTGGGTATTTGTTCATAATACCTACCAGTTTGTCTAGCTCAAATGCTGCTTGTTGCGTAATGTTGTGCTTGTCAAACTCAAAGTAAATCGGATTTAAATTGATCTCTGGACGAATTGGCTTTAAACTTACAGATACATTGGTTACTGCATCTTCTGTTCCTTCTACTTCTTCTTTGTT
>NZ_FPBK01000031.1 GCF_900116665.1 Pustulibacterium marinum | reverse complement strand
CCGCTTTCGGAGAGAAGGTAAAGATAAAGAAATCAAGTTCATTGAAAATATTGTTAACAGCACGATTTTAAAGAGATTTAAAATCAAAGATTTAAGCAAATCCATTTTGAGTATAAAGAGTTTATGCGCTTCATATAGTTAAAAATTATTTAAGATTTAACGATGAAGAGTTTGATCCTGGCTCAGGATGAACGCTAGCGGCAGGCCTAACACATGCAAGTCGAGGGGTAGAAATAGCTTGCTATTTTGAGACCGGCGCACGGGTGCGTAACGCGTATGCAATCTACCTTATACAGAGGGATAGCCCAGAGAAATTTGGATTAATATCTCATAGTATTACTGAGTAGCATTATTTAGTAATTAAAGTTTCGGCGGTATAAGATGAGCATGCGTCCTATTAGTTAGATGGTGTGGTAACGGCGCACCATGACTACGATAGGTAGGGGTCCTGAGAGGGAGATCCCCCACACTGGTACTGAGACACGGACCAGACTCCTACGGGAGGCAGCAGTGAGGAATATTGGTCAATGGTCGGAAGACTGAACCAGCCATGCCGCGTGCAGGAAGACTGCCCTATGGGTTGTAAACTGCTTTTGTATGGGAAGAATAAGAGTTACGTGTAACTTGATGACGGTACCATACGAATAAGGATCGGCTAACTCCGTGCCAGCAGCCGCGGTAATACGGAGGATCCAAGCGTTATCCGGAATCATTGGGTTTAAAGGGTCCGTAGGCGGGTCTATAAGTCAGGGGTGAAAGTTTGCCGCTCAACGGTAAAATTGCCTTTGATACTGTAGGTCTTGAATATGTGTGAAGTGGTTAGAATATGTAGTGTAGCGGTGAAATGCATAGATATTACATAGAATACCGATTGCGAAGGCAGATCACTAACACATCATTGACGCTGATGGACGAAAGCGTGGGGAGCGAACAGGATTAGATACCCTGGTAGTCCACGCCGTAAACGATGGATACTAGCTGTTCGGTCTTCGGATTGAGTGGCTAAGCGAAAGTGATAAGTATCCCACCTGGGGAGTACGTTCGCAAGAATGAAACTCAAAGGAATTGACGGGGGCCCGCACAAGCGGTGGAGCATGTGGTTTAATTCGATGATACGCGAGGAACCTTACCAGGGCTTAAATGTAGTCTGACAGGACCAGAGATGGTTTTTTCTTCGGACAGATTACAAGGTGCTGCATGGTTGTCGTCAGCTCGTGCCGTGAGGTGTCAGGTTAAGTCCTATAACGAGCGCAACCCCTGCCGTTAGTTACCAGCATGTT